>NZ_MDDV01000011.1 GCF_001854885.1 Ensifer sp. LCM 4579 | reverse complement strand
CTGTCGCCCGGCCCGGGCAATCCAAAGGATTTCGACTGCAAGGCTATGATCAAGACGGCACGCGCGCGCGACCTGCCGATCTTCGGCGTCTGCCTGGGCCTGCAGGCGCTCGCCGAAGCCTATGGCGGTGACCTCAGGCAACTGGCTGTGCCGATGCATGGGAAGCCATCGCGCATCCGCGTACTGGAACCCGGCGTCGTCTTTTCCGGCCTCGGCAAGGAAGTGACGGTCGGCCGTTACCACTCGAGCTTTGCTGATCCCTCCAGCCTGCCGCGCGACTTCATGATCACCGCCGAAAGCGAGGACGGAACGATCATGGGTATCGAGCACCTCAAGGAGCCGGTGGCGGCCGTGCAGTTCCACCCGGAATCAATGATGACGCTCGGGGGCGATGCCGGCATGCGGATGATCGAGAATGTTGTCGCGCATCTGGCGCGGCGGGCGTAAACGAAGGCAGCGCGACGCAAAATAATAGCCACTACTGCTTGGATAAAGTAAAGGCCATGCACCAGAAAAAAGGGGACTTCCTCGCTTTGTGTGGTGGCCGCCATTTTTCGATCGGCGTCATCCGTGCCGGCGCCGTTGATGCCCATGATGCACCACCGTTCGCGCCTGCGCACCATGAAAGCGAGGCCGTGATAAATCGTTTCTTCGGCTCGAGGTCGAGCGACGCTGCCAGGCGCGTCAACGATTGCCGATCACCATGCCGATCGTTTCGGAAAACCGTGCTGCGACCTTCTTGAATCCGGCCGAAGTTCCGTGGATCTCGTCTGCCCAATCCGTTTTTCCCAAGGTGCCGCGCACGTCAATCACATGAACATGCGTGGTCGAGCTCTGACCCGCCACGCGCTCCAGCATATCGTGGAACGCATCAATCAGGATGCGAATGATCTCTCGCTGAAGATCCAGATCCGTGATCTGCTTCGACTTCATCGGACCGCCCAGCCACTCGTCCTGCTTCGCATAGATCGGCCGGCGGGTATCACCCGGAAAGCCTCCGGGAATGGCATAGTCGTATCCGTGGATGAATATCGGCAAGGTAGCAAACGCTCTATCAAGACGGATAGTCGAGATCACCTTGGCATAACCGTAAACGCTCATTTCCCTGCACGTTGACGCCCGCGATTTCGACGAATGTGTTCGAATGGGAAGGCATCCGGCTTGATCAGGCCGGTGAGGCTTTGGCGAAGTTGAAAGGCAGCAGGTCGGTGATATCTGCATCTTCGGTGCGTTGAGGCAATTCGGTGAGGACGTGGCGCAACCACGCTAATGGCTCGACGCGTGAGGCGCGGCAGGTCAGCATGAGGCTATAAATGACGGCGCTGGCCTTGGCTCCATCGGCGGTATCGCTGAAGAGCCAACTCTTCCTGCCGGTGGCAATGCCCCGTTCATTCTGCCCATGTCGGCGATGAAGTTGAGGTTCTTTATCGCTGGCATCCTTATTTTGGCCAGAGGGTTTCCATTTGCCGTGTTGAAGAACGAGCGACAGGCCGGCTTTTGAAGGTTCTGGGGCCGACAGGTGTCGTCATCGCGATCTCAGGGTGGATGATCGATCCCTTGGTCTGCCGCGGCATGACAATGGGAACGCCACGCGTCGATCTTGCGACGCTAATCGAATTGAACAGGCTGGTCTCTGGCGGCAGCAAAGCGGCACCCTTCCGAAGTGGACGTAGAATCACTCAGGAGGACCATGATGAGATCCCGCAATACGCTGGTGCCGGCGTCGGGCCGGCAGCTCGACCTGATATTCAAAACCCGGATGCTCGACGGACTGAGCGACAAGGATCGCAAGAAGGCGATTTCAACGCTGGCTTGCCTACTGATGCAGGCCGCAGGCCTCGTCGTCGAGGAGCTCAACGATGAGCAACACTGATTTGATTCCGACAGCGCTGCTCGCGCGCAAAGCCATCGTCTACGTACGGCAGTCCTCGCAATCACAGGTCATGACAAATCTGGAAAGCCAGCGACGGCAGTATGATCTTGTTGACGTTGCACGACAACACGGCTTCAGCGACATCGAGACCATCGACGACGACCTCGGGCGCTCTGCCAGCGGAACTGTCGCGCGCCCTGGTTTCGACCGTCTTGTCGCCCTTTTATGCGCTGGCCAAGTTGGTGCCGTCTTATGCTTCGACGCCTCACGGCTCGCGCGTAACGGCCGCGACTGGCATCACCTGCTCGAACTATGCGGCCTGGTCGAAGCCCGCGTCATTGACCATGACGGCGTCTACAATCCGTGTCGACCCAACGATCGGCTGCTGCTGGGAATGAAGGGCAGTATCAGCGAGTTCGAACTGGGCGTGCTGAGAGCCCGGATGCTCGATGCCGCCAGATCGAAGGCGCGCCGTGGCGAACTGCGACTTTCCGTTCCGTTCGGGTACATTTGGCATCGAGAGGCGGGGCTCGGGCTTGATCCGGATTTGCGGCTGCAGGACGTGATCCGGTCCATCTTCGCACGCTTCCGTGAGCTTGGAAGCGCACGCCAGGTGCTATTGTCGATGACACGGGACAATATCCACTTCCCGCGGCCGTCGGACGAAGGTCGCATGACCAGCTTTGTCTGGACGCCAGTCCGTTACCGGAATGTCATCGGCATCCTGAAGAACCCTTTCTATGCCGGCGTCTACGTTTATGGAAAGAGCGAGAAGCGGACAGCCATCGTCGATGGGAGGGCGCGGCGCAGCTATGGGCACGGCAAGCCGGCCGGCACCTGGGAAGTGATGATCCGGGACCATCACGAAGGTTACATCAGTTGGGAAGAGTACGAGCGCAACCAACAGCAACTGGCGCTCAACAATTATGGCCGTTCGGGCGGAACCAAATCGGGCCGCGGCGGCAAATCGTTGTTGTCGGGTCTCCTGACTTGCGGACGGTGTGGACGGCGACTGAGTGTTGCCTATACGGGAAATCCACAAAATCCTGTCTATCGCTGCTATAAACAGAACCTGATGATGGGCTTGCCCCGTTGCATGACGTTCGGCGGCTCGAAAGTCGATGCGGCGGTTGCGCGCGAGTTGTTGCGCGCGGTAGAACCACTAGCGATCGAGGCGACTTTTGAAGCAGAGCGGATGCACCGGGAGCGACAGGAAGAACAGCGCCACATTCACGATCTGGAACTGCGGCAGGCCCGCTACGAGGCAAGCCTCGCCGAGCGCCGCTATGCGGCATGCGATCCAGACAACCGCCTGATTGCTGCACAGCTTGAGAAGAATTGGGAAACGGCGCTACGCCGCGTCCGTGATCTGGAAGTGCGCAAGCCTGCAGATAGTCCTTCAACCATCGAAGTTGACACAGGCACTTTCGCAAACCTCGCCGACAATCTGCAGGCGGCCTGGGAGTCGCCGGATGTCACCATGCGCATGCGCCAGCAACTGCTGCGTACATTGATCGCCGACATTGTTGTCGATGTTGACGATGAAGTGCGCGACGTGGTGCTGACAATCCACTGGAAAGGCGGTCAGCACTCGGAACTGAGAGTGCGCAAGCCTCAGAGCGGTGAACACGGTTGCGCCACAACGGAAGATGCTTTGGCAGTGATGCGGAGCATGGCAGGACGCTGGCCCGATGAACATATCGCCGCGTCGCTCAATCGAATGGGTATGCCCACGGGTCAAGGAAAAACCTGGACCGCACACCGTGTCGCTTCCGTAAGGCGGGTCCGTGCCATTCACGCGTACAAATCAGCCGATAAAGAGGGCGAATGGCTCACCATGACAGAGGCGGCGGCGACTTTGGGCGTGACGAACCACAGAATACGCCACCTTATCAAGACGAACGTGTTGTCTGCCGAGCAGGTGGTTCCCGGCGCGCCGTATCAAATCCGCGCCAGCGACCTTGCTTCTGCGACGGTTCAGGCCGCGATAGCCCGAAAGGGTCGCCCGTGTCGCACCACTGACACGGAGACGCTTCCAATGTTTACAGACACTTAGAGAGGGAGTGCACAATGACTCAGGTCCGGCAAAAACTCTGATATCGCGTTCGAGAAGGTTGTTGTCGATCGGCATCCTGCCGTCTTCGGTGTAGCGCGTCAGATATTCCCATTGGTTCAGGGTATAGGAGACGGCATCGCCGAGCTTGCTGTCCGGCAAGACCTTCGGGGCGATTTCGTCGAGCCATGTCTTGAGAGCGGTCAGGATGGGCACGCTGTGTTGCTGGCGAAAGCGGCGAATGCTGTCGGCCCGCGTCTCGCCATCTTCCGGCTTTTTGTCCCGCGCCTGTCTTTCAACCCGGTAGAGCTGTTCGAAGAACCGGAGCGCCTGCTCCGGCGGCCCGCCGGGTTTGTTTCTCGTCTTGAGAGCATTGACAAAACGTCGTCTTGAATGGGCCATACATCCAAGGTGGATCGCGCCCTCCAGCGTGCGCCAGGCGGAATAGCCGTCGCTCATCAAGATGCCGCGGTAATCGCCGAGGAAGGTCTGCGGGTGTATCTGGCCGCGGCCCGGCTGATAATCGAGCAGCACGATCGGCTCGTCACTGTCCTCGCCACTCCGATAGGCACATATACGATGTATCGGTGGCCTCTCTATTCTTTTCCTTCAGGACCTGAACCGTCGTCTCGTCGCCATGGATGAGAGGTTGCGATCTGAGCCGCAGTTTCAAGGCGTCATAGATGCGGGAGAGATGTTTTTCGCTCGAGCCGATCACCCACTGACCCAGAGCGCCACGGCTGACAGGAACCCCGGCGCGCTCGAATGTCTGCGCCAGACGGTAGAGCGGTGTGCCATCGACATACTTGTGAACGAGCGCGAAGGCCAGCGTCGAGGCCGTGGCGATGCTGCCCGGCAAGGGTTGCGTCGGCATCGGCGCGATCACGACAGGCGTGTTGATCCCGGTGCGGTCGCAATGGCGGCAAGCATATTTGAACCGCACATTCTGCAGGACCTTCGCCTTGACCTCGATATGAAGCTGCTCGGTAACGGTCTCGCCCATGCGATGCATCTGGTGACGGCAGCAGGGACAAGCCTTCTGATCGTCGGGAAGGTCGTACTCGACGCGCTCGCGCGGGAGGTTCTGCGGTAGTGGTCTGCGGCCGCGCTTCTTTCCCGTCGTGCTTTCGACAGGCGGCAGACCTGTGTCCGGAATGTCGATGACCTCGCTCTCGTGGCTGTCCGCTCCATCCTCGTCCGCAGCCTGTTCGGCTTCATTGAAGATGCGATCAACGTGTTTTTCGCTACGCGGCGCAAACCGATGCAGCCGCGCCAGCGCCAGCTCTTCCTCGAGTTTGACGACGCGCTGCGAGAGCGCTTCCTTCTCGGCTTTCAGGGCGGCGATTTCGGCAGCATGTGCCGCCAGCTGCGCCTTCAACTCTGCAACGCTCGGTTCGCCGGTTCGATTCATCGGATTCTTGAATCTGAACCGTACCGCCGCGTCAACCGCGGAATTCAAGAGCCCTCAGCCAGCGACCTGGTATTGCCGCACCGGATGGCGCACCATCGCATCGATATCGATACCGTCGAGAATCCAGTGCAATTGCTCCGTTGTCAGCCGCATCACCGTTTCCTGACGCCGGGGCCAGCGGAACTTGTCCTCGGCCAGCCGCTTGTACCTCATCTGAGAATGCAGCCCCGACCAGCGCAGGTCAGCAGTTAGTGCGGGTCATGCACCCGTTTCATCCCCTTTTTGGACAACAGCTTCCTTGCGTCGGCGAGCGAGCTAACTCGCAGGGCAAACGTTTGCTGTTGCAGACCGAGGATGCCACCGTTTGGTCCGTTCCCCCGCAATGGGCTGACCTTGTGAGCCCAGATCCTGAAGTTGTCATGGGTAACGGACGGTCGCTCTTGCGGGTCGCCGACTTAATGGAATTGGCCGCCCTGGTAGAGCGCCTTTCCAGAACACGATGATGTGCAGATGTGTAAAGATAAATATGCCGCATCTGTAAAGCTGATTATGCCGCATGAGTCTTATTTTCGTGGAATTTCGCCCGCAAATACAGGGTATACCTAGTGCTAAACCATGAGGATTGCCTTGACGAGGCAGTAAAATGCGTCATAATTAGCGTTACGATTACGTCGCTTCATGTTTTCGGAGCCATCGATGTCTGCGAAGTACGACAGCAAGCGCACAAAGACGGATGCCCTCATCGAAGAGGGTACGTTCAATCTCACCCCCGAGAAGGTGCGCGATCCAAAGTTTCGGGGCAGCGAGTTCTTCGATCCGCACGACGCCGTGCAGGTCAAATACGAGATGCTGCGTCGCGTCTCCATCGACAAGGTGTCGGTGACGGAGGCCTCCGACGAGTATGGCGTTTCCAGGCCGACTTACTACCAGGCCAAAGTGAACTTCGATATGGCCGGCATTGCCGGACTGGTGCCGACAAAGCCGGGGCCCCGGGGCCCCCACAAGATCGACGACAAGGTCGTGGCATTTCTGCAGGCGCAGCTCGCTCCAGGAGAACCCGTTCGCGCCCGGGAACTTGCCAAGCTGCTCCGCCAGGAACTCGACATCGAGCTTCATCCCAGATCGATCGAGCGGGTTCTAAAAAAAGCGGCAGGTAAACCTTGCTGCGACGGCGGCATGCCCGATCCTACCGTCGGCCATCGCGTCCCAGTACGAGGTCTTGCGCAAGGCTGCTCTCGGCGCAGCGCTGCCGCTTATGGCCCGTAGCGGCCTGATGCTCTTTTTGCGCCGGGGCATGTGGGGATGGGCTCAGACGCTGACTGCGACAGCAATCACCCCGCGAGAGCAGAATTACCCATCGTCAATTGCTTGGCCGCTGCACCGCGGACACAGCGCCGTCGTTCACGTCCTTGCGACAATCGCCATGAGCATCAACGATCGGAGATCACGATGAATGTACATCTCAAAGTCCAGCCTCATCACCTCGAACGCAGCGCCTACCTCTACATCCGCCAATCTTCGATGCGGCAAGTCATCGACAATACCGAGAGCGCCATGCGGCAATATGCGCTTCGCGGGCGCGCTATCGCCCTTGGTTGGCGCGAGGAGCAGATTATCGTCATCGATAACGATCAAGGTGAATCCGGCGCATCGGCGGTCTGGCGCGAGGGATTTCAGCGGCTGGTCAGCGATGTCGGCATGGGGCATGCCGGGATCGTCATGGGCCTGGAGGTCTCCCGTCTGGCGCGCAACAATGCCGACTGGCAGAGGCTGCTGGAGATCTGCGCCCTTGCCGACACCCTGATCCTCGATGAGGACGGCGTCTACGATCCGGCAAGCTTCAACGACCGCCTCTTGCTGGGCCTGAAGGGAACGATGAGTGAAGCCGAACTGCATGTGATCAAGGCAAGGCTGCGCGGCGGCATCCTCAACAAGGCGCGGCGCGGCGAGTTCCGCTGCCCCCTGCCAACCGGGCTGGTCTATGACCACTCCGGCAATGTGGCACTTGAACCAGACATGCAAGTCAGAGAGACGATCGCCCATTTCTTCGAGACGTTCTCTCGCGTTGGATCCGCTTCCCAGACCGTCAAGGCCTTTCGCCAGGAAGGCATTCTGTTTCCCTCACGGCTGCACGACAGCCAGACGGTTTTCCGGCCACTGACGCCTTCGACGGCGATGCGTGTGCTGCACAATCCACGTTACGCCGGAGCCTATGCCTATGGCCGCCGCCGCTATCGACGCACCATTGATGGCAAGAGGATTGTGCGTGAACAAGATAATGATGATTGGACGGCATGTATTCCAGATGCCCATCCCGGCTACATCAGTTGGGAGCAGCATCAGGAGAACCTGAGGATTCTGAAGTCGAACATCTGCCATAAATGGAACGCGGGGGTCGCATCACCTCCGCGGGAAGGCCCGGCACTGCTGCAGGGGCGGGCCGTGTGTGGGCAATGCGGCAGGCATTTTCGCATGCGCTACGCTGCCCGACGCGGCCGGCAGGAAGCCTGGTACGTTTGTGATCGCGCCCGTAGCGATCGCGGTGAACCCCTGTGCCAGGCGATTGCTGCACCTCCCGTCGACGAAGCCATCGGTATGCTGATCGCCGAGCAAATGACGCCGGCAGCCATCGAACTGGCGATTGAAGTCCGCAAAGAGATCGAAGCGCGACATGAAGAGGCGGATCGGCTGCGCTGTCGCGCGATCGAGCGCGCGCAAACGGAAGCCGATCTCGCCCAGCGCCGTTTCATGCTCGTCGATCCCAATAACCGCCTCGTCGCCGACACGCTCGAAGGCGAATGGAACGAGAAGCTCCGCATCTTGGCCAATGCCCGCGAAGAGCGCGAGCGCGCCCGGGAGCACGAATTCATCCTCGATAACGCCGTCCACGAGCGGTTGGTCGCAATGACGGCGGACTTCAAAAAACTCTGGACCAATCCAGAGACCCCGAACCGCGAACGAAAGCGCCTGCTTGCCCACATCATCGAGGACGTCACCCTCCTCAAACTACCGAAGAGAGGCACAACCAAGGCTCATATTCGCTTCAAGGGCGGTAAAACCCAGACGCTCGTCACCATGAGCCCAAAATCTCCCAGCCAGCAGATCAAGACGAACCCCGACATCATCGCACTGATCGATAAACTCCTCGACAATCATATTTTTTCCGAGATCGCAGAGATTCTCAACGATCAGGGATATCGTCCGGGCTCGGTGACGCGCCGTGACCAGCGCAATGCCCGCTTCACAACCAAACGCGTCACCTATCTCGTTCGCGAATACAAGCTGAGATCACGCTATGACCGGCTCCGGGATCGTGGGATGTTGACAAAAAAGGAGGCGGCTGAACACCTCAATATCCATGAACATACTCTCGCCAGATGGGCTGAACACGGCCTCGTCACCAGCCATGCCTACAACGGGCACTACTACCTGTACGAGCTTCCGAAGACGGATTTACCGCAAAAGCAATGCAGTCGATGGAACCAGCTCGTCGATCGCGTCGCCGCCCGTCAGTAAAATGCCGGACACGCCAAAACCTTCAACTGAATGCGAAAGAGAGATGCAGTATGAATGACCGATCGAAGAACAACAGTTTCATCCGGTCGCGACGGCGATTGCAGAACGCAAAAACCGCAGGCGCAAATGGATCGAGTGCCATCGTCTCCTGAACCAGGACCGCAAGACTGTTGATGCCGGCCCGAAAGTCGATCGGCTCGCGATGCAGGTAGACCTGAAGGTCAGCGCCCAGCTTGAACATGACCCAACGCTCCGATTATCGCCGCCAACGCATGCGCATCACCGCATTCCAGCGTCAGCCTCACGCCGTTCGGTAGTGATGCGCTCACCTTCGCTGGAGAGAACGAAGGGCCCATCCTCTCCGATTTCGCCAGGCGCTCTTCCCGACGCGTGGCAGGCATATCCAACGACCTGCTCTGCATCGGCAGGCTGCGATCCGCGGCGACAACCGGAATAAACGCAGATGTTGAAGATGGCGGCAGAGTGCCGGCCTCCTTGGCGTTCTTTATCCATTTCCGAAGGAGGTTAGCGTTGATCCCATGCTCGAGCGCAAGTCTCGATACCGACACGCCGGGCTCAAGGCAGGCCGCAACAAGGCGCTCCTTCGATGCCGCATCGTAACGTCGGCGTCCGTTGCGCAAAATGCGCCTCACCACCAGTTTCTGTTCATCGTCCTCAATCACTTGGTGTCCACCTCCGTTAAGTGGACACCTCATGCATCACAGCACTCAATGGCAAAAGGTGCGGAGAAAATCGCGCTTACGCATAACCCGCCTCCAGGCTTGAAAGAATTGTAGCGAGCTCGGCGCTGTCGACGTGCCAGGCGGCATCCTTGCCCGGCCTATGCCGCTTCAATAACCTTCCGAGCACCGGCGCGCCGAGAAGATCTTCGCCGATCACATCGTTACCGGCGGCGGAGAAGAGGAAGCCTTTTACATCATTGGACCTTCGCTTCACGAGCGCCTGCATGTATTCCGGGTTGCGATTGACCATGTTGTCGCAGGTATCGCCGGCCGCATCGAGGCTCCAGATCAGATAATCGGGCTCCAGCTGATCGATGACGTCCTCGATCAAAAACGGGAACTGAAACCAGGAATCGCCTTCCGAGACGAGAACGGGTTTCTTGACGCCGCTTGCGACGCGCCTCTCGA
Source organism: Ensifer sp. LCM 4579 (assembly GCF_001854885.1). Taxonomy (GTDB): domain Bacteria; phylum Pseudomonadota; class Alphaproteobacteria; order Rhizobiales; family Rhizobiaceae; genus Sinorhizobium. The sequence continues at coordinate 130,135 of NZ_MDDV01000011.1, read as the reverse complement.
AACGGGCCTACCGCCTCCAACGGCAGACGGCATTGCCCCAGCGGATCGCGCTTTCCACATCGAACTCGCCTTCCTCGGTCAGAGCGACCTTTGAAGGATCGGGAACGATCGCGGGATTAAAAGGTCCGCTTTCCTTCGGCCGGGCAGTCAGATATTGCGCGATCTCGGCATCTGGTACATCCGGATCCATGAGCATATCCTTGAAGGCACCGTATGGGAGCTTGACCGCGGTCCGCTGCTGTCGTTGCGGCCTGTTCATGCGGTGCGCCTCCTTGCTACCCGCTTGCGCGTACTCGTTGCCTTCTGCCGAGCCACCAGGTCATCGATAAGAGCGTCGAGATCGCCGATTTCCGGCGCAACCGGGCGATCAATCCTGCCCAGGGAAAGCCGCATAGCAATCGGCCGGTGATCGGAGACCCTGTCGACGAAGTCCGAGATGCTGCGATCCCTGGCAACGATGAAGTAGTCCACCGAACCGACGCTCTGACGCATGCCCGGCGACAGGAAAACATTGTCGATTGCCGATCGTGGGCTCTTGAGATAGGTGAACGCCCCCTCACATTCGTCCTGGGCGCCAAGTATCGTAAATCCCGCCTCTTCGATCCGCCTGAAGTCGCCCGATGCCAAGGGCGCATTCATGTCGCCGCCTAGAATGACGTCATTACCAGTTTCATCACCCAGATCCTCGACGGCCCTCGCCAGAATTCGTGAGGCGAGCCGGCGCCTCAAGCTTCCCTCGTCCATTGCCTTGAGGTGTAATGGGCACGACATAGAATGCAAAGGGCGGCATGTCGCCTGCCGTCTTGAAGCGGAAGAGGCCGGGGTAGCGGTCGAATATCAGGCCGTGGATCGCCTCCGGCCCTATGTCGGGGTCGTCGCTGCGTGCGCGAAATAGCGGCTCGACATTGCTTGGCCACCGCGCGGTTTCGCCGATAAGCGAGGACTTCTTCCAGATCATCGTGGTCGATTGCTTGCCCTCGGGCGCGTCGGGTTCCGAGAAGCCGCACTCGTATCGCTCCCCATAGATCTCGTCGACGCGCTCAACGAGCGCGATGACTCCGGGTGGCGAGGTCTCCGAGAGGCCCCAGGCATCGAGATTGAGATCGGCTATCACCCTGGCCGCGCCGTTCAGTTTCTTATCGTCCCGCCAACGCGTCGCCAGCCATTCGATATTCCAGAAACCGATATCGAGGTCCTGATCGGTGCCACGATATGTGTCGACGACAGCCTCCGGTGCAACGCGGTCTGGAGCAATCTCCCGACCCAAGCCGCCAAAGAACCCCGACATCGTATCGGATCCGCCGATTTCCTTCAGCACTGTTGCCGCGTGCGAGGCGTCCGGAGCCGACGAGCGCATCCTGTTTTCCAGATCGATGGCTATTGCAGCAATCTTGATGCCCTCGTTGACGACGTCTGTTCGCCCGCCATCGGGCAACTCAACCGCCTGTCGGCGACTTGCATGATGAAGAGCAATCAAGCGCCCCCGGTGGTCGAAGACTGGAGCACCGGACGAGCCGCCCATCGTATCGGAGGAGTAGTGGATGATCGTCGTCTTGATACCGATGATGTCGGTGTCGTCGAGGCTCACCTCTTTCGGCCGCCCGTTCGGATGATGGATGACGAACGCCTGCGCCCCTTCGTCAACCGTGAACGAGGAGCGTTCCATCGGGATCGAACCGAAGGAGGCCTGCGCGGCGTTTTCGATCCAGACGAAGGTGTAGTCGAGGCCATTAATCGTCGGGCTCGTAACGAATGGGCGCGCGGGGTCGAGTGAGAAGCTTTGCGTCGCGCGTGGCGGCGCGCCATTGCCGATGAGCAGATTCTCTGGCGAAATCTCATAGTTGAATTCGACCTTTGCGGTACGTGCGACCTGAACCGAATTGAGGACATGGTGGTTGGTGAGGAAAAGGTTTGGTGCCACGAGAAATCCCGTACCGCTCCACTGGCCGATGTCGCCCCGGTAATCGGTGCCTTCAGCCGATACGATCGCCACGGCCCGACGGCGGTCCGCCAGGACGGACAAGAGCGCCGAAGGCGAAGTCAGATATCGACCGACGGCGGTCTCCAGCACCAGCCCGGAGTCGGGCGCACCTGTCCAGCCACGCAACATTTTTGCGGGATCATCGACGCCGCCCTTGGCACCGACGTCGGAAAAGGGGCGGTCAGCCGGCACAACGTCCTCGACAAAGGGAATGCCCGTCTGCGGCGCCGGTCGTGCATCGGACGCCACAGCGGCGGCCTGCGGGTGATTACCATTTTCGTGGCCATCCGGCGCCCGTATCGCTCCGCCGTTCGTGATCCCCTCTCTTTCCAGAATCTCCAAAACGATGCGTGTGACCACTGCGGGATCGAAATCCATCGCCGCCTCCGCCTGATGGGTCTGTTGCAAGTCACGGTTCTATAAGCCCCGCCGCTTTCGCGGCGAGGCAGGTTGCTTAAGGACAGTGCTTGTGGACGGGCCTCACTCCATCACCGCAGCAAATCGCATCCACTTGGCTATCGAGTCGATCGCGCTGTTGTCGGGCATACTTAGCGGACTCAGTTCGGGCGTAAACCCACGCGAGAGCGCCGAGTCGGGATCGGCAAGCAGCACGCCGATGAAAGTCGACGCGACGAGCCAGCTGCCAACTTCGCCGAGTCGATTACCGCCGCCCTGCTCGGCCTCGGCCAAGATGTAGAACCACAACGGTGTTCGCTCGAACATCCGTGACGATGTGTTTTTCAAGAAATCCCTAAGAGCAGGCTTCGAGGAGAAAATTGCCGAGACGTCGGCAATCGGATCGGTTTCCACCGCGCCGCGCTGCTTCAGATACTTGTGAACCGCCTGCCCGGTGGGAAGCCGCAGATTGTAACCGCGACGGAGGTTACGACGGGCAAGACTCTTGAAAAGAGCTTTCAGCTGCTCGTCGGTCTCGTCATTGCCTTCCTTGACCATGGTGCGCAAGGGAGGCGCAAGCTCGGTGTCGATCTTGCGAGCCTGGCGTGAAGGCCCGTCGGCGTCTGCCGGTTGCGGCGACACGCCGACGAAGCGCGTCCAGTCGATCACCCAGTTCTTCGGCAACTTCTTTTCGTCGTCCAGCGCCCCCCCCGCCGCCGGTGAAGCGGAAGAGGAGGTCCAGACTAGCATTTGGGAGGATCCCGCCAGGGCGACCGAAATTCTTGTTATAGTCGTATATCGCCCGAACCATCGAGTGTCCGAAGCGGTAGGCCGCCGCCGAAAATTCGAGCGGCAACGCATTACCGAGCCTGGTGCCTTGCCGGCGTGCGTCGAATTCAGCGCGGAACTTGAAGAAATGCGAGGCACGATCGGCGATGATCCTATCGACGACGGACGGATCACAGACGCCCTTGAGGTATCCTTCGACGACCAGCCACTGATAGTGCAGCCGGGTCAGCGTTTGAGCCGAGGTGAAATCAGGAATCCATCCGGTGCTATGACTTGCCAGATAGTCGATGACCTTGTTGTGGAACCGCAAGAAGCTCAGGTGGAACTGCGCGACCACGAGGTTTTCATCGTTGCGGGAGTCGCCGATCAAGGCGCGCTGCGGAAGCGTTTCGGAAAACTTGTTGAACTCTTCCTGGCTCATCGAAGTCTGCGCGATACGAAGAGCCGCTTCACGAACGGGTCGCTGCACCTGCACATACCGCGGCAGGTCGCGATGCTCATCGAGGCCGTCCGGCAAGGGACCTCTTTCCACTGCGGTCCCAACGCGCATCTTATTGACGAGGGTTGGATGTCGCATTCCGGAGATAACCGCAACGACGTCGGACGTCACTCCCGGACCGAAGGGCGACCCACCGTAAACACTGTCGAGGTCAAAGCGCGGCGAGCGCGCATTCCTGAGCTGGCTTTCAACCGTGGAGGACGCCACGGGCGGATGCGGATTCTTGACGCTGGTGATCGCGCTTTCGCGATCAGTGCGTGCTGTCAGCTCATGGTCCAGGAACTGTCCCCAATAGGTCAGTACCGGCGGCATGGTGGAATCGCCGGTCGGATCTTCCGGTTCGGTGTTGACGGCATCGATCATCAGATTGCCGAGCTCATCGAGTTCGCCAATCGTTTCGCCTGATGCTGGAAGATAGTTCTCCGGCGCGTCGAGCGGCGGCACCAGGTAACCAAAATCGGCCTGCTCGTCGACCGCGATGTCTGTACCAGCGGGTGGGCCGGCTTCGAATATCAACTCGCTTGTGTCTTCGACTTTTTCTTTTCCTCCATGGGACTGCAATACAATCGACATGATCGTCGCTCCTCTCACCTGATTAGCCCCGGACAACTCTCTCAAAGGTTAATTATATGTCAAATAACGCTTTGTATCACTGGCCTGTCAGCTCCATGAAGCTTCCGTTACAAACTTCAATTATTAGCTTCTCTGTGTTCTATTAAGGAGATATTTATAGCAAATACTTATATCTCTACGGAGCACCTCTCAAACGATCATCCTTAGGTTGACGTAACGTGAGGCGGACCCTGCGGAGCGACCGCTTCGCAACTCAACGAGGCGCCGCCGCCCGGCGTTGACTGACGATCTCTCCTCAATGCGATCAATGACGCATGCGAGGTCAAGCTTGATATTCATCGGTCTCGTATCGGGCGCTCTGTCACGACACCGCGAAGTCGATTCGCAGCTTGGGAACTGATAGCGGCAATGATACACTACCCGAAGTGGTGCTGATGTAACGCATGTAACAGAAGTGGAGCGCTGTGCGTATCGCGTTCAGCGTGTGGTGGGCACCGGTCCGCGCAAGAGCGCATCACACCAGCATCCTAGTCTTACATAACAGCGTGCGAGAGTTGCGTTACGCACGTAACACGTGATGCCCACTCGGGTGCGCTAGGATCGAGGGGTTGCCGGAAGAGTTCTACCGACGCAAGCAACGACCGAGAGGCATCTGTGAGCGCCATAGCCTATGCCATAGCGAGCGTTCCGATCTCAATCCTGATTGCCCTGGTCCTCAAGCGTTTCCAGATCGGCGAGAGTACGACCTTCATCGCACTTTTGCTGCTCCCGCTTGGCGTCTGGGGCATCGCGTCGGGTGGGATCAGCGAATTTTCCGCCGGAGGCGTCGCGCTCAAATTCCGCGAGGCAGCGAAAGCAGAAGTCAAGCTCTTGCCGCTGATCGACATCGTCGAAGACTTCCAGGCTGTCGAGAAAGGCGGCCTGTCGGCAATTGAGGGCTTAAAGCGCACCTTGACGCCGGGCAGACCCGTGGCGCTGGTCCTGAAGCTCGGCCGGCCAGGCTACTATGTGCCCTCCGCGATCGTCCTTTACCTGCAGGCCTTGTCGAGCTTTGATCCGGAATTGACACTGGTGGTAACAGACGCCGAAGGAAAATTTGTCGCCGCCGACAGCCGAGCCGTTATCAATTTTCTCAACGGTCAGAACGACTTTCCTGCACAGGAACGGTTCCGCGAAGCACTCGATGCCCCCGATGCGAGCAAGCTACTCGAGCTTCCCGGATTCACCAGTGAAGCGATCGCCGCCGACGCAACGAACGCGCAGGCGCTCACGAAAATGGACGAGCAGGCGCGCCGGACACTGGTGGCTCTCGATGGAGTGGGTCGTCCCAAAGGTCTCGCCAAGCGCGATGCGATCGTGACGCATTTGCTCGTGCAGCTCGCCTCGGGTAGTGCCGGGGCGCTTTGAAGACATGGCGAGGTGCAAAGCGCTGGGCGGACACAAGCCACACGCCATTTTGTAGATCCTGCTCTGTTGCGCAGCCACTCTCCCCCTTGAGTGAGTTGAAAGCGCATTGCGGAGGCTCTCTGCACGTGTTGATTGTACCTCCTCGCTCCTACCCCCTCTAAGACGCGCTTGCGCTCGCCGCTCAGCGTGCTGACATATGCCAAGTGCAGCAAAGGAGAGGCCCATGTTTCCGGCCTTGTCACAATGGCCGAGCGCAAGCGAGATTTCTGGCAGATTATGATCCCAAACTAGGGGAAACGCCGCATGAGCCTTGCGGTAGGTCGATTATACATCAGGCTGCGTGGGCGCTTCAACGGTCAGAATCGGGCAAAGAGATGGATCAGTGGGGCTTCATTGTCCGGCTGATTCGCTATAAGCCATCCGCGCGTACAAATCAGGGAAAATCATGGAAACCGTAGAAATCAGCAGTCGTGGCGACTTCGCGCTTTGGGCGATACAGCGCGCGCAAGAGATCGTGACGGCGGAAGGCGCCGCATTTGCGATGGCAGCACGCGACTTGAATGAGGAAGCATTGATGGAGACCGCGGCGGCGCTCGGCAAAGCCATCAGCGACGCCATGCTAGAAGTGTTCGATGGCCTCATCAGTGAGTGATTTGAAAGCGTAGCGGCTTCGGGGATTGCCGGATCGGACCAACCCGCCTGATCCGGCGGGGATTACAGCGGTCGGGCCCTGGGGGGTAGACGAGGGGAACAGCGCCGGGAGGCGCGCATCCGCCTTTGGCCGTTTGAAATCGCCTTTCGTCCGCCTACCTACCATCGCGTTGCCTATCTTGAAGGAGCGCAGCCATGGAACCTACCGTGGTGCCCATCGTCAAGCCGGACGCCACCAACTTCATTTTTGGCCAGTCGCATTTCATCAAGACAGTGGAAGACCTCCACGAGGCACTGGTCGGCGCGGTTTCCCGGCATTCGCTTCCGGCTGGCCTTCTGCGAGGCCTCCGGTAAGCGGCTGGTGCGCTGGTCGGGCAATGACGAAGCCATGATCACTCTCGCACGCGACAATGCATCGGCTGTTGGCGCTGGCCACACTTTCCTGATCTTCCTTAGCGACGGATTCTTTCCCGTCAACGTGCTGGCTGCGGTGCGTGCGGTGCCGGAGATCTGCTGCATTTACTGCGCGACGGCCAACCCGACACGGGTGATCGTCGCGCAAACTGAACTGGGACGCGGCGTGCTCGGCGTGGTGGATGGCGCCGCGCCGCTGGGTGTCGAAACCGACGCCGGACATTGCGTGGCGGAAAGACCTGCTGCGAAAGATCGGCTACAAGCTGTAGTGGCCAGATGTAGCCGATCGACGGCGCGCTAGTGAACGTCGGCGGGGCAACTATGCGCAGACCCCGATAAGATCATGCGGTGAGCCGAATTAGATGAAGACGTTATTCGGCCCGTCGGTGCCGAGTTCCTGTTGATACATTATGCGAACTTTTCAGCAAAGAACGAGAACATCCTAGAGATCCGAGCCACACGACCGCCGGACATGCCGCTCGTTGAGTTCATTCCAGGCACTACCCCCAATAGACTCCGCAACTGACCGCCCGTACTCTCCTCGGATAGAGGAAAAGCGCCGGGACAACATGGCCGAGGAACGCCGTCTCGCTGCCGTACTGGCCGCCGATGTGGTCGGTTACAGCCGGATGATGGAGCTAGATGAATCTGGGGCGCTTGAGCGCCTCCAGAGCAATCGGCAGACGTATGTGCTCCCTCGAGTTCAGCGGCGGCCGAGTCGTCAAGCTTATGGGTGATGGCTCGCTCGTGGAGTTCACTAGCGTCGTCGCAGCTGCCAGTTGTGCCTTGGAAATCGGAGGAGCGAAAATGTTGTTCAAAAAGGTGCCGGAAAAATACGCGATCTCGCGTGATTTCACATCGAATGCGGATCTTGCCGTGGCCGAGCCGACGAACCACTGACGATAGTGAAGCTTCTTACGCGACAACCGTCGACTCGGCCTGAACCGGAACTGGCCGCTGAATCAGCGCACTTAATATTCGCCAGCGACCAGTATCCTCCCACAGCATTCCTCGACCGAAATCGACACGCCGTGTTTTTGCGAACGGACTGCCAAGTCGTCGATCATCTGGGCTGCTAGCCATTTCGGAGCTGGAACGGGGACTATCCGCTCATGATAGTTGTCGGTATCCAGCCTTTCGCCTCCAATGACAATCGGTTGGAGATCAATCGATTGGAGCTTGGCATTGCCATCGAAGCGGCACGTCGCCACCATGCTCTTCCATACGTCGGGTGAACTCCACACCACCTCGCCCTCACTGAGATGGAAGAGAAAATTTCCGAGCCCGAAGAGGATCAGCGCGCCACGGTAGATTTCGATGGGCTGGAGGACTGGTGCTCCATGACTGACGAACACGGCCGCGCCCGCGTCAACACACGCATGCGCAAGCGACTGAACCCATGCGGGAGCTTCTCGCCAGTCCGGCTCCCAGTGGTGGTGGTGGAGGTAGGCCATGACGAAGGCACCCCCCTCGGCGGCCAGACGGATGGTCGTGAGGTGACTTTGCAGACTTGTTTCGTCTATCAGGATCCGGCGCTTGTTCTCCGCGGCTCGGCGAAAGACCGTGCCATAAAAGTCGATCTCATCAGCAGATTGGAGATCAGGCGGATCGTGGGGCTGGGCATAGTTGCCCCGTTCCATCGGACTACTTTGAAAGGTGTCCTGAATGCCGGTGAGGCTCGCAAACACCGTGGGCTCGACTTCAAATCGCCTCGTGACATCGAGCCCGTTCACGCCCGGCCTTGCAGGACGCCGGTCCGTCGCGTCGGCCGCATACATGGTTGCCGGGCCGGGTCCGGCGTCCATGGCAACCAGCGCCACCCGCCGTGTGCCGAAGGTTTTCATGCCCGGCTGGCCCGCATCCGTCGCATCGACGCCGATGCCGGCGTGAAGGAACTTTCTTTCCTCCACCTCTTCGAGCGTCGACAGAACACCGGGAGGACCGAGGTCGAAGGCGTGGTTGTTGGAGAGCGCCAGGGCGTTGAAACCGATATCCTTCAGCGCATCCAGCACCACGGGTGCTGAACAGCCGAAATAGGAACCCTTCATCGGCCATCCGCCATGCCGGCCGAAAACCGTCGTCTCGAAATTCGTGAAGGCGATATCAGCTTGGCGGATCAGCGCCTTGATCGCGGCAAATCCATCGTCCGAAACCTGCCGGACATCATGATGAATGAGAGATTGCCCGGTCAGGACGAGCGTGAACGGTGAAGACATAGTCGTGTACCCTGGAGATGAATTCGGGGAGTGGCGGCCGTCAGGCCGCCGGAAGTCGCTGGGGGAATGATCACTTCGCAAGCTGCGGGGAAATATCGACGCCGAACCATTTTTGGCTGATCTTCCCGAGCGCGCCGTCCCTGACGCTCGCTTCTATGGCCATGTCGAAGGCTTCGGTGAGATCGGTGTCCTCCTTGCGAAGACCGACACCGACGCCGGGCCCCCAGGTGCCGCCCGAAAGCTCGGGGCCAAAAAACTCGACGGCCTTGCCATCGGGCGTATCGAGAAACTGCTTCCAGACCAGTCGATCTCCCAGACCACCGTCGATACGCTCGGAGGTGAGGTCGAGCTTGAGATTCTCCTGGCTGTCATAGCTGCGCACCTCCGCAACATCGCCAAAGAGTTCCTGCACCACCGCCTCGGAATTTGACGAGCGAAGGACGCCGAGGGTTCTGCCCTTCAAGCTTTCCCGCAATTTTTCGATCGTCTCCTTCTTCGCTGCATCGATATCCGTCAAGCTTAGTTTCGCCGTGATGTCGCTCGGCGGCAGGCCGAGACCTTTCCGCATAACGATCTGGTTCGGCGCCACGGCATAGGGCATGGAGAAGGTGATTGATTTTTTTCGCTTTTCGGTGATCGACATGCCGGCCATGATCGCATCGTACTTCTTCACCAGCAGACCGGGGATGATGCCATCCCAATCCTGGGCAACGAAGGTGCATTGCAGTTTCATGCGGGCGCAGAGTTCGTTGCCGACATCAATGTCGAAGCCAACGAGCGCGCCGTTCTCATCGATGTAGTCCCAGGGCGGCGAAGCCCCCTCCGAGGCAATGGTGATCGCCGTGCGTTCTTCGGCATGGGCCAAGCCAGCGACCAGCAAGGAAGCCGCGAGGGCGCAAGTCAGATGTCTTTTCATGTCATTCCCCTTCTTCTTGGTTCGGTTTCGATAATGATGCGACGTCTATCCGCCGCAGGCTCTCCCGCAGGCCGCAGCCGACGCCCGTTTCATCCGTGTTCCAGGCTTTGGCGAGTTCCGGCAGCGTGATGCGATCCGCCCCGGAAGAGCCGAGCAGGACCACTTCATCCCCGAGCGCCGCTTCGGGAATATCGGTGACATCGATGCGCAGATGTTCGAGGTGGATCGGCGGAATGATCGGCGCGCGCCGTCCCCTAACGAGCACCGAAGCCGAGGAATCGATGTGTCGCGGCACTCCATGGCCCCAGCCGATTCCCAGCACGGCCAGGCGCATGGCCCTGCGGTATCCTGGCAGGTCCGGCGGCGCCCCCACGCTGTCGTCGCACGCCTTGAGCGCGACGATACGCGCCTTGATCGCCGACAGGGCCGGGCGGGTCGGAAAAGGTCGGTGCGCAGCGCGGGAACGGGTCAACCCGAAGAGGAGCGCTCCTGGATCGACCGCATCCATGTCGAACTCCGGATGATGAAGCAGGCTTTCGCTGCTTGAGACCATGACAGTTTCGGGCAGGCGTCCCCGTGCCTTCATCTCTTCGAGAAGCGGCATCAGGCGTGCGACCTGCGCCGACGCCGAGGAACCGGCATCGGCGAACTCGTTGAGATGAGCATAAAGACCCTCGACGGTGACGTTGTTTTCAGAAGCGCACAGATCCATCAGGCGTGGGAGGCTCGCGGGAGGGATGCCGGCGCGCCAAAAGCCCAGATCGACCTTCACGAAAATCTTGAGCGAGGCACCGGTCGCAAGCCAGCTTCTCAGGTCCTCCTCGCCGGAAATCGAAATCGTCAGGTCGAGATCGCGGACAAGATCGACAGCGCCCGGACCAATGCCCGGATACATGAGGATGGGCTTTCGCGGCGCCGCTTTTCGGACGGCCACGGCGTCGGCAATCGACACCACGCCGAAGGCATCAACACCCTCATCGGAGAGGAGGGCCGCGACCGTCCCCGCCCCGCATCCATAGGCATCCTGCTTCAGGCAAGCGAAGATTTTTGTGCCAGGGGTAATTGCTGCCCGGATTGTGCGGTAGTTGGAGGCGATGGCCGACAGGTCGAACTCGCGCCAGGCAGTCTCATAGAGCGGAGATTGGTTTCGACGGACACTAGAGTTCATGGGTCACCTGCTGCAGGGCGACCCGGCGCGTGTGAGCTTTGGCGCGCGGCGCGCCATTCAACCGGGCCTCCAGCGCGTTGAAGAAGCCGGTCAGGAGGAAGGTCAGACCGAGGTAGAGCACGCCGGCGGCAAGGAAGATCTCGTAGGGCGCAAAGGTCTCCGACACCAGTTTTCGCGAAAGGCCTGTGATCTCCAGCAGGGTCACGGTGCTGGCGAGCGAGGTCGCCTTCACCAGGCTGATGACCTCGTTGGCATAGGACGGCAGCACGCTTCTGAAGGCGATCGGAAAGATGATCCGGCGCTTGATCTGCAACGGTGACATGCCGACCGCCTGCGCCGCCTCGATCATGCCGGTCGCCACGGCCTGGATCCCGCCGCGAAAGATCTCCGTCGTGTAGGCGGCGCCGTTCAGGGAGAACGCCAACAGGCAGCACCAGAAGGGATCGCGCAGCAGGACCCAGAGGACGCTCGAGCGAATGGCACCGACCTGACCGAGGCCGTAATAGATGATGAAAAGCTGGACGAGCAGCGGCGTGCCGCGAAACACATAGGTATAGGCGAGCACTGGCAGGGAAAGCCACTTGCGGGACGACGCCCGCATGAAGGAGAGGGGCACGGCGAGGACAAAGCCCGCCAGGAGCGATGCGAATGTCAGGAGAAGTGTCAGCGGAATGCCGCTGGCGAGCGTGACCGTACTGGTGAGGAGGAGCGTGATATCCATGATGCGGCGCCTCACCGCCCGGGAACGGCGAAACGCCGTTCGAGGAGATTGAAGATTACCAGCGCCAGGCTGGTCAGCGCGAGATAGAGGGCGGATGCCGCAAGATAGAATGTCAGTGGCGCCCGCAACGACCCCGCGCCGATGGCGGCGACACGCATGATATCGGTGAGACCGACGATCGAGATCAGCGACGTTTCCTTGACGAGGGAGATCCACTGGTTCGCAAGCGCCGGCAGGGCGATGCGCAGCATTTGCGGTAGGATGACGAGCAGCCAGGTTTGCCAGGGATGCAGCCCGAGCGAGCGGGCCGCCTCGATCTGCCCCGCCGGTATGCTGAGCACCGCCCCTCGGAAGATCTCCGCCGTATAGGCGCCGAAGACGACCGTGAGGGAAACGACCCCGGCGAGAAATGCGTTGACCTCGACATAGCGCCCGAAGAAGGCGCTGATGGCGACCGTTCCGCCGAAATAGATCAGCAGGATGATGATGAGTTCGGGCACGCCGCGAATGATCGTCGTGTAGAAACCGATCCCGGCGCTGACCGCCCTCCAGCGCGACAATCGTCCCGCGGCGGCAAGCAATCCGAGCGCCATGCCGAGCGAACCGCTGACAAGCGCCAGCAGCACTGTCGTCTTCAGTCCGTTGACGAACTGCACCACGAAACCATCCATGCGCGACGTCCTTCTATCGATGTGAGGCGAGAAAGCCGCGGAGGCGGCTGGAGACGGGAGAGGAGAAGAATTCCTGCGGCGGGCTTTCCTCTTCGATCAGCCCGCGGTGCATGAAGGCGGCCCGCGTCGACACCTCGCGTGCGAAGGCCATTTCGTGGGTAACGATCACCATGGTGCGCCCCTCCCCGGCGAGCGCCGCCATGACACGCAGCACCTCGCCCACCAGTTCCGGGTCCAGCGCCGAGGTCGGTTCGTCGAAGAGCAGCACGCGCGGTTCCATCGCAAGCGCACGGGCGATGGCCACACGCTGCTGCTGGCCGCCGGAAAGATGGCGCGGATAGGCGTCCGCCTTGTCCGAGAGCCCGACTTTGGCGAGGTAGTGACGCCCCAGATCAGCGGCGGCATTGCGCCGGATTCCCTTCACGAGGACGGGGCCTTCCGTGACATTCTCAAGCGCCGTCTTGTGGGGCCAGAGATTAAAACTCTGGAACACCATGCCCATGGAAGCCCGCACCCTGCGGACCTGCCGGTGATCGAGGATGCGCGCCTGCCCGCCCTGCTGCGATATGGCCCGGATCGCCAGCTTCTCGCCATGCACCCAGATGTCGCCCCGGTCGGGCACCGTCAGCAGATTGAGACACTGGAGCAAGGTGCTCTTGCCCGAACCGCTGCTGCCGAGGATCGAGAGTATCTCGCCGGGCCGGACGGTGAGATCGACGCCCCGCAGGACATCGTTGCCGCCAAGCCGCTTTTGGATGCGCTCGGCACGGATACCGTGATCCGCCGCAGGTTCACGCAACATCCCGAACTCCCGCGGAAAACGCCGAGCCGCACGACAAAGCCTTTGCTGCGCGCATGGAGCGACACCACCCTTTCGCTTTGGATTTTCGATTGTCGGAGCCTCTTGCGCTCCGCTGGCGGCGGCCGTCTGTCTGGGCCGCGTTCTAGGCATACAATTGCCTGCCGCTGTCACACGGTCAATTTATAAGCGAGATTATTTTCGATAAGTCCACCTTATATGGAACGCTGCATTTCGCCCTGCCATAAGCCTATTGACGAGAGAAGAGTATAAGTTGATCTTCACTCTGGCAGAGCACCAATCCGCACGGTCATCATAATGGTGGAAATCGCAAAGACAGGCGTCACGCTCCGCCAGCTTCAGATTCTGCGCGAGGTCGTCAGGGCGGGCTCGGAGCGGGCGGCTGCAAAGGCGCTCGACATCACCCAGCCTGCCGTGAGCCAGCAGATCAAGCAGCTGGAGGCTCTGCTGGCCGTGCAACTCTTCGTGCGCGACAAGGGCCGGCTCGTTCCGACAGCCCAGACGATGACCCTCTTTCGCGATGCCGATGCGACCTTCGTGCAGATGGAAAGGATCGCAAAAACCGTCGCCTCCCTGCAAGGCATCGACAGCGACACGATCGGCATCGCGGCGCCGCATGTCTTCTCGCTCCGGCTGCTTCCCGATGCTATCCGAAAACTGCGATCACGCCAGCCGGTCGCGGCGGTTCATCTCAAGTCCGGCACATACCGGGAGGTCACCGACCATGTGCTCGAAGGACGGGCGGATCTCGGGCTTGGCCGCCTGCCGCTGGATGAAAACGTCTTCGACTGGCACCCGGCGACGACGGCAACCAATGTCTGCATTTTCCATCCCGACCACCGTTTTGCGCAAAAGGACATGATCAGGGCTGAAGACCTGGTCGGCGAACCACTTGCGGATATCGAACCGCAAATGCAATCCCATCTAATGAGCGAAAACGCCATGCGCTACATGGGCGCGGAGCCGCATCTCGCCATCCAGGTGGACGTGATCGGCCAGGAAGTCAGTTTCGTCGCGGCCGGCCTCGGCATTTCCAGTAGCAACACTTTCGCCGCCCGGCAGGTCGCGTGCTTTAATGTCGAGATTCGTCCCTTCGAGCCAAGCGCCCTCTACCACTACGTCGTGTTCTGGCAGAAAGGCCGGCATCTTGGCCCTATGCTAGAGGAAGCCGTGAACGTCCTCATCGAGTGCGCACGAGACGCCGAAGTACCAGGTGGCGTTATGACACCCGATAGCTAAGGTCTTGAGGGGAATCAAACCGTAGACCCGTCTTTGTTTTTGCAGCTGAACTTAACGTTCCTGGTTTGTAACTCAAGCTCTAGGTTGATTTTCAAGGCCGCACAGCCCATAGGCTGATGCCATGCGCCAATTATCAGTTCAAGGGCTGAGCGCACTATGTTGAAATTCAACCTGTGGACTGATACTGTTCCACTTGAAATCAAGTTACAGCCTGAGAAAACCAATGAAGAGCGATACACGCAAGAGAGCCCGGCTGCGCCTCGATGAAAGGCTTCAGGCGCTACAGCCCATTGATCGGTTCAGGGCGCCACCGAAGGGATGGGTACGCGCGCTGCGCGACGCTCTCGGCATGACGGGTGCGCAGCTCGGCGCGCGCATCGGCGTTCGGCCCCAAACCATCGAATCAATTGAGAAGTCAGAAGCAGCAGGGACGATCCAGCTCAACACGCTGCGCCGGGCCGCCGAGGCTCTCGATTGCACGCTTGTCTACGCCCTCGTTCCAAACAGCTCGCTTGAAGCTGTCGTCGAGGCTCGGGCACGCAAGATCGCGATCCGCGAGCTTCAGCGCGTTGCGCACACGATGCGATTGGAAGCTCAGGGGACGGAGAATGCAGAATTCGAAGCTCGCGTCCAAGCTTACATTCGCGACAAGCTCTCTGAACGCGATCTCTGGAACGAAACATGACGGACCTCTTTCAAGAGCCTGATGACGCAACGCCGCTTGAGCCGCACGAGCGAGAGGGCCTGCTGCAAACCTGGATCACCCACCGCAGCGACCTCAACGAGGCCGAGCAGGAAAACATCGTCGAGGGTGCGGCCTGGGCGCGCGGCCGCCGGCGTTTGCCCATTGAGCGGATGCTTACTGAAGACTTCATGCGGACACTGCACAAGCGAATGTTTGGGGACGTTTGGCGATGGGCCGGTACGTTCCGGACGACGGAGCGCAACATTGGAGTTCAGGCCTACCGCGTTGGAATGGAGCTCGCGAGTCTATTGGGCGACATCCGCTATTGGATCGGGCATGAAACTTTTCCGCCGGATGAGATCGCGATCCGGTTCCACCATCGGCTGGTCGCGATTCACCCATTTCCGAACGGAAACGGTCGTCATGCGCGACTGGCGGCTGATCTTCTGATTGAGCGCCTTGGAGGCGAGCCTTTCAGTTGGGGCGGCGGCAGTCTGGCCGACGTCGGCGAACTGCGCGCACGTTACGTCGCCGCCCTACGCGCAGCGGACAATCATGACATCGGGCCTCTGCTGGAATTCGCGCGCAACTAAGTGCTGTTTCGCTGCGGCACGTACATTCGAACCTGCAACTGAACCCGGCATGGTTGTACGAGGCGGTCGGTGCGGTCGGTATAGCCATGCTCATGCATGAGCATCAGTTTCCGGAGTTCCGGACGATAGAATCTCTGATTTTTGTCCGTCAGCGGGGCGCGAAGCCCTGCTCGCCCAGTGCCTCACGCAGGCAAATGCCGGCCTCCCACATCAGGTCGGCCTCGTTGCGATCGACCGCACGGCGCTCGAAGTCCTCCCGGGAAACGCGCTTGAGAAATTCGGCGAACGCCCACGCCTGATCCGCGTTCAGTTCCACTGTAATCTTGTTCTTCATGCGTTCAGCCGGTGAGTGTCCATGATGAATCCTGCGAAGTCATAGTTGCCACTGTGGACGAGCTTGCTGCGGACGTGAAGACCAAAACTCCAATCGAAGCGTACCGGCATTGTCGCGCCTTCGGTGCGGTCGCACGGTTTCTCGCTGGATGGCGTTCCAAATAAAGCCGCTTGAAATCTAGCCTGCCGACATGTATATGCATGTGTATATGCAGAAAGGAGGCCGATATGCCCCAACTCCGACACAACGAACCGACACCGCCGAGGGAAGCCAAGCTCTTCCGAAATAACAAAAGTCAGGCCGTACGCATCCCTGCTGACTTTGAGCTCCCCGGCGACCGGGTGATGATCCATCGGGACGGAGATCGGCTGATTATAGAGCCGGTGCGCCGCAAGAACCTGCTGGAAGTGCTGGCCGGTTTGGAGGCGCTCGGGCCGGAAGATCAGTTCCCCGATGTTGACGAAACCCTGCTGCCGGTGAAGGAAATCGACCTGTGAGCAGGCTCTACATGCTGGACACCAACATCGTGTCCGAGCTTGCGCGAAACCCGCAGGGCGCTGTCGCTAAACGCATCGCCGAGGTAGGACCGGATGCAATCTGCGTCAGCATCATTACGGCGGCAGAGTTGCGTTATGGATGCGCCAAGAAGGGATCACCGAAGCTGCTGGCGCAGATCGAGGCCATTCTTGGAAGTGTGCAAGTGCTTGCGCTCGATGTGCCTGCTGATGCCGAATATGGCGGCATACGGGCTGAACTGGAGGCCGCTGGCAAGTCCATCGGCCCGAATGACCTGTTCATCGCCGCTCATGCCTATGTGCTTGGAGCGGTGCTGGTAACGGCCAACAGTGGCGAGTTCACACGCGTCCGTGATCTCAGGGTTGAAAACTGGCTGGATTTGACTTCTACACGTTGAAGCCAAAGGCGCTCAAACGGCATGGCGAAAACAGCAAGGGACAGCGCGGTATCTATGTGTGGCGGCTTGAGATCATCATTAAGGCACACACCGAGAAAGGTGAATTATGGCAGACACAGGCATAGGCAAGGATCAGCACGGCGACCTTCAAAAGGAAGTTGAGGCGGAGGTCGCGTATCGTGAATCCGAGGTTCCAGCGGAGGCGCGGAAAGAGGGGTAACGCAATGCGGAAACGGCCGTTGACAGAGGCAGAGATCATCGCCCTGCGCCTGCTTGCGAGCGCGTCCGTGTGCGCGTCTGCGCTGACGACCTCCCACCCAAGACGAGCAGCGGCCCGCTGGGTGAGATCATACCGGGGAAGCGGGTCTGGGATGCGCTCACCTGGCTCGGATTAGTCCTCATCCTGGAGGAGGAGCCGATCGACATCGACGGAACTCCTTTCTTCTTCACGCCGATTATCGAAATCACAGACGCCGGCCGGAGGGCGCTTCGGGCGGAAGCTTTTGATCCGACTTTTCTCGACGAAGCGACGGGCGCGTTCGGCGTCGGTTGCGATTCCAACTAAGGCACGAAAGCTGGATTGGCAGCAGCAGTCGAATGGGGCAAGGTTCGGGGACTACGATCACCAATGACGCTGGAAAACTGCGCCGAGATCATCGGACACATGCGTGATGGGCTGTCATTCGAGCAGATCGCACCGCTTGTCGGGGTCAGCAAGTCCACCCTCTATAATCACGGTGATGATCTGCGGGCAGAGCTGGCGGTAATCGAGGCAGATGTACTGAATTCCAACTGAGGCGGAAATAGCAAACAATGGGCCATACGATCAAAGAACCTTTCGCCCACATCAACGCGCTCGTCGCGAATGAGGGGTTCGCTTTCCAGGCATGGGATGACCGCTACTGCAAGGGTGTGTGGGCGGCACTTGGACCTTATGAGAACGCCGTGGACGTGGTGCGTGACCTGTCCAGTGCAGGTGATCTCGATATGATGCCCGCGATGGACTATGTGCTCGGTGCGGACTGGATGCCAATCGTGACGGGCAAAACGTTGACGGAGGCGATGGCGACTCTCGAAGCGCGTCTTGCGTGCCTACCGGACGACCAGTTGCATCGCGGGTCTGATTGGGCGGCCGCAGTTCAGAAGGCGCTGGAGAACCTACGTCAGACGTATGACGAATGCTCTGACTACGGAGATCTGGAAGGCAAGCTTTCACCGCTGCCAAAGACCTTCGATGGGTTTTTAGCGCGCTCCCATATAGAAGTGCGCGAAGGCGGGTAAGAACCCGAAAGGAGGACAAGGTATGGCAGCGCCGAGTATCGTCCCGAAGACAACGAAGCGTTCCAATTAAGGCGGGTTCGACGTGAAGGATGAAGCACTTCTACGAGCAATAGCGCGCAGCTTGCAGGACTTAGAGGATGCCAACGAACTTGTGGTGTGCGCGGCATCGACAGATCGGGCCGCATCCGTGATCCATGACGCTGTGCTCGCCATAGTGCCGCGATCCGACCTGGCCCAAGACGACCTCTCGGCCATACGCAGCCTCATATTCGAGACCGTGGCCGATAAAAGATTCTTCGACTGGGAGATGCCGACGTTAACCGGGAAGACCGCCGACGATTCGGCGATGTGAGCTCGTCGCAACCAATTTGCGCTCAGTCTCAACTATTCTGAGCCGGCGCCGTCACGGAATCTCAAATAATGCGAGCCGAAATTCGCGATGATCTCGCGCCTGAACGCCGATAATCTCAATCCGCTACATCTATGCATGTATGCGCTGACCTTCTTGCTGATGGTCGTCGGCGTCGTCCAAGCGATCTCGGCCGCCGTCGAGGCACGGGACGCGGTGTCGAAGCCGGAATCCGCACCGACCTTCCCTGGTCGCCCAACGGGGAAAGGGCTGCCCTCGCCTTAGCGGCTGCGATCGCGGTCCTTTGCCAGCGGCGGACGTAGTTTGACCGTTTTTGTGATTTCGCGATCGCGCTCCTTCTGCTTGTCACGGCCGCGCTCTTCACGATCGTTCTCGCGGGTATCGCGCGCATTCGATGCGGCAATGCGGGCGGCGTCGATCGCGCGGTTGTTGGAGGTTTTCGTGATGCTGCCCTGCTCCGCAACATGATCACGGCCAGCCGCGGACTTCGTCTCGAGCGCCGTTGATTTCCGGTTGTCCGGGGCCCCCTGCCCGCGATCCTTCTCCTTGGCTACTCTCGAGTCGAGCTGCAGCCCGACGACCTTGCCAATGACCCTTGTCGCCTGCTCGAAGATCACGCGATCAGCTGGATTGGCAATCTTGGACGCCACACTGATGGCGGTTTTGGCCAGGGTCTCTTTGGCGGCGGCCGCCTGGGCTGAACTGATCGGAGTGGATCGCAGCATGTGTTCTTGACCTTTCTCTAAGGTAGGGTCCCTGCCCTCACGAATTGCGATTTCGAGCCGGTCGTACTCCCGTCGAAGCCCGACGGACAGATCCTGGCTCAGTTCGCGCGCTGTGCTTGGCGCGGATTTGTCCTTTGCTATGCCTTCCAGCATATCAATAACACAGTTTATAGAACTTTTAGTCTGTTGGAATTTTTCTCGTGCAACTTCCAGCTTTGGAGCCGTGGGTTTGTCGTGGACCTTCGACAGAACCTTGTCGATCACATTACTGGGCGCGGTCGCACCCATCCTGCGAAACATTTCCCATTCCCATCGCTTGACTGGAGGCGGCCCTGCCCTCTCGACGCGCTTTTGACGATCGATGGCAATTCCTCGTTCCCGGGCCTTGTCGGCAAAGCGAACCCGCCATTCCGTAAAATCCCGAATGTTCGGATTGAGCATTTTGCCGCTGGCATTGCGCAGTGAAACGATGACGTGGAGATGGGGATGCTTCTCCATGTCGTTGCGGTTATGGACGGCGTAGGCATAACGGTGCCCAGCGAACTGCTCTTTTAGAAAGTCGCGCCCGGCCAGGACGAACTGATCGCGATCCACATTTGCCGGCCCTGACAGCAGGAGATGCATGAAATCCCGAGGCTGGCGGGTCTGCATCAGTGCTGCGACTGTCTTGCCCTTCGCGGTGATCTCCTTGTGATTTGTCGTGGTGATCGTCCGCCGCTCGTCGCCGCGTTCATATATGCCGCTCTTGCCAGGCCGCTGCTTGATGTAGGTTTTCGTCGACAAGGTCACTTCGGCGCCGTCGCGCTGCATCGCGTGCAGGGTCGCGGTGAGGCCTTTCGGACCTGAGGCGAAATCGACCGGATATCTGGAAACTGGGTTGATCCCCTCCCCTCGGAGCGCTCGATCCAGCCGCGCATCGATCGCACGAATGTCGTCGAGCTCTGCGCGGATCCTGTCTCGGCTGGTACGATCGCCGCGGTGGGTCTTCTCATGGGCGATGACCAAAGCAAGCTGGAGACGGGTCTGGCCCTTTATCCCGGCGCTGACACTGAAGGCATAGGTGCGATCGGTGTCGCCGGCATTGCGGAATCCATCGGCCGCGAGTGCGTCCAAGGCGCGAGCCACTTTCTCGCGATCTGCGTTCTCCAGCTCGTAGCTGAAGCGGACAATATCCTTGCTGCCCTTCCGGTTGGCGAACTCGCGCTCCCATTCCCTTACGGCGGCGTTCAAATCGGACACCTCGCGACCATCCTGGTCACGGGCTTTTTCTTCTTTGCTTTGATAGGCGAGAACGTTACGTGCCGAACCGGAGCCGGCTCCGTAGGAAAGTACCTTCACGACGACAGCGTTATTGCCGGCGGCCCTACTGAGAGCGGTTGCTGTGCTACTGGCGCCGGCGCTGGCGGTTCTCGGAGGGGAATTGGCTAGCGATTTGCCGCCCCCTCCCCCGCCCCCACCACCGCGGCGACGTTGCTCATCTTTGATCAGTTCAAAATATGTCGGTAGTCGCCGCCCTACCGGCCTAGACCCCGAGCGACTCTTGGACAGGTCGTTCATCGTGTTGCTTGATCAGGTCCTCGATATAAGTCGATGGTCTCACAAATGCTGCGTCGCGAATAGAGTCCAAGGCCCGCATGACCTCGTCCAGCTTCGTCATGATTGCCTCCGCTGCTTCGGTGCGCCGGTCTCCGTCTTCCTCGAGGAATTCCTCGTTGCGAAAAGCCATCTCCCGCAAGAACTGGTGCATGTTCGCCAGTTGCTTGTCGTGCACTTCCAACATCGCGGGAATGTGCATGATCTCTCTGACCACGATCAGTTTCGCAACCAGGTTCACGGAGATATCAAGCCGCTTGGCAAGGGCATCGAGGTTAGCCAGCACGTGCCCCGGCAAACGGAACATGACAGCGGGGTCCCGCATCTACTTAGAGTCCCCTCGCCTCGAGCGCCTCGATGATGAGCCGGTGGGTTGCCGACGACATCTGCTCACGATGTTGAAGGGACACCTGGAAAATGCGCGTGAGCACATCGTCCTCGAGATAAAGAGAGATCCGCTTCCTTTCGCGAGCGGGCTTTGAGTCGGCTTTGCCCTTTGCCTTTGCCTTCGCCTTCCCCACGGGGCCAGCTTTTCTTGTAGGCTTGGCAGCAGATGGATCTTCCGATCCGACAACAGCCGCTTGTGGTTCAGCGGTGTCTGGCTCGCTGTTGGCCTGCCGATCTGCGGCCTGAAAAGGCATCAGCTTGTCCAGATCGATATTTGTCGGCATGTAGGAGGTCGCCACGTCGGCAACTTGCTCGGCCTGCTCCGCCTTCGATCGCGCTATAGCAAGAATGTTGCCCGCCACAGGTATTCGTTCTTTCGCCATCGATTACGCCGCCTCACCTTGCAGAAGATTGATGAACTCGTTGTTGATCTTTTTCACGGAATCGATCGCATCAAGGACGCTTTCCGCTGCCCTCTTTTTGGCAGAAGGCTTTAGCGAGGGGTTGTTCTCGATGGTCGCCAATTTCGAATAGAGGGAGCCGTAGCCAGCACCAACATCGCTGAAGTGATTGCTCTTCTTGACGACGGTTTCCACGATCGGAACCTGGCCGGCGCTAAGGATGGCATGCACCTCAGGCAGAGATCGGTTGTGCTTAAGCGCGATCATGTCGATATAGTTCCAAATGGCTGCAAAGGGAATCGGGGGCGTTCCACGCCTTTTGCCTATTTCTTTCAGGATCGCCGCAACTTTAATCGCGGATGTTGCTGCCGTCGGCTCCGGAATGACAGGGATCAGGACAGCGTCGCACTCCTGATAGACCTCAACCGCCCGCTGGTGGACGTAGCCGCCGACGTCATAGACGCGAATGTCGGTAGCGGGCGCTTTTGCCAGTGTTTTCTGGAAGTCCTCATCAGGCGTGATTCGCACATGGACAAGCGAACCGTCCGTAGGGATCAGCCGCCTCTCCTTTGAGACGTTGTACCAACGAGTGGAAGATTCCTGCTCGTCGCAATCGATAAGAAGTGTCCGCAGCCCTTGTTGAGCGAACTCTGCTGCCAGATTGACGTTGAGCGTCGATTTTCCTGCACCACCCTTGAATGTGGAAATTGCGAGGGAAAGCGGCTTCGAGGCCATAGGGACTCCCTTGGTCTGAAAAGGTGAGCTCGGCCGAGAGAGCCGGTCAATCTCAAGAACACCCAGTCGCGCAATCACTCAATTCGCGATTGCGCGATTACGCATATGAATGCGCGAATCGCCTGGGCGCAAAATAACCTAAACGCGCAATCCTGCAACCACCGGATCGCCCATCCACTGAATCTCCTGCTCACGTAGTCGCAGGATCACTCAACAACGCATTCCCTTCTTCGCGCAGTCACTGCTTCACCGATTCGCCCATTCCCCAGGGCGCCTATTGGCGCCGCGGGCGAGGCAGAAATAAAGCCTCGCACGGCAGCAGAATGGTTCGGACATCCCACCACCGGCCAACCCGCCCTCGCCCTTCTCCGGCCGGCTGCGGCCGAAATAGCGGCAAATCCGGCTCCGACTTGACCCCACTCGCGCAGCGAGCACCGCCCCTCGGGCGGCAACGGCTAGCGGTATACCGATAGCCTATCCTGCCATCGGCCATCGGCCATCGGCCATCGGCTTGGTCGATCGTGCCCCAAGCCCCCATGCTGTTGCGAGTCGGCAGACGAAGCAATAGCGATCACATGGGCGCAGCCTGTGATCCGGGGCGCGGGTGAACGCACGAGCGGCCTTGCCGAACTACTGGAAATTCCGAAGTGAGCCGTCCTCGTGTGCGCTTCCAGGTGTCCTGACCGTATGGGAAAGGACGCCTGGAAGCGCGAAGGATGGGACGGCGAACGCACCGCAGGAGAGCAAGAGCCACCTGAAGTGTAGCCCGAAGGATGAGGGCGGAGCGGAATGGTGGATCGCTCTCCATATTGTTTGGGGAAGTCGCGGCAGCGTCCGTCTAACGGCCCAAAAGGCCGGGCGGGTGTTAACCCGCACCGCAGGGAGAGGGGTGCTTGAGGGGAGAGGCAGCAAGTCCCTCCCCTCAAGAACGCGAGCAGGTTCGATACCTGCGAGCGGTCAGCAGGGGCAAAATTAACGGAGCGAGAGGGACAAAGCCCTCCCGCTCCAGTGCGAGCCTTAGCCGAATTCGGCGAGGAGCTGTTCTTCCTCCAACGCCCTGGCTGCCTCGTCGACCTCGAAGTAGCTGTCGTCAAGATCGCCGTCAGCCGCTCCGCAGACGGTGCAGATGATCGTCTGGTTGAGATTGATGGAACCGGCTTCGCAGGTTTCCCAGAAGCGCTGATGCGCCTCGCCGCCGCAGAGAGGGCATTCGGTGACGATCATGTCGTCGCTCAGTTCGTAACCTTCAGGCTCGATGCAGCCACCAAATACCGTAGTCATGTTGAGCTCCTTCCGTTCTATGACGGAAGGCGGCGACGCAGAACCGACGAGCGGGTCAAGGATCGCGAAGCGACCGGCGGAGCCGGCGAGCGGGGGAGCCGATTTTCTGACGCCGGCGCGAAGCGGCCCGAGCAAGGCGAGGGCAGGCGTCTGAAAATTGGGGGGACCGCGATGTCCTTGAGGCGGGAGGCGGGGCCAGTAGAATGGGAAGACATAAAGAGAAGAGAACGTTTCAGTAGGGCACTGTGGAGGTCGCTCTGCCCGCTCGATGCGGGTAGGGTGACCCAGAAACGCGACCGTCAAGAAAAAAGGGAGAGAGAGAGGGCGTCACCGCCGCTCTCCCTCGACGCCCTATCGGTCATTCCAAGCTACCAACAATGATCTCCGACACATGTTGGCAGCCGCGCTCTGCTGCCGCAATCGAGGCTTCGTCATAAGCTTCCTCCTCGCCCCTTGCCTCGACTTCAAAGTGAAGATGCCCCTCTGCGAGATCGATGACCGTCACTTGAAACCTAGCGCGGCTGCCTCCGTCGTTTACGATGACTTCGTTTGTCATGATGAGCTCCTTCCGTTCTATGACAGGAGCAGTCGACGCAGAACCGACGAGCGGGTCAAGGATCGCGCAGCGACCGGCGGAGCCGGCGAGCGGGGGAGCCGATTTTCTGGCGCCGGCGCGAAGCGGCCCGAGCGGAGCGAGGGCAGGCGCCTGAAAATTGGGGGAACCGCGATGTCCTTGAGGCGGGAGGAGGAGCCAGTAAACTGGGACGTCATAGAGAGAGGAGAACCACGCCCGCGACCAGCGGGCGTGTCCGTATCCGGCCGGCAGGCCGGCTAGTTGGGATCGGACGGCACGGCGGCGAGGCCGTCAAGGCCGCGAAGCGAGCGCAGCAGTGCCTTGACGGCCGCATGGAGGGCCGGGCGGCGAGGCGAGGTAACGGCGGTCGTCGAAGATAAGAATGGAAAAGAGAGAGGGCGTCACCGCCTCTCTCCCTCGGCTGAAACCAGGGCCTCAAGAGCGATCGTCATTCCAGCGATCTGCTGCTGAGCTGCGACACGCTCGCGCTTCGGAAGGCCGTTGCGCAGCTCGATGTTGGTGAGCCAGATGGCCTCGCGCAGCTCGTCTTCGGCGTAGAACTGGCCGCAGAATTCAACGCGGATGATGTCGTTGGTGGAAATGATCTGAGTGGACATGGTGAACCTCTTCGTTTGATCCGTTCTCCTCGTCGAGAACGGAGAGGTCCCGGCATCCGGATAGCGAGGGTCAAGGATCGCGAAGCGACCGGCGGAGCCGGCGAGCGGGGGAGCCGATTTTCTGGTGCCGGCGCGAAGCGGCCCGAGCAAAGCGAGGGCAGGCGCCTGAAAATTGGGGGGACCGCGATGTCCTTGACGCTCGCGTTTGGCCGGATGGCACAATAGCAAAGTCGAGACGGAAATGCCCGTCGGCGCCGAAGGCGACGACACCGCTTCCGGCCGGCAGGCCGGCATGCGAGCCGCAGCGACCAACAAAAAGGGCCCCTGTTCGGTCTGAGCAGGAGCCCCGGGCGGCGATGGTCGCGAGATCAGTCCTCCGGCGTGGGGCCGATACGCGCCAGGACAGCGGCGGGATCGGCAAGGCAATCGCGCTGCCAGTCCGGTCTCGTTGCGCAGGCGTGAGCGTATTGCGAGATGGTTGCTGAGGAGGTGTCCGGCAGCAGCGTGTAGCCGATGTGCATGAATTCTTTGACCAACTGCGATGCGCAGCCACGATTGCCTGCGCCGCAGCGGTCAGCCATCGAGACGGGTGCAGGGCGAGGCCTCGTCTGTCATCGCGGCTTGTTGTCGTTGTCGGCCTTGCGATCGAACTCGACCTGGTAGCTGACCTCCAGTTTCGCGATGAACGGGAGTGACAGCCCGACGGTGATTTTGAGCTGGCCCTTCCGGGTTAGCTTGGCAATTTGCCGATTAATGTAGAGGCGAAGACGGCGACCGGTTTTCTGGCAGAAGCTTACGAGCGTTTTCATAGGGTAGATCCCTCCAAAGTGGTTTTGCGCAATCGCGTAGCTCGAGGACCGCTGGAACGGCCAAGCAGCACCGCGAAGCGGTCGCAATGGAGCGAAGCGGAGAAGAGAACCCTTTGGGTTGCGCTTGGACGGGCCAGCGGTAGAGTGCGCAGCGATAGGATTGCGCAGGGCCGCTTTGGAGAACGCCGACGGAAACGCGGGATTCGACGCCAGAGGTCGCCTGCCACTACATCAATCGGCAAATTGCCATCGGCCGCCAGGACGATCACCGTCACGCTGTCGCACGAGTGGGCGTGAACGAGATTCGAGCGTGGTCGCGTCGGGCCGCAGGTTGCGACGACGCCTCAAGACGGCCCCCTGTGCATTATTCGGACACGGATTCACGGTAGCGACGGTTATTGGCCACACCGACAAAGCGGTGGCCCGATTGTAACTAACCTCATTTCTCAGTAGCGTCGCCTCAAGCCTTTCCGATGAACCTGGGGAGGAGACCCTGCAGCATGGCGAAGCTCGTCTACGCCTTGAACCAGTCCCTGGATGGGTATGTCGACCACATGGAATTTGCGCCCGATCCCGCGCTCTTTCGTCATTTCATCGACGATGTGCGCGGCCTAACCGGCAGCGTGTACGGTCGCCGCATGTACGAGGTGATGCGGTATTGGGACGAAGATCATTCCGAGTGGGACGAGGCAGAACGCGACTATGCGGCGGCGTGGCGGAGCCAGCCGAAGTGGGTCGTGTCGCGCTCGTTGAAGTCCGTCGGCCCGAACGCCACTCTCGTTGAGGACGACATTGAGGCGGCGATACGCGGGCTGAAAGCTCAACTTAATGGGGAGATTGAAGTTGCCGGACCTGAGCTAGCGCGAAGTCTGACCGACCTTGGTCTTGTCGATGAGTATCGACTGTACCTCCATCCCGTCGTGCTTGGTCGCGGCAAGCCGTTCTTCGCAGGTCCGCGGCCGCCGCTGCGCCTCGTGGCCAGCGACCGTATCGGCGAGGACGTGATCAGGTTGAAATACGTTCCAGCATAGCAGCGGCGACTTGCCTGATGATCTGTCAACGTCCCGCCATGATCCAACTCACCTCAATGCGGCTATCGCTCCAGTGTACGGCCTAGGTGATGTCGACGAGGCTCACACGAAGATCGTTGATGATGGTGGCAAGGCCCGGTGCTCCAATCAGGGGCACGACGCGTACAGCCGACAATTTCGAGATGGCGCGGTCGAAGATCGCGAGATTCGTATGCCCATTCAGGCGGGATGGATAGATGATGCCGTCCGGCACGGATCGGTGCCGATGGAAAGCAAGCGACCACGTCCGCGCGAGGGTTTGGCGCGAGGATTTCGCGACATCTGTCGGCACTCCCATCCTGATGGCGTGGTCCTCGCGGAGATTCAACAAGGCGGAGATCCGCAATCGTCTCAATCTCTGCGTAGCGCCGCGCATAGATCTCCTTCTCACCGATCGGGAGATCGCCCACGAGGCCATCGCGCCGATCACGCAGGACCGCCTCCAGGAAGCAGACCTTGAGTGTGTCGCCCAAATAGACAACGCCAAACCGCCTTGCCGGGTCACGCCGGCGGGGATCACTGAACCGGCTCGGCGTCTTTCCATATCCTAATGGATCGGGAAAGGCGCTCGCATAGATTCGCCCAAATCGACGACCGGCACGAACGGTCTCGATATCGAGCGGGGAATTCTCGAAACCCGGGGGCGGCTTGATTGCGGCCATTCAGCGAAAATCACCGCGGGCGACACCCTCGGCCGCTGCAACCACTTCTTCGTCCTGACCGCGTTTCAAAGCGTCGAGGCCCGTCCGGCCGTCCAAAGCGCCGTGCGGCGTGACAAGGAAGCGGTAAACCGCCCATGCACCGCCCAGGACCTCGTGCAGCTTCGGAAGCGCAGCATAGGGTCGACCGTCCCGATCGAGTTGCCATGACGGAAAACGGAAGCCCCGCTTAGCGCCGTCGAGACCGAGAACCTGGCCGTTCTGGCGCTTTGTGTTGACGGTGACACGCGAAACGCCGAGCAGCTCCGCGAACGCTTCCGCGCTCAGCATATCGTCCTCCGCGAGAATCTCCGCCACGCGACGCCGGCCACGCTCCCGTGCGGCAGCCAACGCTGCCTGGAGTTCGTCATCCGGCTCTGGCACCTCTTCTACCGGAAACGCATCCTGATGGGACAACGGCTCTTCTTCAACGACTGAAATCGTCTGCGCTCCAGCCAGCGGATCCACGACGACGCGGAAACTGACCTGATGGCCGGCCTTTCGGCTCAGCTTAACCGCCTTGGCGTATTGTCTGATCAGCGCCTTCTCGAAATCGGCTTTCCGTGGCAGCTTCATCGAGAGCGCAATGTTGGAAGAGTCGTTTCGGGGCTCGTTGGCTAGAGTTTTCGTAGTGGGCATGGTCTTCAGCCTCCTGCGTTACAATTTAGGCAGGATGCGACAGTTCGTCAAGTTTGTTAAGTTCGTAAACCTGCGAGGACGGCTTCGCGGTAGGCCGGGCTCATGATAGCCCGTTGGCGTGGAGCCGAAGAGATAAGCGATCGCCAATCCGGCCACACACGCTATCCAAAAAACCATGGGTGGTCACCTCGAAGCTCTAATTTCAGATTATTTGGTCGTCTGAGTGTCTGGGTCCGTCCTGATTTTTTAGTGCCGAGCGAAGATCAGCGTGATCGATATTTGCTCGGGGATTGAGGGGGAGCGAGCTTGATCGTCCTCTCCGGCTTGTCGGTCGCGCTTCGATCTTTGGGATCGGGAGCGCTCTTGTCCTCTGTCCGGCCTTTATCTGTCACCGGCTTCTCGGTGCCTCTTTCAAATCGTGATTTCGAGGTGATTTCATGCGCGATCACGACGTTGACGCGGTCATTCGTCTGCGGCGCCTCGGCGAAGTTCTTGACGTCGACAGCGTGGACACCGCGAGCGTTGGCAACGAGAGCGGTGTCGTCGCTGACGGTCAGGATCCGGCCCTTCACCTCGTCGCCCTTCTGCGGGAATTGGATCTCGGGCTTTCCCATCATCCTGAGCATCTGCGCCGTCATGCTGGTGACGCGACCGAGTTCGGGGTGGTTGCGGTCCTTGGCGATCTGATGAGCATGCAGGATTCGTTTAGCGAAGTCCTTTCCGTCGCCGACGGTCGCTTTCGCGAGGAAGTCGCGGGTTTCGCTGGCCGCAGGCCACATGGTTTCCCGGTCGAGCCCGAAGCCGCGTTCCGTGGCGAACTGGTGCATGAAGACGCCGATTGCCCTGGTGTTGCCCTCGCGAAAGGCGTGGGCCTGCCAGATATTGCTGATGAGTTTCGTGAACTGGGCGGCGGACTGGGCCTTGTTGCTGTCGTCCCATCTGAACCGGCCAAGCTCTTTCGTGTCGTGATCGAGGAGCTCCCGCATGAACTTGTGATCGCCGTATTTGACGGATGCGCCTCCAAGCACCGGTTCCGGCTTCGACATATTGTAGATGCGCTGTTGGCCCGCGAAGGGATACACGTCTT
The DNA here is from genome assembly GCF_001854885.1 of Ensifer sp. LCM 4579. Lineage (GTDB taxonomy): Bacteria > Pseudomonadota > Alphaproteobacteria > Rhizobiales > Rhizobiaceae > Sinorhizobium. Next base: position 100,882 of record NZ_MDDV01000011.1, on the reverse strand, counting down.
GGAAGATCCGACGATGGATCTCCATCAGGTGATCCCGGTCGAAATTCCCCTTCACGGGATTTCGCTCGAGATCGCGAAGTGCTTTGTTGGTCGTGACCTGTTCGCGAAGGTTAAGCTCCTCCTGGTCGTGGACGCCAAATTTATTGATGAGAACCGAAGTGCCGGGATAGCAATAGGGATCTTGAGCCATGGTCACCGAACAAGGTCATTTGACTAGTCGGTCGCGATTTGAATCGCATTAGGCCCCGCGGTCAACCTTGACGCGAGGCGAATAGAAAAGATGCAAGGAAAAAGAAAAGCGGCCGTTAGGCCGCTTGTGAGCGTTTGTAGGCGATGTAGCGATCACCGAGGGCGAAAGCCTCGTCCATGGTGATGATCCCGTGCTCCTCGAGCGCGGAGATGAACTCCTCGAACGGGCCGAGCTCGTTGCCTGAGCCGCGCATGATCGCGAGGCTGCCGCGATGGACGTCGTCGATCATCGCCGCGCGATGGCGCGAGAAGATATCGAGATCCCCGGTCTTGAAGAATTCTTCGAACACGGCGTCAGCATGTTCGCGAGTGGCGATGAAATCGGGAACGTTGTCGAGCATTGCGCCTCTCTTTCGAGGCCGAATATAGGGATTTCTGCCATGATTTTCAACGTTTAGTGGTGTGTTGACGGGCATGGCGGTCACTCCTTGGCTGGTGCGAGGCGCCTGGGCGCAGAAAGCCCCGCCCCCTTGGGGAGCGAGGTTATCCGACCTGGGCCGGTCAGTGTGCTGGCGGGTTCCAGATCATGACGTACTCGCCTTCCTTGCCGCCCGGAGCCGGTGCGATGTTGGCGTAGAGGGTGCCGAATTCGGGGGCGCGCAGCGAGACGGAGATGTATTCGGCGCCGGTGCGTTGGGAGGTGCGGACCCAGGCTGCGCCGAGTTCGAAGCCGTTGCGGTTGGCGAGGACGCGGTAGTCGGGCTCCTGGCTGTTGTCGTCCTTCTTGGCGTTCTCGACGATGGTGATCGGGCAACGGATGGCGAGGGTAGCGAGGGTACCGACGAAGCCCTTTTCGGTCTGGGTGAGGCGAGCGATGGTTGCGGACATTGCAGTTCTCCTTTGCTGATCGGGATCATTCCCGTGAACGCCCCATGACCAAGCGCCAGACGGCGAGCTGGTCACGACGGGGTGAAAGCCCGGCGCTTGACCCACGCCTGTGCCTGCGGCGGGAGGGGGATCACCCACCCGCAGGGCGGCGCAAAGCGCCGTGATCGCGTGAGCGATTATGGGGAGACCCGCCGCAGGCTTGCCCGAAGGGTCAGGCGTGGGTTGACCGGATCGACGGCGGCGGTTCGAATAAGGGGCGTCACTGGGAATGAATTCGGGGGCCAGCACGGAGAACGGTGTCTCCGCGCCTCGTGTTTTCGCATCGACGGAAGGGGCCGTGGGGCCGTTTGCGCCTGTGACGCATCAAGCGACTGACACGGAATCCGAAATGCCGGGAAGGACGAAAACAGGTTCTCGACCGCGACAAGGAATCCTTGCCTCTGGCGGGCATTGAGGAGAAGCCGTCCGAGGCCTCCAGTCCCGAGCCGATCTGCGGCACCTTATCCAGCAACCTGCGGCTCGCTCGACACGCCTTCTCGACCAGCGAAAGCCGAGCCCGCCAATGAGGAACAGGACTTCATCATCTGCCTGGAGGACGGCAAGAAATTCGACTCGCTGAGGCGGCGATGGCGAAGTGCGCTCTCACCCCGGAGCAGTATCGCGAAAATTGGACGCTCCCGGCCGACTACCCGATGACAGCTCCGAACTATGCCCGACAGCGCTCTGAACTCGCGCGCGACCGGGCTCCGAAAGAATCCCGTCTCATCGCCCGCTGAAGCCAGCCTGCTGTTCGCAAGTTCGGGCCTTTCCTGAATCTGGCGAAGCGCGAGCACATCGGCTGGGCTTGAGGCTGAAGTTGCCGGCTATTGTTCGGGCGGGGTTCGCGGTGAGGCTCGGCATGATTGCCGAATGCTGGCAGCAGTGAGAATATGCCACCGGTCAACGAGCAGCCTGCAGCACACGCCCGATGAGCCTAACGACCGATTTCATCGCAGAGCTGATTAGGGCGGCAAACGAGGCCGACCAGCTGACACACCATGAGATAAGCAGGCTCTTTGAGCGCTCGATAGACACCATCCGCGACATGCGCGAGCAGACCGGCATCGCAGACCCCCATCGTGCACGGGACGTCCTGATCGACCTCCGGATAGCGTCGGAGCGCGCTCGCGACCTTTCGGCGGAAGAGGTCAGGGATGCCCTCGTCGACGCGGCCGATGTCATCAGATCATTGAAAATCCTATTGGACCGGACCGAGTGAGCCGATCGCACCGCGCGATTGCGAGCGATGTCACCGGCACGAATACTGCCGCACCAATCCCCTGAGCTGAGCCCTTGACGGCACTCAGCAATGAGAACAAAATGAGAACATTTGATGGAGGCTCTCATGGCCCATGCAGAAGAAGTGATTGAGCGCGCTCACTCGGTCGTGACGGCATTGCGCGCAAAAAGGGAGCGCGAGGCAGAGCGGCGCAGAGAGGTTTTTGGGCGCATCGATGTTGGCAAACCTTTGAGAATGCCAAATCGTGGCATTCAGCTGAGCCTGAAATTGCAATGACCGCCCCAGAAGGACAGGCGGACCGCTCCGACCTCGAATGGGAGGTCGAGGCCGCCCTCGCCTGGCATGATAAAGATCCGCGCGCAGCGATCGCCACACTGTTGCTCGACTGCAAATATCTGCGCGAGCAACTGGCGCTGGCTGAGATCGCGATGAGCATTGGCTTTACGCGCGGTTGGGCACCCTGCCCGGAACGCAGGGACGAGGTGCCGAAATGAGCGACGCGCAAGGCGCTACCAGGCACGAGACGACGCTGTACGTGCACTACTGCGAGCATCCTGGCTGCAAGAAGTGGGGCGGCTTTGGCTTCGCGGTCGGCAAGGCCGAGCCGAATTGGTTCTGCTTCGAGCATCGGCCGGAATGGAATATGCGTCATGCAAACGCTTGAAGACGAGATCACCATTGCGATCGCCGTTGATCTGGCCGTCCTGAAACCGCATCAGAAGCGCGCCTTCGCCGGCCTTGACCAATTTCGCCGCCCGGTCGAGGTCCGCGGCGTGCCGGAACTCGCCGCGAAGATCGCCGAGTCCTTCGCGCCCTATGCCGTCTTTGATGGCGACCAGGTGCTGCGTTATCCGGCAATCGCGCCCTTCATCGCGCAAACACTCTACGCGATTCCGATCGGGCTGCGGCGTGGCGCCTGCGACAGCGACCGGCAAAAGGCTTGCGAAGTACGCGAGCGGATGGCGAGGCTGATATCGTCCCAATTGCTCGGGCGGTACCGTTTCGAGCATCTGAGGCACGTCGGCGCCTCGTGCCATGCGAACTGGGATGCCGCGTTTGAAGCGCGCGATTCGGAAAGACCAGCGGTTGACGACGGAGGCGCTGGCGATAGCTTTGCCGCGGAGGAGGAAGGCCGATGTGCGGACGCGTCTACATCAAGACCACTCTGGAAGGATTGTTTCGCGACTTCTCCTTCGCGCGGCGCGAAGCCGACGCGGAAGCCCTTGCAAATCAGTTCCCGCGCTACAACGGCGCGCCGACGCAATTTTACCCGATCATCATTCGCGACGTGATCCGCGATCCGGATGTCTTCGGGCCGACCTTCGTCAGTGCAAGATGGGGCCTCATTCTGCGGTGGATCAAGGAACAGAGGCCCGGCCGGCCGCCGCCGATCAATGCCAGGTGCGAAGGCATCTCAACCAGCGGCATGTTCAAGGACGCCTATCGCCGCCGGCGCTGCCTCATTCCGATCGACGGCTTCTTCGAGTGGAAGGACATCCATGGCACCGGCCGCAACAAGCAGCCCTACGCCATCGCGATGAAATCGGGCGAGCCGTTCGCGCTCGCCGGCATCTGGGAGACCTGGCGCGATCCCGCGACCGACGAGGACATTCGCACCTTCTGCGTCATCACCTGCCCGGCGAACGACATGGTGGCAGCGATCCATGACCGCATGCCGGTCGTCCTGCACAAGGAAGACTATGAACGCTGGCTGTCGGTGGAGCCGGATCCCTATGAGCTGATGAAACCCTTCCCGCCGGAGCTGATGACGATGTGGCCAATTGACAGGAAGGTCGGATCACCCAAGAACGACACGGCTGACATTCTCGATCCGATCGACCCTACCCTATGACGTTTCGCCTTTCCCTCGTTATCGCCACCATCGCTGTCTCTGTTGTTGCCTCCTCCCCACGCGCCGCCGAGGCGATCACCGGTCGCGCCACGGTGATTGACGGCGACACGATCGAAATCGGTGGCGAGCGGATCCGCCTGCATGGCGTGGACGCGCCGGAAAGCTGGCAGACCTGCAAGGATGGCGACGGCGGCACCTATCGCTGCGGCCGGGAAGCGGCGCTCGCGCTCGATCGGTTCCTCGCCGCCTCCTGTCCGACCCGCTGTGCGTTTGTCGCGCGCGACTGCTATCAGCGCTTCGTCGGCGTGTGCTTCCGCGCCGACGGTCGCGAGGTCAATCACTGGCTGGTTGCGAGCGGCAACGCCGTCGACTGGGAGAAATACAGCGACGGCGCCTACGCGGACGCTCAGAAGACCGCGCGGTCACGGGGCGCCGGCGTCTGGCGTGGCAAGTTCCTGCTGCCGTGTCAAGCGCGCGCCGCACATGCAAGTCGTGAGCCGGCTTGCTGAACAGGAGCGGGCTCACCGCCGTCCAGCGCCGCTGTTTCGCGCCACCGGCTTCGGTGTTAAATTATCTGGGTTCGGTCGAAGGGCCGGTCCCCCTCGTCGATCGTTCGCCCAGCGCGCCTGGCCCAAACAGGCGCGCTTTCGCTTTTTCTGGCCCTGCGAGAGCGCGACAAGCAAGGGCTCGTCGAGCTTCAGGCCGACGCCGAGCGTTGGCAAATCAAACCTTGGACTTGCGCCAGCCTGCCGCGCGCGCCTCACCTTCGGAGCAAAACCAGCGCTCGCCGAATTGCGGGCGGATTTGGGTCTGCCCGTAATATTTCTGTCCAGGAACATGAAATATCCGTTCCCCGGTTTCCGTGCTGATATTGCCTTTGATGTTACAGCTTGGCGACGCTGTGGTTAGGGACGAGAGCAAGTCGCTCGCGGTCATGCCGCCGGCAGCACCGACGGCGAGCGCTGCAATCCAGAGCCCTGGCGCCGATACGAACACGGATCGCTTGTGCGGCCGATGATAGTTCCGGCGATCGCGCATCCCCTCCCCCGCGATTTACGCGCAGCGATTGTATAGCGGAATTCATATTAGCGAAAGCTGCATTATCACGGGCAAGCCTCGCATCCACCCGCCTTGACCAGCAGCGTCCCTATCAGAGGTGCCTCTGCGTTCTGCGCCATAAGACGCGAACTTCCGGCGGAGGGAAATCAGTGAATGCACAAACAACGGCGATATCTTCGTCGAAACGCGTTCTACCCTGACCGGCTGAGAAAGGGGGAAGCCGCAGAGAGTTCCCATAGCGCCACCCGACGGGCGGAAACCGGGACGGATTGACCGTCCCGGCGCCGCGGGCCTACCACCACGACACATAGAAGACGGCAAAGCCGGCCGCGAGCGCGGCGCGGGCCTTGGCGACAAAGGCGAGGTCATCGTCGACTGCGCTGCCGTCGGACACGCCGAAGAAGAAGCCTTCGGTCGGCGGCAGGGTGCGATCGCGGATCCCGTTTCAAGCCGGTCGAGATCTTCGGCGGTTAACTGGAGATTGAGGCAATTAAAATCCGCGCCCTTGCCGCCCTTCTCGCGGTAGAGCCGTTCCATCCAGCCGTGAAGGTTCGGATGCTTGCGCCAGTAGTGGAGCGCCGTGTCCTCTTCGGCTGTCGACCGGCGCGGCGGGCGGTTCGCGAAGCGTGCAGGCGTACATGTCGAGACCCATGATTTTCTCCTTTCGTTGCTCGGTCCCGAAGGACGCGGCGTGAAAGGCCGGGCGGCGTCGGCCGCCGCCGTCATGGCCAACACGGGCCTTCGCCGGGGCGTCCGCCCCCGAAGGCTGGCGCGGGCAGGGCATTGACGGCAAGGCGCCGTCCGGCAGAAACGCGAGCAACCGAAGGGACGGCAACGCGAAGAAGCGTGGGGCCGGCCTCGTGGCGCACCGACGGGTGCCCTCCTGCTCAGGGCGGTGCGAAGGAGGAGTGGCGCAAGCGGCCCAAAGCTACGATTCTCCAACCGTCTGGCGGCTGAAATGCGAACGAGCGATTGCCTTGCATGGTCGGCTGTCCTCGCAATTGGACCAAGAGAACGCCGAACATTGGAGCCGTCTGCAGGCAGACCTCGCCCAACGGCTATTGAGATCCAGTTGTTTGCGTCTTTTGCTGGCCGAGCACCACACGGTTGGCGGTTACGCGGTTTTCTGCGCCGTAGTGATCGAGCCAGGTAAAGGAGCCACGATCGATGCCGAAGGAATACGCGTCGACGTGCTGCATGGTTGCTGCGTTAAAGACCTCGACATCCCAAAAAGAACTGGAGAAAACGCGGCAGGCTTATTGGCCGGAGAACGGGGTGACAGGATGCCTTGACTTTGCAGTCCTCAAGCGATGGGCCGGACCGAACGCATCAAGCGCCAGACACCTTCAGCGGAACGGGCAATGCCGTGTGCGCCTGATCGAGGATTTCGAAGGTGTACCTCCCGTCTGAATCGACAGTGACTGAGTAGCTAAGCCGGTCGCGTATATCGTTGTTCTCATCGAACGTGAGCACCTTCGGCTTCAACGAGGTGATCCGGCTTTCGTCGAGATAGACCGAGTTGCAAATGATGATCTGGTCACCGGGCTGACAGGTGCGCGCCGCGGCGCCATTGAGGATGCAGCACCTCGAGCCGCGTTCGCCAAGGATGACGTAGGTGGAGATCCGAGCGCCGGAATTCTTATTCCAAATCTCAACAAACTCCATCGGCAGAATGCCGGCTTCCTCGCAGTGATCGGGATCCAGCGTAATTGATCCGTGGTAGTTGAGGTTTGCCTCGGTCACATAGATGCCGTGCAACTTGCCTGCGACCAACTTTCTCATATTCCCTCCCCGTCACCTTCGTCGCCGCTTTATTAGAGAAAAGCTTGTCAGACTGGAAGAGCCCAACTTGCCGCGGCATGGAAGCGAATGGCATCCGCGGGCAAGACGGTGACGCTGAAGGTGAAGTGGGGGAGATTTCACGCAGATCACGCGGAGCAAAACCGTGGCCACGCCGATCGCGAGTGCCGCAGAAATTGCTGAGATCGTGACGCCGTTGCTGTCGCCGATCTTTCCCGCCCCAAAGGGCATCCGGCTACTGGGAGTGATGCTGTCATCGCTCGATGCGACGGACGCCGAACATGGGCCACACCTCGCCCTTGCGCTTTGAACCAACTTGGCCGCGCGGAAACGAAAAAGCCTGCCGCGGGAGGAGGTGCGGCAGGCTTTTCAAAAGGACCGATCAGCAGCCTCACGAGGAGTGGTGCCGATCCTATGAACGACCTTGGGAGGAGGAGGAGGAGGAGGAGGTCGCCTCTGCAGTCCACCATAGACGCCGGTGACATCGCCGATAGCGCCGGCGTCATCAAATGTGAAGGCGATCGCGCCGATCTCGATGATCTCGTCCTTGCGATAGTTGAGGCCGGTCGTCTCGGTATCGAGGATCACGCCTTTCAAGGGAAATCCGGGCCGCGCCGCCGCGGTCACACAACGAGGCTCGGGCTTTTTCAGGATGCGGTAACGGCCCGTCTCCTGAAGTTGCCGAACCATGTCCGCTTCGCTCAACACCTTCGGAGCATGGCGCTTCATCGCCGAGGATCCAGCCACCTTCGCAGGTGCTGTCTCGTTTGCAACAAAGAGATCGAACTGCTGCGTCATTCGGCTATCCCGGGCTAATTCTGAAGAACGACTCTCTGGACTGCATCGTCCGCCAAATCCGCTATAAGGCATCCGCTCGAACAAATCAGGAGAAATCATGGAGACGGTGGAAATCAGCAGTCGTAGCGACTTCATACTGTGGGCGATCCAGCGCGCGCAGGAAATCGTGACGGCAGAGGGCGCAGCTTTTGCGATGGCCGCTCGTGACATGAACGAGGAAGCGTTGGCAGAGACCGCAGCCGCGCTCGGCAAGGCGATCAGTGACGCCATGCTCGAAGTTTTCGATGGCCTGATGGATGGATAAATCTGATCGGGGCACGGACATTCAGAGACATTCCCTCGGAAAGACCGGTTCCATATAGTCTTTGGTCTACGGGCGAATCTCAGCGGGTTTCTTGGCCCCGACCAGTGGTGCGACCTCGCTATCGGACATCAAATCGTTCAAGCATCTTCTTGAGCCAAAGGTTCTGTGCACGAAGCTGTTCAGCCAGCAAACTCTTGAGGCGCTTGTTGTCTGCGTCCAGGGCGGCAAGCTCGTCGAGGGCGATCGGATTGTCGACAGTCCCGGTCTGCGCCTTTCGATCCTCGTGCCCAACCTTCGAGTTGAGGGCGATCGTCTGTGCGGGGGGCGCTTGGCGCGCTTTCGAGGAGTGCCGGCTGACGTCGTTCGACGCCGCGATGCCGGTTGGCTCTCCTGTACTTGCACAACCGCTTCGGCCGGATGATCGGCCTCATGGTGCTTCGAGATTTCGACCTCTGCGCCGTTGGCAAATGGTATCGCTGCTGGTGCAACGTCGACATCGTCGGCGCGTTCGTTGACAGCATTGATCGGATCAGCTCGCGTGGTTTCGCCTGAGTCAGGCGTTCCAGCCGCTTCATTTGAATTGAACAGATGCGAGGCCGCATCTTCCACTTCGCGGGCCAAAGCCTTGAGATCCGTGTCTCCCCAGATGGAGTTCGTCTGGGCTTTTGGCTTTCGTCGCCCCGACCTGAATTCAACAACGAATCTCCTTTGTGGCGTCTTCATCTACTTTCGATCCCAAGCAACCGTAAAAGATGCAACGCCGATTGGCGCCGCTGCATTCCTGCTGGCGCAGCAATACAGCCCTTCCTCGCGCGCTTCAACTGCTCGCCAACCTCGCAGCTGGCGGGCGTTTCACCCGGCAAGAGCGGGAAACAACAGGGCTACGCTTGCCGCGGCGATGCCAAATGGGGAGCAAATATAAGCTTCTGGCGAAACACGGAGGACGCCGAAGGAACTGTCGTCCGGCGCATTCCCGGTCCTGGTTAGTCCAAACCGAGCCTCTTGCGCAGTTCGGCATTTTCCGCTCGCAGCTTCTCCGCCAGTAGCTTGCGGAGCCTCTGGTTTTCCTCTTCGAGCTGGACAAGATCTGCCAACTCATCGCCGGCTGGTAGGGGCTTGGTGCCCTTGGTGTCCTTTTGCCCGACAGGCTTCGCAGCACCTTTCCAATGGTAGTAGGTCTGCTCTGAAATCCCGGCGACCTTGATAGCGTCCTTGAGGGTGCTGCCTTCAGTGACTTGCGTCTCGATGAGTTTGAGTTTTTCGCTTTTCTCTTGCTCGGTATAGGCCCTGCGTTTAGCGGCCGGCGTCTTTAATTGAGCTGGTTCGGAAGCCGCCTTCTGAGGCCGTGGCGACCTCCGCTTCTTAGCCGCTGGTGTTTTCACTTCTGCGTCCGTCGCTGCAGCCGCAGCAACTGGTCCCGCATTACTCTCGTCAGCCATCAGCAATTCCCTCCGTTAGTCATCGCCTGTTTTCGGCTGAGTGCGCCACAGAGTCAACACAACCATCCGGGTTCTGCTTTACGGATCGTTGATGCCTGGCTTGTGCCCCGAGCCTGACGATCGACCGTGAAAAGCCCCCAGCTCTCACCTGAAATAGGCGGCGCTTACCACTATCCCCCACTTCGACGATCGTGGCGACCCGTACAGGTTGGCGCAGGCTCGGCGCGAGGCGAACGATATTGCAGTATGATGCCGCAGGGCACCGCCTTTTAGAGATCACGCCGCCCGTCACAGCCAAGGCGATCGTCATACTTCAACGCTACCTCTACTTATGATTTTCTACCGACGCCGTTTGGCCGTGCAATATAAATTCCGCCGATGAATTTCGGCGAAAAGTAATACTTGAAAATAGACTCGACCGGAAAGTCGTTCTCTGGTTCTATCCAGGCGTACTGTTTCCGAGTAGCAAGGGCGTAGCAATGGCTTACGATTGGGATGGAAAGCGCACACGTCGGCTCCAAATGCTCAGGTTTATGGGCGCTGTGGCTATACCTGCTCTGCTCTTTGGCTCGGCCATTGCGGCACTGCAGTGGACCGATACGGATGGTCCGGCCGTAAGGACGGCTCACTTTCGATAGATCTCCAGCAAAGCTGCACCCTTTCAATTCAGACTGAAACACGGGGGCACAAAGGGTCTTCCGTCGCATCGGGTGGCGGAGGGAGGGGGAGTGATGAATTCAGCTCAAACCTTGAGTTTCGATCCAATTGGGCCTGACGAGTTGGAGATGATCGGAAAGGCCTTCCAGGACGAGCTGCAAAGGCGAGCTTTGTCACGCAAGTCTGAAGAAGCTGAAGCGCTTGCCGCAAAGCTGATCAACGCTTATCAAGCAGGCATTCGCGACGACCTGGGCTTGAGTATTGTCGCTGGGCTCTCCTGAGGCGCAGCGGCGAATATACACTGAGCCGATTGACGCCTGCCTGCTCGGCAGGCTCTCGCACTCATTCAATTGAGTGGCGGCGAGGGGTTTCGCCGCCAAGCTCACGAAATGTCGAATCGCTCAAGCATCTTCTTGAGCTGAACGTTCTGCAGATGAAGCTTTTTAGCGAGTTGGGTCCTCAGCAATTTGATTTCTTCGTCGAGTGTTGCCGCTTCATGGAAGAACACGTCACGTGAAGACGAGGGTTGCAAGCTTTGATGATGCCTTGTCGCGACGGCGCTCTGCGCAGCCACGTGGGGGTTGGCTCTCTTCCCACGTTCTCGGCGCTTGATCCGCGGTTTGCTTTGCGACTTTGCGCTTGCCGCGCTTTTCGGAGCCAACGAATTCGCTTCGGCATCCGAATGGTCGGCTTCATGACGCGCAGGCGTTTGAGGCTCTTCAGCATCGATCGGCGGTCTTAACGCCTGTGCGACATCGTGATCGCCTTTCGCGTTATCCGATGCGACCGACCCTTGATCAATCGAGACGTCCTCATCGTGAGCAGGTGGGCTGGCAGCTACCGTCGAACTGGGCGGAAGTGCGGACGTATGCTCCACTTCGCTCTCGAGAGCGTTGGAATCGGAATCGTTGCCGATCGAACTCTCTTGCGCTTTCGCCGATGGTCGCCGCGACGTCAACTGGACAAGGAATTTCCACGGTGATTTCATAGCGTTCCCACCTTGAGCAAGCCGGACTGTGATCCCTCTGCAGCTGTTGCTTCCTCACAACTTTCGAGACGGCAACACCATCGCGGTAACGAGCCTGCGAAACCTGCATGCCACGACCTGTGCGGCAAGGCCATCCCCATCAAGCCTTGTACCGATCAAACGCCGTCAGCCTTTTGACCGGTGGGTCGGCCTCTTCCCACCGGTAGATCTCTGACCTCAGGAAAGCGAGCTCCGCGGCGAGCTGCTCCTCGTCGATTTCGATCCACCAGGATTTCGGACGGCCGTCGCTGCCATCCGACCAGCGGTATCCCCGAGCCTTCAGATGATCTTTCATGTCGAAGGGGCTGTGCTCGGCGAAAATGCGCACGCGCGAGTGCTGACTTGTCTTGAGAAGTTCCGCAAAAGCGCTTGGCTCCGTCACCCCGTCGGCGCCGGCGAGCACCTCGAGCAGAGCAAAACAGTCGTCGACGGCGCGATGGCCATCGTGGAAATAGCCACTTTGACCGATCAGATAGCCGAGCTTCGTGCCCTCGAAACCGCGCGCCGCCCAATCGACTTCCTTGACGGAACAGGCCCATGCCTTGCCGGAAAACATGCTTGAGAACGCCTCGCAGAACGGACGATCGAAGCCGGCATTGTGAGCGATCACCAGGTCGGCCGGGTCGAGCAGCGCTCGAAGCGACCCGACATCGATCATCTGCCCGGCAACCATCTCGTCGGTGATTCCTGTGAGGCGGGTGATTTCAGGCGGGATTGGGACAGTTGGCTGCTGCAGGCCGCCGTAAACGCCGGTGACGTCGCCGATATGGCCCTCGTCGTTAAAGGTGAACGCAACTGCGCCGATTTCGATGATTTCGTCCTTGCTGTGGTCGAGGCCCGTCGTCTCGGTGTCGACGATCACTCCGATGCGAGGAAATCCCGGCCGCGGTATATCGACGATCTGGCGGCCGACAAGTTTGCGCAGCACGCGATAGCAGCCGCTCTCCTCCAAAAGCCGGGCCATGCTCTCGTCATCGAGTGGCCTCCGCCGCCGCATCTTCAAGGGTTCTCGCAGCTTCACAACGACGTCATCGCCGGGCTCAGGCGGCGAGGCAAACATATCCAGCTGAGATGCCATCGGCCTTTTGTTTCCTCGGGCTTCGGCGCACCAGTGCGGTGCGGATCATGCGCCAGGATAGAAACCGAGTGAGACTCTGGCAATGCGAATGAGGTCGGCAGAACAGGACACACAAGCCAAAATGCCTGGAAATCTGTCGAAAAGACACACCGACCCTCCGGCACCGCCTTCCTTCCGGCCGAAATGCCTGCACGTTGAGCGAAGCGTTCTAGACGATACATTATGCGATCTTTTGAACACGGAAGGTACATTCTGTTTTCAAGTGTCGCTCGAGAGCAAACGGAGGCATTGCGGCCACCGCCTCGCGCCTATAGGTTTCGGCCCATCGTTCATCGCTGAATTCTGGAGATCAAATCATGGCGAACGGCACAGTCAAATTCTTCAACAACGAGAAGGGGTTCGGCTTCATCACGCCCGAGAATGGTGGAAGCGACGTGTTCGTCCATATTTCCGCAGTGCAGGGTGGCGCTCTGAGCGACGGCCAGCGCGTCAGCTACGACTTGGGTCAGGATCGCAAGACCGGCAAATCCAAGGCAGAAAACGTCCGCGCGCTTTAATACATTCTCCGAGCGCCTGGCAGACCCTGGCGCTCGTACCTCCCTTATCACGCCGATCTAGCGTCCTAACTGACTTCAGCGCCGCGGTAACCTTGGAAATCACGGTCTTGAACGGAATCGAACCTGCGACCGACACTTTGAAGGGCGTCAGATTTCTCTCAAGTGGCTCAAAGAACTGCTAAAAGGCTCGGTCGGCCCGAAGCTGTGAAAGTGGCCAACTTGACGACAGACGTACAACGGAGTGGCCGTTCGGTACAAGTTGTCGCAATAATCGGTCGCTTGTAGATTAAGAGGCCTCCTTTTCATCGCCTCAGCGTTCCAAGTCGGCCCGTGTGAACACTGGACGGACGGGTAGCTCAGGAACGTCTTGGATGCTCGGATCGCCTTGTCCGCGCCAGATTGCACATACTACTGCTAGTACCTCCGCACCTTCGTTAGCTGCAAGCTGATAGGCGTCCGCCACAGCGCCGCCGGTGGTGATGACATCCTCGATGAACGTCACCTTTCGCCCGGCGATGTCCTGGCCTTCAATGGCGTGGCATGTCCCGTAGGTTTTGTCTTCCTTTCGGACAAAGGCCGCTGGGAGCCCGGTTTCCAGCGATATTGCTGTGACAAGTGGGACGCCGCCCAACTCAAGGCCTGCGATCATGTCTGTTTCCGGAGGCAGGAGGTCTGTCATAGCTCGGGCCAGTGCCTTCAGCAGGACAGGATTGCCTTCGAAACGATACTTGTCAAAGTAGCGATGAGACACTTGACCGGATCGGAACATAAATTCGCCTTCAAGCGTCGCGAGGGCCGCGATTTTCTGGGCAAGACCCGTCAATGATGTAGTCGCGCTGGTCAGCCACTTCCCCCGGAAAAAGCAAACGGTCAGGCAGTGGGATAAACGCTGTCGGTCGGCAAGCTCTTCGCGCAGTGCACTCCGCGATTCAATTGATGAAAAACTCGGGATTTTCGCGACAGATTGACGAATCGGCATTGGTTCCGCACATTTAGGATTCTCACATGGGGAAAGCACTCGAAGACAGAGCCGTCGCGCTTTGATGACTGCTTGCGGTGTCATTTCGCCCTCGCCGGAACCGCCCCATGCCTTCCATTTGCCGTTCGCGTCGCAGCTTGGTCTCGAACTCGGCGAACACGCCCAGCATGTCGAGGCGAGTTAGGATCATTTCCACCGCCAACTGGCGCTTGGGCACCCGCTCGGCGCGCAGAACTCACCGCATTCGGAAGCGATTCTTGAGTGCCATGGCCAACAGGAAGAGCAGAACGGCGCCACCGAGCGCCTCGACTGCGCTGATAGCACGAAAGATCCAATTGAACTGGAGGTCGTTGAGGGCATCTAAAGCTTCCCTTCGCATTGGCAGGAAGGAAAGCAGGTTTAGCAAGCTCAATTCTGCCGCTGATCGCCACGGAAGAGGGATCGCAGCCGTGCTCGAAGGAGATATTTTGCTCGTGGAGACCGGGAGCAGCATCAGCCCGACGAAACCGGCGGCTGCGAGTGCGCCCATGCCCACAAGAGGGCGCATGAAGCTCGAGCCGTAGCCGCTCAGCTTCTCATACGCGGAATTGAGCAGCCAGCCGAACGACCACGGCTTCATGAGCGCGCGGCGCACCCGCAACTCCTGGCGGAAGAAGAACTGCTCATCCTCATGCTTCTTCAGCCGCTCCATTTCCAGCTTGAGTCGTTCATAAGCATAGAGGTTGGCCTGTTGATCCGTGTCCTCGTTGAAGATGGCCGGCCACGTGACGCCGTCGAGTTCGGTTGCCTCGTGTAGCACCGCGCCCCGGAAATCGGGGACGCACTTCACGAATGTTGCGCCCCGGAAGCGGCTACCCGCCTCGAACCTAACGTTTGTAAAGGAGACCCGAGCCCCACGCCATATGGTCCGATCGAACCACGCGCGGTCCTTGAAGGCGGCTCCGCGGAACTCGGCGCTCGCGCCGAAGACGGCGTCGATAAAGACTGAACCGCCATGAAACATGGCATTGAAGAAGCCTACGTCACCTGCGAATTCTGCATGGGCGAAATCCGCCGACACGACAAATGTGGGTTCGATGAAGCGGACCGAGCCGAGCCGGGCGCTCCCGAAATACGCATCGCTCTTGAAATGCATGCGCGAGAACACAGTCTCGCCGGAAACCGTGCATTCGCGCATACTGAACTCGCCGCGGACGTCGCCGGCAAACCCCAGTTGCCCTTCAACTTCAAGGCAGTCGAGCGTGACATAATTAAACGTTGCCCCTCGAAAATTCCCGCGAACCTTTATCTTCGCCGAGACAAGCGATAGATCGCCGTCGAAGCTGGCGTTGGTGGCGTCGATGCCTCGCTTGAAGACGGACCTCTCGAAACGGGCACCTGCTGGGAACTTGTATCCTCCCAGGAACAGCTTCCGCTCGAAAATCGTGTCGGAGAAATCCGCCGGCCGGGTGGAATCGGGAAGCTCGGCATTGGCATTGTCCATACGCGATCGGAGCAGCGACGTGAGTTCACCTCGGACCGCTCGACAAGTGACCAAGTCGGGATCGGCGGCGCTCGCCGATCCGTTGTTGCCGGCGTCCAGCCATCGCTGCCATTCGTTACGGTTGCGATCGAGCAGGTCGCCAAGTTTTCCGGACTCTGGCTCTCCATGCAAAGTCGCGAGACAGTAGTACACGTTCTCGTTAGCGCTCTTCAGCGCCCGCTCTGGCTCAGAATCATTGTCCGTCACTCTGCTCCTCCTTCCTCGACCTCGCCCATAATACTCGGCGTGAACTCGCTTCCAAGCACCCGCTGAAGCCGACTTATGAAATCGATACCCGCGTCAGCACCACTGATCAGGATCTCGATATCCAAATCTGCCGGCTCAAGGCGGCGGGCTGCGAAATCGTGCGCCAAGAGACCGGATCGGGCGCCTCACGATCGGGGAGAACAGACCTGGAAACGACCATGCAGTTCCTGCGCGCCGGCGACGAATTGGTCGTGCTGCGGCTCGATCGGCTGGGCCGCTCCACCCGCGACGTCCTGAACCTGGTTCACGAGCTCGACGAAAAGGGAGCGTCCCTCCGCGTCCTCGAGCCGGAGGTAACGACTGCTGGCGACATGGGACGGATGGTCATCACCATCCTTGGTATGGTCGCCGATATGGAACTGAAGTTCATCAAGTATCGACAGCGAGCTGACATCGAAGCCGCGAAGGCTGAGGGCGGTTACAAAGGCCGCAAGAAGAATGTCGATGACGAAGAAATTCGCCGGCGCATTGCCGCTGGCGCCAGCAAGGCCAGCGTCGCGCGTGATCTGAAAGTATCCAGGATGACGGTTTATCGGGCGCTCGATGCGCTCCCGTCGAAGACGGCACTGCCGGAGAAGCCACCTTCCGCCGCCATCGCCCGGCACCTGAATGTCGAGAATTTCAGCAAGCACGGGCGCGGCAGGAAACCCGCTCGCGAGCGGATCGAAGCGATGCTGGAACGCGACTATGCCATGGTGAAGGCCGGCAATCGCGACTACCGGCTGACGGTCACTTATGACGACGATCCGGAAGGTGTCGGCCTCGAGGATAAAATCGAGCACCTCTATGCCGAGATGTTCAACATCGCCGAGAGCCACCGATGCTCCATCGAAGCGGACATCCATGAGATCGGTGGTGAGGAACGATCCAGGTAAATACTGGCGTTCGTGGCTTGTTCTTCAACTTGGCCAAATTCGCAGCTTCGCGCCGACTGGGCCTAAAAGCCACTATCGTGGCTGTGGCCGACTGTTGCGCTAACCTCAACGATAGGCGCTCGTCGTGGGTTGGGCTATTGCCACCGCGAGGGATTTGCACTTTGCAATCCCGTGCTTGCGGCGCAGTGTGCGTTCTTGCTATGTTCTGATTATTAAGAGGGGAACGAGACCTAGCCGAAGCGAGTTTTCCACTGGAAATCGAGGCAGCCTTACCGTAAGTGACGGCCCCTCCAGGTAAGGAATTATTGGGGCTTTTGGCGCACGATCCCGGTGTGGATGACATGTCCCACCACCTTATCTTGCCGCGCCATTTTGTATTAGGATGGCTCAACATAGAGAGAACGATTGTGTCGAACGCTAAACAAATCCTTGCCATGCTGAGAAGCCGCGCAGAAGGCGACGACGACCTGTTTTTCTCGATTGCCCTCCAGATCGCTGCATCCGAAGCCCGCCAAGGACACAAGACTACGGCAGAGGAGATGCGTGCGGAAGTCGATAAGGCCCGTGCTCGCCGGTCTCGCGGCCCGAGCGTAGCCATTCCGCTTGGCACCCCGCGCGGAGATCTCGAAGGGCTGCTGGAGCTTCGCGAGCCACACCTTAAGCTCAAGGATATGGTTCTGGCGCCAGCTCTCCTCGACAATCTCAGCGATATGATCCGCCAGCAGAGAAAACGCGACTGGCTGCGCGAACATGGCCGCACTCCCAATCGTAGAGTCCTGTTCGTCGGGCCGCCTGGCTCGGGCAAGACGATGTCAGCAGAAGCAATTGCAGGCGAACTCAACCTGCCCTTTTACGTAATCCGTTTGGAGGGGCTGATCACGCGCTACATGGGCGAAACCGCAGCAAAGCTCAGGCTTGTTTTCGATGAAACGGCAAAGCGCCGTGGCGTCTACCTATTCGACGAGTTCGACGCCGTCGGCGCGCACCGAACGTCGACCAACGACGTCGCCGAAATGCGGCGCGTCCTCAATTCTTTCTTGCAGTTCATGGAGGAAGGCAATTCGACCGATAGTCTGATCGTCTGCTCTACCAATCACCCGTCTCTCCTCGACCGCGCCCTTCTGCGCCGCTACGACTTAGTCCTCGAGTTCGAAGCTCCGACGGCCGATCAGATCAAGCAGATCATCGTCAATAATCTGAAGCCAATGTCGTCGGCCCGGCTTGGCTGGACGAAAATCGTCAAGGCCGCCGACGGTCTCAGCCAATCCGAAATCGTCCGCGCGACCGACGATGTGGTAAAGACCGCAATCCTGGATGAACGGAAGGTGATCTCGACCGATGACGTCGTTCAACGCCTCAATCAGCGGCGGGAAATGCGCGATGCATTCCTTGACGAGAGGCGCTCAAATTAACCGATGGCGAGCCGATTCACGCTTCCTCATATCGATGTTTCGGCACTTCATACCGCAAGCCCCTACAGCGGCACGGGAGGTGGCGGATCGAGCGTCCCGCGTATTCGTGCGGAGCATGGCCGCAAACTCGCCAATGAGCTGAACGTCGCGCTCGCCGCGATCACGGAGCTTAGAGGAGCTGATCCCAGGCTGGAACCCGCCAAAGGAGGCTATATCGAAGTCGAGTTGCGGTCAGGCACCAGCGTGGACGTCTTGGAATGGAAAAGGCAGGGGATCCGGCCGGGCGCGACAAAGGATCGAGCCAATGCCCGCACCGTAGCACTTTATGTCCCGGACAATTCGCAGGAAGCCATTCAGCAGATTCTCGACGACTATCTGAACGGTCCGCTTTCCCCGAAAGGCAATCCGCCCAACGCAAACCGCGTCGAAAGGATCGAGGCGATCAGGCGCGCCCACCTTGAGGTCTTCTGGACCGACGATCCGAAAGCCCTGCCCGACGATCCGCAGCATCTCATGTGGTGGGCGGTATGGGCGCATCGCGACAACGAAACGGCAGTCGACGATGTGTGTGGCCGGCTCGGGCTGCGCGCGGCATCGGCCGATCGCCGCCTCTATTTCCCGGAGGCCGTTGTTATTCCGGTCCTAGCGCGCCGCGCCGCGATCGAATTGATGACCTTTGCAACTGGTGTCGTCAGCGAGCTTAGACGAGCGAGCGACACGCCGGTGTTTTTTCTGGAAGATGCCCGGGAAAGCCAGAATGAATGGGTTGATGACCTTGCCGCCCGCACCGTCTGGCCTGGAAATGATGTGCCGGCCGTTTGCGTGCTGGATACGGGCATCAATCGCGCCCACTCGCTGATCGAGCCGGCGCTCGCTACCGCTGACCAGCATGCGATCGACCGTGATTGGGGCGTCGACGATCATCATAACCACGGAACCGCAATGGCAGGCCTTGCTCTGCATGGCGATTTGACAACCTCGCTTTCAGATCGATCCGAACGGCGCCTCACCCATCGGTTGGAGTCCGTGAAACTCCTGCCGCCGAAGGGCATGGACCCGAACGATCCGCATTCCTACGGTGTAATTACCCAGACCGCCGTGTCGCTAGCGGAAATCGCCGCCCCCGAGAGAAGCCGGGTCTTCTGCATGGCCGTCACGAATGATGATGTTTCGGGCGCAAGGCCGTCGACCTGGAGTGCAGCGATCGACCAGGCTGCCGCTGGCACCATGAACGGCGACGACGATACCGCCCCGAAGCGGCTGTTCGTCATCTCCGCCGGCAACGTACCGGCGGAAATCGAATTCGCCCGTATTTCCCCACAGGATGATTATCCGGCCGAGGATCCAAGTCAGGCCTGGAACGCCCTCACGGTTGGCGGATACACGGATTTGAACCAGATCGCCGATGGGGGCTATGAGGCCTGGTCTTGCCTCGTTGAGGCCGGCGAGCTCAGCCCCTACAGCCGCACAAGCGTCACTTGGGCCCACGGCAGAGCACCGATCAAGCCTGAAGTGGTCCTAGAGGCAGGCAACCGGGCGGTCAGCCCTGCCCGCCGGGAAGTTCTCAGCCTAGACTCCCTATCGCTCCTGACCACGTCGCCAAAATCAGATGCGAATGCGCTCACAGCATTCCAGGCGACAAGCGCCGCGACGGCGCAGGCAGCCCGGATGGTCGCAAGGCTGACTGCCCAACACCCGGACTACTGGCCAGAGACCATCAGGGCCCTAGTTGTCCATAGCGCCGAATGGACCGAGCCGATGCTGCAGCAGCTCAACGGTCCGATGGGAAAGAAGGACCGATACCCCTTGGTGCGGCGATTCGGCTACGGCGTGCCTGATTTCGAGCGTGCCTCCGCGTCGGCGCGGGATCATCTCGCGCTGATAGCGCAGGCCGATATCCAGCCGTTCCGCTTAAAGGGACAGCGGGAGTTCAATGAATGCCACTACTACCGGATCCCATTACCCGCTGCGGTCCTGGAGGAGTTGCAGAACACGATCATTGAGCTCAAGGTGACGCTGTCCTATTTCATCGATCCGAATCCGGGATTCTCGGCCAATGTCGATCCACAGCGGTACCAATCCTTTGGACTCCGCTTCGATCTACAGCGCAGGGGCGAGCTTGCTAGCCGTTTCAAGCAGCGGGTCAACGCCGCCGAGCGCGAGGATGGTGCACGGGCGCCGAGTCATCCCGACGATGCCAGGTGGATGCTTGGACCAAGCAGCATTTCAGCCGGATCGCTGCATTGCGATGTTTGGACCGGCCCTGCGGCAGAGTTATTGAGCCGCGAGCTGCTTTGCGTGAAGCCGGTCCTTGGCTGGTGGCGCAGCCGCGCCTCCAAAGACATTGTCAATCGCAAGACACGCTATTCATTGGTCGTCACGTTAAAGGCGCCCGGCGTCGACATCGATCTCTATAGTGGGGTCGTCGCTGCCAAGACGCGAATTGAGACCGAGATCGCAGCTGAAAACGAGATCATGGTGTAAAGCCGTAAAGCCGATGGCTATTAACACCCTAAGTTCAGTGGGAACGTGCGGCCAATACCCCACGGGATGTCGACCGCGACAGCCCCCTGGACGCCGTTCGCGGCCTTGAGGAGAGCCACTGACCTCATGATTGCCTACGTTGCGACAATGCAAGCGGAAGCACCGACGCCGCGTGACACGCATGCAAGGTCCAGGAAAGCATCGTTGTTGCAGTCGGAATAACAGGAATGGCAGGCGACAAGCGGAAAGCGTGTTGGTTCGGTTCCCCGCCGCCGTTCACACCTGTGCAGCTCTTACAACCGCTGGCGGCGCATACATAGAGAAAACGATTGCGCGATTCTCTAGCTGCGAGTTTCTTTCCCAGCCTCGTGACGCATTCACCGTCTGCATGGAGATGTTTAGATGAGCATTATAAGAGTCGAATGCGGAGCGTTTGACGGTGAAGCCTGTCGCGTAGGCCGCGGCAATAAGCATTCCATTGGAAACATAGTTCCCCAGATGCGTAAACAGACCGAATGTCCGTGACAGGTTTTCGGCGCGGTGCTTCAGACCATAACTTCCCATCTGACGATTGAGCGATTTAATTCTGTTCTGCCGTGAAAGGAAAATCAGCGCCAATTCGAACTGGTCTGCGGTCCAGTCGCCCTCATAGGCTTCGCGTCGTCTCTCCATGAAAAGAGCTTCACGCTCATCCTTCGTCTTGCGCAACTCATCGCGACCGCCCTGCCAGATTGAGTCGAAGCCCCGTAGCGTCAGCTCCGGATGCTCCACAAGCACCTTGCGAAGCATGGCCCGAGCGACCGCACGAGAAAGATAACGAGCATGCCTGTCGCCGTCCACGACTGCGGGCACATTCAGACTGGAACAATACGCCTCGTCGTTGATGCTCACCTGCAGCGCGCCGGCTTTCAGTGAGGTCAGCAAGCTGGCATAAGTAGAGAAACCAAAGCCTTTCGCAGCCGCCTCCATGCGGTACGTCGGGCGTGTTTCAGGATGCGCCTTTCTCAGGCTTTCCTTGATGGACGGTAGATCGAATTCATGGACAAGAAAATGCATGGCGAAACCTCATCGCTTCGGCAGCTGGACGCCATTTAATCAGCAGCCGAGGGATGGGATTCGGCGTGCATCTTATAAGAAAAGAGCGGCTTTTAACTTGGCGACAGGTTAGGAGCCACGATCCACCGAGAAGAATTGCGTTACCGCTGCGATTCGTCAATGGCGCACGACACCCGATCGTCAGCGGCCATAGACCGAAACACTTCTGACCTTGTCATAGAACCGATCAACGAGACCTTGTTCATCCACGCGCTCAACCCGTATCGGCCGACCGAGACTGGCAGCGCTGGCATTGGGAAAGGCCCACTCGAGTTTTGGATTACGGCGCAGATTCTTCACCGCGAGAAGAACCCCATATGGTCCTCGGATGCCAGAGTCGTCCAGAATGAGCTGGATATCTCGCAAACGCCGGGCGAACTCCTCGCGAAACTCGTGAACCGTCAGTCGTCCCTCTCCCTCCCGAACCGAGAATGGATGGGAGACATAAGAGTGCACGAGCCAGTCATCGCCGATGAAGAAGCGCGAGATGGAGCGCCCCTCCTGAAAGGTCACGTCACGTGCCTCGACACCATTTTCACATCCCTTGAAAACACCATGGCTCTCCCCGTGATAATGGCGCATCACTTTCAGAACACCCCGCCCGGGATCGAAAGGCGCCCGCTCGCGCTCGTAATGCTCTTGCGGCACGATCGCGATATGCAGCGTTGCGCCGTTGTTCTGCATGATGTCCCGCGCCTCAACAGCTGCATTCTCACGCTCCATCAGCTGTACCGTATCGGCTTCCAGCTTTTCGATTGGCGTAAACAGCGCGTGCAGTTGGTCACGGGGGATCGGCGTGTTTTGCGCACCGGTGCGCAAATAGAAGCCGCCAGTAATTTTGTTCTGATACGGCCGCAGCCGATGGTCCGGGAGATCGAGCCACAGAATGAACCCTCCCGTGTCTAAATCGAGGAACTTCACATGAACGCCCAATGGCTTGGGATCGATGTTGTCCTGAATGATTGAAGTGATGCGGCGTTGCAGTGCATCGCGATCACCCTCCATCGGCTCAAAGCGCGCGAAGGCTCCCCTCTTTTCATGCACGCCGACGATCAGGTGCCCAGGTCCAGCGTTCAAAAACGCCACGACATCATCAATGAAGTTTGATTTTCCACGTTGATCATCGAGGTTCAGGAGTGCCTTGAACTCGTAACCCTGCCCCTCGATAACGAGGCCGGACAGGATGCCATCAATAGTCGGCACCGCCGGTTGTTCGTTCATTCTTCAGTCCTCGCAGTATTTGCCGACTAAATTCTGTTGGTAACATTTCATTGTCACGGATCGAGATCAACGTGCGCTTGAGAATTGCATCCTTAAGCAACAGTATTTTCGGGACACGCCCGACGTACGGAAACAACTCTTGAACATCGCCGATATCGACCTCGACATATTCCTTGATGACGTCTGCTCAATCGACCGACGGCCTCGGGCACAGTCAACGACGCGCCCTTGGAATGAGGCGCAACTTCGGGTCTTCCTCGAAGACCAGTGCGGATTGAAGCGCGATCCATCGGCTCAGCGACCCAAAGGTTGGTTTGTCGTCCATCACGATGAAGCATTTCCCATCTTGGAAGCGCTCTCCCAAAACGGCGACGCACCGGTAATCCTGGCCCACATCGATGCCCATTCCGATCTGGGAACCGGTTTCGGAGATTCATCATGGATGGACATCGGCGGAAGGCTCCTCGGCCTGCCGCCAAAAGAGCGCGTCACGCGCCATCCCGCAGAATGGCATGCAGCGCATCTCGCCAGCCAACTATCTATCATATGCATTGGCGTGCCGGTGGTTGCGATCGCTGACCTATGTGCACCATGCGCAGAGCGGCGATGATCTGATGCCCTTCCTTTTCCGGGATTTCAACACGACGTGCGGAATCATGGAGCTCCGATACGTCCCGCGTGTCCGCGACGCGAGTTCAAAGGAAGAACTCCGCACCTTGCCGCATGCCCTTGAACCGCCGATCCCGTTTCAAAAGGTTTCGGTTGAGGCTTATCGTGCCACCGAGCCGTTCGATTACGTGATCCTTTGCCAATCTCCCGGGTACACCCCGGTAGAGGCCGACGCCCTGATTCCGATCTTTCAAGACTACGTCGACTTTGAACGCGATGATCGCCAAGGTTTTCCGAGTTTAAGGGTGCATCCGAGTGGCAAGGGAGGACTCCGGTGACTCTGGACGGCTTCCTGAGTTTTCTCGCGCTCTTCATCGCGTTTTACGCAATCGTGTCGCCAGTGACGCGACTACGCGCGCAGTTGCATCTTGCCATTCAGATTCCTTTGGCGCTTCTCGCGGTCTCGCTTGTTCTCTACTTCGAGTTCTTTTCGCTTTTGGGGCAACCGTGCCGATTGCCGAATGCCGGAGCCTGCGCCTGGCTGGTTTTCCCGCAAGATGGCAGCTTCACGCCGCCGCAAGCCGCTTTCCTCGTCGTGTTTGTCTGGATGATCCTGGCCTGGTGTCTCAACGTCCTCCTGAAACCGGGACCGCGCTCCGTGGTGACCATCGGCAAAATCGTGCAGACTTTGCTTTATGAGCATCGCTTTGCGGAGTTGTTGGATTTCGTACGCCCCCATCTCGGCCTCATAGAAACCGTTGCGGAACGGCGCCTACGACGGCAAAAGGTGCACGACTGGGTGGCCGATACAGACTGGCTGCGCCGCCAGAGAATCCGAACGTTCAAGCCGGTTGGGTCGGAAGAGGATGAGCCAGGGCAGCAGAGGGCGGGCTATGGCAAGCGGATCTATGAGGGTTTCCGGCGTCGAATTCGCTGGGTGAAGCACATTGTCCCGGCGAGCCATAAAGCCCAGGTCGGCGCCGAGAACATCGCACGTATACTACTACGCTCGGAGGAGTTCAGAAAGTTCCTCGTCACGATGCGGCCGGATGCTTTGCCGGACCTCATGGCGATCAAGCTGCAACTTCGCTTCGACTTCTCGGACAAGGTCCTGCGGGACCTGATAGCTGACAGCGGCAGCAGACTCTACCAGGAGATCGAACACAACCAGAATCTCGCGGCCAAAGGTGGCTACGCGATTCCGGAAGAGAATGTCCTATTGCAGTTTCTCTTCGGCGATGCCGAGGTCGCCCACAAGCTCGGAGCCTGGAAGCCCATCGGCGATGCGGTCATCAACACGATCCGCACCGGGGCAAACAGCGGCTATTCCGCCTATCTCAACGATCGCGCTGAGAATTTCGATGACGAGCGATGGCGAGACATGACCTTCGTCGGCATCCGGTACTTCGACATCATGGTGAATGAGGCCATGCGCCAGGGTGTGCCCTATCATATGTGGCTGTTCTATCTGCCACTCTTCATAACCGAAATGGAAGAGATATACGATACGTCCGGTCAGAACGTCGACACGATCGCCGAATTCCCCACCCGCAACGCCCGCCTGATGTACGAAATCTTCGACGTCCTTGGCAACTGGGTGCGCAATATAAGGCATCTCGACAGGGCATCTCCCCATGCGGCGATCTCGAACGTTGGAGAGTTCTCGTCAAGCGTCATCCCGGCGGACGCTGCCGTGGCCCTCGGCAACGCCATGGTAACCGTCGCGTTTTCCGAGCGGATTGGCGATACCTTCGCGGGCTATCTCCATGACTGCGTGTTGTCGGACATCTCTTCTCTTTCGCGCGAGGGATTGGAGGGACGAATGCGCGCTATGCTGATCCGAGCAATCGTCGCAGGCGGCAACCGCCATCCGCGCGCCCGGTATGGCGAGCGCCTCAAGGCCTTCGTCGCCATGAGCGACCACGTTCTACGCGGCTCCGTCACGGACTATACCGACGCGCTTGAGACCGCGTTCCCGGAATCACGGGGGCGCGGATGAGTGGCCTGGTAGCGACGTCCGCACTTTGGCGCCGGGAGCATACAGTGGCTCTCACCAGCCACGTTCTTCACGGTCACGTCCCAAGCCCCCTAGCCGCAGGCTTCAGCCCTCCGGCACCGGTGATGAACCTAGAGTTCGGGCCTGTTGCCCTCGCCGCGGCAGTCGCGCGAACGGCAACCCTGCGTGATGATGCGCCGGTCGAAGTGCTCGATGCCCTGCAAAGAAGTACGTTTCCGATGCTGGAGACAATGATCGCGGAAGGGTCGATCTTTTCACTGTCAGAATACTTCTTGCACCTAGCCGATACAGAGCGCACCTTGTTTGCTGCGCGCGTAGGTGGTGGCATTACCGACCTCTACATGAACGCCCTGGGTTATGCTTGGCGTGCGAATGCCATCTGCCTTTCCTCCGCTCTCGATCCCCACGCGGACTTCATCTATGATGGCGGAAGCGCCAACGGCCACGGCGTGGTCCTCGCCGAGGCGCGCGGGTCATTTTCTGACAGCACAACCTCTGCCGGCATTCGCAACGCTTCGCAAAACAAGTATCTGCGGCAGGTAAAACCCTATCTTGGAAGACCGTCGCCTTATGGCGACGTAATTCATGGGTATTGTGTTGCTTTCGGTTCTGCTCTCCGAACTCCAGGAGCATTTCTTGGGGTTTCGGAAACCAAAATCTCAAAGGCGGGCCGTTCGGGAGGAGGCACTCCGCCGAATGGTACCAGCGAAGACGCTTCGGGTGATGGGGTTTCCGCACCTATCGCGTTGGCGGCCCATCGTTCGAACTTCTTCCTGATGGGCGGCAATCGGGTGGTCCAATGGATCGACTGGTTAAGGAACGTGGACCGGGCGGCACCACCTGATACCAACCCGGTCGCATTCCTTCGCCTTCGATATGCGAGGCGAAATTTCCTCATATCCATACCTGCCATGTGGTGGCTAGACCCGTTCCGCAATTGGTGGGCCGACTTCTACGACAATGCCCGCCAGTGGCGTCCCATTCTTCGATCGGCAATCCGACCACGCGCCACGCGGTGGCCCAACCTGGGCTGCTTTGCAATGGAGGAGAGCGCTGGCGTCGCATTTCTGAATGCTCTTACCAACATGCTTGGCCTTCAAACCTTGCGCTTCCCGTCGAGCCTGCAATTGCCGCAATTCGTCCCTGCCGGCTTCAGGACGATCAATGACGGCTCGCCCAGGGACACGCCCAAAGACGCCTACAACTATGCTCTCTTCCGTGACGGCTTGGCCCTATTAGGCGACCCTCAGCGCGGTCGGCCAGTCGGCGTGCTGGAATGGTCCCCAAAGGCTGGGGTCGCAATGCGGGATTGGCGATAACCATTTGGGGGTTGGTTCGACGGTAAGGTCTCGCAGGTCGCGCGCCGGTAGCGAATTCGGTGGGACATAGCACCCCGGCTAAGCTCCCTGTGTGCAGGGGCGCCTACATGCGAAGAAGCCAGTCGCAATAATACATCCATAAACCGTATGTTTATCTTGAACTTCCAGTTTGTGGATGTTATTGAGGCAGTATGGCTAGACCCCGCAAAGATGTTCCAATGAACCTATTCACATCCTCCGAGCTTGCGCTGGCTGCAGGCATTTCCCTCCGCAACTTCAACGTCCTGATCGAACATGGGCTTGCTCCGCCGACGGACCACGATCACGCCGGCAAACAAAGCACACGCTACTGGGATCAGTTTGGCGTCGGCGAGATGGCTCTCACCGGCGCCCTAATAAGGGCTGGCGCTGAGTTGTTCACCGCTGCGCGCCTATCTCACGTCATCCTCGACGACTTCACGGCGGCAAGGGGGCGGCTTCCCTCTCGCCTCGATATGTTCCTGGAAAAGGACTACAATGATCAGCACCCCAAGTTCCCGTGGCAGGCGAACGCTGCTGAGGGAAACTGGTCGGACGATGATTTCTGGCTGCATCGCACCCTTCGCGTTCACACGGATGTCTATCTCCGCGATACGCGACTCAACGGCGATATGATCTTGGAGATCGCCGATCGGCGGTACGTGTACACCCGTTTCGACTATTTCGGTCGCATCCCTAATCTGAGCCGTG
Organism: Ensifer sp. LCM 4579; assembly: GCF_001854885.1. Taxonomy (GTDB): domain Bacteria; phylum Pseudomonadota; class Alphaproteobacteria; order Rhizobiales; family Rhizobiaceae; genus Sinorhizobium. Next base: position 73,426 of record NZ_MDDV01000011.1, on the reverse strand, counting down.
TGCAGCCTTGGGGCATGACGGATGGTAACGAGCCAGACGTCGAATACGAGATTGTCGGTTGGGAACGAGGTCGAGAAGCAAGCCTGCGCCATTTCTCAGACCTGGTGGATTTGCCTGGTATGCTCGATAATCCGGAAAAACAGCGAGCAGCTAAGAAGCTGGAGAACGACTGGTTGCAAGCACGGCGCAACGCCCTAGGGCTCCTGCGTGTGAACGTCTCGTTGGCTATTCGAACCGCCTTCGATGCGATTCACGACAGCCGCGTCGAGGGCGCTTCACCGTCGTGACCAACTTGACCGACGCCGACTATTTTGAACTCGGCGTCTTTTTCACCTTCTTCCTGGCGCTTTTGGCAGGTTGTCGGCGGTTCTCTGCGCGATACCACCGATTGCCGATTTCTTTAAACGACACGTCCATGCCTGTGACCTCATAAGGGGCACAGTTGATGACGTCGGCATCGTCCGGGTTGAACAAGACAATGTTCAAGCCTTTCTCCCCGAACTGACTCTTGTAACCAATCGCGTCATAGCCGGCATTTCGAAAGACTTCGGCTAGGATCTGGGTAGGGACGTAGTCGGCGGCATCGTCTGACCTAGTCACCGGCCGGGAGAACGCATTATCTATAGCAATCCAGACAGCTTTTTCCTTTTGCTCGGCGGTGACGGGCGTCCCGTTTAACAAATGGCCAAACACGATATTCAAGGAGGATTGGCCGTGACCACGCGACAAATCGAGCGCGCGCAACTTTCGCTTCAACTGGAATTGAGCGACAGAAACCTCTGCGCCGACCCACGGCCTAATTTCCGAGATTACGTTCTGCTCCGTGGTGCCCAAATACAGAACAGAGACACCGGCTGCGTTCGCCCGGCCTTCGGTCGACCTATTCGGACGGGGCTTCATTCGCGTTGCATTGTAGCCGGATGGTTCCTCCGGTCGGTTTCTGCCGGGAGAATAATACTCAATGCCACTCTGGGCGCGAAAGAGGACCATGCCCTTACGTAAGGTCACGTCGCGATCCTTGAGCGTTGCCAGCACCGTATTGATAAATGCCTTTACATGATCGTCCCATACGTACCGACGCTGATGTCGGACGCGGAACGCAAATTCCCTGTAGCTGTCGTAGGAGGCAAACTCGGATTTTCCAGGATCGTCCATCTCGGTTGTCGACATTTCAAAATCCAGTTGTGAATGGGGCGATATTCATCACGCGACCTGGAACGTCGGCTGCACAGCTTCTTTTTGGCGCTGATTCATATCGGCGAGCCAGGTTTCCAGCTTGATGACTTCGTCGAGCAAGTCTGCGTGCGCAACAGTCTCAGGATTGAGCGTTTCGGAGGAGGTATGCAGTTCCTCAGATAGCCGGCCTCTGGCGGCGGTTACAGTCCTGACATCCTGCTCAGTGAGGATCGCGAGCTTGTAAAGGCTAGTGCCCTTAATCGCATTGTCGAAGCGGCCTAGGACCGGTGAAATGAAGTCGCCGATGCCTTGGTCCCAGCACTCCCGCAATTGTTCGATGATACCTTTGGCAAAAATAGTTCTTCTGGCATCCGGCCAGCCATCGAAGTGATGTTTGGCGGTTTTCAGTTCAGAGCGCAACGATTGTGCAAGTTGCCACGCCGACTTTCCCTTCATCGGAAGCTCACCTTCGATGTAGCCGGGGCGATTCTGCCTCCGGCAGACTGTTTGGTGAAAGATGGGAAGGCCCTTCAATTCGCATTCCCGGCGAAGTTCGAAGAGGAACGTCAGATCGTGAGTGAAGACCACGACCTGGCGATGCACCGACTCCTCGACGAGCCGAGCCGCGACCGCTTTGCGGTGGATATGGTCAAGCGACGACATGGGATCATCGAAGACGATCCCGGAATATTGTTTGGACGTCACGAGTTCAGCGAGAAAAGCAGCGAGGGCGACGCATCGGTGCTCCCCTTCGCTGAAAATCTCGCCCACGGCTTCATTCGGCCGTTCGACGAGTGTGACCTGGAAATACGAGATCGCGTTGGAGTCCTTTATCTTTTTCAGCTCGACTGGCATCCGGGCCAGCTTCAGCTTTTCGATTTCGCGCGCAAATCTGCCCCTTAAGGCATTCGTTACAAGCTTGTCTGACAGTTCCTTATTCTTGTCAGTGACCCCCCGCTTGGCAGTTTCTTTGATGGCCTTCTTAATCAGCTCCACTTCTCTCTGCCGCTCAATTTCTGCCTTGAGATCCTCGACGAGAGCACCCAGGCTCTCGCGAGCCTTCAGTTCCTTATATTCGGCTACTAGAGCCTGGCGCTCCGGACTTCCATGGTCAGCCGAAAGTTGGGAACCCCGCCTTTCAAGCTGCTCGATCGCTGCGGACATCTGATCTGCCGGAACTTCTGCAATCGTGGCAGGCGCTGACAAACCCCGGATCAGCGCTCTCAGCGACCACGCTGCTCGCAGCCAACATTCCCGCACCCTCATCGCCAGACTTGTATCGCCGATTTCGAGTGCGATGTCCTGGATGGCCTTGCGCATTTCGCGTGTGCTGATCGCGGCTCTCGATCCTTCCTCTAGCGCAGCCTGATAGTGGCGCCTGGCCTTTTCCTCGTCCGTTTTGGTGGAGCTCTTTACGAAGCTTTCGAAGGTCGTCCTCCTCTGGACCGCGTCCTCGCCGAGGGGCTGCTGACAGAGAACGCAAAGTTCGTCATGCCCGTCAGCATCCGGAAACTGCTTGTCTGGATATGCGACCTCATCCGAATATTTTCTTGCCGCCTCCCAGAGCTGCCGCCAGACAGCCTCGCCAACGTGCGGCAATGGCGATGCGGCGAACAGCGCGTCGGAGGCCAATTTCGCGGACAACGCCTTGGCGTCCCAATCGTCCTTCAACCGATCGCGTGCCTGAAATGCTGATGGGGATGAAGCGGCGCAGAGCTGTCTGAGCCTTGTCATCACCCCCTCAAGCCGAGACTTCTGGAGCCTGAGCCGGGATGCTGCACGGTGCGGATCCTGCGCGAGATCGCCCTCCAACGTCGTTAGGCGTTGGACTTCGGCGTCGGAGAGTTTTGCCAGAAGATCGAGCTGAGCGACATTCGATTTCGCCGAAATGTCTCGAACAAAGGCACCGGCGGCCGTTTCTGGGTCGAGCGTGGAATTCCTGATCGCCAAGGGCGTCTTTTCGGCAATCTCTTGGAGCTGCATCTCCAATTTCGCCTTCAACCTGTCACACACCGATGCGAGCGCTTCCAACACCTGCATCGGTAACGGTATGTAGGCGACGGCATTCGTTTTCTCGACGTGGACATTTGCACTACGCGAATCGAATATGCTGATCGAGGGCAGATCAGGATGCGCTGCGCCGTCCGGAGTCCATGCGAAGCTTATCTCTTCTGGGCCGCGCGACAGCACGATCTCGGCCGACTGCTCAACATGCACGGAGTCTTCGATGTCACGGAGAATTTTCACGCCGCGGTCGCGCGTGCGGCAGGCATGCTTCAGGACACGGACATAACCGGACTTTCCTGCTCCATTATCGCCGTAAATGACTGTCAAACCGGCCCCTGCGAAGTGGAGGGTCTGTTCAGCCGCGAGAGCATTGATGCCTTTCGGCTTGTCGATGCGAACTAGCGAGATCGGCATGCAGGTCGAGTGCTGGGCCGATATGTGATGCTCAGAGAGCGCCTCGTGGTCGCGTGTGGGATCAGCGCAGAGTCGCATGAGCTCATCAATATCGCCGTCCGACAAACTCATTCCTAACACAAGGCGGCGCAGGGCATCTTTTTGCCACGGAGGGCGATCTGCGGACCAATTCAATATGTCGATAAACGCCTCGGTTTCTCCGAAGGAGCGATCGCCCGCCCCAGAAAGCGGGTCCAACATTGTCATCTGGTTATCTTCCATCGGCGCCACCCTTGGCATTAGCAGTTAGCTTTCGCCAGGCAAGCAGGATGAATGGCTGTCCGTTATCTACTTCGACCCGCAGCGTTTCTTCGCCGTATTCTCCAGGAGGCCCAAGCGCGATGACCATGCGAGTTTGATATCGACAGGGCTCGTCGTCGGGCGCGACAGTATGGCGTTCCGGCAACCGCCGTAGGATCGAAGTGTGATAAACCCAAACATCATTCCCTTTGAGCAAGACAAGCAGCTGTCGGATGCGCCGCCGCTGTTCGATTTCATCCAACGGATCGATGTCGGTCAATACGCCACGGCTTGACCACGTCACGCCATTCAAGATGGAATAAAGTTCTTCAGCGTAGGCGCTAGTTTCCTCCGTCAGCGCGGTTTCGACAGCGAAAGATATGTCCTGTGAAGTTCGGGCAGATTTGAAGAGTTCGCCATCATCCATCGTGGCTCTGCCGATATCCCAGTCATATCTGGGAACGAGCTTGTCTTCATCATCGAAGATCGCCTCAACCGTCGCACTCAAGGAGGGATCTGTCACCGTCGCTGGAGGTCCGGAAGAATAGATTATGCGTTCGCGATGGACGCCAAGGGCTTTTGCCAGCCGATCCACAGTCGTCATCGGAATGGAGGCGTTTTCATTCTCAATCAGCCGAAGCATGCGTATACTTACGCCGACTTCATTGGCCATTTCCTTTTGCGTGGAAAGTCGATCGAGATTTACCCTCAACTGCTTGATCGCTTCGCCGTTGGGCGTGAACTTCTTCATGGAACCCTCTCTCTCATCTGCTCACAACGTACACGAGAATTTTTCGGCGTGGGAGGCAGATGAGCGGCATACGAGCGGCAAACAACCGGCACGCCGATTTCGTCCTATCGGCTCGCGTAGCACCGCGCCGGGGATGGTGCGCCAGCAAATACGGATGGCTTTTGCCGCCAGCACTAACGCGGGCTGTTGATTGTAATGAATGCAAGATGCCTCAGGCTGCAAAAATGGGCGGCAGCCTCAATCCTGGCCGCGCTTCGGCTCTATCGTGCACGCTTCCGTCTGAACGGCCTGTCGACTGAGCAACCCCGCATCCTCTAGCGCCTCGATGTCGGGCAGGTCACGCAATGTCTCCATGCCGAAGGCGGATAGAAAATGCTTCGTCGTGACATAGGTATACGGCGCCCCCGGCGTCGGGCTGCGTGGCCCGGATCCGAGGAAGCCCGCCCCGCGGAGCGCAGCGATCGAGTCGCGGCTGACTTCCTTGCCGAAGATCTTGGACAATTCGCCGCGCGTCACCGGCTGGAAATATCCCACCGCCATCAGCACCATCGCCTCGAACTCCGACAGCACCGCGGCGGCCGAGCGCGTCGGCGCGGTGGATGCCCGAATGGTGTCGGCGAAACGGGTACGGGTGCGATGCTGCCAGCCGCCGGCGGCCGACACCAGTTCGTAGGGCCGGTCGCGCAACTCCTCCGTGAGGTCGTCGATCAGCAGGTCGATGCTGCAGTCGCGCCCAACGACCCGCGCCAGTGTCTCGCGCGTTACCGGCTCAGCCGAGGCAAAGATCACCGCCTCGACCCGCAGCATCCATTCGCGCCAGCGCAGCTCCGGCGGCAGATCTTCCAGCTCCCGGTCATAGAGGATTTCATCCTCCGACTTCGGTCTGCGGCCGCGAGCTGCTTTGGTTGCATCTGATCCGGCCATGATCACAGCCCGTAGATCCGAAACGACGGTCGACCGGAGAGCTCGCGCACGGCGCCAAATCCTTCCAGCCGTTCGAACAGCCGCGTCGCGGCCCAGCGGGACAGGTTGCTGCCAGGCGCCGATGCGGGCACGGCGTCCTCCTTGAGCAGTCTCTGAATGACGGCGCCGGCGCCCTTGGTCCGGACTTTCGGCGCGGCGGCGAGAAGCGCGTCCGCGCGGCGGGCGATCTCGCCGGCCGACTGCAGAGCGGGACCCGCCCCTTCGACCAGGGCGAGGCAGACGGCGCGCGGGAAACCGGGTTCGCCCGGCCGCACGCGTTCCCTGCCCCCGAGCGTGCGGAACGCCGAACCATAGCGCTCGGCCATCAGCAGCGGCACGGGCCGGTCCCATTTGAGCATCGCGGCGATCAGCATGTCGGCGAGCGCCCACGCCAGCGGCTCGGCGTCGGGGCGATCGGCAACAACCGAAGTCACCAGGTCTGCCGCGGCAAACGGCGCTGCCCGCCCGGACTGCAGCGCCACGTCAGCATGGTCGACCGCGGCGGCAAGGGCGTCGTCCCAGGCCAACCCCAACAATTCGCTCAGCTCGGCCACAGCTTTAGAGGAAAGGCCGGGCTTTCGACTGGCCAACCTTTTGTAACCCAAATACACCTTTCCCGCGGGTCCGGGATCGTCGCCTGGCGCGGTCAAAAGCACCGCGTCGCGCAGGGCCTTCTCGTCCTCGTTGCGGCCAATCAGTCGCACCGCCACAGCAGCGCATTTCAAGGCCTGCCGGGAGCGCCAACAGCCTGCCCAAGTGGGCTCGGAGCGAACAAGATCATCAAATGATTTCAGGGCGATACCGGCGGCGAAGGCAGCGTCCGCCTCCGTCAGCTCGCGCCCGCGTGGGCTTGCCCATGCCGGCAACTGGGAAGGTGTCATGGGGGTCAAAGCAGGCGAGACAGCGAGCGAATCCATGCCCACCACCTTAAACGGCGCGTGCGGTTTTAGCCAGTGTTTTCAACCAAAACCGCACGGCTTGTCTTTATCCTACAATGACTGATAAGCTTGCCTTATCAATCACTTACATAGCAAACAGCCACTATGGATTTGAAGTCAATTACGATAGCCGGCTAACTACATTGTGGTTTCTTACGTCGCTTTTTTGACGGTGGATCAGATCACCTCCCACGCCCGAAACCTCCCCTCCCCGTCATCCCGCGTTAGCCCAGTTTGGCAAAGATCCGAAGGGCCAGCTGCGGCGTGACATCAAGCGCCTTGGCAACCATGGCGCCGAAAACGAGTGGCCGTGCGATGGCGAGGTCCGCCTGCTTTGAGCGATGGCGAACAGACACGTCTCGCGATTGCGATGTCGACAGCGATCGACGGGGATGGATTTCAGGCCAAGTTTGAAGACGGGGAGATGGCCGGCGGTGGTGACGCCAGTCTGCTCAAGCTCACGACGACCCCCACGGCATTCAAGCAGTTGGAGTATAGAGGACAGTGCGCTAGGCCCGGCTTGCACGTTGCGGCCCTTAAGCACAAGCTGCCTTTGCTCTATGTTGCCGCATGGCAGGAACTTCTTGAGGCGTGGACTGCGACGTTGGCGGGTTGGAATAACACTTCGGAAGAGATTGCGCGCATTCGACGACGCCTGGCCGATCTCGATGCCGAGCGCGTGGAGCTTGAGCGCGCCTTGGAAGCGCTCGAGCAAGAGCTGGCATCCGACAGTCACGCGTCTGAAGGATCGTCCTTTGTCGCAGCACCGATCGCCAACAGTTCTCCGTCGATCGAGAAGATCGAGCTGTTTCGCAGGTTGTTTGCTGGGCGCCCCGACGTTTTTCCAGTTCGATGGGAAAACAGAAAGGCCGGGCGCTCAGGATATTCGCCGGCCTGCTCCAACGAGTGGGCGAAGGGGCTCTGCGGCAAACCGAAGGTGAAATGCGGAGAATGCCCGCACCAGGCCTTCATCGCACCCAACGACGATATTATAGAAAAACACCTGCGCGGCGGCGATGGCCGCTCCGGCGACTTCGTCGCCGGCGTGTATCCTTTGCTCCAGGACGAAACGTGTTGGTTTCTCGCCGCGGACTTCGACAAGGAAAGCTGGGCCGACGATGCCAGGGCCTTGCTGGACACCTGCCATGCAAAGGGAATTGCCGCCGCCCTGGAACGGTCACGATCGGGGAATGGCGGCCATGTCTGGATCTTCTTCGCTGAGTCCGTTCCGGCCCGGATCGCCAGGCAGTTTGGCTCTGCCCTGCTCACGGAAACGATGGAGAGACGCCCCGAGATCGGCTTCGCATCCTATGATCGCTTCTTTCCAAATCAGGATATGATGCCTTTTGGGGGCTTCGGCAATCTGATCGCCTTGCCGCTTCAAAGAAAGGCCCGTGAGGTCGGCAACAGCGTTTTTGTCGACAAGGATCTGCGACCTTATGCTGACCAGTGGGCGTATCTGTCATCTCTGCCGCGAATATCGGCCGACACGGTCTTCAAAATCGCCGACGAGGCGGAGCTCTCCGGTCAGGTCTTGGGCGTTCGTATGCCGGTCGACGACGACCACGCCGACGAGCCGTGGAAGATGTTGCCGTCACGCCGCAGCAAGCCAAAACGAATAGAAACAGCGATCCCTCGAAGCATCAACGTCGTGGTCGCCGACCAGATCTACATCGACAGGACAGAACTTCCCCCAGCGCTGATTGCGCAGTTTGTTCGGCTGGCGGCGTTCCAGAACCCCGAATTCTATCGTGCGCAGGCGATGCGGCTGCCGACTTTCGGCAAGCCCCGGGTCGTCTCATGCGCCGAACTTCATCCGCGGCATATCGCCCTGCCCCGGGGTTGCCTCGACGAGGGGATCGATCTCATCAATAGCCACGGCGCCGTTGCCATTTTGGAGGATCGTCGCGAGACCGGCATGGCACTTCCGCCGGATGTTTCCTTCCAGGGCGAGTTGCGACGGCCGCAAGCGAAGGCTTTCGACGCTCTCGTTGCTCACGACAACGGCGTGCTCGCGGCGACGACCGCCTTCGGCAAAACCGTTGTCGCCGCAGCGCTCATTGCGCATCGTGCCCGAAACACGCTTATCCTTGTCCACCGGCGGGAACTGCTCGATCAATGGGTCGCGCGTCTCAGTTCCTTTCTGAATATCGACCCGAAACAGATCGGCATTATCGGCGGCGGGAAGAGAAAGCCGACCGGCGTCATCGATGTGGCGCTCATCCAAAGTCTTGTCCGCAACGGGGAAGTTGCCGACCTTGTCGCCGATTATGGCCATTTGATCGTCGACGAATGCCATCATCTGTCCGCCGCAAGCTTTGAGCTTGTCGCTCGCCGGTCGAAGGCGCGATACGTGGTGGGTCTATCCGCGACCGTCGCCCGGAAGGACGGGCATCATCCCATTATCTTCATGCAATGCGGCCCCGTTCGCCATCGGGTTGATGCAAGAGTTCAAGCCGCCGAACGCGGCATCCGCCATCGCGCTCGCGATCGTGCAACGAAGTTTGAATTGCCGCCGCCCCTGGCTTCGGTCGAGCGCCCTTCCATGCCCGCGATCTATGCGGCTTTGGCGCAGGACAGCGGGCGGAACGATCTCATCTTCGATGATGTGCTGAAATCGCTGGAGGCGAAGCGTTCCCCTGTCGTGCTGACCGAGCGGAAAGACCATCTCGATTATCTTCAGCAGCGCTTCGCGCCTTTCGTGAAGAATCTCGTGGTGCTGCGCGGCGGCATGTCGGCGAGCGACCGAAAACTGGCAAATGCGGCTTTGCGAGTCTCCGATGACCAGGAGCGCCTGATAATTGCGACAGGCCGCTACATCGGCGAAGGCTTTGATGACGCCCGGCTCGACACGTTGTTCTTGACGATGCCGATCGCCTGGAAGGGAACCCTGGCACAGTATGTCGGTCGTCTGCATCGCCTGCATGTTGGCAAGAAAGATGTCCTGGTCGTCGACTATGTCGATAATACCGTGCCGGTTCTGGGTCGTATGGCTGCGAAGCGTCGCGCGGGTTATCGGGCGCTGGGCTACATGATCGAGTAGCGGCAGCCTGCGCGGAGCGGAGTGCCTGGGCTGGTTCACAGCGACCAGGCCCCTCCCCTTCTTCCCCCGCGTGAAGCCGCATCCGAGTACGACCTGCGGACCTTCATCACCAGGCGCAAAATCCCCGGCGGAACCCTCAGCCGCGACGGCCGTATTGCCTCGCGACGTCATGCGAGGCCAAATGAAGACCTGCCCATCGGCATCTCGTTTACCGCTATCTCGGTGATCTCCACCTCGGTCCGGAAATGCGGGTCAAAAATACCGCCGGCTGGCCGACCTGATGGGCATGCCCCAGTTGACGGTCACCCCTTCCGCGAAAACGGCAAGAGATTGCCGCCTTGCGCGGCGCCTGCGTTTTTTTCCTTTCGCAAGAGTTGCGGCGAGACGTTCCATTGCCGGCCGTCGTCGCCATGCACCGTAACCGTCTTGCGGTTTCGACGGATTACGATCCCGGTCAACGTCTGCCCGACATGGTCATCGAACATGACACGGTCGCCGATCCCCAGTCCGAGCAAGGCACGCGTTGTCTTTTGCTGATGCAGAAGCTGCAGCCGCGCGACGATCTGTTCATTCAGTTCGATCAGTTCGGCTTCACTCAAGCCGTCAAGGTCGATCCCGTGCATCCTCGATGCCCTCCGTTCCCCCCGATGGTCGTGCCGAACACTCGCGAGCGCAATCACCCGGCAACCGCAACCCACAGAAACTGTCGGCGAGCCGCTATCCGGTCGCATACCCCATCTGCCCCCACGTACCCCTCTCGCTGAAGTAGCTGCAGCCGCGTTCACGAAGATTTAACCATATGAATTAACGTTTGAATTTTCACAAACGGAAGCTAAACGCCATCACTCTTCCGTCACCCAGACGTCAATTTCTCCACGTGTTCACTATCGATAGGGAGATCCCGTATCGATAGTGATGGATTTCGACTCGTTGAGCCGGTATGTCGGCCGTCCTGGATCGGCGGATTCGCCGGAAATCCGGGCATTTCAGCCCCTTCCTCACCCTTGTTCAGCGGACTCATTTGCCTGATCGAGTGGATTGGACCTCTGCCGAGCGGCCGGCGCGGAGCGCCACCGGAGAGTTTTTCAGTGTCAAGGCTCGCCTGAAGCGACAGGGTGATGCTCGACCTCCTTTAAACGGCAGGTTTTGCGGCGTTTCGACCACAGAAGGCTGCTGGCGCGGTTTTCCGACCCTCGACGCCCCCGACGCTCATTACAGACCCGATTTCGCGCTGTACGGCCTTCCATTTCGCGCATAAAACACGCTTGCAAAGGAACGTTTTCCGACGCATGTCTTATTTGTACAAACCGCCCCGAAAACGGCCGAAAAACCCCGATGGCGAAAGCTGCAACCCTCAGTCCCCCTCCCCTGCCGCAAAGGCTGATCGGATACGCTCGCGTTTCGACCGACGATCAGCTCAACGACGCTCAGGTCGACGAGTTGCGCGCGGCCGGTTGCCACCGCATCCACCAGGAGCACGGATCCGGCGCGTCACGCGCACGGCCGGTGCTGGCAAAACTTCTCAAGGACCTTGCCGCCGGCGATGTGCTCGTCGTCGTCCGCCTCGACCGCCTGGCCCGTTCGGTCAGCCACCTACTCGACGTCATCGAGGATCTGGAAAAGCGCGGCGTGCATTTCCGCTCGCTGCGCGATCCGATCGATACCTCGACGCCGCAGGGGATGTTTTCCTTGCAGGTGCTCGGCGCTGTCGCCCAGCTCGAGCGCGCGCTGATCGCGGAGCGGACCAAAGCCGGTATGCAGGCCGCCAAGGCGCGCGGCAGGCTTGCCGGCAATCCCGGGCTTCGGGAAAGCCGCCCGGAGGCCATTCGCGCGGTTTCGGCAGCGCGCGAGCGGGCCTATCTCGATGAGCTGATTGCGTCGGCGCAGAGATGGCTGCCGACCGTAAGGCGGCTGCGGCCGCAGCACAGTTGGGACAATGTTGTGCGGATCCTCAATCGCAGGGGCCACGACTGGACGGTCGAACGCTTGCGCCGCGCGGTGCACCGGCTGGTGCGCGAGAAGCTCGCCGAACCAGAGCTGCTTGCCCGATCGCCGCGCCGGCCACCCGAGGATCACCTGATGCGGCTGGTTGCCGGGATCGCCATCGCTGATCCCGATCTGTCGCTGCGCGACATTGCCGCCCAATTGGACCAGATGCATGAGCGGCCGCCACGGGGCGGCCGCAAATGGCAGCCGTCTTCCGTCCGGGCGCTGTTGGACGAGGCACGCCGCCTCGGGCTGGTTCGCTCTTGAGAGCTTGATTCATGAGGCGACCGAACCCTACCAAATCAGCCTCTGAGCGCACGGGCGCCGGCGCCGTTTCAGCGCCGCGGTTGTCGGCAGACAGGGCACCCTCCCCTCTCCTATTCCGGATGCCGCACTTCCGACCCATCTTGCAGGTCTTGCCGATCGCGCCCGCACTTAGGTCGAGGCGTCCGGCTCCGCCAGCACACGCGAGGCCTATCCATCGGACTGGAAGCATCTTCGCGCCTGATGCCGGCGGCAGGGGCTTTCGCCCCTTCCCCGGATCAGCAGGTTGTCGGCCGAGGTCGACGAGCGCTACGTGCAAAAGCGACTCGGCCATGCCTCGGCCGAAATGACCCACCGATACCGGCGGCGAAGGGATAGATTCGGGGTCAATCGGACGAAGGCTGCAGGGCTGTACTTATCCTGCCAGCATACACGCGAGCATATGTCTGATATGGTCCTGCGCGCCGTAGAAAATTGCAGCAACAATGATCGTGCGACTGCTTTCTACCGGCAAAAACCAAATAGCCGCCTTGTCCCGCCGAAGAAACCGGATCCCAGGGTGAATATCGGCCCGCAATGTCCCGATATAAGGCGTATCGACGAGACGATCGATTTCGACACGCAACTTGCGGATCCGTTCAGCGGTACGCTCCAAAGCCTCGTCAGGCGAGTCTCCGAGTTCGACATAGGCGTCGAAGAGATGATCGAAAATCAACTCGAAATCGCGTTCGGCATCCTCGGAATATTCAAGAGTCCACACGAACAGCTCGCCGCTTCCGCTCGATCATTGCCTCGACGCGGCTTTCCATTTCCGTCGTGGAAATCATCGGGCCTTTCAATCGCTGCTGGACCAATTCGCGAAGCGCTGCCGTTTCGACGGTCTCAACTTCCATCTTTTGGCGGAGCAGTTCCAAGCCCTGCTGAAGAACGGAACTCATGCTGGAATACCGGCCGCTCTCCACCAGCGAACGGGCAAACGCATCCTGCTGGTCGGTCAGCGAGATCGACGATTTGACACTCACCGGTTTATCTCCTTTGAGCCAATCTTGCTACTCAGTAGCACATTTGTCATTCTGCCGGAACCCTCCCCTATTCGTCAAAGCGGGGTATCGGCGGCAGGGCAATAAATGGGTCGATCCCACGCACACCCAGGTGTTCGAAGTGTCGCATGTTCCGGGTCAGAGGTATCAATCCATGCACCTTGGCCGTGGCAGATCGCAATTTCCTCCAAGTCAAGAATTGGGCCGGCAGCATGAGCACACTTCAGATCGAAGGGCAGCAGTTTCTGCGCGAGAAGCTCGCGGAACCGGACCTGCTTGCCCGATCGCGGCGCCGGCCACCTGAAGATCACCTGATGCGGCTGGTTGCCGGGATCGCCATCGCCGATCCCGATCTTTCGCTGCGCGACATCGCGGGCCAATTGGACCAGATGCATGAACGGCCGCCACGGGGCGGCCGGAAATGGCAACCGTCTTCCGTCCGGGCACTGTTGGACGAGGCGCGCCGCCTCGGGTGCTCCTGAGAGCTTGATGCATGAGGCGACCGAGCTTGCAAAGATGCGCCATTGGGCCAGCGGACGGATGCCAGCTTCCCGCGCCATGGCCTTCAGCCAAGTAGCATTCGCGTGAGGGCATGCACCGTGCCCTGCGAGATCGCGTACTAGCGCCACAAAAAACCCGGCGCGGGAGGAAGTGCGCCGGGTTCAATTAGTGACCGACAGCTGGGGAGGAGGAATGCTGTCCGTCGAACCGAAGCGGTTCGAAAGGAGGTGAATCGCTTCGCTGCTTAGAAAATGGTGTTGCAGTGCAATAAGTTCAAGAGCGTTCACGCCGCGGCGGAGGCGGGTGCAGCACTGTTATCCGTCACCGCCTGCTCCAAACGGAAAAGGCCGAGTCGATCCCGGCCTTTCCACAAGATCGCGCGGTGTGAGGAACCGACCTAGGCCTGCAAATTGTCCGCCGACACCTTGCCGGACTTGCGATCCTTGACCAGCTCGTAGCTGATCTTTTGGCCATCCTTCAGATCCCGCAGGCCAGCCCGCTCCACCGCGGAAATGTGGACGAAGACATCGGCGCTGCCGTCGTCCGGCTGGATGAAACCAAAGCCCTTCGTCGCGTTGAACCATTTTACCGTACCGGTCGCCATAATGTCTTCCTTCGATCATTTGCCGTGCCGCCCCTGGGCGGACAAGGCTCGCCTCGTGCGCGAGCACAGATAGACGCTTCTGCGCTCCGGACAAAGCTGAAAATTCCGCCCGAACGTTGACGCAACTGCCCAGCCCAAGCAAGCGATCTTCGTCGCGATTGACGCTACTTTTTGCCTCCTTGTTTCACCCGGATGCTGACGGGACCACCCTCGGCTTGCCTAACGTCGAACTGATTTGTCTTGCGGATAAGATCGCGGAGCCCGAGGGTGCGCGGGTCGAAGTCCGGCGCCAGGTTCAACAACTGCTTGCCGACCGTGCCCACATTGACCCAGCCATCCTGCGTGTTCTCCTGCGACAGCACCTTCTTGATCAGCTGCCGCGAGACCTCCACTTACCCGCAGATGGGCCGGGCTCGGCACTGATCGGCGCGGCGCAAGTCGTGGGCTACGTGCCTGAGTCGCTCTCGACGCCGACCCGCGATACGGCGATGCTCTCGCTGCCTGCCTTCCCCGAGGCACGGGTAATCGCCCCCACGCTCACCGGCGCGGTTACGTCGCCCGTGCACGCAGACCTCGATGCGCTCGTCCTGAACGTGCTCGGTTGGGCGAGGAACTCGTTCGAGGATCATGCTCCCCGCGCCACCTAATCTGCCCCACTTACAGATCAGTCTGCCCGACCCGCAGCCCGTTCGAGTATCGCCAGCCGCTCGCGGCAAATGCTTTCGACAAGGCGAAGCAGGACGTTGGCGCGCTCCATCAGCCAGCACAGCGCCTCCTCCGAGACCTCAAAATGGCGGGAATAGCGAGCCTTTACATAAGCCTCATTGAGAACTTTGAACCAGACGGTGTGGCGCTGCTGTTCGCGCGGCCAGGCCTCCACGAGCCGTCGGTCGCGGTCTTCGGCCAAACCGCGCAGGAAGGTCAGGTTATGCGAGGGAGGGCTGTGATTCGTCAGGGTCAGTAGCAGAGCGGGATAAGCGGTCTCAACGGCTTGGTGGAGCAGGAACGCCGCGTGATTATCCCAGTTGCGGGAGATTGCCACACGGCTAAGCTCAAGGAACCGTTGGGCGCTGCTGTGTTGCCTGTCGAAATGCTCCCTTGCCACCTTGAGAGCATCGCCCGGGCCAAGCGCCTTCGGTTCCGCGAGCGGCCGCTCGTCGAGTTCGTACAGCACAATCCCCTCGCGCAGGATATCGACGAAGAAAAACTGTCCCTCGGCGAGGTAGTTGTTGACCTCTCTCGCACCGTGCACGATCAGCCCGACCGGCGTCGATATGGCCTTGTCCCACTTCAACCGGTCGGTGGCCCTGTCCCAGTATTGCGGCTCGGCGAGCTTGCGGTTGCTGACGAGGACGAGAATGTCGAAGTCCGAGGTATAGCCCTTCATCGTGTGCGGATCGTCGACGAAGGTGTCGCGGGCATAGGAGCCGGACAGAATGATCTTCAGGATCCGCCCGCGCCTCTTGAAAGCAGTGGAGCTGCCCTTGAGCGCATCGGAAAACTCCTCGTGAATGATCTCGACGACGCGGGCGAGCTCCCGCTGCTTGTCTTCCGGCAAATGCTCGAGGGTGGATTTCATGGGGAGTGCTCACGCCAGCGAATCGTCGAAATTCCCGGAGGCGATAAACTGCCGTCTCGGCCTGCCGACCCAACATGTCCTGTTCGCCCGTTGTGCGCGACTAATAGAATTATTAGTCGCGGGTGACGGCGATGGCGTTGCTGTGGTGGTGCGGGAGGGGGCGAGAATCCTACGGTCTCATGATCGTCATGGGCGCGGGAACGCGCGGGAGGCCGTCATCGGGTCTGCCTCGGGGCAGGGTGGCTCGGGGCACGACCCTATTCGTCATCGAGTTTGGTCGCCTCGTCTGCCTCCATGGCAGCGAGGTAGCCTGCATTCCAGTCGCTGTGTTGGGGGGGGGTAGCGGGCTGGTAGGGATTATCCTCCTTGCTCATCCGGTCTCCGCCGCCGTGACGCCTTCATCGAAAGGCGTAAATACCGTTGCCATCGCTGCCCCCGAACTGCGTTACGGGTCCTCGTCAACCGGCCGGATTATATCAAATTGGTGAAGTGTAAGCGCGCTGTCGCATCTTACGCAGCGGCCGTAGCAGAAGGCGCGCTGCGTCAATCGAACTCAGGACCCATTCCGGCCTCTGAACATCTGTGGACACCCCCGTAATGGCAACGCCATGACTTACCGTTCTAGAAAATGGCCTTGCTCACCTCGAACTGTCCCGCTGAAGCCGTTGTTTCGACCACGATGGTCGGGGCGATGTCATTCTTTCCGGGCGGCCTGAAGACTTTGATCATCTGCCTCGATCGAACGTCAGAACTCAACACTCCGAGGATTTCGGACTCGGTCGCGGCGGCATAGATGATCCGTTCCCGCTGCATTGTCAGGGCAAGCCGGCATTGATCGCGTTCGCTGGCCGCCAGCAGAGTGACAACCGCGCGTCTATGTTGACGCCTTTGAGCTCGCCAACCTGCTCCCCAAGAGGAAGCTCTCGCACGGGTGAAATAGCTGACGCGAAGTTCAGATCAATGCATTGAATTCTCATAGTTTTTTACGGAAATTGCCGGCCGGCAACTTTTCGGAGCGACAAAGTCGCCCTTGGGAGCAAACCAAAGTTGATGCCCACCTTCTTTCTTGAAGGGCAGCTATGCGATTGAATTTGAAAAATACATCCCCCTTTTTGCCGGCCGGCAACTACTGCCGAAAACTCATGACGCCATTCGATTGCGGTCCGCTTGCGCTCGCAGCAGTGCCATCAACACCGGCCCCAACGAAAATTCGCCGCGCCGCGCCCGCGCCGTCAGGTCACGCAGATATCCGCCGGCCGAGTTGATGTGCCCTGCCCGTTCGAGGATGCAGCCCATGACCGCGGCCGTATTTTCCGGCCCCATGATCTCGCAGGCATCCTGGTAGGCCGATGGAGTGACGCGCAGCGTCGATCGAACGACCACGGCCGCCTGCATCAGGTCACGCCAGCTCGCCACGGCGCCTCCCGGGCCATAATCGCCAATGGTCGGGCAGGCCTGCAACACCATCCCTAAGGGGAATGCCTTCATCGGCACGTGCGGCGGCTCATTGTTCTTGCTCGGCTTCGCCCCCTGCTCCTCTCGAGAGCTAGGTTCAAATTCATAAATTGATTTGGTATTTGAATTCTGTTTGTGACGCTCAGTTTGATCAGGACTGCCGCTCAGATTCTGAGCTTTTACTCGTATTTCCAGAAGGTTGGAGATTTCGTGGCGTAACTTCTCCAACCCTTCAAGGATCGGGGCAATCACTGCGGCCGTCGAGACACGTGGTATGGAGTTTACCAAGCTGCGATATTGCTGGTGTATCGCTTCCCAATTGCCCTCCACGCCTACATCGAGGGCGACCTCGATCAGCTTGCCTATGTCACGCCGGCAGATAGTCAGCCGTTCACGAAGCTTGCGCAACCGCAGACGTTCCATCTCGACATCGGCAGCCATTTGTTCGATCTCGCGTGCGCGTGACAGCAATGGCGCTAGGGAAAATCCGTAGGCCTCGTCGATCGCGCCGACTCCGTCCTTGCGTGCGTAGCGCTTGCCATTAGGGCTATCGCGGCGGGCGAGCAACCCCGCGTCGATAAGGGCTGTGATGTGCCGACGCAGTGTTGCCTCAGCCATGCCGTGAGCGCGCAGGGATAACTGCATGTTCGAGGGGAACACGATGAGGCCGTTTTCCTCCGACAGTATCGCCTCCGGATAGAAGCTCAAAAGGGCGTTCATGACCGAGAGAGAGCGCTCGCTAATGCCGAGCCTCGGTTTGGCTGCGCAGAGCGCACGAAACAGCTTCCACTTGTCGGCCGAAGTTTCCGGCGCGATTTCACGCGACATATACTGGCTTGCCAGCATGCCGAGCGTCATCGACCGCCGCCCGAAGGGCGTCGTCACATTTCCACCTTGCATTTTCTTTCACCTTCTTTCAGGCAAAAGACATCCGCTCACCCGTTCCGGTGCCAAAGACTCTTGACTGCGATTCGTGGAAATGCGATTCTCAGGCTGCTAAACGATGAGAGAGGCTTCCACGATGGTTACCGTGTGGGGGCCTTTTTCTTTTGCGCGTTCAGTCTTCCTTCCTATCATTCGCCGCCAGGAACTCGGCATAGAGCCGATCCAGGTTGTCAGCGAGATATTGGCCGAACCGGCCGGCATTCTTTGATTTCATCGAAAGTGTGAATGCCTTGCCGGATTTCGAATACTGAGCCGACACAGCCTTGTCGGCCGGCTGCCAAGCCTCCTTGACCGTGAGCGCCGTTTTCTTGACAGGCTTCGCGGAAGTCGAAAGCGCGCTGAACAGCGTGTTGAACCGCTCGTCGCTCGAAAGCGAGCCGAACGCGGGCTCACCTATGACGTCCTGTACCTTCTCCGCGTTTGCCACCTTCCCGACGAGCAGCGAGAGCTCGAGCCAGCGATCGCGACCGGTAGATGGAGCCGGCCCAATGCTTTCGATGACCGCCGGCGAAACCCGCTCGGTCACGCTGAGCATTTTCGAAACCGAAGTCTTATCGGCCGCAAGCGCCGAGGAGATAACCGAGCGGTCATAGCCGAGGGCCTCCAGACGGGCCGCGAAATTGGCGCGCTCGATGAACGACAGGTTGGCGCGAGCCGAATTCTCCTGGCCCTGCGCGATGACGTGCGTGCGATCATCAAGTGCTTTCACCACCGCCTTGACCTTGCGGCCAAGCTCCCGCGCGACCCTGGCACGGCGATGTCCAAAAACGATCTGATATTGGCCGGAGGTCGATGGGTGAGGGCGCACGAGGATCGGCGTGTCCTGGCCACGCTCGGCAATCGCCGCCTTTAGCTCTTCGAATTGCTCCTCGTCATCCGCCAACCGATCGAGCACGAAAGAGCCCTCAATCGTCTCGGGATCGAGCTCGACGACGGCTTCGCCCTCAAGGAATTTCTCAGCTTGCCTGGACAGTTCATCGAGTGAGCGCACCATGCTCTTCGATGCGCCGCGCATTGTATAGGGAGGTGTGACGTCCGCCTGCGGGATATCCGCCGCGTCTACCAGGCCTGCCAGTAGATTTTTTCTCGCCATCTGCCTGCTCCGTTTCCCTGTAATCGACTTAGCTTCGTCGCCGGCTCAATCATCCGGCAATCTTGCGTCCCCAGGACGCATGCACGAGTTCAGTGATTTCGGCGTTGACTGCATTCAAGGATTCCATGGCGCGTTCGTAGGTCGATCGCGTCATCTGGCTCTTGTCGACTTCGTAAAGCGACTGCTTGGTGATGCCGGCGTCGGAGACCGCAGTCGACTTTAGCATCTGGTTCTTCAGCACGAACTGGTGGAACAGCGTCTGCATGAAGCCGACCATTTGTGCTTGCGGTCCGTCCACCGGCTCATAACGCGTGATCAGATAGCGATACCATTCAAGATTGACCGCGGCGCCGGCCTCGCGGATCGGTTTCAGGATCCCGCCGAGCATCAAGAGAAACTGTCCCATCGACATGACGTCGAGCATCTGCGGATGGATTGTGATCAGGACGCTGGTCGCGGCTGTGAGCGCAGTGATCGTCAGATAACCGAGCTGCGGAGGGCAATCGATCACAACGACGTCATAGCGATCATCAACCTCGGCGAGGGCGCGGGAAATACGCGTGAAGAAAGTCTTGCCTTCATTCGAGCTCCTGTTCGACATCGCAAGCGGCGTGTCATACTCGAACTCCTGCAGTTCGAGATTCGCCGGCACGATATCCAGGCCGGGAAAGTTCGTAGGCAGGATGATGTCGGAAATCGGCTTGCGCGCCCCGTCATAACGGATCGCGTCGTAGAGCGACGGCGTCATGTCCAGTTCGGGCTGGAAGCCATGGAGCGAGGAGAGCGAGGCCTGCGGGTCGAGGTCGACAGCCAGAACGCGGTGCCCGGTCAGTGCCATGTATTGTGCCAGATGCGCAGCGGTCGTGGTCTTGCCCGAACCGCCCTTGAAATTCACCACAGCGATGATCTGAAGCTTTTCGCCGGCGCGCCGGTGCGGCACGTAATTCCTGGCGTCCGAACGGCCATGCTGATCAAGATACTGGCGCAGTTCCATCATCTGCTCGGCACTGTAGGAGCGCCGCCCTGACGACGATGTCTGGGGGTGGGGACCCTTGCCCTCCAGATGCAGCTTTTTCAGAGTGCTCTGGGAGACGCCGAGATATTCCGCGACTTCCGCGAGCGAGAACTGCCGGAGCATCTTCTTGGCATTGGGCGGGAACTGCTGCATGCTCAAGAGCTGCAACTTCTTCGATATCAGGTCGCCCTGCTCGAGGATCAAGTCCTCGAAGTGCAGCGGCTCAGAGGCGGCCATGGACGGCGAATTAGCGTTCATTGCAGGGGAACTCTCAAATAACGATTTTTTGGTCTAAGGCCCAACTTAACCGTTATTTATGAGCGATTCTGGCAGGCTGACAAGGAATATAAGGTTAACAGAGGGTTAACATCCATCGCCAAGCGAGTTGGAAAAGCAAGTTAACATTCCTGTTTTCCCTTTGACTTCCGCAGGTTAACTCTCGTGTCCCAACAACCAATCTCACTAGCAAATTTTTCGGGGAGAAAGCGACCGCCAGAGCCGTCCTCGCGCCAATTGGCGGTTGAAAGCCGCATGCGCCTCCGCGACTCACCACGACTCACCCGATTCTCGCGACGACGTCTTTGACAATGAGTCCAAAGATGCCCGTCGGCCACAACGCTCGGGGAGAGGGGCGCAGAGCAGTGACGCCTGCCCGTTCATGGATAGCCTCTTGCAGCTCAAAGTCTGGTGGGTTCGTTACCGCCCGCGATTGCCGTCATCGCGCTCACGGCTGCGCCGCCTCGATCGACTTCAGTTCCGGGTTATCGTCCGGCTGTGGCCGCTTCGTTGGCTGCGGGCTGCGGACTGGCTGCTCTCGCCCAGGCGGGAAAAGTCCGACCGGGCAGTGATGGTGATTTCCTCGTCGTCTGGCAACCTCTCGGGTAGGTCCGCGCGATCCACGACAACAATCCCCTGATCAGTCACGAGGCTGGCAGCGCGATTGTCGTGCAGTTGACTCCCTCGCAGGCGCAGGCATGTGCGAGTGTTGTGCTCGTAAGGCTTCTCGCCGAGCTCCTCAAGGTCGGCAAAGGCCTTCGCTGACCGGGGGCCTGGCGATAAAGAGACGGGACAGCGCGTCGCATATTACAACGCCAGCGGCCGGCTTTTCCAACGGGTTCTACGCACTGTCTGTTGAGCTGTCGGACGACGCGAACAAGCAGCGCGGCGGAAAAAGGCGGCACGAAAGACCTGCTATACCTGCCCATCAGGCGGCCTGCATGCCTGGGTTAAGCCGAGCGAGCAGCTGATTTGCCGGGAATATACTGTATTGCTGAATGTCCTTCCGCCCGACGAGAGGCATGAGGCAGCCTGAGTCGGCGACGATTCTGGTGACGAAGGGGAGTGCCAGAGTGATGCACGGTAAGTGAAGCTAACCGGGAATTATTTTCCGTTTAGGAAGTATTAACTATATGAGCCAACGGGTTCGAGGTTTGGCACTCGGGGGATGGAAAGGGCGCCGATCACGGCGCCGTCCTGTTGCCGATC
Organism: Ensifer sp. LCM 4579; assembly: GCF_001854885.1. Classification (GTDB taxonomy): domain Bacteria; phylum Pseudomonadota; class Alphaproteobacteria; order Rhizobiales; family Rhizobiaceae; genus Sinorhizobium. The sequence continues at coordinate 51,888 of NZ_MDDV01000011.1, read as the reverse complement.
CGCTTGACCGGGATGCCAAGCTTGCGGGCCTTGTCGACGAGGTTGTCGGTGATCCCGGTGCCCGGGGCGGCGATGACGCCAATCGGCATGGTTTCGAGAAGGGCATCGTTGCGCTTAAAGGGAGCGGCATTGCGATGCGCCTTCCAATCGGGCTTGAAAGCCACTTGGATGACGCCGCGAGCCTCTGCCCATTTTGCAGCGATCAGTTCCGCGCCGTTCGGTGTTCCGCCGTGGAGCAGGATCATGTCCGGATGCTTGGCAAGCGTCTGGTCGAGAACCTTCCAGATGACGTCGTAGTCCTGATAGTCGCCGCCAGTGAAGGCGATGCGTGTGCCGGCAGGGCAATGGACTTCGATCTCGGATCGGCGCTTGGCTGAGATAAAGTTGCGGCTGTCGATGACGGCCGCCGTCAAAGCCCGATGCGAGACCTTCGAGCCCGTGCGGGGAAGCCACGCGGAGCCGGTTTCAACGCGATAGTGTTCGGAGGCGACGTCGCGCATCGCCTCGAAGGCATTCCGGCTTTCGGTAAGCGAGAAGCCCTCGGTCACGAGCTTTTCCAGTTCGACGCTCTTGACCTCGGAGCCGTCCTGTTCGGCCAGGGACGTGCGTTGACGGCCTTCATTGTCGTCGAGCCGCTTTTGAGTGTGGGTCAGACGGCGGTGGAAGATGTTGACGACGGACCAGAGCACCTCTTCGACCTCGTCCTCGAGGCGCGTTCCGACGAAGATCGACTGGATCGCTTCGACCATCGATGCGATGCCGCCTTCGACGGCGACGAGGTCGGGGAGGGGGCGGAAATCCGGTTCGTCCGAGTTGGGGCGCACGCCGTAGAGCGCAAGTTCATCGAGAAGGGCTGCGGTCGGGCTGGAGGTGGGAGCAAGGTGCGGCATCATGGTTTCGGTCCTTTTGCTGTGGCCTGCGCGGCCTGGAATGAGGCGATAAGAACCCGGAGGAGAGCGCACACACCCGAAGGGCCGAAGCGAAGCGGAGGACGCCGGCGCGCAAAAAATTGCTTGCGCGAGGAGCCGGGTTCCCCGGCGGGGAATTTTTTGGTTTGCGACGTCGTTGTGTGGGATCGAGGGCGCCCCGGCGCCCGACCCGAAGGGTTATATCGCGAACTCATCCAGGTCGTGCGGGGCCGCGGCTTTGACCGACCGGCACGCCGGACCTCTCTCCTTCCAGGCCCTCGCCCGTGTCGCATATCAAGCGTTCTCGAACGCGGTCTGCAGACGCACGCGCAAGGCTGGGAGCCCGTCCCCTCTCAGATCGTCATTGAAGTCGTTGCGCTGCGGCACGAGGTCAAAAACGGCGATCCCGAGAGCTTCGGCACGCTGGCGCAGGTGAGCGGCGGCGCGTTCGCCGGCGTCGTCATTATCTCGGGCGATCCATAGACGCTTGAGGTGCGGCGGGGGAATGAACTGGCCAAGGTGCGTGGCCGTGAGGCAAGCGCAGATGTCGAGGACCGGAAACGCGGTTCCGATCGAGAGCATCGTTTCGATGCCCTCGCCGGCGACCAGCTCGTCGCCCACCGAACCGTGGTGAAACCGGACCGCATTGCCTGCCAGGCTGCCGATGATCCGCTTGGGCTCGGCAATGGTCGCGACACGAGCCGTTGCAGGATCGAGCCACGTGCGAGCGCAACCTGTGACCTGTCCGTCATTATCGGTAATGGCGGCAAGCAGGGCGGGAAGCTGTCGGGTCCGGTCGGCCTCGTCGCGATAATAGACCGCGTGATGATAGCGCAACGCGGAACCGAAGCGGGCAATACCGCGCAAACGGAGATAGCGCTCGGCAAGCGTGCCGTGAACCGGCCGGCCGATCGCGAGCAGCTTGCGTGCTGCTGTCGGCCGATCGGAGCCCGCGGCAGATTGGCGGTGTGCATGCCTGCACGATGAGGCAGGATCGGGACGGCTCAGGAAACGACGCGCCTCGGAGAAGACGTCCCTCCAGGAAGGCGAGGCAAGGCGTTCCTCGAGAATATCGAGAAGATCGCCATACTCGCCGGTCGCGTGATCCACCCATTTGCCCGGTTGTCTGCCGGCAGATGGCGTGAGCCGGATGACGAGACTGCGCCCTGGATCCCCATGCTTGTTTCCAACGATCCAGTAATTGCCGACCTTACGGCCGGCAGGGAGCCAGTTGCGGCAAAAGGCTTCGGCCCTATCGGCGAGAGCGCGTGAAATGTCCGTGGCGGTGTTCATGCTGCCTCCGTTAGATTTCGGGAATGTTTGGCGGCTAGAAGCTCAGCGTAGCGAGCGTGGATGCTCTCTCGATCAAGGAACCTGCAGGCAAAGCCCAGTGCATCGCAAACCTCTTGCCTGACGCCGGCAAGCAAATCCGCCTCGGCGTCCGTCAGCATGCGCAGCGGCCAGCCCTTCACGTAGAGCATGGGCTTGGTGATGCTCATTTCGGCCTTCTGGCGGGCGAGCGCGGCCGCCTTGCCGCGAACCAATGCGGCGCGATCTTCCTCGTCGAGAAGGTGAGGGGCGACGTCCCCGAGCCAACGGGAGCCTTGAAATGCGAATGTGCTGCGCGCCTCGAGCGCCACCATCCGTCGATAGAGCGCATGTGCCTCCGGTTGGGCTGCCGCTGCAGTAAGGTCGGGCAGACTCGACATGATGCAGAAGCGGCACGAGACGCGTGACATGCCGAAGCACCGGTAAGCGGGGTGGGGAAGCAAGCCGCTCCGATCGATGGTCACAAACACCTCTGCCTCGCTCCATTCGACGATCGGGCGCCAGGTCCAGATGCGGCCGCCCGCGTCGGCACTTGCGATCGTTGCCTTCGAGCGCTGAGCGCTCTCGGCGCGTCGAACGCCGGTGACATTGATGATCTGCTGCGCGGGAAAGCGGCGCTTTAGCTCGGCCGTGATGACGTGGGTCTTGAGCTCCGACGTGCAGAAACGCATCGCCGGCGTCGACCAACAGGGAACGAGCGTGACCGTCGCGAGAGACTGGTAGCGCCCGGCGCTGGAAAGCCAGCGGGCTTCCCATCGCTCCATGAGCCCACCAGACGTGCGGCGAACGACGACAAGTTCGACACCGAGATAGGAGGCCACCTCGTGACAAATGCGAGTGGAATCATCCCATTCGACAGAGCCGAGATCGGCATGAACCAGCAATCGCGGACCGGTATGGCCGATCCTGTCCAAGTGGGCGAAGGTCACTATGGCTGACGCCTGGCTGTCCTTGCCGCCGGATACTCCTATGGCGACCGGGGAGCCGCTGGCTATCAGCGCGTCGATAGAAGGCGTTGTTGCGATGGCTTTCATAGCGCAGCCTCCGAGTGATCGACCATTCGGTGACGCTCGAGCAGCTTCTCGAGGACATCGGCATTGCTCGCGGGAACGAAGAGCCGTGTCGTCCATGAGATGATTTCCGTGAAGCATCCCAAGGCTTTGAGGGCTGGAAGCGCCGATGGCGTATGGCCGGTGATCTCGAGGCGATGTTCCCCCATGACCCGGGAACGTTTCAGGGTCAGGCCGCCGGCGACGTCGATGGTCGAGCCCCGGACCATTACCGCCTCGAGCATCTCGGCCGGCGACATGTCCACCGCGACATCGATGCCAAGCGAGAGGAAGACCGAGGAAAGTTGGTCCGCCGTGACCAGGCGGCCGAGGATCCGCTCGCCATCGTCAGTTTCCAATCGATAGACGCGGCAATTTTCATCGGGCAGCCGGTTCCAGATCGGCAAGAGCAGGCCGGAGATCAGCGTGATCCGCCGCGTGGAAAATTCGGGGATCTGGGCGACTTCGTCAGTCCATGCCCGTTCGAAGTCCGCATCCGAAGCCGGGTGCCATTGCGTCAGCTCGAGTTCGGATTCGAAAATCCGCTCGTGATGCATCGGGCGGGTGAGTTGCACGCGACGGATAGGATTGCCGTCCTCGTCCATCACGCTCGGAGCGGACTGCAGCAAGGCAGCGCGGCCGGATTTGGCATTGACCAGGAGGGAGGCCGAATGGTCCGAACCGACGATCTGGCGAACAGTCGCCAGCGCAAGCGGCATGTTGCGCGTCGTCTCATTGATCGTCAGCGCGAGCGTGGTCGCGCCCGTCGCTGCGTGTTGATGGATGACGCGGCGTTCGATGACGTCGAAGCGCTCCGCAGTCAGAATTTCCAGCCCGACATCGAGGGTGCCGGCGCGCCGTGCGTCGTCGACGATCTTGTCGAGCAGCATTTCGAACGTCTCGAAAATGGCGTTCTGCATGTCGATCGTCAGCGCAAGGCAACGATTGAGGAACTGCGATATCGGCGGAAGCTCATCGAGCAGGCAGCCTGCAGTGTCGACGATCTTGAGAGCCGTCATGTCGATGAACTCTGTGAGCGAGCAGGCCTCGACCTTTCCCCTCACGAGATTCAAGAAGAACTGGCGCAGAGCCGCCCGGGCGTAGGGGCTCTCCAGATTGTCCTCTGGCCTGAACATGCCCTGTCCACCCGTCTGGCGCTGGCCCTTCGTGATCGCGCCGAGGGTGTCGAGCCTGCGGGCGATCGTCGAGAGGAAGCGCTTTTCGCCTTTCACGTTCGTGGCGCATGGGCGGAACAGCGGCGGTTGCTTCTGATTGGTGCGGTGCGTGCGCCCAAGCCCCTGAATGGCGTTGTCGGCACGCCAGCCCGGTTCAAGGAGATAATGAACACGCAGGCGCTGATTTTTGACCGTCAGCTCGGCGTGATAGGAGCGGCCAGTGCCGCCGGCGTCCGAGAAGACGAGGATCGACTTGTTATCGTCCATGAAGGCATGGGCTTCGCTGAGATTGGCAGAGCCTGGACGACGCTCGACGCTCAGTCGGCCGTCGGACGTGCGCACGATTCGGCGTGTTCGGCCGGTGACTTCCGCAACGCGGTCCTTGCCGAAGTGCCAAATGATCTGATCGAGCGCGCCGTGGACCGGGGGCAGCGCGCAGAGATGCTCGATCATGCGGTCGCGGCGCTCGAGCGCTTCCCGGCATTGAATCGGATTGCCGTTCGTGTCGAGAGCAGGGCGCGAGCGGAGATTGCCGTCGTCGTCGGTATAGGGCTCGAAGAGCTGCGTCGGGAACGAATGGGCGAGGTAGTCGATGACGTACTCGCGCGGAGTGATGTCCAGCGTAAGATCGGACCACTCGGAAGCGGGGATCTCGGAGAGCCGGCGATCGAGCAGCGCCTCGCTTGTCGACACGATCTGGATGACGGCTGAGTGACCGGCAGCCAGATCGTCCTCGATCGAGCGGATGAGAGAGGGGCACTTCATCGCCGTAATCAGGTGATTGAAGAACCTTTGCTTGTTGCTCTCGAAGGCGCTGCGGGCAGCCGACTTCGCCTGCCTGTTGAGCGTTCCTTCGTCGGAAGTGATGCCGGAAGCGAGAAGCGCTTCTTCGAGATTTTGATGAATGATCTGAAAGGCGCCGGCGTAGTCGTCATAGATGCGGCGCTGCGCGTCCGTGAGCTCGTGGACGAGCATTTCGTATTCGACGCCTTCGAACGAGATCGATCGGGCGATATAGAGCCCGAGCGCCTTGAGGTCGCGGGAAATCACTTCCATCGCAGCGATACCGCCAGCCTCCATGGACGCAACGAAATCGGCCCGGTTAGCGAAGGGGAAGTCGCCTGTGGCCCAAAGACCGAGGCGGCTGGCGTAGGCCAGGTTGCCAACGGTCGTTGCGCCCGTCGCGGAGACATAGACGACGCGCGCGTCGGGAAGGGCGTTCTGCAGGCGGAGCCCTGCCAGACCTTGCTCCGAGGGCTTCTTTTCGCCGCGCTCGCCCTTTTCGCCGGCGGCATTTGCCATCGCGTGAGCTTCGTCGAAGGCGACGACGCCGTCGAAGTCCCGCCCCAACCAATCAACGATCTGTGTGAGGCGGCTTGCCTTCAGGGTTCCATCGCCATCCTGGCGCTCGGAAGTGCGCATCGTGGCGTAGGTGACGAAGAGAATACCTTGCTCGAGCTTGATTGGAGCACCCTGCCGGAATCGCGCCAAGGGTACGATGTCCGATGCGGCGCCCCCGAGCGCGGTCCAGTCGCGAACTGCGTCCTCGATGAGCTTGTCCGACTTTGAAACCCAGACTGCGCGCCGGCGGCCTTTGAGAAAATTATCCATGATGATGCCGGCGACCTGGCGACCTTTGCCGCATCCGGTCCCGTCACCAAGATACCAGCCGCGGCGAAGCCGAATGGCATCGGAGGCATCTTCCGGGGCAGCCTTCAGCTGATCGTAGCTGTCGTTGACCGTGTAGGTTCCGGACAGATGCGCGCCGTGTGCCTCGCCGGCATAGATGACGCTCTCCAGCTGAGCGTCCGAGAGAACGCCGTCGGTCACGAGCGATTTCGGCAAGGTCGGGCGATAGGTCGGAAGGGGAGGGGCGATCGACGCCATTGCGGCCGACTGCACCAAAGCCGTCGGATGAGGAACCGCGTCGGGGATCGTGATCGCTTGGACGCGATAGGGCTCATAGAGCCCGGAAGGCTGAGAGGGTGCAGCGGCTTCGTCGATGCGGGGCGCATAGTCGAGCTCGACGGTGTCGATCTTGTCGAGGGGGTGACGGGCGGCCTCCGCCGCTGCAGCGCGGGCCTGCACGCGCGCCTTTTCTCTGAGCGATGCAATGGCGCCGGAGGGCTGCGCCGAGCGCAGAGAGACGGGCGCAGTGGACGCAAGAAGGCGGGGCGGAATTGCCGCAACGACGCGCGAAAGCAGCTCGCGGCAAGATTCGGCCGGCTCCGCGTGAAGTGAGGCCGGAGCCTCATCGCCGGTCACCTTGTCGATCACCGTCAGGCGGGTTTCGAAGGTGGTGCCGTGGGCGGCGTAGATCCTGCCCGATACTGCGGAGCTGAAGCGGATCGTGGCCCGGTCCTCGATCGAGCGGAAAAAGTCGCCCCATTGGCTGGATCCCGGCGCGAAGTTGGAGCCGGAGATCATGACCAGGCGGCCGCCGGCTGAAAGGCGAGCCAAAGCGGATCGAACGTGCTGCATGGTAGCAGCCCGGAAGCGACCTTCGACGTTCGGCGCGGCCGAAAAGGGCGGGTTCATCAGAACGACAGAGGGCGAGAGGGACGGCTCCAGACGATCGTGGATGCTGGCGGCGTCATGACGCGTAACCGGCTGGCCGAAGATTTGAGCCAGGAGGTGCGCGCGATCATCCGCGAGTTCATTGAGGACGAGGCCTGAACCGGCGATCTTCGCGAAGCAGGCGAGAAGCCCAGTGCCCGCGGATGGCTCGAGGACCAGGTCCTCGGATGACAGGCCGGCTGCGTGAGCGGCGACAAAGGCCAGCGGAAGAGGAGTTGAGAACTGCTGCAGGCGCTGCGATTCCTCGGAGCGGCGCGTCTGAGAAGGAACGAGTGCCGCAATTTTTTCCAGCATCCCGAGTTCGCTCACTGGATCGGCGGCCTGACGACGGATGCGAAAGCCATACTTGAGCATGAAAAGGATCTGCGCGCATTCGAGCGCCTCGTAGGCGTCTTTCCAGACCCATGCTCCATTTGCATCGCTGTCGCCGTAGGCGGTTTCGACGGCGGAGCGCAGCGTGTCCGTCGAAATCGGTTTGCCAGTCTCGAGGAGGGGGAGGAGGGTGCGCGCCGCATCAAGCACGGGTGCGGCGCGCGGGACGAGAATTGCCGAAGAGGGGCGGAAGGAAACGTTCATGGATGGCCTCCGGGTTTCAAGGGAATCTCCCGGCGGCTCTCTTTGGCCGCAGGAAGGCTTGCCCTTCCCGGCCTGCCTCTCACTCTCTTGATGGGACTAGCCGAAACGCCGGCCGCTCTCCGTAAAGGTGAAGCCGTTCGCCAACAGCGCCTCGTCGACCGCCTCGTCCGAGGTGAGGTATTCGTGTTCCTGCTCGAGCTGGCGATAGAGCCAATTGGCGAGATCGCGCAGCGCCTCGTCGACAATATTTTCGTCGTCCCCGGAAGGTCGCTGATAGGTGGGGCTGTCGCGGTCGACGCAAACATCCATCGAATAGAAGTAGCGGCCGCGGTGGCTGGCTTCAGCCGTGATCTGGTAGAAATTGCGCTTCTGCACTTTCAGCAGCGTATCCGCGATCCGATGGAGCTCCTTATCGAGAGGAGCGTGTGTCCGGATCTTGCGGATGCTGTCCCGCTGATAGCGGTAGTAGCCCTCAAAGCATGCGCCGTCGCCCTGGCTCCAGAAGCCGGAAAACCAGATGCAGGGCTTGGACGAGTTGCTGCCGCTTGCGGTCCGCATGTGACGGGTTTTGAGTCGAATTCCGAGGATCGCACATATCGACTCGAAATCATCGAAGGCGCTGTCAAACCAATCGTAGTCAAAGGCGCCTTCCCTATACCAGGCGCGCGCCTTTTCCTTCGCCGAGTCGGAGAGTTCGTCGATGCGATAGGCGACGGTTTCGATGACTTCAGGCATTGCTTTTTCCTCCGCGGCGGGGAGCAAACGCGATCGACCGCGCTGCGACGTTGAAGATGATGTTCACGAGGTTGGTGAAAGCGATGCAGCGAGATCCGTGGTTCTGCTCGATGAAGTCGAAGGCGAGCCGCTCGATCGCGTGCGGGTATGAAAGATCGAGCAGGACTGGCGCGGGCAAACCCCAGAGCGCGATCGGAAGGCTGATTGGATTTTCGGGGAGATGCGCAGCGCGATCGGCGCCGATCACTGCGAGGTCGTCGATGCGGCCTTCGTCATCATCGCGGTTGAAGCTGACGATCACGAAGGCGATATTGGCGCGGGTGAGGGCTTCGAACAGGGCCGTTCTGTTTTGGTCGCGCACCTGGGCGGAAAGGGCGCGAAACTCGCGAAGGTTGGCGTCGTAGCGTGACAGGACGTCATCCGGGGAGAGATCCAGGTCGGGCAGAGCGATGGCTGGCATGAGGAGTCCTCCTGAGGGTGGGAAGGAAGGACCGGCCTGCTCACTCTCTCTTTCGGCTTCGCCAGTCCGCTTCCTTTCCGCCTGCCTCTGGCTCTTCAGATGAAAAGAAAAAGGGCGCCCACAGGGGCGCCCGAAGTGTGCCGGTGCTGCCGGTGCACTAGGCCGCGCGGTCCCAAAGACCCTGGGAAAGCTCATCAGCGACCATTGCCTGCGCCGTCGCTAGGACATCGGCTCCGCTTTTTTCGATGTGACGGAAGAAGCGTGCATTGGGGCCTTTGTGGCACCAGTCCGCGTAATGGCAGTAGGAGCGCTCGGACATGTTGAAGGCGAGCAGGTCGATTGCCCAGTGCGGTTTTGGTTCGACGACAACGGTAAGACCGCTGCGCGTTTCCAGCCATGGGAGGGATCGTTCGGTCGGAGGTTGCTGGCGATCGCAAGCAAAGATTTGACCGATGTGCATGTGACTTCTACTCATGACGGAATCCTTTCCTCAGCCGCTGATCATGTGGGGAATGTCCGGCACGGGTTCGTTGATGCCGAGGCAGGCGCGCAGTCTGTTGATCGCGGCCGCCTGGCGCTCGATCTTGCGCCGAAGAGCTTCCACCTCGGTGCGTCTGGTTTCGTAGGCAGCATCTAGGCAGTCGCGATAGTGACGCTCGTCGGCATTCGTCCAGGTGGACGCATGCCTGCCGAACTGCCGGACCTTGTTCCGGTTCCTGATCGTCATTCTCTCCGCCTCCGCGCGAATCTGACGATCGATGATCTTGAGGTGCCGGCAGTTCGTGCAGCAGGCTGCTTCCATGCGGCTGAGTTCGATCTTGGCCTCCAGGTAGCTTTGCATGGCAACGCCCCTTCAGCCATCGTCGCCGGCGTCGGCGGGAGCGGGCGGCATGTTATGGACCTCGGCGCCAGCCTGCCGGTAAGCCTCCATGACGTGGAAGAGCGGAACGAAGGAGAGGACGCTCCAGGGCTTCGGATCGGGTGAGCGCCCGACGGCGATCATGGGGCCGCTGCAGGCGAGTTTTGCAACAGCCCCGAAACCGACGCTGCGGCTGTCATAGACGGGGAGGCCGGCGTCGATCGCTTCAGCCTTCACAGTGTCGCAATCGTAGCCGCTGAGCCAGCTGCTTTCGAAATGCAGGGAAAAGCCGCCGCGGCCGATCTGCAGATGACCGCCTTCAGTGGCAAGAGCCTTAGCGATATAGGTGGCGTAGTGCGACATGGGTGCGTGCTCCGCAACGGGCGGCCGCGTGGTTGTCACGCGGTCTAGAGAACCCGTCACGGGCAACAGGGCCGCCCTTTGACGAAGAGCGGCCCTTGGTGTCCGGGTGGCTTATCGGACGATCCCGAGTTGTTCACCGATGCTCGGTGGCGTCGGTGTGCTGGCTTCCTTGATCAGCGAAAGGATGGTGTCTCGCTCGAGACCGGAAAGCTCATATCCCTCTGCGCGCGCAGCCGTCACGATACTTTCGAGCGTTGGATATTCCTCGAGGAACGCTCCAAGCCAAAGTTCGCATGCGTCCGTCTCTTGGTCGAGGAACGCCTGCAGGAAGAAGGTCCGCAACGGTGGATCATAGCCGATGACGGCGTCGGGATCGGATTTCTCGCCTTTGGTGACAGTGATGGGATGGCGGCTCATGTTCTCGCTAGTCTCCAGACGGGCAACCGGATGCCGATCAACCGGTCTCGAAAACCCGTCGGCGGAAAAGGGCCGCCCTCTAACGGGGACGGCCGGTTCGCAGTTTTGTCGTCAGGCGGGAAGACGTTGCTCGAGGCGAGTGATGCGCCTTTCCAACGTGTCGATATAAGCCGCCAAGCCGATGTTGCCCGGGCAGCCGAGAGCGATGGCTTTTGCTATAATCTGGTTTTGATACTCTTTTTCCTGCTGTACACGGTGAGCCTCGGCGAATGCCCGCAATTCATCGGCATGCTCTTCGAAGCCCTCCGTCTCCTCCAGGTCCCTGCTTGGATCATTGAGCCACGAGGCTTTCAGGTCATTCAATTCCATCTCGGATGCCATTTCAGTGGGTCTCCTTTTACGAGCATTCCTATGCGAACACCGTCATGGTGGTTGCGGTGAATTCGACAATAAGTGAGCTGCCCGCGTCAACGGCATCACGGACGATTTGCTCATCGATGAACTCGCAACCACAGGCGCCGCCGAACGATGAGCGCTTGGCGGTCGACCATTCCTCGAACGGCATGGTGGTGGGATTGCACTCTTCGGCGTAGACGACAAATTGCTTTCCTTCGACGAAGAGGCCGTTGTTCATGAGGTAGACGCCTTGATCGCTGATCAGCCAGAAGCCTGCAGGATCCCTGATGCCCCATCTGGAGCGCAGGCCCAGGGGCCAGCGTGTTTCGGCTTCAGTGACCAGTACGCGCAACTGAGGAAGGGGGAACGTCAGTTTCATGGCGGTGTCTCCTGAACCTGATGTGAATACGACCCGGCGATGTGCCGGGCCGCGCTGTCGTTCGGGTGCGGAAGAAGGCGGTCAGGCCGCCGTTTCCTTCAGGAAGGCCGGAATATCGCCCACGTCGATGTCCTGATCGGCATCTTCAAGCGGGGCGTCCGTTTCGGCGTCGCCGTCGCCCTCCGGATCCTCATGATCGAGATCATCGTAGGAATGATCCGGGGCCTCCTCGGTGAAGGAGCCTGTGAAGGCCATGCCGTCGGGCAGCCAGACGCAAGTCTTTGCTGCCGCATCCGGGTTAAGGCCAGCCGCGGCGCGTGGATCCTCGCTGAACGCCTGCTCCATAGCAGATGCGATCACCGGCTTCTTGTCCTTGCACTTGTCGTCTGCCCACCGATCGCCGATCAGATCGCGCGCCACCTTGATGGCGTGGTCCTTCTTGGTCCGGCTCCAGTAGTTTTCAGCCGTCGGCCGCCAGCATGCGGCGGTATCGACGGCCATGCGATGGCCGATCACTTCGATGACGGGGTTGGCGCCGTTATCCGTTGCGAGCTGCTGGATGACGCCGTGACCGACACACCAGGCAAAGAGCGCCTGCTTGTCGCTGTCTGGCAGGGCGCACATGGCCTGAAAATCCTGCGGGCTCGGTAGCGAACGCCATTCGACATTGAGGCCTTCGCGCGTTGCCTGCAGCATTCGGGCCGCGACGGTGTCCTTGAGGGCGTCGCGGCTGCGATACGTCTCCGCGTGCGTGATCGACACGTGGATGGGGGTGACCCGATAGTTATTTTCGCCCAGGACGCGGGAGCACATCGAATAAAGCATCACGTCGAAGGCGGTGGCGAAGTCTGCCGCCAGATGCGCCTTGAGGATCTGATGGCGCGATGCGCGCAGATCGCCCGCGAGCGAAGCGGAAATACCTTGCTCTTTGCGTACCTGCGCGACGGGATCCGGATCGCTGGAACGATTGGTCGACGACGAAACGGGAAGGCGGATAACCGGACCATCATTTCCGGGGTTTTCATCGCCGTCGGCGTTCGGCGCCTTCTTCGGCAGGTCCTCGGGACGAACGAGGCCGGCCTCGAGCCGCACCTGACCGCTGTGGTCGAGCGTCACAACCACGCCGGCGATGGCCTTCTGCTCGGCGGTGTAGACATGGTTGTTGGCGAAGAACTTGCGGAGCTCCTCCAGTCGCTCTGCAGCTGCGTCCTCTTCGGTCTGCAGTTCCTCGGTCCAGGTCTCTTCATCGTACTCGTTGGACAAAGCCTCGAGTCGAGCTTCGAGCTGCTCGAATTCCGCGACGAGTGCCGGATCCGGCTCGACGGGCTCGGGGTAGACACGGCCGAAGGCCCGGAATGCGTCCCATGCCGTGTCGAGCTCTGCAGCGGCCCACTTCCATTCCTTGGCGAGCTCATCGACCGTCGCCTGCAGCTTTTCGAGAGCAAGCTTTTCGAGAAGCGCGCTGTCGCAAAGATGGACGCTGTCGTTATCGGAGAACAGGTCGCGCAGGATCGCACCGCCTGCAGACTGGTAAGCGTCGACGCCGACAAAGCGGCCAAGCTTGGAGTTGCCGTGGTAGGTGCGCTCCGTGAGGGCTGACCTGATGTCCCTTGGATAGAAGCCGTAGGGGCGCTTCTCAAGTTCCTCCCAAACCTCGTTCTGACGGTCATGGTCTTCAGTGATGGAGAACGCCTGGACGCATTCGAGCGTCATCTTGTTGGCGCGGAACGCCTCGATGATGACGGGAGAGACGCGGGCGAGCTTCATGCGCCGGTCGACGAAGTTGAGCGTGACACCGAAGCGATTGGCGATTTCCTCGCGCGCCCAGCCCTTCTTCTCAAGCGCGTCGAAGGCCTCGAATTCGTCGGCCGGAAACATGCCGGCCCTGACGAAGTTTTCGATGAGGGAGGTTTCTTCCGCCTGCTTCTTGCTTTCAACGATGCAGGGGATCTCAACATCGGCGCTGAGGTGGGCCTCGGTGGCAAGGCGCTCGAGGATGGCGAGACGGCGGCCGCCGGCGTGAACATGATAGCCGTTTCCGGATTTGTGGACGAGCAGGTTCTGCTTGATGCCGTTGGCCTTGACGCTGGCATAGAGCTCGTTGTCTTCCTCTTCGCTCGTCGACGTTTTGCGAACGTTGAGCGGGCTGCGGGACAGCTTGTTGAGGGGGATCATGGCTATGGTGGGCTTGGTCATTGCATGGCTCCTGAAGAGCCGGGCGGGAGAACTCTCTCCTCTTTTGGAGCCCGGTCATCCGGGCTCCCCTGCCTCTCACTCTAGCGGCGGTTGCTTGGGGCACCACGCTCGAGCCACGCTCTGAGGTCTCGCCTCATCATGCCTATCGGCCCGTTGATTTCGGTCACTTGCGGATTCTCGACGACACCCTTCAAGCGGACAAAATTGGGAAGGAATGCGCGCATAACGTCGAGGTAGAGATGGCCGCCGACGAGCGCGATGTCGTGGAAGGGGGCACGGCCGTATCGGGACATCGACGCAATTTTCCGCGCCGGGATGCATCCCCCACGTATCAGGTGAGCGGGGAGATGGGGGCCGAGGCCACCTGGTGGTCATGCCGCCGGCGATCATACGCTTCGACAGATCAATGGTGAGGCGGGCGTTATCGTCCGCGATCGGCGCGGCTGAGTCCTGAAACCCATAATGCGCCGAAAGGAACGCGACCCGGGCCATGCTGCCTCGGGGATCGTTTACGCGCAATGTCTGCCAGAGGGGGCCATCATACCGATAGATGGCTGGCATATGGCCAGGATCCGGTCTCTTCGTCGCTGAGCATGCAAGGATGAGAAGACGGCCGGGGGCGAGATCGGCGGGAGGGCAGGGGATGGGGATCATGGAAGGCTCCTGTTCAGAGCCAGGCAGGAGAGCCTCTCTCTCCACGCATAAGCCCGGTCAACCGGGCTGGGGCGTTCCACTGCCTCTTTCGCTATCCGGTCGGTTCGGACTTTTCCTCCTGACGGCGGATCCTCGCATAAGCCTTGAGGCCGTCCTGATTGTCGCGCACCCATTCGAGTGTTTTGAGAACGCATTCCAGGCGGAGGACGTGTTCGGCCAGGACGCATTCATCGCGATCGGAGGTGATCGCGCCGACGTTGCTCGAGCACGTCCTTGATCTCCTGTGCGTAAATTGAACGATCGGCCATGCGGATCGACTTATCGATCGCGCTTGACGAGATGGGTCTTGCCCTCGCGGATGGCCTTGGCGAGGATCTGCAGAAGTTGGCCCATGAAGGCGCGGCTGAGCTTGCCATAGGAGAATGTCGGCGGATCATAGCTGATCGGCTCGACATGGAAGGAATCGGCGAGCCTATCCGTGTTTCCCTCATCGAGAATGATCCAGCTTGGTCCGCGGCCTTTGAGTTTCAATCGCCTGCGTTCCATCTCGGGGACCTTGATGGCGATGCGGCCGGGGGGCGGCTCCTTGGTGGTGAGCGGGAAGAGAACGACGTCGCCATGTTTCGACGTCAACGGCACGACAACGCAGGCGGGCCTTGGCTTGCGCCCTTCTTGCTCGCCCTTGGCATGTTCTCGATCCCAGAGGAAATAGTAGGAGATCACGAGACCGGTTTCGGGTTCAATCATCGCCGCGACCCTCAGTGGAGTAACTGTCAGCGAGGGCGAGCAGGCCTTCCGCGATGTCGTCAGGCATGGTGTCGATGGTGAAGGCCTTGCGATGATCATCGCGGCCGCGCAGTTTTTCGTAGTCTTCGATTGCCATGAGAACGAACCTCGGCTTACGGTGATGGGTGATGCACACCGGGCCGCGCCGTGCGGCGTCGGTGACTTCTCCGACATGTTTGTTGAGATCAGCCGTTGTAAACTCGCGCATAGCGGTCTCCGTCCAGAATATCCATAATATCCATATTATGGATATTTCATGGACTTGCAAGTGGCTTACGGGACCGGGGCGGCAGAGCGCGCATCCAGGGCATTGTCCGCGTCGCGTAGATTGTCGGCCAATGCAATGAAGCGGGCACGATCGGCGCTCTCACGTTTGACGCTGAAGGCGTCGTCGACCACGCCGTTCACCCGTGCCCACTGGTTCCACGCGAAATTGCGTCCGAGCCCGACCGTCGTCGACGAGCTCGGGAAGCGATCCGCGTTCTGCACCAGGTCATCCCATGTCGCGCCGAATTCGACCTCATCAAAGCGACTGTGCTTTCCGGTCAAGGCGTTGCGCTCGAGGAAAAGGGCGCGCTCGAGGAGATCGGGATGATGAGCGGCAAGCCAGTAAAGCTCCCATTGCTTTGAAGCGGGGCAGAAAAAGCAGGCCGATTTGATCGGGACCAAGTCGGCGCCGAGCACCTCGGTGATCGCCCGAACGCAGTCGGCCCTCGTCCAGCCGAGGATCTGCAGCGGATAGACGTAGTCGAAATCTGCATCGGCGCTGGCGAGCTTGTGCGATCGGCGGATGTCGGCGCGGCCGCAATCATAGCCGATCAGCTTGACGATGCGCCGGCCTGTCCGCTGCGCCTCGACCCAGACGGGGTGAGGTTCGGCCGCATTGGGACCGGATCGCGAACCTTTCAGCGCCTGGTCCTGCGGCTTCTGCTTCCATTTGATGCTGCAGGACTTCATGCCGAAGGCGAGCGAAGGCAGCGTCTCGTTGGCGATGCAGTTGCCGTAGAGATCCGTGTAGCCCGTCGAGGCGAGCGGAACCTTCCGGCAAACGACGATCGGCGGCCAGCCCCATTCGATCAGGATCGCGTTCATCCGCTCAAGGTGGGCGAGCGTCTCAGGCTTTTCGGCTCCAGTGTCGGCGAAGGTGATCACGTCGGGCCGAAGGCCGGCCAGACGCAGAGCCACAAGCATAGCGGTCGAGTCGACGCCCGATCCGAAGGAGACGGCGAGGAGGCGGCCGCCAGGGACCGCCTGCAGCCGGCGACGTTGGTCAGGACGAAGCCGCATGCGCTTCTCCTGCCAAATCCTGGCTCAGCATCAGGACGGGAAAGCCCTTTTCTCCAGCCCAGATTTCAAGGTCGTCGAGATGTCTGGCGAGAGAGCCGTCGGCCAGACGTTCGCGGATCTCCTTGAGATGCAGAACCGGATGGAAAGATGATGCGCAGGAAAATTCCTCGGGCGTCGCAAGGCCCGGGGTCCAGTATTTTCCGCCGGCGTTCCATTCTGGATGGGAGTCGAAGCAGAACGAATAGGTGAGGCCTCGTGCCTGGCAAACCGCGACCGTGATATCCGGATCTCCGGAGCATTGGCCCTGGAAGATGAATTGCTCATTCTTGCGGATTGCCTCGAGGACGACTTCGTCAGGCGTTTGGTCATAGCCATGGAAATCGTCGAAGAGGGCTTCGATGAGTGCGTCGACGCCTTCGCGGTCGATTGCTCCGCCGATGGTGATCTGGGTCCAAACATGGTCAGCCATGGTCGTTACCTTTCATGGATGTGAAGCGGGTGAAGGGGAGGGGGGTCAGGCAGCCGCGGCGCGAGGAGCGTCGGCCCCCGAAGAGGCATCCGGCTGCAGGCTGTGCAGGAAGGTCACGGCGCGTTCGGCGTGGGCGGCCGCCTGAAAAACGGCACGCTTCTCGTTCTTGAGGACCTTGAGCCAGCTGGAGATATAGGCCGCATGATCCTCGCGCGGCTTGTCCTCGATGCCGAGATCCGCGCAAAGGAGCGATGCAGAAATTTCGGCAACGAGCTCCTCCATCGCGTAGCCTTCATCGCCCCAGGTTTTGCGGCCGAAGTCGCGATCGAGGCGGGAGGGATGCCGAGTCCAGTGCGACGTCTCATGCGCAAGCACGGAGACGAAGGATTCGGCAGATTCGAACGCCTCGAACGGTGGCATGCCGATGTAGTCGTCGGTGATCGAATAGAAGGCCTTGTTGCCGCCAACCCGGACTTCGGCGCCCGTGTTGGCAAAGAAGGCGTCGGCATGGGCGATGCGCTCTTTAGGCTCGACGGGCTCGATCTTGGGCCAGAACTGATCGGGAAGACCGTCGATCTGGTCGCAGTTGAAGACGCAATATCCCTTCAGGAAGGGGATCCGCTGCTCGATCTCCTCGCCGTTTTCTCCTTCCTCGGTCTTTTCGATGGCGCCGGCATAGACGACGAGGGTGGATTTCTCGCCCTTGCGGACCTGGCCGCCAAGTTCCTGGGATTGCTTGTAGGTCATCCAGAACGGCGAGCCATAGCCGTTGGCGGCGGCTTCCATCCAGAGAAGGACGGTGTTGATGCCGCGATAGGGGACGCCGTTGTGGCGCAGCGGCCGCATGGCGCAGCCATTGGCGCCCCATGGCTGATGCCAGGGGCGGACGCCGGCCTCGAGCTGCTCGACGATCCTGTCAGTGATGCGCTGATAGACGTCCTTATCCGGACGGCGAATGGCGGACGTGGGTTTGCGAGCTTTGCTGGTCATCTGCTTTCTCCGGTTCACGGGACCGGGGAAAGCCTCTCTCTCCCTCTCAGGCCCGTTCACCGGGCCTGGGCTTCCTCTGGCTCTAAGGAGCCGCCTTCCTATTGCGCTCCGCTCTGTTTTTCAGGCGATCCCCACGGGCGCCAAGCCGCGCGAGCGGCTTCGTCCAAGCGCCCATAAAGGCGACAAAATGCTGAAATCAGATGTGTCACAAGCGCACGATGCATTGGCAGCGTCCATCAAAAATCGTTACCGTTTCCTGGGACTCAGAGCTTCGGGCTAGTACCCGGTCATCTCCAGGTAGCCCCTCCCACTGACACTGCCCTTAAAGGCGATCGGGCCCTCCCAATACGGGATGGACGTTGACATCCATGCTTGCTCGTTCAGAGGCTGGGTTGTGATGTCAAAGCCGCGACCGGGAATCTGGACGTTCCAGGAAACAGGAATTTGACGTCCTGCGACGTTGGCGGTTCGCACGGGAACGATCTTCAGCGCTCCCGCGGGCAAGGGGTCCGGTCGCCCGTCGGCAGTGATCCAGGTGGCGGAGGTAAATCCCTCTCCTTCATCTCTGAGACGGAAGCCCATGAGCTTCTCCCCTGTATCGAGATGCAGCGAGAACCAGTCCCAGCCGGTCTGGTCTTCCGCCAGCGGCTGCGACGACCACTCGCGGTCAAGCCAAGCCTTCCCCGTCACCGCGACATTCCCGGTCGGTAGCGAAAGCGAGCCGCTCACCGCATAGAACGGTTGCGAATAGTAGTAGCTGGCCTGTCCCTTCGCTGATTTCAGCGAATAGCCGTCATCGCCCTGCGGCACCAGCGGGCCTGTGGCCGATAGGCGGAGTTCGTAGCCGAAGTCCCCTGCAGTCGCAGTCAGGCTGAGGTCGGCCAGTTGATCCGCTCCCGGGACGGCATGTCCCTTCATCTGCCAGTCATCGATCCAGGCCGAGAAGGGCTCCGCGACAACCCCAGCCTGCCCCACTCCCCCGCGTGAAATACGCTCTGCCACGAAGTGGTCCTCTGAAGTGGTGACAGCTGCGTGACCCATCCAGAGCTGTGGGCTCGACCACCCGTTGGCCTCCCTTGGAGCAAGCGCTGACCGGAACAGGGTCCACTGCGCTCCGTATTGAGTCCCGTCGGGAGCTTCAAGATTGGCCGTTACATACCACCACTCTATCCGGAAGTCCGGATGTGCGCCGTGGTCGGCGGGGAAACGGAACAGCCGGCCGGGCTGCGGCACCGAAAACCCTTCGGCCGCTGAGCCGAGGCCAGCAAAACCCTGGTAGGCCGCTTGGCTTGCGGACAAGCTGGCCATGGTCGTCACCGCAAAAGCGATCGCAATCGATCTAACGCTCATTGGCGAATACCTTCAGAAGTTCCGACGGCGCGAGTCCCGCCAGCCGGCGAAGCGGGATGAATACGGAAACGACCGCAGCGGCGAGCGCGACGAGACCGAGCCTGACCCACTCGTAAGGAAAGATATGCATCGGCAGACGCCAGCCGAAGGCTTCGACGTTCACCACCGCGAGAAGCACCCACGCCAGCGCCAGGCCGAGGGGCAAAGCGGCAATAAATGTCGCCAGCCAGAGCACCAGCGTCCTCAGAAGCTCGAGAAGAGCGAGATCGCGTCTCGTGACCCCCATCGCCCACACGGGTGCAAGCTGCGGGAGGCGCATTTCCGAAAGCGTGAGAAGGCTTGAGAACATAGCCAATGCCGCAACCCCAAGCGTGAATATGTTCAACGCGCCAGTAACCAAGAACGTGCGATCGAATATCCGCCGTGACTGTTCCTTCAGTGCCGCTTGATCGAGGATGTTCTCCGGTGGCAGTCCGAATTCGTCCGAGAGGCTCGACCGTAGGTCCGCAACCTGATCAGGCTTGACCCGCAGACCGTAGCGCAGGCGCGAGACGTGCGGGTAGCGAGAGGTCAGGGCGCTTATTCCGGCGATGACCTGGCCCTTTGGGTTTCCGTAATCCGAATAGACGCCGACAACCGCCGCCTTCCAGTCGCTCGCCAGATCCAGCTCATCGCCGATGCTGAGCCGCTCCCGCCTCCAGAACTGTTCATTGACCAACACCCCTTCACCGGACGCCACCCAATCCCAGACGTCCGGTATGCCAACGATCAGGGGCCAGTGCTTCCTATAGGTCGGATCGTCAACGACACCGAAGATCTGCATCGGCTGCCCCCGGACCTCGGCGTCCACGCTCACAATCGGCAACACCGATTCCACCTTCGCTGCAAGCCATGTCCTGAGTCTGTCTGCCTCGCCTTCGTTCCGGGCGGCGACGTAAAGCTCCGCGGCGAGGCGTTGGTCGAGCCAGCCGATAAAAGTGAGACGGAAGCTCGACACCATGGTTCCGACACCTACGTTTGCCGCCAGCGCAAGAAGCAATGCCATGAGGGCGAGGGAAAGTCCGGGGAGCTGCTGCCGCGCGTCGGCCCAGAACCACGTGACGAGCGCACGCGAAGACGTCCGCTGCATCAAGGTGAGCAATGAGGAGAGCACGGCGGGGAGAAGCAGCGACGCCCCGAGCAGAAGACAGCCAAGCACGCCAAAGCCCGCCTGGAGTCCATCTGCCCACAGAAGAAGAGCTCCCGAGAGGGCTAGCAAAGCCGCAGCGGCCAGCACCTGAAACCGCCGCCCCGCTTGCGACGATCGCCCCCAGGCCTGGGGCTGGGCCGCCGCCAGCAAAGGCACCCTCATCAAACGCAATAGGCTCTGGGCCGACGAAACCAATGTTCCGGCCACTGCGATGGCGAAGCCAGAAACCCACCACTCCGGACGCAGGGAAAGCGTGCCGGGCACGCTGGCTCCGTAGAGTCCTTCGAGAGTTGCGGCCACTCCGGGTAGCAGCAGCGACGCGACCAGGTATCCAATGGCGACGCCAACCGCCCCGGCGGCGAGCGCGAAAAGGACAAGCTCGCTGAGCAGCAGAACCGCAAGCGCCCTCAACGAAACTCCAAGGCAGCGAAGCGTTCTGAACGTCGGCCGCCGTTGCTCGAAGGCGAGGCCGATCGTCGAGTACACTATTAACAGCCCGACAGCGAAGGCGAGAAACCCGAAAGCCGTCAAATTGAGATGGAAGCTCTCGGTAAGATGCTCGACGTCGCTTTGTGCATTCGACTCGCGAACCGAGAGCGTTGGAACAAGCGTTCCAAGCGGCTCCAGACCGGGACGTTGGTTTTCGGCGATCACGATTCGACTGAGCTCGCCCTCTCGTCTCAATAGCCTTTGAGCCAAGCCGATATCGATGAAGGCGGCCCCATCCAGCATCCGATCCGAAACACGTAGCGCGAGGTCGGTCTGCCCTCGGATTTTCTCCGCTGTTCCAGGAGAGACGACTACAATGCCCGGAGGCGTGATAAAGGAAAGCAAGTCCTCGGCATTTCCCAGATCGACGGTGTCAGTCTCCGCAGGCATCGTCAGTGGCTCTATGCCGATCACCCTTAACCGGGTGGTTCCGAACCGATATTCCCCCTCCAATACTGGCGACACGTTCCAGCCCGCCCGTCTGAGCCGCACGAAGGCGGACTGAGGAATCGCGCGGCCGTTTGGAGAGACCAGGTGCGCCAACCCGTTTTGATCGAGCACAGCCGCGGCGCGGGCGTAGCTTGCGCGGGCTTCTGCGTTGATCGCCTGCACTCCGGACCACAGGGCAGTCGCCAGCGCCAGGCCCGACAAGAGAGCGCCAAGTTGCAGCGGCCGTCGTCGCCAGTGGGACAGAAGTGCCGTGGCTGCGGTCCACATCGTCATTCGAGCTTCCCGGATCGCAAATGCACCTGCCGATCGAGCCTATCCGCCAGTCTTTGCGAGTGTGTCACCAGGAGCAGCGTCGATCCGGTTCCCTTCGAAAGCGAGAGCATCGTTTCCAAGACGGCGTCTCCGTTGGCCTCGTCCAGATTTCCCGTGGGTTCGTCTGCCAGAACCAAGCCGGGACGAGCGGCAAGGGTTCGTCCGATTGCCACCCGCTGCTGCTGTCCGGTGGAAAGCTGCTCGGGATATCTGGTCAGCAATGGCCCGATTCCGAGGCGCTCCACGAGTTCATTTTCCCATGCGAGATCGTGGCGTCCCGCAAGCTTGGCGTGGAAAGCGATATTCTCGGCCACGTCTAGTGAGGGGACAAGGTTGAACTGCTGAAATACGAGGCCGACTTCGGCTCGCCTGTAGGCGGCGCGACCCCGGTCGTCCAGCTTGGAAATGTCTCGGCCCCCGATCACGATTTCGCCTGAGTCCGGGCGGTCGAGGCCGGCTACGAGATGCAGCAACGTGCTCTTTCCGCTACCAGACTCCCCTGTCAGGGCAACCCTTTCTCCCGCGCCGAGATCGAGATTGATCCCTCTCAACACTTCAAGCCGCCCTTCGGCAGTCTCATAGGATTTCCGAAGATTGCGGAGAGCGATCACCATGGTGGCCAAGATCAGGACGATTGCACATATTTAACTCTCCACGGCCGCTTGGAAAGGCCCACGGTGAGGAGATGCGAATGCTGATCTCGTCGAACGTCAGGTTCTTCGCAAAACGGCTCATCTGTCGAAGCATACAAAGCCGTTTTTCGGGCCCGTATTGGCACCTTTTCGGGGACGGGCTTAGAGCTACTGCGTATTCCAGTGATGCCGGACGGTGATTCCAATTTGAAGCTGGACAGTCGAAAGGGCATTTTCTGCGGCTGTCGCGGGGTTCAGACGACGCGCCGCTCCCCGGCAGAAAGCCGGCCATACGGAGGGCGTTTCCTCTTGCAACGCAAGCAAATTTCCAAGATGACAATAAAGCCTATTTATAAGGATAAACGGATGCGGATCGGATCATTCTTGGGGTATGAGTTGAACGCGCGGCGGTCGCTAACAATGCTGGCCGTTGCGGTGCTGATTTCGATACCTTTATGGCTTGTTCTCTCGCTTACTGTGGCCGGATTGCGTTTCAGTAGCGTTGTATGGATACCGATCACTTTCGCGCTTCTTGGGATGCTTCGCGAAGCAAGGACGGATGAAGACGGCTTTACGACTCGGCTTATCTTCGAGGCGGTAGTTTCAGCGGCGCTTGGAATGATCGTCAGCATTGCGCTTCGGGCGGCTGGCGTTTAGACGCCGGATCGTTTGGCTTCTCACCTTGCCCGTAGATCGATAGATTTCACGAAGTGAAAACGAGGGACGCGACATGACGCCAGATGAAAAAGCCGCACTTGAGCGACTGATCGAAATCAGCAAGAGCGAAACCGGCCAGAGCCGGCGTGTTGCTGATTTCCTGCTCGCATGGTGGAACGCCGGCGACTGCGGGGGATGGGACCCGACCGATCTTTGGGGCGTGGACGCTGCGATTGCCGACGACATGATGACGGCGATCCGGGCCCGGATCGCGAACATCCCCGTATCCAGGCTGCCGGAACTGTTACCATGGAACTGGTCCCCCGCCCGAAACGCTCGACAGGAGGCGGCCTGATGGCGCGTCCAACTCATGTCTACACGATCGAATACGTCGCCACGCTGATCGGCGAGAACCTTGAACTGCTCCAGGAAGTCGCCAGCAATTCGGATAACATCGACTACGGCGAGATGATCCATGCCTACGATGGAACCGAAGAGGGCATCACGACCTTCACCGACCGTGGCATTGAGAGCCTGCAGGGGTTCCTCGCCGACGTGCGGACCTGGGAGGGCGGCGTTCGCCAATTCCTCGTGGATTCCCAATGCGATCCGGAAATGATCGAGCGCATCATGGCAGACGAGCCGAAATCATAGTCTCCGCGGCCTTGGCCGGATGCTTACCCCGCAAGGGCGCCGCCCAAAGTCTAATTAATCACATCGATGACTTCATAGCTTTTAACAAGCGAACCAACGCCATCATTGAGCAATGCAAGAATCGTTTCCTTGGTAATGGGAAGCGTTTCGATTTTCTCAAGCCGCCTCGGAGACCAATCCTCCTCGGCCTCCGCCGTCACCTCGTCGCGCAGGGCGAGCACCTCGCGCCGCGCAGATTCCGCATCGCCATAGAAGATATCGGGAATTCCGGTATAGGCCCAACGATCATTCTCGGATTCTGCGGAGCTCGAATGGGTATAGAAAGTGTACGATTGTTCTGCAGACATAGAACCTCCAAGTGCGGGAGCGCTAACGGCTAGGTTAACTGGTTGACGAAAAGGGTTTTATTCCGCGCACGCACGGAGCGTCGGGAATGCTGAAGCACCCATTGTTGCAGTCGTTGGCCGGTCTCCTCGGCCTTCGCCTGGGAGATGTCTTCGGGGCGGATTTCGAAAAGCGGACCGATCTCGCGCATGCGCGGAACGGTTTTGTCTTTGGCGGCGCGATATTCCTCGGTGTCCATGCCGAAGGCCTCGACGATGAGGTTGACTGGCTCATAGTTGCCGTAGGTTGTCTCGAGCACGAAGTCGGGGCGGCAGGGGCCCGATCGCGCTTCCCACGCAAAGAGAGGTTTGAAGATCTTGATGCGCAGCTGCGGAGCGGCATCGAAGAGCGACCGCTGCAGCCAGAAAAGCAGGTGCGCGACATCGCGTTCGAAGCCGGATTCGACGGGGAAGAGAGTGTCTCCGTTGTAAACTGGCTGCGCGTAGGCCTGAATCGCGCGCATCGGTCCCCGGTCATTCTCGTGAAAGTCGGCATTGAGAATGGTGAGAAACGGGCCGCGGCTGGCCGGATCTCCGCGTAGCGGCTGTCGCACCTTGGAGTGGACCTCGATCTTGCGCGGGTTCGACGCCGGCGCGATCGCTTTGGCGGAGACACTTGTCGAGTAGAGCAGCATGAAGCCGGTGCGCCGCAAGTTGTCGGGCCAGTCCGGGCGGGATTTGTCGAGCAGCTCTTGCCAGCGGCTGGTCGGAGTGAAGTAGTCGGCCGCCCATGTCGACGTCAGCGCGCCGAGTGTCCAGGTCCTGAGCACCTTGAACTCACGAGCGGCGTTCCGAACTTTCGAGACCTGGTTGCTGAGGGAGAATTCGGGCTGATCCTGCAGGGGAGGGATGACATTGGTCCCCGCTTTGTCCATCAGTCGCCAGAGGACCAGGCCGAGCTTCGAGGGTCTGTCGTTGCGCTCGACCGTCCGCTCCGACACTGGCGCGCTGAGATCTGCGAGCCGACCGGGAATGGCCGGTAGAGCTTCGACATAGCTCCGGTCGGTCTTGGGCACCGGTCTGATGTTGTAACCCCGATCAAAAAGGGCAGGGGCATCGTCGGGATCAACATGAAAGGGACACGTGTCGGCATGGTTCGGCCGGTCTTCATGTTGATTTGGGTCGCCATCCTTCGGCGTGAGCCGGCGCAGCGTGAACGTCTTTTCCTGCTGGATTGGCGCGAGCAGCGGCCGAAAGCGTCCTGACACGCAGTCGCATTCGATCCAGCCATCCATCGTCTTGGCCCGTTTGATGGCCGCAAGGGCAATGCGTTCGTCGTCCTCGGTGCTCGAGTTGCCGTACCAGGCGCGCAGCGCCATCGCTTCACGCTCGGTGAGACCCGCGAGTGCATGGCCGGGGCTGTTGCGAACAACGATGCGCATCTGCCCCTTCCGATCAGTAGCCCATGAGCCAGGCTTTGTAGCCGAGATAGGCGACAGCTGCGGCGATGGCGGCCGCGGCGAGGGTTTCGAGCCATGGGCGGATATCTCCGAAGCCGCTTTTGCCGATGCGGGCGTTTTCGGTGGTCGCGGAGATATAGAGGAAGACGGCAACACCCATGGCGTAGCCGAGGGTGAGGGTGTCATCGATCAGGGCACGGAAAGCCGCGAACACCAATGCCAGAGCGCACGTGTTGATGAGAAGGGGCCTGAGTGCAAGATTGTAATGGCGCGTTTTCAGCAGTGGCATCCTAATCTCCGACGAGAACCTGCATGGGCGGATTCTAGCGGGGGTAGAACGCGATCGCAATCCTAAGGGAGACTGAGAACGCAACAACTCGAGAGTGGCGCGCGCTGGACGATTATTAAGTTCGAGAGAATTTGCGGATCAACAGGTCCTGCATTTCCTCCCGCGAGATCTCGCCGGCGACATATCGGGCGGTTACCTCCTCGAGGAACGGATCGTGAGTGTAGCCGGCGCGGATATTGGCGGCGCGGGCCTGATCAGCGGCTTTTTGCCGTTTGGCAATCGCTTTGGGAGAGCGATCCGGGCGGTCCTGGTCCATTTGCTTCCTCCTGAGGCCGGCAGGCTATCAAAAATCGCGCGGCAACACGAGAAACCGGGCGGGATTTGGTCGGCGCGGCGCATCATCGCCGTTTCCGCCATTTGCAAAACCGTCAGTTGATCGCAGTTTGCGTCTCGGCCACCGTCACCACCTCGTCCGTTCGGGCTTGATTTGCCACTGCCGGTTCAGTGCCGACGTCGCGATGATTCGTGCTTCTCCTCTTGCTCATCCAGTGAGTCCAGACGCCATTCCAAGCGCGAGTTGAACCCGAAGATATACCATCAGTTGTCCATAGAATTTTAGGGGCAATCGATGGTAGGCATTGACACGCCAACAGCGAAAAAAACAGCGAAACCACTTACATCTTGTATTGCTAAATCGATTAAGAGCCCTATTCAATTGGAGCCAATTAGCCCAAACGTGAGCAACCGAACTCTCAAAGGTTTTGGCCAAAACGAGTTCGGTTCAGTTTGTATCTCAGCGGAAATCGTGGGGGCTTGTAAGTGGCGGCGAGGAGGCGTGCCCTTATGAGGATTCCGAGCGGCTGCGATCGATCAGCCAACCTTATGTCCTGGCACCTCGTCGAGGAGGTGAATAGGTAGATGCCACGCTTCAAGGGCGAAAACACGGCCAACGTGACGGCTAAGAAAGAACTCAGTGAGTTGACTTTTCAGGAAAGGCTTGCCGTTGGCCTGGAGCGGATCAAGGCAAAGCGCGGTTGGAAGAATAAAGACATCGCCGCCAAGCTTGGCGTGACCGAAGGTTACATGTCAGAAGTTGTCCGCGGGATGCGGGATGTCAAGTTGACGATGCTTGATAAGCTGACGCGAGAGTTGGAAGTGTCCATCTACGAGTTATTTGAGGTAAGCGAAGAGGAGCTTGCACCGAAGGCGCCCAAAGGGGCTCGGAGGTCAAAAAAAAAGTCCGGCTGAACGCCGTCTTTCCCAGTCTTTATAGCGGCGAACTGTCCGTTCCGGCACGACACTATTTTGATCCTCAGTCGTTGAGATTGAACCAGAAGCGCTGCTTAACGCCCTGGTCGTTGGGAATATCAAAATAGTAGGGATTGGCGCGGCGCGGGCGATGCGTTGAGACTTGAACCATGCAGCCGTCGCTCCTATGCGCTGTCAGCGCTGCGCTATTAGCGGTCGAGAAACTCACGCTGATGCCGGCGCGTTGATTGGCTGCGTCATTTCCGTAGAGCCTTTGAAACTCCGCTCGGTTTTCGCACCGATTCATCGTTTGAACGCATCGGTTCGGCTCCCGATTGCGATTGAAGTCATCGTGATTGCCACTTTCGGTGTAGCCGACTCTGAATCCTGCCGGGCACTCTTCGTACTCTTCGCGGCCGGGCGCGCCAGCCTTTGCTTCGTGGCAAATAGGCCAGTCAAAACCCGGTCTTGCCATCGCCGCGATCAGTCTTTTCATTGGAGGAACGCAGTAGGGAACGCCCTGCCAGGACGGATTGCTGGACGCTGCGCACAACAGGACCTGGCAGCCCCAAGATGCATCCTCGGCCTGCGCCGGTGCTGCTGCCCACAATGAGCCTGCAGCTATCAATGACGCTGTTAGAGCTGTAGATGGTTTCATATCCCTCTCCTTCACTCGCATCAGTGAATCTGAGTCCAGACGCCATCGATCTTTGCGAAAGAGAGCGTTCCTGGTTCTTTTGATCCGGCGAAGGAACCGGTCGTCGTAGTGATGATCCCGGTGCAGATCACGCCGGGAGCAACTGGATGCTGTTTGCATTCAGAGATCTTCATCGCGCGGCCAGACTTTTGGATCGCGGCGCTGGCCTCCTCATCCGTCGGAGCATCGATCTTCGCTGCCTTGTCTGCCTCCATGGCTTTTGCCTCAAGGCTCGTGACCTTCTGTTCGAGTTCGGCGATCCTGGCGTTCGCGGTGGTGCTGCTGAATTGATATCCTGCACCGAACCCCACGAGAGCTGCAGCTGCAACTCCTGCAGCAATGTATGATGTGCTCATGATGTTTCCTCAGTACCCTTCAATTCCGAGACGCTTGAGAATGATTGTTGGATCCTTCTCGCAATCCTGCTTCCATTCACGGTGTTTCGCGCAGGCGTAGGCATATTGGCTGAGATCGGCGGATGAGAGATCGGCGAGTGTGTTGCCAACCGCTTTCCACTGTTGCACTTCAGCTGGATCGCATCCCGCGCCTCCCGCACCGCAAAAATCAGGATCTCGCTGTTCGACTTGCTGTTGAGTGGCGCCATCTTGTACGGCCGATTGGGACACGGCCGTGATTGGAGCGGCTGCCAGAATGAACGCGCCGGCCGCGACTGCGGCTTTGAGCAACTGGTTCATCTTAGCCTCCTTGGGATGATGTCTGGGGTTGGGGAGTATCAGGGGTGACCGCCGGCGGCAGTGGAAGGCCAGGATCAGCACCACGAGCTTCATTTGCTTTCTTCTCCTCTGCCGGCGACGCAACATAAAGCCAGGGCGGCAGCAGGTCTTTGCTGGACCAAACACCATAACCAAGTCCGCGGGCCTTGCGTTCGATGTCGAAATATGCCGGAACCTGTGGTTCGTTTCTATGGTTGAAGGCGTAGCCAATCCCTTCGGCGATCGCTGTTGCGGCCAGATTCGTCTCACCTACAAAGCAGTGAGCGATAAGGTTCTTGTTGGCGTCTCGGGCGATCGGAGCGCAGTTCACGTCGCGCTTGAGCGTGCGCAGTATCATCCAGGACTTTGCGACCTGGCCGGCTGGCCATTCAATGCCGTCGCTCGAGGCTATTTGCTCAACGCGAGGCGCCTCGTACCCTGCCAGTCTGATGATCTGGCGCCGGTCCTTGAATTCAAGCGTCGTTCCATCGACAACCTGCACTTTGCCGTAGATCTGGCGAGGGACGTCGAGCGTTCGGCTCTGCGCACCAGCCGTAACCGGAAAACCCAAGATCAATGAAACGGCGATCGTGGCGGTTCTCATCGTTGCGCCTTTTGCTGCTGCATCAGCACAGAAACGGGGTGAGGCAAATCCGAGTAGGCCCATAAGCCAAGACGCGCATTTCTGGCTGTCTCTTCTGCCACTCTATACCCGGGCACGATCAATTGGCCGGCGGCGTCTACGGCAGCAAAGCCCCATCCTTGCGCGATCATGTATGTCGCGAGGTCGTACCCGCGCTGCCCTGTCGTCGTCTGACACACTACGACGGCGTTGTTCTGGTCCAGGTCCTTCAATGTAGTGCAAACCGGCTTGGTGTCGCGGATGAGTGCCTGGGCCATGATGACGCTCAATTCGCCGCAGTCCCTGACTACACCTGGAGAAAGAGTGACCAGCGTTCCCCGGAGACAAGTTTGCAAGCCATAGAGACGATATCTACGGCCATCCGCAATCCACGTATCCCCGGTTTCAAATTGGGCCGTCGTCGGAAATGGCGTGAATTCCGGCTGGGCGTCGGCCTGCTGCGGCTGAGGAACAGGCGCTGGTTGCGCCTGAACCTGAATGACTGGAGGAACAGAAGGGGGCGCATCTTGCTGCCCAGAGAGCAGACCCGGCAAGATGTACATGCTTGCATAAAGGCCTGAAGCTGTAAGAGTTGCAATCAACATGAACGGTCGGATCCGCATCAATTCGTTGTAGGGTTGGCGCGATAACGTTCCCCATACGGGTGCTTGAAATACTGGTTTGCCCAGATGCCGGCTTTCGAAAGGCGAGCAGCGTCCTCTGCCTTCGCGTATTCGGGAAAGATTGGCTTACCGGCCCGATCTCGGGCTGCAAACGCCAGTCCTTTCTTGATCACGGTTTCTGAGAGCGACTGCACCACGTCGCTTTCGGTGAAGAAGCACTCTGCAAATCTTACGTTCGGTCGGCCTGCGCTTTGGCCGACGAAGTGACATGGGAACGCATCGCCGGCATCAGTTTTCGCCTGTTCGAGGCTCGCCGTCATTCCGGCAAGTGAGATCATCGCGCAGGATGCTCTGTTGCCCAAGAAGTCCAAGATCTCCGTTGAGAGGCAGCCTTGTACGCCAGCCAGTTTGATGACGGTGCTGTTTGCATCGAGAAACGAGCTTCCCGTTAGCGCGCTGATTGGCTTTACGGTCACCAGCTTGAGCTCAGTTGCGATCGAAGCAATATTCAAAGCAGCCGTGGGCGCAGGAATGAGATCACGGCCTTGCGCGTAAGCGCTTTGATAATACGTCACAAATCTGGTGACCGCAGGGTCCTGCGCCACCACTGGTGTGGCTGAGAGACCGCTCGACAAAGCGAGCAAAAGGAGGTGGCACGGTCGCCGAACTTTCACGTCCATATCGCAATCGCTACCTGTTGACTCGCGGGAAAATGCACCAAATGATGGTGCCGCTCAAGTGAAATAATTACACCCCGCTAGAAGAAATGGGTTCCTTGAGATATAACGATTGACGGACGATGAACGTCATTCGGCTGTGTCTACAGGTTGTGCGGTCGGAATTATTGTGCGACGGAGACGAGCAAAATGTCGGCGTTTAGCAAGGCCATCACGGTTGTCACCTTGCCGCTCCGCGCCGCGTGGACGGCGTTCCTGATCGTGAACTTTCTCGTGGTCGCTGCGGCCATCCTGCTGGTCGGAGCCTTCGTCGTTTATTGGCTAGCGTTGGCCTTTTCGTATCTGTTCTTGCCCGAGGTCTGGACGGAAGCGATATGGTCGTGGGCGTCTGGCCTCTATACGGAGCACACCTGGTTCAAGGTGGCGACTATCGCGGCTTTCGTTTTGCTTCTCCTTCCGGTGCTTGGTTATTGGCCCGGCCGGGATCCCCTGGAAGAGGCCGCTCACGAGAGGAAGATGGTCGAGCTCAACAAAAATCTCATCGCCGTGCAGCAGCAGGAGCGATTCCGCTAACCTTGGTCGTTCGACCTTCTTCTGAAAGGCAGCTCCCCGTTCAAAGGGAAGCACGCTCTTAGGCAAGGCCTAAGAGCCTAATCTCATAGAATGAGCGTACCAGGCGCAGGCGAGCGTAGGGGCCGAAGCCAGTTCGCGCGCCGCTTGACCGGTTAACAGGGCAGCCGCAGGAGGTTGTCTAATCGCGTTGCTCCCGTCAAGGTGGTCTGGGCATTCGGCGTCCCACCGCGTTGCGGAACAAGGCGACGCGGCATGAATAGGTTGCTGGATCGGGCCCTCAGCGGCCATGTTTCCGTCAGAGCTGTCCGGTGCCGGGGAGCAGGGTTGTCTCCGCGGTCGACAAGTAGTCGCCGCATAATGGTTCTTCGCAGGTGGGATCTTCCTCTGTTTAGCCCGCAGTCTCGAACGAGCTGCAGCCTCCTCGGCACGGAATGATCCAACCCACGTCCACAGCAGGGACGCTCAGTGCCTCAAATCAGATTGACGCGCTGAGGAGAAAGGCTGACGCTTCACCTATACGGTCGCGCCGGCCGATGTGTTGAAGACCTCTCCTGTCTTGAGCATGCTGTGCATGATCACGGCAACCTTTCGGGCAACCGCCACCGCAGCGCGCTTGAAGCCTACCCGCTCACGCAGCTTGAGCCCCCAGCTTCTGAGACTGCTCTCGTTCCTGGCACTGGTTCTCGTGAGGATCACCGTCGCCGTTTCATAAAGCAGTCCTCGCAGACGGTTGTCGCCTTTTCGCGAGATGTGGCCGCCATAATCGATCTCGCCAGACTGATAGCGCCGCGTTGTCAGCCCGAGCCAGGCGCCGACTGCGCGCGATGTTCGGAAGTTGTCCGGATCTTCAATTGCTGCGACGTAGGAAACGGCCGTGACGGCGCCAACACCCGGGATCGTCATCAGCAGCTGCGTAGCCTGGCTCTTCCGCGCCGCAACGAGCAACTGGCGACCAAGATCGGCCGCGCGCTTGCGTATGTCGCGCCACGCCTCAAGCAGAGGCGATATGATCCGTGCCAGCCCGCCATTCTCATCCAAAAGCTCCCTCACATTGCTATCGAACACCCGCCCTGTTCCTTTGGGGACGATAAGACCGAACGTCTTCATCAAGCCGCGGATCTGATTGCTAAGTTGGGTTGAGATGCTTAGGAGCTGATTGCGGGCGGCAACCAGCGTACGTGCCAGCATGGCGTCGAAGGATTTGACCCGGACCGCCTTGTAGAAGCCGGCTTCGGCCAGCTGGGCCAAGCCATCCGCATCATTGGCATCGGTCTTGTTGAGCGTCTCGTTCAATATCTTTTGCGCATGCCGCGCTTCGATGCAGATCGCGGGCACGCCCTCGCTCGTCAGCGCATGAAAGAACCAGGTCGACAGCGGCCCCGTCTCGAATACGACGCGCTTGGCGTGCGGGGCGCGCTTGCGGATCAGTTGCGCAAGAACCTTTGGATCCGAAGGACAATTACCCCGCCAGATCCGCTTCCCGTCCTCTCGGATCGAGATCGCGGTGTCTTTCAACGAAACATCAAGGCCGATATATTGGTCCATGGTTACTCTCCGTTCGATGCTTGGGCCCGGTTCAATCGTGAGCCCGTTTTCTCATCGTATCGGGAGCAACCACTCCCGCCAGCCATCAAAACTGGCCTGGGGCGAATTGCGCCGCGATTACCCCATGTTTAGCATAGATGGGGTAATCGGCTTCGTGCCCCATCTTCGCCGACCGGAAGGAAGGTGCTGCGCTCCGAGCTGATGATAAAACGTGGTCTGTTCGTAACAGCCACAAGCATCAGAAAGAGGAAGCGCAGCCATGCAACATTACGCCGGCCTCGACGTCTCTGTCAAAGAAACGAGCGTCTGTATTGTCGATGCAAGCGGAAGGACCTGCCAAGAGAAAAAGGTGGTGTCTCACCCGGAAGATTTAGTCACTATCCTGAGCAATCCCGCACTCAGCTTGGAGCGTATTGGCCTGGAGGCGGGACCAATGTCCCAATGGCTTTTCAACGGACTGGCGAAGGCCGGCCTCCCCGTATTCTGCATCGAGACGCGTCATACGAAGGGCTTCCTAAAAGCTTCGCAAACGAACAAAAGTGACCGCAACGACGCTCGGGGCATTGCGCACATGATGCGGGTCGGTCTTTTCAAGAATGTGCACGTGAAGACGCTCACAAGCCAGAAGCGTCGTGCCCTGCTGACGGCCCGCGCGCTGCTGCAGGAAAAGGCGATCGCGCTCGAGAACGATATGCGTGGGCTCCTGCGCAACTTCGGGCTTAAGGTCGGCGTGGTGTCCGCAGGGACGTTCGAGGAGAAGGTACGCGAGCTCGTTGAGGCGGACGCCGATCTGCTGGAGATCATGGAGCCTTTGCTCGCTGGACGGCGCAAACTGCGCGAGGAATTCGCCAAACTGGACAAGAAGGTTGTCCAGGAGGCGAAGCGTGATCAAGTTTGCAAACGCCTGATGACAGTGCCCGGGGTTGGGCCAGTTGTCTCGTTAGCCTATGTCGCGACGATCGACATTCCCAGCCGGTTCCACAATTCGCGGTCGGTGGGAGCCGCTCTAGGCCTCACGCCGGTGCTCAACCAGTCCGGCGAAAGCAAAAGGATCGGCCATATCTCCCTATGCGGAGACGCGATGATGCGATCGCTTTTATATGAGGCGGCGCAGACGATGCTGACACGTTTGGTGAAATGGTGCTGGCTAAAAGCATGGGCAATGAACATTGCCAGGCGGCATGGCAGAAAGAAAGCCAACGTTGCATTGGCGCGCAGACTTGCGGTGGTGATGCATCGAATGTGGGTAGACGGCACAGAATTCCGGTGGACGCGGGAAGCGGCCGGCCCCATGGCCGTGTAAGAAAGTTGGGTCTCACGAAATCAGGGAAAACATATTCAAAGTTCCGCCTCGCGGCGGAAGACGTCCTTCGCGGACGATGGTGATGTGAGTTCGTGGGCGGCGCTATACCGATGATATGTCATCAGGTTGCAGCATAGATTGGACCACTTCATCTACTGAACCCCATGGTGGGAGGGCTGATTGCCGATCCCGGAGAGAAGCACGGGCCGCGAAGAAACGTCGAACGCCGCACCAAGTGGAAAGCTCGAAAAGCGCTTGACCTCGACCCGCCGATTAGAGAAGCGCCGCCCGAAGGGCGGAAACCGGGACCGACTGCCCCCGGCAAGCGGTTCCCCTTTCAACGTCTGGCATTAGCGGCTTGGAATTAACGCCTTCTCGGGAAGGGCAGCTGGTCAGTGCTCTACGAAGAGATGGTCACCGATGCGCGCTGGATCTGAGCTATAAGGAGGTGTTGCGTCACGTCGACGAAATGCTCCGGGTGAGAAAATGGCGAATGGAGGCGAAGGCAGCTGAGGCTTGGCCAGGGCAATCGCAATCATGGTCGGTGGATGTTGGCATTGAGCGTGACGAGCAGGCCCGAATCTGGTTGTGCATGGATGGACACAGGCGCGGTCTTGTCTTGGTACTCTTCCTGGCGGCGGGCGCCATTTCGGCGGTAAGTGCAAATGATCGTGCACTGTTCGTTTTGAATCGACGCTGAATAAGGCTGAACCGCATTATCCGAGACGCGATCTGCGCGGCCGGCCTCCGAGCAAGCCAGCGTTGCAAACCTCTTGAGATTTCAATCATGCGCCGTTAAAAGTTCTACTCAAGTAGAAGATTCGAAGCGGTTTGGCATGGGGCAGGACGACGGCATCTCATCGGGAAATGAAGAATCGTTCGGTGACGTGGGTGGCTGGGAAATCAGCGCCGAAGGCGTTCCGCCGGACGTGCTTGGGCTGGCGAATGCCTGGTTGAAAGCGGGCGAAGGGGATCCTTTGGCCGCGCTGATACTCATGAGCGAGCGGTTGCTGGCCTGGCGGACCCTCTCGTCCTCCGGGATGACCAGAGGGGCGCTAAGTATATTTCCTGAACACATCGAGAGGGGCAAAGCCGAATGATGCGGTATCCGGCGGGGGCGCCTCTGTGACGACGCGGGAGCGATCGCTGCTAACCAAGGAATGGTATGTGGTGCCGATCTCGGTCGATTGCCCCGGATGCGGGGCGCAGACCCGATCCGGCGGAATTGTCGTGGGGCCGTCCAGTCTGACGAATACCACTGCGTTCGATTTGGACGGCGATCTCCTCAAAGCCCCATGGGTGAGCCTAGATTCATTCGCATTCGTCGAACGCGTTGCTGGCCGCACCGAGAACGTCGAGAGATTCATAGCCAATCGATATCACAGCATGTTCGCGGTGCAGGATGGAGGGCTGAAATCCGTATGCGAGCACTGCGGTGACGGCCTTCCTGCGCCATTGATTCGAGTGGCTGCAATGAATGGCTTCGTCCGCCTTGGGCAGAAGAAGCTCGTTGCCAACGAAGGCCTGACGCTCTTTTTATCCAAGGTCGTCCTGACCGAATTCCACGGCGGCACGCTGATCGCGGACGCCGGTCTGCGGGACGGGGGGTTCTCGTTGCTGCTCTTGTGTGATGCCGAGGACGGGCGGAATCGAACGGGCGTAGTCGAGATTTGGCACAGTGTTGCCCGCAATGAATACGCGATCGTCGTCAAGGGACATGAAGGCGACGAGTTGTTGCGGCTCGCCTTCTATGAAGCCCTGGAGCACATCGTCGATGACATCGCCGCCGTGGGGCTTGTGTTGACACAGTTGCACCTGGCGCAGGATGGGTCGCCGTATTGCGACCTTGCTCGCGATCTCTTTCTCGAGGCGCTGGAGCGTTCGGGCTATGAGCAAGACGTATAGGAGAGCTGTTCCTTTGTTTGATCGGATGACGGTTTTTGTGGGTATCGGTGCGGCACTTCTATTGTCGGGATGTGTTGCCACAGTGCAGCCGCCTCGGCCACTGCCGGTTGCACCTTACACATATTTGAGCCTGAACGCCTGCAAGGCCTACGGCAGCGACATCGTGGAATGCCAATTGGATTATTTGGGGAACTTCGGCCGCCAGCGATTGGGTCCAGTTCAGCAAAAATCAAGCCCTATCGGTATTGGAAATCAGGACTATCAGTATCAGGTATCGTCGTGCATGCCGATGCAGCGCGTGCAAAAGGAGCTGCCGATATACCTGTGCGACATCTACGGAGCGAGGTCCGGAGCCGATGCGGGGTCAGTGTTCATAAAGGGCGGGACCGCGGTGCGTCTTGCGCGGGTGCTTGGGGACCCGGAGCAGCTTCGTTATCGCTGGAAGCCTGATGTTTGGTCGCGTGTACGCGGTTGATTCTTTTGTGAAAAGCCAATGACGGACACGCCGCATAATTGCAACAAGACTGAGGCGAGCGAAGATTTCCGGTTGATTTTTGGCTTGGAATACGATTCAAAATATTCTACTACGCTGTAAGAACTTTTGGTAGTAGAGCCTCATGAATTGCAGCTTGCCAGTGCAATTAACTTTGTCAAAAGGAGCGCGCTCTCGGCGGGCCAAGCTGGCTGCCGTGACATCGGTTTTCGTCCTGACCAGCTTTGCTGCTGCTTCCAGCGTGGGAGACGCGTCGCATGGTTCCCCGCCAGGATCAGCATCTCTGAAGCCCATACCAGTGAAATCTTACGGGGCGACGAAGGTAACGATTGCCCGCTCGGAGCCTGTGCAAATGTCGCGCGTAAAGGTTGCGTCCACAAAAGCCGCCGCCATACCGTCGCTTGACCTCCGCAGCTTCAACGAACGGTTCGGCGGACCTTTAGGCCGTTCGCCTGAAGGCGTCGTGCGTACTCCTGGCAGTGAAGCTTTGAACGTCGGGGCGGGGGGCACTGTTGTTGCCTTTGCTCCGGATCAAGCCCCTGAAATCGATCGTCGCGAACAGGCTATTCGTTCGTCGATTGAGGTCTTTTCCTACGGGGTGATGCAAGACGAGGAAGCGGCCGGGTTGGGCGGTGATCCGGAAGCAGCCACTATCGCGCCGACCGGATGGAAAGGGCCAAGGGCTGATTTACTGGTGGGTGTCCCCACGGAATTCGTTGATCTCGTAATGCGCGTTTCCGCTGAAGAGGGCGTCGACCCCAATCTTATGCTCTCAATCATGCGTGTTGAAAACGCAAGCTTCGATCCGGAGATCGTCAGCTCTGCCGGCGCGATCGGGCTGATGCAGGTCATGCCCCAGGTAGGGGAGGCGTTTGGCGCCGTAGATCTCACCAATCCCGAGCAAAATGTCAGGGCTGGAGCGCGGTTTCTTCGCGTCCTCGTGGATAAATATCGGAACCCGGTGCTTGTCGCGTCTGCGTACAACGCGGGTGAACCGATGGTCGACGTTCGTCGCTCGCTGCCTCTGATCGAGGAGACGGCGGATTACGTGACCCGTGTCGTCGGGTTGTACACGAATACGAGCACGACCGACGAAGTGTTTCAGATTGGTCGTAGTGCTGGTGTCGCGCCCGTCGCCAGAAGGTCGGGTGTGAGATCTGGACGGGCTGAGCGCGCAAAGTCGCCAATGCTCGTTTTTTCGGTTGGAAACACGGTCGATGCTTCTGGCCGTGTGGAACAGGAGAGTGGGCAGGTTCACGAAAGTGGGCCTGTGAAGATCAAAAAGGAAGAGGTGCTTCAATGAATGTGATTGCGGGGACGATGCAGGCAGTTGCCGTCTATGGCCGAGCCGCTTGGTGCTCGGCCAAGGGGCGCAAGGTGATCGCAAACGGCGCGATGCTCGCCTTATCTACCATGATCCTGCTGGTCAGCCAGTTCGAGCCGGCAGCTGCTCAGAACCTCGACGCGCTGCAACAGGCAGCCGATCGGCTTGTTCAGTTCTTCGTTGGGCCGTTCGGTCGGTCGGTCGGCGCGATCGCGTTTATCGGCATGTTCCTTGCGGCAGCCTTCGGTTACTGGAATTGGGGCGCGCTTTTGCGTGTAGCGGGCTGCCTTGCCGGCATGTTCGCGGCCGCAGAGCTTGTCGATTTCTTGGCTGGTAGCGGCACTTAAGGCCATGGCGGCTGCAAGCAACCACAGCGACGGGAACGACTATATCGAGTCGTACCCCGTCATCTTGGCTCTGACTCGGCCCCCAACGGTCATGGGCGTTCCGTACACCTATTTTCTGGCGGAATGCTTCGTGTCGCTGATGGTGTTTATGATCCTGGGATCCATTCTTTGGTTCCCGGTTTCCTTCGTCGTCCTGCACAGCATTCTCTATGTGCTGACAGTCAAGCTCGACCTTTGGTTTTTCGACATCGTCCAGCGTCTCAGCATGTGTGGGGTAAATCCCTTGGGCCGCAAGCTTGGGGGCGGCATTCGGACTTACGGGGCTTAATCCATGAACACGATGGCGCGTTCTTTGAAGGGATCCTTGGCGAAGGGATGGGACATCTTTGCCGACAAAACCATATCCACCCACGTTCCCTTCTACGTGCCGATTGAGAACGGAATCATTCGCTTGAAGAATGATTGCCTGGTCACAACGCTCCGGCTGAATGGCTTCTCCTTCGAGACCGCCGACATCGAGACGATCAATATGCTGCAGCGGCAACGCAATTCCGCGTTCCGCGCGATCTCTTCGATCGGCAACTTTTCACTCTACACCCATGTTGTTCGGCACAAGGTCGCTCCGTCCTTGCCGTCGCATTTTCTGGATCCATTCATGCAACGCATGGATGATGTATATCAGGCGAGCATTTCGAAGAACGAGATGTTCGTTAATGACACTTACGTGTCTCTCGTCATTCGTCCCTTCTTCAAAAAGGGCTCGGCACTTTCCCGTGTGATGGGGATTGGCGGCAATGTCGTACGCAAGGAGCAGTTCCGCGTCATGCGGGACAAGCTCGTTGAAGCCACGCGCGCTCTCGAGAAGTCTTTGGACGCTTACGGGCCAAAAGTGCTGCGTGACGTGCAGCGTGTTGAGGTGGACCTCGGCAATGGCAAGCGGATTTACCGTGACATTTCTGAGGACATGCTTCTTGAAGAAGGCGCTCGGAAAGTGTGGTTTTCCGAGCAGTGCGAGTTTTTCTTCACCCTTCTCAACGGTGGGCGCGTAAGGCCGATCCGCCTTGGGAACATACCGATTGACGAAATGCTTCCGGCGCGGCGCACGTCGATCGGGAACCGCATCATTCACCTCCAGGGCGATACGGCAGAAGACGATCGCTATGCCGCGATGGTTTCCCTCAAGGAGTATCCGCCGGAAACAGGCGCGGGCATGCTCGATTACATTTTGAAGCTGCCCTTCGAGATGGTTGTCACTCAGTCGATGTCCTTTATCGACGACATGGCGGCCCGTAGCCGGATCGAAAGATTGGACCGCCAACTCTCGAAAGCCGACGAGGGCGGATCGAGTGTCCAGGCAAATCTGGACATCGCCCGTGATGAGCTCGCGCGGAAGCGCGTGGCATTTGCGGAACATCATCTGACCGTCATGCCGATCGGCAGGACCACGGCGCAGCTCGACGACGCCGTGGCTCTGGTCGGCAACGAGTTGGGCGCTCTTGGCGCGTCGTATGTTCGCGAAGATCTTAATGCGGAGCCGGCCTATTGGGCTCAGCTACCGGGCAATCAGGCGTACATTGCTCGTCGCGCATTGATCTCGACACTCAATTGTGCCGGCTTGAGCAGCTTTCACGCCTATCCCTATGGCAAGCCAGACGGCAATCATTGGGGGCCGGCGGTCACAATATTCGAGACCACTTCCGGCACCCCATTTTTTTTCAATTTCCACCAGGGTGACGTCGGCCACACGACCGTATTCGGGCCGACCGGCTCTGGTAAGACCGTGATCATGGCCTTCATGATCCTGCAGGCCTATCGCGTCAGCCCGCGGCTCAAAACCGTCGTGTTCGACAAGGACCGGGGCTTGGACATCATGGTTCGCGCCGCAGGCGGAACCTACATGTCGCTTGAGCCAGGGGAGCCTTCCGGATGGAATCCGCTGGTACTCGACGACACAGAGGAAAATCGCGTCTTCTTGTATCGGCTGTTGAGCTTCATGTTGAAGCCACCGAAGGAGGGCGAGAACCTCACGCCTCAAGAAGAGGCAATCATTCGCAATGCGATCAAGGCGGTCCTGCAGACGAAAGAACGGTCGTTTCGTCGGCTTTCATCGCTTCGGGCGCTTCTCGCTGGTAGCGAACGGACTGAAGGCAGCCTGATCGCCCGTCTGGACAAGTGGGTGGGGCAGGGGCCTTATGCTTGGCTGTTCGACAACGCGGAAGACACGTTGGACATCACGAAGCCGATGATCGGTTTCGATATGACGTCGATTCTGGACGAGCCTACGGTTCGCACGGCAGCACTGCTTTACATGTTTCATCGCCTCGACGCGATTTACGACGGCAAGTCGCCCATCATCAATCTGATGGACGAGGCCTGGAAGCTGCTGGACGACGACGAGTTCAAGCGCACCATGAAGGACTATTTCAAGACCATTCGTAAGCGAAACGGTCTGGTGATCTTCGGTACGCAGTCAGCAGATGACGTGGTTCAGTCCAACGTCAGTCGAACAATCATCGAGCAAACCTCGACCAACATCTTCTTCGCGAACCCCAAGGCGGACGAAAGCTCCTACATGGAACATTTCGGTCTGTCGCGGGCCGAATTCGAATGGGTCAAGAATGGCGATCCCAAGTCGCACTTTATGCTGATCAAGCATGCGAAGGACAGCGTCATTGCCCGCGTGGATATGTCCCATATGCCTGAATTTATTAAGGTCCTTTCCGGCCGTGAGGAAACGGTCCGCGAGGTCGAAATGCTACGCGACATGTATGGAGACGATCCGAAGCACTGGCTGTCTAAATTCTGCGATTGGAACGGGGATGGGGATGAAAATCGCAAAGCTTCCTGACCGGGCGGTTGCCGCTGCCTTGGCGATCTGCACTGCATTATCGTCCTCGATCGCGCTCGCGCAGGTTCCCGTTATCGACAATGCTCGGGTGAATATCCAGCAGCAGACGGCGGCCTGGTACAACACTTATCTGGGCGACACCCGCAAAGTTAAGGGCGCTTCCGGCGGGACGACCGATAGCTTTGCTCCGGGGCAGGGTTCCGGCTCGCCGCTCGACTGCAGCGCAGAAGGGATGGGGGGCGACACCACGGAGGCGCCACCATCGAAGCGTACTCACAGCCAGGAAGAAGTTGCCCGAATGGTGGAAGAGGAGGCAATTCGACAGGGGGTCGATCCGAATTTCGCCATGGCGATCGCGGAGCAAGAGTCTCGCTTCAGGCAGTCGGCGCGCTCGGCCGTTGGCGCTACCGGTGTAATGCAGTTGATGCCGGGCACCGCGAGAGAATTGGGCGTCAACCCTTATGACACACGCGATAATATTCGCGGCGGGGTAAGATACATCAAGAAGCTGCAAGGCATGTTCGGCAATCGGTATGACCTCATTGCCGCCGGTTATAATGCGGGGCCGCATCGGCAGTCATTGCGAGAAGGCCGCATCCCTCAGATCGCTGAGACGCAGAACTATGTGAAGAAGGTCACCGGTTATTACAACCGAAACAAGGCGCAGAACGGCGATCGCACTCCGACCGTAACGACGCCCGAGCCGGAAACCGTTGGATACAGCAACGGATGCGGCGAGCAGCTGAAGAAGGCATACGACCGCAACACCGAGGCACAGGCCGAGCGCGGCAAGATATGGAATGAGATCGTGCAGAAGTCCACGGAGGTGAACCAACAGTACCTGCAACGCCTGCAGGCAGGGTTGATGTCCTCGTCGGCCTCGCTGCGCGCCAGCGGTGGCGGCAATAGCAATGCCTACAATGGTTCATTGGTGATGGCGGAAGTGCAGTGCCCATCGACCGTCATCCAGAAAGGAGGCACTCGCTGCTATGCCGTGCCTTCGACTGCAACAACGGAGGAAATCCAAGGCTGGCTTACCGACTTGCAGGAGCTGGCAAGATTGAAGGGGGAATCCGCCACCTTTTCGGTCACGGAGGACCCTGCATTGGGATTTGTAACGGTGGTCGACAACCGGCCGGTGGCGCAGTGAACGTTGGAAAAGAGGATAGGCAAATGAAGAAACTCATCTTTGCAGGCGCAGTCAGCCTTCTGGCAGCGTCATCCGCATATGCGCAGGTCCCCGTCACGGACGCTGCAAACATCGCAATCAATAAAGAGATTGCTGCACTGTCGCAGCAAATCCAGCAGGACACGTCTGTCATCAAGGACAATACGACGAAAACTCTGCAGGCAATTACTGGGGACCGCACTCAGGACGCAAACCAGTTCGCCTCGCTGGCGACGGGCAACGGTTTCAGCATGGGGCAGGCGCCGGACTTCAACAGCATTTTGTCCGGGAACTCTGCAGTCTTTGGTGGCATCGGCGGCCAGTTCCAGAATGCTGCCGCGAAGCTGATCAATGGCTTGAACCTGGTGAAGATGGTCACGGATGGCGCCGGCGTCGAGCTATCTGGAGCCAACCAAGCTTATTCGCAGGGGATCAACGCGCTGACGACGATGACTGCGTTGACGGATGCGATGAACGCTGCGACCAAGGATCGCCAGAACTCGTTTCAGCAGGCCACTCAGGAGGTCGGCAAGGCAACAGACCTCAAGGGCGCGCTCGAGCAGAATACGCAAATGGTACTTCAGGGAAACCAGACGGCCAACGAAGCTGTCGGTTCTTTGAACAATCAGGTGATGTTGCTCAACCAGCAATACAAAGCTGCGGTGGCTACCTCGTCGCAAAACTTGCGAACGTTTGCTCCTCTTCCGGATAGTGTCCTCCGTAATGGCAATCAGCAAGCGAGTGGATCGTTGGTCAGAGATCAACTGAAAGCCTTCGAGGTACAGAACCAATGAGGATTGCCTTTGCCACGATAGTCGCCTGCGCCGCCCTTAGTGGTTGCGCAGGCAAATACGAGCAGTTGGCGAAGTGTTCGGCTGACGAGAGCCCTGTTCCGGCTTTGGCCTATGGTCCCGGGCAAGAACAAACTGCTGCCGAAACCGCTATCGCGGAGGCTTTCGTAGATGATTGTGGTCCTATGAGGCCGGTCAATCAGTTTTAAGGTGCGGTATGGATCCAGTCAGCTACGCCGTCAATTTCTATGGCGATGCACTAAGGTTCTTCGAAAAGATCAATGAGGCCTCGCTTGAGAGGGCCTGGGGACTGTTCGCTGAGAACGGAAACCTGATCTCGGCCGTCCTGGCGCTTTTTCTGATCCTGTACTTCATGTCAGGCGCACTTGGGCTTTCGAGTGTGTCTCTGCAGGACATGGCTGTCACTGGGTTCAAGGTAGCGCTTGCCTACGCGCTGATTATGTCGTGGGCGCTTTTCTTCGATAACGTCGGGCAGTTTGTCCTACAGTCCCCTGAGCAAGTCGGGTCGGCTATATCCTCGGCGATGGGCGGACAAACGGCAGGGTCGGATCTAGCCTCGCAAGTCGCCAGTATGTCCCGCAAGGTCTATGACTTTGCGATGAAGCTCTTCAACTCGTATGAGTCAGGTTGGCTCCCCAATGTGACCGGTGCAGTTGTTGTCTTCATCGTCCTCGTCTTCGGCCTTTTGCCGATGCTGTTGATCCTGACGGGGGTAACGTTGTTTGCCAAGATGATAACTGCGGTCATGCTGGCGATCGGCCCTATAGCGATCCTCTGCTACTTCTTCTGGATCACTCGGTTTGTTTTTGAGGCCTGGGTGAAGGGGATTGCCTATGGCATGTTCATGCTGCTGTTCACCTATATCATGGCCGGCCTGTCGTTCGGCTTCCTTATAGGCATGATGGACACGATCAACGGCGAGATGGCGACCAAAGAGAATGCTTTGGCGATCGTGTTGGCGATGGTTCTCTATCTGGCGCTGATCTCATATTTCATTTTCCAAGTGCCAGATTTTGCGAGGACGTTCGCCTTTGGCACGGCCTTCTCTGTTGGCCCGGGCGGCGGTGGTGTGGACACTGCCTATCACAATGCAAGAGGGAACCTTGCTGGAATGGACAACAGGGCAGCGCGGGCGGGCGCCGCGGCACTTGGAATGCTGGCAGGTCCAAAAGGCGCGGGCGCAGCTGCGGCTCTAGCTGGTCGCGGAGGGGTTGCTGGAGCGGGAGCATTAGGCCGCATGTTGACCGCCCGACGGCGCAGCGGCAACTAAACCTGCCGTTGTTGCCGATAGGCACCACCAGGCCCTTTTCTTCTACTGCAGTATAATTTAACTGAAGGCATGTGATCGATTCACATGCCATAAAGGTTACATCTTTCGGGGACGTGAGGTTGTAGGGTGGCTGTATTTGCGAAGCGGCGGAACGAGTGGCCAAGCGATCAGGTGCCAGGTCCGCAGGAAACATATAATCAGCATCTTTCTTGGGGCGAGAAGAACAAGTCGCTGAGAACGTTGATCGGTGTGATTCTCTTTGCATTTGCGGTCGCGGGGTGGTCGGTAGCCGGCATTCTTTCTTATTCCGTCGCGCAGCTGTTCCCTCTGGTGCGGGCCGAGGTTGTCCCTCTTATCGTCGATAAGAACACTGGCTACATGGAAACGGTCACGACCCTTGAGAAAGATCGGTCGAACGTTTCGGAAATGCAGGCTGTTCGGGCCGCATACGTCGGCAACTACGTCATACGTCGCGAGACCTATGACCCGCGGTACCTGTCGGATAATTTCGATATGATCGCGCTTTGGTCCGAGCCGAACTCAAAGGCGTTTAAGGACTACGAAGATTGGATGAATCCGTCGAACCCGCGCGGCCCGGTGAAAACCCTCGGCGCGACAGGCGAGGTTCGGCCGGAGATTCTCTCGGTCAATCCGTTGAATGCAAACACGATGTCAGTCCGTTTCGAGACCCGTGAGCGTCAGCGCGGTGGTGAAGTGGTGAACCGTTGGTCTGCCACCATTCGCTATAAGCAAATCAACTTGCAGGCTAGCAACAGAGTCCGACTTTACAACCCGCTCGGTTTTGTCGTGACCGAGTATGTGAAGGTTCCTGAAAACATGCCGTCCGAGTTGGTCCAATGAAGAGAACAACGACCATACTCTTGAGCCTGCTGCTGACGACAACGATGGCCCACGCAGAGCTTATTGCGCGACCTGGGCGCCTGGATCCACGTGTTCGCACGCTGCCCTATTCACCGGAGCAAGTGTTCGTTGTGACTGGGACTTACGGGCTGGTGACGACGATTCTGTTTGGCTCAGACGAGGTAATTGCGCAGGTCCTCGCCGGGGACAGTGTATCCTGGCAGCACGTGACGTCGGCCGACCGTCGTACATTGACATTGAAGCCGATGGAGAAGGATGCCCCGACGAACATGACTGTCGTGACGTCAAAGCGAACCTATGCCTTCGACCTGCGCGTAAATGACAGCACTTCGATGCAAAACCAGACGTTCAAGCTGCGCTTCACCTATCCAGAAGATGCTGGCCTAAAGGGAAC
This sequence comes from Ensifer sp. LCM 4579, assembly GCF_001854885.1. Classification (GTDB taxonomy): domain Bacteria; phylum Pseudomonadota; class Alphaproteobacteria; order Rhizobiales; family Rhizobiaceae; genus Sinorhizobium. The sequence continues at coordinate 7,034 of NZ_MDDV01000011.1, read as the reverse complement.
CGCAGAGCTCTGGAAACAGGCGCAGGAAGCGCAGCAAAACCCTAATATCAAGAACATCCGCCGGGATAAGGTCAATTATGACTACGGTTTCAAGGGCAGTGACGCGGCCAAGCCTTTGTGGGTGTTCGACGACGGGCTGAAAACGTTCATGAAGTTCACCGGGGATATTCCGGCGATCTTCATTGTCGACAGGAAGCGCCGTGAGAGCCTTGTGAACTATCGTCGCGAAGGCGACTACATCGTCATAGACAAGGTCTCGCGGCAATGGACGCTGCGCTACGGCACTGAGGAAGAAACGTGCCTTTTCAATCTGAGAACCGCTCCGGCTGATGCCCCCGCGCCCATCGAGGGAGTGGTGGGGCCAAAGCGGATCGGCTCCAGCGGTGGTCGGGGGTGACATGTCCGATTCTCATTATCATTCGATCGACAGCGATACTGCGATCGGCGGCCAGGTCAGAAAGTCCGGCGTTGGCATCATGCGTCCTGTGGCGGTGCTCGCCGCGATCTTCGGCGTCGGCGTGGTGCTCTATTTCCTTCTGACCGTCGGCACCGACGAAGAGCCCATCGTCGACATGACGCCACGAGAGGAATTCCAGCCCGTCCAGGCGCCAAGAAGAGAAGCCTTCGCTGCGCCGGCACCCCCGCCGTTGCCGACGGTACAGGTTCCGGAAGCACCGCCGCCTCCTCCGCCGCCGGCCGCCGTCATTCCGGCCGCCATGCCAGTTACCCAACCTACGCAGGTCGATTGCTCGAACGGGAAAAACCCCGATCATCCGCGTTGCATCGAACTCGCCAAGGAAGCCAAGATGCTCGAGCGTGTTCGCTCGAGCGCGATGATCTTTGATCAATCCGGTCAATCAAGCGGGCCCGCCGAGGCATCAGTTAGTGAGGGGAATGGTCTTTACGGCAGTGCGGATCCGTCTGCGAATGGTGGAGTTCCCGCTAATGGCGGTGGAGGCGCTGTCGATAACGACCGGTCCTTCCTGAAAGCCATGGGAAGCCAGGGGGTCGAGGTCGCGATCGCGGCCGACAACCAGCGTACCGATGCATGGATCCCCCAGGGCACGATGATCCGCGGGACGCTTGAGACGGCCTTGAACTCGGACCTGGCAGGCATGGTGAAGGGGATCGTACGCGAAGACGTCTATTCTTTCGACGGGCGTCGAATCCTGATTCCAGCCGGCTCTTCGCTGATTGGCGAATACAAGTCCGGCATCGAGCGCGGTCAGGAGCGTGTGTTCATCGTTTGGATGCGCATGATCCGCGGCGACGGCGTTTCCGTGCAGTTGGGTTCCTATGGCACGGATCGACTTGGCCGCTCCGGTATGACCGGCAAGGTCGACCGGAAGTACTGGGAACGGTTTGGCCCTCCTGCACTGATGACCATGATCGGCGGAGCCGCTCAGTACGTTGCGACCCTCGGTCAGCGTGAAACGCAATACATCACCATCATCAACTCCGACGGCAGTGTCACTCGCATTCCGCAAGACAATGGCGATAGTTCCGAGGATCGGGCGCGGGAGATTGCGGCGGAAACCATCGCCTCGGGCATTCAGCAAATGGCAGCGGAAGCCTTCGAAGATACACGCAGCATCCGGCCGACGATCCATATCCCTCAAGGTTCCGACATCAACGTTTTCGTGACGCGCGACCTCGACTTCTCGGATCTGTATCCCGATCCCGTGCAGGAAGAGTACCAGCGGCTTCTGCACAGAAAGAAAAATCGGCAAGCCGCAATCCGCGCGCCTGTCGAGCGCGTCTTCGTGCCACAAGGGCCTGTCTACAAATGAATGCTAGACCGTCAATTTCGCCCGAGCAGCACTTTCTCTCAGAGGCGCTGGAGCCGATTAGGAAGCTTCTTGACGATCCAAACATCGTAGAAATTTCCTGTCAGCGCAGCAACGAGGTTTGGGTTGAGCGCATCGGCAAGTTGGCGATGGAGAAGGTCGCGGTAGAGGGGCTCGACCAAGAGGCCATCAGGCACATGGCCTCCCGGGCGGCCTCGTTTACCAAGCAGACGATCAATGCCGAAAATCCATTGCTTTCAGCGACGCTTGTCAACGGCGAGCGTGTTCAGTTTGTGCTGAACCCTACATCCGCAACGGGGCACGCCTTTTCGATAAGAAAGCAGTTCATTCGCCGTTTCGACCTGGACGACTACGAAAGGGCTGGGGCCTTCAGGTTCACCAAGGTGACGGGTGACGACTACATCGACGAGGTCGATGTCGAGTTATCCAGGCTGCTCAGAGCAGGAAAGACGCGAGCCTTTCTCGAGATGGCGGCGATCAACCACCGGAGCATGCTGATTTCGGGCGGCACTTCAACCGGCAATACCACGTTTCTCAATACGATGCTGACCGCCATTCCCAAGCATGAACGGTTCGTGCTCATGCAGGATACGGCCGAGCTCGAGCCGCAGCAGGAGAATGTCGTTTCGCTCCTGGTATCGAAAGGCGGGCAGGGGGAGGCTCGCGTGACAATGACCGATCTACTGGCCACGGCTTTGCGCCTGCGGCCGGAGCGGATTTTCATGGGCGAGCTGCGTGGCGACGAAGCCTTCGACTTTTTGAATGCGATCAACACCGGCCATCCAGGGTCGATGTCGACGATTCATGCGAACTCTCCGCACCATGCGTTCAACAGGTTGTCGACGCTGGTTCTGAACAGCAACGTCCGCATGGAGCGCGCTGACATCATCAGCTACATCAGGTCGATCATTCCGATCGTAGTGCAGTTGAAAAAGAGCGATGCCGCCGGCGGCCGCGGCGTCAGCGAAATCTTTTTTTCCGACGAGGTTCATGAGAATGGCAAGCGTGTACACGGACGAGGAGAATGACCGCCCGAAGTGGACGGGCCTTCAGAAAGTTTCGTTCTTCACCTTTCCGGTAGCGGTCGTTGTCGCAGTCCTGCTGTGGCTCGCCTTTTTCACCCTTATCTACGACGCCTACATCACATCCTTCGGCTCCGCGTCGTACTTTGACTACGTTTCTCGCGCTCCTCTCCTCGACGGCCTCCGTTACACTTGGTCCATTATCGCGGTTCGCAACACGTTCGGACTGACCCTACTGGCGTTCGTGCTGGCGTCTCCCTTCCTTTTCGTCTGGCTATGCCTGTGGATGCTGAAAGGTGGCAGAGCACTTTCGCGCAAGATCCTGTATCTGCTGCACGTGCGGTCGATGTTCAGCCTGGCGGCCACGACGGCGCTCATTTTCGTCGCGGCTTATGTCGGGGTAATCGCCTACGGCCTTGCGTTCTATATGGTGGCAACGAAGTTCGGAGATAACGCGGCCGCGACGGAGTATTTCGGCAATCATCTTGCGGCAATGTATCAAGCTCCATTCGGTGCAATCGACGCCGCCGGCGTTTATCAGCGCCCGGCTCGAGAAACGGTTTGGGCTGCCTTGGCGGGATTGGCCGCTGCAGGGGCATTGATCGGCTTTCCGATCGGCGCGGCGGTGCAGAAACGTCAACGCATGATCATGGGAAAGGCGCGACTCGCGACGCTAAAGGATGCCGCCGATTTCCGGCTTAGAGACAAGCACGGGATCGTTCTTGGTCTGAAGCAGGGGCTCTTGCTGCGCAACGATGGCGATCAACATGTAATGGTCATTGGTTCGCCGGGGCAGGGCAAATCTCGAAGTTTCGTTATCCCGACGACGATGAGCTTCCAGGGCTCGCAATTCGTCCTCGATATGAGCGGCGAGTTGTTCGAGGAAACCTCAGGCTATATGAAGGACAAAGGATATGATGTCTTCCTTCTGGCGCCAGGCTCGAAGCTGACGGATGGCTACAATCCTCTCGATTTGATCAGCAGCGACCCAAACCAGAGGATCACGGATCTTCAGAAGCTCACGCAGATGCTGCTTCCCGAACGCCTTCGCTCCGATTCTTCGGACTTTTGGGAAGAAAGCGCCCGAATCCTTCTGACTGCTATGTTGGGGTTCGTGCTCGAATGCCCAGATACACGCAAGTCCCTGAGCGAACTCTATCGCATCCTCAATTCGATGTCGGACGAGCGCAAAGCGATCGTGCAGTTGCTCGAGAACTATGAGAGCGTGCTCTCCGATCAGACCCGCATGCAGCTTACAAAATTCGCCGGCCGTCACGAGAAGCTCGGGGAGGGGATCGCGGCCGAGATCGTCGCTAAGCTCAACTTCTTGCAGAACCCTCTCGTGGAGGCGTTGACGTCGATAACCACGATTCCGGTGGACATCATCCGCAAGCGCAAAATGGTGATCTACGTCCAGGCCGACTGGAACGCGATACAGATTTACGAGCGGCTGATTTCGATCTTCATCCAGCAGATGGCGGACAAGTTGGTGCAGATGGGAAAGCTTCGCGATGGCGAGCATGAAGTCCTGATGATGCTCGACGAGTTCGGAAATGGTGGTCGCATCGACACGGTGCTCACTCTCGCACCCTTGATCCGCAAGAATGGCGTGCGTTTCGTCTTCATTCTGCAGGACGGGGCGCAGCTCGAGCGGCTTTACCAGAAATCCGGTCAGAAGATCCTCATGGGATCGTCGACCATCAAACTCTACATGAATTTCCAGAACCAGGAGGACGCGTCCGCAGTGTCCATGGCGGCGGGAAAGACGACTGAATGGATTGAGCAGTCGTCGTATACACATCGTCACGGCCGCCGCGATCGGTCGGTTTCGAAGGTTCCTGTGTCTGTCGACCTGCTCCCCGTGAATACGTTGATGGTGATGAGGCCCGAAGAAGCCATCCTTCACGTTACGGGCATGCCGCTCATGCGCATCATGAAGCTCGATTCAGGCGGTGAGCGAATGTTCTCCAAGGTTCGAAAGTTCAAGCCGGTGCCTAAGCCTCGGATGGAGCCTGTCGAATGGACAACGGAAGACACTGACCGATTTAATTCCTCACGGCCAACGAAGCAGGAGGCGCTTGGACACATCAAAGAACGCAGAGCCCAGGCTTCGACTGGCGAAGTCGATTTCTCCGCCGTGGAGCGGCCGCAGCACGCCCATCAAGTGCGATTCGGGATGAAGGAGGGAGTTCGCCAAGTCTACATATCTTCGCTCGATGAGCTGCGCCGGCGACTGGATCTTGATGAGAAGCGGTCTGCAGGTCTCAGCGAGGACGATTTGAAAAGAGGGCGGCAGAAAGAGCAGGCGCCTCAGCAAATTGGTAACGTCAATATCACCTCTCCGAATGATGACGACGATCAGCTGGGCGGCGGCGACGACGCCACCACGCCGGTTGATGATGATGATCTCGAGGTCGATCAGGAGAAACTCGACCGCAACAGGTACGCCGGCATCCTCAAGCGCCAGGATCCTGTGCGCGAAAGAATGATCGCACGCGAGGATGCTCCGGACATGCAGGTCATTCGATCTCCTGTTCTTCGCCGGCAGGAGGTGCGTGAGGCATTTGGAACTGATATTTCGGCCTTGAATCAGATCATCTTCGACAGCGCGAATGCGGCAACCGAGATTGAGGCTCCTGACTTGAACGCGGACATTGAACTGATGGTGCAAACGCTTTCGGAAAAAATGGCCGACAAAACCTCGCGCCTGTATCTGAAGGAATATGCTGAAAAGGCAAAGGATCCTTTAGCTGAAGAAGGAGGAGTCTAAAGATGACGGATAACAGATCGCAGCGGCTTATGCTGGAGATCGAGATCCCCGCCTTTATCGACGGGGTGGTCGCGGCCGGGTGCGACATCTGCGCGATCGGCCACGACTGCTACGTTCTCGGCGACCTCGAGGAAATGGACGCCGCGACCGACGAGCTCGCCCACATCGATGAAGTGTTCGGGGACCGGGATTTCCTCCTGCTGGAAATTGTCGCATATCTTCGCTCCCTCGGCCGATACCTGGATCCCGGCTCGCCGGCGAAACATTGGTCGGAAAATAGCAAAGCGCACTGAGGAGTTGTCTGTGCTGAGTGTTAATCCCGAAAAAAAGACGAAGGGGCAGCCCAACCCCGTGGACGTTCATGTCGGACGCCGGATTCGCATGCGTCGGGTCTGGATGGACACGTCTCAGCAGGCATTGGCGGTGGCAATCGGCGTGAATTTTCAGCAAGTGCAGAACGTTGCTCATCGTTGGCGCGACATCAATCCTGAAGCTAGCACGCCGTGGGGCAAAGCTGCCGGCCTGGCTGGTGTCTCTGATGGCGCGAAGACCGTACAAGGTTGCCGCCGTTGCGCTGGCAAACAAAATCGCACGAACAGTCTGGGCACTCCTCGTCAAGGGCGGTACCTATGAAATGCCGGCGATGTCATGAGTGCATAGGAACAGAAGAGGTTCCGGCGCTCTGTCGCCGGACAGGTGGCAAGGTGCCAAATGCGCGATGATCCCAATGGGCGACATCTCGATACTGATCAGACCGTCTTCCTTGATGCGCCCTCGAGCGCGACAAAGTGATAAGGCGATCGGCATCGCGGATCTCATCGTGGCTAGCGGTCATATACCGCGTTAGATAGGCCAGACATATGACTGCACCGTCCGACGGGGACTTGCGCAATAAATGCCTTGCTAACCGGGCCGTTCCACATATGAGGAAGCCCCTTTTTTCTGGTGCATGGGCATTATCCAAACAGCACTGGCTATGATTTTCGTTCACGCCCGCCGCGCCAGATGCGCGACAACATTCTCGATCATCCGCATGCCGGCATCGCCGCCGAGCGTCATGATCGATTCCGGGTGGAACTGCACCGCCGCCATCGGCTCCTTGACGTGCTCGATGCCCATGATCGTGCCATCCTCGCTTTCGGCGGTGATCGTGAACTCGCACGGCAGGCTCGAGGGATCGGCAAAGATCGAGTGGTAACGGCCGACCGTCACCTCCCTGCCGAGGCCGGAGAAGACGATGCCGGGCTCCAGTACGCGGATGCGCGACGGCTTGCCATGCATCGGGATCGCCAGTTGCCGGAGATCCCCACCATAGGCCTCGGCAAGCGCCTGCAGGCCAAGGCAGACGCCGAAGATCGGCAGGTCGCGCGCGCGTGCCGTCTTGATCATAGCCTTGCAGTCGAAATCCTTTGGATTGCCCGGGCCGGGCGACAG
>NZ_MDDV01000010.1 GCF_001854885.1 Ensifer sp. LCM 4579 | reverse complement strand
CGCTTCAGGATCTCGCCCATCGTCGAAACCGCTGGCCAGTCAAGCTCCGGATAGAACCGGGTAAGCCGCGCAGCGATCTTCTTCGGTCCCCACTGCGGATGCGCCTCCTTCTCGGCAACGATCCGCTCCACCAGCTCGGCCGCCGTCGCCCGCCCATGGTTGAGCGGCGCCCGCGGTCGATCGTGCAAACCCTCCGGCCCCTGCGCCTCGTAGCGTTTCAGCCATTTGTAGCCAGTCTTGCGTGAAATCCCATAGACCCGGCACAACGCCGCCATCGTCTCCTCGCCAGACAGACACGCCGCAACAAACTTCAGCCGCTCGTCCATGATGCCAGTCTCTCTCCAAACCATCGCCGGTTACCTCCCGGCTCTTAGAGAACTGTCACCTATGTAAACGGTCCGTTCTGTTACCTATCTATCCGGTTCGGACAAGTGAGCCCCTCCCCCTTGTGGGGAGGGGTTGGGGAGGGGTCTTCTTTACGGCGGAAACGAAGCGTGGCTCCGCACTTGCGCACGGAGCCACACTCGCATTCTTGCGGCAATGCCGGCTTATTCGGCCGCTTCGCCGCCATCCTTCTTCTCGGCCTTCTCGGCGGCAATCTCCTTACCGGTCGCCTGGTCGACGACCTTCATGGAGAGGCGGACCTTGCCGCGCTCGTCGAAGCCCATCAGCTTGACCCAGACCTTGTCGCCTTCCTTGACGACGTCGGTCGTCTTGGCGACGCGCTCGGAGGCGAGCTGAGAGATGTGGACGAGGCCGTCGCGGGCGCCGAAGAAGTTGACGAAGGCGCCGAAGTCGGCGGTCTTGACGACCGTGCCCTCATAGACCTGTCCGACTTCCGGCTCGGCAACGATCGAGTGGATCCATTTGCGGGCGGCCTCGATCTCCTTCGAAGAGGCCGAGGCGATCTTGACCGTGCCGTCGTCCTCGATATTGATCTTGGCGCCCGTCTTCTCGACGATCTCGCGGATGACCTTGCCGCCGGAACCGATGACTTCGCGGATCTTGTCGACCGGGATGTTCATGACCTCGATGCGCGGCGCGAACTCGCCGAGTTGACCGCGGCTTTCGGAGATCGCCTTGGCCATTTCGCCGAGGATGTGAACGCGGCCGGACTTCGCCTGGTCGAGCGCGACCTTCATGATCTCTTCGGTAATACCGGCGATCTTGATGTCCATCTGCAGCGAAGTGATGCCAGACTCGGTGCCGGCGACCTTGAAGTCCATGTCGCCGAGATGATCTTCGTCGCCCAGGATGTCCGAGAGAACGGCGAAACGCTCGTCTTCCTTGATCAGGCCCATGGCAATGCCGGCAACGGGCTTGGCGAGCGGCACGCCGGCATCCATCAGTGCCAGCGAGGTGCCGCAGACGGTCGCCATCGAGGACGAGCCGTTCGATTCGGTGATCTCGGAGACGACGCGCAGCGTGTAGGGGAACTGCTCCGCCGTCGGCAGCATCGGATGGATGGCGCGCCAGGCGAGCTTGCCGTGACCGATCTCGCGGCGGCCCGGAGAGCCGAGGCGGCCCGTTTCGCCGACCGAGAAGGGCGGGAAGTTGTAATGCAGCATGAAGTTTTCCTTGTACATGCCCGTCAAGGAATCGACATACTGCTCGTCTTCGCCGGTGCCGAGCGTGGCAACCACGATCGCCTGCGTCTCTCCGCGGGTGAAGAGTGCGGAGCCGTGGGTGCGCGGCAGAAGCCCGACTTCGGCGACGATCGGGCGAACGGTTACCAGATCGCGGCCGTCGATGCGGCTCTGCGTATCGAGGATGTTCCAACGGACGATCTTGGCCTGCAGGTGCTTAAACACCTGAGCAATCTCTTCCGCGGTATGGCCGGGGTTTTCGATGCCCTCCGGCAGGAAATGCTCCTTGACTTTGGCCTTCACGGCATCGACGGCGGCGTAGCGTGCTGTCTTCTCGGTGATCTTGTAAGCGCTGCGCAGCTCGGCCTCGGCAAGTTCGAGCATGGCGTTTTCCAGCGCCGAATGGTCTTCCGGATCGAATTCGCGCGGCTCCTTGGCGGCGACTTCGGCGAGCTTGACGATCGCGTCGATCACAGGCTGGAAGCCCTTGTGACCGAACATGACGGCGCCGAGCATCACGTCCTCGGGCAGTTCCTTCGCTTCCGACTCGACCATCAGAACGGCGTCCTGTGTTCCGGCGACGATGAGGTCGAGCGTGGACTCCTCCATCTCGTCGAGATGCGGGTTCAGGACATATTCGCCATTGATGTAACCGACGCGGGCGCCGCCGACCGGACCCATGAAGGGAACGCCGGAAAGCGTCAGCGCAGCAGAGGCGGCGACCATCGACACGACGTCCGGATTGTTCTCCAGGTCATGCTGCATGACCGTGATGATGACCTGCGTGTCGTTCTTGTAGCCTTCGGGGAAAAGCGGGCGGATCGGACGGTCGATCAGGCGCGAAACAAGCGTCTCGTTCTCGCTCGGACGGCCTTCGCGCTTGAAGTAGCCGCCGGGGATCTTGCCGGCGGCATAGGTCTTTTCCTGGTAGTTGACGGTCAGGGGAAAGAAATCCTGGCCGGGCTTCGGCGCCTTGGCCGAAACGACGGTGGCAAGCACGACGGTTTCGCCATAGGTGGCGAGAACGGCACCGTCAGCCTGGCGGGCGATCTTGCCGGTTTCGAGCTTGAGCGGACGCCCAGCCCATTCGATTTCTACCTTGTGGGTCTCGAACATGTTCTGTCCTTCGTGTGCGGGAGAGCATCCGCGGCCACTGCGGCGCGGGCGATCTCAGTGCCGCTTATGGCGCATCACGGGCAAGACAACGGGAGGCTTCCGAGTAAGACCGGCCGCTCGCCGCCTGTTGCGCACCCGCAGGGAAGCGCCTCGGCAAGCAGGCGCCGAAGCATCCTGCAATCCTGCCCCATGACGGGCCATCGGTTGATCCGCGATACCGGCCCATCCGGTTCGCTGGACGGTCTCCCCTTTCTTTCAAGCGCGTCCGGCGCTCCTGGGGAGACGATTTCTGCAGCGAAGCGCGGCTTTTCTTAAGGCGCGATGTCGGTGCAGCATTTCGACTGCCTGCATGTCTTCTAGCCTTAAATCGGATCCGATTTATGGAAAGATGCAGTGTGGCGCGCGAGCGCCAAAAAAAGCCGGCGGATCGCCAGGCGACCCGCCGGTCAGCTCTATTAGCGGCGGATGCCGAGGGCACCGATCAGCTTGGTGTAACGCGCTTCGTCTTTCTTCTTCAGATAGTCGAGGAGCGAACGACGGCTGGAAACCAGCGCGAGAAGGCCACGGCGGGAGTGATTATCCTTCTTGTGGTCCTTGAAGTGCTCGGTCAGGTTGTTGATCCGTTCCGTCAGAATCGCAACCTGGACTTCCGGGGAGCCGGTATCGCCTTCGGCGGTCGCGAATTCCTTGATGAGTTGAGCCTTGCGCTCTGCAGCGATCGACATCGGATGATCCTTTCGTTTCGAGGATTTCGGGGTCGCCGGCAGCCGGGATGTCGTCCAGCCGCGGCCGTTCACACGAAGAGGCGGCACGCCCCTTCGCTGGCGTGCCTATAACCGAAACCGGTGCAAAAGGAAAGGCCGATGCAGCACTGGCACTTGCGCCGTCCGCGAAGGCGCCTCGCAACCTCTACGACGCCGCTTCCTCGCGGCTATTTCCCCCGTCACGCGGGATGCGAATGAGCCATTCGATGCCGTCGGCGTGCATCGTTCGCTCCAGTTCGGCGCTCAGCGCCATGCCGAGCATGCGCTCGATCACGATGGTTCCGAACCCCCTGCGGGGCCTAGCCTTGTTCGAGACGCTCATCTTCGCGCCACGCTCGCGCCAGCGAATGACGAGCATTTTCTCCTCCATCGACCACTCCAGCATGATCGTCCCGGCCGGATTGGCGAGCGCGCCATGCTTGATGGCGTTGGTCGACAGCTCGTGAAAGACCATGCCGAGCGTCTGGGCCATTTGCGTGTCCAGCCGCAGATCTGGACCCTTGAGTATGACACGGTTTTGATCATCGGGCATAAAGGGCTGCAACTGGCCCAGCACCAATTCGCGGAACTCGACCCCGAGCGCGGCGTTGGCAAGCATCAGGTCGGTCGAGCGCGCCAGGCCAGCCAGGCGCCGGCGGAATGCATCGACGAATTCCGTCGTATCGTCGGCGGACGCGGCAGACTGGGCGAGCATCGACTGGATAACCGTCAACTGGTTCTTCGAGCGGTGGGCGACTTCGCGCATCAGAAGGCGAATTTCCGCTTCGGCCCGCGTGCGCGCGGCCGCCGCGAGCGCCAGAGCCGCCGATACGGCCTCGACTTCGGCGATCACATAGCGCCGCGGCTCGATCGCTTCGCCGGCACCGAGACGCCGCGCGTCGAGCGCCAGGAGCTTGACGCCCTGCGTCAGCAGCCGCGCGATCGTCAGCGAACCAGCGATGGCGATACCGGCAAAGAGCACTCCGCCGAGCGACAGCCACAGGAACGACGAAACCATCGGCTGATCGACGATTTGGCGCGGCGCCCAGGCAACGATGCGCCAGCCGGACACAACGGAAAATTCCGATGCGACCCGATATTCCGTGCCGTTCGCAGCGACATTGCCAACACCGATGCTGATCGCCGGCAGCGCCTTCAGGAAGAACGGCTCGCCCGACCTGACCGCCGGATCGGAAGAGGCGATAACCTTGCCAGCGCGATCGACAAGCGCCGCATTCCAGCCGGGCGACAGCGTTTCACGGTTGACGGCCTTCCCCATGCTGGATGCATCCTGGGTCAGGCCCAGCAGATATTGCTCTCCGTTGGACGCCATATAGGGCAGGTAGACATTGAAGACCCATCGCCCGCTTGCTTCGGAGAAGAAGACGCCCGAGACGGAATGCATCGCGCTTGTGAAGGCGCTTTCGACTTCTGGATCCGAAGCCTTGCCGAGCGGCGTTCCGAGTGGAAAGCGCGTGTTCAAGCGCAGATCATGGTTGCGGTCGATCATGATCATGTCGGAATCGGAATCGGCGAGCGCCACCGAAGCGCGATCGAAGAAGGTGCCCATGTCGTCGAGATTGATCGCCGGCGAGGTCGAAAGCACCTTCAGCGTCGTCAGCATTCCTTCCACCTCGCGCTCGACGATGCGCGTGACGGATCCGGTGGAGGCCTTGAGCAGCGAGGTAACCACCTGCTCCTGTGCATCCAGGCTGCGCTTCAGGATCACCAGCGAGAAGATGAAGGGTGGTATGATCGCGATCAACAGGAGCGAAATCAGATAAAAGCTGAAGGGACGCCGGAGATAGTGGCGAATATAGCTGGCTGCCGACTGCAGGCTGCCGTCAGAGATCTCTCGCTCACTCTTGCTCGCTTCAACCATCCGGATCGCCTTTACCCTTGGGATCAGATGTAAGACCGCCTATGCCCTCATCCGCCTGCCGGCACGCGAGGTGAGGGCAATCCGATGGACACACTTCACTCCCTTCGCGTCAATAGGAGTATACGCGCGCTTGCTTCCACGGGAATGGTTTTTCGGCGGCGCCTGATGCAGATCTCCCTCGATTTGACGACGAAGACGTGCGGCAATTCAACGGGATTATACAGCCTTTGCGCGCACGATCACAGAACTGGTGCGCTTCATGGTTGTGATGGAGGTTTCGCCAAAAAGCATTCGCGCTACAGTTATGCATAGTGGCTTCTTTTCAGACGCGCTACGATTTTCGGGCCGATGCGCTGGAGTGCTCACTGGCCGGCAAATACGCGCTTCGGACGGAATTCACCCTCTGCGATCTCCCCGATGGCGACGAGTTTGCCCCGCGCGGTAGCGTAGGCTTCAGGGGTCGGCAGGGGCGCGTCTCGACCGCGCAGGATGATCGGATTTCCCATCCGGAGCCGGTGCGCCTGGTCGTCGTTCACTGCGACATGCGGCAGGTCGGAAAGCGCTTCGCCGGTCTCGATGAGGCAGTCGTCGAGGGCGGCAAGCCGCTCGGCCTCGTCCTCGATCTTTTCCAGCGCAACCAGTTCCGCCAGCGGCACCATGTCCTCCTCGCCGAAGGGAGCGACAAAGGTGCGGCGAAGCGAAGCGATGTGGCCGAAGCAGCCGAGATCGCGGCCCATGTCGCGGGCAAGCGAGCGGACATAGGTTCCTTTGCCGCATTCGATCTCGAACTGGGCCAGATGCGGCGTTGAGCCGATCAAAGACAAGCGGAAAACCTCGACTTCCCGCGCCGGAATCTCGACGGTCTCGCCGTCGCGCGCGAGGTCGTAGGCGCGCTCGCCATCGATCTTGATCGCCGAGAACTGCGGCGGCACCTGGGCGATAACGCCGGTATATTTCGGCAGGAGAGCGCGGATCGCCTCCTCGCTCGGCCGTTCGGCCGACGAGCGGACGACCTCGCCTTCGAGATCATCGGTCGAGCGTTCCTCGCCCCAAGCCACAGTGAATTCGTAGATCTTGCGGCCATCCATCACATAGGGAACGGTCTTCGTCGCGTCGCCGAGCGCGATCGGCAGCATTCCGGAGGCAAGCGGATCGAGCGTGCCGGCGTGGCCCGCCTTCTGCGCCTTGAACAGCCACTTGATCTTGGAGACCGCCTCGGTGGAACCGTAGTCGAGCGGCTTGTCGAGAATAAGCCAGCCCGAGATCGGGCGGCCCTTGGGTTTGCGCGGTTTGGACATTCTTATTCTTCGTCTTCGGAATCCGGATCGAGATCGCGGCTGACTTCGGGCGAGCGGAGAAGCGCGTCGATCTTCTTGTAGTTGTCGAAGCTGGTGTCGTCGCGGAAGCGGACGTCCGGCATGTATTTCATCTGCCGAAGCTGCGGTCCCAGGCGGCCGCGGATGAACTTCGCATGCTTGTTCAACGCCTCGATGATCGCAGCGTGATCCGCGACGCCAAGCGGTGTCACATAGGCGGTGGCGATCTTGAGGTCGGGCGACATGCGCACCTCGGAAATGGAAATCACCGTCTTCTCGATCACAGGATCGCGCACTTCACCGCGCTGCAGCACCTGCGTGATCGCGGCACGCACCTGTTCGCCGACGCGCAGCATGCGCTGGGACGGGACTGAGGATGTGGATTTGGTCATTGTTCTTGTCCTGGATCGCCTGCCGTTCCGCAGCGGTCGCTTCTTGTTCTGCAGAAAACGGTGCGAGCGCCGGAAGCGATCCGGCGCTCGCACCATCTCCTGCCGGACTAACGCATCGCCCTTTCCGAAAAATCGTACCCGAATTTCGGAAAGGGGCGATGCGCAGATTCAAAGAGTTACAGCGAACTTTGCGCGTCTGAAATGACGCGCGGCGCTGTAGCCTTAGAGAGTCCGCGTGACGTGTTCGACGCGGAAGCACTCGATCGTGTCGCCGGGCCGGATGTCCTCGTAGTTTTCGAAGGCCATGCCGCATTCCTGGCCGGACTGGACTTCGGAGACCTCGTCCTTGAAGCGCTTGAGCGTCTTGAGCTTGCCCTCGTGGATGACGACGTTGTCGCGCACGAGGCGGACGCCGACACCGCGCTCGACCTTGCCTTCCGTGACGCGGCAGCCTGCGACCTTGCCGACCTTGGTGATGTTGAACACCTCCAGGATCTCGGCATTGCCGAGGAAGGTTTCGCGCCGCTCGGGCGAGAGCAGACCGGACATCGCCGACTTCACGTCATCCACCAGATCGTAGATGATATTGTAGTAACGGATCTCGATACCAGCGCGCTCGGCCGCATCGCGCGCCTGCTTGTTGGCGCGGACGTTGAAGCCGATGATCGCGGCGTTGGAAGCCTCGGCGAGCGAGATATCCGACTCGGTAATGCCGCCCGCGCCCGAATGCACGATTCGCGCCCGGACTTCGTCCGTACCGAGCTTTTCCAATGCGCCGGCGATCGCTTCGATCGAGCCCTGAACGTCGCCCTTGATGACCAGCGGGAACTCCTTGAGGCCGGAGGTATGAAGCTGGCTCATCATCTGCTCGAGCGAACCGCGCGAGCCGGACTGGCGAGCGACCGCTTTTTCACGGGCAAGCCGCTGGCGATATTCGGAGATCTCGCGTGCGCGGCTTTCGCTTTCGACGACGGCGAATTTGTCGCCGGCGGCCGGCGTACCGGACAGGCCCAGGACTTCGACCGGGGTCGACGGACCGGCGGCCTTCACATGCTCGCCCTTGTCGTTGACAAGTGCACGCACCCGGCCCCACTGGTCGCCTGCGACGATGATCTGGCCCGGGGTGAGGGTTCCCTTCTGGACGAGAATCGTCGCAACCGCACCGCGGCCGCGATCGAGCTCGGCTTCCACCACGGTACCCTCGGCCGTCCGGTTCGCATTGGCCTTGAGGTCGAGGATTTCCGCCTGCAGCAGGATCGCGTCGAGCAACTTGTCGAGGTTGGTATGGTTCTTCGCCGAAACCTCGACGTCGAGTACTTCACCGCCCATGGATTCGACGAAAACCTCGTGCTGCAGGAGCTCGGTGCGGACCTTTTGCGGGTTCGCCGTTGGCTTGTCGATCTTGTTGATCGCCACGATGATCGGCACATTCGCCGCCTTGGCGTGGTTGATCGACTCGATCGTCTGCGGCATCACGCTGTCATCGGCCGCGACGACGAGGACGGCGATGTCCGTCGCCTGAGCACCGCGAGCACGCATCGCCGTAAAGGCGGCGTGGCCGGGCGTGTCGATGAAGGTGATCTTCTGGCCGTTCTGCTCGACCTGATAGGCGCCGATATGCTGGGTGATGCCGCCCGCTTCACCGGCGACCACATTGGCGTGCCGGATCGCATCGAGCAGCGACGTCTTGCCGTGGTCGACGTGGCCCATGATCGTGACGATCGGCGGCCGTGCCTCCAGGTCCTCTTCAACGTCGGCGATGTTGAAGATGCCTTCCTCGACATCGGACTCGGAGACGCGCTTGACGGTGTGGCCGAATTCGACCGCGATGAGTTCGGCCATATCGGCGTCGATCAGATCGCCGGGCTTCATCATCTGGCCTTCCTTCATCAGGAACTTGATGACGTCGACGGCGCGCTCGGACATGCGCTGCGACAATTCCTGAATCGTGATGGTCTCCGGCAGGACGACTTCGCGCGAGATCTTCTCACGCGTTTCCTGCATCTGGCTGCGTTTGAATTTCTCCTGGCGGCGGCGCATCGCCGAGAGCGAACGGCCGCGCTGACCGCCGTCTTCGTCGACGGCAGCGGTCAGCGTCAGCTTGCCCTGGCGGCGGCCCTCATCGCCCTTCGGACGGGCGGCAGGCTTTGCCGGCTCCGGCCGCGTAACCTTGCCGCGGGGCACTCCGGCGGCGGGGCGCGGGCGCTCATCCTCTTCCTCGGCGGCCGCACGGCGGCCACGAAGGGTGGCCGGTGGCGGTGTCTGCGGCGCGGAGGGGGCCGGACGTGCCGGGTGCGGGCGCGCCTCGGCATGGCGCTCGGCGACAACCGGGCGCACCTCTTCCGCCTTTTCCTCGGCCTTTTCGGCGGGGCGCGCAGCCTCTTCGGCGGCGCGACGGGCGGCCTCTTCCTTCTCGCGCGCGAGACGCTCTTCTTCCTCGCGCCGGCGGCGGGCCTCCTCTTCAACGCGGCGCTTGGCTTCCTCGGCGTCGCGGACCTGAGCTTCGGCGAGCGCGCGGCGGCGGGCTTCCATTTCGCCTGCGGACAGATCGTTCAGGACGACGCCGACCCGCGGGCGGTTCTGCTCCGTGCGCGGCTGATGCGGCTGAGGCTGCGGGGCCGGGCGGCCGGCCGGCTGCGGCGGAACGGGCCGCTGCTCGGCCGTCCGGGCGGCCGGCGTTGCGGCGACCGGGGTGATCGGGCGCTCGTCCTTATGCTTGGTCACATGGCCGCGCGTTCTCTTGGTTTCGACCACGACCGCCTTCGTGCGACCCCGTCCCATATCCTGGCGTACCGTCCCATGCGGCACCCCGGAGGGCTTCAGGGTCAGCGTCTTCTTGCCCGCTACGCTGATTGTCTTGTCGTCTTTGTTGTCGGTCATTCCGTTCCGTTCCTAGCGATCAGGGCCGGATGCGTATCACCTGACCCCGTCTTTTCAATTGTCTCAAACAGCGCTCGCTATGCCGGCCTTGGCCGGTGACGCGTATCATCGCTGTGGCTTGCCAGCGCCGCCTTCGGCCCGGACCGGGACGGATCCTCGGTACTTTTCGAGCATCATTGCGCGCTTCACTACACCTTCACCCGCCTGCCCTGCAAGCGCTGCGGCATGGATAAAAGCATTACTTCCCAAAAGGCCCTCCATTTCCGCCACCGTGAAGGGGCGGAAGGCTGGTATTTCCGTTTCGTCCTCGCTGACAAAGCTCATCGCCTTGCGCGCCTGATCGACCTTACGGACGCCGTCGGCGGCCGCATCGATCGCGTGGAAGACGCCAAGCGCCGCGAGCCCGCGCACAGCCTGTTCCGTCTTCGTCGCACCGGTGACGAACTGGCCGGCCTTGCGCGCCATGTTCATCATGCCGGCGAGTTGCTCGCCGAGCAGCCTTTCGACTTCGTCCGCCAACGCCGCATCGGCCTTGACATCGGCCCGAAGGGCGCGGGCGAAGAGCTTCTTCGCCACGGCCTTCTCGATCAGGTGTCGCTCCGCCTTGACCCAGCAACCGCGCCCGGGAAGCTGCCGCTTCAGATCCGGGATCACATGACCGTCCGGACCGGCAACGAAGCGGATCAGCGTCTCCGGCGACCCGCTTTCGCGCGTAACGATGCAGGTCCGGCTGCCGTCGCTCCGGTCCTTCGGCCCCCTATCCGAGGGCAGATTGTCCAAAGGCTGACTCCCGGCCCCGGTCGCTGCGGTCATCAGGCTCAAGCATCCTGCTCGGCGCCTTCGGCGACTTCGATCGGCTCGTCCTCATCCTTGGCCAGGTCCTCTTCGGTGATCCAGCCGGCCGCCAGACGGGCCTGGACGATCATTGCCTCAGCCTCCTCACGGGTGACGTCGAGCTTCGAGAAAACGCCCTCGAAGCGCTTGGTCTCGCCATCCTTGCGCTCGGTCCAGCCAACGAGGTCGTCGGCAGCGCAGCCGGCGAAATCCTCGACCGTCTTGATGCCTTCCTCGCCGAGCGCCACCAGCATCTGGCTGGTGAGCCCGTCGATCCCGCGCAACTCGTCGGCAACGCCGAGCTCTTTGCGCCTGGCATCCATTTCGGCCTCGATCTTTTCCAGATATTCGCGTGCGCGCGTCTGGATCTCCGTCGCGGTCTCCTCGTCGAAGCCTTCGATCGAGGATATCTCGTCGAGGTCGACATAGGCGATTTCCTCGACCTCGGCGAAGCCTTCGGAGGCAAGTACCTGGCCGACCATCTCGTCGACGTCGAGCGCTTCCATGAACAGTTGAGTGCGCTCGTTGAATTCCTTCTGGCGGCGCTCACTCTCCTCCTGCTCCGTGAGAATGTCGATGTCCCAGCCGGTGAGCTGCGAAGCAAGGCGGACATTCTGGCCGCGGCGGCCGATCGCGAGCGAAAGCTGCTCGTCCGGCACCACGACCTCAATGCGCTCGGCATCTTCGTCGAGGACGACCTTGGTCACTTCCGCCGGCTGCAGGGCGTTGACGATGAAGGACGCCGGATCCGGCGACCACGGGATGATATCGATCTTCTCGCCCTGCAGCTCGCCGACAACCGCCTGGACGCGCGATCCGCGCATACCGACGCACGCGCCGACCGGATCGATCGACGAATCGTTCGAGACTACGGCGATCTTGGCGCGCGAGCCGGGATCGCGGGCGACCGACTTGATCTGGATGATGCCGTCGTAGATTTCCGGCACCTCCATGGTGAAAAGCTTGACCATGAACTGCGGATGCGTGCGCGACAGGAAGATCTGCGGCCCGCGCTGTTCGCGGCGGACGTCGTAGACGAAGGCGCGCACGCGATCGCCATAGCGCATGGCCTCGCGCGGGATCATCTCGTCCCGGCGAATGATGCCCTCGCCGCGGCCGAGATCGACGATGACGTTGCCGTATTCGACGCGCTTGACGGTGCCGTTGACGATCTCACCGACACGGTCCTTGAACTCGTCATATTGACGATCGCGCTCGGCCTCACGGACCTTCTGCACGATCACCTGCTTGGCCGACTGCGCAGCGATGCGGCCGAAATCCATCGGCGGCAGCGGATCGGCGATGAAATCGCCAAGTTTGGCGTCCGGATTGCGGTCGCGCGCCAGCTCGAGCGGAATCTGGGTCGAATAGTCCTCGGCATGCTCGACCACTTCGAGAAGCCGCTGGAGACGGATTTCACCGGTCTTCGGGTTGATGTCGGCGTGGATGTTCGATTCCGAGCCGTAGCGCGAGCGCGCCGCCTTCTGGATCGCATCTGCCATCGCGGCCAGAACGATCTCCCGGTCGATCACCTTTTCGCGTGCCACAGCATCTGCGATCTGCAGAAGTTCGAGCCGGTTAGCACTGACTGCCATGTCTTGTCTCCGTCTGGTTGCAGAAGCCTCAAAGAGCGCCCTGCCTCATTCGATAGGTTTGTCTTCGTCTTCGAAGTTTTCGTTGGCGGCGCGCGCTGCCTTTGCCTTCTTGTCGGCCGTCAGCGCATCGCGAATGAGTTCGTCGGTCAGGATCAGCCGCGCTTCCGACAGGGCGGCGAACGGGATTGCGACCGCTGCCTCCTCGCCATAGGCGGGCTGGTCGCGCTCGAGGCGGAAATCCTCCTCGTCCACCGACACGATCTTGCCGCGGAAACGCTTGCGCCCGTCGACCATGACCGAAGTCTCGCACTTCATCAGATGGCCCTGCCAGCGGATGAAGTCGGACTTGCGCACCATCGGCCGGTCGATGCCCGGCGACGACACTTCGAGATGATACGCCTTGTCGATAGGATCTTCCACATCGAGAACCGGCGAGATCGCCTTGGAGACCTCTTCGCAATCCTCGACGGTCATCGTGCCGTCGTTGCGTTCCGTCATGATCTGCAGCGTCAGGCCATTCTGGCCGGAGAGCCGTACGCGCACCAGCCGGAAACCCATCTGCACCAGAACGGGCTCGACAATGTCGGCAACACGCCGGTCAAGGCCGGTCTCCACGATCAGCCGCGGTTCATTTGCAGTTTCAGCCGATGCGTTATCGGACAACGATCATCTCCTCATCGGACCGGCTAATAAAAAAGAGCGGGTCCTGACGGAGCCCACTCTTCATCTACCGATCAAGAATTTGAGGCTCATATACGCTTCCTTGCCGGAGATTGCAAGGGTAGCGCCGAACGGCGCCTTCACATCGCACCCTGCTCCCTTCCGCTCATCGGGGGCAAGTTTCAGCGGCTGGCGCATCGCGTTTCAAGGCGTATAACGAAGAGACCTCCCGGTTCAGAATCGAATGGAAGAGACTACGAGGTGACGAACCGCTTATCGCCGCTGGCCCCTTTCAGCCACAATACATTCCGCACCATCTGGATCGCCAGTCTCGCCTCCAATTTCGGCGGGCTGATACAGGCGGTCGGCGCCGCCTGGCTGATGACCTCCATCTCCCAATCGGTCAACATGGTGGCGCTGGTGCAGGCGTCGACCTCGCTGCCGATCATGCTCTTCTCGCTGCTCTCCGGCGCGCTCGCCGACAATTTCGACCGCCGCCGCATCATGCTGATCGCCCAGGGCTTCATGCTCGCCGTGTCGGCGCTCCTGACGACCTCGGCCTATTTCGGGCTCGTGACGCCCTGGCTGCTGCTCATCTTCACCTTCCTGATCGGCTGCGGCACGGCGCTCAACAATCCGTCCTGGCAAGCCTCGGTCGGCGACATGGTCCCGCGGGACGACCTGCCGGCGGCCGTCGCCCTGAACAGCATGGGCTTCAACATCACCCGCAGCGTCGGACCGGCGATCGGCGGCGCCATCGTCGCGGCGGCCGGAGCCGCCGCCGCCTTCGCCGTCAACACGGTCAGCTATGTCGCGATACTCTTCGCCCTTTTCCGCTGGCGCCCCACGGCCGAGGTGAGCCGGCTGCCGCGGGAAGCGCTCGGACGGGCGGTATTCGCCGGCCTTCGCTATGTGGCAATGTCGCCCAATATCGGCAAGGTGCTGCTGCGCGGCTTTGCCTTCGGCCTTTCGGCAAGCGCCATCCTTGCGCTCCTGCCGCTGGTGGCGCGCGATCTCGTCGCCGGCGGGCCGCTCACCTACGGCATCATGCTCGGCGCTTTCGGTCTCGGCGCGATCGGCGGCGCGCTGCTGAGCGCGCGGCTTCGGGAACATCTGTCGAGCGAAACCATCGTGCGCTGCGCCTTTGCCGGGTTCGCGCTGAGCGCGATCGTCACCGCGTTGAGCACCGCGGCCTGGCTGACCGCGCTCGTGCTCACCGTCTCCGGCGCCTGCTGGGTGCTGGCCCTGTCGCTCTTCAACACGACGGTTCAGCTCTCCACGCCGCGCTGGGTGGTCGGCCGGGCGCTATCGCTCTACCAGACGGCGACATTCGGCGGCATTGCCGGCGGCAGCTGGCTCTGGGGCGTGGCTGCCGAGGAATACGGTGCCGCCAACGCGCTGATCGGCTCCTGCGTGCTGATGCTCGCGGGCATCGCCATCGGCCTGCGCTTCGCGCTGCCGGAATTCACATCGCTGAATCTCGATCCGCTCAACCGTTTCAACGAGCCGCTGCTCGCGCTCGACCTGAAGCCTCGCAGCGGCCCGATCGTGGTGATGATCGACTACGAGATCGCCGAGGCGGACATTCCCGAATTCCTGAAGACGATGGCGGAGCGGCGCCGCATCCGCATTCGCGACGGTGCCGGTCACTGGGCGCTGATGCGCGACCTCGAGAACCCGACCACCTGGACCGAGACCTACCACGTGCCGACCTGGGTCGAATATGTCCGCCACAACCAGCGCCGCACCCAGGCCGACGCCGCCGTCGGCGACAGGCTGACGGCGCTTCATCGGGGCGACAAGCCGCCGCGCGTTCACCGGATGGTCGAGCGCCAGACCATCGTTCCCGAGCATTACGAGCGCTACAAGCGGCCGGTCGAGATGCATTGACGGCCGCCCTGTCGTGAGCGCCCGGCGCTACCGCTCGTTGGAAAGAAACTGCCTGAACCGTTCGGACTTCGGATTTTGAAACACTTCGGCAGGATGGCCCTCCTCCTCGACGACGCCCTTGTGCAAAAACACCACCCTGCTGGACACGTCGCGTGCGAAAGCCATTTCGTGGGTGACGACGAGCATGGTCCGGCCTTCTTCGGCGAGCGAACGCATGACCTTCAGCACTTCGCCGACAAGCTCCGGGTCGAGCGCGGATGTCGGCTCATCGAAGAGCATGACCTTCGGTCGCTGCGCCAGCGCCCGTGCGATTGCGGCCCGTTGCTGTTGCCCGCCGGACAGGTGCCCGGGGTAGGCGTTGCGCTTGTCGCCGATCCCGACCCGCTCGAGCAAAGCCTCCGCCTCTTCGATGCATTCGGCGCGGTTGCGCTTTTGAACGTGTACGGGTGCTTCGATCACGTTCTCAAGGATCGTCATATGTGACCACAAATTGAAGCTCTGGAATACCATTCCAATGTGTTGGCGAAGGCGATCGACCTGCCGCCGATCGGCGGTCTCGGTTTTGTATCGTCCCTTCTTCAGCCGAAACATTTCGCCGCCGATACGGACTTCGCCGCTGTCGGGCACTTCGAGCATGTTGATGCACCTCAACATCGTCGACTTTCCTGATCCGGATGAGCCAAGGATCGAGATCACCTCCCCTTCCCGGGCTTCGAGGGAAACTCCCTTCAATACTTGCAGCGGACCAAAGCATTTGCGAAGGTCCTTGATCGAGACGGCGGCTGTGCTGTTCTTGTTGTCAGCCGCGAGAAGCGTTCCCCTGTCGGACATGCGTACTCCCGTTATGCCAGAGTTGGTGGCCTCATGTGGAGATGGGGCGAGAGCCAGAATTCAACGATCATCATCAGACGCGTGACGAGAAAGGTAATCGCGAGATAGATCGCACCGGCGACAATGAAGACCTCGAAGGCGCGGAAGCTGTCGGCAATCAGCTTCCCCGCAAGGCCGGTGATTTCCATGATGGTGATGACGGATGCCAGCGCGGTGGCCTTGAGCATCAGGATGACTTCGTTGCCGTAGGCTGGAAGCGCATGCCGAATGGCAATTGGCAAAACGATGCGCCTGAACAAGAGGGGGCCCGACATGCCGCAAGCACGTGCTGCCTCGATCTGCTGGACGGAAACGGCCTGCAAGCCTCCGCGGAAGATCTCGCTGGTATAGGCCGCCGTGTTCAGCGTCAGGGCGATCACCGCACACCAATAGGGCTCACGTAGGATTGGCCAAAAGCCGATATCCTGCAGGAACGGCCGGAACTGCCCGAGACCGTAATAAATGAGGAACATCTGCACGAGCAGCGGCGACCCTCGAAAGACGAAGACGTAGCCTCGGGTGAACCCATGGCCGATCGGCCCTCCGACCACCGCAAGAAGCGAAAGAACGAGCGCGAAGAGGCCGCCCGCGAAAATTGACGTCACGGCGAGCTCCAGTGTGAGCGGCACGCCCGTCAGGAGAATGAGAAACGTCTCCCACATGAATTGAATGTCCATCACAGAGACCTCCGGGTGCCGCGCATGGTTCTCGCTTCCAGATGGCGGAAGGCGATCGACGATGCCCAGGTGATGACGAGATAAAGGACGATGGCGGTCAGGTAGAACTCGAAAGGGCGCCGCGTCGAACCGGCGGCGATCTGCGATTGGCGCAGAAGTTCGACAAGGCCCGTGATGGAAATCAGCGCCGACTCCTTCAGCACGAGCTGCCAGGTATTGCCCAGTCCCGGAATGGCGTAGCGCAGCACCAGGGGCGCGACGATGCGGCGAAACTTCGGCCAGGGCCGCATTCCGACGGCGCTCGCCGCCTCGAGCTCGCCGCCGGCGACGGACTTGAAAGCGCCGCGAAACACCTCGGATTGATAGGCGGCGGAAACAACGCCGAGCGCCAATGTGCCGGTGAGGAAAGCCGGCATGCCAATGAAGCCTTCATAGCCGAAGAGACCTCCGATCGACCCCAGAAATGCGCTCCCGCCAAAATAGAAAAGGTAAATGACAAGAAGATCGGGCACACCGCGGAGCACGGTCGTGTAACCATCCGCCAGCCAGCGGAGCACCAGGTACCGCGACAGCTTCATGAACGTGACGATCGATCCAAGCACGGTGCCTGTCAGGAAACCGCAGACCGAGACCGCGAGGGTCATGGCCGATGCGCTGAGCAGCAATGCGCCCCAACCGGTCTCGCCAAAGCCGACGAGCGCAAAATACCTGTCGATGAGTTCCATCCGTATTCCGAACCTTCCCGCCCCGCGCGAATCAATCCACAGTCCGTCGATGCGCCCAGATGCGCTGCAATTTCGACATGTTCTTCAGTGAGCTCTGGACATGCGCTCGCGCAGCCGCTTCGGCGGCTTCGGGGTCGCGCGCGCAGATGGCATCGGCAATGGCCCGATGCTCATCCAGATCGGTGTGCTCGAGATCCACCCACAGGACTTCGAGCCAGAGCGCCAGCCGTAGCTGTTGGTACACCTGCTCGCTTACCCGGGTGAGCGCATCATTGCGCGCCGCCTCCAGAATGACCCGGTGGATGTAAAGACCGAGATCGAGGTTTCGCGCGGCATCGGAAGGCGTGTCGCTGACCCTCTCCTTGAGCTCGACCATCTGCGCGATGACGCCGCGAAGCCTGTCGAGGTCTTCTTCCGTCGCCGTGGCGCAGGCGAGCCGGGCCGCACACACATCGAGCGCCTCCCGGACGACCAGGAGATTGCAGAACGCGGTGATATCCAGGTCGGAAACCGTGTAGCCGAGGTTTCTTTGGCCGACCACCAGGCCTTCCTCTTCAAGCTTCATCAACGCTTCGCGAAGGGGCGTGCGGCTTACTCCGAGCCTCTTTGCGAGCGCGTTTTCGGATAGGCGCTCGGAGGGACGCAGCTGTCCGCTGAGGATCAAATCCTTCAGTCGAGCATAAGTCGTTTCCCGCAGCGAGGCGCGCGGCTCGTTTTTGCCGAGTGTCAAACCAATCCCCTTTCATCGTCCGCGGCCCCCAAAAATCCGGACCTCGGTGAAGAACGATATCGATTTTCCGCTTGCCAGATCAAGTGGAATACGAATATGTATACAACATTGCCCACAGCATTCAACCGGATTTTGTCGAAGGCGTGGACAGGACGAGCCACGGGCTGAAACGGGAACGAGAGGAGTTTGCATGCCCGAGATATTGCGCCTCGAAGAACTGCGTGCCCGCTATGGAAACGCATCCGGGGGCGACATATTCGATCCGGAGTTTCGTAAGGTCGCAGGCCAGGTCTTCGGCGAAGGCGACAGTCGCCAGGCGCCCTATTGCGGCGTCCCGACATTGCTGAAAGCCCCTCTTCGGCAGGACGCCGCACCCCGGTTTACGGATATCGATGTTGCGCTCCTCGGTATCCCCTTGGATCTGGGCGTGACGAACCGCCCCGGGGCACGCTTCGGCCCCCGCGCCGTCCGCAACGTTGAAAGGGTGGGGCCATATGATCACGTGTTGCGTGCGGCCCCAACCGCGCATGTCCGTGTCGCCGATGTGGGCGACGTGCCGTTCCGCAGCCGTTTCGATCTGGCCGGTTCGCACGAGGATATCGAGCGCAATGTTCGTGCGGTGGTGGACGCTGGAGTCGTGCCGCTCTCGGTCGGCGGCGATCACTCCGTAGGACTGCCATTGCTCCGCGCCGTCGGTCGCGATCGTCCGGTGGGCATGATCCACATCGATGCCCATTGCGATACGAGCGGCTCGTTCGAGGGGTGCAAGTTTCATCATGGCGGCCCGTTCCGACAGGCCGTGCTCGACGGCGTGCTGGATCCCCGCCGAACGATACAGATCGGTGTTCGCGGCAATTCCGAGTATCTCTGGGAGTTTTCCTACGCCTCCGGAATGACGGTCATTCACGCCGAGGAGGTTGAGGAACTCGGCATCAAACATGTGATCGAAGAGGCCCGCGCGGTAGCGGGTGACGGCCCGACCTACGTCAGTTTTGATGTGGATGCCCTGGACCCGGCATTCGCGGCAGGCACGGGAACACCGGAAGTGGGCGGGCTCACCTCCGCGCAGGCGCTCGGCATCCTTCGCGGCCTTTCCGGTCTCGACATTATCGGCGGCGACGTCGTCGAGGTCGCGCCGCAGTACGATCCGACCACGAACACGGCGCAGATCGCCGCTCAGGTTTTATTCGAAATCCTCTGCCTGGCCGCAGAAGCGATAAGGATCCGCGCGTCCCGGCAGATCGGGCCATCACGCTGATCAAAAGCAAAGTGCCGCTCAATAATGGGCGCCAACCAAGAAGGGGAATGAAAATGAGGACAACCGAACTTGCACTCGCCAGCATGATTCTGGCCGCCGTCGCGGGCAGCGCCCACGCCCAGAGCAGGCCAACCGAGATCACCATTGCCACCGAAGGCGCCTATGAGCCGTGGAATTTCACAGGACCCGACGGGAAGCTTGCCGGTTTCGAGGTCGATCTCGCCAATGATCTCTGCGCCCGCATGAAGATCAAATGCAACATTGTCGCGCAGGACTGGGACGGGCTCATCCCGTCCCTGATCGCCAAGAAGTTCGACGTCATCATGGCGTCGATGATCGTCACCGAGAAGCGCCTTGCCGCCATCTCTTTCAGCGAACCCTACGCTCCAACCGCCGCAGCCTTCATGGTTGAAAAGTCGGGCCCGCTCGCAAATCTCCCGGGCACCGGAACGACCGTCGATCTTGCCGGCGACAAAGCGAAGGTCGAGCAGGAATTGCAACCTCTTCGCGACGCCCTGAACGGCAAGGCCGTCGGCGCGCAGGTCTCTACGGCAAACGTGGCTTTCCTTGACACCTATTTCAAGGATGTCGTCGAACCACGCGAATACAAGACCGTCGAGCAACACGATCTCGATCTGCAGGCGGGTCGAATCGATGCCGTGATAGCGCAGACGACATCGCTTACCGCGACGCTGTCGAAGGAGGACTTCAAAGATTACGCCATTGCCGGGCCGACCTTCACCGGCGGGGTCTTCGGCCAAGGTATCGCTGCCGGCCTTCGCAAGGACGACACCGAACTCAAGGCCATGCTCGACGAGGCGATCCGCGCAGCGAAGTCTGATGGCACGATCAACACGCTCGCGAGAAAGTGGATGAAGATCGACCTCGAATAGCCGGTCGGTAGCCCGGCATCTGGCCCGCAAGACAGACAGCCGTCGGACGCTCGAAGGTTCGGCGGCTGCAATCGAACTGCTGCGAATTTTTCAACACGCCGACAGCGCCGCACGTTTTGTCAAACGCAAATGTCGCTGTGGCACCTTGAGTTGCTGCATGTCTTCGACCCCCCGTCGATCGCACGGAGGCCTGCAGCAGATCAGCACCGGAGAGTTATCGTGACCAATCTTCTCAATTCCCTGGAAGCACGCGACGCGGCGTTTGTCCTTCATCCCTACACGAATGCGTCCCAGCATTTGCAGGACGGGCCGCTGGTGATTTCCAGGGGAGAAGGAATCTACGTCATCGACAGCGCCGGCAACAAGTATATCGAGGGACTGGGCGGCCTGTTTTGCGCGTCGCTCGGCTTCAGCGAACAGCGACTCGTCGACGCGGCCATGCGGCAAATGCAGGAGCTGCCTTTTTATCACAGCTTTGGCGGCAAATCGCACGAAACGGCAATCGAACTTGCCGAACGGCTGATCCGCCTTGCTCCGGTGCCGATGTCGAAAGTGTTCTTTGCCAATTCGGGGTCAGAGGCCAACGACACGGCGCTGAAACTCGTCTGGTACTATCACAATGCGGTCGGCAAGCCGGAGAAGAAGAAAGTCATATCCCGTTGGCGCGCCTATCATGGGGTGACGATCGCCTCCGCAAGTCTCACCGGTTTGCCGAACAATCATCGCGATTTCGACCTGCCCATCGCAGGCGTGCTTCACACCGACTGTCCTGAATATTATCGCTATGGTCTTCCCGGCGAGAGCGAGGAGGGATTCGCGACCCGTTGCGCCGAATCGCTCGAAAATCTGATACTTGCCGAGGGACCCGACACGATCGGCGCCTTCTTCGCCGAGCCGCTGATGGCGTCCGGCGGCTGCATCGTCCCCCCACCAACCTATTACGAGAAGATCCAGGCCGTCCTGAGGAAGTACGATATCTTACTGATCGCTGATGAGGTGATCTGCGGCTTCGGCCGGCTTGGCACGATGTTCGGCTCCGAGAGTTTCGGCATGCAGCCCGACATGATTTCCATGGCCAAGCAGTTGTCGGCGGCATACCAGCCGATCTCAGCGCTGATGGTCAACGAGAAGGTCCACATGGCCATCGTCGCCGAAAGCGAGAAGATCGGCACCTTCGGCCACGGCTTCACCTATAGCGGGCACCCGGTCGCCACTGCGGTGGCGCTGGAGACGCTGAAAATATACGAGGAAAGAGACATTGTGGGGCACGTCCGGAATGTCGCGCCGCTCTTTCAACGAAGACTCCGCGCGCTCGCGGACCATCCGCTCGTCGGAAGCGCGCGCGGACGCGGCTTGATCGGTACGCTCGAGCTTGTCCGCAACAAGGAAACCAAGGAGCCCTTCAGGCCGACGGACGGCGTTGCGATCCACGCCGGCAAGCGCGCACAGGCGCACGGCGTCGTTACGCGCGCCATCGGCGACAACTATTCTCTTTGCCCACCCCTGATCATCACGGAAGCGCAAATCAACGACATGTTCGACCGCTCGGAGAAGGCGCTCGATGACACCTATGCGTGGGCGCGCGCCAGCAACCTCTATTTATAAGGACGATTCCATGCGGAACTTCGAACAGCCGGGGCGCTCGATTGCAGTTGGCCGTAGCGGCATGGCAGCGACCTCTCATCCGATGGCAACCCTGACCGCCATCGAGATCCTCAAAAGCGGCGGCAAGGCTATCGATGCGGCGGTGGCGGCCTGTGCGGTCCAATGTGTGGTCGAAGCCGGCTCCACAGGCATTGGCGGCGATTGCTTCGCCTTGCTGGCTCCTAACGGCACCGATGAGGTGATCGCCTATAACGGCTCGGGTCGCACGCCCGCCGCCGCTGAATTCCAGTGGTTCAAGGACCAAGGTCTCTCGGAGATCGCACGGTCCTCGCCTCACGCGGTGACCATTCCGGGCGCCGTCGATGCCTGGACGAGGCTGGTCGCGGATCATGGGCGCATGTCCATGGCGGACATCTTGGCGCCGGCGATCGCGCTCGCGCGCGACGGCTACGCCATCACACCGCGCGTCGCCGCCGACATTTCGCATCAGCGGACAATGCTCGCGCGCGATTCGTCGACGCGCCGCATTTTCCTCGACAACGACGAAGCGCCCGCGGTCGGGTCGATTCAGCTTCAGCCGGAGCTTGCCGAGACTTTGTCGGCCATCGGCAGGCACGGGCGCGACGCATTTTACCGGGGTGACGTTGCTGAGGACATGGTCTCCTATCTCCAGGCGCTGGGCGGTCTGCACACGATCGAGGATTTCGCCTCCGCCGCAGGAGAATACGTGACACCCATCAGCGCAAGCTATCGTGGATGGACGATTCATGAATGCCCTCCGAATGGGCAAGGCATCATTGCCCTGATGATCCTGAAGATATTGGAGCGTTTCACCCCTTCGGGCGATCCTCTCAGTGCCGACAACCTGCACATCGAAGTCGAGGCGACCCGGCTCGCCTATGCAGCGCGCGAACGATGGTTGGCGGACGCGGCAACATCGAAGGTGCCGGTCGATTTTCTCTTGTCGGACGAACTTGCCGACGACCTTGCCTCGATGATCGACGTGAACGAGGTTTGCGACGCCGGCGGTTTCATTGATGGCGTCGAACATTCGGACACGGTCTACATCTCAGTGGTCGACAAGGATCGCAATGCCGTCAGCTTCATCAATTCCATTTTCCATCCCTATGGCAGCGGACTGATGGCCCCGAAATCGGGCGTGCTGTTCCACAACCGCGGCCAGAGTTTCGTGCTGAAGGACCGGCATCCGAATGCGATCGGTCCGCGCAAGCGGCCCATGCATACGATCATTCCAGGAATGGTCACACGGAACGGCAAAGCCGCCCTCTCATTCGGCGTCATGGGTGGCCACTATCAGGCCATGGGACATGCGCAGTTTCTGTCGAAGCTATTCGACTATGGCATGGAGATCCAGTCAGCGATCGAGCTTCCCCGTCTATTCCCCCTCCCCGGCACCAGGACGATCGAAGCCGAGGAAGCCATTCGAACTGCGATCGGCGAAGAGCTCGAGGGCCGGGGCTTCCAGGTGATCCCGCCGAAATGGGCCATCGGCGGAGCGCAGGCGATCTGGATCGATGATCGACACGGAACCCTGCTCGGCGCGTCCGATCACCGCAAGGATGGTTGCGCGCTCGGGTACTGATTTCAGAAACATCGGAGAAGGTGATGTCCGACTATCCGGAAACGCAACTCTACATCGGTGGCATCTGGCGCGACGGAGCGAAAGAACGTCTTTCGATCGTCAATCCTGCCTCCGATGAGGTCATCGGAACCGTGGCGAATGCCGGGCGGGATGATCTTGACGAAGCCCTCAGAACAGCCGCAGCCGGGTTCGAGGCCTGGTCTCGGTTCAGCGCAGTCGAGCGTGCCAAGCTGTTGCACAAGGCTGCCCAGTTGCTGCGGGAGCGGGTCGAGAAGATTGCGACGATCATGACTCTCGAACAGGGAAAGCCGATCGCGGAGTCAAAAGCCGAGACTTTGGCAGCGGCCGACACGATCGACTGGTTTGCAGAAGAGGCGCGGCGGGCTTACGGTCGTGTCGTCCCTTCCCGATCCGCCAATGTTCGGCAGCTCGTCGTCAAGGAGCCGGTCGGTCCGGTCGCCGCCTTCAGCCCCTGGAACTTTCCCTTGAACCAGGCCGTGCGCAAAGTAGCGGCCGGTCTTGCGGCCGGTTGTTCCGTCATTCTGAAGGGACCCGAGGAGACGCCGGCGAGTTGCGCGGAACTTGTTCGCGCCTTCGCGGACGCAGACTTGCCAGTTGGCGCGCTCAATCTGGTATTCGGCATTCCGGCCGACATCTCCAACCACCTCATTCCCCATCCGATCATTCGCAAGGTCTCCTTCACGGGCTCAACGTCCGTTGGCAAGCAGCTTGCGGCTCTCGCCGGTGCCCACATGAAGCGGGTGACGATGGAGCTTGGCGGTCACGCGCCGGCGATTGTGTTCGACGATGCCGACGTCGGTCTCGCAGTCAGGATCCTGGCCGGAGCAAAATTCCGCAATGCGGGTCAAGTCTGCGTCTCTCCGACGCGCTTTCTCATACAAGAGACGATCTACGCGAGGTTTCTCGACCGCTTCGTCGAGGCTGCGGAGGCCGTCACGGTCGGCAATGGACTGGATCCCCAAACGACCATGGGCCCGCTTGCAAACGGCAGACGGGTCGAAGCCATGGAAGCATTGGTGAGCGATGCCGTCGCGCAGGGCGGAAAGATTGCGACCGGCGGCGAGCGGATCGGCAACCGCGGGAATTTCTACAAACCCACGGTTCTCACAGATGTGCCGCAGAGTGCCCGGATACTAAAAGAGGAGCCGTTCGGCCCGGTGGCGGTGATGAGCCCGTTTTCGACCTATGAGGCCGCCATCACGGAAGCGAACCGCCTCCCCTACGGCCTGGCAGCCTATGCCTATACAACGTCCGGGAAAACAAGCGCCGCGCTCAGCCGCGACATACAAAGCGGAATGATCTCGATCAATCACCATGGGCTGGCGCTTCCGGAACTTCCCTTTGGCGGCATAAAGGATTCAGGCTACGGGTCCGAAGGCGGAACCGAGGCAATGGACAACTTCTTCAACATCAAGCTGGTTACGGAAGCCATCTGACATTTAGGGAAGCATCATGCGCCGCTTTTTGCCTGACACTTTCACGGTCCTGCTCGTCTTCAGCGTGTTCCTTGCCTCGCTGCTGCCGGCAAGCGGCAGTTTTGCGGACCATTTCGGCATAGCCACAAGTCTCGCCATTGCGCTTCTCTTCTTCCTGCACGGCGCGCGGTTGTCCACCGATGTTGTCATTGCCGGCGTGCTGCATTGGCGCCTTCACCTTTTCATTCTGCTGACGACATTCGCCGTTTTCCCACTGCTCGGCATGGCGTTCGGCCTGCTGCCGGATTCGGTCCTGCCACAGCCGCTTTACCTCGGCATCCTGTTCCTGAGTGTCCTGCCGTCCACCGTGCAGTCATCGATTGCGTTCACGTCGGTGGCAGGCGGAAACGTGCCGGCCGCGATCTGCTCGGCTTCGGCTTCCAATGTACTCGGCATGTTCCTGACGCCTCTGCTCGTCGGACTGCTCTTTTCCGCCGGTGGCCATGGGGGGTTCTCCTCCGACGTCTTGGAGAAAATACTGCTGCAGTTGCTCGCGCCGTTCGTCGTGGGGCAGATGTTACAGCCGTGGATCGGAGACTGGGTACGCTCGAAGAAGAAGATTCTGGCTCCCGTCGACAGAGGTTCGATCCTGATGGTCGTCTATCTCGCCTTCAGCAAGGCAGTCGTCGAGGGCCTGTGGCAGACTTTCTCGCTTCAAGATATCGCCGTCGTTATCGGGCTCGACATGCTGCTGCTCGCCTTCGTGCTGACCTTCACCATGCGTGGCAGCCGTCTTCTGGGCTTCAACACGCCAGACCAGATCACCATCACGTTTTGTGGATCGAAGAAGAGCCTTGCCAGTGGCGTACCGATGGCAGGCGTCATCTTCGCCGGACAGTCGATCGGGGCGATCGTTCTGCCGCTGATGCTTTTCCATCAGATTCAGTTGATGGTCTGCGCGGTCATCGCACAGAAACATTCTGCTGCCGCTGGAACGGCATGACGGACAAAGGCTAAAGCGATGAAAGGGCACTCGCCATGCGTGTCAGAGCCTCCTCGAGGACCGAACGCGGGCAACCGACATTGAGCCGAATGAAGCCCTCTCCGCCCGGCCCATAAACGCGTCCATCGTATAGGTTGACGCCGGCTCGTTCGACAAAGAAGCGATGTACGCCTCCAACCTTTGCGTCCACTTCCCGTGCGTCCAGCCAGACCAAAAACGAGGCGTCGGGTCGCATAGGGGCGATACCCGGAAGTGATTCTGCGGCCCGGCTCAATACAAGATTGACGTTGTCGCGAATATAAGGCGTCAGGTGGTCCAGCCACTGATCGCCTGAGGTATAAGCGACCTCCAGAGCTATACGCCCAAAGAAATTGGCGTTCACCATGAACGAAGCTTGCATAACCCGGAACAGTTCCTCCCGGCGCTTGGCATCAGCGACAGAAAGCGTGGCCGATGGCACACCGGCCAAGTTAAACGTCTTGGTAGGGGCTGTGCAGATGAAGGACTTCGCTGCCGCGGCCTCACCGATCGAGGAAAATACGACATGTGGGCGGCCGTTTAGGCGAATGTCGCAGTGAATATCGTCGGAGATGACCAGAATGCCGTAGCGCTCGCATAGCTGGTCCAAACTCTCGAGTTCCTCGCGCGTCCAGGCCTTCCCAGCAGGGTTGTGCGGGTTGCACAACAAGAAGGCGCGCGCCCCGTTTGCAGCCAAGCGCTCGAAATCAACCAGATCGAGCTCGTAACGACCCTCAACAAGCCTCAAGCGGTTGATCAGGAGCGTCCTATTGTTGTCGCGGACAACTTGAAAGTATGGCGAATAGACTGGCGCCTGTACGATGACGCCGTCTCGAGGCTGCGTGAAGGTCCGCAGAATAGCCGCGACCGAAGGCATGATGGCAGGGGCAGGAAGCAGGGTCGCCGGGTCCACGCCCCAGTTGTGGCGCCGTTGGAACCATGATTTGACGATTTCATAGTGCCGCGGATCGCGCTTCGTATAGCCATAGATGCCATGATCGACAGCCTCCCGCAGCCGCGCGATCACTGGCTCCGGCGCCCGGAAGTCCATGTCGGCCGTCCAGAGAGACAACAGGCCTTCGCCCTCGACACAAGGGGAGAACTCATCCCATTGATTGGCCCATTTCGCAGATCCGAATTGGCTGCGATCGTGGACAACGCCAAAATCAAACTCCTCCGCGCCCAGTTTCCTGGCCGCCGGCACGCCCGGCTGTGAGTATGTCATTGGTTCAGATTTCCTAGAAATTATCGGCTGCGCGAACCGCCGCGCGGAGATTGGGACAAGTCACTTCAAGATCCGTCGCAAGAACTGCCGTGCAACATCGACAACTCCTATGATTTGTGACCGCGCGCGAGGTGACGTTCGACGGACTGCGAGTATCGGGACATTCCGAAGCAGAAGAACCAATATATGATCGCGGCGAAGAGATAGCCGGTGGAGGAGATCGTTGGTCCGGCCCAATTTGGATCGATGCGGGCCGTTTCAACTGCGCGCAGGAAGTCTGCGATCCCGACGATAGCCACCAGCGTCGTATCCTTGAACAGGCCGATGAAGGTCGAAACGATGCCCGGAATGACGATGGTCAAGGCCTGAGGCAGGATGATTAGCCTCATCATCGTAAAGTATCCGATCCCAAGGGACTGGGCGCCTTCGTATTGCCCCTTCGGGATGGCTTGCAATCCGGCGCGCACGACTTCCGCCATGTATGCGGCCGAGAATAGGGTGGTTCCGATCATCGGCCGCAGCAGCCTGTCGGGTGTGAGCGCCTCCGGCACAAATAGAGGCATCATGAAGTTCGCCATGAAGAGAACGGTGATGAAAGGCACGCCGCGTACAACCTCGATGTAGAAGACGCAGACAGCTTTGACGATCGGCAGTTCGGAGCGTCGCCCGAGAGCCAGGACGACACCCAGCGGCAGCGAAAACACAATCCCCACGACCGACATCAGGAGCGTGATCATCATCCCGCCCCATAGGGTCGTGTCGATGACAGGCAGGCCGATCGCTTCGATCCCGCGAAGCAGAGCGAACCCACCGATCGGGTACACGCCGAAGAACAGGAGCGCTGCCGTGTTCCGGCGCGGAGCGTTCCGCCAAAGAAGCCACGCGATCAGAATGGCCCCGATCGCCTGCGTCAGGTCGACGCGCCAGCGTTCGGTGGCAGGATAGGCGCCGTACTGGAGATAGTTCAGCTTGGCACCAATGAATGACCAGCATGCACCATCGGGATTGGCGCGACAGACTTCGCTGTCACCGCTCCAGACGGCATTGAACAACGCGAAACTCAGAAACTGAGAGACGAGCCACACCGCCAATCCGGTGAAGCATACAGTCATAAGGCATGAGAACGGGCTTGAGAACAGGTTCGTTCGCGCCCATGTCACAGGGCTCGGCCGGATGTCCGCCGGTGGCGGGGCGGCTGGGATATACTCGTAGGGGAAAGCCGCCGCCAAAGGAAGAGCCGTGGTCATCCTATCTCTCCACGAGCGCGAAGCGCCGGTTAAAGCCATTCATTGCGGCTGACGTGATCAAAGAGATGACCAGGTATACGGCAAGCGTTATGGCCATCACCTGGACCGCGGCACCTGTCTGGTTAAGCACCGATCCCGCAAAGACCTGCACGAGGTCAGGATATCCAATGAAAACAGCAAGCGAGGAGTTCTTGATCAAGTTCAGATATTGGCTGGTCAGAGGCGGAATGATGATCCGAAGCGCTTGAGGCACCACGACGAGACGCAACGTCTTGCCCTTCGGGAGCCCGAGGGCATGGGCCGCTTCGGTCTGGCCCTTGGAGACGGCCTGTATGCCCCCGCGAACGATTTCGGCGATAAACGACGCCGTGTAGACGGAGAGGCCGATAAGGAGCGCCGCGAACTCCGGGTAGATTTGCTGGCCGCCACGGAAGTTGAAGCCCCTGAGTTCCGGGTACGTGAAGGACCACGGGCTTTCCGCCGCGACATAAGCAACGAACGGTAGGCCTGCGAGCAGGAGCAGGTTGACGACCAGGACAGGAAGCTGCTTGCCGGTTCGGGTTTGAACGCTGCTTGCGTAGGCGCTGAATGCGGTCGCGAATGCGACTGCTGCAACGATCGCGATGCCCACCCAGGCGGCGCCTGAATGAAGCTCGACAGCAGGCAGGATGATCCCACGATTGTTGAGGTATATCCCTCCAGGAAAGGCGATAGAGGCCTTCGGGGCGGGTAGTGGCTTAAGTACCGCGTTGTACCAGAAGAGAAGCTGAAGCAGCAACGGAATGTTCCGGATGACTTCCACGTACGAAGTCGCCACCTTGGCAACGATCCAATTGTTGGAAAGACGCGAAATTCCGATCAGGAATCCGATGACCGTGGCAAGCACGATGCCGAGAGCACTGACAAGAAGTGTGTTCGCCACCCCAACCCAGAATGCCTCGCCATAGCTGGAAAGGGTGTCATAGGGGATGAGGGTCTGATTTATCTGGAAGCCAGCCGTCTGGTTCCAGAAGTCGAACGCCAGGGGAATGCCCCGCTGTCTCATGTTAGAAACAGTTTGAATCGCGATTGCTGTGACGACGACAGCCAGACTTACAGCCAACCCAGCCTGATAGACGATTGCGCGAATCTTCTTGTCATAGATCGAGAAAGCCCTGCGCAGTTGCGCAGGCTGAGTGATGTCAACCATGCGGTGCCTCCCAAATTGACCAGGAGGCCGCTGCTCTTCGCGGCGGCCTCCTCGCTCATCAGCGGATGGGGGGCGCGTACTGAAGACCGCCTGCGTTCCAGAGAGCGTTTACGCCCCGTTCGATCTTCAACGGAGATTCCTTGCCGATCG
Source organism: Ensifer sp. LCM 4579 (assembly GCF_001854885.1). Lineage (GTDB taxonomy): Bacteria > Pseudomonadota > Alphaproteobacteria > Rhizobiales > Rhizobiaceae > Sinorhizobium. The sequence goes on along the minus strand of NZ_MDDV01000010.1, from coordinate 121,156 downwards.
AACGCTCGAAGATTTCGGAATAATTGCCGACCTGCTTGATGATGTCCTGCGACCACGTTTCGCCGAGCCCGACATCCTTGCCGAAGCTCCCTTCGACGCCCAGCAGGCGGCGGATGTTCGGGTTGTCGGAGTCTTTCATCTCGTCGACGTTCTTGGACGTGACGCCGAACTCCTCGGCGGCGAGCATGACATTGAGAGTCCACTTGGCGATGTTCAGCCACTGATCGTCGCCTTGGCGGACAGCAGGTCCGAGAGGCTCCTTGGAAATGATCTCGGGGAGAACGACACTGTCATCGGCATTGGCCAGGCGGATACGCGCGGCGTTCAAGCTGGACGTGTCGGCGGAGAAGACGTCGCACCGCCCCTCTTCATAGGCCTTGATGACAGCCTCCTCATCGGCGAAACCGACCGCGCTGAAGGTCATGCCGTTGGAACGGAAGTAATCTGCGAGGTTCAGCTCCGTGGTCGTTCCCTGCGAAACGCAGATCGATGCGCCGTCGAGGTCCTTCGCCGACTTGATGTTGTCCGACTTGCGCACCATAAAGCCCTGGCCGTCATAGAAATACGTGCCGGCGAAAATAATGCCGAGAGAGGTATCGCGCGAGGAAGTCCAGGTGGCGTTGTGCGCCAGAATGTCGATCTCGCCGGACTGCAGCGCGGTGAAGCGATCCTTTGCATTGAGGGGAATGAACTTGACCTTGGTCGCATCGCCGAGGACGCCGGCAGCCACAGCACGGCAGTAATCGACCACGAACCCGGTCCACTTCCCGTCGTTATCAGGGACGCTGAAGCCCGCCGTTGCCGGATTTGTCCCGCACGTGAGAATTCCTTTTGCCTTTACGTTGTCCAACGTCCCCGCCCATACGGTGGACGCATAAGCGGCAAACGCCGCCCCGAGTACTCCAGTCATAATCTTGCGCATGGAAGGATCCCCTTTTTATATTTCCAAAAAGAGGGTCGCCCCTAAGCTATTTATTTGTCAAATTGATAGTCTTCATTCGGACTATGAATAACGCTCATATTCTAGCGCCGCCAGCCGAGACTCGAAAGAAGAGTTGCCGCTTTTGCCGCAGATCATACCAGCGCGAGGTTGCCATGGCTCACGCCATGAGCTTGTTCGCCAATATTACTTCGTTCTTCTTTATTTGAGCTGCATGGTAAAGTTCGGTTATCAGCCGCCGCAGCCAAAGAGTTCCCTGATCAGCGGCCATCTGCCGATGGATGACGAGGTTTGTGCTTACGGGTGAAATGGGGATCGGCGGCGAGAGAAGTGCCACCTCGCTTGTCTCATCAAGCATTTGAAGAATTCCGTCCCCGCAATGCGTGATGAGTTCGGTTCCCCTCAGGACCCATGGCATGACCAAGTAGTCTGAGATGGTAGCCACGACCTTTCGCCTGAGACCGCGATTTCTCAGTGCACCATCGGCTAGGCCTTCAGACAGACCATCTGCCGAAATCTGAAGATGCGAAGCCGACAGATAAGTTTCCAGGCTCAGCGGGTTCCGTGCGATCTGGCTACCGCTCCATACGGCGCAAAGCAACCTGTCCTGCCCAAGTTCCACTTTGACCAGGCTTGGATCATCCTTGAGACTTGCGCCAGTTAACGTGCAGTCCACCTGCCGAAAATAGTCGGCGGATTCCGCCTCGACACGGTTCGCGGGGATCACGTTGAGCGTGGCATGCGGCGCCTGCTCGGAGAATTCCCTGATCAACCGCGGAATGAATATCATCGCATGATAGTCCGTGAGACCGACCCGAAACTTTCGCTCGGTCGTGGTGGGATCAAAGACCCTGTAGCGCCCGATCGACGCGCGAATTTTCGCTAACGCATCGGACAAATCCGTCGCCAGCTCGAGTGCTCGCGGCGTGGGGCTCATGATGCCGCCGTCTCGTGTAAACAATTCGTCCTTGAAAAGGATGCGCAGCTTGGCGAGAGAGTGGCTGACGGCAGATTGGGTCCGCCCCAAACGGTCGGCGGCGCCCGTGACACTTCGTTCCTGCATCAACACGTCGAAGACGCGAAGAAGATTCAGGTCAACGTCGTCTAAAGACATCGAAACCTCCATGAGCAACACTCATGGAGCCGATAGAACCATTTAGCCTCGCTCACGGCAACGGCCACGCCCCGTCACGCCTCTTGATTGCATATCAGGCCAACAGGTGAGGCCTGCCCCAACCCATGCCGCGAAGGCTCGTCTCGACGAAGCCTTGTGCCGAAGGAAGCCAGGAGTCGGTGGGCTGAGGTCTTCTCCGAATATTCGATGCGCGCAGCGTAGGCCCGGCAGACCTCGTGAATGGAATGCCAGGCTTGCGGTCACGTTTGGCACAGGGAGCAAGTTGGTGGGGCGTCGCGACGTACCGATGCAGGGCGACCATCAGGCGAGCAATACACCCTGCGAAGACGCGAAATCTACCCCCCCTGACTCACCGTACCCGAAACGGCGGGAACGGAACAGCCCCTCCCGGCGTTACCGCCTCGACGCCAACAACGTGGAACTGCGCCATGAAAGGTATCATTCTCTGGCTGATGGGCGTGCCCCTGATCGTCATTATCCTGCTTTACATGTTCGTGTTCTAACGCTGCGCGAGCGACCAGCACCTTGCCCATGCGAGACCGGTCACCCAATTGACCTGAGTCACCGCAACTTTCCCTTCAGGGAAGCGTCCGGAAAGCAGGTCGGCACCATGCCATTTTTCGCCTGCCAGTCGCCGAGCGAGCGGCGGGTCTTGTAGCCCGGCAACCCGTCGACCTTGCCGACGTCGTAGCCGACGGCGGTAAGCGCCTTCTGCATGCCGAGCACGTCGGAGCGCAGCATCTTGCCGACATCGCCCCAATCCGCCCGGAAGGCGCCGCTTCCCGAGGCGATCCGGTCGGCCAGGTTCCCGATGAAGAGCGCGTAGAGATCGGAATTGTTGTATTCCTTGATGACGTAGAAATTCGGCGTCACCACGAAGCTCGGCCCATGCCGGCCGGCCGGCACCAGCATCATGCCGGAGGCCGTACGTTCCGCCGCCGGAAAGGGCTTGCCCGAAACGCGAGCGATGCCCAAGCCGGCCCAGTCGGCGATCGGACGGGCGCGATCGGGCCCCTCCTGCGCGCAGGAGACCCCGGCCGGGATCGAAACTTCGAATCCCCAGTCACGGCCGCTCTGCCAACCCTTCTCAGCCAGATAGTTGGCGATCGAGGCGAGGCTGTCCGGTATGGAGTTCCAGATGTCGCGGCGGCCGTCGCCGTCGAAGTCGACGGCATATTGCAGGAAACTGGAGGGCAGGAACTGCGGCTGGCCCATGGCGCCGGCCCAAGAGCCGCGCATGTCGGCCTCCTTCACGTCGCCGCTCTCCAGAATATGCAGCGCCGCGATCAGCTCGCGCCGGAAAAGCTCCGGTCGCGTCGACATGAAGGCTTTGGTCGCCAGAACGTCGATGATCGGATGCGGGATTTTCGCCCGGCCGAAACCGGATTCGCGACCCCAGATGGCGAGAACGACCGAGCCCGGTACGCCATAGGTCCTCTCGATCTTTTTCAGCGTCGCGGCATGGGCGGAGGCGAGGCTTCGGCCGGTCGCGGCCAGTCCCTGCAGCCGTTTTTCCGAAAAATAGGATCCCGGCGAGGAAAACTCCGCCTGGCTCTGCTTGCGCTCCTTGGGCTTCGGAAAGCCGGGCGGCACCAGATCCGGCAGATCCCAATCGAGCCTCACTCCCTGAAAGGCGGCCTTGAAGGAACCGGCGGAAATGCCCGCCTTCTCGGCTTGCGGCCAGAGTTCGTCCTGCAGCCAGCGGCGGAACTGCCCCTCCACCTCGGCCTTGGAGGCGGCAAGGCAGGAGCTGCACCAGGTAGCGAGCGAAAGGATCAGAACGGACAGGAATTTCAGCATCGGGCTCCCCACGATCAGACGAGCATTTGCGAAGGCTCAGATCGTCGTGCGCGCCCTGAGCGCGGCCGTCAGCGTACCTTCGTCGAGATAGTCGAGTTCGCCGCCGACCGGCACGCCATGGGCAAGACGGGTGATCTTGACCTCCATGCCCTCCAGCTGGTCGGTGATGTAATGCGCCGTCGTCTGGCCCTCGACGGTGGCATTGACCGCAAGGATCAGCTCGCGCACGCCGCCCTTGCCAACCCGGTCGACAAGGCCCTTGATGTTCAGGTCGTCCGGGCCGATGCCGTCGAGCGGCGACAGGGTGCCGCCAAGCACGTGATAGGCGGCATTCATGGCACCGGCGCGCTCCAGCGCCCAGAGATCGGCGACATCCTCGACGACGATGATCACCGACTGATCCCGCCGCTCGTCGGTGCAGACGGTGCAGGGATCGATTGTGTCGACATTGCCGCAGCAGGAACAGATCCTTACCTTGCGATGCGCCTCGCCCATCGCCTCGGCGAGCGGCCCGAGCAATTGCTCCTTCTTCTTGACGAGATGCAGCGCCGCCCGACGGGCGGACCGGGGCCCGAGGCCCGGCACCTTCGCCAGGAGCTGGATGAGCTTTTCGATTTCGGGACCGGTGACTCGCTTTGCCATGGCGCGCTTTTAGCGCATATCGCCGGGAAACGGAATCGTCTCGTATCGATCAGAACGGCAGCTTCATACCGGGCGGAATCGGCAGGCCGGCGGTCAACTCCCGGGTCTTTTCGGCCTGCAGGGCTTCGACCTTGTCCTTGGCGTCCTTGTGGGCTGCGACGATCAGGTCTTCGAGGATCTCGACATCATCTTCCTTGAAGAGCGAAGGATCGATCTTCAGGCTCTTCATGTGGCCCTTGCCGTCGAGCCGAACTGTGACGAGGCCTCCGCCGGAGGCGCCGTCGACTTCGAGCGCGGCGATCTCCGCCTGCAGCTTCTCCATCTTGGCCTGCATTTCCTTGACCTTGCCCATCATGCCCATGATGTCGCGCATTGTCGTCTCCTGTTTTCTGACCTGAATGAAGGCGCGCGATGCGCCATGCCGTTCGGCATCGTCGCTATTCTATGTCATCGCCCGGCACGATATCACCGTCCTCGGATTCGGCCGTCGTCGGCGCGAGGCTTTCCGCCTCCTCCTCCTCGGCGGCGCGAATGCGGACGTCGGCGATTCGCGCGCCCGGAAAGCGCGCGAGGATCGCCGCCACATCCGGATCCTGGCGCGCGTCGTTGACGCGCTGCTCCTGGGCGCGCTGCTCGGCCTCGACCAGCGTCGGCTGGCCGAGTTCGCGGCTGTAGCTGACGACCCAGTGAATGCCGGTCCATTCCTTGAGCTTGACCGCGAGTTCGCCTAGCAGCGTCTTCGGCGCGTCCTCCGGCAGATTGACGTCGAGCCGGCCGGGCTCGATATGCACGAGACGCAGGAAACCACGCACCAGCGTCTTCAGCTTGATGTCGCGGTTCTTCGCGCAAAGATCGGCTATGTCGCTGATCGAAGCGATCGGAATCTTCGGCTGCGGCTTCGCGGCCGGCACCGCTGCCGGGCTGTCCTCCAGGCGTCCGACACCGATCGGCTGCAGTGCTGCATCCGGGACGGCGCGCAGCATGGTGGCGCCATTGCCCGAGGGTCTCTGGACGGGGACGGTTTCGACGGAATGGGCCTCGACTGCCGGCCCCGCCTGCGGCTCAGCGCTCGCACCATTGCGCGTCGGCACGGGACGTCCGCCGGTTTCCGCGCCCGAAAGCTCGAGCAGCCGTCGCGCCGCATCCTCCGGCGAGGGGAGATGCGCGGCATGGGCAAGCCGGATCAAAACCATCTCGGCGGCACCTGCCGGCCGCGCGGAGCTTTCCGCCTCGGGAATGCCTTTGAGCAGCATCTGCCAGATGCGCGACAGCGTCGTCACCGCGACGCTGGCTGCGAATTCCGCACCGCGCGTCCGCTCGATCTCGCTCAAGGACTGGTCGTTCGCCGCATCGGGCACGTATTTCATCCGGGTGACGAGGTGGGTGAAATCGGCAAGATCGGTCAGAACCACGGTCGGATTGGCGCCGGCTTCGTACTGCGCCGAAAATTCGCCGAGCGCCGCCGCCGCATCGCCCTTGACGATATGGGTGAAGAGATCGACGATGCGCGCCCGATCGGCGAGCCCGAGCATCGAGCGCACAGTTTCGACGTCGACGGCGCCGCCGCCATGGGCGATCGCCTGGTCGAGCAGCGACAGGCCGTCGCGCGCCGACCCCTCGGCTGCGCGCGCCACCATGGCCAGTGCCTCCGGATCGAAGGGCACGGCTTCCTTCGAAAGAATGGTCGAAAACAGCCCGACGAGGTCGGAGGCGCTGATGCGCCGAAGGTCGAAGCGCTGGCAGCGCGACAGGACCGTAATCGGGACCTTGCGGATCTCCGTAGTCGCAAAGATGAACTTCACGTGCTCCGGCGGCTCTTCCAGCGTCTTCAGCAGGCCGTTGAAGGCCTGCGTCGAGAGCATGTGCACTTCGTCGATAATATAGACTTTGTAGCGGGCCGAGACGGGCCGATAGCGCACCTGCTCGATGATCTCGCGAATGTCGTCGATGCCGGTATGGGAGGCGGCGTCCATCTCGATCACATCGACATGGCGACCTTCCATGATCGCCTGGCAATGTTCGCCGGGGACGCGCAGATCGATGGTCGGCCTGTCGATCTCCGCGGTCTTGTAGTTCAGTGCGCGCGCCAGGATGCGCGCTGTCGTCGTCTTCCCGACGCCGCGCACGCCGGTGAGCATATAGGCCTGGGCGATACGGCCGGTCTCGAAGGCGTTGGTGAGCGTACGCACCATCGGCTCCTGGCCGACCATGAGATCGGAGAAATCCTTCGGGCGATATTTGCGTGCGAGAACGCGATAGGCGGCCGGTTTCTCGGCGGGTGATACGGGAAGGGAACCGGGGGATGAAATAGGCGCTTCGTCGCTCATCGACCCTGCCGCTGCTCGAACTCTTGTCCCGACAGGACGGAGAAGAAGGTGGGAGGCTGGCACGATGACCCGTGCCGTGGCTCGTTAGGGCTGCTTCCTTCCGGACCTGACCCGGTTGGCGAGTGGCTCGTCCACCACCAACCTCCCGGCTTCCATATCGGCAATATCGCGATCAAATGCAAGCCAAGCCATCAAAAAACTGATATCGGTATGCAAAACAAGGCGAATCCGCCTGCTGCAGGTTTCCTTAAATCCTCGCCGATTTAGGGGTAAACATACAGCAATTCAAAGTGCTACAGCGTCCTTTCGTGGGTCTGACAGGACGCACGGCGCCGCAGGGACCGAGGAGAGATTCTTGTCCACCTTCACGCTCGATGAGCGCCTTGAGCGCGACGGCATCCCGATCGCTTCGATCGGCCTTTGCCAATTGCGCCTGATGAACGACCGCCGCTGGCCCTGGATCATCCTCATCCCCCAGCGCGACGGCGTCTCGGAGATATTCGACCTGTCACCGCTCGACCAGACGATGCTGACCTTCGAGACGAACATGGTGGCGACGGCCCTGAAAAAGGTGACCGGGGCGGAGAAGGTCAATGTCGGCGCGCTCGGCAACATCGTGCGGCAACTCCACGTGCATGTCATCGCCCGGCGCCCGGGCGATCCCAACTGGCCGGGTCCGGTCTGGGGCTTCGGCAAGGCCGAACCGTGGCCGGAGACGGATCACCAGGCATTCGCGGAACGCATATTGGAAAATCTCTGAACATGACGAAAACGATATTCGATCTTCACAGCCCTCACCCGGAACCGAGCACTTTCGTCGCTTTTGCCGAAAACCATCTCGAACGCCAATCCGAACATCGAAGCGACGACTGCCTCGAACTGGCGCTCAAACATCCGGCGGCGCATTTCCTTGCCTTTTCCGGCGCCAAGCTGATCGTCAAGCACGACGCGAAGATCATCGATCCGCTCTTTGCTCCCTACGAGCTTGCCGATCTCGAACCGGCGGTCGATGAGGCGATTCTGCTCGGCTATCTGCAGAATGGCGAGCCACGGCTCGCCGTGCCGTCGGGTCTCACCGAGGAAACCCTGCCAGAACCCTTCAAGATCGCCGATGCGCGCATGCTCTATCGCCAACAGATGCTGCCGGAGGAACTCCTGGGCCAGTTCGCGCAGGGCTCGAGCCTGATCGTCTGGAACGCCAATAACCGCTTCTGCGGCCGCTGCGGCGGTCCGATGGACGGGCGGGCCGGCGGCTACCGGCGCATCTGCACCGCCTGCGGCCATATGGTCTTTCCCCGCACGGACCCAGTCGTCATCATGCTGACAATCGATCTCGAGCGCGATCTCTGCCTGCTCGGCCGCAGCCCGCATTTCGTGCCCGGGATGTATTCCTGCCTTGCCGGCTTCGTCGAGCCGGGCGAGACGATCGAGAACGCCGTGCGCCGGGAGACGCAGGAGGAATCGGGCATCCGCATCGGGCGGGTCCGCTATCACGCCTCGCAGCCCTGGCCGCTGCCGCATTCGCTGATGATCGGCTGCTATGCGGAGGCGAAATCCACGACCATCAAGCGGGACGAACAGGAACTCGAGGACGTGCGCTGGTTCACCCGTGCCGAGACCGAGGCCATGCTGGAGCGAACGACCGGCACCGCCGACACCGGCGACGAGCACATCCCGCCGCCGAAGGGTGCGATTGCGCACCAGCTCATGCGCGACTGGCTCGCCTGGCCCGAACGAAGCTGATGCTTCGTCACCCGGTCACCGGCGACGCATGTGCGACGGCATTTCGCCGAAGGCCTCGAAGAACTGGCGGCTGAAGCGGCCGACATTCGAAAACCCCCATCGCCGGGCGATGTCGGCGAGCGGCTCGTCGCGGTGCTCGAGAAGCTCGTCCTTGGCCCGCTGCAGCCGGACGTCGCGCATATATTCGAGGATCGTCTTGCCGGTCGCCTCACGAAAGGCCTGCTGCAGGGCCCTGAGGCTGACGCCGCTTGCCTGAGCCACGTCGACGGTGGAGGGCGCTTCTCGCGCATGCTCATGGATATAGTTGATCGCGGCCTTGACCTGTCGGCGGGACGGCGCGGCCAGCCGCCTCTCAAACAGGTGGCTGTGGTTGTGCGGCCATAACTCCAGGAGCAAATCCTGGACGAGGTGCGAAAACGAGGTCGCGGCCGCCATATTGTCGAGCGATGCAAGCTCCGGATTCTTCAGCCCTTGCAACAGCCAGGCCATTGAAGCGAAACGCTTCGCTTCGAATGGAATGACGGTAACGAATTCCAGCGGCGCGCGCACGGGCGTTTCGAAGAGCACCGACAGACGCGTCCGCAGGATTTCGGGATCGAAGGCGAGATTCGTGTGCTTTCGCCGCCCGGGAAAACCATAGCGACGCCGGCCGACACTGGCGACCGCTTCCTTTGGGCCGGTGTCCCAGCGGCCGCTCTCCGTTTCCAAAATCATCCCCCCGGCTTCTGGAAACGTAAACAAAGCGAACGCGCCCTCGGCGGGCACAATGTCGAAGCCGCCACTGGAGACGGCGAGGTCGTAGCGCAGATCGCCGATGCGCCCGAGCAGACCCGAACTCGCAAGTTTTATGCGCGATGAATGGGGCTTCAGCGCGATATTGCTATAGTGCCTGCTGAGGAGCTCGACCATGTGGTCCGCAGACGTAGCGCCCATATCGAAAGCGATCGTACCATTCGAATTCATGTTTGCCCCTCACTTGAATGATCAGGACGAGGTGCGCGGAAACCGCGCCCGCTTTCCCCATTCCGCCTGACCAGCCCTACGCCGGATCATCGACAGAAAGGGCAGCTTGCACAAGGCCGGGCAAATTCTACGAACGCTAGAATGGAACGGAGGAGGTAAGTCCGGCAGCTGACGCGGCACTTGGCCGGCGCTCGCTTGCGGGTCTGCCTTCACGACGAAACGCCCCGCTCGGGTGACGGCGGGGCGTTCAAATCGACTGCGTCGCGCCGGCCAATGGCGCGCGGGCATATCTCTCATCAGCGGCCGTAGACGGCGGCCTGGATCTGCGAACGGGAAAGGCCGATATCGCTCAGCGCATGATCATCGAGAGCGTTCAGCTCGCGGATCGCGCGACGCTTCGTTGCATAATCCATGATCTTCTGGCGGATATTCATCTTTGACACTCCATATCTTGACGAGTGTCAAATAGGCATTTGCCCGGAATTTAAGTAGAGACATGATTGCAAACTAGGCATGCGTTCAGCGCGTGGCGCCCTACCGCACTTTTGCCGCTTTTTCCGGCACGGGCGCGACGCGCGGTCAGAGCACCCCGCGCATCGGGTGAGCCGGATAGGTGCCGAGGATGCGCACCTTCTCGGAAAAGAAGCGCAGCTCGTCCATAGCATGCCGGACGGCAATATCGTCCGGATGCCCCTCGATGTCGGCATAGAACTGCGTCGCGACGAACTTGCCGCCGAGTTGGTAGCTTTCAAGCTTCGTCATGTTGATGCCGTTGGTGGCAAAGCCACCGAGCGCCTTGTAGAGCGCGGCCGGGATGTTGCGCACGTTGAAGACGAAAGTGGTGATGATCACGTCGTCGTCGGACTTGCGTATGATCCGCCGTTCCTCGCGCGAAAGCACGACGAAGCGGGTCACGTTGCTGTCGGTGTCCTCGACATTCTCGGCGATGATCTCCAGACCGTAGAGTTCGGCGGCCAGTCGCGGCGCGAGCGCCGCCATCGAACGGTCACCGGTTTCCATGACGAGCTTGGCGGCGCCGGCGGTGTCGCCGGCCACGACGGGCTTCCAGCCGTTGGCGCGCACGATCTTGCGGCACTGGCCAAGCGCATGGATATGGCTGTGCACCGTGCGGATCTCGTCGCGCCTGACGCCCGGCAGCACCATCAACTGGAAGCGGATCGGCATGAAATACTCGCCGACGATGAAGAGGCGCGATTCGGGCAGCAGGTGGTGGATGTCCGCGACACGCCCGGCGATCGTATTCTCGATCGGGATCATCGCCAGATCCGCATCGCCGTTTTCGACCGCAAGAAAGGCATCCTCGAAGGTCTGGCAGGGCAGCGGCTCCATGCCCGCAAACATGTCGCGGCAGGCCATGTCCGAATTGGCGCCATGGTCGCCCTGAAATGATATCCGGTTGGTCTTGACGGTCACCCTGGGTTCCCTCCTCAGCTTCTGGCGGAAAGTATGCGGCGGGCCTTCTCGAGGTCTGCCGGCGTATCGACGCCGAGCGGCACGGAATCGACGATCTCGACGTCGATGCGCATGCCGGCTTCGAGTGCCCGCAGTTGCTCCAGCGATTCGCGCTTTTCGAGCGTCGAGGGCTTGAGCGACACGAAAGTCTCGAGCGCCTTGCGCCGATAGGCATAGAGGCCGATGTGGTGGAAAAGCGGGCCGGCACCGTAGGGTGCCGTCGTGCGGGTGAAATAAAGCGCCCGCAACCGGCTCTCGGAAAGGGGCGAGCCCACGACCTTGACGACGTTGGGATTGGTCTTTTCGTGCTCGTCGGTAATCGCCACCGTCAGGGTGGCGATGTCGGTCGAGGCGTTCTCGAGGGGTTTGAGCGCCGCGCGGATCGGCCCGGGCTCGATCGTCGGCAGGTCCCCCTGGACGTTGATGACGATCTCGGCCTCGCCTTGCGGATCGGCCTTGGTGAGTGCTTCATAGATCCGGTCGGAGCCGGACTGGTGGTCGCCGCGCGTCATGATCGCCTCGAAACCCGCGTCGCTCACCGCGGCAAACACCTCCGCATGGTCGACGGCGACGACGATGCGGCCGACATCGGCCTCCTGCGCGCGCCGTGCGACCTGAACGATCATCGGCAGACCGCATATGTCGGCAAGCGGTTTTCCAGGCAGCCTGGTCGAGGCCATGCGCGCCGGAATAAGCACCAAGCTTTTGCCGGAATTTTCGTGAATCATCGTCTGGCCTTCAAAAGCCCCGCAGAAAGTGTCAAAAGGTCTCACTCCGAGGGCCATAATCACTGTTGCAACGCAGAGCCAAAAGACATAGGTTCCGCGCGATTTCAAGATGGGCCGGGTTTTTGTTTGCGCCGGTGGCAAAGGGAGCGTTTGCAGATGAATCCATATGTGAACATGGGTGTGGGTGCCTTGTTGGGTACGGTCTTCGTGCTGATGACCGTGTCCATCGCCTCGGAAGGCATATTCCATTCCGAAGCTCCCGAGAAGGAAGGTTTCGCGATCGTCGCCGAGGAGACGTCCGCCGAACCCGGTGCTGCCGGCGGCGGGGAAGCTGCGCCCGAACCGATCGGCCCGCTGCTGGCGACGGCCGATGCCTCCGCGGGCGAGACCATCTTCAAGAAATGCGCGAGCTGTCACACCGTGGAGAAGGGCGGACCCAACAAGGTCGGCCCAAACCTCTGGGACGTCGTCAACCGGCCGGTCGCCTCGCATGAGGGCTTCAGCTATTCCGCCGGCATGCAGGCCTTTTCCGAGGGCGGCAAGGTCGTTTGGGACTACGAGCACCTCAGCTATTTCCTCGAGGCGCCGAAGAAACACGTTCCGGGCACGGCCATGGGCTTTGCCGGCCTCAAGAAGATCGACGAGCGGGCAAACCTGATCGCCTGGCTGCGCGAGCACTCGGATAATCCGGCGCCGCTGCCGGCTCCGGAAGCGACCGGCGCAACGGAAGCCGCTCCGGCCGAGGGACAGTCGGAAGTTGGCCCGGCCGATGGAGCCGCTCCGGTTGCAGGCCAGACGGCGCAGGAGGTACAAGCTCCCGCCCCCGCACCGGCGAACTGATTTCAGCCAGACATTCCTCAGAGGCAGCCCGGTTCATCAGCCGGGCTTTTCCTTTTCATCCGGCTGTTGCGGGCTGACGACGCGAAACTACAGCGCCGCGCGTCCTATCGGACGCGCAAAGGTCGCTGTAGCACTTTGAATTACTGCATGTCTTTGTCCTTCAATCGAGATCGATCAAAGGAGACATGCAGTAGCGGATTTTGCTTTGGCAATGCTAATATCTGTGCATATGAAGGCATGAACGCCACCAATCACCATCTGATCCGAGCTAAGTCCTGCTCCCACGGCGAGCGGGACGAATCCGCTCGGAACGAAGGAGCGGACGATAGATGACCGAGAGCCACGCAAAGACTTTCCTGTTCGAGAAGAACCCGAACCCGACGGCCCCGAGCGAACGGGAGGCGATCCTCCAGAACCCCGGCTTCGGCCGGGTCTTCACGGACCACATGGTGACCGTCCGCTATTCCGAAGGACGCGGCTGGCATAGCGGCAGGATCGAAGCGCGCAAGGCTTTCGATCTCGATCCTGCAACGGTGGTGTTCCACTACGCCCAGGAGATTTTCGAGGGCATGAAGGCCTATCGCCTGCCTGACGGCGGCGCCGCGCTGTTTCGCCCGGACGCCAATGCGCGCCGGTTCCGCAACTCCGCCCTCCGGCTGGCCATGGCGCCTCTGCCGGAGGAGCTGTTCGTGGAATCCGTCCGTGAACTGGTCCGCGTCGATCGCGACTGGATTCCGACCGCAGACGGTTCGGCGCTCTATCTCCGGCCGTTCATGATCGCAACCGAGGTCCTCCTCGGGGTCAAGCCTTCGGCCGAGTACATCTATTGCGTCATTGCCTCTTCGGTCGGCTCCTATTTCAAGGGCGGCGCGCCGGCCGTCACGCTGTGGGTGTCGGAGAACTACACACGCGCCGCGCCGGGCGGCACCGGCGAAGCAAAGTGCGGCGGCAATTATGCGGCGAGCCTCGCTGCCCAGGCCGAAGCGACCCGCGAAGGCTGCGAGCAGGTGATCTTCCTCGATGCCGTCGAGCGCCGCTTCGTCGAGGAACTCGGCGGCATGAACGTCTTCTTCGTCTTCAACGATGGCTCATTGCAGACGCCGCCGCTCACCGGCACGATCCTGCCCGGCATCACCCGCGATTCGCTGATCACGCTCGCCCGTGACATGGGGCTCACCGTGCGCGAGGAACCCTATGCGATCGAGCAATGGCAGGCAGATGCGCAGAGCGGCCGGCTTGCCGAGGCCTTTGCCTGCGGCACCGCCGCGGTGGTCACGCCGATCGGCAGGGTGAAGGGCCGCAAACACGGCTTCACGATCGGCGACGGCGGGGCCGGTCCGGTCGCCGGCAAGCTGAAGGCGGCACTGCTCGACATCCAGAACGGCCGCGCACCCGACCCGCATGGCTGGGTCGACCGACTGTTCTGACCGGCGTAAGCAGCGCGCCATGGCGGCCTGCGCGCCGCTGTGGCCGCGGCTATCAGTAGCCGGCTACCTTGTCGACTACATGCTGCAGCGGCAGGCCATTTTCGAAGCGTGCGATCTGCTCTTCGACATGAACGAACAGCGCCTTGACGTCGGATGAGGCGGCGACATGCGGCGTCACATAAACATTGGGCATGGTCCAAAACCGGCTTTCCGGTGAAAGCGGCTCCCGTTCGAAGACGTCGAGTGAGACTGCCGCGAGCGTGCCGTCGTCGAGGCACGAGAGGATATCGGCTTCCACCTGGCTGCCGCCGCGGCCGGCATTGATGAAGACAGGTGCGCCGAAGGGTCCCTTGCGGCTGAGTTTCGCAAACAGACCGCGGTTGAAAATGCCGGTCGTTTCCGGCGTCAGCGGCAGCAGGCCGACGAGGAAATCGCTGCGATCGAGAAAGGTGTCGAGGCCGGCGGCGTCGTAGGTCTCGATGTCTTCGACCACGCGCTTCGTGCGCGACCAGCCGACCACTTTGAAGCCCATGACCGTAAGCTTGCGGGCCGCATCCTGGCCGAGTACGCCCATGCCCATGATGCCGACGGTCACGTCGGCTGCCTCGGGCTGGCTCAGGTCCCGCCATTCGCGCCTTCTCGCCAGCGCCTCATAGGCGCGATGCTGGCGCAGGTGCATGAGGCATTGCATCACCACCCATTCGCTCATGCGCGTCGTCAGCGTCCGGTCGACGAAGCGCACCAGCGGCACGTCCGGCAGGCCCGGCAGCGTCAGCACGTGGTCGACGCCGGCGCCGCCGGAAAAGACGATCTTCAAGTCAGGCGCGCGGGAGAAGAGGTCGGGCGCCGATTTCCAGACCACCGCATAATCGATACCGGAGAGATCCCGGCCCTCATGGACCGGATCGGCAAGGTTGATCACCTCGCGGCCCGGAAAGGCGCCCTCAAGGGCGGCATCGACCTCTTCGGGAATGAATTTCAGGTCGACGATGACGGGGCTCTTTGCGGGCATGAAACGGCTCTATTGACGGATGGCGGAAAGATTGACGGCTTCGAGGTTGAAGGCGGCGGCCATCAGCGCCTTGGTATAGTCTTCGCTCGGAGCCTCGAAGATGCGCTCGGCCGGCCCCTGCTCCACGACCCGGCCCATCCGCATGACGATCACCTCGTTGGCAAGCGCCCGCACGACCTTCAAGTCATGGCTGATGAAGAGATAGGCGAGATTATGCTTGCGCTGCAGGTCGCGCAGAAGATCGACCACTTGCGCCTGCACGCTCATATCGAGTGCCGAGGTCGGCTCGTCGAGCATGACGAATTGGGGTTTGAGCACCATGGCGCGGGCGATTGCGATGCGCTGGCGCTGGCCGCCGGAGAATTCATGCGGGTAGCGCCAGCGGGTGGCGGGGTCAAGCCCGACCTCTTCCAATGCGGCGGCCACGCGCGCGTCGCGCTCGCCATTGGCGAGCGCCTTTTCGTGGATCTTCAGCCCCTCGCCAACGATGTCGGCGATGGACATGCGCGGGCTGAGCGACCCGTAGGGGTCCTGGAAGACCACCTGCATGCGGTTGCGGAGCGGCCGCATCTCGCCGAAGCTATAGGCATCGATGTCTCTGCCGACGAAGGCGATCCGCCCCTTCGACGAAATCAGCCGCGTCAGCGCCAGCCCGAGCGTCGTCTTGCCCGAGCCGGACTCGCCGACGACCCCGAGCGTCTGCCCGGCGCGTAGCGTCAGGTCGATGCCGTCCACCGCCTTGACGTGATCGACGACGCGCCGCAGGAAGCCCGCCTTGATCGGAAACCAGACCTTCACGTCCTTCGCTTCGATGACGACCGGCTTCGAGAAATCGGAGGGCGGCGGTTCGCCCTTCGGTTCCGAGGCAAGCAGGTGCCTGGTATAGGAATGCTGCGGATTGGCAAAGATCTCCGCCGTCGGGCCGGTCTCGACGATCTTGCCCTTGGTCATGACGCAGACGCGATCGGCGATCTTGCGGACGATGCCGAGGTCGTGGGTGATGAACAGCATGGACATGCCATGCTCATCCTTGAGCGACTTCAGGAGCTCGAGGATCTGCGCCTGAACGGTGACGTCGAGCGCCGTCGTCGGCTCGTCGGCGATCAGGAGTTCCGGGCGGTTGGCAAGTGCCATGGCGATCATCACGCGCTGGCGCTGACCACCGGAAAGCTGGTGCGGATAGGCGCCGAGGCGCTTCTCCGCTTCGCGGATGCCGACCTGGTTGAGGAGCTCCTGCGTTCGCGCGCGCGCAGCCGGCCCTTTGAGGCCCTGATGGAGTTCGAGGATTTCGCCCACCTGCTGCTCGATCGTGTGCAGCGGGTTGAGCGAGGTCATCGGCTCCTGGAAGATCATCGTGATGTCGTTGCCGCGGACATGCCTGAGTTCTTCGTCGTTTGCCTTGAGGAGATCCTTGCCGTTGAAGATGACTTCGCCGCTCGGATGTCTCGCCGCCGGATAAGGCAGCAGCTTCAGGATGGAGTTGGCCGAGACCGACTTGCCCGAGCCGGACTCGCCGACAAGCGCGACGGTTTCGCCGCGACGGATGTCGAAGGAGATGTGGTCGACGGCCGTCGAGGTCTCGCCGCCCTGGTGGAAGGCCACGGACAGATCGCGCACGGAGAGAAGGGTGTCTGTCATGGTCGCCCTCACCGGAACGTCTTTCTCGGGTCAAAGGCGTCGCGTGTCGCTTCGCCGACGAAGATCAGCAGCGACAGCATGATCGACATGGCGAAGAAGGCCGTGAGCCCCAGCCACGGCGCCTGCAGGTTCGACTTGCCCTGTGCGATCATCTCGCCGAGCGAGGGGGACCCCGGCGGCATGCCGAAGCCCAAGAAATCGAGCGAGGTGAGCGTGGTGATCGAGCCGGAGAGGATGAAGGGCAGGAAAGTGAGCGTTGCGACCATCGCGTTCGGCAGGAGGTGCCGGTACATGATCGTGCCGTTGCCGACGCCGAGCGCGCGCGCCGCGTTGACATATTCGAAATTGCGCGCCCTCAGGAACTCCGCGCGCACGACGCCGACGAAGCCGACCCAGGAGAAGAGCAGCATGATGCCGAGCAGGATGAAGAAGCCGGGCGGCAGAATGGCGGCGATGATGAGCAGGATGTAGAGCACCGGCATCGATGACCAGATCTCGATGAAGCGCTGGAAGAGAAGATCGGTCCAGCCGCCAAAATAGCCCTGCACGGCGCCCGCCGATACGCCGATCACGGCGGAGGCGATCGTCAGTACGAGACCGAAAAGCACCGAGATGCGGAAGCCATAGATCATGCGCGCCATCACGTCGCGCGCCTGGTCGTCGGTGCCGAGCCAATTCATGTTGCCGAGCGTGCAGCCGGGGTCGTCGGCACCCTGCGGATAGGCGGCGCAGCGCTCCTCCTCGCTCATCAGCCAGAAGGGAGGGGTCGGCGCCGAATGCGGAATATAGGAGTTGACCGTCTGGTAGGAATAGCGGATCGGCGGCCAGATCATCCAGCCGTTCGCCTCGATTTCGTCGCGGATGAATTCGGAGCGAAAGTCGGTGACGGCGAGAAATCCGCCGAACGTCTCTTCCGGATAGTTCACGAAGACCGGGAACAGGAGTTCGCCCTTGTAGGAGGCGACGATCGGCCGGTCATTGGCGATGAATTCGGCACAGAGGCTGAGGCCGAAGAGAAGGAGAAAGATCCAGAGCGCCCAGTAGCCGCGCCGATTCGCCTTGAAATTCTGCCAGCGCCGCCGGCCGATCGGCGTGAGCCAGCCTCTTTCCGGCGCCTGCGCATAGGTCGTGATGGCGCTCATCAGACGTCCCTCCGCTCGAAGTCGATGCGGGGGTCGACCCAGGTATAGATCAGGTCGGAGACGAGGCTGACGACAAGGCCCATCAGCGAGAAGATGTAGAGCGTTGCAAAGACGATCGGATAATCGCGCTTGACGACCGCGTCATAGCCGAGGCGGCCAAGCCCATCGAGCGAAAAGATGTATTCGATCAGCAGCGAGCCGGTGAAGAAGGCGGAGATGAAGGCGCCGGGGAAGCCGGCGATGATGATCAGCATCGCATTGCGGAAGACATGGCCGTAAAGCACCCGCCGCTCGCTCAGGCCCTTGGCCCGCGCCGTCGTGACATATTGCTTCTTGATCTCGTCGATGAAGGAGTTCTTGGTCAGCAATGTCGTCGTGGCAAAGGCCGAAAGCAGCAGCGTGATCAGTGGCAGCGTCATGTGCCAGAAATAATCGAGGATCTTCTGCCACCAGGCAAGCTGATGGAAATTGTCGGAGACGAGGCCGCGCAAGGGGAACCAGTCGAAGAAGGAGCCGCCGGCGAACACGACGATCAGCAGTATGGCGAAGAGGAAGCTCGGCACCGCATAGCCGATGACGATGATTCCGGAGGTCCAGACATCGAAGGTGGAGCCGTCGGAGACCGCCTTTTTGATGCCGAGCGGGATCGAAATGAGATAGGAGAAGATCAGGATCCACACGCCGAGCGAGATCGACACCGGCATTTTTTCGATGATCAGGTCGATGACGGAGGTGTTGCGAAAGAAGCTCTCGCCGAAATCGAAGCGGATATAGTTCCACATCATGGTGAGAAACCGCTCAAGCGGCGGCTTGTCGAAGCCGAACTGCTTTTCGAGCTTGGCGATGAATTCGGGATCGAGCCCCTGCGCCCCGCGATAGCGTCCGCCCTCGTCGCCACCGCCGCCCTGAAGGAGATCGCCGCCGGTGCCGGAAAGCCTGTCAGACCCGGCGGCACTGGTGAGATCGGCAATGACCTGCTCCACCGGACCGCCGGGGGCGAACTGCACGACGGCAAACGAGATGGCCATGATCCCAACGATCGTCGGGATCATCAGGAGCAAGCGACGCAGGATATAGGCACCCATCAGGCGAACCTCGGCATTTTCGCACCGCCGGACGCCGGGGCCAATCTGGCTCTCGTTTGACGTCTATGTGGTCTCAATTCCTGAACTCCTCGGCCCCGACCCCCTGATCCGAACTCCTACAGCGCCGCGTCGAGGTCGCTGTAGCACCTTGAATTGCTGCATGTCTCTAAATCGAGGTCAATTCAAGGAGAGATGCAGCAGGCGCGTCGGATTGCTGCGGCCGCGTCCCCTAGCCTAAGTGATTCGTTCCCTGCATTTGGAATGGAGTGGGGCTTCGAGTGCAAGTGCTTCATTGGCTGGCGGCGTTCTTGGACCACCACACGTCGGGAAAGCCGAGTCCGTATTTCGGCAACTCTTGCGGCCTATTCACTGTATCCCAATAAGCAATGTTTGTTGTTCGTGGGTAGTAAAGGGGGACCACATAATGATGGGCTAGCAGGACCCGATCGAGTGCTTTAGTGGCGGCAACGAGCGTGTCTCGATCCTTGGCGAAAATCACGCGTTCGATCAGCTTGTCGACGCCGGGATCGGCGATGCCGGCATAATTTCTCGACCCTTCGCGCGTAGCTGCTTTAGATCCCCAGTAATCCGCCTGCTCATTTCCCGGACTCAGAGACTGGCCCCAGACTTCCCAGGTCACGTCGTAGTCGAAAGATCGCTCCCGATTGGTATATTGTGAAGGATCAACGGTGCGCACGCGCGCCTCGATGCCGATGCGCTTGAGGTTCTGTGCATAGGGTACGGCGACGCGCTCGAGCGCCGGGCTGCTCAAGAGGATTTCGAAGGAGAACGGCTTGCCCGTCTCCTTATTCACCATCCGATTACCTTTGAGCTCGAAACCTGCCTCCTTAAGTAGCTCGATTGCCTTGCGCAGGTTTTCACGCGCTTTTTGCGGCGTACCGCCGACCGGATTACTGTAAGGGGTGGTGAACACTTCCGCTGGCACGAGATCCTTCACCTCGTTCAGGATTTCCAGTTCTTTGTCTTCCGGGAGGCCGGCGGAAGCGAGCTCAGTTAAAAAAAAGTAACTGTCAACCCGTGTGTACTGGTTGAAAAAAACGGTGCGGTTCAGTTCCTCGAAGTCGAGAGCATAGTTTAGCGCTTCGCGCACTCTCTCGTTGTCAAATGGTTTACGACGCATGTTTGGTACGAGCGCTTGCATGACTCCTGTCGCCCTGAGCGGCACTTCTTCTCGCTTTACGCGGCCAGCCTTAGCTGCTGGAAAGTCATAGCCAGTCGCCCAGCGGCGCGCTTGGTTCTCGCGCCAGAAATCAATATCGCCGGCACGGAAGGACTCGAATTCGACATCCCGATCGCCGAAGAAGGTGTAAGTGATCGAGTCAAAATTGTTCTGTCCGGCGTTGACGTTGAGCGACGCGCCCCAATAGTCCTCGCGCCGCTCATACCGGATCGTACCTCCGGGGGAGAGTGAAGCGATGCGATAGGGACCCGAGCCCATGACGGGTTCGAGTGTTGTCCGAGTGATGTCGCGAGGCTTGCCGTCCAGCCCCGTACCTTCCCACCAATGTTTTGGAACGATGAAGAGCTGCCCGAGAATCTGCGGCAACTCACGATTGTTCTTCTCGTCGAAGTGGAAGGTAATGTCCTGGTTGCCAGTTTTCTCCGCTTTCACCACATGCCCGTAATAGCTCTGGTAAAGCGGATTCAGTTCCTTGCCCTTCTCGAAGCTGAAGACGACATCCTCGGGCGTCACGGGCTTTCCGTCGGCCCACTTCGCCTCCTTCCTCAAGCGGAAGGTGGCCGAGGAAATGTCGTCCGGGAAGGAAACGCTTTCGGCCAGAAGCCCGTAGGCCGTCGAAATCTCGTCTTCCGCCGGCTTCATGAGCGTGTCGAAGACGAGCGCGAGACCGGCGGCCGTTTCGCCCTTCACCAGCAGGGGATTGAACGTGTCGAAGGTGCCGGTCTGCGAAAGCCTGAGGTCTCCGCCCTTCGGTGCCTCGGGATTCGCATAGTCGAAGTGGGAAAAACCTGGCGGGTATTTGAGATCGTCGACGAGTGACAGTCCGTGATGCCAGACCGGCTGCTCTTGAGCATCCGCGGCTGGCACCAGTAGCAGGGACATTGCCAGGAACGCGGCCGCAAAATTCCTTCTTCCAACACCGCCTGTGTCCAGCATCCCGTCGTTTCTCCTTGTATTTTCTATCATGCTTTAAAAGCAGAATAGGCGAAATCACGGCAATTGACAGGACCTGCCAAAAATGGGGCGGATTTTTTCGGTCACATCCCGGTGAGTCGCAAGATTGATGCAATCGCAGTGAATCAGGTTAGGTGCGACGGGTCTCCAGCGCCGTGCGGCTCATATGTGCAAAGGTCGCTGCAGCAATTGGAGGCCATATGTTTTGCATCGCTGCCGATGGGGGATCGAATGGGAATTGATACGCGCGCAGCGCTTGCACGTTGCGGTTCCGCGCTTTTGAGCTTGATCGTGGCCGCCGGCCTGCTGTCGGCGGCTGCGGCTGCGGCCGACGGTACGCCCGCAAAGGAGCTTTTCGGCGCAAAGGCGCTGCCGACGCAATCGGAGCCCGCCTCCTACGGCTTCTACTCCAAGGGATGCCTTGCCGGCGGTATTGCGATCCCGACCGACGGCCCGACCTGGCAGGCCATGCGCCTGTCGCGCAACCGCCGCTGGGGGCATCCGCAGATGATCGCGCTCATCGAGCGCCTCTCCCATGACGCGGCCGAGAAGATCGGCTGGCCCGGCCTGCTGCTCGGCGACATCTCGCAGCCGCGCGGCGGCCCGATGCTGTCCGGCCACGCCTCGCACCAGATCGGCCTCGACGCCGACATCTGGCTGACGCCGATGCCGAAAAAGACGCTGAGCTACCAGGAGCGCGAGACGATTTCAGCCACGTCCATGCTCGACAAGAACAAGTTCCTGACGATCGACCCGGCCGCCTGGACGCCCGCCCATGCGCGGCTGATCATGCTGGCGGCGAGTTACCCGGAGGTCGAGCGCATCTTCGTCAATCCGGCCATCAAGAAGAAGCTCTGCGATAGCTGGAAGGGCGACCGCTCGGCGCTCGGCAAGGTCCGGCCGATCTATGGCCACGACTACCATTTCCATGTCCGCATCAAATGCCCGGCCGATTCCAAGGGGTGCAAGGATCAGGCCGCGGTGCCGGCGGGCGACGGTTGCGACAAGTCGCTTGCCTGGTGGTTCACCGACGAGCCCTGGGCGAAGCCGACGGAGAAACCGGTGAAGCCGGTGAAGCCGAAATTCGCGACGCTCGCCGATCTGCCGAAGACCTGCGCACTGGTGCTGAACGGACCGGCCCCCGCCTCCGAATTGCAGGCGACCTATGGCACCGCCTATCGGGCTGCAGCCGCCGTGCCTGCCGCCGCGACCAGCATCGAGGCCGTTATCGGTTCCGCCGAAGAGGCGCCACTCGCAAATATCCCCGTACCCTTGCCGCGCCCGGCGCTGCAATAGATCGCGGCAAGGCCCTGAATTGCTGCATGCCTTTGTCCCTGGGTCGCGATGGATCCAAAGAGACGAGTAATATGGCCGTTGAGAGAGGCTGCCGGCGGCAAAATGCCTTCCCATCTTCGCGGCGCTCATGTATAGGGATTCAATCGATTTAAAGAGCGCGAGCCGCCCTCTGTGGCAGACGGTTCGCCGTGAACTTCCCGGAGGCACCCTTGGCGGACCGCAAAAGCCTGGCCCTGATCGCCCATGACCAGAAAAAGGACGACCTTGCCGCCTTCGCCAAGGCGAACGAGGCGGTGCTGGCCGGCTGGAAGATCGTCGCGACCGGGACGACCGGCGGTCGCGTGCTCGACGTCTGCCCCGGTCTCGACGTCACGCGACTGAAGAGCGGCCCGCTCGGCGGCGACCAGCAGATCGGCGCGCTGATCGCGACCGGCGACGTCGATTGCCTGATCTTCTTCGTCGATCCACTGACCCCGATGCCGCACGACGTCGACGTCAAGGCGCTGATGCGGCTGGCGATCGTCTATGATATCCCGATGGCGCTGAACCGCGCGACCGCCGAGCAGTTGATCGACTTCCGTCGCAACTGATACATAACCGAACATCTCCAAGCCGCGACCAGGACGATCTGCCATGCCCGTTGCGAGTGACCAGACCTTTCCCTTTCCTTTGCTGATCGGCGACATCGGCGGTACGAATGCTCGTTTCGCCTTGCTCATCGACGCCTATGCCGAGCCGAGGCAGTTGCCGCCGATCAAGACCGGCGATTTCGAGACGATCGAGGAGGCGATGCAAAAAAGCATCCTCGACAAGACATCGCTGCGTCCGCGCTCGGCGATCCTCGCCGTCGCCGGGCCGATCCAGGGCGACGAGGTTCCGCTGACGAATGCCGGCTGGGTCATCCGGCCGAAGGACATGCTTGCAAGCCTCGGGCTCGATGACGTGCTGGTGATAAACGATTTCGAGGCGCAGGCGCTGGCGGTTGCCGCGCCGGCCGACGGGGACATCGTGCAGATCGGTGGAGGCAGCGCCCTTCCGCGCAGCTCCCGTGTCGTTCTCGGCCCCGGCACAGGGCTTGGCGTCGCGGGCCTGGTCTTCGCCCAGAACAACTGGATCCCGGTGCCCGGCGAAGGCGGTCATGTCGATATCGGTCCCTCCACCGAGCGCGATTTCCAGATCTGGCCCTTCCTCGAGCCGATCGAGGGACGCATGGCGCGCGAACAGATTCTTTGCGGCCGCGGCATCATGAATCTCTATCGCGCCGTCTGCGCCGCCGACGGGGTCGATCCGGTGCACGCAGACCAGGCGGACGTGACGACGGCGGCGCTTGCGGGGGCAGATCCGTCGGCGGTAGAGACCCTGTCGCTCTTCTGCACCTATCTCGGACGGGTCGCCGGCGACATGGCGCTGATCTTCATGGCCCGTGGCGGCGTGTTCCTCGCCGGCGGCATTTCGCAAAAAATATTGTCCGCACTGATGCAACCGGAATTTCGCGCAGCATTCGAAGACAAGGCGCCGCACTCGGCACTGATGCGGATGATTCCGACATTCGCGGTGATCCACCCCGTGGCAGCTCTTTCCGGGCTCGCCGCCTTTGCCCAGAGGCCGGGAGATTTCGGTGTTGCAACTGAGGGACGGCGCTGGAGAAGCTGACGTGACGGTCGTCGCAAAGACTCGCCAACGGGGTTTCGAACCACTATAGAGCCCCCGACGCGTGGCGCCGGCGTGCGGCTGCCACTTCGAGGCAGGGAAGACGGGCTTATTGAACGCCAAGGATAGAAAAGAGCGCGCAGTCGATTCCGAAACCATCAGCGGAATTCTGCGGCGCATCGTCGCCGAAAACGGCCGCGAACACGTTCGTGGCTATGCCTTTGCGATAATATGTCTGGTGGTGGTGGCAGCCACGACGGGCTTCACGGCCTGGATCATGGAAACCGTTGTCAACGAGGCCTTCGCCAACCGGCGGGCCGACATCGTGCTCCTGATCTGCGGCGCCATCTTTGCGGCCTTCGTGCTGCGCGGTCTCGCCACCTACGGGCAGGCCGTCGCGCTCTCGAAGATCGGCAACAACATCGTCGCACGCTATCAGCGGCGGCTTTATGCGCATCTCATGGCGCTCAGCGTCGGCTATTTCCACGAGCATCGCTCGGCACAGTTTGCCGCAAAGATCAGCCAGAACGTCAGCGGCATCCGCGACGTCTTGAACATGACCGTGACGTCGATCGCGCGCGACTTTCTGACCCTCATCGGCCTGATCGCCGTCATGTTCAGCAAGGACTGGCTGCTCTCGCTCATCGTCTTCCTCGTCGCCCCGCCCCTGCTTTTCGGCCTGCGCTACGTCTCCAAGCGCCTAAGGGCGGCAACGCGCGAGTCTGTCGAGGTCAACAGCCGCGTTCTCGGCGCGATGCAGGAGACCATCCAGGGCGTCACCATCGTCAAGGCCTTCACGATGGAGGACCAATTGCGCCGCAAGGTCGAGTCGATCATCGACCGCGCCGAAAACCGGGCGAACCGGATCGCGCGGCTCAGCGAGCGAACGGCCCCGATGACGGAAACCTTTGCCGGACTCGCGATCTCCAGCGTGCTTGCCTATGCCGCCTTCCGGACCATCTATTACAACGTCCCGCCGGGCGCCTTCTTTGCCTTCGTTGCCGCGCTGCTGATGGCCTATGATCCGGCCCGGCGGCTGGCCCGCCTGCAGGTGTCGCTCGAACGCGCCGCCGTCAATGCGCGCATGATCTACGAGGTCCTCGACACGGTTCCCCATCAGCGGGACCGGCCCGACGCGACCGAGCTGAAGCTTGGCGCAGCAACGGTCGAGCTCAAGGACGTGCGGTTCGCCTATGGCAATGGCGACGAGATTCTCAAGGGGGTCAGCTTCCGCGCCGAGGGCGGCAAGACAACGGCGCTTGTCGGCCCCTCCGGCGCCGGAAAGTCGACGATCATCAGCCTCATCCCGCGCTTCTACGATCCGATGTCGGGCCAAATCCTGATCGACGGCCAGGACATCGCCGGCGTCACCAAGCAGTCGCTGCGCAACGGTATCGCCTATGTCTCGCAGCAGCCCTATCTGTTCGAAGGCTCGATCCGCGACAATATCCGCTATGGCCGCCCGGATGCCACCGACGCGGAAATCGAGGAGGCCGCGCGGCTTGCCTATGCGCATGACTTCATTCTGGCGCAGCCGCAGGGCTACGACACGCCGGTCGGCGAGCATGGCGTGACCCTTTCCGGCGGTCAGCGTCAGCGCCTGTCGATCGCCCGCGCGCTGGTGCGCAACGCGCCCATACTTCTGCTCGACGAGGCGACGTCGGCACTCGACACCGAGTCGGAAGCGGCCGTCCAGAAGGCGCTCGACCATGCCATGAGCGGCCGCACCGTCATTGTCATCGCCCACCGGCTCTCCACCATCGTGAACGCCGACAAGATCGTCGTCATGAGCGATGGCCGGGTCGTGGAAGAAGGCGCCCATGACGAGCTTGCACGGCGTCCGGACGGGCTCTACGCTCGCCTGCACAATCTGCAGGGCCACGGCCCGGACGCCACCGCCGAGGCCGAAATCCTGTAAGAAGCGAGGACAGCGACGATGAGCGAAACGGACATGAAGCTCGTGGTGGTCGGCGCGGGCGGTCGAATGGGCCAGACGCTGATCCGGACCGTCGACGGCATGGAAGGCGTGCGGCTCCAGGCGGCGGTCGAGCGGCCCGGCTCGCCCTTTATCGGCCGCGACGCCGGCGAGCTTGCCGGTCTCGGCGCAATCGGAATTCCGGTCACGGACGAGCCGCTCGAGGCCTTTCTTCACGCCGACGGCGTGCTTGATTTCACCGCCCCGGCCGGCACCGTCGAGTTTGCGGGCCTTGCCGCCCAGGCGCGCATCGTCCATGTCATCGGCACGACCGGATGTTCTGCCGACGACGAGATGAAAATCCGCGCCGCCGCCCGCCACGCCCGCGTCGTCAAGTCCGGCAATATGAGCCTCGGCGTCAACCTGCTCGGCGTGCTGACGGAAACGGCGGCGCGCGCCCTTGCCGCTGCCCAATGGGACATCGAGATCCTGGAAATGCACCACAAGCACAAGGTCGACGCGCCATCCGGGACGGCGCTCCTCCTCGGCGAGGCGGCGGCCAAGGGACGGGGAATAGACCTTAAGGACCATTCCGTGCGGGTGCGGGACGGTCATACGGGCGCCCGGCCGCAGGGGACGATCGGTTTTGCGACGCTGCGCGGCGGATCGGTCATCGGTGAGCACTCCGTCATGCTTGCCGGCGAGGGCGAAATGGTGACGCTCTCGCACAGCGCCACGGATCGCGCGATTTTTGCGCGCGGCGCCGTCACGGCGGCGCTCTGGGCCCGCGACCGGAAGCCCGGCTTCTATTCCATGCTCGACGTTCTCGGGCTCAACTGATCCATCAATCTCTTGAAGAGGAAATCGAAATGAGCGGCACACTCGTCCTCGTCCGGCACGGCCAGAGCGACTGGAACCTGAAGAACCTGTTCACCGGCTGGCGCGATCCGGACCTGACCGAGCTCGGCGTCGAAGAGGCGAAGTCCGGCGGCAAGGCGCTCGCGGACTACGGCATCAAGTTCGACATCGCCTTCACCTCCTCCCTCGTCCGCGCGCAGCGGACCTGCCAGCTCGTGCTCGACGCCGTCGGTCAATCGTCGCTGGAAACGATCCGCGACCAGGCGCTCAACGAGCGCGACTACGGCGATCTTTCCGGGCTCAACAAGGATGACGCCCGCAAGAAATGGGGCGAGGAGCAGGTCCACATCTGGCGCCGCTCCTATGACGTGCCGCCGCCCGGCGGCGAGAGCCTGCGCGACACCGGCGCCCGCGTCTGGCCCTACTATCTGACCGACATCCTGCCGCGCGTGCTTTCCGGCGAGAAGGTGCTGGTCGCCGCCCACGGCAACTCGCTGCGCGCGCTCGTCATGGTGCTCGACCGGCTCACGAAGGAAGAAGTCCTGAACCTCAACCTCGCGACCGGCGTGCCGATGGTCTACAAGCTGAAGGCGGACTCCACGGTCGCCTCGAAGGAAGTGCTCGGCGACATGTCGGGCGCGCATTGAGCGCCATATATCTGTTTTCAAGAAAGGGGCGCCGCGGCGCCCCTTTATCGCCTCACGCCCTTCCTGCTTCCCAACCAAGAATCGCCCGTTTGCGCGTCAGGCCCCAATGGTAGCCGGTGAGTTCGCCACCCTTGCCAAGCGCGCGGTGGCAGGGCACGACGAAGGAGATCGGGTTGCGGCCGACAGCCGCGCCGACGGCCCGGGAGGCCGACGGCTGGCCGATCTCGTCTGCGATCCGGGAATAGGTCGTGGCCTTGCCGAAAGGCACCTTCAACAGCGCCTGCCAGACCCTCACCTGAAAATCCGAACCGATCAGGAAGATCCGGAGCGGCTCCTCGGCCGACCAGCGATCCGAATCGAAGATGCGTGCGGCATAGCGGGTCGTGGCCGCGCTGTCCTCGACATAGGCCGCATTCGGCCACCGGCGCGCCATATCCTCGAAGCTTGCGCGCTCCTCGCCCGGATCGGCAAAGGCAAGGCCCGCAAGACCGCGATCGGTCACCATCACCAGTGCCGTTCCGAAGGGCGACGGGTGATAGCCATAGCGAATGACCAAGCCGCCGCCGCGCGCCTTCCATTCGCCGGGCGACATCGCCTCATGCGTGACAAAAAGATCGTGAAGCCGTCCCGGTCCGGAGAGTCCGACTTCGATGCTCGCCTCCAGGAGCGGCATGTCTTCCTCGCGCAGCAGGCGCTTCGCATGATCGAGCGTCACGGCCTGAAGAAAGGCCTTCGGCGAGAGGCCCGCCCAACGGGTAAAGACCTTCTGCAATTGCGTCGGCGACTGACCCAGCCGAGCGGCAAGCCTCTCGAGCGATGGCTGGTCGCGATAGTCCTCCGTCAGCATCTCGATCACACGCCTGACCGTGTCGTAATCGGTGCCGTCCGGGGTGATGTCCGTCGGGATGGATGTGGCGACATTCATGGCTGATCTCCTGTCATGCCGCAGCTAACCACGCGGGGGAGCGGATAACCACCCGATTCCTGTCGCGTGGAATGCCGTGGCGCCGCGGGTCCTCTCAGAGGCGCAAAAATGAACTCATTCAATCGAATGATTATGGGCCATTGCCCCCGAAAGGTCGCTTCAGCGGCGCATGCAGTAGCGCGACCTGGCCGTGGAGAGCGCCTGAGCAAAGGCAAGAGCAAAGCTCTCGCGGTCGTCGGGGTTGAGGAACGAGCCAATATCGATCTGCCGGCCACGGCTGCCGATCCTCATCGAAACGATACCGATCTCCCGATGGCGCTTGATGCTGAAACGGGCCCAGAATGTGTTGAACCGGTGCTCGGTCATCCGCCCCGACGGAGCGAACTTTTTGACCGAGACGTCGGTGCGCGAGACGCTGACCTCTTCGCGGGCGCGGGCCGAGTGGTAGTTTAGCCAGAAGGCGCCGAAAAGAAGGAAGAAATCCAGCCCGAAGAAGAAGACGATCGGCCAGGCGCCGATGACCAGGAACACGACGATATGAACGAAGCTCATCGCGCCGGCAATCATCAGTAGGATCTTAAAGCCGCTGAAGCCGAGGGAGCGATGCGGCGTCAGCTCGGCCGAAAAGATCGGCTGGTCCTCGATATGTGGCTGGGCGTTGCCTTCGGTCATAACCAATGACTATAGATGCGGCATGAAAAACGTCAAATCACCGCCGCCAGCCTCCAGGTCGAAATCCGCGGCGCCGCGGCGCGCGGGCGGGCGCAAGCGCAGCGCCTACAGCAGGGCGGAGGTCGAGGAGATCTTTCGCCGATTTTCGGTGCAGCGGCCGGAGCCCAAGGGCGAACTCGAGCACGTCAATGCCTTCACGCTGCTGGTCGCCGTCGCGCTTTCGGCCCAGGCAACCGACGTCGGCGTCAACAGGGCGACGCGCCCGCTCTTCGCCGTTGCCGACACGCCGGAGAAAATGCTGGCGCTCGGCGAAGAGAGACTGCGCGATTACATCAAGACGATCGGGCTCTACCGCAACAAGGCGAAGAACGTCATTGCGCTCTGCGAAAAGCTGATTGCCGACTTCGGCGGCGAAGTGCCCCGTACACGCGAGGAACTGATCACCCTGCCGGGGGTCGGGCGCAAGACCGCCAACGTCGTCTTGCAGATGGCCTTCGGTCAGGCGGCGATCGCCGTCGACACGCATATCTTTCGCATTGCCAACCGCATACTTCTGGCGCCCGGCAAGACACCGGACGAGGTCGAGGCGCATCTGCTGCGCGTGATCCCCGAAAAATATCTCTATCACGCGCATCACTGGCTGATCCTGCACGGCCGCTATGTCTGCAAGGCGCGCCGGCCGGAATGCGAACGCTGCGTCATTGCCGACCTCTGCAAATCGCCCGAGAAGAGCTGCGATATCCCGGCCCCGCTCGTGGAACTGCCGCCGCAGATCCTTCCCGCCGCCGRCTGACCGGCGGCGCAATTGCGCTCCTCACGGTGCGATCAGGCGATCGATCAGCCGGTCGATCGCATAGGCATAGTCCGCCCGCGCGGCGCCGGCATCGATCTCGAGCGCAGCCCGGTCGAAAGCGGCCGAGAGCAGGAAGGCCGTCGCCATGATGGCCTTGTTGCCGAAGCCACGCGGAGCCATGGCCGCCGCAAGCCCCTCCTCCAGTGTTCGTCCGCCGTGAGCGGCATCGATCGCCGCCATCTCGGTGACGCCGAGGACTGCCGGTCCGTCGAGCAACAGGAGACGGACCCTGCCGGGAACGGCCATGGCGTCGAAATAGGCGGCGGCGCCGGCAAGAAGCGTCTCCCGCGGCGCGAGGCCCCCGTCGGCCAATTCTTCGATCGCTGCGGCGACCTTGTCCGCCTCCTTTTCGACCACGGCCCGAAACAGCGCCTTCTTGTCTTCGAAATGATGGTAGAGCGCGCCGCGCGTCAGCCCTGCGGCAGCGACGACCTCCGGGGTCGCCGTTTCGGCATAACCTTTTGCGACGAAGAGTTCGCGGGCGGCATCGAGAAGGGCCGCACGCGTTTTATCCGATCGTTCCCGGTTGGTGTGCCGGAGCTTTTTCCTTTGCATACATACAGCCTGTATGTTATTAACAATACATGCAGATTGTATGTTATTGAAGGAGCGAGGAAAAGCATGAAATCCACGAGCTATTATCCGGTGATCATGACCGACGACGTGCAGACGACGTCCGATTTCTACATCAGTCATTTCCGCTTCCAGGCCCTTTTCCGAAGCGATTGGTACACCCATCTCCAATCGGTCGAGGACGAACACGTAACACTCGCCATCCTCGATTATCGCCACGAAACCGTACCGGAAATGCACAGGGCGCCCGTAAAAGGCCTGCTCCTGAATTTCGAGATCGAAGATCCGGACCGCCTGTATGCCGAAGTGCAGGCGTCCGGTCTTCCGATCCTGAAGCCGATCTGCGACGAGGCTTTCGGCCAGCGTCACTTCATCACCGCCGACCCGAATGGGGTGATGATCGACATCGTCAAGCCGATTCCGCCAAGCAGCGACTTCGCGATACTCTACGAGGCGACGGCATTGCCGAAGTGATTGCGCCCCCTCGCTCCTTTTGGCTTCCAAATGGCCGGAAAACCGGTATTAACGAATACCGGCCATTCAGGAAACCGGACGGGGACTCATGACAAGATTCGATGTTCTGACGATCGGCAATGCCATCGTCGATATCATTGCGCGCTGCGACGACGGTTTTCTCCTCGAGAACGGCATCATCAAGGGCGCGATGAACCTCATCGATGCGGAGCGGGCAGAACTGCTCTATTCGCGCATGGGCCCGGCGGTCGAAGCCTCGGGCGGCAGCGCCGGCAATACGGCGGCGGGTGTCGCCAGCCTCGGAGGGCGCGCCGCCTATTTCGGCAAGATCGCCGACGACCAGCTCGGCCAGATCTTCACCCACGACATCCGCGCCCAGGGCGTGCATTTCCAGACGAAGCCGCTCGAAGCGGTGCCGCCGACCGCGCGTTCGATGATCTTCGT
Source organism: Ensifer sp. LCM 4579 (assembly GCF_001854885.1). Taxonomy (GTDB): domain Bacteria; phylum Pseudomonadota; class Alphaproteobacteria; order Rhizobiales; family Rhizobiaceae; genus Sinorhizobium. The sequence goes on along the minus strand of NZ_MDDV01000010.1, from coordinate 89,799 downwards.
GACCGAGGACGGCGAACGCTCGATGAACACCTATCTCGGCGCCTGCGTCGAGCTTGGCCCGGAGGATGTCGAGGCCGATGTGGTCGCAGACTCCAGGCTGACCTATTTCGAGGGCTATCTCTGGGATCCGCCGCGCGCCAAGGATGCGATCCGCGAGGCGGCGCGCATTGCCCATGCGCATGGCCGCGAAACGGCGATGACACTGTCCGACAGTTTCTGCGTGCACCGCTACCGCGACGAGTTCCTCGATCTGATGCGCTCGGGCACCGTCGACATCGTCTTCGCCAATCGGCAGGAAGCGCTGGCGCTTTACGAAACGGAGGATTTCGACCTGGCACTGGCGAAGCTCGCCAAGGACTGCAAGCTTGCCGCCGTGACGCTGAGCGAGGAAGGCTCGGTCGTCATCCGCGGCGACGAATGCGTGCGGGTGGGGGCAAGCGCGGTCCGGCATGTGGTCGACACCACCGGCGCCGGCGACCTCTATGCCGCCGGCTTCCTCCACGGCTATACGAGCGGCCGCTCGCTCGAAGACTGCAGCCGCCTCGGCAATCTGGCGGCGGGCATCGTCATAGGCCAGATCGGGCCCCGGCCGATGGTGTCGCTCGCCGATGCCGCCAGGGAAGCCGTTCTCCTCTGACGGGAGGCCGAGGCCTATTTGAAGGCCTCGCCCGGATAGGCGCCCCAGATCTCGCTCTGCGCGATCCAGCCTTCGACCCCTTGCGTTTCGGCGTGGCACCAGTCGCCATTGCATTCGCCGATGCGCAGTTGCACGCCCGGCTCCATACGGGCGACGATCGGCGCCGTACCCTGCGGATCACGCCTCAGATTGACGAAGATGCCCTCGCCCTTGCCGCGCATCCATGGCGCGGCAAGCGCGGTGCGGTCGCCGGAAAGCAGCGCCTGGTTGACCCAGCCCTCCGTCCCGTCGGCATCGCGGACGCGACGCCAATTGTCGTATTCCTGGATGATCTCGACCGGAACGCCGGACTTGAGATAGCGGAACGCTACCGCATAATCGAGGCTTGGGCCGATTCTGAGATTGACGCTTCTTGCCTTCAGGCTGACGAAGCGGGGGAGCGGCAGGCCGCTCGGCCCCTTGGCCGCCTGGGCATGGGCGACGGACGTCAGGGCCGTTCCGAGGAACATGGCCAATAGCAGGGCAGAGGCTTTGAAAATGACATGACGCATGACGAAGCTCATCTTCCGTTCGTAAGCGAAGCTTTATCGATCCACCGCAATGGGCGCGGCTCGTTTCGAACCGACTTGACCGCAATCCCGCGCGCCGGGCCGGGCACGCGTCGCAAATCCGGTATCTGGACAGCGACTTTTAATTGTCTTCCCCACCGGGTCTGGTAGAAACTGCGGCTATAGGGAGAAACTATCGCCCAACTTGGTTAAGGACCCGTCAACGAGGGCCGCTCGCACGAATGACAAGCAAGAAGAAACCAACCGTCTACATCACCCGAAAACTACCGGACGTCGTCGAAACCCGGATGCGTGAATTGTTCGACGCGGAGCTGAACATCGACGATTCGCCGCGCAGCCAGCCGGAGCTCGTCTCCGCGGTCAAGCGGGTCGACGTGCTGGTGCCGACGGTGACGGACAGGATCGACGCGGCCCTGATCGAGCAGGCGGGGCCGCAGCTCAAGCTGATCGCCGCCTTTTCCAACGGCGTCGACAACATCGATGTCGATGCGGCCGCCCGCAAGGGCATCACCGTCACCAATACGCCCAACGTGCTGACGGAGGATACGGCCGACATGACCATGGCACTCATCCTGGCTGTGCCGCGCCGGCTCGCCGAGGGTGCGCGCATCCTGACGGACCGCAAAGGCGAATGGGCGGGCTGGTCGCCGACCTGGATGCTCGGCCGACGCATTGCCGGCAAGCGCATCGGCATTCTCGGCATGGGGCGGATCGGCACTGCGGTCGCCCGCCGCGCCAGGGCGTTCGGACTTTCGATCCACTATCACAACCGCCATCGCGTCAGCCCGGAAACCGAGGAGAAGCTCGAGGCGACCTATTGGGACAGCCTCGACCAGATGCTCGCGCGTGTGGACATCGTCTCGGTCAACTGCCCCTCGACGCCGGCGACCTATCATCTCCTGTCGGCCCGGCGGCTGGCGCTCATGCGTCCGGAAAGCTACATCGTCAACACGGCGCGCGGCGACGTCATCGACGAAGTGGCGCTGATCAAGTGCCTGCGCGAGGGCAAGATCGCCGGCGCCGGCCTCGACGTCTTCGAGAACGAGCCGGCCGTCAATCCCAAGCTCATCAAGCTCGCCGGAGAAGGCAAGGTCGTGCTCTTGCCGCATATGAGCTCGGCCACGCTCGAGGGGCGCATCGACATGGGCGAAAAGGTCGTGATCAACATTCGCACATTCTTCGACGGCCACCGGCCGCCCGACCGCGTGCTGCCGGGGCGGGATTAGAGGGGGGTCAGCGAGCGCCGGTAGCGGATCGTGTTGAACTCGGCCGCAAGCGCATCGTAGAGCAACAGCCGGCCGACCAGCGGCTCGCCGATGCCGGTGACGAGCTTGATCGCTTCCATCGCCTGCAGCGTGCCGATGACTCCGGTGAGCGCGCCGACGATGCCGGCTTCGGCGCAGGCCGGGACCGCGCCCGGCGGCGGCGGCGTCGGGAAGAGGTCGCGATAGGACGGATTGGGATGTCCGTCGGCATTCGTCTCGAAGGGTTTCAGTACGGTGACCGAGCCGTCGAAACGGCCGACGGCGCCGGTGACGAGCGGCACGCGCACTGTCTCCGCCATGTCGGCCGCGAGATAGCGCGTTTCGAAATTGTCCGAGCCGTCGACGACGATGTCGTATTGGCGGAAGATCGCTTCGGCATTCTCGGGCTGAAGCCGGAGCGCGTGCGGCACGACCCTCACATGCGGGTTGAGGTCCGCGATCCGGTCCGCGGCGCTCTCGACCTTTGGCCGGTCGATATCGCTCGTGCCGTGGATCACCTGCCGCTGCAGGTTCGACAGCGACACCAGATCGTCGTCGGCGATGCCCAGCGTTCCGACGCCGGCGGCGGCAAGATATTGCAGGACGGGCGCACCAAGCCCCCCGGCGCCGACGACGAGCACGCGCGCGGCCTTCAGCTTCTGCTGGCCCGCGCCGCCGATCTCGGCGAGAACGATGTGACGCGCATAGCGGGCGATTTCGGAAGGATCGAGGGCTGCTGCGGTCATTTCCGTCTCCGTCTGGATACTCGCCGAAGCAGGCTTCGGCAGAGCCGATGTCACTCCGAAACGCGGCCGTTTGCAACGGTCAGGTAGCGTCCCCGCTCACCGAGTGCCTCGAACATCGCCCGATCCGTACCGGTCATGAAGGCCTGTCCGCCGAGTTCATCGACGCGATCGAAAAGGGCCGCACGCCGCCTGCGGTCGAGATGGGCGGCGATCTCATCGAGAAGCAGGACCGGTGCATGGCCGGTCATCTCGCCGACGAGGCGCGCATGGGCAAGCACCAGTCCGATCAGGAGCGCCTTCTGCTCGCCGGTCGAACAGCGTTCCGCCTCCATGTCCTTTTCATGGTGGCGGATCAGGAGATCGCTGCGGTGCGGGCCGTCCAGCGTGCGGCCCGCGGCGGCGTCACGGGGGCGGCCTTCCTGCAGCATGGCGAGATAGCGCTCCTCGACGTCATAGGCCGGCAGGTCGTGGCAATCCTCGAGAAAGCCGGAAAGCGAAAGCCGGGCGGTGGGGAAGGAGCCGTTCGCCTGGCTACGCTCGACAAGACCCGCGAGCAGGCTCAGCATTTCCAGCCGCGCGCGCGCCATCGACACGCCGAGCCCCGCCATCTCGCGCTCGATCGCCGAAAGCCAGGAAGGGTCCGGACGGAACTCCGAAAGCAGGCGGTTGCGGCTGCGCATGGCGCGGTCGAACTCGCTCGCCCGCCGCCCGTGTTCCGGATCGAGCGAAAGCACCAGCCGGTCGAGAAAGCGGCGGCGATCGCCGGCCGGGCCGGTGAAGAGCCCGTCCATGGCGGGCGTCAGCCAGAGCACGCGCAGGTGGTCGGTGAGTTCGTCGACGGTGCGTGCCGGCGTGCCGTTGAGCCTCAGCCGGCGCGACTGTCCTTCTTCGCCGCCCGCCGTCCCCGTGCCGATTTCGACCGGCCCCTCCATGCCGTCGACCACGGCATATACGGAAAAGCCGTCCGCGGCCCCGACGCGCGCCACATCCGCATAGGCCGCGCGACGCAGGCCGCGCCCGGGCGACAGGAAGGAGATCGCCTCCATGAGATTTGTCTTGCCCGCACCGTTTTCGCCGCTGAGCACCACATGACGCTGGTCGAGATCAAGCGCCAGCGAAGCGTAGTTGCGAAAGTCAGTGAGCTTGAGGCGCGTAATGTAGACCTTGTGGGGCATTGCGGGTCCGGATTCGACGTTCCTGTCAGGTAGGACGAAAGGCAAGCCAAGGCAAGGCGAAAGACCGCGCCCGGAGCGTTGCCTGCTCTTCCGCGGACGGGCTCAAAGTTGGCAAGAACGCTGTTCGACGGTATATTCTCCCCACCTAATGAACGTGCCGGACGCCCAGGGAGATTGACGAACAGAAGAGCAGAAATCCGGGAGGAGACGATGGTTGACGTCAAATGGACGATCAAGGGCCGTGAGTTCATTCATTGCAATTGCGCCTATGGATGCCCCTGTCAGTACAATGCCCTGCCGACGCAAGGGAACTGCCGCGCGATCGGTGTGGTCGAGATCGAGGAGGGGCACCACGGCGACACCCGGCTCGACGGCTTGAGATGCGGCATGATCGTCGCCTGGCCGGGCGCGATCCATGAGGGCGGCGGCGAGGTCGTGCCGATCGTCGACGAGCGCGCTTCCGAGGAGCAGCGCGAGGCACTCTTGCGGATCATGAGCGGTCAGGACACCGAGCCCGGCGCCACATTCTTCCAGGTCTTCTCGACCACTTTCGACAAGGTCCACGATCCGGTCTTCGCCCCGATCGAGTTCGAAATGGACGTGGATGGCCGCACGGCCCGTATCAGCGTGCCCGGCTGGATGGAGGCGCGCGGAGAACCGATCGTCAATCCGGTGACCGGTACGCCGCATCGCGCCCGCCTCACGCTACCGGACGGCTTCGAATACGACACCTGCGAGGTGGGGCGCGGCTGGGCAACGGCGACGGGTCCCGTGACCGTTTCGCTCTCGGATTCGCACGCGCATTTCGCGAAGCTACACATGACCGAAAGCGGCGTGGTCCACTGACGCCATGGCGGATAGTGCGCTTGAGACCCTGTTGCGGCGCGACCGGATGATCGTCGCCGCCTCGCTCGCCACGCTGACGGCGATCTCCTGGATCTACATCCTGTGGCTGGCTTCGACCATGGATATGGGCGGTATGGCCATGCCCGGAACAGATATGGGCATGGGCACGAATATGGGCATGGGCGCGGATATGCACATGCCGGCGGAAACCGGCAGGTCCCTGGGGACGGATGAGCAAGCCGGCGGACTTGCCTCGGTTCTCGGCCTTGAGCCGCGGCCGTGGAGCGCGGTGGAGGCCGGCGTCACGGCGACGATGTGGATCGTCATGATGGTCGGCATGATGCTTCCCTCGGCGACGCCGATGATCCTTCTCTATGCGCATGTGGGGCGACACAGCCTGCGCCAGGGAAAGCCCTTTGCCGCAACCGGCTTTTTTGCCGGCGGCTACCTGCTCGCCTGGACCGGCTTCGCCCTCGCCGCAACGCTCGGACAATGGCTGCTCGAAGGAACGCTGCTGACGCCGGCGCTCGCGAGCGCCAGCCGCGTCTTCAGCGGCATCGTGCTGGTGGTGGCGGGGCTGTACCAGTGGACGCCGCTCAAGGACGCCTGCCTGAGCCATTGCCAGACGCCGATCGTTTTCATCCAGACCCATGGGGGCTTTCGCCGCGATCCACCCGGCGCAGTCGCACTCGGCTTTCGCCATGGACTTTATTGCGTCGGCTGCTGCTGGGCCCTGATGGCTCTGCTTTTCGTCGGCGGAATCATGAATGTATTGTGGATCGCGGCGATCGCCGGCTTCGTTCTCGTCGAGAAGCTGGCGCCCGCCGGGCGCGTTCTTCCCCGTGCGGCCGGCGCGGTACTCATTGCGGCCGGCCTCTGGCAATCGCTGCCGGCGACATTTTGACCCAAGCGGAGATCGGGCTCGGCCGCATGGCCGCTTTTTACGCGTGCGACAGGGAGCGCGGCGCCGCCGTCACTCGCTCAGCGTGTCGAAGAAATCCTTCATGCGGGAGAAGAAGCCCGCCGACTGCGGATTGTTCTCCTTCGAGGAGATCTGCTCGAACTCCTGCAGGAGTTCTCGCTGTCGCTTGGTGAGCTTCTGCGGCGTCTCGATCTGGATCTGGATATAGAGATCGCCCATCTGGCTGGAGCGCAGCACCGGCATACCCTTGCCCTTCAGGCGGAATTGCTTGCCGGCCTGGGTGCCTTCGGGCACCGTCACCCGGGATTTCGTTCCGTCGAGCGTGGTCACGTCGAACTTCCCGCCGAGCGCCCCCGTCGTCATCGAGATCGGAACGCTGCAATAGAGATCGGCGCCGTCGCGCTGGTAGAACTCATGCGGCCTCACAGAAAGGAAAATATAAAGGTCGCCCGGCGGACCGCCGCGAAGCCCGGCCTCGCCCTCGCCGGAAAGGCGGATGCGCGTGCCGTCCTCGATACCGGCCGGGATATTGACCGAGAGCGTGCGCTCCTCCATCACCCGGCCCTGGCCGTGACACTTTGTGCAGGGATCGGTGATCGTCTGGCCACGGCCGCCGCAGCTCGGGCAGGTGCGCTCGATCGAAAAGAAGCCCTGGGCGGCGCGGATGCGGCCGCTGCCCTGACAGGTGGAGCAGGTTTTCGGACTGGTGCCGGGCTTGGCGCCCGTCCCGGTGCAGACGTCGCAGGTGACGGAGGTGGGCACGCGGATCTGCGCCGTCTTGCCCGTATAGGCCTCCTCGAGCGTGATCTCCATGTTGTAGCGGAGATCCGCACCGCGCTCGCGCCCGCCGGTCGAGCGGCGCTGGCGGCCGCCCATCATCTCGCCGAAGATGTCCTCGAAAATATCGGAGAAGCCGCTGGCACCGCCGCCCGCGAAGCCGTTGCCCATGCCACCCTGCTCGAAGGCCGCATGGCCGTAGCGGTCGTAGGCCGCCCGCTTCTGCGGGTCCTTCAACATCTCGTAGGCTTCGTTGATTTCCTTGAAGGTCCGTTCCGCTTCCGTGTCGCCGGGATTGCGATCCGGATGATACTTCATCGCCAGTTTGCGGAAGGCGCTCTTCAGCTCCTTCTCGTCTGCGTTCTTTCCCACGCCAAGCGTTTCGTAAAGATCACGTTTCATGCTTCAAAGATTGTCCTGTTCACAGGGCTTGCCAGCGCGAAGGATCCGACGGATGCGAATGTCTTGCACAGGATTTAGTAAACCTGAATGCGCCATACCATAGCCAAGCCGGGCGTCCGAGCGGTTTTTGTCGGAAATATCTCACTTTTGCTGCCGCACCGAACCCGCTGGCAAACTGTTCCGGCGCGCTCGAGCCGGCTCCTGCCCGTCGGCCATCGGCGCTCGTCTACCGGCTTCGGATGCTTCGGGCAAGAGAAAAGCCCGGGATCGCTCCCGGGCTCAGTCGCGGCAGGACGGCGTTATGCAGACCGCTTGCGGTCGTCCTCGTCCTTGACTTCTTCATAATCGGCGTCGACAACGTCCTCGCCGTCGCGCTTGGCGTCGGCTGCCGCGTCGGCGTGGGCGGCCTCGGCCTGCTGCGCTTCATAGATCGCCTGGCCAAGCTTCATGGAAACTTCCATGAGCGTGTTGGTCTTGGCCTTGATGTCCTCGGCGTCCGGCTCGGCGACCTCGACGGCGGCCTTCAGCGCCGCAATGGCGTCTTCGATCGCCTTGCGGTCCGTTTCCGACACCTTGTCGCCATATTCCTTCAGCGACTTCTCCGAGGAGTGAATCAGGCTTTCGGCCTGGTTCTTGGCCTCGACCGCTTCGCGGCGCTTCTTGTCGGCTTCGGCATTGGCTTCGGCATCCTTGACCATCTTCTCGATGTCGGCATCGGAAAGACCACCGGAGGCCTGGATGCGGATCTGGTGTTCCTTGCCCGTACCCTTGTCCTTTGCCGATACCTGGACGATGCCGTTGGCGTCGATGTCGAAGGTCACCTCGATCTGCGGCACGCCGCGCGGCGCCGGCGGAATGCCGACGAGATCGAACTGGCCGAGCAGCTTGTTGTCGGCCGCCATTTCACGCTCGCCCTGCGAGACGCGGATGGTCACGGCGGACTGGTTGTCGTCGGCCGTCGAGAAGACCTGGCTCTTTTTCGTCGGGATCGTCGTGTTGCGCTCGATCAGACGGGTGAAGACGCCGCCGAGCGTTTCGATGCCGAGCGACAGCGGGGTCACGTCGAGCAGCAGCACGTCCTTGACGTCGCCCTGCAGAACGCCCGCCTGGATGGCGGCGCCCATCGCGACCACCTCATCCGGGTTGACGCCCTTGTGCGGCTCCTTGCCGAACAGCTGCTTCACGGTTTCCTGGACCTTCGGCATTCGGGTCATGCCGCCGACGAGAACGACTTCGTCGATTTCGGCAGCCGAGACACCGGCATCCTTCAGCGCCGCCTTGCAGGGGGCGATCGTCTTCTGGATGAGGTCCTCGACCAGGCTTTCGAACTTGGCGCGCGACAGCTTCATCGTCAGGTGCTTCGGACCGCTTGCATCGGCCGTGATGAACGGCAGGTTGATTTCGGTCTGCTGCGAGGACGACAGCTCGATCTTCGCCTTTTCGGCTGCCTCTTTCAGGCGCTGCAGCGCGAGCTTGTCGTTCTTGAGGTCGATGCCCTGCTCCTTCTTGAACTCGGCCGCGAGGTACTCGACGAGACGCATGTCGAAGTCTTCACCGCCGAGGAAGGTGTCGCCGTTGGTGGACTTCACCTCGAAGACGCCATCGCCGATTTCGAGCACCGAGATATCGAAGGTGCCGCCGCCAAGGTCGTAGACGGCGATCGTCTTGCCTTCCTTCTTGTCGAGGCCGTAGGCGAGCGCGGCCGCCGTCGGCTCGTTGATGATGCGCAGCACTTCGAGACCGGCGATCTTGCCGGCGTCCTTGGTGGCCTGGCGCTGGGCGTCGTTGAAGTAGGCGGGAACGGTGATGACGGCCTTCTCGACCTTTTCACCGAGATAGGATTCGGCGGTTTCCTTCATCTTCTGAAGGATCATCGCGGAGATCTGCGACGGCGAGTAGGTCTTGCCGTGCGCCTCCACCCAGGCGTCGCCATTGTCGGCCTTGATGATTTTGTAGGGGACCATCCCCTTGTCCTTCTGCGTCGTCGGGTCCTGGAAGGTGCGGCCGATGAGGCGCTTGATCGCAAAAAGGGTGTTTTCCGGATTGGTGACCGCCTGGCGCTTGGCCGGCTGGCCGACGAGGCGTTCGCCGTCGTCCGTGAAGGCCACCATTGAGGGGGTCGTGCGCGCGCCCTCGGCGTTTTCGATCACCTTCGCGTCCTTGCCGTCCATGACGGCGACGCAGGAGTTCGTCGTTCCGAGGTCGATACCAATAACTTTAGCCATGTCGTTCTCTCCTTACAGCGGACTGTCGGAACCCCGGTCAGGCATTCATGGGACAGCCCCTAGCGGGATGGTCTTCAATTGGAACGCAGCGACGGGCTGCGTCGATGCGGCGTATATAAGGACCGGCGTATCGGACTGCAAGGCATTCTGCGGCTTGAGCAGCGGCAAATACAAGTCGCTTTTTGCACATCGCCAAAGCCCATTGGCAAAGGGGATTCGACGCCCGCACCGCAGTTCGGGGCGAATGCCCCGTCAGCCGCCGGTCAAAAGCTCGAACAGCGTCGTGCGACGGGTCGTTCCCCTCGCCTCGCCGACGCCGGCCGGTGGCACCGGACCGCTGCCGGCCGGCTCTCCCGCCGGGCGCGTCTGATCGACCGCGAGCGCACCATCGGCGGGCGGAGGTTCGGGGAAAGCATCGGCGTCGCCCCCGACAAAGCCATCGCCATTCGCAGGCGCGCCGGCAATGGCGCCACCCTGATCGAAAACCGGCTGCACACCGGTCGTGCCGAAGAGCGGCGACGGCGACAGGCCCCTATGGGCGGCGACCATGAAATCGTGCCAGGCTTTGGCCGGCAAGCCGCCGCCGGTCACCTTCTTCATCGACTTGCCGTCGTCATTGCCGAACCAGACGCCGGTCGTCAGGTTGGAGGTGTAGCCCACGAACAGCGCGTCGCGGAAGGACTGCGTCGTGCCGGTCTTGCCCGCCGCCTCCCAATCCGGGAGGCGGGCCCTTTTGCCGGTGCCGTTCGTCAGCACGCGCACCATCATCTGGTTCATCTCGCTGACGATCGCCGGATCGAGCACGCGCGGCGGATTGTCGTAGGTGTTTTCGTAGAGCACGGTTCCGTCCGCGGTGGAAATGCGGCGGATGACATGCGGCGTCGCCTTGAAGCCGCCATTCATGAAGGGCGCATAAGCCGAGGTAAGCTCGACGAGGCTCACTTCCGAGGTTCCGAGCGCGATCGAGGCGTTCGCCTGCATCTCGGAATCGATCCCGAGCCGATGCGCGAGCTTGACCACGTTCTGCGGCCCGACCTCCATGACGAGCTGCGCGGCGATCGTGTTCAGAGAATTGGCCAGCGCATCGGCGAGCGTCACCTCGCCGCGATATTTCTGGTCATAGTTCTCCGGCGTCCAGTTGCCGATCCGGACCGGCGCATCGTTGCGGACGGACATCGGCGTGCGGCCGATTTCGAGCGCGGCCGCATAGACGAAGGGCTTGAAGGCGGAACCCGGTTGGCGCTTCGCCTTGGAGGCGCGGTCGAACTGGCTTTCGGCATAGTCCCTGCCGCCGACGAGCGCCCGGATGGCGCCGGTGCCGTCGATCGAGACGAGGGCCGCCTGCGCGGCGTTGAGCTTGCCGCCCTCCTCGTCGAGCGTGGCGGCGATGACCTCCTCGGCCTTTTTTTCCAGCGCCAGGTCAATGGTGGTGTCGACGATCAGGTCCTGCTTGATCTCGCCGATCATGCCGGGAAGCTGGTCCATCACCATGTCGGCGACATAATACTGCGCTCCCGACCAGAAGGTTTTCGCCCGCGTCGGCGTTTGCGACATCGCCGTATTGATCTCGGCGTCGGTGATGTAGCCTTCCTCGCGCATCGCGCCGAGCACCACCTGAGCGCGCTCCTCGGCTGCTTCCGGGTCGCGCGCGGGCGAGAGGCGCGAAGGCGCCTTCAGCAGACCGGCGAGCATCGCCGCCTCGCCGAGATTGACGTCGCGCGCCGACTTGTTGAAATAGCGCCGCGCCGCAGCCTCGACGCCATAGGCGTTGGAGCCGAAGAAGACGCGGTTCAAATACATCGTCAGGATCTGGTCCTTGGTGTATTTGTGCTCGAGCCAGAGCGCGAGCAGAACCTCCTGCACCTTGCGTTCGAGCGTACGCTCGGGCGAAAGGAACAGGTTCTTGGCGAGTTGCTGCGTCAACGTCGAGCCGCCCTGGACCATGCGGCCGCTCGTAAGATTCGTCAGCATGGCGCGCGCCAACCCCAGCGGGTCGACGCCGAGATGCCAGTAGAAGCGGCGATCCTCGATGGCGATCACCGCCTGCGGGATATAGGGCGACATCTCCTCGAGCGCGAGCGCCTCGCCGCCGGTCGCGCCGCGATTGGCGATGATGTCGCCGTCGACCGCGAGGATCTTGACGTTCGGCGGCCGGTCCGGGATCGTCCAGGTCGTCGCGCTCGGCATGCGCGCGCCATAATAGAGGACAAGTCCGCCGACGCCGATCGCACCCCAGATGCCGAGCACGATGCACCAGTAGAAGAGGCGGCGCGCGAGGCCGAAGACCCCCCCGCCGGAGCCGCCCCGACGGCGCCCGCCGCGAGGTTCGCGCCGCTTCTTCGAAGCACTCCGGGCGCGATTCGCCACCCGGCCCCCGCCGCTCACGCGGTCGCTCGCCTCGACGCGCAGGCCGTCGTCCTCATCGTCGCCGAAGGAAGGTTCGATCCGCTGTCCTGATTTTCTGCTCGCCATGCCGGAAGGATATGTCCCCTTGATCGCGATGATGGTCAACCAAGCGCGATCGATTCTGATAGGTTGGAGCCGGATCGGGGCGGAAAGTCCCGCTAGTCTTCCTGATCCCGCTCCGACCGCCGGTCCGCTCCACCAATCTCCCTAGCGCATCGGCCCGAAAATCGATTTTCGGTAGGCGCGATGCCCAGTTTCAAAAAGTTGCAGCGGGCCTTTGCGCGTCTGAAAAGACGCGCGGCGCTGCGGCGATTGCCGCTGTCGAGCGCGGCCCTACGGCGCTGAGTCATGCAGCAGGCCCGGCCCGCGCCGATGCGTTGAACTCTAAATGCGGCAATTTAAGGGGGGGTTAAGAACCGGAACGGGGAAAAGTGCCAAAGGTTCAAGGCGTTGTGCGCCTTGGCCGCTTCTCGGGACGAGCCGTCCGCAAGACGCCGCCCACAGGGACCAACCGGATCGATGGAACCAGTCGGACCTGCCGGACTTGATAGGACGTTCCGATGTGCATTCCATGCAATGCTGCAATGCAACATCGGCACTGTTACGTCAGGCGGAATGATTTATATTCCTCCTCATCGAAGCGCTGCACCTCCTCCCGCGGCGCTCGGTGTCGGTCGGTTCACTCCTCCTCCCAAGAGCCGGCCTAGTTTAAAGACCCCGACGCCACCTCCTCCCGGCTCGGGGTCTTTTCATGTCGCTCGGGCTGCAAGCATTGGCCACGGCCGCTACGGAACCGCGCCTTGTCAGACGCGCGACTATCGCGGTAGGACTTTGAATCGATGCATGTCTTGGTCCCGAAATCGAGGTCGATTCGAGGAGACATGCAGTAGGCGCGTGTATCGGCAACGGCATGAACACCAAGGCAAACGGCTACGTCTTCGCGCTTGCTGCAATCGTCATCTTCTCGATTCAGGACGGCATCTCCAAGCATCTCGGCGCCATCTACCCGCCGGTATTCGTGGCGATGATCCGCTATTGGGCCTTTGCTGCCTTCGCGGTCTTCCTCGCATCACGGGCGCCGGGCGGGCTTGCGGTGATGGCGGTGACGAAGAGGCCGGCATTGCAAATGCTGCGCGGCATGCTCCTGCCGGCGCAGATCGTCGTGATCATTACTTCCTTCACCATCGTCGGGCTTGCGCTGTCGCAGGCGATCCTGGCGGCCACCCCGATCTTCGTCGCGCTTCTGTCCATGCCCCTGCTCGGCGAGCGCGTCGGCTGGCGGCGCTGGACCGCGATCGGCGCCGGACTTGTCGGCGTGCTTCTGATCCTGAAGCCCGGCGGGAACGCGTTCGACATGGCATTTCTGCTGCCGCTGACCGGGGCGCTGATGTTTGCGATCTATGTGATCGCGACACGGCTCGTCAGCCGCGCCGACTCGGCGATGACCAGCTTCTTCTATACGGGTGTCGTCGGCGCCGTTTCGATAAGCCTGGTCGGCCCCTTCTTCTGGACGAATCTCGCACCGTTCGACTGGGGTTGGATGCTGCTGCTTTGCATCACCGGCAGTGTCAGCCACTATTTCCTCATTCGCGCCTATGACATGCTGGACGCGGTGGCGGTGCAGCCGCTTACCTATCTGCAGCTCGTCTTCGCCTCGATCATGGGCGTCACCATCTTCGGCGAGACATTGACCACGAACATGATCGCCGGTTCGGCTATGGTGGTGGCCGCCGGGATCTTCACCGTCTGGCGCGAGCGCGTCGTCGCCAGGCGCAAGGCCGGCCTGCCGCCGCAGTGACAGCGCCAAGCGTCGGCGCTCTCAGCCGGCTAAGAGCGGCCCGAGCAGTTTCGAATCTTGAAAGAAACGCTTGCGTAACGATCGGACGGCTAGTGTACCGGCGAGTGGTTTACGCAGGAGTTTCCCTTGCCGGTCGAACTGACGCCCTCCCAAGCGCTGGGGCTCTGGCATGCGGTCTCGCGCGAGCAGGTGCGCGTCGACAGCCGCGATCTCACGCTGCGCCAGATGGCGATCCTGCTCGAAATCTATCTGGTGCCGCCGCCGCACAGCGTGCGCGGCCTCGCCGCGACCCTCGGCGTGACGAAGCCCGTAATCACGCGGGCGCTCGACACCATGGGCGCGCTCGGTCTCGTCGATCGGGTGCGCGATCAACGCGACCGACGCAATGTCATCATCAAACGCACGGTCGAGGGTGCTCTCTACCTTGAAAAATTCGGCGATCTGATCATCAATCAGGGACGGAAACTGTGAGTCCAGCCATGCCCGACATCCTCGATCGCCGTCTCAATGCCTATCGCGAGGACCTTGCCGAGGCGCGCCTGCGCGGGGTGATCGATGCGAAGCGCTACATCGAAGGGAGGCCGGCGACGGTCTCAGTGCCGGTGACGCCGCTCAGGGCAAGGCCGGATCTTGCCTGTGGCATGGATACGGAGCTGCTCTATGGAGAGACGGCGCGGGTTCTCGACGTCGCCGACGGATGGGCATGGGTCAAATCCGAGCTCGACGGTTACGTCGGCTATGTGCCAGAAGCCACGCTGGAAGAAGCGACCCTGCCTCCGACCCACATCGTCCAAGTGCCGCGGACCTTCGCCTATCGCGGCGCGGACCTGCGCTTTCCTCAGGCCTTCGCCCTTTCGATGGGAAGCCGGCTCACGGTCGTCGGGGAAACGGAAACGCGCGGCACGCGCTATTTCCTGCTCGACGGCGGACTGGCGGTCGTCGCCCATCATTGCGCCCCGGCCGGGCTTCCTGTCGCCGAAGACTACGTGTCGCTTGCCGCCCGCATGCTTGAAACGCCCTATCTGTGGGGCGGCCGCTCCGGTTTCGGCATCGACTGCTCCGGCCTGGTCCAGCTTTCCATGCTGATGGCGGGACGCCGGGTTCCGCGCGACACCGACATGCAGGTGGAGGCGATCGGCAGGCCGATCGGGCGCGAAGAGCTCGTTCGCGGCGATCTCGTCTTCTGGAAAGGCCATGTCGCCATCATGGAAGACGAACTGACCCTGCTACATGCAAACGGCCATACGATGACCGTCGCCCGCGAAGGGCTGGACGACGCCATCCGCCGGATCGGCTGGCTCTACGCTCAGCCGACGGGCTATCGGCGGCCTTGAGATCATCGCGTCCGCAGGTTTGGCGGGACGGCGCGAATCACATCAACAGATAGGCCCAGGCGGAAACGCTGACGACGCCAAGCGCCGTGGTCAGCGTGATCGTCGAGGAGGCGAGCGCATGGCCGACATTGAAATGGTTGGCGATCAGCCAGGCGTTGACGCCGGTCGGCACGGACGAGGTCAGCACCAGAGCGGCGGTCCAGCTTTCGCTCAAGCCCAGGAGGTGGCAGGCGGCGAAGACGGCGCCCGGCAGCACCACGAGCTTCAGCCCGCTGGTGACGCTGGCAAGCCCGGTGTTGCCGGCAAGACCGTAGCGGTCGAGCGCCATGCCGATCGAGATGAGCGCCGCGGGGGCGGCAACTGCAGCAAGCTGATCGACCACGATTTTCGCCGGCCCGCCGAGCGGCTGGCCGAGGAGGTGAAAGAGTGCGCCGAGGGCAAGTCCGACCACCAGCGGATTGCGGACGAGATTGCGCGCGACGCCCGCAAGCAGCCGGCCGAGCCCTTGGCCCGGCTTGCCGCTCGTCTTGCGCTCGGCGCGTTCCATGAACACCGTTCCGGCGATCATCATCACCGGCAGATGCACCGAGAGCAGGATCGAAAGCGCGACCACGCCCTCCTCCCCAACCACGCGCGAGACCAGCGGCAGGCCGATGAAGACCGTGTTGGCGAAGGCCGAGGATACGCCCGCGAGCACGCCCATACGCGGGTCGCGCCCGAAACCGAACGTCGCGGCAAGATGGCCCATGGTCCAGGTGACGGCGACGCCGGAGAAATAAGCAAGCCAGAGCGGCCACGGCGAGCCCTCCCGAAAATCCGCCTCGGCAATGGTGCGGAAGAGCAGGACCGGCACGGCGACGCGGAAGACGAAATCGCCGAGCGCCTCGCCGACGGCCGGCTTCAGGTAGCCGAACCGGACCACCAGCCAGCCGGTCAAGATCAGAATGAAGATCGGAAGCACGTTCAGAAAGACTTCGGACATGGGCGGCCTTGGTCCAGGAAGATGGGGTGAAGCGATCCGGAGGGACGGGTTGAGCGCAGCGCGCGGAAATCGCGCCTTTCGTTGATCGAGGTTTAGCGCATCGGCCCGATGATCGGAACCGGTTTTCGGAAATCTCGATGCGCGGATCCAAGAGTGCAGCGATCCTTGCACGCTTGAAAGGACGCGGCCCTGCGATTTCATGGCCTCGGTCGCAGGAGCAAGCATGCCGTCCGGCTTCGGAACATTTCGACGCGCGCAAGCGTTGGTTTCGACGGGGTGTGAACATGGTTACGGAGCATTCGATCTATTCACGCGGAGACGACCACCCGCATCTGACCGACGACGCGCTGGCGGAGAAGGTTGGACGCTTTCTTCGTTGTGTGACCACGATCGACACGCGCGATGTTTCCATCACCGCGATGGGCAACTGGGTCGTGCTTTCCGGCACGGTCGCGACGGACGCCGACATTGCCTACGTCGGCAAGGCCGCAGCCGCGGTGATCGGCGTCGCACGCGTCGACAATCAGCTGACGGCGTGCGGAGAAAAAGCGGAGAAATGAGCCCAGCGGATCAGGAGATCGCATGGTGGAGAACCGCATCGAAAAGACCGTCGAGGTGAACGCACCGGCCGAAGACGTCTGGCGTGCCCTGACCGATCATAAAGCCTTCGGGGAATGGTTCCGGGTGCGGCTCGACGGACCCTTCGTTGTCGGTGAGGTCACCACCGGCGAGATCACCTATCCCGGCCATGAGGGAGTCAAATGGACTTCGATCACGGAACGCATGGAGGCGCCGCGGCTCTTTTGCTTCCGGTGGCCGCACACGCAGGAACCGGATCCGGATCCGTCGCGGGAGCCCGCCACGCGGGTCGAATTTCACCTCCAGCCGACCGCCACGGGCACGCGCCTGACGATCATCGAGTCCGGCTTCGAGAACCTGCCGGAGCACCAACGGGTAACGGCTTTGCGCAGCAATGACGAGGGATGGGAAATCCAGGCACGGAACATCAAGGCCCATGTCGAAAAAGCCCATGTCGAAAAGGCCCATCTCGAAGGCTGATCCGTTCGGAATTTACCGCATCTCCGGCTTCGACCGCAGGACGTCCTCATTGACGCCGCGCGTCGTCGCGGTACCCTCCCCTCAAGGGAGGACGGCGGATGTGCGGACGCGTCTATATCAAGAGCACTCTCGACGGGCTGCTGCGCGAATTCTCCTTCGCCGAGCGGCAGGCGGTCGAGGGAATGGCAAACCAGCTTCCGCGCTATAACGGCGCGCCGTCGCTCACCTATCCGATCATCATCACCGACGTGATCCGCGACCCGGATGTCTTCGGTCCCACCTTCGTCAGCGCCCGCTGGGGGCTGATGCCGCGCTGGATGAAGGCGACCGGCCGGCCGCCGGTCAATGCGCGCTGCGAGGGCATCGCGACCAATGGTCTCTTCAAGCAGGCCTATCGCAGCCGCCGCTGCCTTATCCCAATCGACGGCTTCTTCGAATGGAAGGACATTTACGGCACCGGCAAGAACAAGCAGCCCTATGCAATCGCCATGAGGTCGGGCGAACCCTTTGCGCTGGCCGGCCTGTGGGAGACCTGGCGCGATCCGAAAACCGACGAGGACATCCGCACCTTTTGCGTCATCACCTGCCCGCCGAACGAAATGATGGCGACAATCCACGACCGCATGCCTGTGGTCCTAGATCGAGCCGACTACGAGCGCTGGCTCTCGCCGGAGCCGGACCCCTCGGACCTGATGAAACCGTTCCCGGCCGAACTGATGACCATGTGGCCGATCGACAGAAAGGTAGGCTCGCCGAGATATGACGCGGCGGATATTCTCAATCCGGTCGATCCGGAGGCCTGACTCACAACGAGTTCTCCAAACGGAAATACCACGCCTTGGCGCTGCGAAAGGCGGGCTTGTGGGTCCGCAGGACGAGCACGACCGCCAGTTCCGTCAGCAGCGATATCATGAATCAGGAGGTCTGGAACGTCGCCTCGTCCGTCTGGAAGAGGAGGAGCAGCACGCCGAAGGTCAGGAGATCGAAGACCGAGCTGACGCAAAAGGACGAGCCCATGCGGGCGCCTACCGCGCAGCAGATTCAACCGGAACGAATTCTAGCAATAGAAGCAGGATGGCGGACCACGACCGATAGTGATGAACACCTTGAATACGCTATAGCCCTATCGAATGGCCCAAGGATGATCGGCACCCAGCCCAGGCGCGCGTCAGGCCTCGGGACTGAACGGATTCCGCCCGAGCAGCCGCGCCTCAGCCAAGGTCAGGATAAGACTGGCGTCTGAATCGGGATTGTGCACGAACCCGACAACCCTCGGCATGTCCGCCGAGACACCCGCAACGCGGCAAAGCCGAATATGGTTGCCGTGAATTGTGTTTCGCACCTCGCTATCAGGCGGACCGTCGCGCACCAGATCTTCTATTGCAATCGCCGTCTTTGCGGGAAGTCTTATTGGAGCGGTGAGGGTAATGATTAAGGTTTGGTCTTCTGGTACGATCTCGGCCAGGGCAGATTGCAAGCTGTCGATGAGCCGCAGAGCCACCTTGTCAAACCGCAGGCGAAGCCCGGCCGCTGCGATCTTCTCTATGATCTCCTGCTTGACCGTAACGGTCTCGGTCATCGACGACTCCGCGCTCGGGCGATGATTTCCTGGAAAGGCGCTCCCCCAGGCAGCGGCTTAGAACACACCGATCCGCCACGGCCACCGGCGCTACGCCGTATCACGCTAGAGTTTGATGGCGGACAGAGAGGGATTCGAACCCTCGATACGCTTTCACGTATACACGCGTTCCAGGCGTGCGCCTTCAACCACTCGGCCACCTGTCCATCCGTCTGCAGCCGTTGGTCAATCCGGCTGGTGCGCCGGCGAATACCGGCGGACGGGCGCGATATATACCGATGATGCGGACGGGATCAACTGGTTTCTGACAGAATATTGACAGCACGTTACGCGCGCGTGCGCTGCCGGCCATTGCGCTCATTCGGCGGCAGGCCTATCTCTTGATGCAGATGCCGATGCCCAGAACTCACGAAATAGTCTTTCGCGCGCGCCAGGCGTCAAAGGAGGACGGATGCGGTTCTTGCTGCGCTTTGCAAGCTTTCTTGCGCTGACGGTTGCCGTGCTCGCGGGAACGATCGACTCGATCCAGTCGGTGGCGGCCTCCGCGCCGGTGATGACGCCGCTTGGAGAGGGCATTGAGGTGCTCGGGCCGGAAGCGCTCGACTGGGTGCAATCGCTGCAGCGGACCGATTCCGGGCCGGCAATCTGGCTCGCCGCTCTGCATTGGCTGTTCATGCAGCCGGCATTTGCCGTGTTTCTTGTCATCGCCCTGCTCTTCTGGATGGCGGGCTACCGGAAAAAGCCGGCGGCGGGGCGCTTTGCCGCCTGAGGGCAATCGGCCTGCCCTATTCCGATCCGCATGTTTCCTGAGTGCCTACGGCGCATGAAAGGAGCACCGAGATGTTTCTGATCGACATGTTCAACAAGAAGACCCTCCTGCCGGATGCCGAGACCGCGCTGCCCGGACGCAGCCAGGAGATCCCCACCGCCGAGACGCATTTCGTCTCCGGGCGGCCGCTCAAGGGCCCCTATCCGGAAGGGATGAAAACGGTGCTCTTCGGCATGGGCTGCTTCTGGGGCGCCGAGCGGCTCTTCTGGAGGACGCCCGGCGTCCACGTGACCGCCGTCGGCTATTCCGGCGGGCTGACGCCGAACCCGACCCATCAGGAGACGACGACCGGGCTGACGGGCCATGCCGAGGTGGTGCTGGTCGTCTACGATCCCGAGAAGGTCTCCTTCGCCCGGCTGCTCAAGACCTTCTTCGAAGAGCATGACCCGACCCAGGGCATGCGGCAGGGCAACGACATCGGCACGACCTATCGCTCGGCCGTCCATGTCCATGACGAAGAGCAGCTCGCCGAGGCGAATGCCGCCCGAAACATTTACCGGAAGGCCTTGAAGTCCTCCGGCCACGGGCACGAGATCACCACCGAGATCGGGATGGCCGGACCATTCTATTTCGCCGAAGACTACCACCAGCAGTATCTCGCCAAAAACCCGGACGGCTATTGCG
This sequence comes from Ensifer sp. LCM 4579, assembly GCF_001854885.1. Classification (GTDB taxonomy): domain Bacteria; phylum Pseudomonadota; class Alphaproteobacteria; order Rhizobiales; family Rhizobiaceae; genus Sinorhizobium. Next base: position 69,645 of record NZ_MDDV01000010.1, on the reverse strand, counting down.
GATTGCGCGGCACCGGCGTCAACTGCCCCATCGGCTGAAGCGGACATTGTCCTGCAGCGCCGCGCCTGGCTTTTTTACCATCCGAAAAATTTCGAGTGTTTTTTTGCCGAAGCCGTGCAAGGATGCCGCCACCCAAGCCTTAAACAGAAGAGGGGCGGGTTCCGCGGCGAGGCTTCCGATGCCGCCGGAAAACCCGAAAACATTCAATTACGACGACAGGGCTGCAAGATGAAAAAAACCATTCTCGGTCTCTTTGCTTTCTCGATGATGTCCGCGACGGCGCTGGCCGCGGACATCAAGCCGGCGATCATTTACGATCTTGGCGGTAAATTCGACAAATCCTTCAACGAGGCCGCGTTCAACGGCGCCGAAAAGTTCAAGGCCGAAACGGGCGTCGAATATCGCGAATTCGAAATCGCCAATGATGCCCAGCGCGAGCAGGCGCTGCGCCGTTTCGCCAGCGACGGCAACAGCCCGATCGTCATGGCCGGCTTCAACTGGGCGGCATCGCTCGAGAAGATCGCGCCGGAATACCCGGACACCAAGTTCGCCATCATCGACATGGTGGTCGACAAGCCGAACGTCAAATCCATCGTCTTCAAGGAGCAGGAAGGCTCCTATCTCGTCGGCGTGCTCGCCGGTCTCGCCTCCAAGACGAAGACGGTCGGTTTCGTCGGCGGCATGGATATCCCGCTGATCCACAAATTCGCCTGCGGCTATGTCGGCGGCGCCAAATCGACGGGTGAGGGCGTGAAGGTGCTCGAAGCCTATACGGGCACGACGCCGGATGCGTGGAACGACCCGGTCAAGGGCGGCGAAATCACCAAGTCGCAGATCGACCAGGGCGCGGATGTGATCTATCACGCCGCCGGCGGCACCGGTGTCGGCGTTCTGCAGGCGGCAGCGGACGCGGGCAAGCTCGGCATCGGCGTCGATTCCAACCAGAACATGCTGCAGCCGGGCAAGGTGCTGACCTCGATGCTGAAGCGCGTCGACGTCGCCGTCTACGACGCCTTCACGGCCGCCAAGGACGACAAGTTCGAATTCGGCGTCTCCAATCTCGGTCTGAAGGAAGACGGCGTCGGCTATGCTCTCGACGAGAACAACGAGGCGCTGATCTCGCCGGAAATGCTCGAAGCGGTCGAAAAGGTGAAGGCCGAAATCATTGCCGGCAATCTCGAGGTGCACGACTACATGACGGACGAGTCCTGCCCCTACTGATCACCTCCGCGCACCGGCCCGTCCTGAAGGACGACGGCGCTGAAACGGTCACTACAGCCGTCGGCTCTCGCGAGCCGGCGGCTGTTTGCTGCCCAAAGCGACCTTTGCGTTGCAGCATTGCGCACATCAATAATGCGGCGGCCGTGCAACCGGGATCGCCTCCTGCGCCTGCTCCTCGAGCGTCAGAAACCGCTCGGTCAGCCGGTCAAGCTTGGCCCGCGTCTGCTCCACCACCTTCCATTGCTCGGCCAATTGATCCGAGAGCTCCTCGATCGTCTTGGCCTGGTGGGCCACCGTTTCCTCCAACCGGGTGATCCGGTCGTCTGCCTCGCTCATGCGGGTTCTCCCTCTTCCATTTCGAAACCGGCGCGAGCCTCGGGTCGCTCGCGGCGTCAAGCAATCATCCCCGCATTCCGGCCGCGACACGGCCACAGCGGCGCGCGTCTGTGAATCTGCGCATCGAGCCGATAAGCGGTTACGATTTTCGGGCCGATGCGCGGGCGACCGAGAAGCCCGGGTCGCGGGCCGAGATCATCTTATGCAGATGCACCATCATGCCGGCGGCAAAGAGCGGCGTCAGCAGGTTCAGCACGGGCACGGCCAGGAACGCCGCAAGGATGAGGCCCGCGAGGAACACCGTAGCGCGGTGCTTCCTGCGGAAGAGCCGCGCCTCGTCCGGCACGCGGTGCCGCATGGCGGCGAACTCGAAGAATTCCCGGCCGAGCAGGTAGCCGTTGACGACAAAAAAGGCGATGAGATTGATGCCCGGCACCAGCAGGAGGAACAATGCGACCATATTGCCGAGGATGACGACTCCCAGGAACTTTGCCGAACTTACGATCGCTTCGGAAAGCGGCAGCGGCGCTCCCGGGGCTTCGCCCGGATAGTCGCGCTTCTCGACCACCTCGGCAACGTCGTCGAGGAAGAAGCCGGCAATCATCGCCGTCACCGGGGCGAGCAGCAGCGCCAGCCCCAAGGCGAGGCCGAGGCTGGCGAAAATGCCGACGATAAAGGTAAGCCATCCCGCCCATTCGGGCGTTCCGGGCAACAGCGTGTCGATCCACGGCAAGGCAAGCCAGACGAACAGCTCGCGTAGCGCGAACCAGAGCGCGACGAGTGCCAGAAGCGTGAGCCCTATGACCTTCCAAAAAACCGCGCGGGTCTCGGCCGCAAAGAGATTGGCGAAGGCAAGCCGCGCCGCATCCAGAATCATGACAGGTCTCCTTGAGGCGATGAGTCGAACGCCATGTAGGCAAAGGCGAACGGCGCGGCAAGACGCTTCGACAATCGACAGCTTCAACGGCGAGCAGGCGCTGGCAAACGCAATGGGTGGCGATATGTTAGGGCAGAGAGACCGGCGCCGCTTGAGCAGGCTTGAGTGCAGCCCGGCGCCCGGACGAAGGAGAGTAAGGAGAGACCATGACCAGCAAAAAGACGCTCGCGAGCCTCGCCGTTCTTGTGCAATCCGGCGAGGTGGATCCCGTCACGCTCACAGAGGAGACACTTGCCCGGATCGAGGGCCACGACGACCAGGCCGTCTTCCTGGAGGTGACGCGCGAGCGGGCGGAACGGGAAGCGAAGGCGGCCTCCGAGCGCATCAGGACCGGTCGTTCGCTGGGCCTGCTCGATGGCCTTCCCGTCGCCTGGAAAGACCTCTTCGACATGGCCGGCAGCGTGACGACCGCCGGTTCCGTCGTGCTCAAGGACCAGCCGAAGGCGGCGGCCGATGCGGCGGTCGTGGCGGCCTTGAGCGGCGCCGGCATGGTCAGCGTCGGGCGCACCGGCATGAACGAGTTCGCCTTCTCCGGTCTCGGCGTCAATCCGCATCACGGCACGCCGCGCAACCCCGCATCGCGCGATGTCCATCGCATTCCCGGCGGTTCCTCCTCCGGTTCGGCGGCGGCAGTCGCCGCCGGCCTCGTACCGCTCGCCATCGGCACCGATACCGGCGGTTCGGTACGCATTCCGGCAGCGATGACCGGTGTCGTCGGCTACAAGGCGACGCGCGGGCGATATGCGATGAGGGGCGTCTTTCCGCTCGCCGGAAGTCTCGATTCGCTCGGTCCCCTGTGCCTGACCGTCCAGGACGCCGTCTGGGCGGATGCGGCCATGCACAGCCTCACCGCACCGGTGGTCCGCCGCGCCGAGCCTGCCGAGCTTTCGCTCGTCATTCCCGAAACCATCGTTTTCGACGAGGCCGAAGCGGAGGTCGTGACTGCCTTCGAGGCGGCGATCAAGAGGGTGGAGACCGCTGGTGTCCGGGTCCGGCGCCAGCCCTTCCCGAGCTTCGCCGCGATCTTCGACCTGATGAGGCGTCACGGCGCGCTGGTGAATGCGGAAGCCTATGCGCTGCATCGCGAGCGCCTCGCCAGCCCCGATGCCGCCCGGATGGACCCCCGAGTCGTTACACGGGTCCGCCTCGGCGAGAAGATCAGCGCCAGCGACTACATCGCCCTCGTCGAGGCACGCGAGCGGCTGATCCATGAAACGGCGGAGAGGCTGTATGCCGGCGAGCTGATCGCACATCCGACCCTGCCGCATGTGGCGCCGCCGCTCGCGCCTCTTCTCGGCGATGACGAGCTCTTCTTCAAGACCAATGCCCGCACGCTGCGCAACACGCTGATCGGCAATTTTCTCGATTTCTGCGGCATCTCCATCCCGTGCGGAACGGGCGCGGCCGGCATGCCGGTCGGCTTTCTCCTGTCGGCGCCGCATCACCAGGACGATCGTCTGCTTTCCGCCGCGCTTGCGCTCGAGGCGCCGATCCGGGGCGAGGCATGATCATCTCTTTCGACATCGGCGGTTCGGCGATCAAGGGCGCCATCACCCATTCGCCGGACCGCATATTTCCGCTGCCGCGGCGCCAGACGCCGCTTACCGACTTCCGCCGTTTCGTCCGGACGCTGGAGGCGGTGATCGATGAAGCGGGCGGCCTGCCGGACCGCCTGGCGATCTCGATCACCGGCGTCATCGACCCCGAAACGCAACGGATCAAATGCGCCAATATTCCCTGCATCGACGGGCGCGCGCTTGCGGCCGAACTCGAGGCGGCGCTGCATCTGCCCGTGGTGATCGCCAATGACGCCGATTGCTTTACACTTGCCGAAGCCGGACTCGGCGCCGGACGCGGCCACCGCATCGTCTTCGGCGCAATCCTCGGCACCGGTGTCGGCGGCGGGCTGGTGGTCGACGGCAGACTGATCAATGCCGATGGCGGCTTTGCCGGCGAATGGGGCCACGGGCCGGTTGCCGCCCACCAGGCCGGCAACCCGCCCGCTGCCATACCGGCCTTCGATTGCGGCTGCGGCCAGCGCGGCTGCATCGACACCGTCGGCGGCGCGCGCGGACTGGAAAGGCTGCATGCGACCCTCCACGGTAGGCAATCGGCCAGCCGCGAGGTCATCGAAGCCTGGCAGCAAGGCGACGGCGAAGCGAACGGCACGATCGGCGTCTATGTCGATCTCGTCAGTTCGCCGTTGGCCCTGGTGATCAACATCACCGGCGCGACGATCGTGCCCGTCGGCGGCGGCCTTTCGAATTCCGAGGCCCTGATCGGCGAGATCGACCGGGCGGTGCGCGGCCGGATCCTGCGCCGGTTCGATCGGCCTCTGGTGGTGCGGGGCGAATGCCGGGTGGAGCCGGGCCTGATCGGCGCCGCCCTGCTCGGGCTGGATCGGAACAAGCTGGACGGAGGACCCAGGGCATGAAGGACATCCTGCTCGAGGTCTGCGTCGACGACGCGGAGGGATTGAAGGCCGCATTCGAGGGCGGGGCCGACCGCATCGAGCTCTGTTCGGCGCTTGCCATCGGAGGGCTGACGCCGAGCGCCGGGCTGATGGCCTGCGCAAAACCGCCGCCGGTGCCGGTCTATGCGATGATCCGCCCCCGGCCCGGCGATTTCGTCTTCAGCCCGGCCGAGCTCGACATCATGCGCGGCGATATCGATGCGGCGCGCAAGGCGGGGCTTGCGGGCGTGGTGCTGGGCGCATCGCGCCCGGACGGCCGGCTGGACGAGCGGATGCTGGTCAAACTCACCGGCCACGCCGCCGGCCTCGGCTTGACCCTGCACCGGGCTTTCGATCTGGTGCCGGACTTTGCCGAGGCGATCGGGATTGCCGCCGAACTCGGCTTCGAACGCATACTGACGTCGGGCGGAGCAAGAAGCGCGCCGGAAGCGATCGACACACTGGCGGTGCTCGTCGAACTCGCGGCCGGTCGGCTCTCGATCATGCCCGGCGCCGGCATCAATCCCGATACGATCGACGCAATCCTGCCGAAGCTTTCGGTCAGCGAAGTCCATTCATCCTGCTCCGTTCGTGAGCCGGCTAATAACAGACGCATCGTCGAGATGGGCTTCGCGCCACCGGAGCGCCGCCGCACGGATGCGGCAACGGTCCGGACGATGAAGGGACGGCTGAGCGCGCTATAGCATCGGCCCGAAATCGTACGCGCTTTCCGGAAAGCTCGATGCTTAGGTTCGAGGAGCTACAGAGCAGCGCGCGCTCACATATGTTCGCGCCGCCGCCCTGTCCGTTTGCTTTTGCCGCATTGTGCGACGTCAGTGGTTCCACCTGCCTGCAAAATGCTCTAGGCGGAATAGACGCACTCCCCGCCGATCCAGGTGGACTTCATTTGAAGCTCCGGCGTCAGCAGCACGAAATCGGCGTCGGCGCCGGGCAGGAGGCGGCCCTTATGCGAGGCAATGCCCATGGCGTCAGCGGGATAGGCGGAGGCCATGCGGAGCGCTTCCTCCATCGGCAGGCCGAGTCTTTCGTGCACGAAGCGGGCGGAGGAAAGCATGTCGATGTCGGCGCCGGCAAGCGTGCCGTCGGCGAGCGTCAGCCGTCCATCCTTGCGCAGGATCTCGCGCCCGTTCAGGAGAAAGCGCGCCATCTCGGTGCCGATCGTCGACATCGCGTCGGTCACCAGGAATATCTGCCCCGGCCCCTCCTTGCCGCGTATGGCAATGCCCATCGCCGCCGGATCGACATGGAAGCCGTCGGCGATCATTCCCGCATGAAGCGTGCCTGTCGCCAGCGCCGCACCGACGACGCCGGGCTCACGGTGGCCAAGACCGCTCATGGCATTGAAGAGGTGCGTCACGGTGCGCGCGCCTGCTCTGGCATAGGCGCAGGCCGTCTCGAAACCCACATCCGTATGGCCAAGGCTGACGACGACGCCGGCATCGGCCAGTGCCTTTACCTGCTCCTTGGTGGCATTTTCCGGGGCAAGCGTCACCATCAGGCAGCCGAGCGCCTTCATGCAGGCCAGCATCTCGTCCAGGTCCGGCTGTTCCATGGGGCGGATCAGTGATGGATCATGCGCGCCCTTGCGAGTGAGGGAAAGGTGCGGCCCCTCGAGATGCAGCCCGAGGAACCCCGGCACAGCGGCGGCCCTGGCCTCGAGGCCGGCCTCGATCGCTGCGGTCCTTACGGCACGGGTGTCGGTGATCAGCGTCGGCAGCAATGCCGTCGTGCCGAACCGTGCATGGGCGGCACAGATCCGCCGGATGCCTTCGAGCGTCGGCTGCTCGTTGAAGAGCGCGCCGCCGCCGCCATTGACCTGCAGGTCGATGAAGCCCGGGACGAGCAGCAGGCCGCGCGCGTCGACCGTCTCCGCGTCGTTGGCGGCAGCCCCTGCGGGGACGATCGTCTTGACACGCCCCGCCTCGATCAGGAGCGCGGCGCCATCGTGGCAGTCGATGCCGTCGAAAATCCGCGCGCCGGTGATTTTCTTCTTCACAGTCATCGTGTCTCCGTTACCTTCTTGAGGCTCGCCGGCGCATCGGGATTGAGCCCGCGCGAGCGCGACCAGGCTTCGACGAAGCCGTAGAACGGCAGGATCAGCGCCAGCGCGTCGGTGATCGGGTGGCCGGTCTCGACGAAGGGCAGGCGCTTTGCCTTTGCTGCCCACGCCGAGGTGACACGCACGACGGCGCCCTTCTCGCTCAGGCCGTCGGCGATCTCGGCGACCGAGGTTTCGGCGGCATCGCGTGCGGCGAGCGCCAGCACCGGGAAGCGGGCGCCGACAAGCGCCACCGGTCCATGCAGCACTTCCGCCGCCGAGTAGGCCTCGGCATGCATGCCGGACGTCTCCTTGAACTTCAGCGCCGCTTCGCTGGCGATCGCCAGCGCTGGCCCGCGGCCGAGCACATAGAGCGATTCCGCCTCGTCGAGTTCGGCGGCGAAATCCTGCCAGTCGAGCTTCACCGCTTCGGCAAAGCGGTTCGGAAGATCGGCCACGGCCCGCTTCAAGCCGAGGTCGCCCGTCCATTCGCCGAGCACGGCAAGCCCTGCGACGATCGAGTTAACATAGGATTTGGTCGCCGCGACGGCAATCTCCGGCCCGGCCAGAATATCGAGCGGATGGCTGCAGGCGTCGGCGATCGGTGAAGGCAGCGTGTTCGTGAGCGCGATCGAGACGGCGCCGGCCCGCGATGCCGCCTCGGCCATGGCCACGATGTCCGGGCTCTTTCCGGACTGCGATATGGCGATGGCTGCCGCACCGCCGAGCTTCAAATCGGCGCCGTAGATGGAGGCAAGCGAAGGCCCGAGCGAGGCAACGGGGCGACCGGCCGTGAGTTCGATCGCATATTTGAGGAAGAGCGCCGCGTGGTCGGACGATCCGCGGGCGATCGTTACCAGGAAGGCCGGATCTCTGGCGCGAATCGCGGCGCCCGCCGCGGACAGCGCTTTCGCCGAGCGATCGAGCAATCGTGCGGCGGCCTCGGGAATCTCGTCGATTTCTCGCCGCATGTTGGTCTGCATGATCAAAGTCCTTTCCTTGGCTACCGCATCGGCCCGAAAATCGTACCCGATTTTCGGAAAGCTCGATGCGCAGATTCAAAGCGTTACAGCGACCTTTGCGCGTCTGAAAAGACGCGCGGCGCTGTATGTTCAGCGCGGGATGCAGGCGGAAAACCGCTCACGCTTTTCCTCATCCCGCTTCGGCGCCGGTCAGCTTTCCGGGATCGTCAACTCCGCGACAAAATCATAGGCGTCGCCTCGATAGAGCGATCGGGTAAATTCCACGACCCGCCCCGAAGAGAGATAGGAGACCCGCTCAATGGAGAGCCCGGCCGAGCCGACGGCGACGCCGAGCATCGAAGCATCCGGGTCCTTGATGTTGCAGGCGGAGATGCGCTGCACGGCGCGCACGGGCCTTGCATTGACCTTTTCGAGCACGGCGTAGAGCGACGAGGCGACGGAGAGCGGGTCGGGCACGAATTCCGCCGAAACGCAGGCGCGCTCGATCGCGAGCGGCAGGTCGTCGGCGATACGCAGGCGACCGAGGCGGGCGACCAGCGCGTCCGCCGGGAGGCCGAGTGTCATCATCTCGTCGGGCGAAGGATGGAAGAGCCCCCGTTCCAGCCACTCGGCCCGGGTATTGAGGCCGCGACGCGCCATGTCCTCGGTGAAGGAGGTGAGGCGCGAGAGCGACTGCTCGACGCGCGACACCGGTCGCACGACGAAGGTTCCGGAGCCGTGGCGGCGCACCAGGAGACCATCACGCACGAGGTCGTCGACCGCCTTGCGCACGGTCACGCGGCTGACATTGGCGTATTCGGCGAGATCCCTCTCGGGCGGCAAAGCATCGCCGTGACTGAGCTTGCCCGACAGGATCGCTTCTTCGAGCGACTGCCGGAGCTTGAGATAGAGCGGGCCCGCACCTCCCGATACCAGGCCTTCGAGCGGCAGTATGGCGGCTAGCGCGTGGCTCATGCGACGATCTCCGGCCGCGTGCCGAAACGCTGCGCCGCGAGCGCGACGGCGCCGGTCAGCGCGTCAGCCTCGGCTTCCACGAAGAGCGGCTGGTGCCGCTCGGCGAGCCAGGGACGATAGAGGGAAGCAAGCCCGCCGAGCAGGCAGATCGTCTGCGCCCCTCTCGCGACCACGACGTCGAGCGCCTCATCCACCGTCGTCGCGGCCGCCTTCAACAGGCGTGTCGCGACCGGATCGCCGCTTCCCGCAAAATCGAAGACACGCGGGGCATAGCGGCCGAATTCGCCGGGCTTGGCGAGCCGCGCGAAATCGACCACATCTCGGGGATCGTTGTTGAATTCCAGGAGCACGGAGTCCGTGACCGGCGACGCCGCATGGATGCCGTCATAGGCGAGCAGGGTCTCCTGCAGAAGCGCGTGGCCGATCCGGGCGCCGCTGCCGTGGTCGCCGATCGTGAAGCCCCAGCCGCCGATATAGCCAACCACTTCGCCCCGGCGCGCGATGTAGATCGTGCCGGTACCGAGGATCGCGACGGCACCGTCGCCGTCGCCGAGCGCGCCCTGCAGCGCGATCAGCCCGTCGGATTCGATATCGGCCTGCGCGAAGGGCAGCCGCCGCTTCACGTAGTGGACGGCGTCGCCGACATTGTGCCCCGCGACGCCGACGATCGCCCGCGCCGCAGCGATTCCAGCCGGATCGAGGCCGGCGTCTTCGAAAGCTGCACGCGCCGCTCCGGCAATATTTTGCAGCGCCGTTTCCGGATCGGTGAGAATATTGGCGGCACCGGACTTTCCGCGGCCGAGAATACGGCCGTCCGGGCCTGCAACCGCCGCCCGGCAGCTGGTTCCGCCGCCGTCGATTCCGATGAGATAGGATGTCATGGGCACCTCCGGACCTAAAGATACCAAAAAAATACCATTAACCAAGCACGATTTCGAGCCAAGTCTGAATTTCGGCGCAATGCGTTGCTTTTGCACGGCTTTTTTCTGTGCGCCACGCCCTGATGGGGTAAAAGTTAAATTTTCTGCTAGACAATTGGTATTTTTTTGGCATTAATTCGGGAAGAGGAGAACAAAACGATGCCGGCAGCGAAGACCGAAGAGCGCGACGACAAGGCCAAGGATCTGGACCTGATGCATCCGGTACTTGCGCTTCGCCTGCTCGCCGACGGGCAGCAGGCGGCGGCGAAAGCCGTCGAGGAGGCGTTTGAGCCCATCGCAGCCGCGGCTGCGCTGGCTGCCGATGCGCTTTCCGCCGGCGGGCGGCTCGCCTATGCGGGTGCGGGAAGTTCAGGACTGATGGCCATGGCCGATGCGCTGGAACTGCCGGGGACTTATGGCATAGCCAAGGACCAGATCGTCATCCTCCTTGCCGGCGGCACCGCCAGCCTCGGCGATCTCGCCGGCGGCTATGAGGATGACACGGAGCTGGCACGCCGCGATGTCCGCGCGACCGGCATTTCGGCCGGCGATTGCCTGATATCCATTTCCGCCAGCGGATCGACCCCTTATGCGCTCGCCGCCGCGGACGAGGCGCGGAAGTGCGGTGCCAAGGTCGTCGCGGTCGCCAATAACAGCGGCGCCCCCTTATTCGAAACCGCCGATGTCTCGATCCTGTTGCAGACGCCGCCGGAGGTCGTCTCCGGTTCGACGCGCATGGGCGCCGGCACGGCACAGAAGATCGCCCTCAACATGTTTTCGACGCTTGTCGGCATCCGTCTCGGCCATGTGCTCGACGGACACATGGTCAATCTGCGCGCCGACAATATCAAGCTGCGCGGCCGCGCCATCCGGATCGTCTCCGATATCACCGGCGTCAGCGCCGACGAGGCGGGACGGCTGGTCGACGCCGCCTCCGGCTCGGTGAAGCTGGCGATCCTGCTTGGCTCCGGGGCGAAGAACATGGAGCAAGCCGAAGCGGCACTCGCGACGGCCGATCAGAATTTGCGCAAGGCGATCGCGGTCGTCTCGCAGACGTGAAACTGGGATCCAAAACCGCGCCCGCGACGGCGCCTATAAGAGGGAGAACCTGAATGACCCGCACGACAATGAAAGGCCTGCTGCTTGCATCGAGCATTCTCGGCTCCGCCGGGCTTGCGCAGGCTGAGGACACAACGCTGACCATCGAGAGCTGGCGCAATGACGACCTGGCGATCTGGCAGGAGAAGCTGATTCCGGCCTTCGAGGCGAAGAACCCCGGTATCAAGGTCGTCTTTTCGCCTTCCGCCCCGACCGAGTATAACGCCGCCCTCAATGCCAAACTCGACGCCGGATCGGCGGGCGATCTCATCACCTGCCGCCCATTCGACGCATCGCTCGAGCTCTACAACAAGAAGCACCTCGCCGACCTGACCGGCCTCGCCGGCATGGAGAACTTCTCCGACGTCGCCAAGTCCGCCTGGACGACCGACGACGGCAAGACGACCTTCTGCGTTCCGATGGCCTCGGTCATCCACGGCTTCATCTACAACAAGGATGCCTTCGATCAACTCGGCCTCACGGTGCCGACGACCGAGGCGGAATTCTTCGCCGTGCTCGACAAGATCAAGGAGGACGGCAACTATATCCCGATGGCGATGGGCACCAAGGATCTCTGGGAAGCCGCGACCATGGGCTACCAGAATATCGGCCCGAACTACTGGAAGGGCGAGGAAGGTCGTCTGGCGCTGATCAAGGGCGAGCAGAAGCTCACCGACGAGCCCTGGGTCGAGCCCTATCGCGTGCTCGCCAAGTGGAAGGACTATCTCGGCGACGGCTTCGAGGCGCAGACCTATCCGGACAGCCAGAATCTCTTCACGCTCGGGCGCGCCGCGATCTATCCGGCCGGGTCCTGGGAAATTTCCGGTTTCAACGCACAGGCAGACTTCAAGATGGGTGCCTTCCCGCCGCCGGTGAAGAATGCCGGCGACACCTGCTACATCTCCGACCACAACGACATCGGCATCGGCCTCAATGCCAAGAGCCCGAATGCGGACGCCGCCAAGACCTTCCTCACCTGGGTCGCCTCGCCGGAATTCGCGGACATCTACGCCAATGCCCTGCCGGGCTTCTTCAGCCTGAACTCGACTGCGGTGAAGATGAGCGATCCGCTCGCCCAGGAATTCGTCTCCTGGCGCGAGAAGTGCAAGTCAACCATTCGCTCGACCTATCAGATCCTCTCGCGCGGCACTCCTAACCTCGAGAACGAGACCTGGGTGGCGTCGGCAAACGTCATCAACGGCACCGAGACGCCGGAAGAGGCGGCCAAGAAGCTGCAGGAAGGGCTTGAAAGCTGGTATAAGCCGGCAAAGTAAGCCCGAAGGGGGCGCGGCTTCGCGCCCCGCTTTCGCTCCCGCGCGAGCACGGATTTTCGCTCGGTGAGCGACGCCGCCATCGGTATCGAGATATCCGGCAGGGCCGGACTTGAGCGGACAGGAATGCGGCATGGCCGGCATTTCCAAGCCGCGGCGGCGCCATGGACGAGGCGCGGACGAATGCGCCCATTTCGAACGACATCGAGGCTGCGCCACGCGCAAGCCGGTTAGAACGGGCCAGAGGCCGATGAACAAACGCGAGATCATGATGGATGTCGGTGAGTTGAAGCGCCCGCGGCGCTGGCACATCCTCGTCTTCCTCACGCCGGCGCTTCTCATCTACACGGCGGTGATGATCCTGCCGCTCATTGAGACGCTGCGCCAGTCCTTCTTCAACACGGTCGACGGGGAATATACCTTCGTGGGCCTCGGCAATTTCAACGTGCTCTTCGGCGACCCGCGCTGGGCCGCGGATTTCTGGAACGCGCTCCGGAACAACGTCATCTTCTTCCTGATCCACATGGCCGTGCAGAACCCGATCGGCATTGCGCTCGCCGCCATGCTGTCGGTGCCGAAGCTGCGCTTCAGCGCCTTTTACCGCACCGCGATCTTCCTGCCGACGCTTTTGTCCTTCGTCATCGTCGGCTTCATCTGGAAACTGATCCTCTCGCCAATCTGGGGCGTCGCCCCCTATCTCATGGATCTCGTCGGCCTCAAATGGCTGTTCGCTCCCTGGCTGGGCCGGCCCGATTCGGCGCTGATCGCCGTTTCGCTGATCTCGGTCTGGCAATATATCGGCATACCGATGATGCTGATCTATGCGGCGCTGCTCAACATTCCCGACGAGGTGATCGAGGCGGCCGAGCTCGACGGCGTTACCGGCTGGAGCCAGTTCTGGAAGATCAAGCTGCCCTTGATCCTGCCGGCGATCGGCATCGTCTCCATCCTCACCTTCGTCGGCAACTTCAACGCCTTCGACCTGATCTACACGGTGCAGGGCGCGCTCGCCGGACCCAACGGATCAACGGACATTCTCGGCACGCTGCTCTACCGCACCTTCTTCGGTTTCCAGCTCCAGCTCGGCGACCGCTCGATGGGCGCGACGATCGCAACGGTGATGTTCCTGATCATTCTCGCCGGCGTCTCGCTCTACCTCTTCGTCATCCAGCGCCGCATGCGCCGCTATCAGTTCTGAGGAGGACCGGAATGTCGAAAGCACGTAGCTCCCTCGCCCGCACCGGCGCCGTCCACGTCGCGCTGATCGCCTATACGCTGGTCGCGCTCTTTCCGGTGTTCCTGACGATCGCCAACTCGTTCAAGAGCCGCAATGCGATCTTCCGCGAGCCCCTTGCGGTACCGACGCCAGAGACGTTCAGCCTGATCGGCTACGAGACGGTGCTGAAGCAGGGCGATTTCATCGGCTATTTCCAGAACAGCGTCGTCGTCACGGTCGTCTCGATCGCGCTGGTGCTCCTCTTCGGCGCCATGGCCGCCTTCGCGCTGTCGGAATACCGTTTCCGCGGCAATACGCTGATGGGGCTCTATCTCGCGCTCGGCATCATGATCCCGATCCGGCTCGGCACGGTGGCGATCCTGCAGGGCATGGTGGCGACCAACCTCGTCAACACGCTGACGGCGCTGATCCTCGTCTATACGGCGCAGGGCCTGCCGCTCGCGGTCTTCATCCTGTCGGAATTCATGCGCACGGTTTCCGACGACCTGAAGAATGCCGGGCGTATAGACGGGCTTTCCGAATATGCGATCTTCTTCCAGCTGGTGCTGCCGCTGATACGGCCGGCCATGGCGACGGTCGCCGTCTTCACCATGATCCCGATCTGGAACGACCTCTGGTTCCCGCTGATCCTCGCGCCGGCCGAATCGACGAAGACGATCACGCTCGGCTCGCAGATCTTCATCGGCCAGTTCGTCACCAACTGGAACGCCGTGCTCTCGGCGCTGTCGCTGGCGATCTTCCCGGTGCTCGTCCTCTACGTCATCTTCTCGCGGCAGTTGATCCGCGGCATCACGGCAGGAGCAGTCAAATGACCTCTTCCGCAACCCCGATCCGCGTCCTCGTCGCCGGCCTCGGCAATATGGGCCTGAGCCATGCGCTTGCCTATCACGCCAATCCCGGCTTCGAGATCGCCAGCCTCGTCAACCGCTCGAAGGGCGAGCTGCCGGGATCCTTGGCCGGCTACGAGTACCGCACGTCCTTCCCGGAAGCGCTTCTCGAATTCAGACCGGAGCTCTGCTCGATCAACACCTATTCGGACAGCCATGCGGCCTATGCGGTGACGGCGATGGAGGCCGGCTGCCACGTCTTCGTCGAGAAGCCGCTGGCAACCACGGTCGCCGATGCCGAACGCGTGGTCGCCTGCGCCCGCGCCAATGGCCGCAAGCTGATCGTCGGCTACATCCTCCGGCACCATCCCTCCTGGATGCGGTTGATCGCCGAGGCGCGCAAGCTCGGACCGCCCTACGTGTTCCGCATGAACCTGAACCAGCAATCGAGCGGCGCGACCTGGGCGACGCACAAGTCGCTGATGCAGACCACGCCGCCGATCGTCGACTGCGGCGTCCACTATGTGGACGTCATGTGCCAGATCACCGACGCGAAACCCGTCGAGGTGCGCGGCATGGGCCTGAGGCTTTCGGACGAGATCGCCGCCGACATGTACAATTACGGCCAGCTGCAGGTCATTTTCGACGACGGTTCGGTCGGCTGGTACGAGGCCGGCTGGGGCCCGATGATCTCCGAGACCGCCTTCTTCGTGAAGGACGTGATCTCGCCGAACGGCTCGGTGTCGATCGTCATGGACCAGAACGCCAAGTCCGACGATATCGATACGCATACCAAGACCGCCGTCATCCGCCTGCACAGTGCCGCGACCGGACCGGACGCCCGTTTCCTCAGGCCCGACGAGGACCTGCGGATGGAGGGCGAGCCCGGTCACCAGGAACTCTGCGATCGCGAGCAGGCCTTCGTGCTCAGGGCCATCCGCGAAGACATCGATCTCGACCGGCACATGGACGATGCGGTGCAGTCGCTGAAAATCTGCCTGGCGGCGGACGAAAGCGTGCGCACCGGCAGACCGGTCAAGCTTTAGAGCATTTGCAGTCAGGTGGAATCACCTGACGTCGGCAACAAAAACAGATAGAGCGGCCGCGCGAAAGTATGTGAGCGCATCCCGCTCTAAGCCAAGAGGGGCGAAACGTGGGATCATTGCAACTGAAATCCATCCGCAAGGCCTTCGGCGGCCATGAGGTGCTGAAGGGCATCGACCTGGAAGTGAAGGACGGCGAGTTCGTCATCTTCGTCGGCCCCTCGGGTTGCGGGAAATCGACCCTCCTGCGCACCATCGCCGGCCTCGAGGACGCTAGCTCGGGCAGCGTCCGGATCGACGGCGACGAGGTCGGCCATGTCGCGCCCGCCAAGCGCGGCATCGCCATGGTCTTCCAGTCCTATGCGCTCTATCCGCACCTGACGGTGAAGGACAATATGGGCCTCGGGCTGAAGCAGGCCGGCGTACCGAGAGCCGAGATCGACGATAAGGTCGCCAAGGCCGCCGGCATGCTGTCGCTGGAGCCCTATCTCGCTCGGCGCCCGGCCGAGCTTTCCGGCGGCCAGCGCCAGCGCGTGGCGATCGGCCGCGCGATCGTGCGCGAGCCGAAACTGTTCCTCTTCGACGAGCCGCTCTCGAATCTCGACGCGGCGCTGCGCGTCAACACCCGGCTGGAGATTGCCCGGCTGCATCGCAGCCTCAAGGCGACGATGATCTATGTCACCCACGACCAGGTCGAGGCGATGACCCTTGCCGACAAGATCGTCGTTCTGAGTGCCGGCCGCATCGAACAAGTCGGCTCGCCGATGGAACTCTACAACCGCCCCGCAAACCTTTTCGTCGCCGGCTTCATCGGCTCGCCGCAGATGAATTTCATCGAGGGCGAGCGCTTTGGCGACGCGTCGGCAAAGACGGTCGGCATCCGCCCCGAACATATCGGCCTCTCGCGCGAGCGTGGCGACTGGACGGGCAAGGTCGTCCATGTCGAACATCTCGGCGCGGACACCATCGTCTATCTCGAAACCGAAAAGGTCGGCCCGCTCACCGTGCGCCTCTTTGGTGAGCACCGCTATGAGCCCGATGAGATCGTCTACGCTACCCCGGTGATCGGGGCCACGCATCGCTTCGATGCCGAAGGCCGGGCGATTGCTTCAGCGGAGCAGGGAAGGATCCTCCCGGACGCTTGACCTTCGGGGAGTTTTCAGACGTGCAAGGCGGCGAGCAATCGCTCCCTTGTCGGCTCGTCGACGAAGGCCGCCTCGATGGCCGTCCTCGTCATCCGGTCGATCTCGCTGTCGTCGAAACGCATCACATGGGCGGCGATCTCGTATTCCTGGGCAAGAGAAGTGTGAAAGAAGGGCGGGTCGTCGGAATTGAGCGTCACGCGGACGCCGGCCTCAAAAAGCGGGCGCAAGGGGTGCGAGGCGAAATCCGGGAAGACGCTGAGCGCGATGTTGGAGCCGGGGCAGACCTCCAGCACCACGCCTTCCTCGGCCAGGCGATTGACGAGATCGCCATCCTCGATCGCTCTGACACCGTGGCTGATGCGCGACGGGCGCACATGGTCGAGCGCATCGCGCACGCTGAAGGCGCCGGAAAGTTCGCCGGCATGAATGGTGAGCCCGAGACCGGCATCACGCACGACGTCGAAGGCGCGGGCGAATTCGGCGACGCTGTGCATGCGCTCTTCGCCGGCGAGATTGAAGCCCGTGACGAGCGGGTGGCGGCGCATCGCCGCATATTCCGCGGTTTTCACCACCGATTCCGGCCCGAGATGGCGAATGCCGGTGATCAGCATGCGCGACTCGATACCGGTCTTTGCCCGGGCGGCTTCCATGCCCGCCGCCAGCCCCTCGATATAGGCATCGGCACCGAGTCCGATCGTGTTGCCGTGATCGGGCGAGACGATGATCTCGCTATAGATCGTTCCGGCTTCGGCAAGTTCCGTCAGGTAGGTTTCGGCGAGAAGCGCATAGTCGCCCTCGGTGCGGAAGAGCGAGGCGACGGCATCGTAGCATTTCACGAAGCTGGTGAAATCGTCCCAGACATAGGCGTTGTCGCGGATGATGCCGCCAATATCGATTCCGTATTTCCTTGCCTGCCGCAATGCGAGTTCCGGCGGCGTGGCGCCTTCGATGTGGCAATGCAGCTCGGCTTTCTTCAGGTGTGCAGTCAAATAAGGCTTCTCCCATGCGCGCCCGGCGCGATGCCGAGATGTCTGGCAACTGTTTCGCCGATATGGGCGAAACTGTTGGCGATGCCGAAGGAGCGGCTCCTGAGCGACGGTCCGAACATCAACACCGGCACGCGCTCGCGCGTGTGGTCGGTGCCGCGCCAGGTCGGATCGCAGCCGTGGTCGGCGGTGAGGATGACAATGTCGCCCGGCTTCAGGCGACGGTCTAGGTCGGGCAGGCGCGCGTCGAAGGCCTCGAGCGCCGCGGCATAGCCAGGCACGTCGCGGCGATGGCCGTAGAGCATGTCGAAATCGACGAAATTGGTGAAGACGAGGTCGCCGTCTTCCGCCTCCTCGATGGCCGCGAGGCTGGCATCGAAAAGCGCCATATTGCCATTGGCCTTGGTAAGCCTGGTCACGCCCTGATGCGCGAAGATATCGCCGATCTTGCCGATCGCATGCACCGTCCGGCCAGCCCCCTTCAGCCGATCGAGGATCGTCGGCTCCGGCGGCAACACCGAATAGTCGCGGCGGTTGCCGGTACGAATGAAATTGCCGGGATTGTCGCCGACGAAGGGGCGGGCAATGACCCGGCCGATATTGTAGTCGTCGACGAGCCGGCGAACGGCCTGGCAGAGCTCGAGGAGCCGCTCCAGACCGAAACTCTGTTCATGGGCCGCGATCTGGAAGACCGAGTCCGAGGATGTGTAGCAGATCGGCTTGCCCGTGCGCATGTGCTCTTCGCCGAGCCGGGCGATGATCTCGGTGCCGGACGCGTGGCAATTGCCGAGGATGCCCGCAACATCGCCCTCGCGGCAGATCTCTTCCACGAGTTCGGGCGGAAAGGCATCGCCTTCCGCCGGAAAATATCCCCAGTCGAACTTCACCGGCGTGCCGGCAAGCTCCCAGTGGCCGGAGGGGGTATCCTTGCCACGCGAGACCTCGCTTGCCGCGCCATAGACGCCATAGACCCGTTCCGGCACCGGCATGCCGGCCGGAAGCCGTCCGGTCGCGAGCCTGGCCGCGTGAAGCAGGCCGAGCGCCGACATGTTCGGAAGATGCAACGGGCCTTCGCGCAGGCCCACGCGATCGCCGGCGCCGGCGGCGCAGAATTCCGCGATGTGCCCGAGCGTGTCGGCGCCGAGATCGCCGAAGGCCTCCGCGTCCGGCGCGCCGCCGATGCCGAAAGAGTCGAGGACGAAGAGAAAAGCACGCGCCATGAGACACCTAAGCAGGGTTCGGAAGAGTGTTACACGGTTTTCCGAAAAGAACCTGCGTTAAACAAAGAGCTAAGCGGGTGAAGCGTTGGCTTGCCAACGCAAGTCTGCTTGGGAACCGCGCGCGAAGACAAACCGCGCATTGCGGCAGAGATAGCGTGCCGGCTCGTCCAATGCAATTGAGCCGGACGCGGATGGCGCCGGCGTCGCGTCGGATCAGCAATTCGTGCAGGCGATCGTCGTGCCGAAGCGCTGGCGGTAATAGGCCGTCTTGGAAAGGTCGATGGTGCTTATGGTGCTGTTGAGATTCGGCGCAAAGAGCAGGAGCTTGTGCGGCACGACGAGCTCGGTCCGTACGACGAAGGCGTTCACGGCTTCGAGGTCCGCCGGGACCGTGGTGGTGGAGTTGGCGGAATAGGGCGTGCCGCCGGCCTGGTCGCGCGACCATACGACCTTGCCGGTGGTGGTTCCGGTGACCTGAATGCCGGTGATCTTCAGCGTGAAGTTCGAGCTCTCGTAGGGGGCTAGGATGCTTTCGGCGACTTTTTTCATCCCATCGAGGAAGACCTTGTCGACATCCTGTTTCTGGCTGACGATATCGGCGACGGCGCTCGAGGCGCGTGCGACCTTGCGCAGCACGGTGAAGCCGAGCGAGAGCTCGAAGGCGCCGATATAGGTCATGATCAGAAGCGGGGCAACGATCGCGAATTCCACCGCGCCGACGCCGCGCCGGTCGCGGAAGAACCGCGCCAAAGGCTCAAACGAAACGGATCGGAACGAGAGCGGTCCGAAAACGCGCCGGGTGAAAGAAGATCTATCCGACCGACTCATGGCGTCCTCAATAGTTCTCGTTTCGGAAAGTCGTGGTGGCGACCATCAGGAAATCCCGCGGCATGCTCGTGCCGGCGGGGCGCAGATTGGTGATATAGGGCCGGACGAGATCGGTGATGACTTCCCAGCGATAATAGGCGCGCACCATGGTAAAGCTTGCCGCACCGCCTGGAGCGAAGCGGAAGCCGCTGGTATCGAGGTCGGATGACGAGGAGGAACCGACCCGCGGCACCGCTGCCGGGATCGTTGCCAGATCCGTGATCTCGCGGATGTCAAGGAAGAGCTTTTGCGGCTGGCTGGCCTCGGTCGAGGAACAGGTCATCAGGATGGAGATTTCGTCGCAAAAGGCCCGGCGGAACTCCGCCTCGGTCATGTCCGTCGCCTTGCCCTGGTTGAAGGTGATCTCGCCGGTGCGGATCTTGCGCGCCAGCGTATCGGTCGCGTTCGCCAGCAATTGCTCCCCGGCAAAGGCGACGAATGTCTCGATCGACGCGAAGACGACGAGGAAGAAGGGCAAGGCGAGGACGGCGAACTCGATCGCCGTCGCGCCCTTCCTGTCGCCAAGGAAACGGGGAAAGAGATTGCGTCGTGCGCGCTTGCGCAGGCATGCTTTCGTTTCTGTCGACATTGCGCCGTTCCATCATGTCGCGTGCGGTTCGGGAAGTTTGAAATGCATGCGCATCCGCCGGCATCCCG
Source organism: Ensifer sp. LCM 4579 (assembly GCF_001854885.1). Taxonomy (GTDB): domain Bacteria; phylum Pseudomonadota; class Alphaproteobacteria; order Rhizobiales; family Rhizobiaceae; genus Sinorhizobium. The sequence continues at coordinate 49,432 of NZ_MDDV01000010.1, read as the reverse complement.
CGCCTGTGCGATCGATCGGCGTGAGATTAAGCCGCGACTGTTGAGAATTCGTTTGCGTCGACCCGAAGAATTTTAGTGGTCTCTGAATTTTCAATCGCTGGTCGAAGCGGTCGCCTGGCGCTCGACGTGGCGTTCGCAATTGGGCGAACAGGAATAGACGGTGCGCGCGGTCTGCTTGTAGACGCGGAGCGTGTTGCCTTCGTCGATCGACACGAGAACCCGCTCGTCGACGATGGCGTTGCCGTCCTGATCGAGGATGACGAGGTTGGTCGTGCCGAAACTGCGCCCCGTCAGCACGATCGTCTTTGCATCGGCAACGGTTGCATCCGCGACATCGGAATTGCCGATGATCACCTTGCTGACCGGCCGGTCCAGTTTCAAGACGCGCGCGTGATCCATATAGACGCGCATTACCTCCTCGGCCGCACTCGCGCGATCCGGAGCGGAGACCGCAAGAAGGCCGGCGATTGTCAGTGCAAGCGTGGCGGCACGGCTGGCCGCAAGAGACGTTTTCATGGCGCTTCCCGGTGGCGAGTGATGGCCCGCATCTTGGCGCCTTTTGGTGAACGAATGGTTACGCCTGTCCGGCGCAATTTACCGCATCCCGTTCCGGAACATTTACCCAAGAAAGAGGGGCCGCCCATTAACGCGATGCTAACCGGATTCCTTAAGCGGATGGCAAGTGGCCCCCGCTAATGTCAGCGTCATCCGATCAACGGCAACAGTTGGCGGAAGTGCTGACAACAAGTGAAGTTAGGAGAACTCCCATGAAGACCATTTTCGCTCGCCTGCTGAAAGACGAATCCGGTGCAACCGCCATCGAATACGGCCTGATCGCCGCTCTGATCTCGGTCGCTTTGATCACGGGTGCAGGGATGCTCGGCGATGCGCTTGACAAGCAGTTTACTGAGATCTCCAAGGAACTTGATTACACGGCTCAGTGAGCTGTCAAGTTAACTACCTCTATTGAGAAGCCGCGCCCCGCATGAGGCGCGGCTTTTTGAACGCGGGACGGGTTGGCAATGATACCGGCGACCATTTTCGTAGTATTTCCTTTTTGCCTAGCGGTGGCTGCATTCTCGGATTTGTTCACGATGACGATCCCGAATCGCATCCCCGCGGTTCTGTTTGGCGCTTTCATTATCGTCGCGCCGCTGGCGGGATTGGACACAGTCCAAATCGGCCTTCACGTAGTCGCAGCGGTATTGGTCTTTGCCGTCTGTTTCTGCCTTTTTGCGGTGAACGTCATGGGCGGAGGTGACGCCAAGCTCTTGACTGCGAGCGCCGTCTGGTTCGGGCTGAACCCATCGCTCGTCTCATTCCTCACATATGTTTCGATCTTTGGCGGTCTGCTGACGCTCATCGTTCTCCTTTTACGCACGAAGGAAGACGCGATCCTGACCGTTGGAATTCCCGTGCCGCGCCTGCTGCTCACGGCGAAGAAAATTCCCTATGGCATCGCGATCGCGCTCGGTGGTTACGCCGCCTACCCGACCTCACCGCTGATGCAGCTTGCCTTCGCGCAATAATCGCGGGCGCCTTTTGCGAGCTTACGGCGGGATGGACCCATCTGTGTTTGTTAACCATCTATATAAGCAGCTCGTTAACCATAATTACACCAATTGCTGATCAATCTGGCCCACGGGATTCTTAGGGGCTTGAGAAAGATCATGAAACCGGTGCGCATCATTATACTGGCGGTGGCCGTCGGCTCGGCGGCAATGGCCGGGCTGCTCGCCATGAAGCTCACCCGCGGCCGGGCACCGCAGATCGCCGCGCCCGTCATCGAACGGGAACCGACCATCAATGTGCTCGTTGCCAGCAAGAGCCTGCCGGTGGGTGCGCGGCTCGGGGCCGAGTCCATTCATTGGATGGCCTGGCCGAAGGACAATATTGCCGAGGGCATGATCACTGAGGAGAACCGGCCGGCGGCGGTCGACGATCTCTCCGGCGCCGTGGTGCGCCTGCCGATCTTCAATGGCGAACCGGTTCGGCCGGAAAAGATCGCCGACGCTTCCAACCGCATCATGTCGTCGCTGCTGCCCGCCGGAAAACGGGCCGTCGCGACCGAGATCACGGTCGCAACCGGCGCCGGCGGCTTCATCCTGCCGAACGACCGGGTCGACGTCATCATGGTGCGCAAGTCCGAAGGCAATGGGCTCTACCTGACCGAAACGGTGCTCAGCAACGTCCGGGTGCTGGCGATCGACCAGCAGGTGGAAGTGAAGGAAGACGGTTCGAAATCGGTCCTCGGCACCACGGCAACGCTCGAACTGACCCCGGAGCAATCGAAGGTGATGACCGTCGCCCAGCAGATGGCCGAGCGCATATCGCTGGCGCTGCGCAGCGTCGCCGACGCTCAGGAACCGGACACCGTCGCGGCCGACTACCTGCTCAGCGGCGACGGTCAGCCGAGCATACAGGTCATCAAGTCGGGCTCCATCGTCAAGACCGATGGCGCCGTCCAGAACCAGAGATAGGATCGAGTGGGGCGCAACGTGAAACGGGATGCAAATAAATTTCGGGCGTCTGTCGCGGCTTGCCTGTCTTTCTGCCTCACATTTTCGGGCATGACGCTGCCGAGCGTTCCGACCGCGGAAGCCGCTGCTTCCTCGGTCGTCCGGATCGGCGAAAGCGGGCCGGGGGTGAAAAAGAAAGTCAATCTCGGCCTTAACAAGGCGGTGGTCGTCGATCTCCCGACCGATGCGCATGACATCCTCGTCGCCGATCCCACGCTCGCCGATGCCATCACCCGCACCTCGCGCCGCATCTATCTGTTCGGCAAGGCCGTCGGCCAGACGAACATCTTCGTCTTCGGCCCGAATGGCGAGGAAATCGTCAGCCTCGAGATCGCCGTCGAGCGCGACGTCGCAGGCCTCGAGGCGAACCTGCACCGTTTCATTCCGGACTCCGACATCAAGGTTGAAATCGTCTCCGACAACGTCGTCCTGACCGGCACCGTGCGCACGCCGCTCGATTCCAACAGGGCCATCGACCTCGCGCGCGCCTTCCTCAAGGGCGGCGAAGCGACCACCCGCAACATCACCGCGCAGGGCACCAATGGCGATGCGGATATTTTCGCCGAAGACCGCCAGACCTCGCAGATCGTCAATCTGCTGACGATCGAGGGCGAGGACCAGGTGACCTTGAAGGTCACCGTCGCCGAAGTGAGCCGCCAGGTGCTGAAGCAGCTTGGGTTCAATGGCCGGGTCTCGGACGGTGAAAGCGGCATCGGCTTTCGCAACCCGGCCAACCTGGGAGATGCGGTCAGCTTGTTCGCCAACGCCACGATTCGCGGTTCGATCGGCGGGACGACCATTGCGAGCTACATGAATGCGATGGAGCAGGCGGGTGTCATGCGCACGCTTGCCGAACCCAGCCTCACGGCGATCTCCGGTCAGGAGGCGAAGTTCTATGTGGGCGGTGAATTCCGGCTTGCGGGAATACAGGAAGTCAAGGCCGACGACGACACCGGTTCTCCAACGGTTGAGCGTGAGGTGAACGACGTTGAATACGGCATTCGGTTGAATTTCAAACCGGTCGTTCTTGGTGCGGGTCGGATAAGCCTGCAGATTGAAACCAATGTATCGGAGCCGACCTATGAGGGCTCGGTCGTCACTGGCAACAACTGGGGAAGCGCTAACCCGGGCATTCCCGGAAACACCTTCCTCGGCATCCGTCGGCGGGAAGCTTCGACCAGCGTCGAACTGCCGTCGGGCGGCTCGATCGTCATTGCCGGCCTAGTGCAGGACAATATCCGCCAGGCTCTTTCGGGCGTGCCCGGCGCCTCGAAGATTCCGATTCTGGGCACCCTGTTCCGCAGCAAGGACTTTCAGCGCAACGAGACGGAGCTCGTGATCATCGCCACGCCCTATCTGGTGCGGCCGGTCGCCCGCAGCGCGCTGTCCAGGCCCGACGATAATTTCAATCCGGCCAACGATCTCGACAGCTTCTTCCTCGGCCGCGTCAACAGGATCTACGGACGTCCGGAAGCTCAGGCGCCCGCGGGCCGCTACCACGGCAATGTCGGCTTCATCTACAAATAGGTCGGGACATGAGAAACCAGGACGCAGCACAAAACCGTTTGGAAAGGCCTAAGCCCATGTCCCCGACCCGCACGACCGTCCGGCTGGCCGCCCTGGCGATCCTTGCCGGCCTGCTTGCAGGCTGCGGCATCAGGGACGACCAGGCGACCGGCGCCATACCCGACGACTACCGCACCAGGCACCCGATCGTGCTCGCCGAGGCGGAGCACACGATCGACATTCCGGTTGCATCCGGCGACCGGCAACTGACCCAGGGCACGCGCGACGTGATCCGCGGCTTTGCCGCCGAATATCGCCATGCATCGAGCGGCGTCATCCAGATCATGCTGCCGCGCGGTTCGGCCAACAGCCATGCCGCGCAGGTGCTCCGCAAGGACATTCGGCGCATCCTTGCAGCAACCGGCGTGCCGGCGAACAGGATGCTCGAAACCGGCTACGAGGCCGCCGCCACCGGCGATGCCGCACCCATCCGCCTGAGCTATGTCGCGATCGCGGCGCAGACGGGCCCCTGCGGCGAGTGGCCCGAGGACCTCACGCTCAACACCGTCCAGAACCGCAACTACTACAATTTCGGCTGCGCGACCCAATCCAACCTAGCCGCCCAGATCGCCAATCCGACGGACCTCATCGGTCCGCGCCAGATGTCGCCCGTCGACGCCGCGCAACGTGCGGAAGTGATCGAAAGCTGGCGCGACAATTAGGAATTCGGAAGCGGCAATCGTCCGGGACGCGGCTATTCGAGGAAAAGAGATGAACGCGATTGAGTACAGCATCGACAATGGAGCGGGGGATCACGCCGACGCGGCGCGGCCGGGCGATCTCGACCAGCTTCGACCGCTGCCCCGCATTTCGATCCACGCCTTTTGCGAAAGCGAGGCGATGCAGCGCCTCATGGAGCGCTGCGGGCAGGACCGCCGCATGGCGAAGGTCAGCCTGCGTATCACCGGCGGCAGCGTCGCCGCCGCCGCGAACATGTTCGCGAGCGTCTCGACCCCGAACCTGATCATTCTGGAGACCGCGACGGAGCCGAGGTCGCTGCTTACGGAACTGGCGCCGCTGGCGGAGGTCTGCGATCCGAGCACCAAGGTCGTCATCATCGGCCGCCACAACGATATAGCGCTCTACCGCGAACTCATCCGCAACGGCATTTCCGAATATATGGTCGCGCCGGTGACGATGGCGGACATTCTCTCGGCGGTTTCGGCGATCTTCGTCGATCCGGAGGCCGAGCCGGTCGGGCGGAGCCTCGCCTTCATCGGCGCCAAGGGCGGCTGCGGCTCGTCGGTGATCGCGCATAACTGCGCCTGGGGCATTTCTAACCTTTTCTCGACGGAGACCATCCTCGCCGATCTCGATCTGCCTTACGGCACCGCCAATATCGATTTCGACCAGGACCCGCCGCAGGGCATCGCCGAGGCGGTCTCCGCACCGGAGCGGCTGGACGAGGTGTTTCTCGATCGCCTGTTGACCACATGTTCCGAGCACCTGTCGATGCTCGCTGCGCCCTCCATGCTGGACCGCGCTTACGATTTCGAGGCCGGCGCCTTCCAGCCGATCCTGGAAATCCTGCAGCGCAGCGCCCCGGTCTCCGTGCTCGACGTTCCGCATGGCTGGACGGACTGGACCCGTTCCGTGCTTGCGGAAGCCGACGAGGTGGTGATCACCGCCGTCCCGGATCTCGCCAATCTCCGGAACGCCAAGAACCTGCTCGATGCACTGAAGAAGCTTCGGCCGAACGACAAGGCGCCGCATCTTGTCCTCAACCAGGTGGGCATGCCCAAGCGACCGGAGATCGCCCCGAACGAATTCTGCGAATCGCTCGAGGTCGAGGCGGCCGCGATCATTCCTTTCGACGCGGTCCTTTTCGGCAATGCCGCCAACAGCGGACGCATGATCGCCGAGATCGACAGGAAATCGCCCGCTGCCGAAACTTTCTCACAACTCGCCCATCTCCTGACCGGCCGCGCCACCATCAAGAAGGCGCGCACGGGCAGTCTTGGAAAGGTCCTGGCGAGGCTTGGCCGGAAATAGGCATTCCCGCATCAAAGGATCGATGAAGCAACCGGATTGAAATGATGTTTGGCAAACGCGGAAATGAAGGGTTTGGCAAGACGGGCGGGAAAGCTGCTGTTGTTCCGCCCTCGATGCCGGCCGCGCAGTCGGCGGTCATGGAGCGTCCGGCGGCTGCGCCGGCTCCGAGCGAGCCCTCGGCTCCCGCTCCCCGTCCCCAGCCAGCCGCACCCGCCGCTCCGCCCGCACGCCGGCGTTCGCCGCGGGCGGAGGACTATTACTCGACGAAGTCGCAGGTCTTCTCGGCGCTGATCGACACGATCGACCTGTCGCAGCTCGCCAAGCTCGATACGGAAAGCGCGCGCGAGGAAATCCGCGACATCGTCAACGACATCATCACCATCAAGAATTTCGCAATGTCGATCGCCGAGCAGGAGGAACTGCTCGACGACATCTGCAACGACGTGCTCGGCTACGGCCCGCTCGAGCCGCTGCTGGCGCGCGACGACATTGCCGATATCATGGTCAATGGCGCCGGCCAGACCTTCATCGAAGTCGCCGGCAAGGTCGAGGAATCCGACATCCGTTTCCGCGACAATGCGCAGCTCCTGTCGATCTGTCAGCGCATCGTCAGCCAGGTCGGCCGCCGTGTCGACGAATCGAGTCCGATCTGCGACGCGCGCCTGCCGGACGGATCGCGCGTCAACGTCATCGCGCCGCCGCTGGCGATCGACGGAACGGCGCTGACGATCCGCAAGTTCAAGAAGGACAAGCTGACGCTGGAGCAGCTCGTCCGCTTCGGCTCGATCACCCCGGAGGGCGCGACCCTCCTGCAGATCATCGGCCGCGTCCGCTGCAACATCGTCATTTCCGGCGGCACCGGCTCCGGCAAGACGACGCTGCTCAACTGTTTGACGCGCTATATCGACGGCGACGAGCGCATCATCACCTGCGAGGACTCGGCCGAACTGCAACTGCAGCAGCCGCACGTCGTTCGTCTCGAAACCCGCCCGCCGAACATCGAGGGCGAGGGCGAGATCACCATGCGCGATCTCATCAAGAACTGCCTGCGCATGCGTCCGGAACGCATCATCGTCGGCGAAGTGCGCGGACCGGAAGTCTTCGACCTGCTCCAGGCGATGAACACCGGTCACGACGGATCCATGGGAACGATCCACGCCAACACGCCGCGCGAGTGCCTGAGCCGCATGGAGTCGATGATCGCCATGGGCGGCTATACGCTGCCGGCCAAGACCGTGCGCGAAATCATCGCGGGATCGGTCGACGTCATCATCCAGGCCTCGCGCCTGCGCGACGGTTCGCGCCGCATCACCCACGTCACAGAGGTCACCGGCATGGAAGGCGACGTGATCGTCACCCAGGACCTCATGCGCTACGAGATCGATGGCGAGGACGCCAACGGGCGGATCATCGGTCGCCATGTCTCGACGGGCATCGGCCGGCCGCATTTCTGGGACCGCGCCCGCTACTTCAACGAGGACAAGCGGCTCGCCGCCACCCTCGACGCAATGGAAAAAAATTAGCGACAGGCGGAGCCTGCCACTAGCGAAGGAGAAGACCGACCGATGTTCGGCATAGACATCACCGTCCTGGCAGTGGCCGTCCTCGTCGCGATCGCGGCGGCGGCGCTTGCCTATGGCGTGCTCTATTCCCGCATCGAAAGCGAGAAGAAGGCGGAAGGGCGGCTGCGCCGCGTCAGCGCGTCGGAAACCGACCGGGCCAGCGTGAAGGCGGCGCGCGACCGCGTCAACGAAATGTCGAAACGGCGCAAGTCCGTGCAGGATTCGCTGAAGGAGCTCGAAAAGAAGCAGCAGGAAAAGTCGGCGAAGACCGCCCCATCGATGAAGGGGCGGCTCATGCAGGCCGATCTCAGGATCTCGTTGACGCAATTCTACGTCTTCAGCGCGCTTTTCGGCTTCGTCGCCTTCTTCTTCGTCCTGCTTGCCGGCGCCGGCCCATGGATCGCGCTCGGCGTCGGGCTGATTGCCGCGGCCGGCCTGCCGCGCTGGGTCGTCGGCTTCCTGGTCAAGCGCCGTTGCATGAAATTCCTCAACGAGTTCCCGAATGCGCTCGACGTCATGGTCCGCTCGATCAAGTCCGGTCTGCCGCTGAACGACGCGTTGCGGCTGATCGCCAGCGATGGACAGGAGCCGGTGAAGACGGAGTTCCGCCGCGTCGTCGAATCCCAGCAGGTGGGCCTCAACGTTCCGGAAGCCTGCGCCCGCATGATCCAGAGCGTTCCGCTGCCGGAGGTGAACTTCTTCGCCATCGTCATCGCCATCCAGGCCCAGGCCGGCGGCAACCTTTCCGAGGCGCTGAGCAATCTCTCCAAGGTGCTGCGCGAGCGCAAGAAGATGAAGGCGAAGGTCAGCGCCCTGTCGATGGAGGCCAAGGCCTCCGCAGCCATCATCGGCGCGCTTCCGTTCATCGTTGCGACGCTCGTCTACCTGACATCGCCGGACTACATGCTGGTCCTGTTCACCGACCCGCGCGGGCACATCATCATGGGTGCCTCGGCCGTATGGATGAGCATCGGCATCGTCGTCATGCGCAACATGATCAATTTCGACATCTGAGAGGCTCTGACGGTGAACGGCTGGATAGACACACTGACCGATCCGAACATCATCGTCGCGGTTCTCGTGTCGATGGCCGTGCTCGCGACCTTCTATTCGCTCGCCGTTCCCTTCCTGGAGCGCGGGGATCTCGCGAAGCGGATGAAGGCGGTCGCCACCGAACGCGAGCAGATCCGCGCCCGCGAACGCGCTCGTCTCAACGCCGAGGCGTCCAGCAGCCGCGCCAGCCTCAGGTCGCAGCAAAACACCTCGGTGCGGCAGATCGTCGAACGGCTGAACCTCAGGAAGGCGTTGGTGGACGAGAATACCGTCAATCGGTTGAAGACGGCCGGCTATCGCTCGCAAAATGCTCTCAACACGTTTCTTTTCGCCCGCTTCTGCCTGCCTTTCCTGTTTCTGGTGGCCGCGGTCGTCTATATTTTCGTGCTCGGCAACTTTGCCGAAAAGCCGACGATGATGCGGCTGCTGTTCACGATCGGCTTCGGCTATCTCGGCTTCTACGCGCCGAACATCTTCATCGCCAACGCGATCTCCAAACGGCAGCATTCGATCCGCCGCGCCTGGCCGGATGCGCTCGATCTTCTGCTCATCTGCGTGGAATCGGGCGTCTCGATGGAAATCGCCCTGCGCCGCGTCGCAGACGAAATCGCCGCCCAGTCTCCGCCGCTCGCGGAAGAACTGGTGCTGACGACGGCGGAGCTCTCCTTCCTGCCGGATCGACGCGTCGCGCTGGATAACCTGGGCCTGCGCGCGGGGCTCGAGGAAGTCAAATCGGTGATGCAGGCGCTGATCCAGGCCGATCGCTACGGCACGCCCATTGCCCAGGCGCTGCGCGTGCTGGCGCAGGAAAGCCGCGACCAGCGCATGACCGCCGCGGAGAAGAAAGCTGCCGCCCTGCCGCCGAAGCTGACGGTGCCGATGATCCTGTTCTTCCTGCCCGTCCTCGTTGCCGTCATCCTCGGCCCGGCGGGCATACAGGTGGCGGATAAGTTTTAGGCGGCGCCTTCGGAGGTGGCCAGCCGAGGAATCGCCATCCCAGAGCTTGCGTCTGGATCCTCGGGTCAAGCCCGAGGATGACGCCGTGGAGAGGTGGTCGCGAAAGCAAGCGACGACGGCGCCTGTAACGGCCTGGCAGCGCCCGCTCTCCGCCGAAAGACTCACGACCGCTCTGCAGCAGACCAGGGAAGGCGGCGGCACATTCGCTGTGAAGAGACATTGCCGACGCCCCTCTTTCCGTCATCCTCGGGCTTGACCCGAGGATCCAGGCGCAAGCCTGACGACGACCAGGAGGGGACTGGGCCGGACCCATCAGGCGACATATCAGGCGCGCAAAGGTCGTGGCACATCGAAGTGATCCCCCCGCACGGACACACAATCAATTCGTATTCCCGTCGTCCGCCTTGGCGAGTTGGTTCCAGGCGCCCTTCTGTGACAGCATCGAGCGCAGATAGGCGACATTCGCCTCCGCCTGCTGGGGAGTCAGTTCCTGCCGCGCGATCATTTCGGCTTCCTGGAAGCGTCCCTGAAGGCCGACGGCCAAAGCGAGGTTCTGGCGGACGCTGCTGTCGGCGGCGGACTGGTCCGCGGCCGAGCGGAGATAGGTCTCCGCCGTCTTCAGGTCCTTGGTGAGCAGGTAGGACATGCCGAGATTGGAGAGAACGGAGGGCTCGTTGGGCTGCAGGTCCAGCGCCTCGCGATAGCGCAGCCGCGCCTCGGAGGAGCGGCCGAGCTGGTCTAGGATCGCGCCTTCCGCCGACTTCAGTTTCCAATCGGGGCGATCGGGCGTCTGGGCGCGCTTGACCGTCGCCAGCGCCTGCTCCAGCTGCCCCGCCGCCGCCTGCGCCTTGCCATAGGCGCCGAGAACCTCGCGATCCGTCGGATGGTTGATCGCCACCTGCTGCATGACCGCGAGCGCCTGTTCGTTGCGCCCGGTCATGCGCAGCAGATTGGCATAGTTGAGACCCGCGTCGCGATCCTTGGGATTGCGTTCATAGGCCTGGCCGATGTTTTCCGCCGCCGCCGCGAGTTCGCTGGCGTTCATCGCGGCGACCGGTTTCGAAAGCTTCGGAATGGAACCGGTCGTCAGTTCCTTCTTGCCCTGCTGTCCGGCACAGCCTGCAACCGAGATCGCCAGGATTGCGACGGTCGCTCCCTGAGCGAGGCGACGAAGATAGGCGGAGAGGATATGTGGTGTCGTCATCAGTCGGTGCCCCGGACCACGATTTCGGATAAACCGAAACATCGTGATCGATTTCAAGTGTTCCGAGCGGCTGCGGGCCCATGGCCGCTTACCCTTGCCCGCCCCGGTCGCTGCACCCCGGTACTCCAACAACGACGGCGCAACTTTCGCTCCAGCAATAATCTGTTAACCCTAACAGAGCGTTAATCGCGTCGATCCGTTCCATCAATCGAGGAAGTCCATGGCCCCCTATCAATTCATCGAACGGCCGTCGCCGTTCAACACCGGCAACGGCAAGACGCTGCCGATCTTCGCGGTGACGCCGGCGCATATAGAGACGGGAACCATCGACCCGATCGCCCTCGACTGGGCGCGCAAGGCTGGGTTCAAGGCGGAACGCGGTGCGGTGCTCCTCGTTCCCTCCGCGGACGGCCATCTTGGCGGCGCGCTGTTCGGTCTCGGCTCCAATCCGTCCGACGCGCCGTTCCTGACGGGCAAGCTCGCCCGGGCGCTGCCCGCCGGCAAATGGCATATCGAGACGGCGCCCTTGACCGCGAATCGCCTGGCGCTCGGCTATGGCCTCGGCTCCTATCGCTTCGAGCGCTACAAGAAGCCCAAGGCGGAGGCGCCGACGCTGTCGATACCGGCCGATGCGGACGCCGGCGACATCAAACGGCAGCTCGCCGGCGTCTTCCTGGCGCGCGACCTCATCAATACGCCGACCAACGATCTCGGACCGGAGGCGCTGGAGGCGGCCTTCCGCGCGCTCGCCGGCCATTACAAGGCGGACGTCTCGGTCATATCCGGCGAAGCCCTGCTCACGCAGAATTTCCCGCTGGTGCACACGGTCGGCCGCGCCAGCGCCGAAGCGCCGCGGCTTCTGGAAATGCGCTGGGGCAAGAAGGGCCACAGGCGGGTAACGCTTGTCGGCAAGGGCGTCTGCTTCGACACGGGCGGCCTCGACATCAAGCCGGCCTCCTCGATGCTCCTGATGAAAAAGGACATGGGCGGTGCCGCCAACGTCATGGGCCTGGCGCTGATGATCATGGACGCGAAGCTGAAGGTCGACCTGCGCCTGATCATTCCCGTCGTCGAGAATTCGATTTCCTCCAACGCCTTCCGTCCGGGCGACATCTACAGGAGCCGCAAGGGCCTGACGGTGCAGATCGACAACACCGATGCCGAGGGCCGGCTGATCCTCGCCGATGCGCTCGCCTATGCCGATGAGGAAACCTCCGACATCATCGTCGACATGGCGACGCTGACCGGTGCGGCCCGCGTCGCGCTCGGCCCCGATCTGCCTCCCTTCTTCACCGACGACGAGGAACTGGCGCGGGCCCTCACCGAGGCAAGCCTCACGGCCGACGACCCGATCTGGCGCATGCCGCTCCATATGGGCTACGACAAGGACATTTCCGCCCGCATCGCGGATCTGACCAACGCTCCCTCGGGCGGCATGGCCGGTTCGATCACCGCAGCGCTGTTCCTCAAGCGCTTCGTCACGAATGCCAAGAGCTGGGTACATTTCGACATCTTCGGCTGGGCCCAGGCGGAGCGTCCGCATTCGCCGGTCGGCGGCGAGGCCCAGGCGATCCGGGCGCTTTACCACCACATTCGCCGGATCGCCTGATAGGTGGCGCCGCCTGCAACGACCTTTGCACGTCTGATAAGACCGCGCCGCAGGCGGCCTACGGCCCCGTTTCGTTTCGCTGCTCGAGAAGTCGCGAGTGCTCGAAGACGAAGATGACGACAAGCGCCATGACGAAGGGGATCAGCAGGTAGAGCAACCGGAAGATCGCAAGCGCGGCGAGCACGTCGGCGGGATCGACCTCCGGCAAGGCCGCTATGAAGACCAGCTCGAGCACGCCGAGGCCGCCCGGTGCATGCGAGAGCAGGGCGGCAGAGAAGGAGGCGAGGAATATCCCGAGAACGACGATATAGCCCGGATTGGCGGCCTCCGGCAGCGCGAAATAGATGATTCCAGCGGCGCCGAGAAGTTCGATCGGAGCGATAATCAGTTGTCTTGCGACGATCGAAGGCCGTGGATATTGCAGCTGGAACCAGCGCGTGTGCATCGGCCGTAGTCCGATCAGGCTTCCGAGCACATAGAGGCCGATGAGCGCGAGGATGAGGCCACCCGTGGTCAGCGACATCTCGATCGGCAGGAACTCCGAGAAGCGCTCAATGATGTTGGGCCTCAACAGCAGCACGATCGCCGACAGCATCAGTGTGCCGAGCGCGAAAGTGAAGGAGCAGAAGGCGACGAGCACCCCGATTTCGCCGGGCGTCAGCCCCTTCGACCGATAGGCACGATAGCGCACCACCGCCCCGGAAAACACCGATGCACCGAGATTGTGCGACAGCGCGTAGGTCGTGAACGAGCACAGCGTAATGAACCAAATCGAAATGCGGTGGCCGAGATGGTCGAGGGCCAGCCGGTCATAGGCGGCCAGGGCCGCATAGGCGATCAGGGTCGACCCGATCGCCAGCAGCCAGCTGCGCAGGGAAATGGCCTGGAAACTCGCGATGAACTCGTCGAGGGAGAGGCCACGCAGTTCGTGATAGAGCGCATTTACCGACAGGAGAATCGCCACCAGCCCGACAACGGGCCAGAAATATTTCTGCACCCGTTTCATACCGGCATCGGTTCACGGGCTGGATCGAAGAGGCCACCACGGGTCGGGGCGAGGCCGGAACCGTCATCTTCGCGCTGCATGTTCAGAGGATCGCGCCCGGAGCGCGTCTTTTCGGTCGCCCTTGCCAATAGCCCGGTACCCATTCTTGTTTGTTCTAAAAAGGGAAGCATCCCACAGGCTGCAGGTCAAGCAGCGATCACGCCATGCGCACTCCTATGAGTTTATCGGGCGCAACGCGATGTGCGCTGCGACCGTCCCACGTCCGACGCGACGCTCGCGCGGCGCTGTGGCCCCCGCGGGTTTACGCCGCCAGCGCGTCCAGGATGCGGATCCAGGAGCGGATGCCCTTATGGAAGGATTGAAGCTCGTATTTCTCATTTGGCGAGTGAATGCGGTCGTCGGCAAGGGCGAAGCCGACGAGCAGAGATTCCATTCCGAGCATGCTCTGGAAATCGCCGACGATCGGAATCGACCCGCCCATGCCGATGACGACGGCGGGCTTCGGCCATTCTTGCGAAAGCGCGGCCTTGGCCGTATTGAGCAGCGCCGAATCGTAAGCCAGGCGGATCGCCGGCGAAGCGCCGTGCGGGTGGAACTCGACCGAGCAGTCCGCCGGGATTCTGGCGCGGACATGGGCGCGGAAGCTCTCACGGATCTTCACCGGATCCTGGCTGCCGACGAGGCGAAACGAAACCTTGGCGGAGGCCTTGGCCGCAATCACCGTCTTGAAGCCGTCGCCGGTATAGCCGCCGATTATGCCGTTGACCTCCGCCGTCGGGCGTGCCCAGGTCAGTTCGAGCACCGATCGGCCCTTTTCGCCGGAGGGAACGGAGAGCCCGACCTCGCCGAGAAGCTTCTCCGCCGCACTCTCGAGGTTCTCCCAGGTCGCCTTGACCTCGGCGGGCGTTTCTTCGACGCCTTCGTAAAAGCCCTCGAGCGTGACGCGGCCGGTCTCGTCGTGCAGCCCGGCCAGGATATCGGCGAGGATATGGATCGGGTTTGCCGCCGCACCGCCGTAAAGGCCGGAATGCAGATCGCGATCCGCCGCCCGGACGATGATCTCCTCGCCGACCAGGCCGCGCAGGCCGGCCGAGATCGCCGGCGTTTCGCGGTCCCACATGCCGGTGTCGCAGATCAGCGCGTAATCCGCCTTGAGTTCATCGGCATTGGCCTCGAGGAAGGGCTTGAGCGACGGCGAGCCGGACTCCTCCTCGCCCTCGAAGAGAATGGTGATTCGGCAGGGAAGCGCCCCTCTGGTCTCCTTATAGGCGCGCAGCGCCTCGACGAAGGTCATCAACTGCCCCTTGTCGTCGGACGTGCCCCGGCCGGTGATAACCTTTCGGCCGGGCTCAACCTCCTTGAGCCCCGGCTCGAAGGGCGGCGCTTCCCAAAGCTCCAGCGGATCGACCGGCTGCACGTCGTAATGGCCGTAGAAGAGCAGATGCGGTGCGTCCGCCCTTTCGGCGGGGTGATGGCCGACGACCATCGGATGGCCGGGCGTGTCGCGCACGGCGGCGTCGAAGCCGAGCGCCTGCAGCTCCCGGGCCAGCCACTCGGCCGCCTTGCGGCATTCGGTCTTGTAGGCGGGATCGGTGGAGATCGACTTCATGCGGAGGAGGTCGAAGAGGCGTTCGAGGCTTTGCGGGAGATTTGCGTCTGCGCGTTCGAGGACCGGGGTGATATCTGCCATCATGCGAATCCTTGCGTGGGTGTCGCGGGCGAAACTAGCGCATCGGCCCGAAAGGCGGAACCGTCTTTTCGGCGAGCATGAAGATGGGTTCAAGGACTTAAGAGGGACCGAGGGCGGCCTCAGGAGGTGCCGTTGCCGCGCGGCGAATTGGCGAGCGCCATGCGCATATATTCGAGCATGAGTTCTTTCTCGAAACGGCGAAAGCCGGAAAGCAGCGACTGCTCCGCGGCGGCGGCCGCTTCCTTCGCAGCCGCCTCGATGTCGCGGGCGCGATCGGTGAGGAATATCTGCTGGGAGCGCCGGTCGCTCGGGTGCTTGCGGCGGACGATGAGGCCGTCGCGCTCCATGCGGGCAAGCGTATTGGCCATGGTCGCCTGTTCCACGTCGATGCGCTCGAGCAACTGTTTCTGCGTCAGGCCGTCCTCGGCCCATAGTTCGAGCAGAATGGGAAACTGCCCCGGGGCAAAGCCAAGCTTCTGCCCTCGCTCCTGCAGCGCGCGGGAGAAGCTCTTCGCCAGCAGGCTGGCCAGATAGCTCGCAGATTCCATACGATTGAAGGCCATGGCCTAATGCGTACGCGCGAACGCAGGCGAAGACAAGTTACAAAGAGGCAAGCATCCGCCCCTGCAGCCGCGCAGGGCCCAAACCGAAAACCGCCACGGCGCGGAGGCGGCACCGTGGCGGCTTTGTGAAAGCGGGACAAAGGCCCGGAGAGGGGGATGAGGCCTTTGTCCACATCTGGTGCGGGCGGGGGACAGGCCAATCACCAGACGACGGCATCGTTTGGGTGCCGGTGTCCATGATTTGAGGATTCAAATGTGGCTTTTCAAGGATTGTCCGACTGAATCGCGCATTACAAATGCGTAACGTTTGCGTGAGAGCCACGGCCGCTGCGATGCGCCGCAAATGGCGATTGCTGAGGATGGCTGCAAGCAAAACCGCAATGGACCTTTCTTTCCCCCCGCGCTATCCATGCCCACATGAAAAATGGTGATCATCTCTTCCTCGTCGACGGCTCGGGCTTCATCTTCCGGGCGTTCCACGCCATCCCGCCGCTCAACCGCAAATCGGACGGCCTGCCGGTCAATGCGGTGGCCGGCTTCTGCAACATGCTGTGGAAGCTGCTGACGGATGCGCGCGACACCTCCGTCGGCGTGACGCCGACGCATTTCGCGGTGATCTTCGACTATTCCTCGAAGACCTTCCGCAACGTGCTTTACGACCAGTACAAGGCGAACCGCACCGCGCCGCCGGAAGACCTCATCCCGCAATTCGGACTGATTCGCCATGCCACCCGCGCCTTCAACCTGCCCTGCATCGAAAAGGAAGGCTATGAGGCGGACGATCTGATCGCCACCTATGCGCGCCTCGCCGAGGAGGCGGGCGCCGACGTCACGATCATCTCGTCGGACAAGGACCTCATGCAGCTCGTGACGCCGAAGGTGTCGATGTATGACAGCATGAAGGACAAGCAGATCACCATTCCCGATGTCATCGAGAAATGGGGCGTGCCGCCGGAGAAGATGATCGACCTCCAGGCGATGACCGGCGATTCGACCGACAACGTGCCGGGCATCCCCGGCATCGGACCGAAGACGGCGGCCCAGCTTCTGGAAGCCTATGGCGACCTCGAAACGCTGCTTGCCCGTGCGGGCGAGATCAAGCAGCAGAAGCGGCGCGAGTCGATCATCGTCAATGCCGACCTGGCGCGGCTGTCGCGCGAGCTGGTCACCTTGAAGAAGGACACGCCGCTCGACATCCCGCTCGACGATCTCAGGCTCGATTCGCAGGACGGTCCGAAGCTCATCGCCTTTCTCAAGGCGATGGAGTTCAACACGCTGACGCGCCGCGTCGCGGCCGCCACCGAGACGGATGCGGAGGCGATCGAAGCGGCTCACGTGCCGGTCGAGTGGGGTGCTGAGGCGCGCGGTCCGGATCTCGACGCCGGCGAGGCCGCCGGCCCGCCGCCGTCGCCCGGTTCGTCGAGTGCCGCCCCGCCGCGCGGAGACGCGGCAAAGGCGGCGGTATCGTTTGCCGCCGGCAGGGGCGATGTCGACGCCACGGGGGCGACACCGCAGGGGCTGGCGCAGGCGCGCGCCGACATCTTCGCCAAGGCGCCCTTCGATCATGCGAGCTATGTGACGATCCGCGATCTCGACACGCTCGACCGCTGGATTTCCGCCGGGCGCGATGCGGGGCTTGTCGGCTTCGACACGGAGACGACCTCGCTCGATCCGATGCGGGCCGATCTCGTCGGCTTTTCGCTGGCGATCGCCAATTACGGCGAAGGCCCGTCCGGCGCGAAGATCCGTGCCGCCTATGTGCCGCTCATTCACAAGAGCGGCGTCGGCGACCTGCTGGGCGGCGGCCTCGTCGAAAACCAGGTGCTGGCGGGCGAAGCCTTGAGCCGGCTAAAGATACTTCTCGAGGACCCTTCCGTTCTCAAGGTGGCGCAGAACCTCAAATATGATTACCTCGTCATGAGGCGGCACGGGATCACCGTCGAGAGTTTCGACGACACGATGCTGATGTCCTATGTGCTCGATGCCGGCTCGGGCGCGCATGGGATGGATTCGCTCTCGGAGCGCTGGCTCGGGCACACACCGATCGCCTACAAGGACATTGCCGGCAGCGGCAAGGCTGCCGTGAGCTTCGACTTCGTCGAGATCGACAAGGCGACCGCCTATGCGGCGGAGGATGCGGACGTCACGCTGAGGCTGTGGCACGTATTGAAGCCGCGGCTTGCCGCGAAGGGCCTCACGCGCGTCTACGAGCGGCTCGAAAGGCCACTTGTGGCGGTTCTCGCGCGGATGGAGGAGCGCGGCATCACCGTCGACCGCCAGATCCTCTCGCGCCTCTCCGGAGAGCTGGCGCAGGGGGCGGCCGCGCTCGAGGACGAGATCTACCGGCTGGCGGGCGAAAGCTTCACCATCGGCTCGCCGAAGCAACTCGGCGACATCCTGTTCGGCAAGATGGGCCTGCCCGGCGGTTCAAAGACCAGGACCGGCCAGTGGTCGACCTCCGCCCAGGTGCTCGAGGATCTGGCCGCGGTCGGCCACGAACTGCCGCGCAAGATTGTCGACTGGCGGCAGATCACGAAGCTGAAATCCACCTATACGGACGCGCTGCCAGGCTTCGTGCATCCCGAAACGACGCGGGTCCACACCTGCTATGCGCTGGCCGCGACGACGACCGGCCGCCTCTCCTCCTCGGAGCCGAATCTGCAGAACATTCCGGTGAGGACCGCCGAAGGGCGCCGTATCCGCACGGCCTTCGTCGCGACGCCGGGGCACAAGCTGGTCTCCGCGGACTACAGCCAGATCGAGCTTCGGGTGCTCGCGCATGTGGCGGACATCCCGCAGTTGCGCCAGGCCTTCGCCGACGGGGTCGACATCCATGCGATGACCGCCTCCGAAATGTTCGGCGTTCCGGTCGAAGGCATGCCGAGCGAGATCCGCCGCCGCGCCAAGGCGATCAATTTCGGCATCATCTACGGCATATCCGCCTTCGGGCTGGCAAACCAGCTGTCGATCGAACGGTCGGAAGCGGGCGATTACATCAAGCGGTACTTCGAGCGCTTCCCCGGCATCCGCGACTACATGGAGAGCACCAAGGCCTTCGCGCGTGAGCACGGCTATGTGGAAACGATCTTCGGGCGCCGGGCCCACTATCCGGATATCCGCTCCTCCAATCCGTCGATGCGCGCCTTCAACGAACGCGCCGCGATCAACGCCCCGATCCAGGGATCGGCCGCCGACGTCATCCGCCGGGCCATGGTCAGGATGGAGCCGGCGCTCGAAGAGGCGAAGCTTACCGCCCGCATGCTCCTTCAGGTGCACGACGAACTGATCTTCGAGGTGGAGGACGGCGAGATCGAGCGCGCCATCCCGGTGATCGTCTCGGTAATGGAGAACGCGGCAATGCCGGCGCTGAGCATGAGGGTGCCGCTGAAAGTCGACGCGAGGGCAGCGCACAACTGGGACGAGGCGCACTAGCGGATCGGCCCGAAAAGCGGAATCGATTTTCGGAAAGCTCGATGCGCCGAGTCAAAGAGTTGCAGCGACCTTTGCGCGTCTGAAAGGACGTGCGGCGCTGTAGCGCATTTGGAAAGACGCGCGCTGCGGATTTCAAACGACTGAACGCCCGATGCCCTACTCCGCCGTCTCGAGTTCGTCGGTAGGCCCCGTATGCTTCTCGACCAGGCTGCGGCGCAGCACCGCCGCATGCTCGCGGCCTTCCTCGGCGCGCCGCCGGTACGCGGTCGCGGCCGCGTTCAAGCCGCTGCGGCGCGCGTCCTCCTCCATCTTCTCGCTGAGCGTCACGCGTTCCTCGATGATTCGAAGGGCCGTCCGTATGGCC
Source organism: Ensifer sp. LCM 4579 (assembly GCF_001854885.1). Lineage (GTDB taxonomy): Bacteria > Pseudomonadota > Alphaproteobacteria > Rhizobiales > Rhizobiaceae > Sinorhizobium. The sequence goes on along the minus strand of NZ_MDDV01000010.1, from coordinate 29,915 downwards.
TGGTCGACGGTATTCTCGCTCGTCTCCGCCAGTGTTGCGGACGTGAATGCATGTCCCACCTGACAACGGAACCGCAGCGGCGGCGATCTCCTCACCTGCGAGAGAACGCCGCCGCAGGCGGGGCATGACAATTGCACCGGATCGGCAATGGAACTGATTATATCCGGATCGACGCGACGGCCGAGCGCAATATCCACTTCCAGCCGAATGTCATCCGGGACAGGAACCGCCGGTCCGGCGTCTTCGCTGACAAGTCTGGAAAGCAGCGAAGAGAGGCCAGCCAGCGAAGCCCGATAATCGACCTCGGCTGCCGAGAGCGCTCCAAGCGGCATGTCGGGGGCAACGGCGTCCGCCGGGTTCTGGACCACGGCCACGCCGCCGCACCGCTTGAGGTCGGCGAGCCCGGCAGCCCCGTCGTTCAACATTCCGGTAAGAACGAGTCCGATTGCTGCCGGGCCGAAACTCATACCGACAGATCGAAAGAGAGGATCGACCGCCGGTCGAGCAAGATTCTCGCGCGGGCCGCGGCCCAGTCGCACCAGGCCGTCCATGACGAGGAGGTGATGGTCCGCGGGGGCGACATAGGCACGGCCCGCTTTTACGCGTTCGCCGTCGATCGCGGTGCTCACGGGAATTGCTGAATGTTCGTCGAAAATTCCGGCAAGCAGATCCTTGCCGCGGGCGCCGACATGGATGACGACGAGAACGGCGGCGTCGAGGCCGGGAGGAAGACCGTGGAGCAGCTGCTTGACCGCATCGACCGCGCCGAGTGACCCTCCGATGGCTATCACGTCGCGGCCCATCGCATTGCTCCGTTTCACCTACAACGCGCCGTCAGCCGATTGGTTCGACCGCAATTCTCGCCTGCTGCGTCTCCCGCCTCGGCAGTTACGCGAGGGCGCTGCATTCGGCAGGAAGATTCTCCCATGCACTCTGTTGGCCGGGGCGCATCGGCTGTTATAAGAATCGTGCCGAAGACGTCTGCCGGGTGTAGAATTGCCGCTATTCCGGCTTTGTAATTTGCCGAAAATCTCGCCCCGTGAGCAGCGATCGACGAGAATCGCGCCGCGAGGCGAGGCTGCCGGGGAGGTGAGGGATGGAGCAGGAAGAGAATCCGCCGATCGTCGGGATCGGAGCTTCGGCAGGTGGAGTCCAGGCGCTCCAGACCTTCTTCGATCAGGTGCCGGACGATACGGGTGCCGCCTTCGTCGTGATCGTCCACCTGGACCCCGGCGCGAGGAGCGAGCTTGCCAATATCCTCGCACTACGCACGCCCATGCCGGTGAAACAGGTTGAAGGCGAGGCGCGACTTGAAAGCAACCACGTCTATGTCATCGCGCCGAATCGACGGTTGAATCTAGCAGACGGCATGATAGCCGCGCTTCCTTTCGACGAACCGCAGGCGCATCGGGCGCCGATCGATCTCTTCTTCCGCTCGCTCGCCGAGCAGCATGATGGAACTGCCTTCGCCATCGTTCTCACCGGCGCAGGAGGAGACGGCGCCGTCGGTGTCCGCGCAATCAAGGAAGCCGGCGGCATTGTGCTCGTTCAGGATCCGGACGAGGCCGAATATGCCTCGATGCCTCGCAATGCCATCGCCACGGAAGCTGCCGATTTCGTGCTGCCGATCCGTGAGATACCCGATCGGCTTAGCGAGCTGATCGCAAGCAGAGCCACTGTAGCATCCGACGATGGCCGCTCCGGGGACGAGGACATAGTTGACCGCGTCCTGGCCCATGTGCGGGTCAGGACCGGCCATGATTTCTCCCAATACAAGCGCGCCACGATCCTGCGCCGCATCGGCCGACGGGCGCAGGTCACCAGGAAGGAATCGCTCGGCGGATACTACGCCTATCTTCGCGAGACCCCGGAGGAGGCCCAGGCGCTCTTCAGTGATTTCCTGATTTCCGTGACCACCTTCTTCCGCGATCCGGCCGCTTTCCAGTCGCTTGCCGAAAACGTCATTCCGCACCTGTTCGAAGGAAAAAATGCCGGCGGCAGCATTAGGATCTGGGTTCCGGGCTGCGCAACGGGGGAAGAGACCTATACGATCGGCATTCTCTTGCTCGAGGAAGCCGCTCGGCGGGACCTGACCCCGGAAATACAGGTCTTTGGTTCCGATCTCGATGCGGCAGCTCTCTCGATCGCGCGCGAGGGTCGCTTCCCGGCGGCGATCGAGGCGGATCTCTCGGAAGAGAGGCTGCGCCGCTTCTTCCAGCGGGAAGGCGAGTTTTATCGGGTGCGGCGCGAATTGCGCGACATCGTGCTTTTCGCCAGCCACAGCCTGCTCAGAGACCCGCCTTTCTCGCATCTCGACATGATTTCCTGTCGCAACTTGCTGATCTATCTGGACCGGCAACTGCAGCAGCAGGTCTGCAACACGTTCCATTACGCGCTCAACCCCGGCGGCTTCCTCTTCCTCGGATCCTCCGAAAGCGCCGATCATCCAACCGGCCTTTTCCGTATCCTCGACCGGGAGGCGCGCATCTACCGCTCCGTTGCGGGCGCCGGGCGCCCGGCCCTGCCCGTGCTGCTTGGATCGCACCAAGCGGCGGGGCGGGCGCCGCAGGTTTCCCGGCTGTCGTCGCCCGCCGGCAATGTCAGCGACGCCGCTCTGCATCGCCAGATGCTCGAGAGGATCGCTCCGCCGAGCATCCTGGTAGATGAGGGTCACCGCGCAATCCATCTGTCGGAAAGTGCCGGGCGCTTTCTCCGGCCCTCCGGCGGACCGGTCAGCACGGACGCGGCGGATCTCGTGCGCGAAGAATTTCGCTTCGACTTGCGGGCAGCGCTGCATCGCGCCTTCGAGCGCAACGAAGCGACCTTGACCATGCCGATTTTGGCACAACTCGAAGGTCAGCCGCACCGCGTCTACCTTCAGGTGAAGCCGGTCAAACAGGGCAACGACCCGGCTCGGCATGCACTGGTCCTGTTCATCGAAGGCGAGGCGATGGACCAGGCGGACGACGCCTCGTCCGAGACAGCCGACGGCCGCCCGGCGACGAACCAGACGGTCCGGCAATTGCAGGAGGAACTACAACTGGCACAAAGCCGGCTGCGGATGACGAGGGAAGAGTCCGAGGCCGCCAATGAGGAATTGCGCGCGGCCAATGAAGAGCTCCAGTCCATGAACGAGGAGTATCGCTCGACGGCGGAGGAACTCGAGACAAGCAAGGAAGAGCTTCAGTCGATCAACGAGGAACTGCAGACGGTCAACAACGAGCTCAAGCTGAAGCTCGAAAGTGTCTCGCGCGCCCACAGCGACCTGCAAAACTTGATGGCGGCGACCGATGTCGCGACGCTCTTCGTCAATCAGTCGTTGCGGATCAAGCGGTTCACGCCGCGCCTGATGGAGATATTCAACGTCACTCAGAACGACGAAGGGCGGCCGATTACCGACTTCACGCATCAACTTGACTATCCCGGTCTGGCCGACGATGCGGGCGCGGTGCTGAAGGATCTCGCGCCGGTGGAGCGTGAGGTCAAGAGTCGCAATGGCCGCTGGTATCTCGTGCGCATGCGTCCCTATCGGACGATCGACGACAAGATCGATGGGGTCGTGGCGACTTTCGTCGACATCACCGAGCGCCGCCGCGCCGAGGAGAATGCGCGCGAAAGCAAGCAGCGCCTCGAGCAGGAAATGCGGCTCGTCGAGCTTTCCCGTTCGCCGATTTTCGTTTGGGATTTCGACGACGGCATCAAACAGTGGAACCGCGGCAGCGAGGAGCTTTACGGCTATTCGCGCGATGAGGCGCTCGGCAAGCAGAAGGAACAACTGCTCAAGACCGTCGTCCCCGGCTCGTCTTTCGAAGCCCTGCGGCAAATGCTCATGGAAAAAGGCCATTGGAGTGGTGAATTGCGCCACACCACAAAGGACGGCCAAGTGCTGACGGTGGAGAGCCAGATCGAGCTTCTGCCGCTCGGCGACCGGCGGCTGGTTCTCGAGAGCACGCGCGACATCACGGAGCTCAAACGCTGGGAGCGGCGGCGGCAGTTGCTGTTGAGCGAGTTGAGCCATCGGGTGAAGAATACGCTGGCTGTGGTCCAGTCACTCGCGCGGCAGACGCTCAGAACCGCCGATTCGAACGAAGACTTCGTCGAGCGATTCGAAGGGCGCCTTTCCGCACTGGCCGCAGCACACAAGCTTCTCGTCGCGTCCGACTGGAGGGGAGCGGAGCTCGGCGAGTTGGCGCTGAGCCAGCTTCACGCCTATGGGGGCAGTGATCGGCAGAAGCTGCGGGTCGAGGGCGAGAGTGTCATGCTGCCGCCCGATATCGCGACGCCCTTCGGGCTCGTTCTCCACGAGCTTGCCACCAATGCGGCGAAATACGGAGCCTTCGCGACGGAGGATGGGCAGGTGATTCTCACCTGGAAACTTCGGAACAACGGCCGCCGTCTGACGGTTACATGGGAGGAACGCGGCGGTCCTCCCGTTAAGCCGCCGGACCATACGGGTTTCGGCGGGGTTCTGATCGAGAAGAGTCTGCCGGGGACCAAGGTCCACCGAGATTTTCGGCCGGACGGGATCGTATGCACGATCGAAATCGAGCTTCCGGAGACCCCGCAAAATGGAGCGGAAGGTTGACGAGCATCATCCGCTACAGGGCACCAGGATCCTGATCGCCGAGGACGAAATCTTGATCGCTCTCGATCTCGAAGCGGCGTTTCGCGACGCCGGAGCCGAGATCGCCGGGCCTTTCATGACGCTTCCAGAGGCCCTGGATGCAGCGGAGAGCGAACCGGTCTCCATAGCAATTCTCGATATCCGTCTCGGAACGGCGACGACGGAGGCGGTAAGCGACCTGCTCACCCACCGCGGCATCCCGTTCCTGTTCTATAGCGGGCAAAAATTGACACCGGAGATGCAAACGAAGTGGGGTGATGCCGTGCTGATTGACAAACCGGCAACTCAGGACGACATCGTCAGCGCGGCGGTCAGAGTTCTGGCGGCTTGAGCTTTGAAGGCAGGCAGCGAAAGGGTCGCTCACGCGGAAGCCGTTATTGCACGTCCTCTTCGCTGCGTTGGGTCGAGAACGGCCGGCGGATCATCCCCTCGCCTCTGAAGCCTGAAAAGAGGTGCCGAAGCGTATCGCGCCCCTCTGCCACCAGATCGAAGCTGCGGCCGAAGAGCAGCCAATCGGTGCACAGTCCCATCATCATCCAATGCAGCGCACGCACGGCGGAGGCGGGTGTCCAACGCTCCCGCAACTGCCCTCTCTCCAGCGCCCGGGAGAAGGCGAGTTCGAGCATGGCATTGTGCCGCTCATCGATTTCCCTTTGCTTCGCCAGCACGGCCGACATGGCGTGGTCGTAGTCGCAGCGGAGCATGATCGATAGGATGCGCTGGCGCTGCTCGTCCCTGGCGAGCGTCTCCAGCCAATCGCCGGTGGCCCTTTCGACGATCACCAGCGTGTCGAAGGCTTCGGATTCGATGTCGCGCGCGATCATGTCCTCATGAGGCAGCGGCACCGCTTCGTAGAGCGCCAGGAAGAGATCCGTCTTGTTGGCGAAATGCCAGTAGACGGCGCCGCGCGTGACCCCCGCTTCACTCGCCACTTGATCGAGTGTCGTGTTGGAGACGCCCTTTTCGTAAAACATGCGCTCGGCGGCGTTCAGGATCTTCTTCCGGGTCGCATCGGCATCGGCCTTGGTTCGGCGCATGGCAGTCTCCTTGCGACTGCATCTTTCCTCAAATGCTGCTCTATTCAAGGACAAAGACGCGCGGCGCTGTAAAGCGGCCCACCGGTCAAGGGCGGGCCGCGAACATGACCTATTCGGCGGGGCTTGCGGAGCCGGTCTCAGGGGCTGCGTCCGCGGCTTTCCTGCGCCCGAAAATCTTCACGATGAACACGAAGAAGACGGGAACGAAGAAAATCGCCAGCACCGTTGCCGAAATCATGCCGCCCATGACGCCGGTGCCGATGGCGCGCTGGCTGGCCGAGCTTGCACCCGTCGCGACCGCCAGCGGAACCACGCCGAGCGTGAAGGCGAGCGAGGTCATCAGGATGGGGCGGAAACGCAGGTGCACCGCCTCCAGGGTGGCGTCAATCAGCGATCTGCCCTGATCTCTCAGTTCCTTGGCAAACTCGATGATCAGGATGGCGTTCTTCGCCGAGAGCCCGATGATCGCGATCAGGCCGACCTTGAAATAAACGTCGTTCGGCATGTCGCGCATCGTTACCGCCAGCACCGCACCGATGACGCCGAGCGGCACGACCATGATCACCGAGACGGGGATCGACCAGCTCTCGTAAAGCGCCGCAAGGCACAGGAACACCAGCAGGCAGGAGAGCGCGATCAGGAGCGGCGCCTGGGACCCGGACTGGATCTCCTGCAGCGATTGCCCGGTCCATTCATAACCGAAGCCCGCCGGCAACTCGCCGGCCAGGCGTTCCATTTCGGCGATGGCATCGCCGGAGGAGTAGCCGGGCGCCGCATTGCCGCTGATGCGGACGGCGGGATAGCCGTTATAGCCGACGGTCTGCGTCGGTGCCTTGATCCACTCGACCGTCGCAAAGGCGGAGAGCGGGACCATGCCGCCATTCGTATTGCGGACATTGAGGTTCAGAAGGTCCGCCGTCTGCATGCGCTTCATCTCGTCCGCCTGCACCGTCACACGCTGCATGCGGCCGGCATTCGGGAAGTCATTGACATAGGACGAGCCGAGATTGGTCGAGATCGTCGAGTTGATGTCGGCAAAGGTCACCCCGAAGGTGTTGGCCTTCTCGCGGTCGATGGTGACGCTGACCTGCGCGGCGTCGGGCATGCCCTCGAAGCGAACGCCGGTCACGACCTTGCTCTGTGCGGCAAGCCCGAGAAGCTGGTCGCGCGCTTCCGCAAGCGCCGTTTCGCCAAGACCGGCGCGATCCTGCAGGCGAAAGGAGAAGCCGCCGGTGGTGCCGAGGCCCTGGATCGCCGGCGGCGACAGCGCGAAGCTGATCGCGTCCTTGATCCGGCTCATCGCCATCGTCGCGCGGCCGGCGATCGCCTGGGCCGAATTGTCGGCGTCACGCTCGCTCCAGTCCTTCAGCGTCACGAAGGCAAGTCCCGCATTCTGGCCGGTGCCGAAGAAGGAGAAGCCGTTGATGGCAACGATCCGATTGACCGCCGGCTCCTGGCCGAAGATCTGCTCCGCCTGTTCGATCACCTCGGTCGTGCGGTTGCCCGTCGCTTCCGAGGGCAGTTGCATCATCACGATAACGTAACCCTGGTCCTCGTCCGGCAGGAAGGAGGAGGGCAATTGCAGGAAGGCCCAGCCGAGGCCCGCAAGCAGGGCCAGATAGACGAGCATCAGACGGCCGGTGCGGGTGACGAGGCCGCCGACCACGCGCGTATAGCCGCGGGAGGTCCGGTCGAAGCCGCGGTTGAACCAACCGAAGAAGCCGCGCTTGGCGTGATGATGACCCTTCGGCACCTGTTTCAAGAAGCTCGCGCAAAGCGCCGGCGTCAGCGACAGCGCGAGCAACGCCGAGAACAGGATGGAGACCACCATGGTCAGGCTGAACTGGCGGTAGATGACGCCGACGGCACCCGGGAAGAAGGCCATGGGGATGAACACCGAAGCAAGCACCAGCGTGATGCCGATTACCGCACCGGTGATCTGCTTCATCGCCTTGCGGGTCGCCTCCTTCGGCGTCAGCCCCTCCTCGGACATGATGCGCTCGACATTCTCGACGACGATGATCGCATCGTCGACGAGGATGCCGATCGCCAGCACCATGCCGAACATCGTCAGCACGTTGATGGAAAAGCCCAACGCCAGCATCACTGCGCAGGTGCCGAGAAGGGCGACCGGCACGACCAGCGTCGGGATGATGGTGTAGCGGATGTTCTGCAGGAACAGGAGCATTACCAGGAAGACGAGCGCGACGGCTTCGACGAGCGTCTCCACCACCTTCTCGATCGAAACCTTCACGAAGGGCGAGGTGTCGTAGGGAATGGAATATTCAAGCCCCGCCGGAAAGAACTGCGCGAGCTCGTCCATGCGCGCCTTGACCGCCGCAGATGTCGACATCGCATTGCCACTGGGCGAGAGCTGCACGGCGATCGCGGCGGAGGGTTTTCCGTTGAGACGAGTCGAGAAGGAATAGCTCTCGCCGCCGATCTCGATCCGGGCGACGTCGCGCAGGCGCACGGCCGAGCCGTCGGCGTTTGCCCTCAGCACGATGGCGCCGAATTCCGCAGGTGTTGAAAGCTGTCCCTTGATCACCACCGGGGCGCTGATCTGCTGGGTGATCGGGTTCGGCTGGGCGCCGATCGAGCCCGAGGCTATCTGGGCGTTCTGCGCCTGGATCGCGGCAGTTACGTCGGCGGCGGTCAGGTTGAGCCCGAGCATCTTGTCCGGATCGAGCCAGATGCGCATCGAGCGTTCGGTTGCGAAGAGCTGGGCCCGGCCGACGCCCGGCACGCGCTGGATTTCGTTCAGCACGTTGCGGCTCAGATAGTCGCCAAGGCCGATCGCGTCCATCGAACCGTCGGTCGAGGTGAGCGATACGATCAGAAGGAAGCCGGAGCCGGCTTCGTCCACCTGTACGCCCTGTTGCCGGACCGAATCGGGCAAGCGCGGCTCGACACGCTGCACACGGTTCTGGATATCGACCGAGGCCTGGCTGGGGTCGGTTCCGGGGGCAAATGTGGCGTTGATCTCGACCGAGCCGGAAGCGCTCGATGTCGATTCGAAATACGTCAGCCCCTCGACGCCGTTCAGCTCATTCTCTATGAGCCGCGTGACGCTCTGATAGGTGTCTTGCGACGAGGCGCCGGGATAGGTCGCGTTGATCGAAATCTGCGGCGGGGCGACGTCCGGATATTGCGATACCGGCAAGAGCGGGATCGCGATGATGCCGGCGACCATGATGAAGATCGCCACCACCCAGGCGAAGATCGGCCTGTCAATGAAGAAACTGGGCATGGGCGGGTTCTCACTTCAGTGCGGTGGCAGAGTCTTCGCCGGCCTCGGCCGAGGCGGCCTGCGCCGTCTCGGGCTTTGCGTTCGGGTCCCATGCGGAGGGCTCGACCGGCGCGCCGGGGCCGACCTTCTGGAAACCCTCGACCATGACCTTTTCGCCGGCCGCGAGACCGGACGTCACCTGCCAGCGGCTGCCGACCGTCCTGCCGAGCGTGACGTTGCGGAACTCGACCTTCTTATCAGGCGTCACGACATAGACCTGTGATTGGCCGGCATTGTTGCGCTGCACCGCCTGTTGCGGAACAGTAATGGCGTTCTTCTCGAGCCCCTGCTCGATCTCGACCCGCACATACATGCCCGGAAGCAGGTCGCCATCCGGGTTTGGGAACTCGCCGCGCAGCGTCACCTGGCCTGTCGTCGCATCGACGGCCGCCTCGGAGAACAGCAGCCGGCCCTTGTGGGCATAACGGGTTCCGTCATCGAGGATCAATTGCACCGGCGCCTCGTAGTCGGCGCTGATCAGTTGCCCGTCCTCCAGCGCCTTGCGCAGACGGATGAGGTCCGTCGCCGATTGCGTGAAGTCCGCATAGATCGGGTCGAGCTGCTGAATCGTCGCGAGGTTGTCCGAGCCGTTGGCGTTGACGAGCGCACCCTCGGTAATCAGCGCCCGCCCGATGCGGCCGCTGATCGGCGCCGTGACGTTGGCATATTCGAGGTTGAGCTTCGCTTCCGCCAATCCCGCTTCGGCTATGCCGACATCGGCCTCCGCCTGGGCGAGTGCGGCGACCGCGTCGTCATATTGCTGGACCGCCGCCACCTGCGCCTCCTTCAGCCGCGACTGCCGCTCGGCCGTCTGCCTGGCCTGGTCGCGCACGGCCACGGCACGCTTCAGCGTCGCCTGGGCACTGTCGACCCTGACCTGGAAGGGGGCAGGATCGATCCGGTACAGTACGTCGCCCTCCTTCACCATGGAGCCCTGCTGGAACACTCGCTCGACGATGATGCCGGATACCCGCGGTCGCACTTCGGCAATACGCGTCGGCGTGATGCGGCCCGGCAGCTCGTTGGTGATTGGCAGTGGTTCGGCAGCCGTGGTGAAGACGGCGACCTGTGCCGGAGGAAAGGCCGGGGCCGCCGCCTGCTCACCTTCGCTCTTCTGGCACCCGGCGAGAAAAATCACGCTTGCCAGCAGCGCGGCCAGTGTCGGTCTGTTGATATGCATCGCGATGTCCATACGAAGGGATTGCTCGCAGCCACGCAGTGCTGCTCGGTCCGAAAGGGTGAAGCGCCCGGTATCCGGGAGGAAAATACCGGAAAGCTAATATACATACATCAACGTATGTTAATTTCTACCGCAGCGCAACAGTTTTGCCGGTCACCCGGAAAGGGCGAATGGGACCCACGCCTCGGCCCGAAATCGTAGCCGATTTTCGGAAGGCTCGACGCGCAGATTCAAAGCGTTACAGTCCTTGCGCGTCTCAAGAAGACGCGCGACGCTATGGGAACCGCGATAACTTCGCCGCTGCTCACCTGCTGCGATCACGAAGGTGTGACCGGAATCGAATGGCGGGTTCGGTTCCGCAGCACCGACGTCTTTTGCCTCGCATTCTCCGGAGAAGGTGGCGGGGGGGAATAAGAAGCATTCCGCAGGCAAGTTCGAGCAACGCTCTTGCGGCCTCCCGTCATTCCATGGAAAAGAGGGCGGATATCCTATTCTTCGAGGAAGGTGAGCCATGGACGGCGTGACAGTGATCGATCATCCGCTGGTGCAGCACAAGCTGACCATCATGCGCAAGAAGGAGACATCGACCGCAGGCTTCCGCCGGCTGCTGAAGGAAATCTCGACGCTCCTCTGCTACGAGGTCACGCGCGATCTGGAACTCACCATCGAGCGAATCGAGACGCCGCTCACGGAAACCGACTCGCCGGTGCTCGAAGGCAAGAAACTGGTCTTTGCCTCGATCCTGCGCGCCGGCAACGGGCTGCTCGAAGGCATGCTCGAACTCGTGCCCTCCGCACGCGTCTCGCATATCGGCGTCTATCGCGACCACGAAACGCTGCAGCCCGTCGAATATTACTTCAAGGCGCCGGAAAGCCTCCACGAACGTCTCGTCATCGTCGTCGATCCGATGCTTGCGACCGGCAACTCTTCGATCGCGGCGATCGACAAGCTCAAGGAACGCGGCGCGAAAAACATCCGCTTCCTCTGCCTGCTGGCCGCCCCCGAAGGCATCCGCAACTTCCAGTCGGCGCATCCGGACGTGCCGATCTTCACCGCGTCGATCGACAGCCACCTGAATGAGAAAGGTTACATCGTGCCTGGGCTCGGCGATGCCGGCGACCGCATGTACGGCACGAAGTAGAGTTTCCTTAACCAGACGGCAAGAACAGACGATCCCCGCCGAATTTCCGGTGGCTTTCTTGTGCGGTTGTTAAATGATCCGCTGATATGTTCCAGCGCGCCCTATGCTCGACGGAACCGGAATATGATCACACGTCTCCTCGCTTTTGCCGGTGGACTTGCCGCCCTCGCTCTGGTTGTTCCAGAACTTGCCTCGAACTATCTCGACCGCTCCGAAGAGACCGCGGCTACGCCTCGAACCTCCGGCCCGTCGCCTGCAGCGGCGAGCTATGCGAGCAGCATGGGCGTGGTCCTCGAGGCAGATCGCTCCGGCCATTTCGCCGGCACATTTCGCATCAACGGGCGTCCGGAAACAGGGCTGGTCGATACCGGCGCCAGCGTGGTCGCCATCAACAGCTCGGCAGCCCGGCGCTTCGGCATCGCCGTCGGGAGCCTTTCGTTCAACGCGCGGGCACAGACGGCAAACGGCGTCGTGGAAGCGGCCCATGTCCGCCTCGACCGCGTCGAGATCGGCGGCATTTCGCTGAAGGATGTCGAGGCCATGGTGCTGCCGGACAAGGCGCTTTCCGGCACGCTCGTCGGCATGTCCTTTCTCGGCCGCCTCTCCTCCTATCGGGTCGAGAACGGCACGCTGCACCTCGTCAAGTAATCCTCGACCGGACGACCGAAAGCGGCTCGGGCTTGGCGTCCGCAATCGTATAGAGGCTCGCGATCCGTTGCCGCACCGCCTCGGCCTGTGATCCGTCGGCGGCGTGCACCAGGGCGATCGGCTGACCTTTTTCGACCTTCGTCCCAAGCGGCGCCAGACGCGAAAGACCGACCCTGTGATCGATCCGGTCATCCGGGCGCGTGCGCCCGCCGCCGAGCGCAATCACGGCCATGCCGAGCTCGCGGGTCTCGCAGGCCGCCAGATAACCGTCGCGGCCGGCCGGCACCGGTATGACGGCCGGCGCCTTCGGGAGATAGGTTTCGGGCCGATCGACGAAATCGGCCGGCCCGCCGAGGCGCCGGATCATGAGAGCGAAACGCTCCATCGCTGCCCCGCTCTCCAGGGCCCGGCGCGCCATGGCTTCCGCTTCCGCCCGGTCAGGCGCGACGCCGGCCGCGCCAAGCATTTCGGCAGCAAGGGCCATGACCACCTGCTCAAGGCGCGTCCCCCTCTTTTCGCCGCGCAGAAAGGCCAGGCAGTTCTCGACCTCGAGCGCATTGCCCGCCGCATCCGCAAGCGGCTCGTTCATATCGGTGATCAAGGCCGAAGTCCGCACCCCCGCGCCATTGGCGACGTCGACCAGGGACCGGGCGAGGACTTCGGTCTCCTCGGGATCGTTCATGAAGGAGGCGTTGCCGAGCTTCACGTCTAGCACCAGCGATTGCAGGCCGGCGGCGAGCTTTTTCGAGAGGATCGAGGCGGTGATCAGCGGCACCGAATCGACAGTCGCCGTCACGTCGCGGATCGCATAAAGGCGCTTGTCGGCAGGCGCGAGATTGGCCGTCTGGCCGATGATCGCACAGCCGACCTCGTCGACGACTTTGCGAAACCGATCGGGCGAGGGCTGGATATCGTAGCCGGGAATGGATTCGAGCTTGTCCAGGGTTCCGCCGGTATGGCCGAGCCCGCGGCCCGAGATCATCGGCACGGCGGCGCCGCAGGCGGCGACGATCGGCGCCAGCATCAGCGAGACATTGTCGCCGACGCCGCCGGTGGAATGCTTGTCGACGACGGGCCGGCTGAGCTCGCCCCAATCGAGCGTTTCGCCGGAATCGCGCATGGCAAGCGTCAACGCCACGCATTCCGCGCGAGCCATGCCGGAAAACCAGACCGCCATGGCAAAGGCGGCGACCTGGCCTTCGGAAATCGATCCTTCGGCGAGCCCGTTCACGAAGGCGGCTATTTCCGCCGCCTCGAGCGCGCTGCCATCCCTTTTCTTCCGGATGATTTCCTGTGGAATCATGGCAGATTACCGCCGTTCAGCCTTCGCTCGCGATCATTTCCTTGAGGAGCGCCGCGAGGCGCTCGCCGCCAAGCGGCGCCATCTCCTTGGTTTCCTCATGGCTGAGTTCAGTGCCGGTCATGCCGGCCCCGAAATTGGTGATGACGGAGGCGGCCGCGACCCTGAGCCCGAAGAAGCGGGCGAGAATGACCTCGGGCACGGTGGACATCCCGACGGCGTCGGCTCCCATGATCCGCGCCATCCGGATCTCCGCCGGCGTCTCGAAGCTCGGGCCCGAGAACCACATATAGACGCCCCGCCACAGCGGAATCGACAATCGATCGGCCGCCTCCTCCATGCGCTCGGAAAGCGCCGCATCATAGGCATTGGTCATGCCGACGAAGCGACTGTCGCTTTCGACCCCGATCAGCGGGTTAGAGCCCGAAAAGGCGATATGATCGGCAATGCGCATGACCGAGCCCGGAGGCATGTCCTCGCGCAGCGAGCCGGCCGAATTGGTGAGGATGAGGTTTTCGACGCCGATCCGCTTCAGCGTCTCAATCGGCAGGCGCATCGCGTTCGCGTCGCCCCGTTCATAGTAGTGCACGCGGCCGGAGAGCATGGCGACCGGCACGTCGCCGAGCTTGCCGACGACGAGTTCGCCCGCATGGCTGGAAACGCTGCTCACCGGGAAATCCGGAATGTCCGCATAGGCAATGCGGAGCGGCTCCGCCGCCGCCTCGACCAGCGCACCGAGACCGGAGCCGAGTACGATGCCGTAGCGCGGCGAGAGCGCTCCGAGCTTCTCCTTCAAATAGTCCGCCGCCGCCGTCATCCAAGTATCTCGGTTTCGAAGCTGTGCGGCAGCAGGTCGGAAAGTGCCAGCGCCTTCTTAATACCCGTCTCGTCGCAGAGATAGATGCGCGTGCTGGCGCCGGAAAACTCCGCCAGGCGCTGACGGCAGCCGCCGCAGGGCGGGCAAAGCGCAAGCTTCTCGGCGACGACCGCCACCTCCATGATCTTGCGCTGGCCGGCCATCACCATATGGCTGATCGCCGTCGTTTCCGCGCACCACCCCTCCGGAAACGAGAGGTTCTCGATATTGGCGCCCGTATAGATCTTGCCGTCCTCGGCGCGAATGGCCGCGCCCACGGGAAACTTTGAATAGGGGGCATGCGCCTTTGCCATGGCTGCACGCGCCGCAACGAAGAGTTCGGCCTGGGGCATTGGTCAACGCTCCTTTACGTAAGGTACGCCGCCCGCCTTGGGCGGAATGGCCTTGCCGATGAAGCCGGCAAGCAGCACGACAGTAAGGATATAGGGCAAGGCCTGCATCAGCTGTACCGGCACCCGGCCGATCAGCGGCAAGGGTGCGCCCTGCAGCCGGATCGCCAGCGCGTCGAGGAAGCCGAAGAGCAGGCAGGCGAACATGACGTTGACCGGCCGCCATTTGGCGAAGATCAGTGCCGCAAGCGCGATATAGCCCTTGCCGGCCGTCATGCCCTTGACGAAGCCGGCCGTCATGGCGAGCGACAGATAGGCGCCGGCGAAGCCGCAGAGAATTCCGCAGCAGATCACGGCGCGGTAGCGCAGCCAGATCACCGAGATGCCGGCCGTATCGACGGCGCCGGGATTCTCGCCGACGGCCCTGAGCCTTAGGCCGAAGCGCGTGCGAAACAGGATCCACCAGCTGATCGGCACCATGGCGAAGGCGACATAGGTCAGCAGGAAATGCCCGGACAGAAGATCCGCATAGATCGGTCCGAGGACCGGAACGTCGCGGATCGCGTCCGCTCCGGGGAAATTGACAATCTGGAACCGCGCGCCCTCGACGAGCGCAGGCGTCCGCCCCCCTTGCCGGAACCAGGCCTCGCCAAGAATTACCGTCGCGCCAGCGACGATGAAATTGATCGCCACGCCCGAGACGATCTGGTTGCCGCGCTGGGTGATCGAGGCGTAGCCGTGGACGAGCGACAGCAATACCGAAACCAGGACAGCCGCGGCAAGGCCGACCCAGACCGACTGGGAAACGGCCGCCGCAGCGCCCGCCGCGAAAGCGGCTCCGAGCATCTTGCCTTCGAGGCTGATATCGAAGACGCCGGCCCGTTCGGTAAAAAGTCCGGCAAGTGCGGCAAAGACCAGCGGCACCGAAACACGGATCGTCGATTCGAGGAGCACGATGAGGACGTGGAAGAAATCCATGGCTCAGGCTCCTTTCGTCTGGGCGAGGGCGGCCGCCCGCTGGCCGCGCATGGCGAAGGCGCGCGCGATCGCCGGACGGAACATGTTTTCGAGCGCCCCTGCAAAGAGGATCACGAGGCCCTGGATGATGACGATCATGTCACGCGAGATCGACGGCATCTCGAAGGCGATTTCCGCGCCGCCCTGATAGAGCACGCCGAACAGGATCGCGGCGGGGATGATGCCGGCCGGATGCGAGCGCCCCATCAGCGCGACGGCGATGCCGACGAAGCCGGCGCCCTGGACGAAGTCGAGCTGCATGCGGAACTGCTCGCCCATGATCGGGTTCAAGGCCATCATTCCGGCAAGGCCGCCCGAGATCATCATGGTGATGACGATGATC
Organism: Ensifer sp. LCM 4579; assembly: GCF_001854885.1. Lineage (GTDB taxonomy): Bacteria > Pseudomonadota > Alphaproteobacteria > Rhizobiales > Rhizobiaceae > Sinorhizobium. Next base: position 14,130 of record NZ_MDDV01000010.1, on the reverse strand, counting down.
CGGCTTTCGCGAATGCCGGCGTAACGGGCAGCCGACGGGCTATGGCCCATGGTGCGCATCTCGTAGCCGAGCCTGGTGCGCCAGATCAAAGCCCAGACTGCGAATGCGGCAGCGAGCGCCAGTAGAAAGGAAATGTTGAACGGAGCCGTGCCGACATCCAGCCCGAAGATCGCAAGCAGCCAGTCGAGTTTCGGCAGTTGACCGCCTTCCGCGAAGGTGCGCGTCTGGGGCGCCATCGATCCGAGCGGCTTCAGGACACGCGTCAGCAGATAGACCATCAGGCTCGAGGCGATGAAGTTGAACATGATGGTGGTGATGACGATGTGGCTGCCGCGCCTGGCCTGCAACCAGCCGGGCAAGAAGGCCCAAAGCGCGCCGAAAAAGGCGGAGCCGACGATCGCGAGCGGGAAAACCACGTACCAGGGCATCACCTTGTCGAGCCAGAGACAGGCGAGCGCCACCCCGATCCCGCCGACATAGGCCTGTCCTTCGCCACCGATGTTGAAAAGGCCGGCATGGAAGGCGACGGCAACGGCCAGCCCGGTGAAGATAAAGGTCGTGGCATAATAGAGCGTGAAGCCGATATATTCGCCGCGGCCGAAGGCACCGTTGATCAGATGATAGGCGGCTTCGAGCGGATTTTCGCCGACCAGCAGCACGACGAGACCGGCAACGAGAAAGGCGACGGCGAGATTGACCAGCGGGACCAGGCCGTACTCGACCCAGCCCGGGAGTTTCGCATAGGGAACGCTCATTCGGCTGCCTCCTTGCGGCCTTCAACGCCTGCCATCAGGAGGCCGAGTTCGCCTTCCGTCGCCTCGGGGCTGCGCTCGCCGACGACGCGGCCGGCAAACATCACGAGAATTCGGTCGGAAAGGGAACGGATTTCGTCGAGCTCGACGGACACCAACAGCACCGCCTTGCCCTGGTCGCGCATCTCGATGATGCGCTTATGGATGAATTCGATCGCCCCGACATCGACGCCGCGGGTCGGCTGGCCGATGATCAGGACATCCGGATCGCGCTCCATTTCGCGGGCCAGCACGATCTTCTGCTGGTTGCCGCCGGAGAAATTGGCCGTCTTCAGCCGCGCATTCGGCGGGCGGATGTCATATTTGCCAATCTTTTCCTCGGCATCCTTGCGGATCGCGTCGATGTTCAGGAAAACGCCGTTCGAATAGCGCGGATCATGGTGATAGCCGAGAATCGCGTTCTCGCTCTCCTCGAATTTCAGGACGAGGCCGACATGGTGGCGATCCTCGGGCACATGGGCAAGGCCGCGGCTCCTGAGTTCGGCCGGATCGGCGTGGCCGGTGACATCGACGGGCCTGCCGTTCAGATGCACGCTGCCGGACGTCGCCCTGCGGATGCCCGCGATCGCCTCCAAAAGCTCCGACTGCCCGTTGCCGGCTACCCCTGCAATGCCGACAATCTCGCCGGCGCGCACCTCAAAGGTCACGTTGTCGACCATGGTCACGCCGCGGCTGTCCTTGACCGTCAGGCCCTGGACCGCAAGCTTCACATCTGCGGGCTTGCTATCGCCCTTCTCCACGCGCAGCAGGACGCGTCGGCCGACCATGAGTTCCGCGAGCTCCTCGACCGAGGTCTCGCCGGTCGTGCGGGTCGCGACCATCTCGCCCCGCCGCATGACCGAGACCTCGTCGGTGATCGCCATGATCTCGCGCAGCTTATGGGTGATGAAGATGATCGTCTTTCCCTGCGCTTTCAGTTGCGCAAGAATCCGGAAGAGATGGTCGGCCTCGGCTGGCGTCAGCACGCCCGTCGGCTCGTCGAGGATCAGGATATCGGCCTTGCGATAGAGCGCCTTCAGGATTTCCACCCGCTGCTGCAGGCCGACGGGCAAATCCTCGATCAGCGCATCGGGATTAACCTCGAGCGCATATTCCCGCTCAAGCCGCTTCAGTTCGCTGCGCGCCTTGGCGATACCCTTGTTGAGGATCTGATTGTCCTCGGCGCCGAGCATGACGTTTTCGAGCACGGTGAAATTCTCGACCAGCATGAAGTGCTGGTGCACCATGCCGATGCCGGCAGCGATCGCCGCGTTCGGATCACGAATTGCAACCGGCCTGCCGCCGACGAGGATTTCACCGCTGTCGGCCTGGTAGAAACCATAGAGGATCGACATCAGCGTGGATTTTCCCGCGCCGTTCTCGCCGATTATGCCGTGAATCGTGCCTTTTCTGACGGTGAGATTGATGTTCCTGTTGGCGTGGACCGGACCGAAGCTCTTGTCGATTCCCCGCAATTCGATGGCAATATCATCCATATTGGCCCTGCGATCCCCTGTTCTCCCGCTTCGGTCCCTCGTGCTTGAACCGTGCCGGCTTTTTACCATTTGGTATAAGTTTATCATCGAAATTGCGGCGCGAAAGCCTCGATCGCGATGTTTCTGAACCGGTTCGATTCAAGGACGTCCGATCGCCGCGCGTCACCGGTCACGGGACTCCCGGTCAAGCGACTGGGCGCTTGGCCGCACCACGCCTTCGCGCCCGCAAATCACGAACTCCTTATACTCTCTCCACATCGTTGCTGAGAGTCCAGCGCGAATATACACAAGAGAGAAGGCCCGTTTCCAACGCGAAAACGAGCTCGTGCAGGGCGTTTGTCGGACGCACGGCGCTGAGGGCTCATATATCAAGGGGCCACTGGCAACCGTAACAACCTTAGCGCGTTAATCGTCACCAGCACCGTGGCGCCGGTGTCGGCGAGGATCGCCGGCCAGAGACCGGTGACACCGGCAACGGTCGTCACCAGCAAGACGGCCTTGAGCCCGAGCGCCATGGCGATGTTCTGGTAGATGTTGCGCATGGTGGCACGCGAAAGGCGGATCATGGCGGCGACATCCGAAACCCGGCTGTGAAGGCTCGCGGCGTCTGCGGTCTCGAGCGCGACATCCGCGCCGCCGCCCATGGCGATGCCGACATCGGCCGCCGCCAGCGCCGGGGCGTCGTTGATGCCGTCGCCGATCTTTGCGACAAGATGGCCCTCCGCCCTCAATTCGGAGACGATGCGCTGCTTGTCCGCGGGCAGGAGTTCGGCGCGGGCCTCGATGCCGAGGCGATCGGCGATGGACGCCGCCGTGCGCCGGTTGTCGCCTGTCAGCATCAGCACGCGCAAGCCGACGTCGGCGAGCGCGCTCACGCCACCGGCCGCATCGATACGCGGCTCGTCGCGCATGGCGAGCGCCCCTGCAACCCGGCCATCGACGACAAGCACCGAAACGGTCTTGCCCTCCTCATTGAGGGCGGCGATCCGCGCGCCCTGCTCTGCCGTCAGCGCCGCGTGGCGACCGGCGGCCTGGGCTGCGCCGAGAAACAGGCTTGCACCGTCGACGAGACCGGCGACGCCGGCGCCGCCGATGGCCTTGCTCTGCGCGACGGCAGGCAGGTCCAGCCGGAAGGATTCGGCGCGATCGAGGATTGCCCGCGCAAGCGGGTGGCTGGAACCCTGCTCCAACGCGGCGGCATAGCGAAGCACATCCGTTTCCGACGTGTCGAAGCCGATCACCTCGGTCACCTTCGGCTTACCTTCCGTCAGCGTACCGGTCTTGTCAAAGGCGACGGCCGTGACGCGGCCGATCTTTTCGAGCACGGCGCCGCCCTTGATCAGAAGACCCCCGCACGCGCCCGCCGACAGGCTCGCGGCAATCGCGGCAGGCGTCGAGATGACGAGGGCGCAGGGACAGGCGATCAGCAGCAGCGCGAGCGCGCGGTAAATCCAGTCCTGCCAGAGCCCACCGAAGACCATTGGCGGCACGGTCGCGACCAGGGCCGCAACCAGGACGACCCCCGGCGTGTAATGGCGCGAGAAGCGGTCGATGAAGCGCTCCGTCGGCGCCTTCGCCTCCTGCGCCGCCTCCACCAGCCTGATGACGCGGGCGATGGTGTTGTCGGAGGCGGCGGCGGTGACGCGGATTCTGAGCGCGCCCTCTCCATTGACCGTTCCGGCGAAGACCCGTTCGCCCGGCCCTTTCTGGACAGGCGTGCTCTCTCCAGTCACGGACGCTTCGTCGATACCGCTCTCGCCTTCGAGGATCATGCCGTCGGCGGCGACGCGATCGCCGGGACGCACGAAGACCGTTGCCCCGACCGGCAGGCTCTCTGCAGCGACTTCCCGCCTTCCCTCTTCGACCTCCATCAGCGCCGCCTGCGGCACCAGCGCCGTCAGGGCCTGGATGCTCGCCCGCGCCTTGCCGGCGGCCACACCTTCCAAAAGTTCGCCGATCAGGAAGAGAAGAACGACCGCCGCCGCCTCTTCGGTTGCCCCGAGAAACACGGCCCCGATGGCGGCAATCGACATCAGCATTTCGATGGAGAACGGCGTGCCGCCAAGGGCCGCCGCAACCGCCCGCCTGGCGATCGGCAGCAGTCCCACCAGCATCGCGAGCGTGAATATCCATGGCTCGGTCGCGGGCAGGATCAGCCCCGTGCCATAGGCGAGCACGAGTGCGGCGCCGCAGGCGATCGTCAGCTTGCCTTTACCCGTGCGCCACCAGCGCAAGGCAGGCATTGCGTCGGCGCGAGACGGCCGCGCCGACTGTCGCCCCGGGTCGGAGCATTCATGAACGTGCGAAGCGGAGCAGCAACCACGATCGCCGCCATGAGAGCCTTGTCCTCCCTCGGCGAGCGGCCGAAGCTTGTAGCCAAGCCCGCCGACCCTCTGCGCGATCGCCGGGGCGACATCGTCGCGGGCCATGTGGCGAACCGTCATCGTGCCCGCAATCACCGAGACGCTGACGTGGTCAACGCCCGCGACCCGCCGCACCGCGGCATCGATCTTCGCCGCGCAGGACGCGCAATCCATCCCCTCGACAAGAAATCGGCTTTCGGTGTCTGTCATGCCATGCTCCTTGAAATCACCGAAGCAGGCTACGACCTCTAGTGGCTAGAGGTTCAAGCGGAAATTTTCAGCATGTCCGGGACAGCAACGCGCCGTCGAGCTCATCTCGCAAGCTCCTTCGTTTGCGCCACTTCTCGCATCAGGCTTCCCCCAGAGCGATCCGCGCCGGATTCGTCTCGCAGGCCGGCCTGCGCGAGATCGAAGATCTGGATGCCGTTTTCGGGCTTGCCGCGCCTCGTCCATTTCGGGTGAGTGAGCGTCCGGACGGCGTCGTCGTAGCCGGACTTCCAGTTCTCCTCGACCGTCGAACGGGAGAATTCGGCATCCATGGCGTGGGAATCATATGCGGCTGCGCGATGGATCAGATGGACGATGGTGACGTCGTATTCGATGCCCACTGAGCGCAGCAGCGCTGCATCCTCATCATCCGGCAGGTCCGGCGCAAGTTTGTCCAACAGGCGGCGCGCAGCCCGCCGCAGGATCTGCTTGCGCGCGAATTCGTCGGTGTTCATCCGCGTGCGGCTGGAGTAGCGGATTTCCTTGCTGCGGGCGTCAACCTCCATGAGATCGCGCGGCATCTTGCCTCGCGCCGAGAAAAGGTCGACCTGGAAGATACAGAGGTCCGAATCGCACCCGTCGGCCGCAAGCACATATTGCAGGGGCGTATTCGAGACGAGGCCGCCATCCCAATAATACTCGCCGTCGATCTCGACCGGAGGAAAAGCGGGCGGAAGCGCCCCGGAAGCGGCGACGTGCCGCGCCGTAAGCACCGTGTTCCGGTTGTCAAAATAGGCGAAATTGCCGGTTTTCACATTGACCGCGCCGAGGCTCAGGCGCACGTCGCCCCGGTTGACGCGCTCGAAATCGACCAGCCGCTCCAAGGTCTTGATCAGCGGCTCCGTGTCGTAATGGCTGATCCTCAGATCCGGATTGAGCAGGATCTGAGAGGGCGTTAAAAGCCGGGGAGAAAAGAAGCCGGGTACACCCGTGATCGAGCCCGCCAGAACGGCCCAATCCTTGAACAGCCGCCTGTTGAAATCATCCTGCGGCAGGAAGCCGAAATCGAGGCCCGCGGAAACCATATGCCAGAATTCCCGCAGGTTTTCGACCCTGCGCTCCTCCGGGCTGCCGGCGATGATCGCCGAATTGATCGCGCCGATGGAGATGCCTGCCAGCCAATCGGGCTTGATTGCGTGCTTGTGAAGCGCTTCGTATGTTCCGGCCTGATAGGCGCCGAGCGCGCCGCCGCCTTGAAAAACAAGAATATTCCGGATTGGACGCATGCTTGAAGACTCCGTCACATTGCTTTCGTGCAGCATCGTCTTCAACTTGGGCGCTCCGGCATTACTCTACAGTGGCCGGAGCATTACGTTTCCTTCATGTTCCACGCGCATGCCGGGTTGCTACGAAAACGCGGCTGCGTCGAACGGAGAATCAACCCCGACTTCATTGCACGCGTGACCTCCCGGGGACGTTCGGGAACGAGCTTGCGATGACGGTAGACTTCCGCGAGCAGATCACCGAGACGTTCGAGCCCGCGCCCGGCAATTATCGCCTGCAAGCGCAAGAATGCGTCCGCCGTGGCAACCGCATCACCCATCGCCGTATGGCGCACCGCTTCCGTCAGGCTGACGCCAAGGCGCTGACAGAGTGCATCCAGCGTATGGGCCTGCTGCCGTCCGAAAACCACTGCAGACAGAAGAACCGTATCGAGAATCGGATTCGCAAAGCTGATCCGGAGTTCGTTTTCCCGCCGATACAGGAACTCCATGTCAAACGGCGCATTGTGGGCGACGAGCACCGCGCCCTCGCAAAAGCGGTGAAAGCGCCGAACGACGTCGGCCACGCCCGGCGCATCCTCGACCATGGCATCGGTGATGCGGTGGATCGCCGACGAGGCCGCGGGAATGCGCCGGCCGGGATTGACCAGCGTTTCGAATGTTTCCCCTTCGACGCGCTTTCCGTTGACGATCCGGACCGCGGCGATCTGCACGATCTCATCGCCCCGCTCGGGCAAGAGGCCAGTGGTCTCCGTGTCGAACACGACATAGGCAAGATCGTCGAGGCGAGCCTCGGCCATCCTGTCGTAGCGCGGAAGGGACAGAAGTTCGAAATCGTATGTGACGGATCGGGGTAGGCGGGCCGGAGCCGGCTGCAGCTTCTTCAGATGCCGCAGACTCATGCTCAGGGATGCTCGGCCCTCAGTGAAGCTCGAGGAGAGTGTCGTTCGATGAGCGCGAAGAATCGCATCCGGTGCCGGCGACCGATTGTCCGCAGGCTTACAGAGCCACTGCTGCAACAGGCCATCGGAGAGAGCCGCCCCGCCCCACTCCAGACTTGCTCTTCCTTCGGCTTGGAACTCGCGGACGGAGAAGACGAACTTACGCACAGCCCGATCCTGCGCTATCTGCCGGGCGAGATGTGCAAAGAGCGACACGATGTCGGGCATGTTGCACCGCGCCGCAAGCGCATCGGCATCGATGTCGACCACAATGCCGGAAACAGACAATTCGCTTCGTACCTGATGCGCGAGTTCGCTGGCGTCCACCCATGCCATGGGCCAGCCATCGGCCTGATAGGCTTCAAAACGAGGCTCGAGCGCCTGCACTGCATGCTCGAGGCCGATGATGTCGCGCATGATCAAGGCTTCGCCGCCATCGCCGGACGCGACCTCAAGACGATGGGCGCTCTCCTTCAGCGCTTCGATCGCCGGCCGGATCGTCGAGAAGACGTCGCTCAGCAGCACGTCGCGCCTTGCACAGGCGGCAACCTCTTCCGTCACGTCGCGCAAGGTCAGCACGTAGGCGCCGGCGTCATGACTCGTGCCGCCGGTCAGTCGCATCCGGCCCGCGAGTCGCCGCCGGCGCGGGGCTGTGCAGACAAATTCCAGGACCGCGTCCGGCGTATTCATCTCGACAAGGCGCTGATATGCAGACCTGAGCGCACCGTCGCTCAGGTAGTCGAACAGGCTCCGGCCGAGACAGACGGGGATCTCGGCCGTCGCCAGCATCCCCTGGGCGGAGCTATTGTAGAATGCGAGATGATGACGCCCGGTGCATAAGAGAACCGCCGGCGGCACGTCGGCCAGCAATTGCGACAGCTTCTGGTTGTCTGAGGAAAGCCGGGCCGTTTCGCGCGCCACGGTTTCGGCCAGTGCATTCCGCGTCTCGCTCAATGCGGCCGTGGCCATCGAAGCGGCCGCGGCCAGGTCGCCGAGGTAGCGCGCTTCGTGGTGGTCTATCTCCTGCTCGACCTTTGCATGGGCCCGCGCCCGCATGGCCGAAGCAATCGCCTCGATCGGGCGAGCCAGATGGCGATCGAACAGCAGCCAGATGCCGCCGACGATCGCAAATGTTCCGACGCTTCCCACGGCTGCAACCTGCAGGAGGGCGTCGACTGTTTCCGGGCTGGACGCGTGGCGGTAGGCACCCCATAGGCCGAGGCCCAGCGCCCCTGTCGCGCCCGCGGCGATGGCGACAAAGAAGAGCAAGATCCGACTTCGCAAACCCAGTCGCATGACCATGGCTTCCTCAGCTTTGCCGGCAGGCCGCCTGCAGGGCCGGATCGTCCGCCGGAACCGCCACCCAGTCCGCGCCGACAATCGTCCCATCCTCTGCCACTGAAACATTCTCGCCCAGCAAATCCCCGCGACGATTGCCGTTGCAATCGAAGACGGCCTTCATACGAGCCGGTGTCTTCCAGCGTGCCGAAAACAACAGGTCGGCCATAACCAGGCCCGGTTGGTTGGGATGTCGCTGCGCGTGCGCCACGTCGACAGCCGTGAAGCGATTGACGACCGGGGCGTAATAGGTCCAGGGACGCCAGAAGGAGCGCGACTCGTTCTTCCACGTCACGACAGTCCCGGGCGGCATTGCGTTGGTGGCGCGCGCGAACCAACTGTATTCGCTCCAGACCGCATAGGACAGCATGCCGATGCCGGCTGCGGCCGGCACCACCCATCGCGGCAGGCGCCCCCTGCTCATCCAACGAACGAGCATCATGATCCCTGCGAGGGCCACGCCGGCAACCAAGGCTGCGATGAACTCGAACAACATGCGTTTTTCCTCTAGATGGGCGCCATGCCGGAGTTGGCAAGCGCCGATTGCATCGTGCGTACCACGACGAACGCATCCCGAAGATGGGATCGCTCGAACTCCCCCAGATCATAGGGAGCAAGGTGATTGGTTGGCCGGTCGCCGGCCTTGATCTGCATCGCCTGATTGCGAAGCCTAATCTCGGCGATCAGATCGTAGGCAGCGATCAGGTCGCGAGCGCCGGCGCCTGAAATCACACCCCGTTCCTCGGCCCCGAGAAGGCGCGCGCGGGTATTCACCGGCGTGAGGCGCGCCATTAGGGCGTAGACGCGGCCCAAATCCACGACCGGTACGACGCCGTTGTGCTTCATGTCGATCTGGTTTCGGTGCTCGCCGCTGCGAATTGTCGCAAAACCGCGCAAGAGCCCCAAAGGCGGAGCGTGCTTGAGGGAGTTGGTCACCATGTGCGCCACGAATATCGAGTTCCGACTGGCTTCCTCCAGGGTTTCAGCCTGAAAGTCGCTGTAGAGCATCGCCTTGCCGGCGATCGGCCGCAGGTCGAACATCACGCTTGCGAGCATCTGGGCCATGGGCTCGGGAACGTGGATCCAGCGATTGAAATAGTCTCGCCAGGTGTGCACCGGCTGGCACCAGCGCTGGTTGGTGGCCATCATGTCACCGGGGCAAAAGACATAGCCGCATGCATCGAGGTTGTGGCTGACGAAGCGAGCGAGCTTCGTGAACCAGGGCCGGTGCGCCGCCTCCTCGAAGGCTTCATCGATGAAGATGCAATTATCCTGATCGCTGACCCCCGTCTGCTCCTGCCGGCCCTGGCTGCCGCAAGCCAACCAGACATAGGGGACCGGCGGCGGACCCAGTTCGCGTTCCGCAAGGACAATGAGCCGGCGGGTGACCGCGTCGGTTACGTCCGTGATCAGCCTTGTCACCACCTCGTGCGGCGCATTGGCGCCGGCAAGCTGGAGAAGCAGTTGCGGAACATGCGCGGTATTCGCCCGCAAGTCGGCGACCGTCTCCGCCGCTGAAATGTCCGCGATCAGGATTGCGGAAGACAATGCCTGGAACCGCGTGATGTCCGTCTGGGTGATCATGCCGACGAGCCGCTCTCCGGCAACGACCGGCAAATGCCCGATTCCTCGCTCCAGCATGAGATTGAGCACGTCCGAACCCAGCGCTTCCTGCTCCAGGCTGAGGGGGTTTGCGGTCATCACGGCAGAAACTGGGGTCGCCGCCGGGTCGAGCCCTTCTGCAACGACCCGGGCGGTCAGGTCGCGCGTCGTCACGATGCCGACCAGCTTGCCGTGCTCCACCACCGCCAGGCCGGAGATTTTCAGCTTTCCCATCATCTCCGCCGCGGCACGGACGCTGTCGGATGGCGCGCAGAAGCGGGGCGGTGAGGACATGAGGTCCTTCACCTTGCGCACCGTGACGTCGCCGCGCCGGGAGGCGGCCTCGCGGCCGCGGGTGAAGAAGCGGCCGTAGACCGGATACTCGGCGATCAGCCGCTTGAATTCGGTTGCCGGCAGCATCAACAGAATGGCGTCCTGCAATGCGGAAGCGCTGGTGACTGCGCGGCCGTCGGCCAGAAGCCCGCGCTCGCCCAGAGAGTTGCGCGGAAAGAGTTGCGAAACGACCGTACCGGAGGCATCGCGGACTTCCACCACGCCTTGGATCACGAGAAACAGACCCGGAAGCCGATCGCCTCGCTTGTAGATCTCGCTGCCTGCCGGAAAAGGGAGCCTTCGGAACTGCCGGACTACGTGCTCCAGCTCCTCCCGCGGAAGGCTGTCGTAGGGATGAGCGGTTTCGAGGAACCGCGCGATGTCCGGGTTCGTGTCTTCCATTTTGTCCTCGCGCAGCCATCCCGGCGGCCGTGCCCTTGAGGAAAGAGGGGAGCGGGCGGCTGGTGCCGTCCGCTCCCGCTTTTCAACCTGTTGTCAGTGGCTCGTCGCTGCACCGGCGCCGCGCGGCACGCGGACCGAGTCGACAAGCTCCTGCACGTGCCGTGGCGGAGCCTCGGTCATCGCCGAAACGACATAGGCGACACCGAAGTTCAACAGGGCGCCGATCGGGCCGAATGCCGTCGGCGGGATGTCGAACAGATAGTTGGCCGGCAGGTTCTCGAGCATGTTCGTACCCGGGATGAAGAACCAGCCCAGATAGGTGAACAGGTAGAGGCATGTCACGGTCAGGCCGACCAGCATGCCGATCGTTGCCCCCGCCGCATTGATGCGCTTCGAGAAGATGCCCATCATGAGCGCCGGGAAGATACTTGCGGCCGCGAGACCAAAGGCGAGCGCCACGGTCTGGGCGGCAAAGCCGGGCGGGTTGAGGCCCAACAGCGTGGCCACCAGGATCGCCCCTGCCATCGCGACACGCGCAGTCATGAGCTCCCCTGCTTCCGAAATGCCGGGCCTCAACCAGTCCTTGATGAGGTCGTGGCTGATGGCGGACGAGATCGCAAGCAACAGGCCCGCAGCCGTCGACAGCGCCGCAGCCAGACCGCCGGCGGCGATGAGTCCGATGACCCAGCCGGGAAGCTGTGCGATTTCCGGATTGGCGAGAACGAGGATGTCGTTGTTGATCGTCAGTTCGTTGCCGCTCCATCCGCGCGAGGCCGCGGTTTCTGCGAAGCCGGCAGCCGTATCGTTGTAATACTGGATACGTCCGTCGCCGTTCTTGTCTTCGAACTTCAGGAGCCCCGTGACTTCCCAGTTACGCATCCAGTCGGGCCGTTCATCGTAAAGAACGGCTTCGGCCTGCGGACCGCCGGGGAAGATGGTGTTGATGATGTTCAGTCGAGCCATGGCGCCGACGGCCGGAGCCGTGAGGTAGAGCAGCGCGATGAAGACCAGCGCCCAGCCGGCGGACCAGCGTGCATCAGCCACCTTCGGCACCGTGAAGAAGCGAATGATGACGTGCGGCAGACCGGCCGTACCGATCATCAGCGACAGGGTAAACAGCGTCATGTTGAGCATGGAGCCCTGCGCCGTATAGGCGTTGAAGCCGAGGTCGGTGACGACCTGATCGAGTTTCTGCAGGAGCGGCAGGCCCGACTCGGTGTGGGTCGAGAACAGTCCGAGCCACGGCAGCGGGTTGCCCGTGAGCTGCATGGAAATGAAGATCGCCGGGATGGAATAGGCGATGATCAGGACCACATACTGCGCAACCTGTGTATAGGTGATGCCCTTCATACCGCCGAGAACGGCATAGACGAAAACCACGGCGGATGCGATCCACAGGCCGGTCGAAGCCTCGACTTCGAGGAAGCGGGAGAAGGCGACGCCGGCGCCGGTCATCTGCCCGATGACGTAGGTGATCGAGATGATGATCAGGCAGACAACCGCCACGAGGCGCGCGGTCTGGCTGTAGAAACGATCACCGATGAATTGTGGAACCGTGTATTTTCCGAACTTTCGCAGATAGGGCGCAAGCAGAAGCGCGAGCAGCACATAACCGCCGGTCCAGCCCATCAGGTAGGTGGAGTTGGTGTAACCGACACCGGCAATAAGGCCAGCCATCGAAATGAAAGAGGCAGCCGACATCCAGTCGGCGGCGGTGGCCATACCGTTCATCACCGGATGGACGCCGCGATTCGCCGCATAGAATTCGGCGGTGGAGCCTGCCCGGCTCCAGATTGCGATGCCGATGTAGAGCGCGAAGGACGCGCCTACGATCAGCAGATTGAGAGTATACTGATCCATAACCGTGCCCCGCCCCCTATTGCTCGTCGACACCGAATTGGCGGTCGAGCTTGTTCATATAAGCCGCGTAGAAGAAGATCAGCGCGATGAAGACGACGATCGAGCCCTGTTGCGCAAACCAGAAGCCGAGATCGGTTCCGCCCACGGCAATGCTCGAAAGCACCGGGCGCAACAGGATGCCGAACCCGTAGGAAACGATCGCCCAGATCGCCAGGCAAATGTAGATGATGCGAATATTGGCTGCCCAGTAGGCATTGGACGAAGATGTGTCCGCCACGTGTGCTCCTCCCTTTCCACGATTGGCGCCCGGCGGGCGCCGTTTCTCCCCACCCGTCCCGCCTCCACGCAGGAATGGACGAATAACAACAAGTAACCTTTCTGAAACCTTTGGTATATTCGTCGTTAGTCGCAGATCGCTTGCGGAACGCCGCCGATGCATCTCCGCCCCCGTGTCGGCGGCACGACTTGGGAAGGCGCAAACGACAAAAGGGGATTGCAAGCACATGCGTTTATCGGGGCGCATGGCGCTGGTGCAGGCTTTTGAGACTGAGCGTCGTACTTCGGGAGGAACAGAGAAGCTGTTCGGATCTCTGAGCCGATGCGCCGGCGGATGACAACGCATCGCCGGCAAGCGGAAGCCGCTCGCCGCCGTCGAATGGTGGAGCAGTCCTCGCGCTGGCGTGCCCGAACGCAAAAACGCCCCTTGCGGGGCGTTGTGTTGATTTGGAGATTTGGTTGCGGGGGCAGGATTTGAACCTGCGGCCTTCAGGTTATGAGCCTGACGAGCTACCGGGCTGCTCCACCCCGCGTTATGATTGGTCCGGGTTTTCTGGCCCGGTTTTTTGTCGGTTTGCCCGTCCTCGGCCCTTCGGCCCGCGGGCGAGCGGGGCTGCTCCACCCCGCGTTATGGTTCGAATGGTTTGTTGCGCCGTTGTTGGCGTGTGTTTGTGAGAGAAGATGTTTTTTCTTGCGTTTTGCAGACCTGGCAGCGACCTACTCTCCCGCGTCTTGAGACGAAGTACCATCGGCGCTGGGGCGTTTCACGGCCGTGTTCGGAATGGGAACGGGTGCAGCCACCCCGCCAGAACCACCAGGTCGGCAAAGCGCAAGCTTTTGCGCCCGAAGGGCGCAAATTGATTTGAGAAGCTGGTGAAGCGATTGCTTCGTTTTTCGAACACGTCTTTGCGCCTTATCCGGATCATTCCAGCAGCCGGCAGAGCCGAGCCGCCGGCTGTCCGGCGCGCCGTCCGCAGCGCTATGCGCATGAGGACAGAAGATAGCATCATCAAACTTCGTTTGATGAGCATGAGCAATGGGAACGATCAAGCCGATCGAACGATTAGTACCGGTAAGCTTCATGCGTTGCCGCACTTCCACACCCGGCCTATCAACGTGGTCGTCTTCCACGGTTCTCGAGGGAATACTCGTTTTCAGGTGGGTTTCCCGCTTAGATGCCTTCAGCGGTTATCCCTTCCATATATAGCTACCCTGCTATGCCCTTGGCAGGACAACAG
>NZ_MDDV01000009.1 GCF_001854885.1 Ensifer sp. LCM 4579 | reverse complement strand
TGGTGCACGCCATGATCCTCCGGCTGCAGGCGCTGCTCCTGCCGGTGCAGACGCTCGTCCTGACCGGACATTGAATGGAGGGCCGCCGGATGACTGCGACGATACCCGGCCGGCCTTTCCTCCGGCCTCGACGACGACACTGCCATCGCGGCCGTCGGGACCTCGCGCAAAAAATGGGGGATATCGCATGGGGGCAGTCTTGAAGTACGGGTGCAGAGGCTGCGTTCACGTTGCGCTGCTTCTGGTTCTGCAGCTCTTCTTCGCGCTGACCGTGCCGCTCGCGGCACAAGAGCCGGTTACGGCCGCGCCGCCGGACAAGGTCCAGCAATTGATCAAGCTGCTGGACGATCCGGAAGTGCGGCAATGGCTTGCTGCCCGTCCATCCGCAGCCCCGGCGGTGGCGGCTCCATCCGCGGGCGATGCGTCCCGCTGGATCGCCGCGATCAAGACTCGCCTCACCGCAATGCGCTATGCGGTGCCCCGACTGGGAGCCGAGTGGCAGGCGGCAAAGAGCCGCATCGCGACGGACATTCAGGGCCACGGGCAGATGCCCATCCTCCAAGGCTTCGCTCTCGTGCTCCTCGTCGGCTACGGCGCCGAGTTCCTGCTGCGCTATATTTTGCGGCGCGGTGCACGTCGTCACCCCGGCGAACGTGGCCTTGCCGCCTTCGACCGTATCGCACCGCTCCTCGTTTTTGCAATTGCAGTCGTGGCCGCCTTCGTGCTCGCCGACTGGCCGAGGCAACTGGAGGCGGCGGTGGCGCCGCTGCTCATCGCCTGGATCGTCGCTCGTCTGCTGATCGCGGTCGTTTCGACTGCATTGAAGCCGGCATATGAGGGCGGAGCAGGGACAAAGGATGGGAAGGTCTCGATTACGCCGGAAGCGGCACGCTTCTGGCATCGGCGCCTGGTGCTGTTTATCGGTGCATTGGCCTTCCTGTGGGCCGTGGTCGACATGATGCATGCGCTCTCGGTCCCCAGTGATGTCCGTGATCTCATAGCGGCCGGCCTTGGTCTCATTGTTCTCGCCTTGGCGATCGACACAACACTCAGGCGGCCCGCCCCGGCAATAGCGCCCGGGCGGCGCGTGTTGCGAAACGCCCTGCTCATTGCGCTCCTCGTCCTCATGTGGCTCGTCTGGGTCGCCGGCATGAAGGTGCTGTTCTGGCTCGGCGTCTATGTCCTCACCCTGCCGCCGCTGTTGCGCTTCACGAGTGCCGCGACCGGGTCGATGCAGGACAGTGAAGCAGTGAGCCACATCCAGATCGTGCGCAACGTGCTGATCGACCGCGGCGCGCGCTTCGCGATCATTGCGCTCGCCGCCGTCTGGCTTGCCCTCGTATTCCAGGTCCGCGGCAGCGCGATGATGCAGGACGACGCCTTCAACCGCCTTTTCCGCGGCGCTCTTGCAGGTGTTGTCATCCTGCTTGCGGCGGACCTGATCTGGCAATTGACGAAGGCGTTCATCAATCTTCACCTCAAGCGAGCCACCGTCGACGTCGCGGATCCGGCTGAGGTCGCCCGCAACATGCGCCTGCACACCCTGCTGCCGATCCTGCGCAATTTTCTCGCCGCCTTCATTGCCGTGGTCGCCATCATGATGGTGCTCTCCGGGCTCGGCGTCGAAGTCGGCCCGCTGATCGCCGGCGCAGGCGTCTTCGGCGTCGCCATCGGCTTCGGCTCGCAGACCCTGGTGAAAGACATCATCAGCGGCATCTTCTACATGATGGATGACGCCTTCCGGGTCGGCGAATATATCCAGAGCGGCAGCTACATGGGCACGGTCGAGTCCTTCAGCATCCGTTCCGTCAAGCTACGCCATCACCGCGGACCCGTGTTCACGGTGCCCTTCGGCTCGCTTGGCGCCGTCCAGAACATGAGCCGCGACTGGGTGATCGACAAGTTCAAGATCAACGTCGCCTACGACACCGATGTCGCCAAGGTGAAGAAGGTGGTGAAGGGCGTCGGGGCAACACTTCTCGAGGACCCGGAACTTGGGCCCCTGATCCTCGAAACCGTCAAGATGAAGGGTGTCGAGCAATTTGGCGACTACGGCATCACCTTGAGCTTCGCGATGAAGACCAAGCCGGGGACGCAGACGCAGGTGAGGCGTCGAGCCCAGGCCCTGATCAAAGAGGCCTTCGCCGCCAACGGTCTCCATTTCGCCTCGCCCACCGTTCAGGTGGCCGGCGACGACAAACAGGCGATGGCGGCCGCAGCCGCAAACCGGGATGCGATCGCCAGAAAGAACGCCGCCGCTGCGCAGGGCGGGGAAGCCGCCGCTGAATAGCCGGTGATCCTGGCACGGCACCGGCATTGCATGCAACCCGTCGCCGCTGTACCGTTGCAGGTCCGGACAGCTGCGCAAAGTGCTCGGTGTTTCAATCCCTTGCATGAGTAGCCGTGAACATGGAACTTGTCGTCGCCCTCGGTTTGATCGCCTTCAAGGTCGCGCTGCTGATCGCGGTGCTGCTATTGCTGCCTTTGCCGTTGACCTGGATGGAACGAAAGATCGCCGGGCACATGCAGCAGCGCATGGGACCGATGCGTGTCGGTTGGCATGGTTTGCTGCAGCCGATGGCGGACGGGATCAAGCTGCTGACCAAAGAGGATCACATCCCGGCCGAGGCCGACCGCTTCCTGTTCAAGCTGGCGCCGATCCTTGCTCTCGCCCCGCCCTTCGTCGTCTTCGTGGCAATTCCCTTCGGCGAGACGGTCTCGGTCCTCGGCGCCGAGATCACGCTCTACGTCTCCAACATGAATGTGGCGCTGCTCTTCGTCTTCGCGGTGATTGGTCTCGAAGTCTATGGCGTCATCTTCGGCGGCTGGGCGGCCAACAGCAAATATGCGCTCCTCGGCAGCCTCCGGACCTGCGCGCAGATGATCAGCTACGAGATCCCGATGGGATTTGCCGTCATCGGCGTCGTCATCCTGGCGCAATCGATGAGCCTCGTCGATATCGTGCGGGCGCAGGCCGATCTCTGGAACATCGTTTACCAGCCGATCGGCTTCTTCGTGTTTTTCGTCGCCGGACTTGCCGAAGCGCAGCGCATTCCGTTCGATCTGGCGGAGGCGGAAGGCGATCTCGGCGCCGGCTTTCACACCGAATATAGCGGCATCCGCTTCGCCTTCTTCATGGTCAGCGAATATGTGATCATGGTGCTGGTCTCGGTGCTCGTGGTGATCCTCTTCTTCGGCGGCTGGAACGGCGTGCTGATCCCCCTGCCGCCGCTGCTCTGGTTTCTTCTGAAGGTGGCTTTCTTCGTCTATCTGTTCATGTGGTTCCGCTTCACCTTCCCCCGTTACCGCTACGATCAGCTGATGACGATCGGCTGGAAAGTCTTGCTTCCTCTGTCGTTGGCGAACATAATCATAACCGGAATTGTTTTTTCCTGATCGCATGTCGCGCTGAAGTTTGCGGCGGTCCTCGGCAACGACATGCATGAAAACCCGAAGCGCGTCGCGCGAGTACGTTTGATCGCGACGCGCCTTTACTGCGTGTCTTCTTGAATCGACCTCGATTTAAATGACATGCGGCAACGGAAGCATTGCAGCGGCCCTTGCGCCTCTGGGTTTTGACGCGAAGGCCGCCGTAGAGCGGGGCGGTGATGTCGCGCGCATTGGACAGAGTTGGAACTTGGGTCGGCTGGGCGTTCTTCGCCGATCTCGCGAGCGCGCTCGGCCTGACCTTCGGCTACATGTTCTCCAGATCCGTGACCATGCAATATCCGGACAAGGAGAAATGGCTGCCCTATGCGCGCTATCGCGGGCATCATTTCCTGAAACGCGATGCCGAGGGCGAGATCAAATGCGTCGCCTGTGAACTCTGCGCGCGCATCTGCCCCTGCGACTGCATCGAAGTCGTTCCCTACGAGGACGAGAAGGGCAACCGCCGCCCGGCCAAATTCGAAATCGACACGGCGCGCTGTCTGTTCTGTGGGCTCTGCGAGGACGCCTGCCCGGCGGATGCGATCGCGCTCGGCCAGCAATACGAATTCTCTAGCTTCTCCTCGCGCGACCTGGTGATCGGTCGCGACGATCTGCTCCTGAAGCCAGGCAAGGCCGCGAGCGGGGGAGGCGTGGTCGCCGCCCGTCTGGATACGCAGAAGACCGTTCTGGTCGAGGCAAACGAGCCGCGGGGATACAACTGGTGGCGCAATATCCGGCGAAGATGAACGCGCGCCAACCGTCGAACCGGTGCGTCCGCGCATGTTTTCTTAGATCGCCTCCGATTTAAGGAAACATGCGGCGATTGGAGGGGCTGCAACGACCTCCGTGCGTCCGAGGCGACGCATGGCGCTTGAGGAGAGGAGGCTTTGAGATGTTTGTCGGCGAAATCGTGAAGGGCAAGGGTGTCGGAGTGATTTCGGTCGCGCCCGATCAGCCGATGGTGGAGGTCCTGCGGCTGTTTCGGGAGAGGAATATCGGCTTCGTGGTCGTCAGCGGCGGGCCCGGAGAATATCTGGGCACGCTTTCGGAACGCGATTGCTGCAACGCCGTGGCGGCACACGGGGCGGAGGCGGCCCTGATGCGCGCCGCCGACATCATGACCCGCAACGTAGCGACCTGTTCGACAAACGATCTGCTGCCTTTCGTGATGGCGATCATGACCGAACGGCGCACGCGTCATGTGCTGGTCAGGGATGGCGAGGACGTCGTCGGCGTCGTCAGCATCGGCGACGTGGTCAAGCACAGGCTCGATGAGGCGCTGCGCACGGAGCAGGATCTGCACGACTACATCTGCGGCACGAATTATCGCTGACAGGAAAGACTCTAGGCCGAGCCGGCCACGCCGCCGCCGAGATCCTCAGGCTTTCCAGAGCCGGCGAGAGGTGCGATCGCATTGCTGGCGCCGGCGGCGCGAACCTCCACCGGGCACGGATATTCACCCCGTCGCATCAGACCGCTGAGACGCAGCGCCCGATAATTCTCGGGAACGAATACGACACCCCTCGGAAAACGCCTGTTGACCTTCAGCTTCGCCGTCAGTTCGCCCAGGGCGGATTGCACCACCACCGGATCGCCATCCGAAACACCCAGTTCGGCAGCGTCCTCCGCACTCATCTCGGCATAGGGATCATCCGCAACCGTGTTCAAAATCTCCGAGCGTTCGGAATCATAGCCATTGTGGAACAGGCAATTGCCGGTGATCAGCATCAGCCGCTCGGCCGGCTGCGGGGCGGGCGGCCCCGCAAAGAAGGTGGCTGGCGGTGGCGTCGGGGCAGGTCTGGTGAATGCGCCATCGGCGCCGAGCCCGTCCGGCGACAATCCCGCATAGGCCGGGACGAGCCGGGCGATCTCGCCAAAGACCTCGTCCTCGGTCGGTGACTGCAGCGGCCGATTGCCGAGCGCCGCGACGAAATCGAAGATTGCGAGGTTGTTCCGCGCCTCGAAGGCAGGCTCGCGGAATTTGCGAACCATCTGGACCCGGCCCTCGTTGTTGGTGAAGGTGCCCGATTCTTCGCCGTAACCCGCCGCCGGCAGCACCACATCGGCAAGACCCGCGGTCTCTGTGAGGAACGCGTCCTGCACGATCAGGAGATCGGCGGCATCGAGGGCCGCCCGCACGAATTTCCGGTCCGGATGGGAGATCAGCGGGTCCGTTCCGACGACATAGAGCGGGCCCATGCTCCCATCGGAACAAAGCTCCAGCATCGCATCGAAATCCAGACCCGGTTCTGACGGGATCTCCGACCCCCAGGCCAGTCCGAGCAGTGCGCGCGCGTGCTCGTCGGCGAGCGCCTGCAGCCCCGGCAGCGCCGCCGGCAAGACCCCCATGTCCCAGGCTCCCAGCTGGTTGGCGCGATCGAAGAGGAACTGCATCGCCGGGCCTTTTCCGAGGAGGCGGAGAAGCTGCAGCAGATTGCCGAGCTGCTGCAGGGTCGCGCGCGCCTCCGGCGATCGCAGCAGATCGACGCTTACGAGCACGGCGACGCTGTGGGCTTGTGCAAGCGCGCTCGCCATCCGGTCCGTCCCTGCACCGGCAATCGCAGCCGGCTCGCCGGTTGCCGCCCGAATCTCGGCAAGTACCCCGACGGGCAAGGCGTCGCCGGCCGCCGCCGCGACCGCGGCGGCCAAAGCAGCCAGGCTGTGGCCCTGAGCGTTCGGCCGCATGCGCACAACCGCCTGGGCATCGGCATCCAGCCGCGAGGGGCGCGCCGAGAGCATCAGCAATCGCGTGCGCCGCTGACGCGCGGCGTCGCGCAGCAGGTATTCGGTGACCGGGTTTTCCTCGGTCACATTGCCGCCGATCACAAGCACCGCGTCGTTGCCGATCACCTCGTCCAGCGGCGCGCGGCTGTAGAAACCGGCAATCAGCGGGACCAGGGCGTCGACCGGCGTGGACCAGCGCGACGAGCAGTCGACATTGTTGGTGCGGAACGCCGTGCGCATCAGCTTCTGGAACCGATAGAGCACCTCGTTGGGCAGACGCGGCGAAATCAGTCCGCCCGCGGCCCTGCCGTCGAGAGCCGCAAGGCGCCGGGCCAGATAGTCGCCCGCCTCCATCCAGGAAACCGGCGTGAGCGTGCCGTCCCGGCTGATCATCGGCCGCTTGATGCGGTCGCGGCTCTCGATGAAATCGAGCCCGAAGCGGCCGCGCACGCAAAGCGTTTCACGGTTGACGCCGTGCTCCCAGTCAGACCGGACCCGCAAGAACTCGCCCTTGCGGGCGCCCACGGTGAGCTGGCAGCCGGTGCCGCAATGCGGGCAGATCGTATCGGTCTCCTTGAGGTCCCAGGGCCGCGCCTTGTAGCGATAGGGAAAGCTCATCAGCGCGCCGACCGGACAGACCTCGACGCAATTGCCGCACTGGTCGCAGCTCGCGAGACTGCCCTCGAACCCGGTGACGGCGGTATCCATGCCTTTTTCGACCGTGCCGAGCGCCACCGCACCGACGACATCCTCGCACATCCGCACGCAGCGCTGGCACTGGATGCAGCGGTTGACATTCATGATGATGACGGGGCTCAGGCGGAGGTCCTTCGAGTGGAACACGCGTTTGGGGTCGCGGAACCGGCTTTCGCGCGGTCCGTAGGCCATCACCATATCCTGAAGCTCGCACTCGCCGCCCTTGTCGCAGATCGGGCAGTCGAGCGGGTGGTTGGCGAGCAGCATGTCGAGCATGGACGAGCGCGTCTCCTCGATCAGCGGCGTGTTCGTGCGCACCACCATGCCTTCCGCGACAACGGTCGCGCAGGACGGCTGCAACCGCCGCAGCCCCTCGATCTCCACCAGGCACATGCGGCAGGAGGCGAGCGGCGGTAACCGCTTCCAGTAGCAGAACGTCGGAATTTCGATGCCCAGACGTTCGGCGGCGTTGAGCACCGTGGAGCCAGGCTCGACTTCAAGCTTTTGTCCGTCGATGGTGATGCTGACCATAGTTCCTCACTGCCCCATTCCCTTCAGTGGAACGGGCACCTTCGCTCCTCGATGTGTGCAACGAATTCATCGCGGAAATGCTCGAGTGCCGCGCGCAATCCCATCGCCGCGCCATCACCCAATGCACAAAACGTATTGCCGAAGATGCCCTTGCAGAGCATCTCCAATTGCTCCAGATCACCGGCCGTGCCCTGCCCGGCCTCGATCCGGCGCAGAACCTTGACGGCCCAGTTCAATCCCTCCCGGCACGGCGTGCACTTGCCGCAGGACTCATGGTGGAAGAACTCGACGATCCGGGTCGCGACCTTGACCATGCAGGTGGTATCGTCGACCACGATCACCCCGGCCGAGCCGAGCATCGAGCCCACGGCGGCAAGCGAGTCGAAATCCATCCCTACTTCCAGCCCGGTCTCCGGGATGACCGGCGCCGAGACGCCGCCCGGGATCACCGCCTGGACCTTTCGGCCCGGCAGCGGTCCGCCGGCATGCTCCTCGACCAGTTCGCGCAAGGCTATGCCCATCGGCAGCTCGTAAAGGCCGGGCCTGCGGACCTGCCCGCTGACGCAGTAGAGCTTCGGTCCCGGGCTCTTGTCCGGCCCGATGCCGCGAAACCAACTCGCGCCGCGCGCTACGATGTGCGGCACGCAGGCAAGCGTCTCGACATTGTTGATCACCGTGGGGCTGGCATAGAGCCCGGCCACGGCCGGAAATGGCGGTTTCAGCCGCGGTTGCGCCCGTCTGCCTTCGAGCGATTCCAGCATCGCGGTCTCTTCGCCGCAGATATAGGCGCCGGCGCCGCAGTGAATATGCACATCGAAATTCAGGTCCGAACCAAGGACGCGCCTTCCGAGATAACCCGCATCCCGGGCCTCCGCGATCGCCTGTTCCAGGCGACGGATCGCCGTCACATATTCTCCGCGGACATAGACATAGGCGGTTTCCGCCCCGATCGCATAGCCGCTGACCGCCAGCCCCTCGATGAGTTGGTGCGGGTCGCGCTCCATGATGATCCGGTCCTTGAAGGTGCCGGGCTCGCCCTCGTCGGCGTTGCAGCACAAATATTTCGGTTTCTCCGATTGTTTCGGCACGAAACTCCATTTCATCCCCGTCGGGAAGCCGGCACCGCCGCGGCCGCGCAGATTGGATTGCTTGACGAGCTCGACGACCTCGTCGGGCGTATGCTCGCGAAGCACCTTCGCCAGCGCCTCATAACCGCCGCCGGCCTCGTAGCTGGACAGCAAATGACCGTCCGGCAAATCGATATTTCTCAGCAGGACCGGTTCGAACATGGCACTACTCTCCCGCTGATGGCTGAGGAGCTGGCTCAGCGCTTACTGCCTGGCCGGCCATAGCCCGGAGACTTTCAAGAAGTGCCTCCAGCCGCGCAATGTCGAGATTGCCGTGGTAATCGTCGCCGACCTGCATCACCGGAGCCACCTCGCAAGCGCCGAGGCACTCGACGGTCGATAGTGTGAACAGGCCATCCGGGGTGGTCTCGCCCTTCTCCGTTCCAAGCACCGCTTCCAGATATCTCAGCAGGTCCTCGGCGCCGCACAACATGCAGGAGACATTGTCGCAGAGCTGGAGGTGGAATCTGCCAACCGGCTCCGTGTGGAAGAGCGTGTAGAAGGTCGCGAGCTCGTAGACCCAGATCCGCTCGACGCCCAGAATATCGGCGACCTCTTCCAGCACCGCGCCTGGCAGATGGCCGTGCTCCTTCTGGGCGATCAGCAGCGCGGGCATGATCGCCGAGCGTCGGCTCGGATAGCGCGCCGCCGCCGCTTCGATCTCTTCGCGCATCGTCATCGGATCCGAGCCCCCTGCTACTTGTCCACCTCGGCCATCACCGGATCGAGGCTGCCGAGGACGGCAATCATGTCGGCGAGGTAGCGCGCGTTGCTGACGCCGAACAGCGCCTGAAGATTGACGAAGGAGGGTGCCCTCACCTTCATGCGGAACGGCTTCGGCGACCCGTCGCTGAGGATGTAAAAGCCGAGTTCCCCCTTCGGCGCCTCGATCGCCGAATAGACCTCGCCTTTGGGGACGTTGAAGCCATAGGCCGAAAGATCGAAGTGCTGGATCAGCGCCTCCATGGAGCAGTGCACCTTCTCCTTGTCCACGGGGAAGGCGATGGTCGGCATGTCGATCTGGAACGGCCCATCAGGCAGTTCCTCGACGCATTGTTCGATGATCCGGATGCTTTCGCGCATCTCGTCGACCCGGCACTGCCAACGTGCGTAGCAATCGCCTTCGCCGCGTGTGATCACGTTGAAGTCCAACCGGTCGTAGATTTCGTATGGTTCGTCGCGCCGAATGTCCCAGTCGACACCGGAAGCGCGCAGGTTCGGCCCGCTCAGCCCCAGATCGATGGCGTCCTCCGCGGAGATCACGCCGATCCCCCGCGTGCGCTTGAGGAACACGCGGTTCTTCTCCATGAGCCGCTCATAGTCGCGGATCCGGTTCGGGAAGATTTCGCAGAACTCGCGGATCTTGTCGACGAATCCATCCGGCAAGTCCTCGCGCACGCCGCCGACCCTGCAGTAGGAGGTGTGCATGCGCGCGCCGGTGACCATTTCCAGGAGATCCATGATCATTTCGCGTTCGCGCATGGCGTAGAGCAGCGCGGTCATGGCACCGAGATCCATCGGCAAAGCGCCGGTGATCAGAAGATGGCCGGAGATCCGCGCGAGCTCCGCCATCATCACGCGGATATATTGCGCACGCACCGGCGCCTCTATGCCGAGGAGCTTCTCCACGGCGATCGCGAAGGCGAGATTGTTCGAAGGCGGACAGAGATAGTCGAGCCGGTCGGTCAGCGGAAAGATTTGCGTATAGGTGAAGCTCTCCGCCAGTTTCTCGGTGCCGCGGTGGAGGTAGCCGATATGCGGGTCAACGCGCTCGACATACTCGCCGTCCAGTTCGAGGACGAGGCGAAGAACCCCATGGGTGCTGGGGTGCTGGGGTCCGAGGTTGAGAAGCACTTCCTTGGTATCGAGCGCTTCGCCCTCCGGCCTGATGAGCTCGGTAACTTCGGTCATCTCAACGGTCCAATCCGAAAGCGGCCTCCATCATGGAATTTCCTTGGTGGCGAGATCGGGCTGCGTCGGGGGCGGGCCTTCGGCACCAAAGGGGTTCAGCTTGTCCTTGTAGCCCCGCAACGGGAAATCCTTGCGCTGCGGAAAGCCCTCGAAGCCTTCCCACATGTAGATCCGGCGCAGGTCCGGATGTCCTGTGAAGCGAATTCCATACATGTCCCAGGCCTCGCGCTCGTGCCAATTGGCGGTGCGCCACACGCCGGTGACCGAGGAAATCTCGGGCGGATCGCCCAGTCGGCACTTGATGCGGACCCGCCATTTGTTCGGCAGCGAATAGAGATGATAAACCGCCTCGAAACGCGGCGTTTCGGGGTGATGATCGACCCCGCAAATATCCGAAAGAAAATTGAACCGAAGCGCGGGATCGTCTTTCAGGACGCGGCAGACCTCAACGATCGTCTCCGGCGGAACGGCAAAGGCGTGAATGCCGTGTGCGGTGCCAAGATCCTCGATTGCTCCCTCGAAGCGCTTCATGATCAGGGCGCGGTCGAGGGGCTCGCCGCTCATGATGCCACAACCCGATCGAGAGGCGTGCCTGCCAATGCACGGGTTCTCTTGATCTTCTCTTGCAGCATGAGGAAGCCGTGCATCAGCGCCTCTGGGCGCGGCGGACAACCTGGCACATGCACGTCGACGGGCACGAAGGTTTCCGATCCCTGCACCACCGCATAGGTGTTGTAGACCCCTCCGGAAATCGCGCAGGTGCCCATGGCGATCACCCAGCGCGGCTCCGGCATCTGATCGTAGAGCCGCCGTACCACCGGCGCGAATTTCCGGGTCACGGTGCCGGCAATGATCATCACGTCCGATTGCCGCGGCGACGGGCGGAACACCACGCCGAACCGGTCGAGGTCGTAGCGCGCACAGCCGGCCGAGATCATCTCGATGGCGCAGCAGGCGATGCCGAAGGTCTCCGGCCACAACGCCGACCGCCGGCTCCAGCTGATGACGCTGTCGGCCGTAGTGAACAGCACGCTGTCGCGGATCGCGTTGCCTACTCCTCCCATTCCAACGCTCCCTTCAGCCAGGCGTAGGCAAAGCCCACGAGAAGCAGCGCTATGAAGACGAACATCTCGACGTAACCGACGAGGCCGATGTCCTTGAGCACGACAGCCCAGGGAAACAGGAACATCGCTTCGACATCGAAGACCACCAACAGGATCGCCACGATGAAGAATGGCACCCGGAAGCGCCCCCCGGCAGCCTCGCCTGCCGGGTCCACACCGCACTCGTAAGGCATGTTCTTCTCGGGATAGGAATTGGACGGGCGCAGCAGCGAAGAGACGAAAAGCGTCCCTGCCGCCACCAGAACGATTCCGGCGACCATGAAAAGAACAGGCAGGAATTCCATTGCCGTCATAGCACTCGCCCCGCAATCCGCGAGGGGCTTTGCTCAGGCCGCGATCGCTCCCATTTCGGGCTGAAATGCCATCGCCCCGGGAGGCGGCTGGGCAATCCTTTCTCTGGTTAGGACTCTATTCCGTCGTGCGGGGCATTGCAAATCCAATCGACCAAGCCCGTTTCTCTCGTGCGAGCAGCAGCCGGTATGATGGCACACCTAAACCTCCGTATAGGTCACCCCCTGCACGTTGGTACCCAATCGTTCCTCCTGCTCAATAGTCAGGCCGGGAGGCCCGCCGCTATCGTGAGGATAATCTCCATCGTCGATGGTGCGGATCATGGGCAGGCTAAAGGCAACGCTTTTTGCACTCGTTTTTGCTGCACCTGCAGCAGCACACGACGCGACGCCGACAGCGGCACAGCCGCACGGATGGACCTATCCGTTTTCATGTTGCAGCGGGATGGACTGCCGCGAAGTCGAGAGCCAAGCCGTTCTCGAAGGTCCCCGCGGTTATGTCATCAAGCTTACCGGAGAGCTCATTATGCCGCGAGACACGCGCATCAGGAACAGTCCGGACGGGCAGTTTCACCATTGCACGGTGGCAGGCGAGCCCGCGGGCCGCACCATCTGTCTCTTCGTTCCCCCACGTTCCTTCTGAGGATTGCCGCCATGAATCAGGAACTAAATCGTATCGAAATCAATCTGGTCCCATTGGAGGTTTTTTCCGAGAGCGCGTCGGAGGGCTGGAGAATGGTGCCTGGCAATCCGGTCCAAACTTCGCCAGATTATTCGTCACGGCCCAATTTCGGCTCCGAGGAGCATCTGATGGCGTTTTCCGTCACGCCACGAGAGACGGCGGCCCCGCTCGGCAGGCAAGTTGTGCAATTCAAGCAACCTGCGTTTACGCTGTACGTGACAGGGCAATTGTTCGGTCTTTCGCTCTACTCGTTCGAGCTTGTTCGCGTCCTGGAGGATTTCGAGGAGTTTTGTCCTCAGGAGTATTCCCGGACCATTCATTGAAGGAAAATCTCCCGCGGCCGAGGCGCGACTCGAACAGGCCGCGAGAAGGCAAGCGCCTGCAGCGCCGCGCGTCCTTTCAGACGCGCTAAGCTCGCTGCAATTCTTTGAACCTGCGCATCGAGATTTCCAAAAATCGTGTCCGGTCTCCGAGGCGATGCGCTACTGCATGTCTCCTTTACCCGGGCTTTGCGCGTCTCATAAGACGCGCGGCGCTGTAGAATGCGCTTCCATCGCCTCTGTTGTGCTCCCGTCGACTTGGCCCCGCCTACCAAACTCGGCTTTCACCCTATCGCGCCGAGGAGGGAACATCTCTCCCTCCGCTCGGTTCCGAGCAAGGGGCGCTTACGGTCGTCGCGCGACAGGTTAGCGATCAAGCGCTCCGGCACGTGGCGGAAAAGGCAAGCTGCCTTCGAGCTTCGGCTGGGCAGCATGATACCGACGCGACGTGATCGCAGGAGAAGGACATCGAAATGGCGGCCCAGTCCGGCTCGACTCGAGTGATCTACGCGGCGCTTGCCGGCAATTTTCTCATTGCTCTTACCAAATTCGCTGCCGCCTTCTTCACCGGCAGCTCTGCCATGTTGAGCGAGGGCGTCCATTCGCTGGTCGATACGGGGAACGAACTCCTCCTCCTTTATGGCCTGCGAAGGGCGGCGCGCCCAGCGGACGAAAACCACCCGCTCGGCCACGGTCGGGAAATCTACTTCTGGAGCTTCATCGTTGCGCTTCTGGTGTTCGCGCTCGGTGCCGGAATCTCGTTCTACGAGGGAATTTCACATCTCATCCATCCGGAGCCTGTCGAGAACATTGCGGTCAATTATGCAGTGTTGGCTCTGTCCGCCGTCTTCGAAGGCACCGCCTGGTGGATTGCGCTAAAACACTTTCGTCGCGAAAAAGGTGAGCTTGGCTATATTGCCGCCGTGCGGAGAAGCAAGGATCCCACGACCTTCACCGTGCTGTTCGAGGATTCCGCAGCCCTTCTCGGCCTCGCCGTTGCGTTCGTGGCGATTACCGCTGCCCATATCCTGCGCATACCGGAGCTCGACGGCGCGGGATCCATCGGCATCGGACTTGTGCTCGCCACCACCGCCATCTTCCTCGCGCGCGAGAGCAAGGGGCTTCTCATCGGGGAACAGGCCTTGGCTCCGGTGCGCCGCCGGATCGTGGAATTGGCGAGCGCTGACAAGGACGTCGTGCGTGTCAACGACATCCTCACCGTCCATCTTGGACCGACAGACGTGCTTGCCTCGCTGAGCGTAGAGTTCAAGGATGAGCTGACGACGCCGGATCTCGAAGCCTGCGTCGCCCGCATCGAGAAGAGTATCTGCTCGGAAATGTCTGAGGTCTCCTCGATCTTCGTGCGCCCGCAGGCCGCTCAGGCGCCGTGACCCTGCACCGCCAGCGGCGGTAAAACGGCATGGCCGAAGGCGAGCCGTTCCCGTCCCCGGGCCGACCAAAGCTCGAAACGGTGCAGTGAGGGCATGCGAACAAAGTGGCTTCAGCAGCGTTGTCAACGAGATCGCCAGCGGTACGCGCAAGGCATGAGCGCCTTTGCTTCGACGAAATCGAAAGCGTTCAGTCCTTCGGCGTCGGACTGGTCAGGCTAAATCAGGCCCTATTGCTGAGCATTCGCAGATGCCGGATCTCGATCGGTGCGGCCAGAAGCCGGCCGATCTCGCTGAGCAGGGGCCTGAGATGCGGCATTTGCATATGGGTCTCAAGGTCTTCCTGGCTCTTCCAGTTTTCGTAGAAGACGAAGACGCAAGGATCTCCAGCATCGACATGAAAATCGTAGTTGATGCATCCAGGCTCCGCGCGCGTCGGTGCGACCTGGGCGGCAAGCAGGTCCTCGAGCTCCGCCCGGGTTTCCGGGTGGGCGATGACGGTTCCGATAATAGTGACAGCCATGGCTCAACTCCGCTTCTGGCTGAGCGCTACGGCAAGGATGATGATACCGCCGCGGGCGATGAGCTGCTGGCTGAATTCGAGGCCCAACAGGATGAGGCCGTTATTGATGAGGCCAATCATCAATGCTCCCACGATCGTGCCGATCACGGTGCCCTTGCCGCCGAAGAGACTCGTGCCGCCGAGCACGGCCGCGGCGATGACGGAAAGCTCGTCCCCTTCTCCCAACTGGAAGCGGCCGGACTGCAGGCGGCCGGCATAGAGCATGCCCGCAAGCGCCGCCGCACATGAAGAGATGACGAGTACCTTGAATTTGATGTTGCCGGTTTCGATGCCTGAATAGCGCGCCGCAGTCTCCCCACCGCCGGTCGCCAGCACCCGCCGGCCAAAGCTGGAGCGACGCAACGCGACGTGGCCGATGCAGCCAAGGATCGCCATCCACAGGAGCAATACGGGGACAGGGCCGATATTGCCGCCGCCGAATACCCAGGAGTAGTTCCGCGATAGGATGGGCACCGCGGCCGTGGCCGAAATCCACATGGCGACACCCTTGGCAATCCCCATCATGGCAAGTGTCGTTAGAAAGGAGGGAATGCCGATCCTGGTCGTCAGCCAACCGTTGAACATGCCGACGGCAAGTCCGGTCGCTATGCCAGCGGCAATACCGGCCAAGGGACCGCCAACGGCGATCGCCATGGCGACCGTGACCGTCGTCAGCCCTGCCACTGCCCCAACCGAGAGATCGATCTCGCCGGCTGAAAGAACAAAGGTTATGGCGATTGCCATCACCGCGATCATCGCTGTTTGCCGGACGATGTTCAGCAGGTTGTTCGGATTGAGGAAGCCCTTGTCGTTCAGCGCCAGAGCAAAGACGATGAAGATCACGACGAAACCGATATAGATGATATTCTGTCGCCAATTGGCAAGGAAGGCGTTAGCCATGGGAAACCTCCTGGGCCTTCAAAGCCCTCTGGATCTCGATCTGCAGCCGCTGTTCGGCTGCCTGGAGCCGATGGGCCATGTCATCCGCCGGCACCGCGGGATCGTCGAATGCCTCGCGCGGCAGGTCCTGGTGCACGCGTCCATCAGACATGACGAGGATGCGGTCACAGGCGGTCAGTAGCTCGGAGAGCTCCGAGGAAATCATGATGATCCCCTTGCCTGATGCGGCGAGCTCGCGGACAAGCCGAATGATTTCCGATTTCGAACCGATATCGATGCCGGCGGTCGGTTCGTCGAGGATGAGGATGTCGGGATCGGTCGCCAGCCACTTGCCGATCACCACCTTCTGCTGGTTGCCGCCCGACAGCGTGGAGACGGCGTGATCGCGGCTGGCGGTCTTAACCGAAAGCCGCTTGATTTGCGCGTCGGTGAGGTCGTTCGCCGCCTTGCCGTCGACAAGGCCTGCCTTGGAGAGGCGGTCGATGACTGCAAGGATCATGTTGGAAGCCACCGAATGGGCCGGAATGATTCCCTCTGTCGCCCGCGCCTCCGGCACCAAGGCTATGCCGGCGGCGATCGCATCGCCCGGCTTGCGGATCGTAACCGGACGGCCCTTGATACGGATTTCTCCCCTCGTCGCCGGCTCCATGCCGGCCACCACACGGGCGAGCGAAGAGCGCCCGGACCCGAGCAGGCCCGCGAGGCCCAAGACCTCGCCGCGATGCAGGGTCAGGGAAACATTCTCGGGCTTGTGCGCGCCGGTGACGCCATCCAGTTCCAGCAGCACTTCGCCCCTGACGGCCTTGCCGCGCTCGACGTCTGACAGTCCTTTCGAGCGCTTGCCGACGATATGCTCGATCATCGCATCGATCGGCAGTTCGCTGAGCGGCGCGGTGATGACATGCCGGCCGTCACGCAGGATCGTGGCACGGTCGGCGATGCGGGCGATCTCGTCCATGCGATGGCTGACATAGATGATCGCCACACCCTTGGCCCTCAACTTGCGAAGGAAGACGAAGAGGCGTTCCACGTCCGAAACCGCAAGTGCCGTCGATGGTTCATCGAGGATGAGGACCTTCGCATCCTGCGAGATCGCCTTGGCGATTTCCGTGAGCTGTTTCTGGCCTGCGCCCAGGTCGCCGACGATCGCCTTGGGATCGACGGAGACTTCGAGAAGCGCGAAGATCTCAGCCGCGCGACGCTCGGCCGCCGCATCGTCGATAAGCCCCATGCCATCGCGGCTCTCACGCGTGAGGAACACGTTCTGCGCCACCGTCAGCGTCGGGATGAGGCTCATTTCCTGGTAGTTCATCGCGATGCCGGCGGCTCGGGATGCTTCCGGCGTATGCGTGGTCAGTGGCACGCCGCCGACCTCGATCGTTCCTTGGTCGGGATGGTGTACCCCGTTCAGGACCTTCAGGATCGTGGACTTGCCGGCACCGTTGCCGCCGAGAAGCGCATGGACCTCCCCTGGCAGAACTTCGAAATCCACGCCGTCGAGTGCCCGGACACCCCCAAATGCCTTGGAGATGCCCTTCATGCGGACGGCCGCGACCGTCGCGTTCATCCCACCTTCTCCCATTTGCCGGTTTCTCCAGAACGGAGAAGGGCCTCGGCCACGAGCTCCGTCAGCAAGCCGTCTTCGAAATTGGGACTCGGCTGCTGGCCTTTGGCAATGGCGGAGAAGAAATCGAAGCATTCGACGATCTTGGTTTCGGAATAGCCGATGCCGAGTCCGGGAATCGGCCAGAGGCCGGTGCCGTAGGGGTGCGCCGGACCGGTATAGACAGTGCGGAATCCGCGGGCATCGGCCGGATCGTCGGCGAACATGACCTGCAACTCGT
Organism: Ensifer sp. LCM 4579; assembly: GCF_001854885.1. Taxonomy (GTDB): domain Bacteria; phylum Pseudomonadota; class Alphaproteobacteria; order Rhizobiales; family Rhizobiaceae; genus Sinorhizobium. The sequence goes on along the minus strand of NZ_MDDV01000009.1, from coordinate 174,126 downwards.
CGCGACGCTCGTAATTGAAGTGGATCGAGCCTTTGGTGCCGTGGATTTCCAGCGTTATGAAGTTATTGCGGCCATAGGCGTTGCGGGTCGCCTCGAGGCTGCCGATGGCGCCGCCCTCGAACTTCAGCATCGAGACGACTTCATCGTCGACGTCGACCTCGCCGCGCTCGGCATCCTTGGACTTTTCGGCGGCACCGAGCTTGTCGACGCCGCCCTGCTGCAGCGGGCGGGTCTTGTTATATGTCGTCGTGATGGCGCTGACCTCGGCGATCGGGCCGACGAGGTAATGCGCGAGGTCGACCACATGCGTGCCGATGTCGCCGACAGTGCCGGAACCTGCAATCTTCTTCTGGAAGCGCCATGAAAGCGGGCTGTCCGGATCGGCCGACCAGTCCTGCAGATAGGTGCCGCGGAAGTTCAGGATACGGCCGATGCGGTCTTCCTCAATATATTTCTTGGCGAGGGCCACGGCAGGCGTGCGGCGGTAGTTGAAGGCGACCATGTGAATGACGCCGGCGGCATTGACCGCATCGCGCATGGCGCGCGCCTCCTCGACCGTGCGGGCAAGAGGCTTTTCGCAGATGATGTGCTTGCCGGCCCTTGCGGCTTCGATGGCGATCTCGGCATGGATATTGTTCGGTGTGCAGATGTCGACCACGTCGATGTCAGGTCGGTTGACGACCGCCCGCCAGTCGGAGGATGCTTCGTCGAAGCCGTAGCGACGGCGGGCTTCCTCGGCCATGCCGTCGGTCACGTCGACGACGACCTTGCGGTGCGGGATGGCGGGTGCGGGCCAAAAGAACATCGGCATCGAGGCATAGGCCATGGCATGGGCCTTGCCCATGAACCCGCCGCCGATCAAGGCGACGTTCATCACTTTGGTCATCGGTTTTCTCCTGAGTGGTTCGGGCGGCTGCGCCTGCCCAAGTCTCCCCAACAGGCTCGGCAGTTTTGCGCGAGCCCGCGGGTTCCAAAGGACGCGGAACGATCAGTCATCCCGCGCACCGGGCAGATCACTGCTCAAGGCTGGCCTTGATGTTGTCGGTCGCTTCCGTCGAATAGACCGTCTTCCAGGCCTCGAGCAGGTTGTCCTTCGTTACCGGCAGGGCCGGCAGTGCCACGAAGGCCGGTGCCTGTTTGCCGATGAGCGCATAGCCAGCAAGCTTGGCCTCGACCACACCGGCGTCGTAAGGCCGCTGGGCGCCGAGACCCTTTACGAAGCCGTCCTGCGCCATAGAGATTGCGACGTTTTCGCCGAGGTCGATCGTGGTGATGATGAGATCGTCGCGGCCGGCATTGCGTGCCGCGGAGACCACACCCTCGGCAGGCACGTCCCAGACCGCCCATATGCCCTTGACATTGGGGTTGGAGGTCAAGATCGCCGATGCCGCCTTCTCCGCGTCACCCGAGAAATCCGGCCCGCCGATGCCCTGCTCAGCGACGATCTTGATGTCGGGATAGTCCGATGTGATCGTCGCTTTGAAGGCATCGTAGCGCTGTCTCGTCACGAAGAAGTCGGCCGCGTGGTAGACGAGACCGATCTCGCCTTCACCGTTCAGGGCCTTGGCCATCAGATGCGCCGCGGCAACGCCGTTGCCGTAATTGTCGGCCGAGACCACCGAGACATAGTCCTTGCCAGCGGTGAAACCGGCCGGCACGTTGTCCATAAAGACGAGCTTCGTACCGGCGTCGGCGGCCGCCTTGTAGGCCGCGGCGGTCGCCGTCGGATCGGTCGGGATGGAGACGATGATGTTTGGTTTCTGCGCCATGATCGTCTCGAGATCGGCCACCTGCTTCTCGGGCTTGAAGCCTGCGTCGGTGACGGCGATGACCTTGATGCCCATGGCGGCAAACTGCGTCTGGAGACCGTTGATCTGGGCACGCGACCAGTCGTTGCCGCCATAGTGCATAACGATCGCGGCCGTCGCCTTCATGCCCTTGATCTTCGCCAGTTCCTCATCGGTCAGGCTGACCGCGGACGCCGGCGCAGGATCTTCGCCGGATGGTCCCTTCGAGAGAACTGTTTCCTGGAGTTTCGCGAGCGCTGAATCGGGATCGGCAAGGGCCGGCATGCCGGCGCCAAGGACCAGAACCAGCGCTGCAGCCGAGCTCAAAAGGTTTCGTCTCGTAAACATCATTTCTCCTCCCAAGAGATGGGGCTTGAGCCCCGGTTGCGGGCCGTCAGGCCGTTTTCAGGTAGTTCATGCTGAGCCGCGCGCCTTCGAGCGGATCGGGCCAGGAATCCAGTTCCGTGCACACCCAGCCGCCAAAGCCGATCTCGCGAAGAGCGGTAATAATCGTGTCCGTCGCCACGTCACCGCGGTCGAGAGGCGTGAAAGCAAAGGGATCTTTCTGAAAGCCCTTCAAGTGGACGTAGCTGATGCGCGAGGCGTGCTCGCGGATGAGCGCTGCGGGATCACCACCGGCTGCCGCCAGATGTGCGGTGTCAGGGCAGAAGTCGATACCAGTCAGGCCGAAGATCTTGCTCACCTCCGCCGGCCCTTCGACGATCGTCGACAGATGCGGATGGTAGTGAGCGCGAAGGCCGCGCGCGTCAGCGATTTCCTTTACCCGGTCGAGGGCCGCCGCAAGCTTGTGGTAGTCAGGTTCGCGTGTTCCGTCGAAGCGCTTCGCGCCGCCGCCGACCACCAGGTGCGGTGCGCCCAACTCCGCCGCTCGGTCGGCCGCCCGAACGATCCTCGCCAGTTCTTCGGGAAGGACGTCGTCGAAGATGAAGTTGCCGCCGGCATAGGTGGCCACGAGCTTCAGGCCATTGTCGGCGAGCAGCGCCCGCATGTCGCCGGCACTGAAATCGAGAAGATTGCCGTCGAACAGCTCGACGCCCTCGTACCCCGCCGCGGCAATGTCGGCGAAGGCTTGAGCCATGTCGCCGAACGTCCGGTAAGCAAGCCGGGTGATGGAGGTCACGCCGACCGCATCGCCTCCGAGCGCCCCCCAGCAGTTCGCGTGATAGGCAAGCTTAAAGTCCGCCATCGGTTACCTCCCTGGACCCGTCTTCGACCTTATGCCGCCCCTCCTACGCCGACAAAAAATATATGTCAACATTATAAATGCATATTTAACCAAACTTATGCAGTAAAAAGACAGAAGTTTGCTATTGCTAGTCGGAAACATCGTCTTTATCAAGGAATCCAACGGACTTGACGTCGCTCTCGAAAGGATGAAGCACATGCCGTCGACGGCAGCGGTTGAGGCTGAGTTGCGACCGAGGCGCAAAGGGCGCCCTCGGGTTTCGGAAACTGCAGCGCCCAGCCTCGTCGAAATCCTCAATCTGGTGCGGACCGAACAGGCCACGACCCGTCAGGAGATCGAGCGCCAGAGCGAACTGGGCCGCGCTGTGGTGGCTGATCGTCTGGGCACCCTGAGCGAACTCGGCCTCGTCGATGAAAGCGAGCTCGGAGTTGCAACAGGTGGTCGCGCCCCGCGACTCGTTCGCTTCCTATCGGAGCGTGGCCGCATCCTTGTTGCCACCCTTGACCAGACGGCGCTCGGAGTTGGTATTGCCAATCTCGGCGGCGATCTCCTGATGGAGCATCACGAGGCCGCCGATCTGACCCAACCCGTTTCCGCCCTTTGCGAACGGCTCGTGACGCTGTTCCGCTGGATTCTCGATCGGCAGCCGGGTGGTCCGGATCTCTGGGGCATATCAATCTCTGTTCCGGGGGCGGTGCCGGATGGCGGCGAAACGCTCTTCCAGCGGGCGACGCCGCCGGTCCTGCCGGGTTGGGAGCGCTTTCCACTCGTTGAAACGCTTGCCGGCACCTTCGACGCGCCCGTCTGGATGCGCTCGAGCGTCGAGACCATGACGATGGGCGAACTGCACGCTGGTGCTGGCATCAGCCACCGAACCATGCTCTTCGTGAAGGTGGGAAAACGCATTGGCGCGGGATTGGTTAGCGACGGCGTGCTCTATCGCGGCGCCCAGGGCGCGGCCGGCTTGATTGGCTCTGTCCCGGTTTCTGTGGGCGAAAGGAGCGGTACGCTGGAGGCGATGGCTGGTTCAGACCACATTGCGCGCGAAGGTCGGGCGATCGCCGAGCGGGGCGCAAGCGAGATCCTTGCTGAGCAGCTACGCCGCGGCGGCGAGGTAAGCGCCATTGATGTCGCCAATGCGGCCCAGATGGGTGATACCGCAGCCATCGAGATCCTGTCGCAATCCGGGCGGGTGATCGGCCAGGTGATCGCCACGCTCGCTAATATGCTCAACCCGGAATTGATCGTGCTATCGGGATCGATCGCCCAGACCAATGACATCCTGCTCGCGTCCGCGCGTGAGGCGGTCTACGGCGCCTCCCATCCGCTGGTCAGCCGCGACCTGCAGATCGTGCGCTCGCAGATGGGCAGTTCATCCGGCCTTGTCGGCGCCGCGATGGTCGCGACCGAGGGCATATTCGCGCCTCCTATGCTGCGCGATTGGATCATGACCGGTAAGCCACAGGCGCATCCTCTTTTCCAGCAGTTGAAGGTTCGCATCGCCCAGGAGCAACCACCGAGAGGGCGAGCGGTCAGTCCGCCGGAATTGTGAGGAGGGGCTATGACAATCTCAGGCTTAGGTCCCCATGGCGAGCGCGCGTCGGCACCCGAACGGGTGCTTCTTCTTCCCGAGGATAGGGCGCGCGCAAGGGCTGGCAATTTTCGTGTCGCGATCGTGTTGCACACGCTTGCGAGCGACTGGGCAAAGCAGCAACTTGCCGGCATCATCGGCACGCTTGGCGATTGTGGTGTCGCGGTGATCGAGGTCGTCGACTGCGGCTTCACCCCGGAGGTGCAGATTGAGGCGCTCGACCGGCTCATTCGAGAGGCACCCGATGCGATCATATCGCTGCCGGTGGCCAATACAAAGGTTGCGGCCGCACATGCGCGGGTATCTGCCGCCGGAATCAAGCTCGTGCTGCTCGACAACGTGCCGACGGGCCTCCTTCCCGGCAAGGACTACGTCTCGCTGGTTTCCGCCGACAATTTCGGGCTCGGCAAGATTGCCGCCGAGGGCCTTTCGCCGCACCTGCCTCAAGAGGCAGAAGTGGGCGTGATGGGATACGACGCCGATTTCTTTGCAACGAATGAACGCGAAATCGCTTTCGTGAAATGGATGCAGGTCAACCGGCCAGACCTCAAGCTGCGGATCTTGCGTTTTCCGTCGCCCGCCGAAGCCGACTCGACCGTCCGCAATTTGGCCGGCGCGTATCCCGAAATCGCGGCCCTGTTCGTTGTCTGGGATACGCCGGCCATGGCTGCGGCCGAGGCACTAGAGTCGATGGACAAGGCAATCCCCATGGCAACAGTCGACCTTGGCCATGACGCAGCCATCGGCCTTGCCGCTGGCTCCCCTCTTGTCGCCGTCGCTGCTCAGCAACCCCTTCGGCAGGGAGAAGCCGTCGCCTCCACCACTGTCACGGCGCTTCTCGGCAGGCTCACGCCGGCATGGATTGCCCTTCCCGGTATCGCGGTTACACCTACCAACGTGGTCGAGTGTTTCCAGACAGTGTGGCGTATGCCGGCTCCCCGAGAGGTACTCCTGAAGCGTAATCTGGTTCATTAACCGGAGCGACTTCGGCAGCTCATGGAGGAGCGACGCGCCGCACTCGTTGAACTCGGACAGATTCCGTTATCCCGTCGAACGACCAGCACGAGTTTGCGCGTCTGAAAAGACGCACGGCGCCGTAGCCGCAAGATTGTCCGGAAGTGATGAAACAATTCCGCTGGTTGTGGGTTGATGAAGCTCAGACGGAGCGGGATCTCATGTCGCAGATTTTCACGGCATCCGCCGACACGCGGCTGAGGACGGTGCTGCTCGCCATTTTCTTCGCTTTGATCGCTGGTGGCCTCTTCGCCGGCGGCTACATGGATTCCAGCTATGCCACGCTGGTGGGCTGGGTACAGAACCAACCGGTACCATTCAGCCACGAGCACCACGTCGGGGGGCTCGGCATAGACTGCCGCTATTGCCATACGACCGTGGAGACGAGCAAACATGCCGGCCTGCCGGCGACGCATATCTGCATGACCTGCCATTCGCAGCTTTGGACGGGGGCGCCGATGCTGGCGCCGGTTCGTGAAAGCCTCGCCTCCGGCAAACCGATCGCCTGGCAACGAGTCGCGCGGCTCCCGGACTATGTCTATTTCGATCACGCGATCCATATCGCCCGTGGCGTGCCCTGCGTGTCCTGCCACGGCCGCGTTGACAAGATGCCGCTCATGGCCCGCGCGGTCGCCTTGCAGATGCAGTTCTGTCTCGGTTGCCATCGCAATCCGGCCGCCGCGCTGCATCCGCCGGACCAGGTTACGCGCATGGACTGGTCGGATTGGAACAAACATCCGGAAACGCACAAGCTCTACGGCCAACTCATGGTGAAGACTTACGGAATCGAGCCGGCGAAACTTGACGATTGCAACATATGTCACAGATGACCGGGATGGCACCCACGACGACAGCTGAAACGGCGGAGAAGATTCGTGCCCGCCTTTGCGACAAGAGGGGCCGCGCCTTCTGGCGCAGCCTCGACGAACTCGCTGAGACTGCGGAGTTCCGGCGATTCTTGGAATCGGAGTTCCCCGCCCTCGCCTCGCCGCCTATCGGCATCGACCGGCGCAGTTTGCTGAAGTGCATGTCCGTAGCCCTCGCCTTCGCCGGATTGACGGCCTGCACAGGCGAACCCGACGAAGAGGCGCTTCCCTACGTCAACGAGCCGGAGTCCGTGGTGCCTGGACGGCCTAAATGGTATGCCACGGCGGTCACACTTAATGGCTTCGCCCTTCCCGCGCTTGGAAAGACCCATGTCGGCCGTCCCACCAAGCTCGAAGGAAATCCGGATCACCCGGCCACGCACGGAGCCACCGACCCGTTCCTGCAAGCTTCTCTGCTGACCCTCTACGACCCCGATCGCTCACAATCACCCCGCCATTTCGGACATCCGGCGAGCTGGAGCGCATTCGAGGCTGAAATCGTGGCACGGGCGTCCGAGACCGCGCGCCGGGAGGGGGAAGGCTTTCGCCTGTTGACCGGCGCAATCACTTCCCCGACGCTGCTGCGGCGGATCGGAAGCCTGCTCGAGCAGTGGCCGAACGCCCGTTGGCACGTGCACGAGCCGGTCAATGGCGATCTGGCCTACGAGGCGACCAGCAGGGTCTTTGGCCGGCCGCTCGATCGCCACCTCATGCTCGAAGGGGCCGAGATCGTCGTCAGCCTCGACGATGACTTTTTCGGCCCCGGCCCGCGCCAGGCCATCCATGCGCGCCGCTGGGCCGCGCGCCGCCAAGCGTTCCAGAAAGGCGAGGGTGACTGCCGCCTTTTCGTCGCCGAGGCGACCCCCTCCCTCACGGGCGCCATGGCGGACGAACGCCTCGTCACGGCCACGCTGCGGATCGAGGCAGTCGGGCACGCCGTAGCGGCTCGGCTCGGGCTGAAAAGCGCGAGCGCGCCGGAGCTTTCGGCAAGCGAACGACACTGGGTGGAACGAGCGGTCGCCGCGATACGCTCCCACCCCGGCCGCGCACTCGTCACGGTCGGGCCGCAATGCCCATCGGAACTGCAGGCGCTCGGCCTGCTCGTCAACGAACATATCGGCGCCTTCTCTGCCACGCTGCGCTTCACCGAACCGATTGCCGCCATGCCGCCCGACGGCACGCGGTCGTTTGAGAAGCTAACGCAGGACATGGCTGCCGGTCGGGTAGCGACGCTCGCGGTGATCGAAAGCAATCCTGTGTACACCAGCCCCTCGGACGTCGATTTCCGCGCGGCCATGGAGAATGTGCCGCTCCGCATCCATGCGGGCCTCCATTATGACGAGACCGCAATTCTTAGCCATTGGCATGTGCCGCTTGCCCACGAGCTTGAGAGTTGGGGCGATGCCCGAGCGGTGGATGGCACGGCAAGCGTGCTGCAGCCGTTGATCCGGCCCTTCCGTGATGTTCGCCCCCTGCTGGCGCTTGTCGACAACCTCACCGGCGTTCTCACCTCCTCCGATCGGGAAACCGTGCGGCAGACCTGGCGCACGGACTGGGGTGAGAATTTCGAGGCGCGCTGGCGCGAAACGCTTCTTCGCGGGTTCGTGGCGGAAAGCGCGCCGCCTTTCGTAACGCCTGAAGTGCGGGACCGCGGGATCGCGACGCCACGCCACTTCGAGGGCCTGACGGTGGTCTTCCGCCCCGATCCGACCATTTGGGACGGCCGTTTTGGGGACAACCCCTGGCTCCAGGAGACGCCGAAGCCCTTCACCAAGGCGACCTGGGGCAACGTCGTTCTGGTGAGTCCGGCGTTGGCGGAAGCCCACGGGATCGGCAATGGCGACGAATTGCGCATTGAAGCGAATGGGCGCGCAATCACCGGCCCCGCCTGGGTCATGCCGGGTCAGGAAACGAATACGCTTACCCTTACATTCGGCTATGGCCGCAGCCGCACCGGCAGCCTCGGCGATGGACTCGGCTACGACGCCTATCGGCTCCGTCCAGGCGATTCCTCTTGGCTGATTGCAGGGGCGACGGTCACGCCAACGGGTGAACACCTGAACGTCGCCAGCACGCAGCTTCATCAGGCAATGGACGGATTCGACTTCATCCGTACCGTCGATTTCGCTGATCTGGAACCACGCACGGCGCCCGCCGATCAATCGCCTGCCGGTCAGGATGCGCGCGCGCCGACCTTCTATCCGGTACGGCAATGGGACAGCCCCTCCTGGGGCATGTCCATCGACGTCGACCTCTGCATTGGCTGCAATGCCTGCGTGGTTGCCTGCGTCGCCGAGAACAACATCGCCATGGTCGGCAAAGATCAAGTGGCGGAAGGCCGCGAAATGCACTGGCTGCGCGTGGACCACTATTACGAGGGCGATCCGGCCGCGCCGAAATTCTATTCCCAACCGGTTCCCTGCATGCATTGCGAACAGGCACCCTGCGAAATGGGCTGCCCGGTTAATGCCGCGGTGCACAGTTTCGATGGCCTCAATCTCCAAGTCTATAACCGCTGCATCGGTACCCGGACCTGCTCCTCCTACTGCCCGTACAAGGTCCGCCGCTTCAACTGGTTCGATTTGACCGGCGGTGACGCCGAGGAACTTCGTGCGGCGCGCAATCCCGACGTGACGGTTCGTGGACGGGGCGTCATGGAAAAATGCACCTACTGCGTTCAGCGCATCAGCGAGGCAAGGATCGCGGCCAAGATCGAAGGGCGCCCGATCCAGGACGGCGAGATCAGGACGGCTTGCCAACAGGCCTGCCCGACGCAGGCGATCACGTTTGGCGACGTAACCGACGCGCAAAGCGCGGTGAGCCGCAAAAAGGCGAGCCCGCGCAACTACACCCTGCTCGAGGAGGCGAATACCTGGCCGCGCACGAGCTATCTCGCGCGGATCGAAAGAAGCGGACCGGACGACGAGGACGGGCCAGGATGAAAGACGCCGCGTCCACAACCGTCGTTCGTTCGGAAACGGTGAGCGAAGAGATCACCCGGATTCCGCTGGGCTTTCCGAACCCGCGTGCATGGTGGCTGCTGTTTGCCTTCGCGCTCCTGCTGCTGGCCACCTTCATCATCTCGGTCGCAGTGCTGTTCTTCTACGGCGTCGGCGTGTGGGGCAACAATATTCCGGTGAATTGGGGGCTGGCAATTGCGAACTACATCTGGTTTCTCGGCATTGGCCATGCCGGCACGCTGATCTCGGCGATGTTGCTGCTGGTCCGGGCGCATTGGCGCAGTTCCTTGAACCGCTTCGCCGAAGCGATGACGCTCTTTGCCGTGATTTGCGCCGGGCTCTATCCGATCCTACATCTCGGACGGCCCTGGTACTTTTACTGGATGGCGCCCTATCCAAATACAATGGATATATGGCCGCAATTCAAAAGTCCGCTTGCGTGGGATTTCGTCGCGGTCCTCACCTATCTTACCGTCTCCGCGCTCTTCTGGTATATCGGGATTGTGCCCGATCTCGCAGCCGTGCGGGACCGCGCGAGCAAGCGCTGGCAACAGGTTTTCTACGGGCTGTTCGCGCTCGGCTGGCGCGGTTCGGCGCACCATTGGGCACGCTGGCGACAGTCCTACCGCCTGACCGCGGCAATCGCCGTGCCGCTCGTCGTCTCCGTCCATTCGGAGGTGTCGCTGCTTTTTGCGGCCGGCCCGATTCCCGGCTGGGCTTCCACGGTCTTCCCGCCGTATTTCGTGCTCGGTGCCGCCTTCTCGGGCTTTGCGGTCGTGGCGATGATTGCCGTCGTCCTGCGCCATGCGCTCGGGCTTGAGGACCTGGTCAGCGAACGCCACCTCGACCTCCTCGGAAAATTCCTGCTCGCCACCGGTCTGATGACCGCCTATGGCTACTTTGCCGAAGCCTTCGATGTCCTCTATTCCGGCGAGAAGCAGGAGATGGACACGCTGTTCGACCGGTTCTCGGGAGCGTACGCCTGGAGCTACTGGGGCGCTATCGTCGGCAATTTCGTGCCGCTTCAACTCCTGTGGTGGCGCCGCGTGCGTGTGCAGCCGATCCTCCTCTTCCTGATCGCGCTCGCGGTCGCCGTCGGCATGTGGCTCGAGCGCTACATGCTGCTCGTTACCTCGCTTTACCGCGACTGGCTCGTCTCCTCTTGGGGGATATATCACGCAAGCTTCTGGGAGTGGTCGCTCTTCGCCGGCATGCTCGGCGTCTTCCTGGTACCGTTCCTGCTCTTCGTGCGTTTCCTGCCCGTCATCTCTTCCTTCGAGGTGGTGGAGACGCTGTTTGAGGAGGATCGGCATGCGTGAACCAACTCCTCGCACCACCGTGTTCGGCATCATGGCCGAATTCGATCGCCCCGAACGGCTGGTGGAAGGCGCCAGGCGCGCCCGTGAGGCGGGGTTCGAGCAGTTGGACGCCTATTCACCCTTTCCTGTCGAAGGCCTTTCCAAAGAACTCGGCTTTCGCGACCGGCGTGTGAGCTGGCTGACGCTGGCAGGCGGTATCCTCGGCATGACGCTCGGCTTCTGGATGCAGGTCTACACCAATGAGGACTACTCGATCCTCATCGGAGGCCGGCCGCTTTTGGCCGTTCCGGCATTCATGTTGATCACCTTCGAGCTCATGGTCCTTTTTGCCGTTCTGTTCTCGATCGGCGGCATGCTCGCGCTCAACCGGCTGCCGCGGCTGCATCACCCCGTCTTCGACGTCAAGGCCTTCGATCTGGCGCATACGGACAGGTTTTTCCTGATGATCCTCGCCAGCGACCGAAGTTTCGACCGAGACGAAACAAAGGCATTCCTCGCAGATCTTCATCCGGTCGGGGTGCATACGGTCGAGCATACGGAGGAGCCGGAATGACGCGCGCGTCTGCCCTGCCCCTGAGCCTCTGGCTGCCGCTTTGCCTTGCCGGCTGTACCGGCGAGATGAGCCAGCAGCCGCGCTACGACTCCTACGAACCGAGCGCGCTGTTTGCGGACGGCAAGTCCTTGCAAGCGCCACCGGAGGGTACGATCGCGCGCGACGATCCGGACCAGACCCGTGCGCTTGCCACAAGGCCGCCCATGACGCTTGCGCTCCTCGAGCGCGGCCGAGAACGCTTCGGCATCTACTGCACCCCATGTCACGACGAGGCCGGCTACGGCCGTGGCACGGTGCCGGCGCGCGGCTTTCCGTCGCCGCCGAGCTTTCATACCAAACGGCTGCGCCAGGCGCCGGCCTCGCACTTCGTCGACGTCATCACCAAGGGCCACGGCGTCATGTATTCTTATGCCGACCGGGTGGACGCGAGCGACCGCTGGGCGATTGCCGCCTATATCCGGGCGCTCCAGCTTAGCCAGAATGCGCCGCTCGCTGCGGCGCCGGCCGACGAGCGGTCAAAGCTCGCGGGGAGGGCCCCATGAATGAACCGCTGTTTCCGGCTCCTTTCTCGCGGAATGTGGGCTTCTGCGGCGGCCTGAGCGCCGGGCTGGCGCTGTGCCTGGCCTTGTTTGAGCCGACGGCGCTTTTCGGCTGGCTCACGGCTTTCCTCTTCTGGTCCTCCGTTCCGCTCGGAGCCCTTTGCCTGGTGATGATGATGCGGCTGATCTCCGGCGCCTGGCGCGACGAACTTGGGCAAGAGGCGGAGGCGGCGCTTCTGCTGTTGCCGCTTGCGGCGCTCGCACTCATCCCCCTCCTCTTTGCACTGCCGGTGCTCTACGGCTGGGTGAAAGAGCCGGTCGGGCAAGGTTTCCGCGGCATCTATCTTTCCCGGGGAATTTTCGTAGGCCGTACGGCAGTCTTTCTGATAGCGGCCGGCGGCATCGCGGCACTCTTGCTGATGCGGCGCCGCTCGAGTGCCATCGGCGCGCTAGGGCTGATCGCCTTCATGATCCTTCACACCATGTTCGCCGTTGACTGGGTGATGTCCCTCGATCCGCATTTCCATTCCTCCGGCCTCGGGCTTTACCTGCTGTCGATCGAGACCGTGATTGCGATCGCCTTTCTGCTGCTTCTCAAGCTGATCGCCGGTCCGCCCCCAAATAATACGGATATTCTCGGCGGCGTGCTGTTCTGCGCGCTCCTGATCTGGGCCTATTTCGCCTTCATGCAGTATCTGATCATCTGGTCCACCAATTTCCCCCCAGGCGTGCTTTGGTACGAGCACCGGGCCGAGGGGATGTGGTCGCCCGTCGAATACGCGATCGGCACGCTCGCGCTCGTCCCCGCCCTTCTGCTGCTCTTCGAACCGATCCGCGGCGATGCACGCTGGCTGGCGTTGCTGTGCCTTTCGACACTTCTCGGCAAAGCCCTGGAAGTGGCATGGCTCGTGCTTCCGGCCGCGTCCGGTCCGCCGCTCGTCTCTTTCGCCGCAACCGTTCTCGCTTTTGCCGGCATGGGTGCCGTCTGCCTTTCGGCCATGGCGGCGGCACTTCGGATCGCCCCACGAATAGGCCGGGAGCGAAGCGAAGGTAAGGTCCGCCATGAGCCCCGCTGACCAAGCAACCGATGGCGCGCTCGCCGAGGCCCGCCGGCGGGGATTCGAACCGCGCGATGCCCCGCCGCGCGGCGTCGTCTATGCCGCGATCGGTCTCATTGCCGGTGTCGTTCTCTCGGCCGCGCTCGTCGCAGCGCTGCTCGCGCTCCTCGCCAATTTGCGCGAACCGGAGCTCGCCACGCCCGTCGATGCACACCAAGGGACGCCGCCTGAGCCCCGATTGCAGGTCTCTCCGCTCGCGGACCGGATTGCGATTGAGAGCGCCGCTCGCGCAAAGCTCACCGGATATGCCTGGGTGGATCGCGAGGCCCATCGAGTCCGCATCCCCATTCGGCGCGCCATGGAACACCTGTCGCGGCAGGGTTGGCCGCGCCCGGAAAATGAAGGAGCGCCGCAGCCGTGATGCGCCAGCCATTCCTCCTCCTCATCATCATCGGACTTACCTGCGCCTCATCCGCCGCCCTCGCCTTCGATCCGTTCAAGGAAGCCCGCATCGATCAGCGCCCCGGGGCGCAGGTCCCTCTGGATCTTGTCTTCCGCGACCAGGCGGGCGGCCCGACGAGTTTGCGGCAGTTGGCACAGGGCAAGCCGATCGTGCTTGCCCCCGTACTGCACCATTGTCCGAACATCTGCGGCGTGACGCTTTCGGGGCTTGCTGAGGCGATAAGCCTGCAAGGCTTCGTGCCCGGGCGCGACTTCACCGTCGTCGCCTTCGGCATCGACCCGCAGGAAGGACCGGAAGACGCTTTGAAAGCCGTGGAGGACCTGACGGCCGGTTCCCCCAAGTTCGCGCTCTGGAACATCCACGCCCTGACCGGGGACGCGCGTGCCGTTGCGGCGGTCACCGGAGCACTCGGCTACCGCTATGCCTGGGATGAGCGCATCGGCCAATATGCCCACATCGCGGCCGTCGCCGTGCTGACGCCCGGCGGGCGGCTGGCCCGCTGGCTCTACGGGATTGCACCACAGCCGCGGGATCTGAGGCTTGCGCTCACCGAGGCCGGTCGTGGCGAAATCGGCACCTGGCAGGATCAGCTTCTCCTGCTCTGCTATCACTACGATCCGGTCACGGGACGATACGGCGCGCTCATATCCTGGCTTCTGCGTCTCGGTGGTGGCCTCACCGTGCTGCTCGGTGCGGGCTTCATCGGCATGGCGCTTGTCTACGAGCGGCGCATCGCACGGAGGGGCCCGCGGTGACACAAGGACTCCTGACCTGGGCAACAGAGGCCTCGGAGCACGCCTCCCAAGTCGACCTGCTCCTCACGGGATTTTCGCTGCTCGTCTTCGTGCTTTCGGCGCCCGTCTTCGTCCTGATGGCTCTCTTCGCCATCAAATACCGGCGCGGCAAGCCGGCCGACCGGACGCATCCGGTCAATCGCAACATCTGGATGGAGATCTCGTGGAGCATCGTTCCTTTTCTGTTCATCGTCGGCGTTTTCGTCTGGGCGACAGTGCTCTACGCCGATCTTTATCGACCGCCGCCCGATGCGCTGGAGATCAGCGTGGTTGCCAAACAATGGATGTGGAAATTCGAGCATCCCGGAGGGCAGCGCGAGATCGACGAGTTGCATGTGCCGGCCAACGAGCCGGTGAAGCTCACGATGGCCTCGCAGGACGTGATCCACAGTCTCTTCATTCCTGCCCTGCGGCTAAAGCAGGACGTCGTTCCCGGCCGCTACACGAAAATGTGGTTCACGGCAAACAGGCCCGGCACCTATCATCTCGCTTGCGCGGAGTTCTGCGGCACCAACCACTCGCTAATGGGAGGGCGCTTCGTGGTTTTGACACGCGCCGATTACACGCGCTGGCTCGAACAGTCCGACGTCGATGGATCGCTCGCCGATCAGGGCGCCGTCCTCTTCCGCAGCCATGGCTGCAGCGGTTGCCACGGCTCCTCGTCGACCGTTCACGCGCCGCCGCTCGAGGGGCTTTACGGCAGCCCCGTTCCGCTCGATGACGGGAGAATGGTGATTGCCGACGAAGGCTATATCCGCGACAGCATCCTGCTGCCGCAACAGGATATCGCTGCCGGCTATCCCCACGACATGCCGACCTTCAGGAACGTGCTCGATGAAGGCGAGGTGTTGAAGCTCGTCGCCTACATCAAATCACTCCGCAAACCGAGGGTACTGCCGTGACGAATGCACTCGATGCGCCCGATCCGCACAATGCCGGCATCTCCGAGACGCGAGCCGAGCGGGAGAGCTATCTCAGGGCAGGACACACGCTGCGATCGTGGCTGCTCACGACCGACCACAAGCGGATCGCGATCCTGTACCTGATTTCCGTCACGCTGTTCTTCTTCATCGGCGGGGCGGCGGCGGCGCTTATCCGCGCCGACCTGGTAACGCCGGGGGGCGACCTGCTCACCAACGAAGGCTATAACCGTGCCTTCACCATCCACGGCGTGATCATGGTCTGGTTCTTCCTGATCCCCTCGATCCCGACCACCTTCGGCAATTTCCTGCTTCCGCTCATGATCGGCGCGCGGGACGTGGCCTTTCCCAGGCTGAACCTGCTTTCCTGGTACATCTTCGTGATCGGCGGATTGATAACGGTCTATGCGCTCATTGCCGGCGGCGTGGATACGGGCTGGACCTTCTATACGCCGCTGTCTTCATTCTTCGCCAACGGCCACGTGGTTCTGGTGGCGGTTGCGGTGTTCATCGCCGGTTTTTCATCGATCCTGACCGGTCTCAATTTCATCGTCACGGTGCACAAGCTGCGCGCCCCGGGAATGACCTGGCGCCATCTTCCCCTCTTTGTCTGGTCGCATTACGCGACATCGCTGATCCTGGTGCTGGCAACGCCGGTGCTCGCGATCACGCTGGCGCTGATCGCGGCCGAGCGGCTTTTCGGGCTCGGCATCTTCGATCCCGCGCTCGGCGGCGATCCCTTGCTCTTCCAGCACCTTTTCTGGTTCTACAGCCACCCTGCGGTCTACATCATGGTGTTGCCGGCCATGGGCGTCGTCAGCGAGCTTGTTGCGGCATCGGCGCGCAAGCCGGTTTTCGGCTACGCCTTCGTGGCCGGCTCATCCATCGCCATCGCCATCATCGGTTTCCTGGTCTGGGGCCACCATATGTTCGTCGCCGGCCAGTCCATGTATGCAAGCACGGTGTTTTCTTTTCTGAGCCTGGTCGTCGCGGTGCCGTCGGCGATCAAGGTCTATAACTGGACTGCCACTCTTCACAAGGGCCGCATCGCACTCGATCCGCCCTTCTTCTTCGCCGCAAGCTTCATCGGGCTTTTTGTCATTGGAGGGCTTACCGGACTGGCTCTCGCGATGCTGGCGATCGACGTGCACGTGCACGACACCTATTTCGTCGTGGCGCATTTCCACTACATCATGGTCGGCGGCACCGTATCAGCCTATTTCGGCGCACTTCACTACTGGTGGCCGAAGATGATCGGACGCAAATACCCTCTCGTCTGGGGCCGTCTCTCGGCCGCGGCCATATTTTTCGGCTTCAATCTCACCTTCTTTCCGCAGTTCATCCTTGGTTACCTCGGCATGCCGCGCCGCTACCATGTCTACGATCCGCCGTTCCAGGTGCTGCACGTCCTGTCCTCCGCGGGCGCATCCATCCTGGCCGTCGCCTATCTGATGCCGGCCTTTTATCTCTTCTATTCTCTGCGCTACGGCGACCCGGCCGGGCGAAATCCATGGGGCGTGACCGGCCTCGAATGGACTGTCCCTTCCCCGCCTCCGAAGCACAATTTCATGGAGACACCGATCGTTACCGAGCTCCCTTACGACTACCATGTCGAGCGGGAGGGCGAGCAATGAGCGAGAATGTCCAGCGCCATGAGCCTTACCGCGATGCCCGTCAGCAGCACGAGGCAGATATGATGGGCATGTACGTGTTTCTCTCCACGGAGGTCATGCTGTTCGGCGGGATATTCCTGGCAATATTCGTCCTTCGGCTGCAGCACCCCGAGGCCTTCGTCGAAGCTTCGAAGCGGATGCATGTTTTCATCGGCGCGTTCAACACTGCTGTTCTTTTGACGTCGAGCCTGGCGGTGGCGATTGCCGTGCATGGCGCACGGCAGGGTGCGGCACGGCTCTCGACCGCATTGTTCGGTGGGGCTGCGGGGCTGGGCGTCGTCTTCCTGGGATTGAAGGCGCTCGAATACCGCAAAGAATACGAAGACGGTCTGCTGCCGGTCGTGAGTGATCCGGGACGCTTCTCGAGCCCCATCGAGCACCTTTTCATGAACCTCTATCTCGTGGCGACAGCCCTGCACGCGACCCATCTGGCGATTGGAATCCTGCTCCTGGCGGGGTTGGCCTGGCGGATCGGCCGCGGTAACCTGAAGCTGCCGGAACGAGCGATCGTGGTGGTGATCTGCGGCCTCTATTGGCACTTCGTCGACGTCGTATGGGTGTTTCTCTATCCGGTTTTGTATCTGGCACGATGAACGCCATGACCGTAATCCGCCTTGTATTCGTTTGGTTCGCACTCATGGGGCTGCTCGTCACCACCGTCGGCGCCAGCTTCTTTCTGCGCGGCCCTGCCAGCATGGCGGCGAGTACGGGCATCGCCTTCATCAAGGCAGCCCTGATCTACTGGTTCTTCATGCATCTGAGCGAGGAGCGAGGCTTGCCGCGATTGATGGCGGTGGGTGCGGTCACGTGGCTTGCCATCCTGATCGGCCTTTCCTTCACCGACTATGCCACGCGTGGATTCGGCTGGTAAAAAGCAGCCGTTCAATCTGCAGTTAGATCCGCTCGATCCCCGCTTCTGCGCTCATTCTCCCACATCGACGTGCAACTGCGCGGTCGTTCGGAGAACATCGACCGAGGTCCCGTCATCCGTTCTCCGGAACGCCAGGTCCACCACGCCTCTTCCGACATGCAGGTTTCGAATGGCAAGGCGGTCGACGAAAGCGGGCAGGCGGGGACGCATCACCTTCAGCCGATTGGCAAAGGCGTCCGCTTCCAGGCCCAGAGACGTAGTCAGGAGAAACGGCACCGCTCCGGCCGCCCAGGCCTGCGGATGGCAGGCCACCGGATAGTGCACCGGAACCCGGAAGTCATCGCGGCGAAAGCCCGACATGGCCTCCGGCAGCCGGTGGTGGCGGAAATGCATGGCCGCTTCACTAATGGCCGTGAAAACCCGCAATGCGGCCTCATCCTCTCCGTAGCGGCGGAAACCGGCCGCAAGAATAGCATTGTCGTGCGGCCACACGGTTCCCAAGTGGTAACCCACCGGATTGTAGCACCGCTCGGCCGTCGACAGGGTTCGCACGCCCCAGCCGCTGAACATGTCCTCTCCCATCATACGGGCGACCGATCGGCGTGCCTTGTCCTCATCGGCTATGCCAGCCCACAAGGCATGCCCCGGATTGGACGAGGCCACCGCCGCCTTCCGGCCCTCGGCCTCGATGGCGAGCGCGAAGATCTGTTCGTCTTCGCACCAGAAATCGCGATTGAACCTTGTCTTGAGCGCCTCTGCCTGCTGGCGCAGCTCACTTGCTCGCTCTGCCCCGCCGGCCCGTTCGTAAAGATCGGCCATCGCCTGTTTCGCGGCATAAACATAGCCTTGCACCTCGACGAGCGCGATTGGCGGCGTGGCGAGCGAGCCGTCCGCCTGGACGATAGCATTCCCGGAATCCTTCCAGCCTTGGTTGACCAGTCCCTTTTCGGAGCTGGATTGATATTCGACATAGCCGTTGCCGCTGATGTCGCCGTATTCGGCAATCCAAGCGAGCGCGCGTTCGACCGGTTCCCTGAGCTCGTGAAAGAGCGCCAGATCGCCCGTCCATTGTGAAAGGCGGCCGAGGAGCAGCAGAAAGAGCGGGGTTGCGTCCACGGTCCCGTAGAAGGGGGTGTGCGGGATTTCCCCGGCGCCCGCCAGTTCCCCCACACGAAGCTCGTGCAGGATCTTGCCGGGCTCCTCGTCGCGCCAGCGGTCGATACGCTTGCCCTGGTAGCGGGCGAGCAAACGCAGCGTCTGAGTCGCTATGTCCGGCTGGAAGGCAAGCATCTCGAGCGCGACGATCAGGCTGTCGCGACCGAACAGCGCCACGAACCAAGGCACGCCGGCGGCAAAATACTCTTCCCCCTGCAGTTGCGAGCGCAGCGTGCCGAGGTCGCGCAGGGATCGGTTGAGGACGCTGTCGAGCAGCAGGCTATCGCTCTCCAGACTGGAATGCTGCTGCACCCAATCATCCGATTGCTGCCGCAATCGGCCAGCCAGCTCGTCGACGCTGGTCAAGGGCTGGGGCATTCCATGCTCCGGGTCAGCCTCCTCCGCATCTTCCCGGAGGTCGATGGTGATCGCCCATGTGCAGACCCCCCGCGCCGGTACCTCCAGGTCAAGGCTTGCGGCGTCCTTTTCGGTCTTCTGAGGTGCGGGTGAGAACTGAACGGTCACCGTCCGGCGGATGCGATCCGCGCCGTGATAGACGAATTGGAGTCTGCCATCCCGCCAACGGGGCGGATCGGCATTGCCGGGCGCCTCCTGCAAAAGCTCGCGCACGTTGAACACGTCCTCGAATCCGGCTCGGAAATACAATTTCACCGGAAGTTTGTGGGAATCCTGCCCAAAGTTCCGGAATGTCAGCACCTCGTGCACACTGGTTTGCTCGGCATCGATGATGCGCTCCCAGCGGATGCCGAGTTCCTCTTTCGCAACAAGTCGTCCGTCCGGAAGGTGCAGGTCGGGATTCGTCAGCTCGAAAAGCGCCTGGAAACCTCCCTCCGCCGTCGAAGCAAGCTCGAGCGGGGCCATACCCGCGATCGTCATCTGATACCCGCTGAGAAAGCGGCAGTCGTTGAAATAGAGGCCGAAGCCATGATCGCCTTCCAGCGGCATCTGCCCGTCGGGCGCCACGACATAGTAGAGGTTGAGGTTCTTGAACGTCACCGCATCGGCAATGCTGTCGACGATGGCGGGGTGGCCCTGCGTCAGCACCCGCTGCTTGCGTTCCCGCCGTGCCTCAGGCGTGTCCCGCGCGCGGTCTTCAGCCTTTGTCGATCGCTTCCGTTGATTCGATTGCCCGGAGGTCGCCTCGTCGGGCCGGCGGGTGCTGGCTCCGCCTGCTCTTTGCTTTAACTCTTTCATTTGCAACTCCAGCGCTGGTTCCGTCACCGCATGTGATATCGCCCGGTTCGCAGATCATCCTGGAAGGGCCGGTTCGGGCGCTGACGGGACGAGGCTGGCGACCGAACAACGCCCGGCTGGCTGGCGGGCATTTGAATTAGCGTGGCAATGCATAGGCGATGATCGAGTCGCCTGCCTTGGTGCCGGTTGATCCGTGTCCTCCGGCGACGACCACGAGATATTGTCGTCCGTCTGCGCCCCGGTAGGTGGAAGGTGTCGCCTGACCACCAGCAGGCAGGCGCGCGCGCCACAGCTCCTTTCCGTTTTGCAGGTCGTAGCCGCGAACGTAGTTGTCCAGCGTTCCGCTCAGGAATGCCACGCCGCCCGCCGTGACGATGGGACCGCCAATGCCTGGCACACCCATCTCGAAGGGCAGTGGAACCGGACCGGAAAGATCACGCACCGTGCCGTTGACGTGCCGGTAAACCGTCTTCCCGGTTGTCAGATCGACGCCGGCCACATAGCCCCATGGCGGCTGCTGACATGGAAGGTTCAGGGGCGAGTAAAACGGGCCCATCCTCGCTGCATAGGGCGCGCCGAAGTTTTCATTGAAGACGGGCTGGCCCTCCTTGGTGACGACGCGTCCCGTACTGTCGCGCGGGATCATCCTGACGGTAAAGGCAAGGTAGACGGGCATCGCGAACATCACGTCGCGATCCGGATCGACCGCCACGGCGCCCCAATTGAAAATGCCGAAGTTGCCGGGATAGACGATGCTCCCCCCCAGAGAAGGCGGTGTGAACGCGCCCTCGTAACGGAGCTGACGGAAGCGGATGCGGCAATAGAGTTGGTCGATCGGCGTTGCGCCCCACATATCCGATTCCGCCAGCGTCTCGGGCCGGAAGGACACGGCTGAGCGCGGCTGCGTGGCGGCAGTACGGTCGCCGTCCACGGCACCTTGCGGCACGGGCTCCTCTCGGACCGGCAGCACCGGCTCGCCGGTTTCACGGTTGAGCACGAAGACGTCGCCCTGTTTCGTCGGCGCAACGAGCGCCGGCACCGCTTTCCCGTCTATTGTCAAATCGACAAGACTCGGCTGGGCTGGAACATCGTAGTCCCAGAGGTCGTGATGCACCGCCTGGAAGACCCATGCGACCTGGCCGGTGTCCGCGCGCAGGGCCAGAATCGAGGCGGAAAAGCGCTCGGTGTTCTCGCCCCGATTACCGCCGAACTGATCGGGCGACTCGTTGCCCATCGGCAAATAGATAAGCCCGAGCTCAGGATCGTAGCTTGCCACGCTCCAGGAATTCGGCGCGTTCTGGCTGTAGGTTTGCCCATTCGCGATCGGCTCGGTAGCGCCAGGGTTCTTGCTGTCGAAATTCCACACCAACGCGCCGGTAAAGGCGTCATAGGCACGGATGACACCGGAAGGCGACGTGGTGGCGACATTGTCGTTGACCGCACCGCCGACCACGACGAGATTGTCTTTGGTGATCACCGGAGGCGATGTCGAATAGACCGAACCGGGCGTAATATTGGGCATGTTCGCCCACAGGTTGACTGTGCCGTCCTCTCCGCCGAATCCGGGGCAGATGTCGCCCGTCTCCGCACTGATCGAGATCAGCCTGCCATCGGACGTGGACACGAAGAGCCGCCGTATGCACGTTTCGCTCAGCGTCACGGGTTCCGCAGGAGGCTTCTCGCGTTCGACGACGGGCGTCGGCGCGTCCGCTCGCACGGCCCCAGTGACGATGTTTTGCGGCACAGGAGCGGCCTCTGTGGTTACTTCGGCGGCGCTTTCGTCGACGAGACCACCCGCGTCGGAAGCCGCGGCAATGGTCGACTCGGCTGGCTTGGGGACCTCGGCCGGCCGCGCCTGCTCCTCCGCGGCACCTGCGGATCCGGCATCCACGGTCGTCTCTGCGGCGGCCTGCGGCGACGAGGGGCCGGGCGGTTCGGCCGGAAGATCTCCGGGCGAGGCCTCATGGTAGGAAACGCCGCGGCAGGTCATGTGCTGCGTGGTCGCGGTCGGAGGTTGCTTCAGCTTCGGATCGAAACGCCACTTTTCCTCGCCGGTAACCGGATCGAGAGCGATGATCGTGCTGAAAGGCGTACAGATGTAAACAGTATCATCCACCATCAATGGTGTAACTTCATAGGTGGTCTCGACGGGGTCGTTCTCGTCGCGCACCTCGCCGGTGTGATAGGTCCAGGCGACCTCGAGCCGTGAAACGTTTTCGGGTGTGATCTCGGCAAGTGGCGAATAGCGCTGCCCCAGCGGAGTGCGGCCATAGGCTGTCCATTCGCCCGCAGGGACGGGCTGCTCTCGCGGTTCCACCGCCATCCGGGCTTCGGTGAAGGCGCCCGCAAGGTCATGCGGGCTGCGAAACATGGAATAGACGCCGACAGCGGCGGCAATCACGACCGCGGCTGCGAGGATCAGGCTGTTAGCCCCGTAGCCGGCGGGAGCCTCGCCGGGCCGGTGCATCGCATGCACCATCGGCGGAAGCAGCAGCAGGACGGCGATGACGAGCAGCAAACCACCGCGGGGAGCCAACGCCCACCAGTCGAACCCGACTTCCCACAGGCTCCATGCAAGCGTCACCAGGACAGCGAGCCCGTAAAGCCCGAGCCCAATGGCGTTGCGCATCATCAGCAGCGCAGCCGACACGGCGATCATCGCCCCGAGAAGAATGTAGAACCATGACCCACCCAAGGCTGCGAGCCAGGCACCGCCCGCGGCGAGCACCATCCCTATCAGGAGGACGAGGATAGAAACCACGAGCCTGTACATGCTGGCGCTCCCCATATCGAACTTCGAACAGGCCCTTCTCGCGGCGAGAAAAAGGACTGCAAGCTTCACTCATGGCCGCTAGCTCGGCGCGATCTTGCCGGAGTTTTCGCAAGGCCGCGGCTGCCATATCTCGCAAACGGGAGGCTGCCTCGGCGCAGGGGGACGAACGACGCGCTCACGGTCACACGCAAGAAGCCTCCCTTATCGGGACCACCCGAACACTCCAGTAACCAGCAAAAACTCAACTCGTTCCATCCACGACAGTCGAATGTCACGGAATCAGCCGTCGGTTGCGGATCTCGCCGCATGGGGGCGAAAGACGGAATATTGAGGCGAAGCTCATTGTGGCCAGCGACATCAGCTTCGCCGCGACTCTGATTTGGCGAGGTTGCACAGCTTCCCCCGCCCACCGGCAACCGGCAACCGGCAACCGGGAGGTGGGCCCCCAGTTGGATGCCACAAGCCGGGAACAAACGCGCAGACCCGCAGTTTGGAAGTCGATCCAGCAGCAGACGCGTGAGCAGGAGACGCCAATGAGCACAGACTACACACCACCGACTGCGATGATCGTCACCAGTCCGATCCACCTGGTATTCGCGCAATTCCCCGTCGTCTGCTTCACCCTGACGCTATTGACCGACATCGCCTATTGGCAAACCGGCAATCTCATGTGGCAAAATTTCTCGTCGTGGCTGCTTTTCGCCGGAGTGGTGGTCGGCGTCCTGGCGGTGCTGGTCGGGATCGTGGAATTCCTGGTCCGGCAGAACCGCTTTGCAGGCCGGACGGTTTGGCCGCATGCGGTCGGATACGTGCTGGTCCTCGGCCTCGCCGTCGTCAACGGCTTTGTTCACGCTGGCGACGGCTGGACCGCTGTCGTTCCCTGGGGACTGGTCCTGTCAGGGGCGACCGTGGTGCTGATTCTTGCCGTCGCCCTCCTCGACCGTTCACTGGCCTATCGACATGCCGGGAGTGAGCTATCATGAAAAAATCCGTTGCCTTTCGTGCGTCGGCGTTCACCGCCGGCTGCCTGACCCTGCTCATGCTGGCCGGTTGCGGCGACAGTGGCGCCGATTTCGACATTTCCCGGCAGATAGGTCCGGATCCGGTCCTACCGGAGCCCAGCCCCGACCTTCTGCCGTCGATGAAGATCGCCGAAGTCGTCGGCTGGAAGGAGCAAGAGGCCCCGAGCGTGCCGGAAGACCTCACCGTTGCCGCCTATGCGACGGACGTTTCCAATCCGCGGATGGTCCATACGCTGCCAAACGGCGATGTCCTCGTCGTTCAGGCCCGGGGTCCCGATGTCGAGCCGATCTCGCGCCCCAAGGACTGGATCCGAGGCTGGATCATGTCGATGGCCCATGGGGGCGGTGGCGGGCCGCAGAAGGAAAGCAATCTCATTACCCTTCTGCGCGATAGCGACCGGGATGGGCATGTGGACCAGCGACACGATCTTCTCACCCACCTGAATTCTCCGTTCGGCGTGGCATGGGCCGACGGGACCCTCTACGTGGCGGCGACCGACGCGATCCTCGCCTACCCCTATGAACTCGGCCAGACCGAGATCAAGGCGGCGCCGCGGGTGCTGACGCCGCTTCCCGGCGGCCCCATCGACCACCACTGGACCAAGGACCTGGCTCTCAGCCCGGATGGCCGCTTTCTCTACGTGTCGGTCGGTTCGAATTCAAACATCACGGAGAATGGCCTGGAGGCCGAAAAGGGTCGCGCCGCCATATGGCAGGTCGACCGGCAAACCGGGGCCGCTCGGGTCTTCGCCTCGGGCCTTCGAAACCCCAACGGGCTCAACTTCCATCCGGAAACCGGCGTTCTGTGGACGGTGGTCAACGAGCGCGACGAACTTGGGCCCAATCTCGTGCCCGACTATATGACCTCGGTACAGGAAGGCGCCTTTTACGGCTGGCCGTGGAGCTATTACGGCAACCACGTGGACAAGCGGGTTCACCCGCCGCGGCCGGACATGGTCGAAAAGGCGATTGCGCCCGACTACGCGCTTTCCAGTCATGTGGCGCCGCTCGGCATGGTCTTCACCAATGGCTCCGCCATGCCGGCGCCCTATGCCAATGGCGCTTTCATCGGTGAGCACGGGAGCTGGAACCGCAGTGCCTTCAACGGCTACAAGGTCGTCTACGTGCCGTTCGAGAACGGGCGGCCGGCCGGCAAGGCTGTGGACGTGGTGACCGGCTTCCTCGACGGCGACCAGGCGCGCGGCAGGCCGGTTGGCGTCGCCATCGACGGCACCGGCGCGCTCCTCGTCGCCGACGACGCGGGCAACACGGTCTGGCGCGTCGCCGCCGCCGACGGCTCGGTGACGCCGCAACCGATCGGCACCGACAGGCCGGGCGGCGCCGCGCTTACCAGCGACGTGGGCGCAGGGGCGGGCACCACTGGCGGCATCGTGCCTTCTCCCACGGGTTCGAGTTCGCCCGCCTCCACGGAAACGGGAGGCCAGGCCGGCTCGGAAAGCGCTATCCCCGAACCCCCGCGTCCGGCGCAGACGCAGGTTGCGCCGGCTACGTTGCCCAGGGGCGCGACGCAATAGAGCGTCTTGCAATCAGCTCAAGTCAAACGGCAGAACAGTGCGGGGGAAGAAGGCCTGCTTCCCTCCGCACTGTTCTGCCCGCGCATGGCATGGTAGGCAAAGGCCGGGCCGGGGCCATGGCAATCCTGATCCGACACACCGGGACGCGGGCTTCAGCCGGCATCGCCCTACCGTCAGAGTGGGTCGCTCAGCGGCTTAGCAGCCGTGGTAACCTCACCCATATGCAGCTTGCAGGCGTCGATGTCGTTCGCAGCAAAGGAGGTCCTTGCGGCTGCAAGCGCCTCCTCCGCGCGGTTCTTTCGCTGCAGGTCCTCAATCTGAGCGATTTCCGCCTCGAGTGCCTTAAGGCCGTCCTGGTCGCATATGAGGTCCGCCTGAGCAAAGACCGGTGACATCGGGGCCGTGCAGAGCGCGGCCGTGACGATGAACTTCTTTAGCATGTTGCTTCTCCTGTCTCTTTATCGTGAAAGCCAAAATCGGCTTTCCGACGAAGCTTGCCGAGGTGACGGCAGTGGGGTCGCCGCCACCTCGAACGCTTCGCGGCAGCCTACTGCTGCGTGGTGCTGCCAGTCGTTTCCGTAGTCGCCGGCGGGTCGATGAGCATCAGGACCCTGTTGCCCTCTGCCGTCTGCGCCTGCACCAGATAAGTGGCGTCCAGGACCTTCACCTCCTTGAAGCCGGCGTCGGAAAGCTTCTTCTTGAGGTTGTCTATGGTCATTGTTGAAGGTTGACCGGTTTGGCCCTGCGTCTGCGTGTCGCTTGCCTGCGTGTCGCTTGTTTGGCCGAACGCGGGTAGTGCAAATGCCGCCATCGCAAGTGAGAGGATGAATGCTTTCATGGGTGTTCTCCTTGTTGGCTTGAGGCAGCCACGACACTCGCCAAGAGCACTTGGCCAGTGTCGGGGCCTCCTTGCCGGAACTCGCCGTTGCCGCCGCGAGCTCCGTCTTCGCCGATCCTGGCGGCGAAGGGTGTCGAGGGCACATAAATGTGCTCCCTCAGTGTTCCTTCGGCTGTTTTCAGCCGCGCTCGAGTACGCCGCAGGCGATGCGCTCGTCGGCTGCCCCCGACGGTTGCGCCCTGTAGTCGTCCGCGGTGGCGTGGACGACGAGCGCGGAGCCGTCGTCGTCGAAGAGCGGCGCATTTCCGCCCTCGAAGCTCACTCGCTCGTTAAAGAGCTCGACGACCATGGTCCCGTCGTCACGGACCACCTGATTCGCCAGGTCCCCCGCATGCGGCCCTTCCTCGTTCATGAAACCGTGCGTCTTCGACCCGGACCCGAGGTGATCGCCAGCCGACTTGAAACCACCGGCCGGGTCACAGACGCCGACCTCGTGAATGTGAAAGCCGTGTTTGCCCGGAGGCAGGTTGGATAGCTTGGCTTCGATCAGCACGCCATTCGGCGTCGACTTCAGCGTCGCCGTACCGATCGATTCTCCCGACGTATTCACAAACACTGCGCGTGCGACGCTCGGCGCCGTCATGGCCTGGTCCTGAGCGGCCGCCGATCCGGCGAGAGCCACGACCAGAGTCGCGATCAGATTTCGTCTCATCGAGCTTCCTCCGCGGTTGGCTGGTCATCGTATGGCGGCCAAACCGCGGTTCTCAGCTGAGGTTCCAAAGAAAATTGGTCAGCCGAACTGCAGCTGTGGCTGAGCTCCGGGAGTTGGTATGCCACCTGCCGAGGTCGGCCTGAGGTCACCTTGCAAAAATCGTGACCGCTCCTGACTGCTCGACCTTCGCGGCAACGACACTCGTGGCCGACAGCCCCTTGCTCTTCAAAGCTTGCGACAGTGGATCGCTATTGGCGATCGTCTCCCGCAGTGCGTCCAACGCCTGCGCGTGTTCGGCCAAAGAGGTATTGAGGGCAGCTGCCTTCGCCCCGCTGAACATAAACGAGACATCGAGCACCCGTATTTGCGGAGCGGTAAGGGACGACAGCGTCCGGGCGGTGGCTCCTGAGCGGCCGATCGCGTCGACGAGTTCCTGGACATTATAGGAGCTATTCCAATCCACTCCCGCGGTCGCTTCTCCCGCATTCGGGCCGCTTTGCTGCGCGGGAAGTTCTCCCGGGCGGATCACCCGTGTTTTCCCGACATCGGGTGCTGGTTCAACGAGTTCGGTGTCGCCGACCTTAGGCGGCTTCAGCACGCCATTGCAGTCGTCCAGCTTTTCGGAGAGGGTTCTTGCGTCCGTATCAGGAGCAACGCGACAGCGGCTGGGCTTGGGATCGTCGGACAAGGCCGACGTCGCGGACAGGACCACGAACGTGAGCAATGTTACCGCGGCAGGTTTTCCGAGTTGCCTGTGCCTCATCTGGAAATACCTCCATCAGGCTTCAGCAGGAAGCGCCGCTCTTCCTTGGGAATGGGTTCAACTGGGCAGTTAACCCGTGCTGGACCGCATTGGTTCCGGACCCCAGCCAGGCGGCGTACAGGCGACGGATGCCTTCGTGCTCATTGCTGCTCAGTCGTTGGACCCCCTTTATCACTCTGTGCCCTCAGTTCCGTTCGCAGGTGCGCAATCTCCCGCCGAAGCTTGGTGATCTCGATGGAACCGGCGATTTCTCCGTCACTCGCCTGCGCTTCCTGGCCGACGAAGAACGTGGCAAAGCTGGCGGTGATGTAGCCGAACATGGCCAGGCCGTACATCGAGAGGAGCAGCGCCAGCACTCTTCCTTCGGGAGTTTCGGGCCAGAAGCCCGATCCCATTGTCGTGACCAGCATCGCGGTCCACCAGAGCGCGTCCCCATAGCCGTTGAAGCCGCCCTCCACCTCTCTTGACGGCTCGAAAGCGAGCATTCCGCCGGCACCGAGCAGAACGACGACCGCTGTCGCGAGGAGCACATAGCCCAGTCCCCTGCGATCGAAGCTCTTGCGCAAGGCCATCAGCCCCCGGTTGGCGGTGCCGACTATGCGGACCAAACGCAGGCCGCGGGCGAGACGCAGGAAGCGAAGCGCATTGAGGAATCGAAACGCCGGCGCGATCAGCGCGATCACCGTCACGGGATTGCGCCGCAGGAATGGCCATTTACGCGGCGCGAGCCAGAAGCGCAGAATGAACTCCAGGACGAAGATGATCCAGATAAGGGTGCCGAGCAGTTGGAACACACCCGACGTGGCCCACCCAAGCTCGACGAGCACAAGCGCCAGCCAGATGAAAGACAGGACCCGCATCGGCGTCTCGAGCGACTCTTCCAGCTGGCGAAGGGTTTTCCAGCGCTCCTTTTGTTCGCGAGGGTCATCCTGTGGCAGTTCCGGCCGTGATGCCATTTTGCTCTCCTTCAGGTCCGTGGCAGAGCTGGTTACGGAGATGTCGTGAGGCACCACACTTCAGGAGCCGTCTGTCTCGAGCACGAA
Organism: Ensifer sp. LCM 4579; assembly: GCF_001854885.1. Taxonomy (GTDB): domain Bacteria; phylum Pseudomonadota; class Alphaproteobacteria; order Rhizobiales; family Rhizobiaceae; genus Sinorhizobium. Next base: position 145,455 of record NZ_MDDV01000009.1, on the reverse strand, counting down.
GCACACGGCCGCTTCGTTCCAGATGCTCGCAGCCATGCAGTAGCGAAGGCTCGGCGTCCAAACCCCAGCCCGCCGGATTGGTTCCGACGAGCGCTGCGGCACCGTCGGAGGTTCTCGCTGGGCCGGGGTTTTTGATGGGCCAGTCACAACGGCGTGTTTCAGGAACCAGAGCACACGAGCTCTGTTAGGTGATGAGAACCAGTGAAAAGGAGGCGACGGATGCGTCATCTAAATGCGAGGATGTTTGTATTGGCCGTCACGCTTTGCACTCCCACATCATTTGCCGTTGCTCAGGAGTGCGGGAAAACCGAGGCGGTGGCGCAAGGTGAGACGCTGGAGCAGTTGGCTGCCCGGTGCAAGACGACCGCTGAAGCGATTCTTTCCGCCAATCCTTCTCTCGCCCCCAGCGAAATCCAGGCTGGACTTCAATTGGATATGCCTGCAGACGCCGACGGAGATTGGCTGGGTCGCGCACGAGATGCGGTGAGGGACGCCGGCGAACGCGTGAACCAGGCTGCGGAAGCCGCAGGCAGATCTGTCTCGGATTATCTTTCCGATCAGCCGGACCTCAATCGGGATATTCTGGAATTCGGCGAACGACTTGGACTGCCCGGTGTTTCCACGAAAGAGAGTCGCGGCGCTGACGTAACGGTTGCGACAAGGAGTGCCGGGCCGGGCGAAGAAGTGACCCTGAATGCGAGCGGACTTCCGGGTGGGGCAGAGGTGGTGATCGGCGTTCGTATCGGGAACGAGGCGCCTTTCCGAACCGTATCGCGTGCACAGACCAGCCGAGCGGGAACGCTGCAGGTGACGGTTCCTGTTCCGGAACAGGCGCAAAAGGGGCAGGAGATTGGCTTTGCCGTCGAGACGGCGAACGGCCGAGTCCGCGTGGTGTCCGAGCCCTTCAGCGTTGGCGCACGTCGGTAGGCGGTAATCTCGCCCGGGCAATTCAGCGTGGCGGGCGTGCCTCGACAGGCTCCAGCTCTCTGATTTGGATCTCGATGACTTTCCTCGTTGGGCGCTCCCCAGGCTCTCGAATGAGAACCGTCAAACGACACTGATCCTCGTGCAAACGGACTGAAAGAAGTTGGCCATCGGTCTGCGACAATGCGCTGTCGACGGCGTCGGCGCAGACGTCGGCGACGGTTGTCGCGCGGGTGCCGCCCGGCGATGCGGCCGCCAATAACAGGGAAACGATGAAGCTTTCTCGCAGCATGAGGTTCGCTCGAGTCTCGAGTAGCATACAGAGGCGCTTCCTCCTGCGCCTGATTGCATTCGATCGGTGGGCCCACTAACCATACCCCAATTACCGGTCATCCGGAATGTTCCGAAAACGGCAGGGCATTTCATTCGCTCGATCGGCTGCAGGTTTCGGTGCCGCATCCGGGTCGATACTCGAAACCGGCCGGCTGCAGGCGGCTACTGCTCCTCGATCCTGACCGCCAGCACCGCGCAGCAATCGCCGGGTTTGATCAGTCCCGGGTAATGTCGCGCGATGAGGATGCCGTCCATCTCCGCGCGAATCTCGAGCGGTTTTGCACCGGTGCGTCCGGTCGGGTGAATGCGCGCGACCACGGCTCCTGACTCCACGGTTTCGCCGAGATCGGCCAAGAACTCGACGAGACCCGCATCCTCTGCGAAGGCAAAGCAGCGACCATCCGGCATGTCCAGCCACACCGTCGGCGATGCGTCGATCTTCCCCTCGACGATCCCCGCATGCCGCAGCACGTTCATGGCTCCACGTCGGGCGATCGCCACGCTTCCTGCGGTCGCCGAGCCGCCGCCGCCGATCTCCGTCGTGATGAAGATCTTGCCCATTTCCTCCGCCGCCGTGTCGAACATCCCGACGGCGTCGATCTCCAGCATTTTCATCGAATAGGGCGCGGCAAAGGCTTTGACGAAGTCGAAGGCTCTTTCCTCCTGCTCCTTGTCGGCAAGAATATGGGCCGCGCAAAACGGCAGAAAGTCGAGAGTCCTGCCTCCGGAATGGAAGTCGAGAACGATGTCGGCGAGCGGCAGCAGAACCCGCTGAAAATAATCGGCAATTTTTTCCGTCACGGTGCCATTCGGCCGACCGGGAAAGCAGCGGTTCAAATTGCCCCTGTCTATCGGCGAGGTGCGGGTTCCCGCCAGGAACGCCGGATAATTCATCGCCGGCACAATGATCACCCTGCCTTGAACCTCGTCTGGACCGAGACTTCGCGCCAGCTCGAAAAGCGCGATGGGCCCCTCGTATTCGTCGCCGTGATTGCCGCCCGTCAGGAGGGCGGTCGGGCCCCGCCCATTCTTGACGACGGTGATCGGTATCATCACCGAACCCCAGGCCGAATCGTCGCGGCTATGGGGCAGGCGCAGAAAACCGTGCTGGATGCCGTCGGTTTCGAAATCCACCGTGGCGCTGATCGGCGATGGCCGCATCTGCTGCTCTCTCATGTCTCAGTTCTTCACCATCAGTTTGCGCGGCACCGATGCGAGGCATTCGACGCCGGTCTCGGTAATCAGAATGCTTTCCGTAGTCTCGAATCCCATGTCCTCGAGCCAGAGCCCCGTCATGAAGTGGAAGGTCATTCCGGGCTTCAGTTCCGTCTTGTCGCCCGGTCGCAGGCTCATCGTGCGCTCGCCCCAATCGGGCGGATAGGAAAGGCCGATCGGATAACCGGTGCGATTGTCCTTGACGATCCCGTATTTCTTCAGCACCGCGAAGAAGGCCTTGGCGATGTCCTCACAACTATTGCCGGGTTTCGCCACCGCAAGACCTGCCTCCATGCCCTCGAGCGTCGCCTTCTCGGCGTCCAGGAAAGCGGGCGTCGGCTTGCCGAGGAAAACGGTCCGAGACAGCGGGACGTGGTAACGGTTGTAACAACCGGCAATCTCGAAGAAAGTGCCCTCGCCCCTCTTCAACGGCCGGTCGTCCCAGGTCAAGTGCGGCGCGGATGCCTCCATGCCTGAAGGCAGGAGCGGCACGATGGCCGGATAGTCACCGCCTATGCCGTCGACCCCGCGCGTTCCGGCATCGTAAATCTCGGCGACCAGATCGCATTTGCGCATGCCGACCTCGATCTTGTCGAAGATGCGCTGATGCATCGCCTCGACGATCCGCGCGGCATTGCGCATGTACTTGATTTCCGTCTCGCTCTTGACGGCACGCTGCCAGTTGACGAGTGCCGTGGCGTCGATGAAGCGCGCGTTCGGCAGATGTTTCGTGAGAGACGCAAAGGCGGCCGCGGAGAACCAGTAATTGTCCATCTCGACGCCGATCCGCAGCGAACCCCAGCCGCGGTCTGTGAGGATGCTCGACAGGTAGTCCATCGGGTGGCGCTCCGTCGACTGCACATAGTGATCGGGATAGCCGATGATGTTTTCGTGGCCGAGATAGGCGGTGAGCTTGGCGCCGTTGGCATCCTGGCCGCGGCCGAACCAGATCGGCTCGCCCGAAGGCGGCACGATCACCGCCTGATGCACGTAGAACGACCAGCCATCATAGCCGGTGAGCCAAGCCATGTTGGACGGATCGCTGACGATCAGTAGGTCCACGCCCTTTGCCTCCATGGCCTGGCGTGTCTTCCCGAGCCGGGCTTCGTATTCCCCAAGGGAGAATTTGAGGTTGGGTTGCGTCATGTTTCTTCCCTCGTTTTCCGGCGGTGCCGGTCTCAGCTTTCGAATGTGACGCCCGCGTCCGCGGCGTTCGCCCGCCCGACAGCGAGCGTGGCTATGGCGGTGTCCTGGACGCCGGTGCCTGTAAGGTCGGCAATCGTGATCTCTTCGGCACTGGTTCGTCCGGCTTTCACACCCGCAATCACCTGGCCGATCTCCGCGAACTCGGCATCCTGTGCCACGAGCCCGGCGGCAATCGCGTGATGCAGTTCGCCGAGCCGGCGCGTCTGTTTCAAGCTATCGGCGACGTAGGTGCCGCGAAGGATCGCCCGCGGGTCGAGTTCGTTCTTGTGTTCGGCGTCGGAGCCCATGGCGGTGACATGCTGCCCAGGCTGGAGCCATTCGGCCTTGAGGATCGGCGCCTCCGACGGCGTGGTGGTCACGATGATGTCAGCACCTGTGACGGCCGCCTTCGGCTGGACGACGGCCTTGACCGGGAAACCCAGCTTCTCGGAGAGTGCTTGCGCCGTTGTTTCGGCCCTTATCGCGTCGCGCGCCCACAGGCGCGCCTCGCGGATGGGGCGCAGGAGCGCCAGCGCCTCGAGCTGCAGTCTTGCCTGCACGCCGGCGCCGAAGATCGCCGCCACGGAAGCGTCCTGCCGCGACAGATGCTTGGCCGCGACTGCACCGGCCGCGGCCGTGCGCACATCGGTGAGATAGCCGTTGTCGAGCAGCAGCGCCTGCACGAGGCCCGTGCGACTCGACAGAAGCACCATCATGCCGTTGGTGCTCGGCAGGCCGATCTTCGGATTGTCGAAGAAGCCGGGGCTGATCTTGATCGCGAAGCCGTCGAGGCCGGGCACGTAGGCCGTCTTCACGTCCACCTCGCCGCGATGCTCCGGAATATCGAGCCTGAGGATCGGCGGCATCGCCACGGCTTTCGTGGCGAGCGCATGGAATGCCTCCTCGACGCAGGCAACCGCCTCGCGGTCGAGCGGAACGATCCGGCGCAGTTCCCTCTCGGTCAGAATCTTCATCCCTGTCATGCCGTCTCCTCGCGAAACGGATCCGTTTCGCCGTTCATCACCCTAAGATGCAGGCCCATATCGACATTGCGGCCGGAAAGAATGACTGCGATCGGGCCCTCGATGTTCTTGATCTTGCCGGCGAGAAGCGCCGCAATGCCGACGGCCCCTGCCCCTTCCACGACTTCGCGCTCCTCAGAATAGGCGTGGCGCATGCCGGCGGCGATTTCCGCCTCCGTCAGAAGAACGATGTCATCGATGAGCTCGCGGCACATGCGGAAGGTCACGTGATTGTCGAGTCCGATGCCGCCGCCAAGCGAATCCGCTAGGCTCGGATGTTCCTCGACGAGCACGGGCTTGCCGGCGTCGACACTCGCCTTCATTGCCGCACCACGCTCCATCGTCAGGCCGATCACCCGCGTCGCGGGCTTGCGCGCCTTGATTGCGGCAGCCACCCCCGCGGCAAGACCGCCACCCGAGACCGGCACGAGCACCATGGCAACCTCAGGCATCTGTTCGACGATCTCGAGTCCGAGCGTCCCTTGCCCCGCGACGATGGCCGGATGATCGAAAGGCGGCACCATGACGAGCCCCTTGTCCGCGACGAGCCGCTCGACCTCCTCCTGCGCCTCGTCCTGTGACTTGCCGACGATGCGAACATCCGCACCGAGGCGACGGATTTCGGAGACCTTGTTCTCCGGCACGAGGCGCGACATGCAGATCGTCGCGACCGACCCCTCCGCCTTGGCCGCATGGGCGAGTGCCCGGCCGTGATTGCCGGTCGAGGCCGCGACCACGCCACGGGCCCTCTCGTCGGCGGACAGCGAAAGCACCGCATTGGTCGCACCGCGCAGCTTGAAGCTGCCGGTCGTCTGGTGGTGCTCGAGCTTCAACCCGACAGGGACGCCGGAGAGCTTGCCGAGTGATGCCGACGAGACGAGGGGCGTCGCCAGCACGCGGCCGGACATGCGCCGTGCCGCCGCTTCGATATGCTCGATCGTCACCGGGAGAGAGGCGCTCATGGCCATTGTCCCAGCGGCAGCGCCATCAAGCGGCCGAGTTCCGGCCGCGCCTTCTCCTCACCGCAAAGGCGGAGACAGGCCCAGGCCGTGGCGTAATTGCTGCTGACGACCGGCTTGCCGATCGTCGCCTCGATTTTCCCAAGGACGCCCGCCGCGCGCACGGCCGTGCAGGAGATAAAGAGTGCGTCCGATTCCGCCGCCGCCGCTTCCCTGGCGAAGGCCACGATCTCCTCGGGCGCGATCCGCGCCATTTCCCGGTCGTCGGTAAGTCCCAGGCAGGTGAACCTGTCGATCTCGAAGCCCAGGTCGGCAAAATAATCCGCCATCGACCGGCTGGTCTCGATCGTGTAGGGGGTGAGCACCGAAATCCGCCTGGCGCCCAGAACTCTCAGGCCTTTGACCGCCGCCGCCGTCGGCGTCACGACCGCGGCTTCAGGCTTGGCGGCATGGATCGCAGCGGCGATCTCCTTGTCCCCGATGACCACGGAGGCTGAGGTGCAGGAATACACGACGGCGTCGAGCGGCTCGTTCGGCAGGATCAATGCGGCCGCGGCGTTTAGCGACGGCTGCATTGCCCGGAGGTTTTCCGGCGTCACCGGATTGGCATAGGGGATGCGCGTAACGTACACGCCGATCCGCTCCGACGCCACCAGACGCGTGAAGTCCGCCTCCGTCGTGTGATCCGTGGCAAGGACGACGAGTCCGATACGCTTTTCGAGCGGTCGATCGTCAAGGCGCGGCGCGCGCGCTGTCACAGAAAGGGCGATGGTCTCCATCAGCGTTCGTCCACCCGGGCGTAGCGCTCTTCCAGCCAACGCAGGAAGAAGACCGAAATCAGGCTCATGATCAGGAAGAACACGCCGACCAGCGTCATCGGTTCGATGTAGCGGTAATTGCTGTTGGCGATGCTCTTTGCCTGGTTCATGAGTTCGAGCACCGTGATTGCCGAAAGCAGCGGCGTCTCCTTGAACATGGCGATCAGATAGTTGGCGAGCGCCGGGATCATCGGCGGGATCGCCTGCGGCAGAATTACGTGAATCCAGGTCTGAGGCGCCGTGAGGTTCGTCGCCTTGGCGGCCTCCCATTGCCCGCGCGGAACGTTCTCGATGCCGGCGCGATAAACCTCGGCGGCATAGGTGCCGTAGTGGATGCCGAGGCCGATGACGCCGGCGACGAGGGCCGGCAGACGGATGCCGACATCTGGCAGCACGTAGAAGATGAAGTAGAGTTGCACGAGCAGGGGCGTGCCGCGGATAAACTCAACCGCAAAACTCGTCGCCCGCGCGATCGGCGCCGGCGCCACCATGCGCAGGATGGCGAAGACGAGGCCGATCGCCGCGGCGACGCCGGCGCCGAGCATGGTGGCCAGAATGGTGATCTTCAGTCCCTCGATGAGGGTCGGCATGATCTGGCGAACGAAGTCCCAATCCCACTCCATGGTCAAATCCTCACGCCATCGAGGCCACGGGTCACGTGCCGCTCCAGCCAGCGCATGCCGAGCGAGATCAGCCAGGCCATGATGAAGTAAAGCACCAGGATCGTGGCGAACGGAACGAGCGTGCTGCCCGTTTGCGCCCGGACCACCTGGGCCTGAAACGTCATATCGGTGAGCGAGATCAGGGAGACGACGGCGGTCCCCTTCAAGAGCTCGATGGCGTTGTTGCCGAAGGTCGGCAGCATCAGCGGCAATGCCTGCGGCAGGATGATGTGGCGCATCGCCTGATAGCGCGTGAGATTGAGTGCGACGCAGGCCTCCCGCTGCTCACGACCGATCGCCTTCACAGCACCCCGCACCACTTCCGCACCATAGGCACCGACATTCAAGCCCAGCGCGAGCACGCCTGCCTGCAGCGGCGTCAGCGTGATGCCGACGAAGGGCAGCACGAAATAGGCCCAGAAGAGCTGAACGAAAATCGAGGTGCCGCGGAAGAACTCGATATAGGTCGTGGCCAGCGCGCGCACCGCCAGGAAACGGCCGACGCGCCCGAGCCCTGCCGCAAAGGCGACGACGACGGCCAGCGCCGAGCCCATCAGGGTAAGCTCAACGGTCACCCATGCGCCTTGCAGGATCAATCCGATATAGCCCGACCAGTCGATCATGCCCTGTCATTTCCCATGAGAATTCGGCTCGTTCATGCGTCCGCCCGCCGCCGCCTTCCCGCCGGCAAGCGGCGGAAAGGGGCGGTGGAGGCATTGGAACTCAGGCTTACTGGGCGGAGCAGAGCTTTTCTCGAGACGTCGACATCGCGGCCTTGGCCGAGAAGCCGTAGGGCTCGATGATCTTGGCGAACTCACCCGACTCCTTCATCTTGGCGAGCTCGACGTCGAAGGCATCGCGCAAGGCCTCGTCGCCTTTCCTGAAGGCGGCGCCATCGCAATAGACCGGCGCACCCTCGACGGGCGCTACGACTTCGAGGTTCGGATCGTTCGCCTTCGAGATGAGGTCGTTGATAGACAGCACCGGCAACGAATAGACGTCGATGCGACCGTCCTGCAGCATCTTCATCCCACTTTGACCGTCCGGCACGACGATGACGCGATCGCGCGGCACGCCGGCTTCGAGCGCGAGCTTTTCTTCGGTGCCGCCGCCCGGCGCGCCGATCTTCGCATCCGGATTGTCAGCGATGTCCTTGTAGCTTTTCAGTCCCAACGGGTTGCCTTTCTTGAGCGCAAAGGCCTCGGCATCGCACAGGATGGGTTCGGAATAGGCAACGGCCGCGCAACGCTCCGGCTTCATGAAGAGACCGGCGGTAATCGCGTCATGGCGCCCGGCCTGGAGGCCTGGGATCATCGCGCCATATTCGGAGATCGAAGCGACGATTTCCGGAACGCCGAGCCGCTTGAAAATCTCGCGGGCCACGTCGGGCGCTGCACCGGAGACCTTGCCGTCGGCACCGACTGCCGTAAAGGGTGGTTCGTTGGCGATCGCCACGCGCGCGAAGCCCTGTTCCTTGAGTTCCTCCAGTTTGCTTTCGTCCGCTGCGGCCGGCGCGGCCGCGGCCACTGCCATCAGCGCGGTGGCTCCCGCCGCCATTGCCATCCAGTCTCTCAGTTTCATGGTTCCCAACTCCTCTGTCGTGTGTTGTTTTCTTGCTATTTTGTCTGAGGCAATGTCGGCGCCTTCAGGCTCAGACGCGGTGCCCTGCCGCTATGATCTTGCGCAGGAAGGTCTGCGTGCGTTCCTGTTTCGGGTGCCGGAAGATGTCCGCGGGCTTCCCCTCCTCGACGATCTTGCCGCGGTCGAAGAAGAGCACCCGGTCGGCGAAATCGTGGGCAAAGCCCATTTCGTGCGTGACGAGCAGCATGGTCATGTCCGTCTCGGCCGCAAGCTTGCGCATCACGCTCAGCACTTCCTCGACAAGTTCGGGATCAAGCGCCGAGGTCACCTCGTCGAACAGCATGATTTTCGGGGAGAGCGCCAGCGCCCGCGCAATCGCGACGCGCTGCTTCTGGCCGCCGGAAAGCTGCGCCGGCATGCTCCTGGCCTTATCGGCGAGGCCGACCATGTCGAGCAGCTCCATCGCCCGCTTTTCGGCGGTCGCCCGGTCAATGTCCTTGGTCAGCATCGGCGCCAGGGTGATGTTGTCGAGCACACATTTGTGGGGGAACAGGTTGAAGTGCTGGAAGACCATGCCGATCTTCTCGCGCATCCTGTGCAGATGCCGCTCGTCGGCCGGAACCAGGTTTCCCGCCTTCTTCATGTGGAAGAGCTGCTCGCCATCGATCTGGATGAAGCCGTCGCTGATTGTCTCCAGGGTCATCAGGATGCGAAGGATCGTCGTCTTGCCCGAACCCGACGGGCCGATCAGGGCAAGCTTCTCCCCCGGCATCACCTCCATCGACAGCCCGTCGAGAACGGTCAGCGGACCGTATCTCTTGACGATATTGTCGATACGGATGATCGGCTCGGTCATGCGTTGCCCCTCCGAGACAGTTACCCGCTAACGATGGGCCGCATCAAAAATCATGTCAATCCAAATAATAATATCATGACAATTACGCCAGTAGCACTAAGACTCTGGCAGCGCCAGAAATCGCGCGATCCCAATCAGATCGCGAGCAATAGGGCCTCCGGATCGCCCAGCGCCAGGGAGGCGACGGTACCGAGCCCCGTCTTGAGCTCCTCTTCCGTGGTCGAGCCGAGCGATATCCGCACCGCCGGGCGCCAACCGCTGTCGGCCGTGCGGAAAGAAGCACCCGGGGCGATCGCCACCCCGCGCAGCCGTGCCTGGGAAACGAAAGCGTCTTCCTGATGCCCCTCGGGTAGCGGCAGCCAGGCATGGAGGCTTTGGGGGTGGCTGCGATAGGCAAGTCCGCCCAGCGCCTGCGCGGCAATCCGCTGGCGCGCGGCCAGCGCGCGGCGCTGCCAATTCACGAGCTCGAGCGCCGTGCCGTCGCTCACCCAGCGCGTTGCGATCTCCGCAATCGCGGGCGTGGCCATCCAGTTCGACACGAGATGCCGGTTCGCGACTGCCGCGAGGTAGCGGTCCGGCGCCACAAGATAGCCGATCCGCAGACCCGGCACCGTGATCTTGGTGAAGCTGGTGACATAAAGGGTTCGCTCCGGCGCGAGGGCCGCCACCGGCGGCAGCCGCCCCTCCACCAGGGGCCCCAGGATGTCGTTTTCGATGATCGCGACGTCGTGGCGTCGCGCCACCTCCGCGAGCGCGCCCCGGCGTTCGGCGCTCATCAGCGTCGCCGTCGGATTGATCACCGACGGCTGCAGGAACACGGCACGCACGACGCCCTTGCGGCAGGCCTCATCCAATGCATCCGGAATCATGCCGTCGTCGTCGATCGGCAGGCCCTGCAAGTGAATGCCGAGATAGCTGGAAAGCGGCACGAGCGTGTGATGGCTGACGGCTTCCGTCGCAACCGTCGAACCCGGCGGGGCGACGCTCATCAGCGCCACGGTCATCGCCGAGGTCGCGCCGTTGGTCAGATTGACATTGAGCGGTGACGCGGCGAGCCCGCAGCGTGACAGCCACTCGACGGCAACATTGCGATGACGCGGAAATACCGTGTTCGGCCGGAAGGACAGTGCCGAACTGGCGGGAAGGTTCTCCGCAAGCCAGGCAAAGGCCTGGCGCATCTTCTCAAGGTGAAGCTGCTCGCAGACAGGCTTGAGGATCGAAAGGTCGATCAATTCGCCGAGGCGCTCCGGCAGATAGGGAGGATCCGGCTCGCGCGGGCCCGTCTGAACGAAGCTGCCGCGGCCAACCTCGCCCGTGACGAGACCCCGGCGTATAAGCTCCTCATAGGCGCGGCTTACCGTTTGCACCGAGAGCTGCAGCTCGTCCGCGAGCTTTCGATGCGTGGGGAGGCGCGCGCCGGCCCGAAGCTTGCCCTCCTGAATGGCGCGGGAGAATTGATCGGCCAGAGAGAGATAGGCCGGGCGGCTGAGGAGCGTTATGTCGGGTACCCAACTTGTCATGATTCGACAGTGATAAAAATCATCTCAATTGACAATGCAAAAGTGAGACTCCAATCTCTTTTCCCGACGTAGCACGCATGCAAGCAAGCCTCGGAAGCAGCCAATGAAACTCGACGCCATCGATCTGCGCATCCTGGAGGCGATCCAGACCGACGGGCGCATCACCAAGCTGGCGCTCGCCGAGAAAGTCGGCCTGTCCCCGACACCGTGCTGGGTGCGGCTGCGAAAACTGGAACAGGCCGGCATCGTCACCGGCTATCACGCCCGGGTGGCGCTCCGCCGTGTCGCACCGGTGGCAAGCGTCTTCGTGGAGGTGACGCTGGGCAACCATCGCCAGGCGGATTTCGACCGCTTCGAGCGCGCGATCGCCTCCACCCCCGAGGTCGTCGCCTGCTGGTCGGTCGGCGGCGGGGTGGACTATATGCTCAAGGTGGTGACCGCCGACATCGATGCCTATCAGCGACTCGTCGACGCGTTGCTCGGCCGGGACATCGGCATTGACCGCTATTTCACCTACATCGTCACCAAAACGGTCAAGGAAGAGGCCGTGCTGCCGCTCCACTCGCTCTTGCCTCAGGTGAATTGAAAAGGAGGAGCCAGGCAGCCCAGCGATGAACCCCGGGCGCTCTTTGCGCTAGCTTTTGTGATCGTCCAAGACGTCGTGCCGCTTCAATTCGTCGATCGCCTCGAGCGCTTCGTCGGCGGACCAGCCGGCGGAAATCGCCGCCTCGATCAGCGCGGCTTCTACCTCTTGCTCTAGCTCGACATACAGCGGCTCCAGCGCCTCCTGTACGGTCAGGATGTGCTCATCGGCCGTAGCGGCGGGGCGATGGGGCAATGACGGATGCATGGCACGATCCTCCCTCCTTCACGCGGGGATCTGTTTCGCGCAACGGGCGAAAAGAGATTCTGTTCCACACGTGAAGCGATTTTCCTCAGAGCGGAGACAATCTCTCTCGCGACCGCCGCGACTTTGGTCAAATTCTCCGGCACACGGCGGATGTTTGGACAATCTCTCGCGGCAAGGCTGGCACACTTCTCAAGCCCAGACTAACAGGTTCCGCAAGAGTTGTCCCCACGGCTTTGCGATCCGGACCAAGGAGACACGCCATGACCGCAGTCTTTGCCCGAACCGCCTTCCACGAAGCCTTGAAGCGGCTGAACGACCGGCAATTGCTGCGCGAACTCGCCTATGTCGGCGGCCGCTGGGTTGGCGGACGCGACGGCAAGTGTATCGAAGTGGGCGATCCGGCCAGCGGCACGGCGCTCGCCTTCGTCGCTTCGGTCGATGAGGCCCAGACGGCCGAGGCCGTCGATGCCGCTGCCAAGGCATTCCCCGCATGGCGCGGCATGCTGCCGCAAGCACGCGCCGCCATTCTGCGCAAGTGGTACGAGCTGATGCTCGCCGCAAAGGAGGACCTTGCCCTGCTGATGACGCTGGAGCAGGGCAAGCCGCTTGCGGAATCGCGTGGCGAAATCGACTACGCCGCCTCGTTCATCGAGTGGTATGCCGAGGAAGGCAAGCGCCTCAACGCAGAAGGCGTGACAAGCCATCTGGCGGGCGCGGAGATGATCGTGCGCCGCGAAGCCCTCGGTGTGGTCGGCATCGTCACGCCCTGGAACTTTCCCTCCGCCATGGTCACCCGCAAGGCGGCCGCCGCACTTGCGGCCGGCTGCACCGTCGTTGCGCACCCCTCCTCCGAGACGCCGCTTTCTGCCCTGGCGCTTGCGGAGCTCGGCGAGCGCGCCGGCCTCCCGGCCGGCGTCTTCAACGTCGTCACCGGTGATGCTGCGACCATTGTCGGCCGCTTGTGCGAGGAGCCCCGCGTCCGCGCCATGAGCTTCACCGGCTCGACCGAGATCGGCAAGCTGATCGCCCGCCAGTGCGCTCCGACGATGAAGCGGCTGGTGATGGAACTCGGTGGCCATGCTCCGCTCATCGTGTTCGCCGATGCCGACGTCGAGAAGGCTGCAGACATCGCGGTCGCTGCGAAGTTCGCGACGTCCGGGCAGGACTGCCTGGCTGCGAACCGAATCTATGTCGAACGACCAATCTTGAAGGCCTTCAACGAGGCTTTCGCGGCACGTGTTTCCCGTCTCAAAATTGGTGCGGGCCTCGCACAGGACACGGATATCGGGCCGCTCATGCATGAGCGTGCCGTTGCCAAAGTCGAGGAGCAGGTCGCCGACGCGCTGAATTGCGGCGCGAAACTCGCAACCGGCGGCAAGCGGCACGCTGCCGGACCACTGTTCTTCCAACCGACCGTGCTCACCGATGTGCCGGACGACGCGCTGATCATGCGCGAAGAGACATTCGGCCCTGTGGCCGCCATTACCGCATTCGACAGCGAGGATGAAGTGATCGCCCGGGCGAACGACACCGAATACGGCCTCGTGGCCTATGTCGTCACCGAAAACGGCGCCCGCCAGCTGCGGCTCGCACGAGCTCTCGAACACGGCATGGTGGCAATCAACCGGGTGAAGATCACCGGCGGACCGGTCCCCTTCGGCGGCTGGAAGCAGTCCGGCCTGGCACGCGAAGGCTCACGCCACGGCATGGAGGCCTTCACCGAGCTCAAATATCTCTGCATCGACACCGCTGCCTGACCCGAATGTGATGAAAGGAAAGACCATGCTCGAGAGAAGCAACGAACTCACCGCCTGGGACCGCGATCACTTCTTCCATCCCTCCACCCATATGGGAATGCACGCGCGCGGCGAAAGCGCAAGCCGCGTGATCGCCGGCGGCGAAGGTGTCTACATCACCGATATCGCCGGCAAGCGCAGCCTCGACGCCTTTGCCGGCCTCTACTGCGTTAATGTCGGCTATGGCCGCCAGAAGATTGCCGAGGCGATTGCCGAACAGGCAAAGAACCTCGCCTATTACCACGCCTATGTCGGCCACGGCACGGAAGCCTCGATCCGGCTTTCCAAGATGATCATCGAGCGGGCGCCGGAAGGGATGTCCCGCGTCTATTTCGGACTTTCCGGTTCGGACGCCAACGAGACCAACATCAAGCTCATCTGGTACTACAACAACATTCTGGGCCGGCCGGAGAAAAAGAAGATCATCTCGCGCTGGCGCGGCTATCACGGCTCGGGCGTGATGACCGGCTCGCTGACAGGCCTGCACCTCTTCCACAACGCCTTCGATCTGCCGCGTGCGCCGATCCTGCACACGGAGGCGCCCTATTATTTCCGCCGTCCCGATCGCGCGATGAGCGAAGAGCAGTTCTCGCAATATTGCGCCGATAAGCTCGAGGAGATGATCGTCGCGGAAGGGCCGGATACGGTCGCCGCCTTCATCGGCGAGCCGATTCTCGGCACCGGCGGCATCGTGCCGCCACCGGCGGGCTATTGGCAGAAGATCCAGGCGGTGCTCCGGAAATACGATGTCCTGCTTGTCGCCGACGAGGTCGTGACCGGTTTCGGCCGCCTCGGCACGATGTTCGGCGCGGATCACTATGGCATCAAGCCGGACCTGATCACCATTGCCAAGGGGCTAACCTCGGCCTATGCGCCGCTCTCCGGCACGATCGTCTCGGACAAGGTCTGGCAGGTGCTGGTGAAGGGCTCGGACGAGCTCGGTCCGATCGGCCATGGCTGGACCTATTCGGCGCACCCGATTTGCGCCGCCGCCGGCATCGCCAACCTCGAATTGATCGACGAACTCGGCATCGTCGAGAATGCGGGTTCGACGGGGGCCTATTTCCGGGCCGAACTGCAAAAGGCCGTCGGCGCCCACGCCCATGTCGGCGAGGTGCGGGGCGACGGCCTGATGGCAGCGGTCGAATTCGTCGAGGATCGCGACGATTGCAGGTTCTTCGATCCGGGGCGCAAGATCGGGCCGCAGGTGGCGACGGCGCTCGCCGAGCGCGGCGTCCTCGGCCGCGCGATGCCGCGGGGCGATATCCTTGGTTTCGCCCCGCCGCTCTGCCTGACGCGCGAGGAAGCCGATATCGTGGTCGAGGCAGCAGCCGATGCGATCCATTCCGTCCTCGGCCGCTGACGGGCGGGCAAATTCGGTGGCAGAGAAGGCGTGCTTGCGGGCGTGTCCCGGAACCTATCCGGCGCACTCCGGTTGGATCTGGTTCGGCTTCCGCATTATGCGGCGGCGCCATAGGCCGTTTCCGGGTGGGTGCAGCGAAAATGGAGCTGGGATTTGATCTCGATCGGCTGATTCAGGATCTAACCAAGATCCTGATTGCCTTCGCGTTGGCCCTTCCGATCGGATGGGAAAGGGGACGCGGCCGCTACAGCGTCGGCTTCAGGACCCTTCCGATCGTCGCCGTGGCGGCTTGCGGGTTCGCGCTCGTCGTCAACACCGACTTTCCGGGGAGTGCGGAAGCTCAGGCGCGCGTGCTCCAGGGCGTTGTGACCGGCGTCGGTTTCATAGGAGGGGGTGCGATCGTCAAGCTGCGGCACAATGTGAAGGGACTGGTGACGGCCGCCAGCATCTGGAATGCCGGCGCGATCGGCGCGGCCGTCGGTCTGGGAAACCTGAACGTCGCGGTCGTCCTGAGCGTTATCAATCTGAGCAGTCTCGCGGTCCTCGCTTATTTCAATGTCGACAGCGGTGAAGATGAGAGCAGCCAATGAGTCAGACCAGATCCTTCTCCGGGTCGCAATCGCGGGCAGCTTCGCACGTGCGTTCCTGATCGTCGTCTTCCGCGTTTATCGCCGTTTTCCCGGGGGCATCGAATTCATGCACGCCCCGCATTGGAAATCCTCGTGGACAATCGCCATATTCAGGCGCAGATCCGAGGACGGAGATAGGCAATGAACTACGCAAAGACTGACGAAGCCATCAGGAAGCTTTCGCCCGAGCAATATCGGGTGACGCAGCAGAACGGCACCGAGCGCCCCTTCACGGGGGAATATCACGACAACAAGAGGCCGGGGATCTATGTCGACGTCGTTTCCGGCGAACCGCTGTTCGCTTCGTCCGACAAGTTCGATTCCGGCTGCGGCTGGCCGAGTTTCACCAAGCCGATCGTACCGGCAAACATCAACGAATTGCGGGATAGCTCCTATGGTATGATCCGTACCGAGGTGCGCTCCGCGCATGGCGACAGCCACCTCGGCCATGTGTTTCCGGACGGTCCGCAAGACCGCGGCGGACTTCGCTACTGCATCAATTCCGCTGCGCTGCGCTTTATTCCGCGCGAGGAAATGGAAGCCGAGGGCTATGGCGCGTATATCGACCAGGTGGAGGAAATCTGAATGACCGAGAAAGCTGTTTTGGCCGGCGGCTGCTTCTGGGGGATGCAGGACCTGATCCGCAAGCTCCCTGGGGTCATTTCGACCCGCGTGGGCTACACCGGCGGCGACGTGCCGAACGCGACCTATCGCAATCACGGCACCCATGCCGAGGCGATCGAAATCGTCTTCGATCCTGAAACCATCAGCTACAGGCGGATTCTGGAGTTCTTCTTCCAGATTCATGATCCGACCACCAGAAATCGGCAGGGCAATGACATCGGCCTCTCCTACCGCTCCGCGATCTACTATGCCGACGATGAGCAGAAGCGAATAGCCGAGGACACCATCGCAGACGTCGAGGCGTCGGGACTTTGGCCGGGCAAGGTCGTGACCGAAGTCTGCCCGATCGGGGACTTTTGGGAGGCGGAGCCGGAGCATCAGGATTATCTGCAGCGCTATCCCAACGGTTACACCTGCCATTATCCGCGCCCCGACTGGGTGTTGCCGCGACGGAGGACTGCCGCCGAATAGGCCGGCTGCCGGGATTGGGCTATGCCAATCCGAATGGGTCGGAGCTGGCCGGCTGGCCGCGACCCATAGCAAGCCCATTGAAGACGAGGATAGCCGGGAGCAAGCTATGTGCAGAAACATAAGAACGCTGTTCAATTTCGAGCCGCCGGCCACTGACCAGGAAATCCACGATGCCGCACTCCAGTTCGTGCGCAAACTGTGCGGAACCACCAGGCCGTCGAAGCGTAATGAAGCGGCGTTCGATCACGCGGTGCATTCAATTGCGGCCTGCGCCCGCGAACTGCTCGATAGCCTGGAGACATCCCAACCGCCACGCAACCGTGAGGAAGAAGCCGCAAAGGCGCGCGCGAAAAGCGCTGTCCGGTTCGCGTGACCGGCCGGCGGGGCTTACTGCTCTGTAATCGACCTCGATTAAAGGGCAAGACATTGCAGCAATTCAAAGTGTTACAGCGACCTTTGCGCGTCTGACGCGCGGCGCTGTAGGAAAACGTGGCGGGGTCAGTCGCGCCTTGGGGAATGGGCCTTACTCGGCTGAGATTGCATCCCCGACGGCGCTCTTCATCGGCAGGGCTACCGGCAACGGCGCCGAAAGAACCCGACCGGACAGTCGGACGATGTCCGCGTCGTCGCTCACAGCTCGGAATCGGGCCCAGATCGCCCTGTAGAACAGGGTGGCGGTCAAGGCGGTAAAATCGTGCGCCATCGGTGCCGGATCGGCCGCCGCCGAAATAAGGCCGCGCGCTTCGCGCCACGTCTGCCGCAAGACCGTGACCTCAGGATGATCGGACAGCCGGCCAATCAGCGCATCGAAGGCACCGGCCCCCGCGCCCTGCCGTGCACGCAAGCCCCTGGTGGCGGTCGCCAAAGCGTGAATGCCGTTCGCGCCTTCGTAGATCGACGTGATCCGGGCATCGCGCCATGTCTGGCCCACTCTGTATTCGGTGAGATATCCGTAGCCGCCGAGGATCTGGATGCCTAGATCCGCCGCGCTGATCCCGGCATTTGTGCAGAAAACCTTGCACACCGGCGTCAGAAAGTCCGCGAGGGCCTCTGCTCCGCCACGCGCCTGTTCCACCAGCACCACATGGACCATGGCCCGGGCGCCAAGCGCGAGCGCGCGCTGCTCGTCGAGCATCCGATGCACATCCGCGTGATCGGCAAGCACCGCGTCGCTGCCATCGGCCCGGCGCCCCTGTGTCCGCTCGGCCGCGTAGGCCGAGGCGATTGCAAAGGCCCGTGCCGCGTGGGCAACTCCCTGCAAGGCGACATCGAGCCTTGCGTGGTTCATCACGGTGAACATGGCCTTTAACCCCTCGCCCTCACCACCGACCAGTTCGGCCGGAGTAGCATCGAAGGCCATCTGGCAGGTGGGCGAGGCGTGGAGACCGAGCTTTTCCTCGATCCGTGTGACCTTGATCGAAGAGCCCGCCTGTGACTTGCCGGCCAGAAAGAGCGAGAGGCCTTTCACGCCGTCGTCCTTCGTGCCGGTCCGGGCAAGAACGAGATGCAGGATGTCCTCCGACATGTTCTGATCGCCGCCGGAGATGAAGACCTTTTCTCCGTCGATGCGCCAGCCACCGTCGCCCTGTCGCGTCGCCCGTGTGCGGATGCGTGAAAGATCCGAACCCGCGCCGGACTCGGTCAGGCACATGGTGGATAGAGCATGCCCGGACGCCAGACGGGGTATCCAGGTCGCCTGCTGCGCCTCAGTGCCAAACTTCAGGAGCGTGGCAATCGCGCCGGGAACGAGATTGCAGACCATCTGAAGCGAATGGCAGGCTCCGGAGAAAATTTCCGACACCATTGCGGAAATAAGAGGTCCCTGCCCCATACCGCCGAGGGATTCCGGCGCGGCCAGCCCCTGCCAGCCCATCTTCGCCAGTTGCGCGTAAGCCTCGCCGAAGCCATCCGGCATACGGACACGGCCATTCTCGAAGCCGCAACCCTGCCGATCGCCAGGCTCGTCGAGGGGCGCGATCACCCCTTCGGCGAAGGTCGCGAAATGGCCGACGATCCCTTCGGCCAGTTCATCGTCCCAACCGGGCAGAGAGGAGGCATCGGCCACCCGGCGTAGCGAGAACAGGATGTCTTCGACCGGCGCGGTGAAGGGAATCACGTGCCGACACCAAGAAGCCGCATCGCATTCTCCTTGAGAATCAGCGGCCGCACCTCGTCCTTGAAATCCGCCTTGTCGAAGGCATCGAGCCATTTCTCGGGCGCAATCATCGGCCAGTCCGAGCCGAAAAGCATCTTCTTCTTCAAAAGGCTGTTGGCGTAGCGCAGCAGGATCGGCGGGAAATATTTCGGCGACCATCCCGAGAGGTCGATATAGACATTCGGCTTGTGTTGCGCGACGGCCAGCGCCTCTTCCTGCCAGGGAAAACTCGGATGTGCCGCGATGATGTTCATTTCCGGGAAATCGACCGCGACGTCATCGAGATGCATCGGGTTGGAGTATTTGAGGCGCATTCCGTTGCCGCCGCGCATGCCGGAGCCCACACCCGTCTGTCCGGTGTGAAAGAGCGCGACGCAGCGGTGTTCGGCCAGCACCTCATAGAACGGATAGGCCATCCGGTCGTTGGGATAGAAGCCCTGCATGGTGGGGTGAAACTTGAACCCCCTGATGCCATGCTGCTCGATCAGCCGGCGGGCCTCGCGCACGGCCATCTTCCCTTTCCAGGGATCGATTGAGGCGAAGGGGATCAGCACGTCGTCGTTCTCTTTGACGAGCTCGAGCACCTCGTCGTTGGAGTAACGGCGATAGCCCGTTTCACGTTCGGCGTCGACGGGGAAGATCACCGCAGCGATGTTCATGGCGCGGTAATGCGCGGCCGTCTCCGGAATGGTCGGAGGGTGCCTCCATGGAGCGCCGAAATAGCTCGCCATCGTTGACTGCAGCTCGTCATAGCCATCATCCGCGTGACAGCCGCAGGGCTCTTCGGCGTGGGTATGGATGTCGATCGCGCGGACCTTGGCAAAATCCACCATTCTAACCTCCGTCAGACGCGTATCAGCGCCGGGTCTTCGTTGTCGTAGAGGCGCTCGAGCAATGCCGCCCTGCGCATGATGATCTTGCGGACGTTGAGCGAGCCCTTGTCGGTGATCTCCGCATCCTTCAGCGAAGGCGGCTCGGCAAGGATGATCGCGCGGCTGATGCGCCGGCCCGACCCGGTGGCCGCAGCGGCCATGTCGCGCAGCCGCGCCTCGATCCTGGCCTGCAGCGCCGCATCGATGACGGCACCATCCGAACTGTTTGCGCCATGCAGCTGATCGGGGCGCGGAAAGATGAAGAGTCCGATCGCATCGCGGTCATGGCCGCAGACCACGACATCCTGAACCAGCCCCCGCAGGCCCTCCAGGGCTTGCAGCCGCAGCTTGCCGGCCTGGACCCAGGTGCCGGTCTGGAGCTTGAAATCCTCCGAAACGCGGCCGTCGAAAGTGAGGCCGCGGTCGGGATCGTCGTTGCTGACGAACCGGACCGCGTCCCCGGTCCGCAGAAAGCCCTCCTCGTCGAAAGCCTCGGCGGTCTTGGCCGGGTCGCCGAAATATCCCGGCATGATGTTCGGTCCCTTCACGCGCAACTCGCAACGCATGTCGCCGTCGGGGATCAGCTTGACCTCGGTTCCCGGCAGCGGCACGCCGATGACGCCCGAACGCCCGATGGGCTCGTGCACCATGATGGTGGCCGGCGCCGTTTCGGTCATGCCCCAGCTCGAGATCATGAGCGGGATGCGCCCGCGAACCTCCATCGCCATCGTCTCGAGGCGGGTCCAGACGTCCTGCGGCAGCGACGCGCCGGCATAGAAGATCATGTCGAGATCGCGGAAATAGGCTTGGCGAAGGGCATGGTTCGTTTCCATTTCGCGTACCAGCATGGAGAAGCCGACCGGCACGTTGAAAGAGAGCGTTCCGGCTCTTGCAATGATGTTGCGTACCGTCTCGTTGAACAGCGTCCCGGTCGGCTTGCCGTTGTCGATGGTCAGCGTTCCGCCATGCGCCAGCATCATGTTGACATTGTGCGAGCCGCCGAAGACATGGTTCCAGGGCAGCCAATCGCAGATGCGCGGCGGCCGGTCCTTGAGAAAGGGCAGGACGGAGGCCATCTGCGATTGGTTCGCGCACAGCATGCGCTGAGTGGTCAGCACTCCCTTCGGGTCGGATGAAGATCCGGAGGTGAAGAGTATCTTGGCGACCGTATCCGGGCCGACCGTGGCAAGGCGCCCGTCGATATCGGCCGCCGTGTCTCCTTCGAGCAGTTCCGCGAAGGGCGTGACGGGCCGGGAGGCGCCCTCGGTTCTGGTCGCAACGATCTCGATGCCGTCGAACTGCGGCAGGGCCAGCGCGCCGGCATAACGCCCCGCATCGTCGGCGAAGACGAGCCTCGGCCGGACCTTCTCGATGACGTAGACGAGCCGCGCATGGGCCTCCGGGATCAGCGAATACTGCTCGGCGAGCGGCACCGTCGGCACGCCGGCATATTGTGCGGCGAAGGAAAGCAGCGCGTGGTCGACGGAGTTGCCGGAGAGGATCGCGATGGGCGTTTCCTGCCCGAGACCGCGGGCGATAAGTGCGGCGGCAAGGGCCCGCACATGCCCGAGCGCTTCGGCGTAGGTGATGTCGCGCCAGCCTTCGCCGGCGCGCTCGGAAAGAAACACCCGTTGGGGCGCCTGCTCGGCCCAGCGGTGCAGCCAGTCGGCGGTACGCCTTGCGACCGGATCGAGCGGCAGGTTCGAGGTCAGGAGCAGATGCCCCGGGTGCTGCCGCCTGGAAACGGAATGCGGGACAGTCCGCAGCCCGGTCATCGCGTCGATCATTGCCTTTCCCCCCGTCGGCGCCGCGCCCCGCGGGCGGCGCGGTCAAGCAAGCCCCGCAGAACGCGTAGTTCCTCTGGATCGAGATCCGCAAACAGCGCCGCCTCGTGCGCCTGGACGGCGGATTCGGCCCGTTGCCATAGCTCTCGTCCTTCCGCCGTTACCTGCAGCGCGTAGGCGCGGCGGTCGGATTCCACCGGCATGCGCTCCACGGCACCCATTCTCTCCAGTTCGTCCACCACGAGCACGACGCCGGAACGTTTGATATTCAGGATCTGCGAGAGCTGGGTCTGCGAAATGCCGGGGCTCGCCACGATGACGGCGAGTGCCGAGAACGTGCCGACCCGCAGGCCCAGCGGAGCGAGGGTCTCGCTCACGTCCTCTTGGACCGGGATGAAGGCACGCTTCATGGTGTAGCCGACGAACTGGCGCAGCAGCCTGTCGTCCGGCTCCACGGCATCGATGTTTGGATCGGAAATGGCGGTCGCAGAAATGGCGAGGCCTCCTCAGTTGGCGACGAGATCAACCAGCCAATAGCTCAGGGCCGGAAAGCTGATGATGACGGCAATGCGGGTGAATTCGGCGATGATGAACGGCAGCGTGCCTCGGAAGATCTCCTTCATCGGGATGTCCTTGGCCAGGGCCGAGATGACGAAGAGGTTCATGCCCACCGGCGGGGTGATTAGGCCCATTTCGACGACGATGAGGGAGATGATGCCGAACCACATTGCCAGGTGCTCGGGGGTCAGGCCGAAATCGAGGGCCATGATCGTCGGGAAGAAGACGGGTACGGTCAAAAGGATCATCGACAGGCTGTCCATCAGACAGCCCATGACCAGATAGAAGACCACAATCGAGAGCAGGATCAGCATCGGCGGAATGCCCGAGCCGGCCAAGAACCCGGCCACCTCGACCGGCATGCGGCTAAGCGCCAGCGCCACGTTGAACAGATCGGCCCCGAAAACGATCGCGAAGATCATCGCGGTCGATCCGGCGGTGTCGATCAGGCTGTTGATGATGGACCGGGCAGTGAGCTTGCCCTTCAGACGCCCGAGGATCAGGGTCAGCACGACTCCTACCGCCGCGCCCTGCGCCGGAGTGAAGAAGCCGCCATAGATGCCGCCGAGGACGATCGCGAAGATCAGGACCACGTGCCAGATGCCGCGTAGCGAACGGAGCCGCTGACGCAAGTCCGCGCGCTCGCTGGTCGGCCCCTCTTCGGGATAGAGCCGCACATAGACCGAAATTGCGAGGATGAAGCCGATAACGGCCAGTATGCCGGGAACGGTTGCGGCAAGGAATAGTTTGACGATGTTCTGCTCGGTCAGCAGCGCATAGATGATCAGAACCACAGAGGGTGGGATCAAGATGCCGAGTGTTCCCCCCGCCGCAAGCGCTCCGGAGGAAAGTGCGCTGGAAAAGCCGTGCTTGCGCATCTCCGGCATGGCCACGCGCGTCATGGTCGAGGCGGTTGCGAGCGATGAACCCGAGATCGAGCCGAAAAGTGCGCAACCCGCGACCGCCGCCATCGCAAGGCCTCCGTTCAGATGCCCGATCCAAGCGCGCGCCGCCGCGAAGATCGATGCGGAGATGCCGGAATTCGTCGCCAGGTGCCCCATCAGGATGAAAAGCGGGACCACGGCAAAGTCGTAGGACATGAATTTGTCGACCCAGGCGGTATTCAGATAGGCCATCAGCCCCGCTGCCGAGCTCAGCTGGATATAACCCACCGCGCCCACCAGCCCCATGGCGAGGGCGATCGGCATTCGGATAAAGATCAGAAGGAACAGCGCGACGACCAGAACGATCGCAATGGCGAAAGGCGTCATGCGGAAGGTCCTATCCGGAGAGTGCGAGGGAATAGCGATGAAAGCCCCTGCAGGGTCGCAACGACGGCCGACAATCCGGTGCCCACGACCGCCGGACAGTAGACCCACCAGATCGGGGCGCCGAGGAGCATGGTCCGGTCACCATAACCACGCACTTCCATCATGCCCAGGAAGAGCCGCCAGCACAGGAAGGCCCAGGCGAGCGCGAAGATCACTGTCCAGATCGCGTCGATGGCCCGGTTGGTCGCGCCCGGCAGCCAGTTGGTGAACACGTCGACCATGACATGTCCCTTCACCAGCTGACACAGCGGCAGAAACAGCGAGGCGCAGGCCGCGCAGGAGAGTTCCACCAGTTCGAATTCGCCGCGGATGGCGCCCAGACCCAGGGTGGCGCTGGCAACCGACAGGGTGACCATCACGGCGGCGCCGAGAACGACCAGACCGCCGAGACCCGCCAGTGCGGTACAGGAGACATAGAGCAGCTGGAACAGGAGGGAATTTCCCCCCTGCTCG
The DNA here is from genome assembly GCF_001854885.1 of Ensifer sp. LCM 4579. Lineage (GTDB taxonomy): Bacteria > Pseudomonadota > Alphaproteobacteria > Rhizobiales > Rhizobiaceae > Sinorhizobium. The sequence continues at coordinate 121,494 of NZ_MDDV01000009.1, read as the reverse complement.
CCCTCGACAGGAAGGCGTTCCGCCATGGTCAGCCCTCGTCGAGCAGTTCGTTCGCACGGGCCATGATGGCGGCGCCGTCGTGCCCCGCATCGTTGAGCTTGGCGATCCAGGCGTCATAGATCGGCGCGGCGGCCTCGCGCCAGGCCGCGATTTCCTCGGCCGGAATCTCAACGATCTGATTGCCCTGCTTCTCGACCACCGACTTGCCGAAGGCCTCGAATTCATCGAACTGCTTGCCGAGCCGATGCGACAGCGTCATGCCGGAGGCAGCATCGATGACGCCCCGCAGACCGTCCGAGAGGCTGTCGTATTTTGCCTGGTTCATGACCAGTGCAAAGGTATTGGCATAGAGTCCGCGTGCCGCCGGCGCCGGTGCCGCGCTGTAGGAGGTCAGTTCCTGCAGCTTGAAGGCCGGAACGACCTCATAGGGCAGGCAACAACCATCGATCACGCCGTTCGACAAGCCCACCATCATTTCCGTCACCGGGAAGAAGACCACCTCCGCGCCGAGACTGGTCAGGAGATCGCCGGTCGACTGGTTCGGCGCCCTGAGCTTCAGGCCCTTCAGATCGGCCCTGCTCCGCACCGGAGCGTTGCGGGTATGCAGCTTGCCGCCGTCATGGGTATGGAAGGCCAGGACCTTCATGCCGCGGTATTCGTTCTGGCCGAACTCGTCCATCAGCTTGTGCATGGCCACCGAGGTCTTCTCGGCGTTGGTCACCATGAAGGGGTTCGCCATGGTCTCGGCGACCGGAAATCGGCCGGGCGTATAGACCGGCAGCGTCCAGGCGATGTCGCAAATACCCTGCCGCGTCTGGTCGGCAAGCTGCGGCGGCTTGCCGCCAAGCTGCATCGCCGGGAAGATCTGGACCTCGATCGCGCCGTTCGAGGCCGCGGTCAGTTCGGCGGCCCAGGGCTCGAAGAACTTCGTCTGCATCGGCGCAACGCCCGGCAGGAAGTGATGCAGCCGAAGGGTCACTTCGGCGGCATGCGCCCGCGTCAGGATTGCGGGCGCGGCCAAAGCCGCCCCGATCGAAGCTAAAACCGTCCGTCTCGTGAAGCTGGCCATCGATATTCCTCCCTCTATCTCGACCTTCCACTCTGTCTGCTGCGAGCTACCGGAATTCCGGCTTTCGCTTTTCGAGGAACGCCCGCAGGCCTTCCTGCGCATCCGCACTGGTCTGCGACACGGCGGCCGCCAGGCTTTCGGTAAAGAAGCCGTCGCTGCGCGACATGTCGGATATCCGGCTGATCGCCTGGATCATCATGAAATTCGAGAGCTGGGCGTTCTCGGCGATGCTCTGCGCCAGTTCGCGGGCGAGCGACATCGCCTCGCCTTCGCCCGCCACATAATGGGCGAGGCCCAATGCCAATCCTTCCTCGGCGCCATATTTACGACCGGTCAGCATCATCTCGCACATCCGGTCGGAGCCGAGGATGCGGCCAATCCGGACGCTGGCGCCGCCGCCGACATAGATGCCGCGCCGTCCCTCCGGCAGCTGGAAGATGGTGGAGGGCTCAGCAATCCGCACATGCGTCGAGGCTGCAAGCTCCAGTCCCCCACCGATGACGGCACCGAACATGGCCGAAACGACCGGCAGGCCAGAAAATTGAACGAGATCCATCACCCGGTGCCAGTTGCGCGAATGCCGCATCGTGCCCTCGGCATCGCGGGCCACGTGCTCGCTGAGATCGAGCCCCGAACAGAAATGGTCCGCCGTGCCGGTCAGGATGACGACGCGGACCCCCTCGGGCGGCCTCGCAAAGAATGCGTCGATGGCATCGAGCAGCGCGTCGCACATCGCATTGCGCTTCTCGGGCCGGTTCATGGTGAGAACGGCGAGCGGGCCATCGATCTCGACGGTCAGAATCTGTGCCGCGTCTTTGGGTGTGACATGCGCCTGTGACAAAGGCGTCTCCTATTTGATCGGCATGCGCGCGGCCGCATCCAGGCGGATCACCGAGCCGTTCAGCATTGGATTTTCGACGATGCTCTGCACCAGCCGAGCGAATTCGTTCGCGTCGCCCATCCTTGCAGGAAACGGCACCGCCTTGAGGATTTCCCCGCGGACGTCGTCGGGCAGACCCGCGCTCATGGAGGTTTCAAACAGCCCCGGAGCGATGGTCATGACCCGGATACCGAAGCGCGCCAGCTCGCGAGCGGCCGGCAGCGTCATCGACGCCACTCCGCCCTTCGAGGCGGAATAGGCGGCCTGCCCGATCTGCCCGTCTTCATAGGCGATGGAGGCCGTATTGATGATGACACCCCTCGCTCCATCTCCGTCGAGCGGCTCGGCCGCCGCCATTGCCCGCGCGGCAACGCTCATCACGGTGTAGGTGCCCAGCAAGTTGACCCGGAGCGTGTGCTCGAACGCACCGATGCTAAGGCTGCCGTCGCGCGGCAGGATGCGGGCGGCCGTTCCGATACCGGCGCAGGAGACGACGACGCGCGGCACGCCGAGCTCATCGAAGAGGCGATCGAATGCTGCCTCCACCGCCGCCGCGTCGGAGACGTCGGCACCAAGGGCCAATCCGCCGATATCGGCGGCTACCGCCGCTACCGCGTCCTCGGTCAGATCGATGCAGGCGACCTTGGCGCCGAGCCCGGCAAGGTGCCGCGCGGTCGCCGCCCCAAGGCCGCTGCCCGCTCCCGTCACTACAGCCACGTGCCCTTTGATCATGATATTTCCTCCCTCACCAATTCGTTACTCAGAATTATTGTTATGTCAATGAACAATATGTCATGATAACAAATTGGCTTTGCATCAGAAAGGCAACCCGACATAGTTCTCCGCCAGCGCCGTCGCCGCAGCGCGCGAATGGGTGAGATAGTCGAGCTCGGCCTCCTGGATCTTCTGGTCGAAATCGCTGGTGTCGGGGAAGCGGTGCATCATCGTCGTCATCCACCAGGAAAAGCGGACCGCTTTCCAGACGCGCGCCAGGGCCTTGGCCGAATAGGAATCCAGACCGGAATTGGAGCGGTCCTGATAGTGCTCGAGCAGGGCCTCGAACAGGTAGTGCACGTCGCTCGCTGCAAGGTTCAGCCCCTTGGCGCCGGTCGGCGGCACGATATGGGCGGCATCCCCGACAAGAAACAGCCGGTTGAACCGCATCGGCTCGGCGACGAAGGAGCGTAGCGGCGCGATGGATTTTTCGAAGGAAGGCCCGGTCGCCATGCGATCGGCATGGTGAGCCGGCAGCCGGCGGCGCAGTTCGTCCCAGAAGCGTTGGTCGGTCCATTCATCGATCCGCTCGTCGAGCGAGCACTGAATGTAATAGCGGCTGCGGCTCGTCGATCGCATCGAACAGAGCGCGAAGCCGCGCGGGTGATTGGCGTAGATCAACTCGTGGCTGACCGGCGGCACGTCGGCGAGAATGCCGAGCCAGCCAAAAGGGTAGACCTTCTCGAAAGTGCGGATCGCCCTGTCCGGCACCGATCTACGGCTCACCCCATGAAAGCCGTCGCATCCGGCAATGAAATCGCAGTCGATGCGGTGGGTGACGCCGTCCTTTTCATAGGTGACGTAGGGCGCATGTCCTTCGAAGTCGCACGGCGTCACGTCCGCCGCTTCGTAGATCGACAGCGCCCCCGCCTTTTCGCGATGGTCCATCAGGTCGTGCGTGAGTTCGGTCTGGCCATAGATCGTCACCCGTTTTCCGCCGGTCAAGCCGACCAGGTCGATGCGGTGATCCCGGCCATCGAAGGCGAGCGAGAAGCCGTCATGCGGCAGGCCTTCCGCGTGCATCCGGGCGCCGGAATGCGCCTCGTCCATCAGCCGAACCGTGCCCTCCTCGAGCACGCCGGCCCGTACCCGGCCGAGGATGTACTCCTTGCTCGCACGGTCGAGTATGACATTGTCGATCCCGGCATGGGTGAGCAACTGCCCGAGCAGCAGGCCTGACGGCCCGGAGCCGATGACGGCGACCCGTGTACGCATGCTTTCCTCCCTTACCGGCCTGTCGGCCCGGTCGATGTCCTGCCGCCATCGGAGCATGACACTTGTCAAATTTTGCGCATCGTCGGCACGGGCCTCAATGGACTTTTCCGTCAACAAATTGCACAAATCGAACATTGACCCCGAGAGAGTCCGATGAAGCGCCCCGTCCCGACCTATGAGCTCTATGGCGAAGAATCCGGAGAACGGCCGGAATTTTGGCTGCATTGTGAGACGATCCCCTCGCGCAGCAGCCTTCACCATTGGGAGATCGGACTGCACCGGCACGAGAACTTCTTTCAGATCCTGTACATCGCCGGTGGCTCCTGCGATGCAATCTTCGACGACCAGTCAGAGGCGATCTTGCCGCCGGCGATCGTCACCGTCCCGGCGGGCGCAAGTCACGGCTTTCGTTTCTCTCGCGACGTGGACGGCTTCGTCTTCACGGTTCTCGCATCCCATCTGCCGGCTTCGGGCGGACGAAGCAGGCTGGGTTCATGGCTGGCCGCACCGCGCCTTACGCCGCTCGGTGGTGGAGAAGACGGGCGATACATCGCCGACACATTGAAGCGTCTTGCGGCAGAATGGGACGCCCGCCGCAGCCACCGCACCGTACTCCTCGACAGCTATCTTATGACAGTTTTGACCTTGACGGCGCGGCTTGCACAAGCGCCGCCGAACGACAACGGGCCGGGGGAGACTAATAACGAGCGGCGGATGGAGCTCCTCGAGGCGCTCCTTCAGCAGCATTATCTCACGCACCGGCCGGCCGCCTTCTATGCGCGAGAACTCAGCGTTTCGCCGACGCATCTCAACCGCATCACCCGCGCGATGACAGGAAAAAGCGTGCAGGAAATCATTGCCGCAAGGCTCCTCACCGCCGCCCGGCGCGAGCTTGTCTTTACCCGCGCAAGCGTGCAGGAAATCAGTTTCCGTCTGGGCTTTTCCGACCCGGCCTATTTCTCGCGCTTCTTCGTCCGCCACAACGGCATGACGCCGCGCGCCTGGCGCATCGCCGAGCGGCAGAGGCTTGGCGCGTGACCTTAAAGCGCCGACCGTCTGCGACCGCCCACAGGGAGCATCCCGCCGACCAGCATCGATCTCCCTGAATTCACGACTGCATCGAACAACGAATCGGAATGTCCGAATGAAACCGTTAGAAAGACGGCTGGCCCCTAACTGGATAGCGACAGCTACCGCGCCAACCCAGAGCGGATACAGTTCAGCAGGTCCTGCTCGCCAAACGGCTTTGTCAAATAGCCGACGATGTCCGGACCCAACTCACGCGCATGCAGGTTTTCATTCGGAAAGGCGGTGATCAGAACGGTCGGAATGTTCTCGCCCAGCGAAATGAGTCGACGATGCAGATCGAGCCCGCTCATTCCGGGCATATTGATGTCCGTCACCAGGCAGGCCGTGCAGGAGATATGGGGGGACCTCAAGAAATCTTCTGCGGATGAAAAGACCTCGGCGTCAAAACCCAGCGATCTTATGAGACCCTTTGTAGCCTCCCGCATCGACTCGTCGTCGTCGACAATCGCAATCAGAGGCTTGTTGGTCGGCACCGCCGCCTCCCAATTCGCGGCCGGGGTTGTGCAAAATTCCAGTTTCATGGCCACGTTGTAGGATCACCCTAATATGCCGACCACGGCATCGAAAGCTATACGATGGTATAGACTACAGCGCCGAGCGTCTCTTCAGACGCACAAAAGTCGCTGTAGCACGTTGAAAAAGCTGCATGTTTTTATGCTTGAATCAGCTAGCTAGGATCCAAGGAAACCTGCAGCAGGGTCCTGACCCCCGCCCGGACTTGCGGTGACCTCTGCGAGCGGCATGTCCAGCCGTGGCTCGGACACACCGCCCGGATCGAGGTCCCATTCGGAGCCGGCGCGCATCTGCTGTTCCAGGATGAAATGGGTGATACGGGGCGCGATCTCGGCACGAAAGCGGGAGCCGTTGAACACCCCGTAATGCCCGGCGCCCTTCTGGAGATGGTAGACCTTTTTGTCCCGCGGCAGGTTGGGGGTGAGTTCGAGCGCCGCGCGTGTCTGGCCGACGCCGGTGATATCGTCCTTCTCGCCCTCCACGACCATGATTGCGCATCGCCGGATCGCGCCCAGGTCCACCCGTTTCCCGCGATGGATCATCGTGCCCTTGGGCAAGTCATGGCGGAGGAAGACCTGTTCGACCGTCTGCAGGTAGAATTCGGCAGTCATGTCCATGACGGCCAGGTACTCGTCGTAGAAGTCCCTGTGCTTCTCAGCCGCTTCGCCGTCACCATGGACGAGATGCTTTAGCATATTGCAATGGGCGGTGAGGTGCCGGTCGATGTTCATCGCCATGAAACTGGAGAGCTGCAGGAAGCCCGGATAGACATCGCGCAGAGATCCCGGATAGTTCGAGGGCACCTTCGCGATGCAGTGTTTCCGGAACCACTCGATGCCGCGCTTCTCAGCGAAACGGTTCACCGCCGTCGGCGAACGGCGGGCGTCGATCGGGCCTGCGATCAGGGTCATGGAACGTGGCGTGAGCGGGTCATTCTCAGCCTCCATAGCGGCAATGGCGGCGATCACCGGCACCGAGCTTTGGCAGACCGCCATGATATGGAGATCAGGACCGAGCGCCCGAAACATGGCGATGAGGTAGTCGATGTAATCGTCGAGATCGAACCGCCCCTGCGAAAGCGGCACCATGCGTGCGTCGGTCCAGTCGGTGATGAAGACCTGGTGGGTTGGGAGAAAGGCCTCGACCGTGCCGCGCAGGAGCGTGGCGAAATGACCGGAAAGGGGGGCGATCATCATCAGCTTTGGCTGCGGCTTGGCGCGGTGCCGCGCCTGGTCGAAGGGGATCACCTGTCCGGTAGGAGCATTCGGTTTCGGCCTTGGCCGCACGAGATCGCGATCGAATGCGATCACCCGGCCGAAGGGCCGTTCCCAGACGATCCGTTCGCTCACACAGCACCGTTGGCCGTCGACGAGGGTGGTGGAAAGTCCGAACGTCGGTTTGCCGTAGCGCTGCGTCGCATTCTCGAAAAGTTCGCAGGCGGCCGCAATGGTCCGGCCATATACCGTGCGGCTGATGGGGTTGCTCGGGCTCCCGAATATGACCTTCATCCCCCGCGTGGTTGCCCGTGCCGGGGTGAGCATCCGATGAGCCGTTTCGTACCAGAGATAGACGGGATTGGCGAAGGCGAGATTCATCGGGGTCTCCTGGTGCAGAATGCCGATCTGCCCGCCGGTTCTGGCATCCACTGCTGTTTCGAAGCAGCTTGCCACCGACAATCCGACTTGCTGCTGGTCCCGATGATAGTGTGGGGGAGACCCTCTTTTCGATTATACATATGGCCCAGCGGAGCAGCTGAACGGTTCGTAATACTTATACAGACGTCTACCGACGTTCAGCCTTCGCCGCGATCCCCGGCAAGTGCATCGCCTGTTCCTGCCTCATGGTTCTGTGTCGCGAACGGTGGCCGGGCGGCTCAACCGCTTTCGCGGAAGAGTCTTTTGCTGCGTCTGACCTTGTTTCCGAAGCGCCTAGTGCGCATTCTGGCATTCGGTGCCGGCACTACGGCGCCGCGCGTCCAATCAGACGCGCAAAGGTCGCCGCAGCACTTTGAATTGCTGCATGTCTTTGTTATTGAATCGATATCGATTTGAGGACAAAGACATGCAGCAAGGGAGGAGAGAACAAAGAGTGTGCGCTTGGCGTGAATGGTGCTCTGCTCGTCGGGCGTTGCCGCAGCGCGTTCGGACAGCGCACGTCCGAAAGATGCAGCTCCATTTTGCGGGAGGCTGACGATGGCCGAGGCACCAGCAACCGTCATCGTCATCGATGATGATCAGGCGATCCGCGAGGCGCTTGGCAGCCTGCTGCGATCCGTCGGCTTCGACGTGAAGCTCCTCGCTTCAGTGGGCGACTTCCTCAGGTCCGGGAGGCCCAACGGACCGACCTGTCTCGTGCTCGATGTCCGGCTGCCGGGACAAAGCGGTCTTGACTTTCAACTCGAACTGTCGCGGGAAAACATACAGCTGCCGATCGTCTTTATCACCGGGCATGGCGACATTCCCATGTCCGTCCAAGCGATGAAAGGGGGCGCGGTCGAGTTCCTGACGAAACCGTTCCGCGATCAGGATCTGCTCGACGCCGTTCACCTCGGCCTCGCGCGCGACCGCGTGTGGCTTGAAAATGAAAAGACATTGGCGGAGTTGCGCAGGCGTTTCGATAGCCTGACCCCGCGGGAGCGCGAGGTGATGGCTTTGGTGGTAACCGGACGGCTCAACAAGCAAATCGCAGGCGATCTGGGTGTGAGCGAGATTACCGTGAAGGTTCACCGCAGCCAAGTCATGCACAAGATGCGTGCCAGGTCCTTGCCTGAACTTGCCCGCATGGCGGACAAGCTGGAACTCGCGCAGGAAAAGCCGTAAAGGGAGGTATAGGAGCTTTTGGGCGCGCGGACAGATCCTTCCTTTCTGCCAATAGTCAGGTGCCGCAGCGTTCCGTCATCGCCGGGATCTCTCCTCCCCAAGGTCCGACCCCCCCTCCTGACAGGAGGCGCCTTGAAGCTCTCCCGACGGCTCCCTGCGAGGGGTTCGGCTGCTGCATGTCCATGTGCCCGTTCTGAAGACGCATCCGCTCTAACGCACGAAGAAATCTGGTGGAAAAGACATCGTCACACCATGTCGTGTGTGGTAAAAATCCTCGTTTATGCTCGCTCTGGCTAGCCTTGGAGGACGAATCTTGGCGCTCAAAGTTGCTGTCAGCCCGTCGGGAAACGCTAAGTTGTCGACCGAGTCCTGCAGTTGAACCTATCGTTCGGCGTTGATGGAGATGGCACCTTGGAGGTCCTGTGGGAGGATGGCGAACGCGTGCTGTGCCGCGAACGACGTCGGGGCGCCGGCGGGGGGTGGAACACTGCGCTGATCATCCTTCCCGCCGGCGAACACCCGACACCCTCGAGCCTCGATCGCCTCGCTCACGAATATGAACTGAAGGACGACCTGGACGGTGCATGGGCCGCGCAGCCACTGGAGTTCGTGCGCAAAGGCGGCCGATCGATGCTGGTGCTCGACGACCCCGGCGGCGAGCCGCTCGCGCGGCTGCTCGACGGCCCCATGGAGGTCGGAGACTTCTTGCGAATCGCCACCGGCGTCGCCTCGACTCTGTGCCAGGTCCACCGGCGCGGTCTCGTCCACAAGGACATCAAGCCGGCCAATATTCTGGTGAACGGCGCGAGTGAAGAGGTGCGGCTGATCGGCTTCGGCATTGCCTCGCGCCTCTCCCGCGAACGGCAGTCACCCGAGCCGCCCGAGACCATCGCCGGGACGCTGGCCTACATGGCACCGGAGCAGACCGGCCGTATGAACCGATCGGTCGACCCCCGCAGCGATTTCTACGCGCTCGGCGTCACCTTTTACCAAATGCTCACGGGCGTATTGCCGTTTGCGGCTGCCGATCCGATGGAGTGGGTGCACTGCCATCTCGCCAGGAAACCGTTGCCGCCCAAAGAGCGGCGGAAGGAGGTGCCTGGCATCCTCTCAGCGATCATCATGAAGCTGCTCGCGAAAACCGCAGAGCAGCGCTACCAGACCGCCGCCGGCCTGGAGCACGACCTGCGGCGCTGCCTCACGGCGTGGGAGGCTATGGGCCGCATCCATGGCTTCCCGCTCGGCGAACACGACACGCCGGACCGACTCCTGATCCCGGAGAAACTCTACGGGCGCGAGCGCGAGATCAAGACCCTGTTCGCCGCCTTCGACCGCATCGTCCGGGGTGGCGCGCCGGAACTGGTGCTGGTGTCCGGCTATTCCGGTATCGGCAAATCCGCCGTTGTCGACGAACTGCATAAGGTGCTTGGGCCGCGCGGGTTGTTCGCCTCTGGCAAATTCGACCTGTACAAGCGCGACATCCCCTATGCGAGCTTGGCGCAGGCGCTGCAGGAGCTGATCCGGCCGCTGCTGGGCAAGAGCGAGGCCGAACTGGCGCCCTGGCGCGAAGCCCTCGGCGAGGCGCTTGGCCCGAGTGGACATCTTATGGTGACACTCGTCCCTGAGCTCGAACTCATCACAGGCCCTCAGCCGCCGCTGCCGGAACTGCCGCCGCAGGACGCGCAGCGCCGGTTCCAAACGGTGTTCTGCCGGCTGCTCGGCGTGTTCGCTCGGCCGGAGCATCCGCTGGCGCTGTTCCTCGATGACCTGCAGTGGCTTGATGCTGCGACGCTCGACCTGCTTGAGCACCTGCTGACCCGGCCCGAGCTGCGCCACGTGCTGCTGGTCGGCGCCTACCGAGATAACGAGGTCACGCCAGCGCACCCGCTGATGCGGCGGCTGGCGGCAGTCCGCGGCGCCGGCGCGTCGGTACAGGAGGTTGTGCTGACGCCGCTCAGGCTGGAAGATATCGGCCGGCTCGTTGCCGATGCCCTGCATTGCACGCCAGCCTGTGCCGCGCCGCTGGCCCGGCTGGTGCATGAAAAGACCGCTGGCAATCCCTTCTTCGGCATCCAGTTCCTCACTGCACTGGCCGAGGAAGGACTGGTCGCCTTCGACCATCAGCAGGGACGCTGGTCCTGGGACCTGAATCGCATTCAGGCAAAGGGCTACACGGATAATGTCGTGGATCTCTTGTTGGGGAGGTTGCGCCGCCTCCCCGGTGCGACTCAGGAGGCCCTGCAGCAGTTGGCCTGCCTGGGCAATGTTGGCGAGATCGCCACCCTCGGCCTCATGCGGGGCGAGACCGAGGTAGCGCTGAACGCAGCACTATTGGAGGCAGAGCGAGCCGGCTTGGTATTCCGGAGGGATGGAGCCTATCAATTCCTGCACGACCGTGTCCAAGAGGCGGCTTATGCGCTGATTCCCGAAGCCGAGCGGGCCGCGGCGCACCTTTCCATTGGCCGGCGGCTGGCCGCCCACGCGCCGCCGGAAGCTGTCGAGGAGCGTGTTTTCGAGATCGTCGGCCAACTCAACCGCGGCGTCGCACTGATCGCCTCGGCCGATGAGCAGGAGCGGGCTGCCGAGCTGAATTTGATCGCCGGGCGGCGCGCCAGAGCTTCGACCGCATACGCCTCGGCGCTGACGTATCTCACCGCGGGGTTGGCCGTATTGCCGGACGACAGCTGGGAACGTCGGCACGAGCTGGCCTTCGCGCTCGAGCTGCACCGGGCCGAGTGCGAGTTCCTCACGGGGGCGCCGCGGGAAGCGGAGGCGCACCTCGCCGGACTGGTGAACCGCGCCGTCAGCCTCCCCGAACTGGCGACCATTACCCAGTTGCAAGTGGACCTCTTCATGACCCTCGGCCGAAGCGACCGCGCCGTCTCGGTGGGCCTCGACTATCTCCGCCGGGTCGGCATCACGTGGTCGGCGCATCCGACGAAAGAACACGTCCGGCGGGAATATGCGCGCATGTGGCGACTGCTCGGGGATCGCCCGATCGAGGCCCTGCTCGAACTGCCCGCAATGGCCGATCCGGTCGCATCCGCCACGATGAACGTTCTTACCTCGCTCGTGTCCCCTGCCTTGTTCACCGACGAGAACCTGCGCCCGCTCATCATCGGGCGCATGGTGACCCTGAGCCTTGAACACGGCAACAGCGACGCATCGTGCTACGCCTACGCCACGGTCGGCAATGTGCTGGGGCTGTTTTTCGGTGACTACAAGGCCGGACTCCGATTCGGCCAGCTCGGTCTTGACCTGGTTCAGCAGCGTGGGATCGATCGCCTGAAGGCCCGCGTCTATCTCGCCTTTGGAAACCTCGCAATGCCGTCGGCACGGCACTTCCAGCCGGGTCGGCCGATCGCACGGCACGCCTTCGATGCGGCGCATCAGGTAGGTGACCTGACCTACGCGGCCTTCAGTTGCAACAATATCCTCACGCAACTTCTCGCCGGCGGTAATCCGCTCACCGAGGTGCAGCGCGAGGCTGAAGCCGGGCTCGACTTCGCGCGCCAGGCGCGGTTCGGTCTTGTCGTCGACCTCATCACCGCACAGCTCCGCCTTGTTCGTACTCTCCGCGGCCAGACTGCCATCTTCGGCTCCTTCAATGATGCGCGCTTCGATGAGGATCGGTTCGAGCAGCATCTGGAGGAAGATCCGCGCCTGTCGGTCGCCGCATGGTTGTACTGGATCCGCAAGTTGCAGGCCCGCTTCCTCGCCGGCGACCATCCTGCCGCCGTTCTGGCGGCGACGAAGGCAGAAAGCCTCCTGTGGATGTCGCCGGCCATCTTCGAGCGGGCGGAATATCATCTCTATTCTGCGTTGGCGCGGGTCGCGCTCTGCGACACCGCCTCCGCCGAGCAGCGAGCCCTTCACCGGGACGCGCTGACCGCCCACCGCCGCCGCCTCCGGGAGTGGGCCGAGAACTGTCCGGAAAACTTCGCAAGTCGCGCCGCGCTGGTGGAAGCCGAGATCGCCCGCCTCAAGGGGCGGGAGCTCGACGCGCAGCGTCTTTACGAGCAGACGATCCGCTCGGCCCGAGACAACGGCCTTGTCCACCACGAGGCGCTCGCCCACGAACTGGCCGCGCGCTTCTACGCGGCGCGTGGCTTCGAGACGAGTTTCCACGCCCATTTGCGAAGCGCGCGACATTGCTACCGAAGTTGGGGGGCTGTTGGCAAAGTGCAGCAACTCGATACTTTATATCCCGATATGCCGGATGACGCGCCCGTGCGCCGTCAGACGGGGACGATCGGGGCGTCGATCGAACATCTCGACCTCGCCACCGTGATCAAGGTGTCGCAAGCCATCTCCGGCGAGATCGTTTTCGAAAAGCTGCTGAACACGCTCATGCGCACTGCCATCGAGCAGGCGGGGGCGGAACGCGGCCTGTTGATCGCGGGCGGTGAGCCACGGATCATGGCGGAGGCCATGACCCGCGGAGACTCGGTCGTCGTTGAGCTCCGCGACGAGGTGCCAAGCGCGATCACGCTACCGGAATCGATCCTGCAGCATGTTCTACGCACAAAGGAGAGCGTGATTCTCGGCGACGCCGCGGCTCGGAGCTCGTTTTCCGCAGATCCATACATCCGTCAGCACCAAGCCCGTTCCGTGCTTTGCCTGCCGTTGCTGAACCAGGGTCAGTTGACGGGCGTGCTCTATCTCGAGAACAACCTTGCGGCTCGTGTCTTCGCGCCGGCCCGCATCGCAGTACTGAAGCTGCTCGCCTCTCAGGCAGCCATCTCGCTCGAGAATACCCGGTTGTACCGCGATCTCGTCGAGCGCGAGGCAAAGATACGGCGTCTCGTCGAAGCCAATATCATCGGAATCATCATCTGGGATCTCGAAGGCCGCATTCTCGAGGCCAATGACGCCTTCCTCCATATCGTGGGCTACGAGCGCGATGATCTCGTCTCGGGTCGCCTCCGCTGGACGGACCTGACGCCGCCGGAATGGCTCGATCGCCCGGCAGGAGGAGCGCAAGATTACGAACCGGCCGGGAGCCATCCCCCTTACGAGAAGGAATATATCCGCAAGGACGGCAGCCGGGTGCCCGTGCTGGTCGGCCGGGCGTCGTTCGAAGAAACCCGGAACCAAGGGGTCGCCTTCGTGCTCGATCTGACCGAGCGCAAGCGCTCCGAAGAGGCGCTGCGGGAGAGCGAGGAAGCCTTGCGCGAGGCGCAGGGGCACTTGGCCCACGCAAACCGCGTCGCCACCATGGGCCAGCTCACCGCCTCCATCGCCCATGAAGTCAACCAGCCGATCGCCGCATCGCTCACGAATGCCCAGGCTGCCTTGCGCTGGCTGGGAGCTCCTGCGCCCAACCTGGAGGAAGGGGTTCAGGCGCTCCGCCGGATCGTCGAGAACGCCAACCGTGCCGGCGAGGTTATCGACAGGATCCGTGCCCTGGTCAAGAAGGCCCCCCCTCGCAAGGTGCAGTTCGACCTCAATGAAGCCGTTCGTCACGTGATTGCCTTGACCCGCAGCGAAGTGCTGCGGCAAGGCGTGTCGCTGCGGAGCGAGTTCGCGAAGAACCTGCGCCCCGTGGAAGGAGATCGCGTCCAGCTGCAACAGGTCGTCCTGAACCTGATCATGAATGCCATCGAGGCGATGAGCGGCGTTGACGAGGGCGAGCGGGAGTTGCTGATCAGCACCGAGACAGCGGCCTCGGGCGGTGTGACCGTCGGCGTGCGCGACTCGGGCCCTGGGCTGGACCCGCAGTGCATGGACCGCCTGTTCGAGGCTTTCTACACGACCAAGTCCAGCGGCATGGGCATGGGCCTGGCAATTTGCCGTTCGATCATCGAGGCTCACGGAGGGCGGCTGTGGGCTGCCGTGAACGAACCTCGTGGGGCAGTGTTTCAGTTCACTCTGCCGATCGAACGGGAGGACACCGGTGGCGCAGAAGATACCGCCCCAATGGCGGAGTTGGGAAACCAGGGCATCGGCGGCGCTGCAACGGCACGAACAGCCGGATGAAGCACTCGCATGCGGTGCATGTTTCAGCTAGGGACGGCAAGAGAGGGTGATCGGGTTTGATTCGCCCTTATAGCGGGTCGTCGGATCACAAAGAGGAGGAGACCATGAATATCCGCAAATGCGCCATGCTCAGCGCTCTCGTGATGGGTAGCGTACTGGGCTTCTGTGTTCCGGCCATGGCCGAGGATGTGACGATCTCGGTCTGGTCCCACGACAACGACCGGCCGGCTTCCAGTCTGGTCGCCGACTACAACAAGCTCGATACGGGCATCAAGATCGAGTACCGAGAGGTCCCGTTCGATGACCTGGTCAGCGAGGCCTTACGCGCCTATTCGACGGGCCAGGCTCCGGACATCATCGCGATTGACAATCCGGAACATGCCCTGTTCGCCTCGCGCGGTGCCTTTCTCGATCTGACTGACATGATCGCGAAGTCTACGATAATCGAGCCGAAAAACTACTTCCCCGGCCCGCTCGCCTCCACGATGTGGGAAGGCAGGCAGTACGGCGTTCCCAAGGCGACGAACACGATCGCACTTTACTACAACAAGGATATGTTCAAGGCGAAGGGCCTTGATCCCGACAAGCCGCCGCGGACCTGGGCCGAATTGGTGGACGCTGCCCGTAAGCTGACCGATCCGGCCGCCAACGTCTATGGGATAGCGTTTTCGGCGAAGGCAAGCGAAGAGGGTACCTTCCAGTTCCTGCCCTGGGCGCAGATGGCCGGTGCCAGCTACGAAAACATCAACACCGACGGTGCGGTCAAGGCGCTCGACACCTGGAAAACGCTTCTCGACGAGGGGCTCGCTTCCCGGGATACGCTGACGCGCAGCCAATGGGACTCGACCGGCACCTTCAATTCCGGAAACGCGGCCATGGCCATTTCCGGCCCCTGGGAGCTCGACCGCATGGTCGCTGAAGCCAAGTTCGACTGGGGCGTGGCTTTGCTGCCGGTGCCGGAAGAGGGTGCAGAACGATCCTCTTCCATGGGCGACTACAACTGGGCGATCTTCTCCAGCACGGCTCACCCCGAAGAGGCCTTCAAGGTGCTCGAATTTTTCGTCTCTCAGGATGACCGCATGTTCAGCGACTTCGGCCTGCTTCCGGCTCGAGCCGATATCGATATTGGAGAGACCGGCCAACCGCTCAAGGACGCGGCGCTCCACGTCTTTCTCGAGCAGCTCAAATACGCCAAGCCTCGCGGCCCGCATCCTGAATGGCCGAAGATCTCCAAGGCGATCCAGGATGCCATCCAGGCGGCGCTCACCGGGCGGATGTCGTCCAGAGAAGCGCTTGACGAGGCGGCGAAGAAAATCAAGGCCGTGCTCGGCTGAAAGGGAAGCGTTGCGAGCGGAGGTGGCGCACATGAAGGGCCGCTGGTCCAGCATCGTCGACGGCAAGGGCTTCGACATTGCGCTCGTTGCACTGCCGCTCACCTTCCTGCTCACCCTTTCCGGCCTGCCGCTCATCTATAACGTGCTGATGAGCTTGCAGCAGGTGGACCTGTTCAGCCTCGGAACCTTCTGGCGGCCCTTCGTCGGCTTCAAGAACTACTCCGAGCTCTTCGCGCAGCAGGAGACCTGGCCGATTCTGGCCAATACGGCGATATTCGTCGCCGCATCCATTGTCGGTCAGTTCCTGATCGGTTTCGGGCTGGCGCTGATGTTCTCGACGAATTTTCCAGGTGCCTCCTGGCTGCGCGGCCTCTTCCTGGTCTCGTGGGTGATGCCGGGTCTCGTCGTGGGGGCGATCTGGAGCTGGATTCTTTCCGGCGACTTCGGCGTTCTGAACTTCCTCTTGCGCGAAAGTGGCCTGATCAACGGCAATATCTTCTGGCGTTCCGACCCGAACTACTCGTTGTTGGCGGTGATAATCGCCAATATCTGGCTCGGGATCTCCTTCAATATGATCCTCCTGTCGGTCGGTCTGTCGGCCATTCCGGCCGACCTCTACGAAGCAGCCGAGCTCGACGGCGCGAATGCGTGGCAGCGTTTCTGGACCATCACCCTGCCGATGATGCGTTCCTCGATTGGTGCAGTCATCGCGCTCGGCATCATCCTGACGCTGCAGCAGTTCGACCTCTTCGCGGCCATTACCTCCGGCGGACCGAACGACTCGTCGAATGTGGCCCAGTACTGGGCCTGGGAATTGTCCTTCCGCCAATATGATTTCGCCAAAGGCGCGACGATCTCCGTCATCATGATCGTCTTCGTTATGCTCGCCGCGTTCGTCTATGTCCGATCGACTCGCCACGAGATTCGGGGATGAGACACGCCTTTCGCGAAAGGCTGATGCTGGCCGCGGCGCTGGTGCTCACGACCGTCTATCTCTTCCCGCTTTACTGGATGTACATCACCACGCTCAAGTCCGGCTCGGCTATATTTGCCAGCCCCCCGGCTTTCTGGCCAACCGACCCGCAGTGGCAGATCTACGGCCACGTCTGGCAAAGCCGCAACATGGGCCGCTATATCTTGAATTCGCTGGTCATCGCCTCGGGTGCCGTTGCCATCGTCTCGGTTCTCGGTGTCGGCTGCGCCTATGTGCTGGCGCGCTACCGCAATATCTGGGTGGACGCCGGACTCTTCCTCGTCCTCATGCTGCAGGTCCTACCCGCATCGCTGATGATCACGCCGATCTTCGTCGGCTTCTCGCAGGTCGGGCTGCTACACTATCCGCGCCTGGCGGTCATCATCGCGATCGCCGCCAAGGGCATGCCCTTCTTCATTGTGCTGGTGCGCGCAACCTTCATGAGCATTCCGCGGGAGTTGGAGGAGGCGGCGCTCGTGGACGGCGATTCCCGTAGCGGCGCCTTTTTCCGCATCGCCCTGCCGCTCGCGCGCAAGGGCATCCTCGTCAGCGGCATGCTGATCTTCATGCAGGCCTTCGGCGAGTTCGTCTATTCGAGGTCCATGATCCAGAGGGTCGAACTGCAGCCGGCCAGCGTCGGTCTCTACAGCTTCATGGCGCCGAACGCCAACGAATGGAACAGCATTATGGCCTATGCGGCCATCTATATGACCCCCCTGCTGGCTGCCTTCGTGCTATTGCAGCGCGGCATCGTCTCCGGCCTCACCTCGGGAGCCCTGAAATGATCAGCCTTGGGACTACTGCATGTCTCCTTTGATCGTCCTCGATTTAAGGACAAAGGCATGCAGCAATACAAAGTGCTACAGCGACCCTTGCGCGTCTGATAAGACGCGCGGCGCTGTAGAAGGCTGTCTATCTTGCCGCGATCCGCACGACCGATCAGAACGGCCGACAAGCCGGTAGAATTTGCTGGCTTATACACCGATTTAATGCCGGCTCGCCGACCGGGCTATGGAAGCTCGATCTCGCCGTCGACGACGTGGTTGAGGCCGGTGCCATCCGCCGTCAGCGTCATGCGGACCTTCAGCGTCTTGCTGCCGATCCGCTCTTCGCGCACCGTCTCCTCGATTTTGCGCTGCGAGGTGACACCGACTTCCTTCAGGAACTTGCGGACCGACATGTTGAAGGCGTCTTCGCTCATGGCAGAACTCCTCTGTGTCCGCATGGATTGTAATCGAAGGCATGCAGCCATGAAAGCGGGACGCGACGACGTGCCGAAGAAGAAGACCCCGAGCCTGGCGAAGGCGTCGGGGTCTTTGATCCGATCGGTCCCGGGAGGGGCGTGCAACCGATCGATTTGCGCAGTTGGGAGGAGTTGCTGCGCATTAACGAAGGTGAGAATAGAGCATTCTTCCGCGTGAAAATGTGCCCTGGGTTACATCGCTTCCTCGCAAAGCGTGATCCGACAGCCCGTGGATTTGCCGACAGAAGCGCGGGGCTACAGGGCGCACGGGACCAACGTCAGCCGGCGCTCATCTCGTAGAGCCGCTGGTTTTCCAGCAGCACCTCGTCGAGCCCGCGGCCCGCCGCAAAGCCCGAAAGCCCCTCCGGCACCTGCACATCCGGCAGCAGCCGCGAACAGGCCTCGAGCGGGTCGATAACCGTGCGGACGGGAATAACGCCCGCCCAGATCGGCAGCTGATAGTCCTCCTCGTCATCGCCAACGCCTGCCGCGCGCATCTTGGCCGAAGCCTCCTCTATCTCCATGCCGATCACCATCGTCGCCTTGATTTCCTGAGGCTCCAATGGGCGAAGAAGGCGCGCGCGTCCCGGATAGAAGCGCTCGATGAGCGCCTCGAGCGCATGCTCTTTTTCATGCCGGTCATCGACGATCCGCGCCGTACCGAAGCACATCGCCGAGCGGTAATTCACCGAATGGTGAAAGCCGGAGCGGGCCAGAACGAGGCCGTCGAGATGGCTGACCGTCAGGCACACGCGCGCGCCGGCCTTGAGCTGACGCAGCATGCGGCTTGCCGATGAACCGTGCCAGTAAAGACGGTCACCCTCGCGCCAGTGGATCGTCGGCGTGCAATAGGGCTCGCCCTCGATCGAATAGGCGACATGGCAGAGCATCGCCGCGTCGAGCACTGCATGAACCGCCTCGCGGTCATAGCGGCCACGCTCGTGCACCCGGCGCAGCTTGTTGCGCTCGGAAACGGGATAGGAGCCTCGACTCGTTTCGTTTTCGCGGGGAGGAAGGGTCGTATCGCCGGGCATCGAATGCTGCGCCTTGTGTTTATGAGCCTGTTGGTTCATGACTGGACTATCCAATTGGTCCAAACTAGAGCCAATTCAATGGGAAAAAATCAGACCATTTTGCCGGACCTGTCGGCGCTGACTCCTGTGATGCCGGAGGCCGGCAAGCGATCGCGTGCGCTTTACACGGCCATTCGCCGGCTGATCGAGACGGGCCAATTGCCGGCAGGCGCCAAGCTTCCGACGACGCGCGATCTCGCCCGCCGCCTCAGCCTTTCGCGCGGGGCGGCAGTGGAGGCCTATGAAGTACTGGTTGCAGAAGGCTTTGCCGAGGCGCGCGTCGGCGCCGGCACCTTCGTGGCGGCCAAGGTGCCTCGGCTCAGTCCGGACATGCCGGAAACTGCCGGAGATGAGCCGCACTATTCCGGACCGCCGCCCCCTTGCACCCTCGGCATCGCCATGGCGGATGAGCGCACCCGGCAGCTGTTTCGCCAGCTTCTGCATCGCCGCCTGGAGCGGCCCCAGCCCAACTTCTACGACTACGGCGATCCGAGGGGTGAGCGCGAATTGCGGCAGGCGATCGCCGACTACGCAAAAGTGGCGCGCGGCGTCCGCTGCCATCCCGGTCAGATCATCGTGACATCAGGCATCCGCCACGGGCTGGACCTCGTGATGCGTGCCATTTTACGGCCCGGCGACGCGGTCTGGCTGGAAGATCCCTGCTACCTTTCGGCTCACGCGACCGTTGCGGGCCTGGGCCTTGCCATCGTGCCTGTGCCGGTTGACCGGGAGGGCATCGATGTTGCCGCCGGCGAAGCAGTCGGCGGAAAGGCTGCGGCCGTCTATTGCACGCCATCGCACCAATTTCCGCTCGGCGTGACCATGACCATGCGCCGCCGGCTCGCCCTGATCGACTGGGCCAAGCGCAACGGAGCGTGGATCTTCGAGGACGACTATGACAGCGAGTTTCGGTTTTCCGGCCCGCCGCTCGCCTCCATCCAGGGCATGGACGATGCCGGGCGGGTGATCTATCTCGGCAGTTTCTCGAAAGTACTCTTCCCGGGCCTTCGCGTCGGTTACGCGATCCTGCCGGAACCGCTTGTCGGACCGGTGTTGTCGCAGCGCCGGCAGATGGACCGCCAGCCGCCGAGCCTGCCGCAAGGCGCAATTGCCGATCTCTTGAACGAGGGCCACTTCGCGGCCCATCTGCGGCGGGTGCGCAAGCGCGCGGAAGCCTGCCGGAATGCCCTGGTCGAGGGGCTCCGAGGCAAAGCGTCCGCGCCGGAGCAGGGGCTGCACCTGATCGCCGGCCTTGCCGACGATAGCGACGACGAGGCTCTGGCAGCAGCGGCCCTGAAGCTTGGTATCGGCGCGTCGCCGCTTTCGACCCATTGCCTTGCCGCCCCGAAACGAAGAGGGCTGATCCTCGGCTATTCCGGTTTTGAGCCGGAGGAACTGCATCGGGCCGGCAGGAGCCTTGCGGAAATTATGCGGTGATTCCGTCCTGCCCGCGGGAGGGCCACGAATGAGCTGCAGAACCGCTGCGGTCCTGCTGACCGGTTATTGGTTGCCGCAGCCATTCGGCGTCACCGCCTGAATATGTGAATTGCGCCTCCGGCATCGTCGGAGACTAGAATGGAGCCGTCCGGCGCTTCCTTGACATCCACGGGCCGGCCGACATTTCCGATGAACGGCATTGCCGAGACCGGGCGGCCGCCGCGGAAGCGCACCCGCACGACCTGATAGCCGACCGGAACCGACCGGTCCCAGCTGCCGTGCTGGGCGACAAGCGCATCGCCTCCGAGGCTGCGGAAGAAGTGAATACCGAGCGCCGCGACATGGGCCTGGAAGTTGAAAACCGGTGGAATCTGCCTTGCGGGCGGCGTGGCGTCCTCGAAACCTCTGAGCCGGATTTGCCCCCCGAAATAGGGGAAGCCATAAAAGCCGCCCGGCCGAAGCACGTTCAGCTCGTCGGGTGGGATGTCGTCGCCCATGCGGTCGGCGCCGTTGTCGGTAAAGTACATGGTCCCGCCGCGCCAGTCGAAGCCGACGGAATTGCGCACGCCCCAGGCGACGCGCCGAAGACCGGACCCATCCTGGTTCATGCGGACGATCGTGCCTTGAAGGCCCCGCGGCAGACAGATGTTGCAGGGCGATCCGAGCGAGACATAAAGCCGGGAATCGGGGCCGACGGCGATGTAGCGGAGACTGTGGGCTCCCGAATTCGGCAATCCCCGCCGAATATCGCGCCTGCCGCTCAGAGTGCCCCCGCGTCCGATGTCGAAGGCGGTTATCCTGTCCCTCGAAGCGACGAACAGACGGCCGCGGGAGCATGCGACGCCGTTTGGAGCGGAAAATCCGGAGGCGACCCGGCGGGCGCGGCCGCCGGACAGGGGGACGGCATAGACCGAGGTTCCTTTGGTTCCGACGAACAAAGTGTCGCCGCAGACCGCCATTGCCCGCGCCGCCGGAACCCGCGCGAAGAGCTCGGCGTGCGCCTGACCGGAGGCAAACGCCGCAGCCGAGGCAAACGCGAGGAAAGCGGTTCTGGCGAGGAGAAATCCGGCTTTGGAGGAAAAGTCGTCCATCGGCGCGCCCTCCGCAAATATGGCTGAATCTTGCGAGCGCATCGGCCCGAACATCGTACCTGATTTTTGAAAAGCTCGATGCAGATGCAAAGAGTTACAGCGTCCTTTGCACGTCTGAAAAGACGC
The DNA here is from genome assembly GCF_001854885.1 of Ensifer sp. LCM 4579. GTDB lineage: Bacteria > Pseudomonadota > Alphaproteobacteria > Rhizobiales > Rhizobiaceae > Sinorhizobium. The sequence continues at coordinate 99,879 of NZ_MDDV01000009.1, read as the reverse complement.
GCGGCGCTGTAGGGAATTGGAGCGGCCTTCCGCCGTTTCAAGCCGGGAGCCGCGCCTCACGGAGAAGTGATCCTCCGGATCGTTGTGCCGGCAAAATTTATTGTGCACTGCAGCAACCAATTGCCGCAATTAAGCGTTTCCTTCAGCATGTTTCACAAAGCCGTATTCGATATGCGGATAAGAACGCAGCATTTCAAAGGGCCAGAGCGACCTTCGCCACTGGCGCGCGGCCGTTAATGGAGGCAGCATGAGATCTCTTTCAGACACAGTGAAGCGGCTATCCCGGCGGCGTCACGCCAGCGCATTTACGGAGACCATCCCCTCTCCGCTCAGGCCCCTGGAGCGCTTTGGATCGAACCCCGGCGAGCTTCAAGGCTGGTGGTACGCGCCCGGGAGCATCGCACCCTCCCCAGCCCTCGTCGTGGTCTTGCACGGATGCACGCAGACGGCCGCCGTCTACGACGCCTGCTCGGGATGGTCGCGCCTCGCCGATGATTGCGGCTTTGCGCTTCTTCTTCCGGAACAGGTTCGCTCCAACAACAGCAATCTCTGCTTCAACTGGTTCAATCCGGCCGACGTCAGACGAAACTCGGGAGAAGCCCTGTCCATCCGCCAGATGGTCGAGCACATGATCGAACGCTGCAATGTGGACCGGAGCCGCGTTTTTATTACCGGCCTCTCCGCGGGCGGGGCGATGGCCAACGCGATGCTCGCCGCCTATCCGGACGTGTTCGCCGCCGGCGCCATTCTCGCGGGCCTGCCATACATGACGGCCTCGACGATACCGGAAGCCTTCGATCGGATGCGGGGATATGGCCTTCCGAGTACTGAAGCGCTGCAAGCCAAGATCCTCGGCGCCTTCGACCATCAGGGGCCCTGGCCGAGGATTTCCGTCTGGCATGGCACCGGGGATGACACGGTGGTGCCCGCCAATGCGATGGCGATCGTCGAGCAATGGCGCGGCGTGCACGGAAGCGGCCACCATCCGTCGTCCACGAAGCGGCGCGGCAGGCGAACGCTGCAGATCTGGAAAAATGCAAGCGGGCGTCGCGTCATAGAACTTCATACTCTGTCGGGCATGGCTCACGGCGCCCCGCTCGATACGGCCAGAGGCTACGGCAGGAGTGGAGCCTTCTTTCTGGATGTGGGCGTCTCCTCGACTGTCGAGACCGCAAGGGCCTGGGGCCTGGGCGGGTCGAAGCTGCCAACCTCGGTCGATGGTATACAGGCAGCGGCTGCGAGTGCCTTGCGCTGGACAGGCATTGTTCCTCGGCCCCGATCCTAGGGGTCAAAATTCTGGATGTCGTGCTCGTTGTCGGTAACAGTTGGGTTGTTTCCGCCGCCGGACCCACGAATGGCATCTTCCCCGATTGTGAACGACGGAGCCGAAGTCGGCATGGCTGGTCCAACCGCAGCCTTCAGGATCTGCCGGCGCAGGGCAAGCCCGTAACGGTGAAGCTCCGGTTGAGCCGCTGGCGATGTGCGCATGAGAAATGTGAGCGACAGTCTTTCACCGACCGACTGCCGATGATTGCTTCCCCTTATGCGCGCCGGACAAGCCGGTTCGACCGCATCTCGTCGCCGTCATCACGCCTCCGTGTCGAGACATCAAAACCGGTCGGCGCGAAAGCTGTCCAGCATAGGGTGCGAATTGCCGGAGACGATTTCGCGGGCAAGCAACTCGCCCACGATCAAGCCGAGCGTAGCGCCGCTATGACTGAAGGCCACGTGAAGGCCGGCTATCTGTGCGATGGCTCCAAGCACCGGCTCGCCATCACCAGGGATTGGCTTTGGTCCGACGCCATAACCTTCGAGTTCGAGCCGTGGATTGCCTTCGAGAACTGCGCTCGCCTCCTCAAGTAGCCCCTGAACGGTTTGCCCATGGACGGCATAGGTGCCATCTTCATACGCAATGACCTCTTCTTCCGACCATGCGGAATCCAAAACCAGCGCCCCGTCGGGGGTCGGCCGCACCGCTACACGGGGGGTGTTGAGCACCGCGCGAAGAGGAGTGCTGACCGGTTTCGTCTTGACCAGCAGCGAGATCGGAGTCGCATCGGGGATATGAACGTCGAATTCACCAAGAACTGCGGGCGTCGCCGGCCCGACGGCAAGCAGAACGGCATCGGCTGTGATCGCACCACCGTCGGTGGTGGTGACCCCGACCGCGCGCCCTCCCTCGATCCTTATCTGGGCGCGCCCCGCGCGCTGGATGAGCTTGCCGCCGCGCGCCCGGAATTCGGTAAGCAGGAGATCGATAAGGGAGGGCAGGTCGACCCAGCCTTCGCCCGGGTTGAAGATCGCGCCCTGCGTAGGGATTGTGGTGGCATCAATGCCTAACGTCACGGCCGCGACCTCATGCGGTGCCAGCAACAGGGCGTCATATCCGATACTGTGCTCAAGCTGCCAGACGGAGGCGATCTCGTTTGCCGCGTCGTTCGCATCCCAAGTCAGGCCGCCATCGAAGCGAAGCCAGGCAGCGCAGTCCGGTCGCGTGGCCGCTAGCGTGCGATAACGATCGATGCCGGCGATCCGGAGGCGATGGTAGGCCGTGTCCGCGCGACGAGCGGAGTTCAACCAAGACAGCGAGCGGCCGGAGGCGCCGTTTGCGGGGGCGCCGTCATTGACGATCGTGACCTCGACGCCGAGCCGCGCGAGTTGAAGGGCCGACGAAACGCCGAAAATTCCAGCGCCGACAACGATGACGTGGCGGGGTTTTGCAAATGCTGTCATGGCGAAATCTCTGTTGCTATGGGAAGAGAGCAGGGGCGCGTTTCGGGCGTGCGATCAGTAGTCAGTGAGTTTCTTCATGTAGCGGCGACCTTCCAGCATCGGCCGGCCACGCAATTCGGCGAGCCGATAGGCGAAGCGCCAAAGCGCATCGAAGAAAATCAAAGGGACCAGCAAAGGCCTGAAGCGGTCGCTCATGCCGGTGAGTTCGAGTTCTTCCGCATCGAGCAGCAGAATATTCTCGCGACTGCCGTGCCTGAAGAGAAAGTCGCAAGCGCGCTCCGTGAGGCGCCTCGTCTCGTCGAGGCCGAGCATGACGACGAAGGCGGCATTCTGATCCACCACTTCAAAGGGTCCGTGGAAAAACTCATTCGCGTGGATTGCTTGCGAATCGTACCATTGCATCTCCATCAGCACGCAGATCGCGTAGCAGTAGGCCGCGCCGTAGCTCGCGCCGCTTGCCAGAGTGTAGATCGTCTTGCGATCGGCGAAGCGCGGAGCAAAGGCATGAAAGCGATCGGCATAGGTGTCGTGGGCACCTTCAATGGTTCGTTGAAGACTGCCGAGACTTGTTAGCAGATCGGTGGTGAGGTCACCTCTCTCGCGGGCGTCCGTCAGGCCTGCGAGCAGCATATAGAGCACGCCGTAATTGCTATAGGCGGAGTCGATCGGTTTGCCGGTCGTATAGGCCGCCTGATAGGAAACCGTGTGATCCACCGCAAGAGAGAGCGGTGACGTCGGATCAAGTGTCATGCCGATTGTCGTTGCGCCGCGCGCTTCCGCATGCTGGGCGGCATGCACTGTCTCTTGTGTCGTTCCGGTCTGCGAGCAAAGGATGACCAACGCGTCGGATCCGAGGCGGCGCGGATCGCGGCAGACAAACTCATCGGCGTTATAGATGTCGCAAGCGAACGTGCTGCTGAAGCGGTCGGCGAAATACTTGCCGGCCATCATGACCGACAGAGAACCACCACAGGCAACGAGGAACAGGTGGGAGAAGGTGCGGTCCGAGATAGCGGCTAGGACATCTCTGATATCGGCGGGCAGGGCAGCGGTCATAGTCTTCCTCATCTGTAGCACCTGGGCACTCGGTCGGGCGCAATTGACAGGGCATAGCTCATGTGCGAACGTTCTCATATCAATACAGAAAGTTCTGCCATGGTCAAGATTGTTGCAATGGGCGACAACGTCGTCGACTGCTACCTCGCTCGCAATGAGATGTATCCCGGCGGGAACTGCCTTAACGTCGCGGTCCATGCCAGTCGGTTCGGCGCAGCGTCAGCCTATATGGGGGTGATCGGTCGGGATAAGGCCGGCGAACTGATCCTTGCCGCACTGACATCGGAGCATGTCGAAGTTGCGCGTCTGCGGCATATCGAGGGGCCTACGGCCTATTGCCTGGTAGGCCACCGCAAGGGCGACCGGCTATTTCTGGAATTCGATCTCGGCGTGTCGATGTTCACGCCCTCAAAGCAAGATCTCGACTATCTGGCGAATTTCGATGCTGTCCATATCGGCCAATCCAGCGGGCTAGATGCGTGGGTTGCTGCGGCCTCGCGCAAGTCTTTAATTTCCTATGACTTTTCGACGCGGAGAGAGCCGGAATACCTCAGTGAGATCGGACGTCATTGCTATCTTTCGTCGATTTCGGGTGCCGGCCTTTCGGAGATGGAACTGAACACACTCACGACCCGCCTGCTTGCGGCAGGCTCTCGATGGGTTCTTGTCACGCGCGGGCGCGCGGGCGCAGTGCTCTATAACGCGAGTTGCGCTTATGCTCACCCGGCACGCCTCGTTGAAGCTGTCGATACTCTTGGTGCAGGCGATACGTTCATTGCGCGGACCTTAGTCGGCCTGCTCGAGGGGCAATCGCCTGAAGACGTGCTTGGCCATGCCGCCGATGCGGCAGCCGACACGTGCCGCTATCACGGAGCGATAGGCTATCCGGCGCCCATCGATATCGGTCTGCTGACATCGACAATCATGCGTCGGGCGCAGAAGGCGCATGGCGAGAAGCTTTCCGATGCGCCTGTCGCCGGAAGCGATTGACCCCGGAATCAGACGGTGCTAATAGGTGAGAACGTTCTCACCTCCACGCGAGCGCAACAGCTCCAAGACGGAGCATGCGAGTCTGTTAGGTGAAAACGTTGACCTGGAGGATGGAGCCGATATCGCGGCCCGATTAAAAGGGGAGTGAGATGCAGAATAATTTTGGAAGACGGAGTTTCGTCAAATGCAGCCTGGCCCTGATAGTTGCGGCCGCAGCAGTGCTCGGCCCTCGGGGAAACGCGACGTTCGCCCGTGCGGATGACAATCCCTACAATCTCACCGATCCGAAGGTGATCAGCGTCGGCACCATGGGCGATGCACGGCCCTACGTCTTCACGGATGCCGACGGAAACTTCACCGGTTTTGACGCCGAGCTTTTCCGCGACGTGGCGGGTCGGCTCGGTTTCAAGCCTGAGCAGGTGGTCTTTACCGGCCAGGATTTCGCAGCGCTGCTGCCGTCGGTCGCGAGCGGCCGCTTCGACGTCGCTGTCGCAGCCATCGGTACGACCGAGGCCCGCAAGAAGACGGTGGACTTCAGCGACGGATATCTTGCCGGATATCTGTCGATCATCTCGGCCGATCCTGCCCTCAGCAGCAACGAGAGCACCGCCGGCAAGCGCATCGGCGTCATCCAGGGCACCTTGCAGGAAATCTATGCTGAGAAGAACCTCAAGGGCGACATCGTCAAGTTTCCGGACAATAATTCCGCGGTGGCTGCGCTGAACAACGGAACGATCGACGGCCATTTCACCGATTATGAATCGGCCAAACAGTATGTGGAGCGCTATTCCAACCTGAAGATCACCATGAATGTGCCCTCTTTCGATGCGCCGGCCGGCTTTGTCGTCAGGAAGGGTAATGACGCGTTCCGCGAGGCATTGAACAAGGCGCTTCGTGCGGCCATGGAGGACGGCACCTGGAAGCGCCTGCATGAGAAGTGGTTCCCGGGCACGCCCATGCCGGCCGAATATTTGCCAAAGAGCTAAATTTCTGCGCGTTCATCAGATGATTTGTTCCGGCCGGGTCCGTGATCAACGGTGCCCGGCCTCCCGTTAGGTGGAATGGTATATGGGCTGGCTCGAAACTTTCTCGCGCAGCTTCCTCGATTTCGAGGCGATGGCTGAAGTCCTGCCGAACATGATCATGGTCGGCCTGAAGAATACACTGATCCTAGCAATCGCCTCGACGTTTTTCGGCACGCTGATCGGCATCGTGCTCGCCGTTATGGGCATATCCGAGAACCGACCGTTGAAATGGATTGCACGGGTCTATACGGACATGTTCCGCGGCCTTCCCGCCATCGTCACGATCCTGATCATCGGTCAGGGATTTGCGCGTCTTGGTCGCGATCTCTTCGGTCCGTCGCCCTATCCGCTCGGCATCCTGGCGCTCAGCCTGATCGCGGGTGCCTATATCGGAGAAATCTTCCGCTCAGGCATCCAGAGTGTCGAACGCGGCCAGCTCGACGCGACCCGCACGCTCGGCATGACCTATGGCCAAGGCATGCGGCTGGTGGTCATCCCGCAAGGCATCCGCCGCGTGTTGCCGGCGCTGGTCAATCAGTTCATTGGCAACGTCAAGGACTCGAGCCTCGTCTATTTCCTTGGTCTGTTGGCGTCGGAACGGGAACTCTTCCGCGTCGGTCAGGATCACGCCGTGCTGACCGGAAACCTGTCGCCGCTTCTGCTGGCTGGTGCGTTCTACCTTCTGATCACCGTACCTTTGACCCATCTCGTCAACTTTATCGACGAGCGCATGCGTATTGGCAAGCGCATCGCCGTGGTTCAGAGCGGACTCGCGGAAGTCGCCGAACTCGCAAAGGCCGGAGAGCAGGATATCGCGAAGCCGTCGTCAACAACGCAAAAGCGCTTCAAAGGCGGCAGCATCGAAGTTCAAAACATCAACATGGCTTACGGCGCGCTTCAGGTGCTTCACGGCGTCAACTTGAAGGTGGAACCGGGCACCGTGACTTGCCTTATCGGTCCCTCGGGCTCCGGTAAGTCGACCCTGCTTCGCTGCCTCAACCGCTTAGTTGAATGCCGGTCGGGCGACATCCTGCTCGATGGAGAGAGCATCTACCGGCAGACGCCGGATCAATTGCGGCGGCGCGTTGGCATGGTGTTCCAGCAGTTCAACCTGTTCCCGGATCGAAGCGCGCTCGCAAACATCACCCTGGCGCTGCGGAAGGTCAAGGGCATGTCATCCGAGCAGGCCGAAGCCGTCGCTGAGGCGAGACTGCAGGAAGTTGGATTGCTCGAGCGCAAGGATCATCGACCCGCCAATCTATCAGGCGGGCAGCAGCAGCGGGTCGCGATCGCCCGCGCGCTCGCGCTGGAACCCGAGGTCATGCTGTTCGACGAGGTGACCAGTGCTCTCGATCCCGAGCTTGTCAAAGGCGTGCTCAACCTGATGGCCGATCTCGGCCGCCGCGGCATGACCATGGTGGTGGTGACCCATGAGATGAACTTCGCCCGCAAAGTTGCGAACCAAGTTGTCTTCATGGACGAGGGCCGCATCGTCGAAGCCGGCACCCCGAAGGAGATTTTTGACAATGCACACAGCCCTCGGCTCAGGCGCTTCCTATCCGAGGTGTTGTGAGCGCAATGGCATAGACGGCGTTAGCGTCGCAGCGTTTCGGCCTTGCGGGCCGGGTACGAGTAACGTTAGTGCTCACAACGCGAAACCGCATTGGGACGAGGCTTGTTGAGTGGCGCAGAGATCGTCGAAGAGCGCAACAATCATCGAGGTGGCACGTCAGGCAGGCGTGAGCCCGGCCACCGCGGGCCGCGTGCTCGGGGATTACGGCTACAGCAGCCCCGAGGTGCAGGAGAAGGTACGTGCCGCGGCGGCAGCGCTCGGCTATCGTCCCAACCGACTGGCGAAGGGCCTGATCACCGGCAAGACGCAGACCATAGGCGTCGTGGTGGGGGACATCGAAAGCCCTTTTTACGCCAGCGTTCTGCGGGGTATCGCAGACGTGGCGCGCGGCAGCGGCTTCGGTGTCATCGTGACCAATAGCGACGAAAGCGCCGAACGTGAGCGCGAGGCGGTGCAGCTCTTGCTGGAAAAGCAGGTCGACGGATTGATCGTCTCCTCCACCTGTGTCGGGGACCCCGGCCATCTTCAGGCGGCGATCTCCTCCAACTGTCCCGTCGTTCAGTTCGACCGTGTCGCAACGGACCTGGAAACCGATACGGTCGTGATCGACAACGTCGCCATAACGCGAGCCGGCGTGACGAAGCTCATCGAAGCTGGCCACCGCCGGATTGGCATCCTGGCAGAACTGGCGCCTGGCAAGGACAAGGACCTCGCCGGTTTCGTGGCTCAGGCCGATCCTTCCGATCCCGACCTCTATAAGCACTATCCGAGCTGGCAACGGCTTTTGGGTTATGTTGAAGCCTATCGTCAGGCGGGCATCGAGCCGGACATCGAATTAATTCGCCGCGTGCCGACTTATGCAAGCGCGGCGGCGCGCAAGGAGGCTCTCGATCTTTTGACGATGCGTGACGCGCCAACTGCGCTTTTCACTGCGGACGGTCTCATGTCGACCGGCGCCCTGCAGGCGATTTCCGCTCTCAAGCTCGCAATTCCGGCAGATGTTTCGCTGATCTGCTTCGACGATCTCGACTGGATGCAATTCGTCGCACATGGCATTACCGCCATCAGTCAGCCGACGCATCTGATTGGGACATCAGCTGCAGAGTTGCTCCTCCAACGGATCGGGGGCAACGCCTCCGCATCCCAGCACCGCGTTCTGGCGGCTCATCTTGTGGAGCGTGGTTCGATCGCTGTCTGCCCGGAAGAGGTGAGTGGATAATTCAACCGTATCCCTCCGGTTCCAAATCCGCCAAGAAGGCAACACCATGCCAAATGTCGAGTTTGCCCTGATCGGCATGCACCGTGCCGTAGCGCAATGAGCGAGCGCGGCATCCCGCTTCAGCTGCCGCAGGATCGTGTCGTCGCTGACCGGCACGCCGAGCCGTCGCGTCAAGCGCTCGCCAGGACGGCCGCCTGCGCTATGGCCGAGCAGACCGACAATCTCCGAGACCCTCCTTGTCCGGGGCGCATAAGGGGAAGCAATCGTCGGCAGTCGGGCGGTGAACGTGTGTCGTTGACAGTTCTGATGTGCGCACCGCCAGCGGCTCAACCGAATCTTCACCGTTACGGTCTTGCCCTGGACCGGCAGATCTTGAAGGCTTCGGTTGGACCAGCTACGCCGATTTCGGGTCCGCCGTCCGCAATCGGGGCAAATGCCGAAGGCTGGTCCGGCAGCGGAAACGACCCAACTGTCATCATCTGCGAGCGCGACACGCAGAAATTTTGCCCCTGGGCCGGGCGACCATTTTGTTATCGTTTGCATGCCCGCCCATAGCGGCATCATGTCTAACGGTGAGTGAACCACAGAGTGAGGATGACCCTAATTAAATGCCAAGCGACACTAGCGCACGAAAAGCGTCTCCGGGTTCGGAACAGGTGGCGTGCGGGCGTGTTAACCGGTCGAAACTCCGCGAGTCGATGCCCTCGTCACCGTGAGATCAAACATGGCTATCCACTTCAACCATACGATCCTGTCGGCTCACGACGCCAAGGCCTCGGCCAATTTCCTGGCCGAGATGCTGGGTCTGCCTGCACCGCGGCGCTGGGGCCCGTTCCACATGGTCACGACCGACAACGACGCCAATCTCGATTATATGGAAGCGGAAGGCAAGATCGTGGGGCAGCACTACGCCTTTCTCGTCGGCGACGCCGAATTCGACGCGATATTCGATCGAATTCGCGAGCGGAGGCTGGACTACTGGGCAGACCCCGCGCAGAAGAAGCCGGGCGAGACCAATGATCACGATGGCGGGCGCGGCCTCTACTTCGAGGATCCGAACGGGCATCTGCTCGAGATCATCACACGTCCCTATGGCAGCGGCGGCTGGAATCCGTAAGCTCTCAAGAAGAGCTGCGGGGCCGTAGTCGACCCCTCCTGCACCTTCTTCGATCATCTCCTCCTTTGCCTTGCCTAAACGTATGGGAGCGTTCCGAGCGAGGAGTAGTGTTCGTTCAAGCCGTTGAGGATTTCCATGTCTCCCTCGCTGATCTCGAAATCGAACACATTGATGTTCTCTTCGAGGTGCCGGCGCTGATTGGCCTTGGGAAGGGGAACCGTGGCGCGCCGCAGGTTCCAGCGAATGAGCACCTGCGCCGGCGATTTGTTGTATTTGGCGGCAATCTCCGCCAGCGCCTCGTTCCGCAGCCGCTTCGTGCGCGTAAGCGGGCTATAGGCCTGAATGACGATGTGCCTTTCCGTGGCGTAGCGCAGCATGTCCTCGCTGTAGCCGAACGGGCTCCATTCGATCTGGTTGACGGTGGGCACTTCGCCCGTCGCGTCGATCAGCGCGTCGATCAGGTCCGTCGAATAGTTGCTGACGCCGATATCCCGCGTCAACCCTTCCTCTTTCGCCCGCATCAGGCCGCGCCACAAGTCTTCTCCCGGCCCGGTTTTCGGCGGGCGATGTATGAGCATGAGGTCGACGTGGTCCAACTGCAACTCGTCGAGGTTCCTGCGCGTCGCCTGGTAGGCGTCGCCGACTTCCTCGACCTTGGTGACCAGATAGAACGCCCCGCGTTCGATGCCGCTCCTCTTGATGCCTTCGGCGATGCCCGGCTGGGTCCCGTAGTCGCCCGACGTGTCGATCATGCGATAGCCAAGCTCCAGGGCCGCTTCGATCGTGCCGGCCGTGTCGTTCGTCAATTGCCATGTGCCGACGCCCATTACCGGCATCCTGTTGCCGGTGCGCAGCGCTATCTCGGTCCTCGGATCCATGGTTTCGCCCTCGTATTTTTAGCAACGACTTCAGCCCCTGACGCGGCGTCCTGCCCTCGGGGTCCAAACATCGGGATGGGCGAAGTGTTCCGGCCGATAGCGCATCCTGCACCCGATTTTCGGAAAGCCCGATGCGCAGTTTCAATGAGTTACAGCGACCTCCCGAAGGGAACCTAAGCCCTCATCTGGAGTTCGGAGTGCGCACCTCACGGGCGCGCCAGAGCCAGACTCCCGACGCCCCGAACCCAGCCCAAGGAGGACATCATGGCACGAAATCCTTTATCTCCCTTCCGTTCCGGTGGCCTGAGCTCGCGTGGCTTAGGCGATCCGTTCCTCTCTTTGCACGAGGAGATGAATCGTCTTTTCGACGATGCCTTCCGCGGCAGGTTCGGCGGCCCTTCCCAGCGCGGCTCGGAGGGCGGCGGCATGATCATGCCGGACATCGACGTGAGCGAAACCGAGAACCAGGTCCGCATATGTGCCGAGTTACCCGGGGTCCGAGAGGAGGACATCGACGTGTCGCTGAACGACGATACGCTCACCATCCGGGGCGAGAAGAAGTTCGAGCGCAAGGACGACAAGGAGAACTACCACTTCATGGAACGTTCCTACGGCACATTCCAGCGCTCGTTGCGGCTGCCCTATTCGGTCGATCCGGACAAGGTCGAGGCGGACTTTGCCGACGGCGTGCTCACCGTGACCCTGCCCAAGGGTGCGGAGCCGGAAAGAAGCYGGAAAATACAGGTGCAGCGCGGTAAGCGGCAGGAGTCGATCTCGGCCGAAGGCTCGCAGTCGGGCAAGCAGTCCGAAGGACAGCGAGGCGGGAAATCCGGAAAAGGTTGAAAGGGAGTGGCATAGACGACGTCAGGTTTGTGCGGCTCGGGCAGCCGCACCAGGCGCGCAAAGGTCGCTATAACACTTTGAAGCTGCGCATCGAGCTTTCCGAAAATCGGGTAGGATTTTCGGGCCGATGCGCTAGCGCTGAAGCGAGCGAGCCAGGAGCTCCGCGACATGCAGGGTCTGCCGGCCGCTCCCCTGCTCGATCTGTTCGCGGCAACTGAAGCCATTGGCGAGAATGATCCTATCCTCCGGCGCGGAGCGGACGGTCGGCAGCAGCACCCGCTCCGCCGCATTCATCGCGACGGCATATTTCGCCTTCTCCAGTCCGAAGGAACCGGCCATGCCGCAGCAGCCCGAAGCCATGATCTCGTAGTCAAGACCGAGGCGATCGAGGACCTGCCGCTCCGCTTCGGCGTCGAGAACCGCATGGTGATGGCAATGGATCTGAACGAGCGCGCGGCCGCCCGTGTTTCCGATCCGATCGGTCCGCTCGCGGGCGAGGAACTCCGTCAGAAGCGAGGTGTTGTCGGCCAAACGACGGGCACGCTCGTCGCCCGGGAAGAGCCCGGGAAGCTCGTCGCGGAAGGCGCTGACGCAGGCCGGCTCGAGGCCGACGATCGGGGTGCCTTCGCGCAGTTCCGGCGCGAGCGCATCGAAGGTCCGCTGCCACAGCGCCTTCGCCTCCTTCAGGCGGCCCCAATCATAGAGCGGACGGCCGCAGCAGAGCGTCCTGTCGGGGATCACGACGTGGTAACCGAGCGCCTCCAGCGCCTCGGTCGCGGCGATCGCCGTGCCGACCCGGAAGTAATTGTTGAACGTATCCGGCCACAGCAGCACGCGCCGGCCGCCGCCGGTCTTCGCTTCGTGCCTGCGGAACCAATGTGTGAAGGTCTCGGCGGCGTAGGCCGGCAGGCGCCGCTCCGGCGCAATGCCGCCGGCCCATTTCGCGGCGGCCGAGAGGCCCGGGGTCTGGGTGAACGCGTTGGCGAGCCAGGGAACGGCGCCGGCGAGGCGCGACCATCGATGGATAAGTCCCATGGAATAGGCGGCCCGCGGCCTGAGCCGGCCCGCATAGTGCTGTGCGCGGAACTCGGCCTTGTAGGTGGCCATGTCCACCTTTACCGGGCAATCGCTCTTGCAGCCCTTGCAGGCAAGGCATAGATCCAGCGCCTCCTCGACTTCGCGGCTCTTCCAGCCGTCGGTGATCGCGCCGCCGTGCAGCATTTCGAAGAGAAGACGAGCACGACCGCGTGTCGAATGCTTCTCTTCGCGCGTCGCCATATAGCTCGGGCACATCACGCCCTCGCTGCTGTCGGTCCGGCGGCAGGCGCCAACGCCGACGCAGCGCCGGGTCGCTCTGGTGAAACTGCCGCCGTCTTCCTCATAGGCAAAGACATGCGCCGCTTCGGGCGGTTGGTAGCTCGGCCCGACGCGCAGATTGGAGGTGATCGGGAAGGGATCGACGACCTTCCCCGGATTCATTCGGCCTGCCGGGTCCCAGATCGCCTTGAACTCACGAAAGGCCTGGACCAGTTCGCTGCCGTACATCGTCTCGATCAGCGCGCCGCGGGCCTGGCCGTCGCCATGTTCCCCGGAGATCGAACCGCCATAGCGGGCGACAAGCTCGGCGGCCTTGTCGAGAAAGCGCTGCCAGTTGGCGACACCCGCTTCGGTTCTGAGATCGAACGGAATGCGGCAATGGACGAGCCCGTCACCGAAATGACCATAGAACGACGCTTCGTAGCCGTGCTCGTGCAGCAGGGATTTGAGGTCGCGCAGATAGCGGCCGAGCGCCTCGCGCGGTACGGCACTGTCCTCCCAGCCGGGCCAGGTTTCCGGCATGTCCGGCACATGCGCCGTCGCGGCGAGCGCCGCTTCGCGCAATTTCCAGATACTTTCCTGTCGTTCCTCGTCCTGAATGAGTGCAGTGGCGCGGCCTTTCCGGCTGAATTCTGAAAGGGCCCGCTCCGCCGCATGGATAGCGGCCTCGCGGTCATCATCGCCGAATTCGGCAACCAGCCAGCCGCCACCTTCCGGCAGCGCGTCCAGATCCTCGGGGTAGAGATGTTTCTGCCTGACGAAGCGAACGAGAAGGTCATCGATGCCCTCAAGTCCGATCGGCCCGTGGCGCAGCACGTCGGGCACGGCGTCGGCGGCTGCGAAGATGTCCTCGAACCCGACGATTGCGAGCACCCGGGCGGCCGGGCTCGGCACGAGACCGAGCGTCGCCCCGAGCACGGTGACGCAGGTCGCCTCCGTGCCGACGAGCGCGCGGGCGACATTGAAGCCGTTCTCGGGCAGGAGCTCGTCGAGATTCTCGTAACCCGACACGCGTCTCGGGATCTTCGGATAGCGCTCTCGGATGAGATCGCCGTATCTGCGGCGGAAGTCATCGAGAGCTCTGTATATCTCGGCTCGGCGGCCGCCCGCGGCGACGATCCCGCGAAAATCGTCGTCGCTCGTGCGGCCAACGGTCATCCTTGCACCGCCATAGGTGAGGACGTCGAGCGCCTCGACATTGTCCGAGGTCCGGCCTGCCATGACCGAATGCACGCCGCACGAATTGTTGCCGATCATCCCGCCCAGCGTATTGTGGTCGTGGGTCGCGGGGTCTGGACCAAAGGTCAGGCCATGCGCCTCCGCAGCATCGCGCAGACTGTCGAGCACGCATCCAGGCTCGACCTCGGCCAGGCGGCGCTGCGGATCCAGCGAGACGACCCGGTTAAGATATTTCGAGAAGTCGAGCACGACCGCGACATTACAGCCCTCTCCGGCAAGACTCGTTCCGCCGCCGCGCGGCAGGAGCGGTGCGTCATGCTCGCGGCAAAGCGCAACCGTCGCAACCACATCGACGAGCGTGCGGGGCAGAACGACGCCGAGCGGTACTTGGCGGTAGTTCGAGGCGTCTGTGGCGTAGAGCGCGCGGCTGCCGGCATCGAACCGCACCTCGCCCTCGACCGAGCGCCGCAAGGCGCTGCCGAGCGCCTGCCGCCTATCCTCCGGCACCGCGACGAAGGCCTCGGTCACGCGCTCGCCACCCGTGCTGCGGCGGCGGTCGATCATTATCGTGTGCGCCATCGCGTTCTCCCGGTCGTCCGCCTAAAGGGCGTATTTTTCCGCATCCTTGTCCTTGAACGTCAGGCCGAGGCCGTGGCGGGCAAGATCCGGCCGGATCGTTCCACCCCGCGGCACCGGGGCACCGTCGAACAACATCCGCTCGATACGGACATGGTCATGGAACCACTCCACATTCATCAGCCGCGGTGCCGCTGCCGCGACCGGCAGATGCAGGGCCGGTGCGGTATGGGCGGACAGCGGCACGTTGTGCGCGTCTGCGAGTGCGGCGGCGAGAAGGAAGCCGGTAAAGCCGCCGCAGCGCGTGGCATCCGCCTGCAGCACGTCGACCGCCCCCGCCCCGAGCATGCTGCGGAAGTAGAAAGGCTCGTAGCCATACTCCCCGGCGACGATGCGCATCCCCGGCGGCCCACGGTCGCGTATCAGGCGCAGGCCTTCGAGATCGTCGCTCGACACCGGCTCCTCGAACCAGGTCACCCCCAGCTCGGCGCTGACAGCCGCAAAGGCCAGCGCCTCCTTGCGGTCGAAGGCGCCGTTGGCATCGATATAGAGTTCCGCTCCGGCGATTGCCGAACGGGCGATCCGCAACCGCTGCAGATGATGGTCGGATGGCCGCCCGACCTTCATCTTTACGGCGCGGCAGCCGTCCTCTTCGACCCAGCCCGAGAGCTGCGCGGCGAGACGCTCGTCGGTATAGGAGGTGAAGCCGCCGCTGCCGTAGATCGGCACCACCTCCCGCGCGCGGCCGAGAAGCCGGACGAGTGGAACCTCGATGAGCTTCGCCTTGAGGTCCCACAGTGCCACATCGACGGCCGAGATCGCCGATGCGCAGATGCCCCGCCAGCCGAAATTGCGCACGGTCCCGACCATCTCCTTCCAAAGTCCGGGTATGTCGAAGGCGTCCGCATCCTCGATGACCTCGGCAAGGGCACCGTCGATGACCGCGCAGGCACCGGCGCTGGCATAGCTATAGCCGAGCCCCGTCTTGCCGGCAGCGGCGATCTCGACCAGCACCAGGGTGGTTGCCTCCCATTCCAGTGTGCCGTCGGCCTCCGCTGCGTCGGTCGGGATCCGGAAAGCCCGGACACTCGGCCGTGAAAGCCGAGCTTCGGGCCTGCGTGCGTCTTTTCCCATCAGACAAGTTCCCGCACCGTATCCGAGGCGATGGTGAGCGCGATCTTGCCCCGTGCCGGCGTGCCGCGGGCAAGCGACTCGGCAAGGTGTGCCGCCTGCTTCAGGGTTGCCTTCGGCGGCATCGGCGGCTCATGCGGGTCGACGACCGCCTCGACGAGCACCGGGCCCGGCGCGGCAAGCGCCTCACGCAGGGTTTCGGCGCATTCGGCCGGATCCTCGATGACGAAGCTCTTCAGCCCGAATCCCCTGGCCACGGTGGCGAAGTCGATCGGCTGCAGGTCACAGACATATTCGGGATTGCCGAGGAAGACCATCTGCTCCCATTTGATCTGGCCGAGCGTATTGTTCTTGATGACGACGATCTTCACGTCGAGGTCATATTTCGCGCAGGTTGCAAGTTCGCCCATCAGCATGGTCAGCCCGCCATCGCCGACGAAGCAGACGACCTGCCGTCCGGGATAGGCCGTGGCTGCGGCGACCGCGTAGGGCAGGCTGCAGGCCATGGTGGCGAGGTTGCCGGAGCAGGAGAACTGCATGTTGCCCCGGATCATCAGGTGCCGGGCCGCCCAGGTGGTGATGGTGCCGGAATCGGTTGCGATGATCGCATCATCCGTCAGAAACTTGTTGAGCTCGTGTGCCACCACCTGCGGCTTCATCGGCATGTCCTGCCGGGTACCGCGTTCTGCCAACAGCTCGCGCCATTCCTTCATGCCGGCCTGCGCCGTTTCGAGGAAGGAGCGATCCTCGCGGTAGTCGAGCCGCGGCAGCAGCGCCGCCAGCACCTTCGCGGTATCGCCGATTAGCGCCGCCTCGACGGGGTAGCGCAAGCCGACGCGCTGCGGATCGAGCTCGATCTGAACGGCACGCGCCTGCCCCGGCTCCGGATAAAATTCGATATAGGGAAAGTTGCTGCCGGCGATCAGCAGCGTGTCGCATTGTTCGAGCGCCTCCTGGGATGGCTTGGTGCCGAGCAAACCGATGCCGCCGGTGGAATAGGGGCTGTCGTCCGGCAAGACCGCCTTGCCGAGCAGCGGCTTGACGACGGGCGCGCCGAGCCGCTCGGCCAGTGCGGCGATTTCCTCGCGAGCGCCGAGCGCGCCCCGGCCGGCAAGGATCACCGTCTTTTTGCCGCCATTGAGGATGGAAGCGGCGCGGGCGACCTGCTCGTCGCTCGGCAGCTGCGCCGAGACGGCCATGAGATCGGAGACATGCTCGGCCACGTTGCGCTTGGAGCGATGGCTTGCATCGACCGGCATGGATTGCACGTCGACCGGCATGGTGACGTGCGCCACGCCGCGATAGGCAAGTGCCGTGCGGCAGGCGAGCTCGACCGTGTTCTCGACATGGTTCGTCCCCATGACCCGGGCATTGTAGACGCAGACGTCGACGAACAGCTTGTCGAGCTCCACGTCCTGCTGGGTATAAGTGTGCAAGAGGTCGTGGAATTGCAGGCCGGTAATGGCAAGCACCGGCTGGCGATCGAGCTTGGCGTCATAAAGCCCGTTCAAGAGGTGGATGCCGCCGGGGCCGGACGTGGCGATGCAAACGCCGAGCCTCCCGGTCCACTTGGCATAACCGCAGGCCGCGAGCGCCGCCGCCTCCTCGTGCCGCACCTGGATGAAGCGTATCTGGTCCTGCCGGGTGCGCAGTGCCTCGATAATACCGTTGATCCCGTCGCCCGGAATGCCGAAGATCGTATCGACGTTCCAATCGATCAATGTGTCGACGAGGATGTCGGCTGCAGTTGGTTTGGCCATCGCTATTCTCCGGATTTCTGTGGAACGATCACTGTCGGCTTGATGGGTCGGCCTCCGCCGGTCGCTGCCCCTTCAGGTTAAACCGAGCTCCAAAGCTTATGTTCCCCGCGGATGCCGCCACGATCCCGGCGACGGAACAAAGAGCGTCCGCTCGGGTTTGCCGGGCGAGGCCGCGCGACGCGGCGGGCAAATTCGTCAACTGCCGCACGGACCGCCGCGCCTGCGGCTCCTATCCCGTGGAGGTCAAATCATGCAGAGCAAACTTCTCGCCGAGAACGACGGCCAGCGCACCTTTGCCCTTGTGCTGGAAAAGGGCGACAGGGTGATGGCGTGCCTCTTGGATTTCGCCGAGCGCGAGCAGCTGTCGGCCTCGCAGTTTTCGGCGATCGGCGCCTTCAGCGACGCGGAAATGCGCTACTTCGACTGGGAGGCAAAGACCTATCTTCAAATTCCCGTGAACGAGCAGGTGGAGGTCGCCACTCTCAACGGCGACGTGGCGCTCGCTCCGGACGGAAAACGCGCCATCCATATCCATGCCGTGCTCGGAAGACGCGACGGCACCGCCATTGCCGGCCATCTCGCTGAAGCGCACGTCAGGCCCACGCTCGAGATCGTGCTCACGGAATCCCCGGCACATCTGCGCAAAAAGCACGACCCGGAGACGGGATTGACGCTGATCCACCCGGAGGCATGAGCCATGAGCGGACGCGCTTTCAAATATAGAGGCGACGTCGTCGTCGTGACCGGGGCATCGGCCGGCGTTGGTCGCGCCACCGCACGCCGCTTCGCCCGCGCCGGTGCCGCCGTGGCCCTGATCGCTCGCGATGCCGCGTCGCTCAAGGAAACGGCGGCGGAGATGGAGGCGACAGGCGCGAGGGCCCTGGCGGTCCCAATCGATGTCGCCGACCCCGACGCCGTCTTTGCGGCTGCTGAAGAGGTGGAGGAAAGACTCGGCCCGATCGACGTCTGGGTGAACAATGCAATGGCAACGGTCTTTGCGCCGGTCGCGGACGCGACGCCTGAGGAGTTCCGGCGCGTGACGGAGGTCACCTATCTCGGCTACGTCTACGGGACCATGGCGGCGCTGCGAAAGATGCGCCGCCGCAACCGCGGGACGATCGTCCAGGTCGGATCCGCGCTTGCCTATCGCGGAATTCCGCTTCAGGCGGCCTATTGCGGGGCAAAGCACGCCATCCGCGGCTTCACCGATTCCTTGCGCTGCGAGCTTCTGCATGAGGGCAGCAACATTCGCCTGACGATGGTGCAGTTGCCAGCTGTCAACACGCCGCAATTCGACTGGGCCCGCACCCATCTCGACCATGAACCCCGTCCGGTTCCTCCGGTCATACAGCCGGAAACGGCGGCGGCAGCCATCTTCAGGGCCGCGCGTCAGCACGATCGCGAAATCTGGGTCGGGCTCAGCACCGTCAAGGTCATCCTCGGAAACATCGTTGCTCCGGGCTTTCTTGACCGCCTCCTGTCAAGGCAGGCTTTCGAGGCGCAAGAGACGCAACGACTTTTGCCGGCCGACCGGAAGGACAATCTCGAAACACCCGTACGGGGTCTGCACCGCACGCGCGGGTCCTTCGGCACCGAGGCCAACGCCTTCGCACCCGTCGTCTCCGGTGAGACGGCACGCATGGGCGCCGCTTCACTCTTGCTGGGGCTGATCGCCGTCGGCAGCTGGCTCGCGACGCGGCGATCGGCGCCGCGTTAGAGCGCGTTTCGATCTGACTGGATCAGATCGGCGCTCTAACGCTTTCTTTCTGACGCATGATCTTATCGATCCTCGTTTCACTCCGGTCGGATCATGCTCTAGCCTGCTCGTTCAGCGCGCACCCCAGGTGTCGGTGAGGCGATAACCCTCCGGCCACGGATCCGACGGATCGAGCATGTGCTGGTGGATGCCAGTGATCCAGGCGCGGCCCGAGATTTCCGGCAGGATCGCCGGCCGGTCGCCGACCCTGGTTGTGCCGACAATACGGCCGGAAAAGGTCGAGCCGACCAGCGATACCGCCGTCAGTTGCTCCCCCTCGCCCATTTCGCCGCGCGCCTTGAGCACGGCCATCCGCGCCGAAAGCGCCGTGCCTGTCGGCGAGCGGTCGACCTTGCCCGGCTGGATCGCCACGGCCGAACCGGTGCGAAGGCCGTCTTCACCGCGCTCGACGGCGCCGGCGAACAGGCAGAAGGAGAAGTGATCCCAATCGGGATTTTCCGGGTGATGGAAGCCGAGCTGGGCATTGGCCGCCTTGGTGATCCGGACGCCGAGGCGGGCAATGTCATGCGCCTCCTCCGCAGTGAGGCGGAAGCCCATGGATGGCGCATCGACGATCACGAAGCTGTCGCCGCCATAGGCGGTGTCGACAGTCAGCGTGCCGATCCCTTCAACCTCGAGCTTTGCGTCCAGCCGGTCGGCGAAGCTCGGCAGGTTGCGGACGAGAATACGTTCGGCCTTGCCGTCGCGGCACTCCGCGCGCACCCGGACGAGTCCGCCAGGGGCTTCGAGGGTGATCTCCGTCACCGGCTCCTTCATCGGCAGAATGCCACTGTCGAGCAGCACTGTCGCAACGCAGATCGAATTGGAGCCCGACATCGGCGGTGTGTCTTCCGGCTCCATGATGATGAAGGCGGCGTCGGCCTCCGGGTGCTTCGGCGGCACCAGCAGATTGACGTGGCGGAAAACCCCGCCGCGCGGCTCGTTGAGAACGAAGTTGCGCAGGCTCAGATCTCGGGCGATCCAGCGGCTCTGCTCCCAGATCGTCTCGCCGGGCGGAGGCGCTACGCCGCCGACGATCACGTCACCGACCTCGCCTTCGGCATGGGCAGAGATCACATGGATGGTCTTGGTGCTGCGCATCGCAACTCCTCTCAGGAAAGCCAATTCGGCAACCGCTGAGGCGCGCGCCCGGTCAGAGCCGCCTCGACGCAATCGGCGAGGCTGCCGAAACGGACCGCGCGACCGGAGAGAGCGGGACCATAATGGGCGTATTTGCCGGAGTTCGTCATCACCGCGCGGGTCCGTATCGGGAAGACCGGCTCCGAAATCGAGCACCAGCAGAGGTCGGGCAGGACCTCTATACCGCTTGCCTCGAGCCCCGCGAGCGTGCCTTCTCTGCGTGCCGCCGCGATCACCTCCTGCCCCGCCGTGACGACAACGGCGACGCCCGGGTGCCGCCTGCGACCGCCAAACGCCGCGGCCAGCGCGCGACACTCCGACAGCGAGGCGTGCGGGCTGCCGATCGCGACGAGTTGCACCTCCTCCGGTCCCTTGTTCAGGAGCGACCAGGCCGCCATCATCTCGGCACGGCCGATCCTCGCATGATCCGCATCGGCAGCGACGCCATCCGCCTCGGGCGTCACGCCCTCGATATGCAGCATCGGCGCGGCCGACGTCGTGCCGAAGGCAGCGCAGAGCGCCTTCAGGTCATCGCGCGAAGGCTCTGCCGGAGCGAGACCGCGGAGGAGCGGAATGCGATCGGGGGCGGCCCGCCCGGCAAGATAGCCGATCAGCGGCCAGAACGCATCGTCCACGTAATCCGGAAGCTCCACGTCGACGACGCGGCGGGCTTCGCGATTGTGATCGAGATAAACGCCCGAGCGCGGCGCCCGTCCGGTGAGCGCGATGCAGAGGTCGAGAAAATCGGGGTGCTTGGCAGTACGCGCGCCGAGCACGCTGTTGGCGAAGATCACGGCGTTCGATTCCGCCCAGGCGATCACGTCGCCGGTCCCGGGCGCATCGTCGAGCAGATAGGGCGCGCAGGTGAAGGTCGGCCGGCATCCCATGCGGACATAGGCGTCGGCAAGCCGCGCCGCCGCTTTGCCGAAGGCCGGCGGAACGCCCTGCTGCGGCCAGTTGGCGTGGTCGACGGAAATGGCGTTCATGGTGGTCGGCACCCGGACCTTGGCACCGAGTTCGGCCATCTTCTCGGCAAAGATGAGGTTCGCGGGGCTCGCATAGATGCAGCCGTCGATATGGCCCCGGGTCACCTCCACGAGATCGCGCGCGCCCTGCCCGACCGCCATGGCGCAGACGATGCGCATGGCCTGCTGCACCGCGATACCCTCGCGCCCGTCCAACATGGCCCGATCGGCATCCGAGAGGTCGAGCGCGGCGGTGGCTGGTGGGGAGACCGGGATCGTCCGGCCATCGGCTTCTATCGCATCGTCGCCGATGCGGGCCGACTTCGCCCGCGAAAGGGCCGCGAAGGCATCCGGCGCCAGGCGCAGGACCGGCAGCGTTTTTTCGAACATCTCGGTCGCGATCAGCGCGCCGAGCGTCAGCACGTCCTCGGCTTCCGAAAATATGAGCGCGGCGGGAGCACGGCCGGTCAGCACGAGATCCAGGAGCACGCCCGACCCCGAACAGGAGCCACGGCTCGACGGCATCATGAGAATGGACCCGCCGAGCGTGACGCCCTGCAGGGGATGGTGCACGTCGATAACACGCCCGCTCGCGGGATCGACCCCGCCCCAGAAGCTCAGCGCCTCGCGCGCGACGATGACCGGCCCCTCGGCCGAGCCTCCAAGAATGCCGCGCGCGGGTTGCTGCTCGGTCATTTCACCACGAAGCCATGCGCGAAGGGATCACGGTCGTCGATGAAGATGGTGTTGTAGCCGGTCATCCGCGCCCAGCCGGCGATGGACGGGATGATCGCATCGCGGCCCGCGACCTCGGTCGCCGCCTCGACCCGGCCCTTGAACAAGGAGCCGATGATCGATTCATGCACGAATTCGTCGCCGATCTTGAGCTTGCCCTTGGCGGCGAGCTGCGCCATCCGGGCGGAGGTGCCGGTGCCGCAGGGCGAACGGTCGATGGCCTTCTCCCCATAGAACACCGCGTTGCGGGCATGGGCGCCCGTCTGCGTCGGCTTGCCCGTCCACTGGATATGACTGAGGCCCCGGATTTCCGAATGTTCGGGGTGGACGAATTCGTACTTGGCGTTGAGGGCGGCCCGCAGTTTCGGGCTCCAGCCGACAAGCTCTCCCGCCGTGTGGTCGGCCATGTCGCGGAAGTTCTTCTGCGGCTCGACAATGGCGTAGAAGTTGCCGCCATAGGCGACGTCCACGACGATCTCGCCGAGCCCCTCGACCTCCGCGGTCAGCCCTTCCGCATGAAGGAAGCCGGGAACATTGGTAAGCCGCACCTCCTCGACGAAGCGTCCTTCCTGCCGATAGGTGATGTCCACCTTGCCGGCCGGCGCGTCGATCGACAGCTTCCCGGGCTCGCGCGGGGTGATCAGGCCGTTTTCGATTCCCATGGTGATCGTGCCGATGGTGCCGTGCCCGCACATCGGCAGACAGCCGGACGTCTCGATGAACAGCACCGCGACGTCGCAATCCGGCCGCGTCGGTGGATAGAGGATGGAGCCGGACATCATGTCGTGGCCGCGCGGCTCGAACATCAGGCCGGTGCGGATCCAGTCGAACTCGCGCAGGAAATGCGCCCGCTTTTCCAGCATGTTGGCGCCCTCAATACGCGGGCCGCCCCCGGAAACGAGCCGGACGGGGTTCCCGCAGGTGTGCCCGTCGATGCAGGAGAAGGTATGGGTGGTCATTGGCGAAACCTCTAGCTGAATCTTTGCGGCGAAAAGGATGCGATGTCGATAGCGGGGGTCGCGTCCGTCAGCAGATCGGCGACAATGCGGGCGGTGCCGGCGGATTGGGTGAGACCGAGATGACCGTGACCGAAAGCATGGATCACCCGCGGCGCGGCGCGGGCGCGGCCGATCGCCGGCAGGCTGTCCGGCAGCGAGGGACGAAATCCCATCCATTGCACGCCGCCCTCGCACTTCAGTCCCGGCAGGAAGGCTTTCGCCTTCTTCAGCATGGCCTCCGCCCGGCGGAAATTCGGCGGCAGTTCGAGACCGCCGAGTTCCACGGCACCGCCGACGCGGATGCCGGTCGAGAGGCGCGTGACGACGAAGCCGTGGCCGCCGAAGGTGACCTGGGTGCGCAGATCGAAGGCATCGAAGGGAAGCGTCGTGTTGTAGCCGCGCTCGGTCTCGAGCGGGATGCGCTCGCCGATGGTTCTGGCGATCCGGTGGGAGAAGGCTCCCGCCGCAAGGACGACCTGCGCCGCCCGACGCGCCGTGCCGTCCGTAGCGAGCACCTCTACGCCGTCCTCGACAGGACGTAGCGCCATAACCTCCGCCCGCTCGATCGCGCCGCCTTTGGCGCGGAGGTGATCCGCCAGCGCCAGCGTATAGAGCTTCGGGTCGGCTATGGAATACCAGCCGGGCGTGAAGGTCCCGTGGGTGAAGCGCGGCGCGAGGCCCAGCTGGATATCGGCCATGCCGGCCGCGTCTAGGTGGCGGAACGCGATGCCGTGCTCCGCCCGCGCCTTCCAGCCGGCAAGCGAGGCCTTGAACTCCGCTTCGCCCTCATAGACCTGCAGGTTGCCCTCCTTGCGCAGCATGGGCATCGTGCCGGTCTGCTTCAGGAACGGCTCCAGTTCCGCCTTCGAGATGTCCATCAAGGCCGTTTGCGCCGCGGTCGAACGGGCGACTCGCCCGGGCGCGCAGGCGCGCCAGAAGCGGAACAGCCACGGCGCGATCCTGAGTGCGTAGGCGGGCGGCACCGTCAGCGGCCCGAGCGGATCGAGAAGCCATTTCGGCGCCTGCCTCAGGATGCCCGGCGAGGCGAGCGGCAGGATGTCGGTAAAGGCGAAGGCCCCGGCATTGCCGGCGGATGCGCCGGCGGCAGGGCCCTCCCGGTCGAGCACGGTGACCGACAGCCCGCGCGCCTGCGCCGCAATCGCCGCGGAGAGCCCGATGACCCCGGCACCGATCACGATGACGTCAGCTTCGCCCGTCATCGGCTGCTCGCAGCGCGGTCGTCGCGCTTTGAGATGACCGCCATTCGCGTTTCCTTTCTCAAAACCGTCAAGCGTGGGAGCGTCCTGCCTTCGGACGCGCTACTAGGCTTCCTCGGCGCCGGGGAGCTTGCTCCACTCGGCATACCAGCTGTTGAACAGCTTGAACTGTGCCTCGACATAGCCGCGCTGGCTATCGGTCAGCGCATCGGTTTCGTTGAAATGCAGGGTATATTCCTTCTCCCCCTTCAGCACCATCATGTGCTTGAAATAGAGGACGAGGTCGGGGCCTTCGTCGAAGGAGGAGAGGACTGCCAGCGCCTGCTCGAGTTCCAGGGCACGCCGGCGCGCTTCCACATCGCCGCGGGCGGCAGCTTCCGACAGTTTGCAAAGATGGATCACCTCCTTCGGCAGGACGTTGCCGATGCCGGTGATCGCGCCGGTCGCGCCGCAATTCACGTAGCCGTGGAAGACAGCGGTGTCGACACCGATCATCAGCGACACGCCCTCGTCGCGGCTGGTGATGTGTTCGGCCGCATAGCGCAAGTCGGCAGGCCCGCCGAATTCCTTGAAGCCGACGAGGTTCGGATGCTCGGCGCGCAGCGCGAAGAAGAGATCGGCGCGCGTGGCGAAACCGTAATAGGGGCTGTTGTAGATCACCGCCGGCGTGTTCTGGGCGGCAGAAAGGATCGCCTTGAAATGCGCCTTCTGCGCTGCGAGAGAGGGCCCGCGCGAGAGGACCCGCGGGATCACCATGAGACCCTCAGCGCCCACCTTCTCCGCATGCGCCGCATGCGCGACGGCCGCGGCGCTGTTGACGGCACCGGTGCCGACGATGACGGGCACGCCCGCCTGCACCAGCCGTTCGACGCCTTCCATGCGCTGCGCGTCCGTCAGGAGCGGCCAGTCGCCCATCGAGCCGCAATAGACGACCGCGGACATGCCTTCTCCGATCAATTCCTT
Source organism: Ensifer sp. LCM 4579 (assembly GCF_001854885.1). Taxonomy (GTDB): domain Bacteria; phylum Pseudomonadota; class Alphaproteobacteria; order Rhizobiales; family Rhizobiaceae; genus Sinorhizobium. The sequence continues at coordinate 74,708 of NZ_MDDV01000009.1, read as the reverse complement.
GCCTTTGCGGACGAGGGCATCGAAGTCCGGGCTGCGGTCTTCCTTGCAGGGCGTCATCAGCGCCGGAATGACACCGGAAAAAATCTTCGCCTTCATTTGCGAACTCCTGTTGGCTGTCGCGCATCGGCTCGAAAATCAGAAACGATTTTCGGAAAGCTCGACGCATTGGTTCAAAGACTTACAGCGGGAAAGGGCGCCGCCACCGGCACGTCTTCCGACCGATCCAGGAGGGATAATACACCTTGTATTTTATTTGTCGACAGAATTCCGCGTCACAGGCTGATATTCAGCCGCCCCTTGCGGGCGAAGAGCGTCCGTATCTGATCGACGATCTGCTCGGCATGCGTCCGGGCCAGCCGGTCGGCGGTCTCGAGATCGCGTGCTGCAATGGCGGCGATCATCTCCTCATGCTCGTCGACGAAGCGCTGCGGCAGCCGGTCTTCATAGGACTGGTAGTAAAGCCGAAGGATCCGCCGCCCTTCGTCGAGCAACCGGTTGAAGAGACCGGTGAAATAGGAATTGCGTCCGGCCTCGGCGATGGCCGAGTGGAAGGCCGCATTGGTGGCGATCATCGCCAGCGCGTCCTGTGCCTCGACGGCGGCCTTGAACTCCGCCTGGCGGGCGCGGATCACCTCCAGGTCCTCAGTACGGTGGTGCTCGGCCGCCAATCGCGCCGTCACCCGATACATCAGCACCAGCGCGTCGAAATAGGTGTGCAGATTGAGGAAGTCGATGTTCGACACCATCGTCGACCGGTTGGGCAGGGTGTCGATCAGCCCTTCGCCCGCGAGCCGGACAAGCGCCTCGCGGATCGGCGTGCGCGACAGCTTGAAACGTTCGGCGAGTTGCACCTCGTCGACCGGGCTGCCAGGGGGCAGCACGAGATCGAGGATCTCGTCGCGCAGGGTGTCATAGACCATCTTGACGCCGGAGCCGCGCTTGCGCTCCGGAGTGAAATTGGCGTCGGTGTCGCTTCGGGTCATCTGGCATTCCTCTTGTCGACAAGAGAAATACGTTGCCGCGCCTGTGGGAGCAACACCGGTCCTACGGGCTCTGCTGCTTAAACGGCTTCAGGATTGGTCCGCGGTCTCGGCGTCACCCGGTTTTCGAGCAGGCGATCGACGATCATGCTTGCAATGGGGATGGCGGAAGTGGCCGCCGGCGACGGGGCGTTGCAGACATGCAGCATGCGCTCGGAGGCCACGAACAGAAAGTCGTGCACGAGGGTCCCGTCGCGCATGACCGCCTGCGCCCGGATGCCGGCGCCCGGCCGCGTCAGATCGGCAAGCGTCAGGGACGGACAATATTTGCGGCACTTTTCGAGATAGCGCCGCCTCGACAGAGAACCACCGAACTCGTCGAGACCGGAGCGCCAGTTCTTGGCCAACACCCGCCAGAAGCCGGCAAAGCCGGTCATGTCGGCAATGTCCTTCCAGTCCACGCTGCCCTTTTCATAGCCTTCGCGGGCGAAGCCGAGCACGGCATTCGGCCCGACCGTGACGCTGCCATCGATCATCCGCGTCAGATGCACGCCGAGAAAGGGCAGGTCCGGATCCGGGATCGGATAGATCAGGTGCCGGACGATCGTCGCCCGGCTTGCCGGCAGCGTGTAATATTCGCCCCTGAAGGGTACGATTCGGTGATCGATCGCCAATCCGGCGACAAGCGCCAGCCGGTCCGATTGCAGCCCGGCACAGGCGACCAGCCGCGCGGCCCGGAACGTCTCGCCGCCCGCCTCGACCGTGACGCCGCTCTCCCGCTCGTCGATTGCGGTCACCCGCGCCTTGAACGCGACTTGGCCGCCCCTCTCGACGATCTCCGCGGCCATGGCCGCGCAGACGGCGCCATAGTCGACGATGCCGGTGGACGGCACAAGCAATGCGCCGAGTCCCGTGATCGACGGTTCGGCAGCGCGCAGCCGACCATGATCGAAGCGCTCGAACCCGATTCCGTTCTGCACGGCCCGGGCGGCCAGTGCCTCCATGCGTTCCATCTCGAGATCGTTCGTGGCGACGAGAAGCTTTCCGCACTCCTCGAATGCAATCCCGTTGCGCGAACAGAACTCCTTCGTCGCCCGCGCTCCCTCCCGGCAGAGCCGCGCCTTCAGGGACCCGGGCTGATAGTAGATGCCGGCATGAATGACGCCACTGTTGTGACCGGTTTGATGAAGGCCCGGCCGATCCTCCTTTTCCAGCACGAGCAGCCGCGCTCCGGGCTCGCGCCGGATCAGTTCGCCGGCCGTTGCGAGGCCGATGATCCCGCCACCGATCACGCAGTAGTCATAGTCGTTCCGAGCAACCATCGCGCGCTTCAACATTGCAACCGCCTTCGCTGTGGATTTCCGCACCGCTACTATAGGAGGAATGGGCGGCGGAGAGAAAGGGCCGCCATTGCTAATCCTTCGCGCCGGCCTGCCTGGAGACCCGCGCCGTCTTTTCCAGCACGGCGTTGAGTTCGGCGCCGACGATCACAATCAAGGTGGAGAGCCAGATCCAGAGCATGAAGCCGATCGCCGCACCCAGCGTGCCGTAGGTCGCGTTGTAATTGGCGAAGTTGTCGATGTAATAGGAGAACAGCACCGAAGCGGCCAGCCACGAGACCAGGCTGAAACCCACGCCCCAGGCCAGCCACTTGAGTTTGCCCGGTTCGCGGCTCGGGCCGTAGCGGTAGAGCACCATGATTGCCGCGCCAAGGACCAGGACCAGCACAGGCCATCGCACGAGCTTCGCCACGTTTTCCAGCCAGAGTTCACCGGGGAACAGGGCAAAGAATGCGGGCAGGACCGCGATCGCCGCGATAAGGACAGCGATAAGCAGGAGGCCGCCCAGCGTGAAGCCGAGGCTCAACAGCGTCAGCCGGACGATGCCGCGCTTCTCTTCCTCGTCATAAGCGATGTTCATCGCCTCGAACAGCGCCGAGACGCCATTGCGCGCGCTCCAGAGCGCCACGAGCAACCCCACCAGAAAGCCGATGCTGAGGCTCGACGCCGTCTGCGAGGCCAGCGTATTCAACTGGTCCGTGACGATCTTGAGCGACTCGGCGGGCAGGACCGCCGAGAGGAAGGAGATCTGATTGGCAATGGTGGCCGGATCCGAGACGAGGCCGTAGATCGAGACGAGCGTGGCCATCGCTGGAAAGAGAGAAAGAATGAGATAGAAGGTCACGCCGGCTGCGACCAGCGTCACGCGGTCGTCCCTGATCTGGGCAGCGAGACGCCAGAAAACGTCGCGCAAGTCACCCGGGGAGCCGGGGCTCGATTCCCTCTCCGCGTCCCGTCGCTCGTCCATATCCGCCTCGTCTTCCTCCTGACGCTCCGTTCCACCGTCCGTCTTGCGCCCACAGGTCGTCAGGGTCGAGCAGCTATCCTTCCCGAAGCGTTTGCCGCAGGCGCTCGAGGGCGGCGTCGTGAGCTTCGAGTGCGGCATCGCTCGATTTTTGCACGACGTTTTCGGCAGCGGCCACCGCCTCGCCAGCCGCCTCATTCGCCCTGTCGGCGAGTTCTTCGCGCATCCGGTCCGACACCTCGCCCACCGCCTCGTCCTCGGTCTCGGTACGAGGCAGCGCGGCTCCGATGGCAGCGCCCACGGCGAAGGCGAGCGCCCCGCCCACCAGCGGCTGATCGCGGAAATGCCTGAGGATAGCTGCGTTCAGGCGGGCGCTCTCCTCTTCCACCGATCGGCCGGCGGTGCGTACGCTTCCGGCGACGGATCTGCCGGTCTCGGCGATGGAGTGAACCAGGCGGCTCGTCGATTCACTCACCTGCCGCCATGTCCTGGATGTCCAGCCGCTGGCCTCGTCGAAAAGGGCGCCGGTCTCGTCGCGTATGTCGTCGATCTGCTTGCCGGCCGCGTCGGCAAAGCCACGATACATCTTTCCGCCCTGGTCGACGAAATGACCTGCACGCCGGCCGGTGGCATCGGTGAGCGCGCGGAAGCGGTTGCCCGCCGTATCGGCGAAGTGGCTGTAGCGCTCGCCGAAACTCTCTTCCACGGGGCCCGTGCGCTTGATCGGACCGTTGACGGTTGCCAGGGGATAGTCGTCCGGCTCGCTCTCCGGTTCATTATAGCGCGGCGCCCGGGAGCCCGGATTGGCGATCAGCCACGCAATGCTGATTCCGGCGAGGGCCACCGGAATTGGGTTCGAACGCAGCGCCACGCCGAGATTGTGCAGATATTCGTTGCCGCCGCTCGCCCTGGCGTAATGGATCACCTCATCCATCAGCTGGCCGGGCGACATGCGATCCTGGATCGCATGGAGCCTTGCTTCGATTTTCTCGCGGTCGGCCTCGATCTCTCGCTGCAGCTCCGCAGCCGAGTGCGCGTAAGCGTTCATTGCACTCTCTCCTTCACGACGTCGACATCACGCCGCAACGACGCTGCCGTTCTGTCGAACTTGAAACTCCCGTCCCGCAAGGTCGAAAGACCGCGCGACACCATTGCCCAGGCGAGCAATGCGACGACGGCACCGACAACGGCGGCCGACAGCGCCTCGGCATTCGGCTCGGCCATGCCCTGGACGACGAGAAAAGCCGCCAGTCCCTTTACGACCGCTGCCAACAGCACGCCGATGGCGCCGATGGCGAAAACCAGACCGATCAGAAGCGTTTCTATGCTGCCGACCGCTCGGTTGAGGTTTTCCGATGCCTCGGCCTTTGCAAGATCGATTTCCTTGCGGAAGAGGCCGGATATGTCCGATACCAGCCCCGTCAGGAGCTCGGTCAGCGGGCGATCATCTCGTTGATTAACCATTGCGCAGGTCCTCCTGGATTTGACGCGGCCGATCCGGCGAGGGCGATTGCCCGGGTTCCCGTCGGGTACGGCGTTCAGAAGAGGCGACGAGGAAGCGGCTGGCGCTCAAACCCGCAATGGCCGCAATGCCGAGAAAGGCGAGCGGCTGCTTTCGGCCGAAATCTTCGGCCACGGCAGCGATCTCGCCGAGGCTTCGGCCCTCCACGTCGCGGGCAAATTTCTGAAGCGAACTGCCGATCTGTTTGGCATAGCGGCCAAGCGCCTGTCGATCGGACTGCTCGAGCTCGGCGCCGACTTTCTCGATGGCTGTTGCGACGCCGCTCAACTGGCGTGCCGCCATGTTTTTCTGGCCTTCCGCCTTGCGGGTGACATCCGTCTTGACTTGCTCGACCTGCTCCTTGGCAAACCGCCGGCCTTCGTCCAGATCTTCCCAGAGCGCTTTCTGAAGGTCGCGTTCCGCCCCGCCATCACCGGTTCGCTCGGTGCTTTCGCCCCGTGGAGCATCGGCACTCGGTGACGTTATTGGCAGGCCGCCGGGATCGCTCGGCACGCGGGGATTGTCTTCGTTGCTCATTCTGGCTCCTCCCGAGATGAGTTGGCCCAATTCTGATCTGATCCGAACCATCAACGCGCAGCCTTGTTCCCTTGGAGCCAAAACAACAGGCTTCCGGTGCGGGCTTGGCGGCACTTCGACCCTCTCGGCCCGATCGATTCTAACCCCGCGGGAACAAGCTAACGGCGTTCCGGTTTGGCCGACGAGAGCACAACCGCACGGAGGTCAGGCAGTGGAACAGATTGGGGAAGCGCTCTACACCGCCGGGGGCATGTTCTGGAAAGCGCTCTGGGCACTGATTTTCGGATACGCCATTTCCGCCGGCATCCAGGTGCTCGTCACACGCGAGCAGATGGCGAAGCTTCTGGGCGAGCGGGGCGCCAGGGAGGCGGGTCTTGCGGGTTTCTTCGGCTTCATCTCCTCCTCCTGCTCTTTCGCCGCGCTTGCCGCCTCCCGCTCCGTTTTCGTCAAGGGCGCGCATCCGACGAATGCGCTCGCCTTCCTGATTGCCTCGACCAACCTCGTCATCGAGCTCGGCATCGTGTTGTGGGTGCTCGTCGGCTGGCGCTTCACCCTCGGCAATATCCTGCTCGGGCTCCTGATGATGCTCTACGCCTACGGCCTGATCAGCCTGTGGTTTCCCGGCCACCTGGCCGAGGAGGCGAAGGGCCATGCCGAGCGCGCTCAGCAGGAGGAAGGCATGGAGGCCGAAAAGGGCATGAAAGGCACCTGGCGCGAAAAGCTCGCCTCGCGGAAGGGGTGGGTCCGAATCGCGCACACCTTCTTCATGGAGTGGAAGATGGTGTGGAAGGAAATACTTTTCGGATTCACCGTCGCCGGCTTTGTCGCCGTGCTTGTTCCGCAACCCTTTTGGAACGCTGTCTTCCTCCTGTCGGGTGACGCGCAGGCGACTCCCAGCCTGTTCCAGGTCGTCGAGAATGCGCTGGTGGCGCCGATCGTCGCCTTCTTCACCTTCATCGGCTCGATGGGCAACGTGCCGCTCGCGGCCATGCTCTGGGCGAAGGGCGCTTCCTTTGGCGGGGTGATGGCGTTTCTCGGAGCGGATCTGCTGGCCGCGACCGTCATCTACATTCACGCGAAATACTACGGCTGGAAATACGCCCTCTATGTCTCCGCCGTGCTTTACGCGTGCATGGTGGCGGCCGGGATCACCGTTCACTATCTCTTCGCCCTCGTCGGGCAAATTCCTGACCAGCGGCCTGCCGTCGAGGAGATGGTGCGCTTCGCCATCGACCACACCTTCTTCCTCAACATGGTCTTCCTTTCCATCGCCGCCGTGCTGCTATGGCTGCATTTTCGCGGCGGCGGTGGAGAGACGAGAGAACCTGCGGAACGAAGGGCTGAAGACGGCGCTGCGAGTGCAGCGGAGTGACGCGCCGTCAATCGCATTTCGGAGAATGGCCGTCGAAGAAGACGGCACAGTGGATCTTTACCGCCTCGGCGGCAATGAAGTCGCCGAGCTGCCGATCACTCAGCCTGAGATGCGGATTTCCGCGCCGAATGGCCCGGACCGCATCGCTGATCTCCACGAGCGTTCCGCGCCTGCGATACAGATAGGCGGCAATCGCCCTCTGCACCTCTGTCGGCACTTGAACATGCCGGTTCATGGCCGTTCCCTCCCCGCTGGGGCGCAGGCGGTTGGCTCCAGAAGCCGTCCGGTGCCAGCGGTTCCGCAAAAGGTACGCGGTCAAAATGTGAGGATACGACGTGGGCCGATATATTCGGTCTTCAAACCGTCCGTGCGCGCATTGTAGACGAGATGATTGACGCCAGCGAGATCGGTTGAGAGGCGACCGCCTTGCCGGTTGAAGAGCGCCGAGCTGGCGTTCGCCTTGGCCCATTCATGCGCATGCCGTGAAACGATCTCGATCTGCCATCCCGAGCTTCTGGAGTAGGTTACCCGGAAGTCCGGCCCAGGTCCGGTCTCCTCCCGACGCTCCGTTCGGCGAAAACGGTGTACCGAGTATCCACCCATCGTCTTCTCCCATGATCTCCGGGGCGATTGTTGTTTGATATCATGCTAAAATAACGAAAATGATCCCCGGCGATCATTGATCCAGATCATGGACAGCGGTCAGCGATGCACGTGCTCTACCAGAAGGCTCGTTCGAGCGCTGCCGCAGCACAGCCCGCGCAACCTCTGGTCGACCGAAGACGATCACGAACGGTAAAGACGTATGATAAGATTTGTCCGTCATCTGCCTCTCGCCGAACCGGAAAAACAAGCGATCCTGGACACTCCGAGAGAAATCCGGCGGTTCCAGCGCGGTGACACGATATACAGGCCGGACGAGCCCTGCGGTGCCGCGAGGATACTCGTCGAGGGACTGGCGGCTCAGTACCGCATTCTCCCGAACGGTGAAAGGCAGAGTGCGGATCTGGTTTTCCCGGCGAGGTTCTGTGATCTCGGCTGCATCCTTTTCGGCGTGTCGGACCATTTTCTTGCCGCGCTGACGGACGTGGAGGTCGTGGAGATCTCAACCGCCAGGATTCTCGACCTGTTTGCACGCTATCCGCAGATACCTGTCCTGCTCCTCCATCAGGAAACTCGGAACCGTTCCATCCTGTTCGAGCGTCTGCTGAGCGTCGGTCGACGCCCCGCGATCCGGCGGCTGGCGCATCTGCTGACCGAATTCAGACTGCGTCGGGAGCTCGCGGGTGTCGCGCCTTCGCGTGCGAAGCGCATCCTGCTGCCGCAGCGATGGATCGGCGACTTCCTGGGCCTGACGACGGAACATGTCAGCCGCACGATCGCCAAGCTCAAGGCGATGGGGCTGATCGAGCAGCACCGCAACGCCATTGTGATCCGCGATCCCGCTGGTCTCGCGCGACTTGCGGAGTTCGATCCCGGCTATCTGCATCCCGGCGCCGAGGCACCGCCGCGGGCGCCTCCGGCAAGGCGCGGGCGTGAAGGCGGCTCGACCGTCGCCGGGTTCGGCGGTCCCGGTTCGGAGGGCTCGAAAGTATCGGCAAACGAGAGTTAGAACCGGCGAATGCGGCCGCGTCAATGCTCCCTGCCGATGACGTCGCGGTCGTGATCGACGTTCGCCGCCAACTCGATTTCCAGCATGGCGTGACCGATGCCGTAGCGATCGAGCAGCAACGCCTTGATCCGCTTCTTCAACTGATCGGCTTTCTCCAGATCCCGCTCCGACACTGCGACATGCGCCTCCAGTGCCCTGCGTGTCTCATCGGGCTGCCAGACGTGGACGTGATGCAGGTCCTCCACGCCTGCGATCGCCTCCACCTGGCCCACGAGCTCATCGAGGTCCAGGTCCGCCGGCGCACTTTCCATCAAGAGCGCGATCGCGTGGCGGATTTCCCGATAGGCATGGATGAAGATGTAGACGGCGATCGCCGCGGTGACGACCGGATCGATCCAGGCAATGTCGAAGAGCAGCACAAGGATGCCGCCGATGATGACGCCGACCGTCGCCATCGTATCGGCGACCATGTGCAGGAAGGCGCTCTTCATGTTGAGGCTGCCACGGTTCTTCGACAGCACCCAGACGGAGGCGAGGTCCTCGACGAAGGCGATCACGCCGACGACGACCATGGCCCATCCGCCGATCTCCTGCGGATCGATGAGGCGGCTCGCGGCCTCGTAGAGGAGATAGACTCCGATGACGAAGAGCGTCGTGAGATTGATGAGCGCACCGATCGTCTCGGCCCGCCGGTAACCGAAGGTCCGCCGCCTGTCCGGCTCACGCTTCGAAATCCGCCAGGCGACGAAAGAGACGCCGATCGAGGCGGCGTCGCTGGCGTTGTGGGCCGCATCGGCGATCAGCGACAGGCTGCCGGAGAGGACGCCGCCGACGAGCTCGGCGAGGGCGATGCCAATGTTGAGGACAAGCGCCACGAGATAGCGCCAGCCACTTTCCTCGTGATCTCGTCCCGTGTGCGCATGCGCCATGGGCCCTCTCCCGCAGCCGGTCGGAGATGCCGGCTCGAAAGGCATCCGTCGGCACCTGCTTCCGCTAAAGCCGCGAATGGAGCACCCGGTTCCCTTGCTCCGGGCAGTTCTGCACCCGTGGCCCTCAGAGACCGCGGCTGTCATAGGCCCATTGCAGCAGCGCCTGTCGCTGACGCGGCCGGCAACGCCAGTCGCATCGCTCGCAATGGTGGCCAAGCTGGACCAGGTGGCGTCGCATGGCTTTCCATCGTCCAATCTGGCGTTGGTCCTCACCGGCCAACCGCCGCCCCAGGAAATAGCGGCAGTACCACTGAAACCATCCGCGCGGATCGTCGGGATGCAGCCAGCCCTTGGCACGCCACACACTGAGCCGCTGACTGGCTTCGACCCCGAAGAAATTGAGCCGAGCGTTCCGTCGCGGCGACAGCCGCGCGGCAGCAAACCAATCCTTCGGAAACTCGTCCTGGCAGTCCGTCATGTACTTACCGCCGAAAACCCCGAGCGCCAGCATTTCGGCGGGGGTGAGGTCCGGGGTGAAGTCCACGTGAAAGTCTTGCCCGGCGGGCGCGGCCAGCGCGTATCGGTAGCCCTGCTGCATGCGATCGTTCACTTCCACCCATGCCATGATCGTTCGCCTTTGGGGATGCCTTCACCGGGCGCGCGGTAACCGCATCAGCCCCGTTCGGCGGTGACTCTGCCGCCGCCGAAGGTCGAGAGGAGCGGCACGAGCTGCGCCGCGGCGGATACACCGACTGCGATATAGACGGTGCGCGAAAGCCCCGAGCCGGCGCCGAACAGTGCAGCCACAAGGTCGAACCCGAAAAGGGCCTACGAGGCCCCAGTTCAATCTGCCCACGATGACGAGGGCGAGTGTAATCAGGTTCACAATCTTCATCTTTTCCTCCATCGAGGGGGCGCCGACGCGCCCCCTCGAGCGTTGAGCACCATTTGTCAGCCTTCCGGCGGCAGGATCACCTCGTCGAGGACATGGATGACGCCATTCGAGGCGTCGATATCGGTCGCCGTCACATTGGCGCCGTTGACCATCACGCGGTTGCCGGACGTCTTGATCGTGATGATCTGGCCGTTGACGGTTTTCGCCGCGTTCAGTTTCACCACATCTGCAGCCAGGACCTTGCCCGGAACCACGTGATAGGTCAGCACGCTTACCAGCTTCTCCCTGTTCTCCGGCTTCAGAAGGTTTTCAACCGTGCCGGCCGGCAGCTTGGAGAAGGCGTCATCGGTCGGGGCAAAGACGGTGAACGGACCGGCTCCCTTCAGCGTTTCGGTGAGACCTGCAGCGTCGATAGCAGCGGCAAGCGTCTGAAACTGCCCGGCCCCGGCGGCCGTGTCGACAATGTCCTTCTCTGCAGCGATGCCGGCCTTCAGCCCGAGAACCAGTCCCATGGTTGCAACGGCAATGGCCGCTTTCTGTGCAAACTTGAACGTCATTCGCTTGGACTCCTGTGCGGAACCGTCGGCACTATTGCCATACGGTAGAGTTTTCATTCAACGAAACTGAGTTTTCTTTCCACTCAATATTTCGTGATAGTTACATCTGTTTTCATGGTATGATAAACTTGCACATTGACAGGGCATGATAGGAAAACGACTTGATGGACAGGCTTTCGCAGACGCTCGAAACGGAACTGGAGCGCTATCAAATTGGGCCCCGGGTCCGCGCTCTTCGCCTCAAGAAGAAGCTCGCTCTGACGCAGCTTGCCGCCCATTCAGGACTGTCCACCGCAATGCTGTCGAAGATCGAGCGGGGGCGGCTCTTCCCCACGCTTCCAACCCTGGTGCGTATCGCAATGGTGTTCGGCGTCGGCCTCGACCATTTCTTCAGCCAGGAAAAGCAGCGTCCGCGGGTCTCCGTCGTTCGGGCCGGAGAGCGCCTGCGCCTGCCGGTACCGCCGGCAAAGGGGCCGCCGGCCTACCTGTTCGAGAGCCTCGACTATCCGGCTCCCGACCGCCGGATGGAGAGTTTCTATGCGGAATTCCCGATGGATTCGCGGCCGTCCGACCCGCACCAGCACGGAAGTGCCGAGTTGGTCTTCATAATCGACGGTGAGCTCGAATTGACGGTGGGCGAGGAGACCGTGTTGCTTGGAAAAGGGGACGCCGCCTATTTCGATTCCGGCGTAAGCCACGGCTATTGCCGAAGGGGACGCGGACGGTGTTCCGCGATCGTCGTCACGGCGCCGTGAGCGTTTGCGCGACAGCCGAGCCGGGAGGCGACAGGGTCGATCTGTGTGGAGTGCGGAACAACGTACCGTCATGAGCATTATTCCCGCGGCTCGCGGTGTCGTTACAAGCCGACACTACAGCGCCGCGCGTCCTTTCAGACTCGCAAAGATCGCTGCAACTCTGCGCATCGGGATGCTGGATGGCGACTCGTAGATGGAAAAATATAGCTGAATGTGCGGGACCCGGTCCTTGGCGGGTCACCGGTACTCACATTCCGGCTCCTGCCAATGACAAGCCCGGAGCGGTCTGACATGGCGGAAACCTCGTCTCCTCCGCAACCGGCGAAACGACAGCTACTCAATATCTTTAAAGGGCTCCGCGCAGGACTTGTGACCGGGGCCGCCGATGATGACCCGAGCGGCATCGCCACCTACAGCCAGGTCGGCGCGCAATTCGGTTTCACTCTCGGCTGGACGATGGTCCTCACCTATCCCCTGATGGCGACGGTCCAGGGATTGAGCGCCGGCATAGGCGCCGTAACCGGTCGTGGCGTGGCCGAGAACCTGCGCCGGCACTATCCCCTGTGGCTGGCAAGGACTGCCGTGTCGATGCTGTTTGCCGCAAACTTCGTCAATATAGGCGCCAACCTTGGAGCCATGGGCGCAGCCCTTTACCTCCTGATCGACGGCCCACAGGTTCTCTACGCCGCGCTCTTTGCAATACTCTGCGTTTGCCTCGAAGTGTTTGTGCCCTACGGGCGGTACGCGCTTCTGCTCAAGTGGCTGACCCTCTCGCTTTTTGCCTATGTCGCCGTCGTCCTCGCCGTCGACATTCCCTGGTCGGAGGCATTGCGCGGTATTTTCCTCCCGACATTTTCGCTGGATGGCCGGCACGCAATGGCGCTGCTTGCGATTCTGGGCACCACGATCAGTCCCTACCTGTTTTTCTGGCAGGCTGCGCAGGAGGTCGAGGAACTCCAACGCCGGCAGCGGTCAAGACTGAAGGCGAAGCCTGACGCAGCCGCACCGGAACTGGCGCGCATCCGCCTCGACACGCTTATCGGCATGGGTTTTTCCAATCTCGTGGCGCTGTTCATCATCCTCGCGACGGCCGCCACGCTTCACCGGAACGGCGTGACCCGCATCGAAACGTCGGCTGAGGCAGCGGAGGCACTCCGGCCGGTCGCCGGCGAGTTTGCCTTCATCCTGTTCTCCGCCGGGATCATCGGCACCGGAATGTTGGCGGTCCCCGTCCTGGCCGGGTCGGCTGCCTATGCCGTTGCCGAACTCTTCCAATGGCCGCAGGGTCTGAACAAGCCGTTTAGAAGGGCCAAGGCATTTTATGGGATCATAGCCGCAGCGACGCTTGGAAGCGTCGCCGTGTTCCTTGCGGGCCTCGATCCTTTCCTGATGCTCTATTGGAGTGCGGTCATCAACGGCATGCTCGCCGCCCCGTTGGTCGCGGCCATCACCATGATGGCCATCAATCCGCGCATCATGGGGCAACTGACCGCGCCCTGGTGGATGGCGACCGGCGGCGGCCTCACCGCGATCGTCATGGCCGCTGGCACGGTCGCCATGCTCGCGCTTTGACGCGATGCTCGCCCGGAACAATGGCCGCCGAGGCTGGCCGACACCTGCCGGGCCGCCGATTGGCCGGCGATTGGAAGCGCAACGCATTCCACGCCCTCGCGCAACCTTTGCCCTCCGCACGAGTTCTAGAGCGAGAACCGAAAGGAGCCTCCCATGAAATCTTCAGCAACCGCCAAGAAGCAACGCGAGATCCAGACCGAAGTGGCGGCCGCCGACAAGAAGGGCAAGCCTGAAAGCAAGGGCGCGATGCAGGCCGGCGCCAGGCGCTATCCCGAACCGCCGCTTCCGAAGGTTCACCAGGCAAAGCCCGGCAGCGAAGCCGAGCTGCCGCTTCAGCCGATGTATGATGCGCCCTTCTACAAGGGATCGGAGAAGCTGAAGGACAAGGTCGCGCTGATCACCGGCGGCGATTCCGGGATCGGCCGCTCGGTGGCCGTGCTCTTTGCGCGCGAAGGCGCGGACGTGGCGATCGTGCATCTCGACGAGACCGAGGACGCCGGCGACACCCGGAGCGCCGTCGAGAAGGAAGGTCGGCGGTGCCTTACCATCCGCGGCGACGTGAAGGACCCGGACTTCTGCCGTCGGGCTGTGGAAGAGACCGTGAAGACGTTCGGCCACCTCGATGTTCTCGTCAACAATGCCGCCTTCCAGGTTCATAGCTATGACATCGAAGACCTGAGCGAGGAGCATTTCGACGAGACGCTGAAGACCAATCTCTACGGGTATTTCTACATGGCGAAGGCCGCGATCCCGCACATGCCGAACGGATCGACCATCATCAACACCGGCTCGGTGACGGGGCTCGAGGGCTCGAAGGACCTGCTGGACTATTCGATGACCAAAGGGGGCATTCACGCCTTCACGCGCGCGCTTTCCGGCCAGCTCGTGCCGAAAGGCATCCGCGTCAATGCGGTCGCACCCGGCCCGGTCTGGACGCCGCTCAATCCCTCCGACAAGCCGGCCGAGGCGGTCGAAAAATTCGGCGCGAATACGCCGATGAAACGGGCGGCCCAGCCGGAGGAGATCGCGCCCGCCTATGTCTTCCTCGCTTCACCGCATTGCTCCAGCTACATTACCGGCGAAATCCTGCCGATCGTGGGCGGCTATTGAGCCGCCCGCGGCTTCACGTCTCATGCGGCGCCTCGCGTCTGTTCTGACGCGCGGGCGCTGTGCCACCCTTCGATCCTGCGTTCGAAACCTTTGAACAAGGTGCTCGACTGGCCGCGCCAGCCAGTCGGACCGCCGGAGGGACTTGCCGGCGTCACCCAGCCTTCCGCTTCCTCCGCCACGTTCTCCGCCGTGAGCGGCGCGCCTTGCCGTCTTCGCCGGCCTCTTGAGCGCAGGCCCGTCAAAGTCTACACGTAGCGAAATCGCTCCCGTCATGCCAAACCTCCATTTGGCACAAGTCGGAGTCAATTCTCGCTGGTATAGGCCCTGTGGTGTCTGCATGAGGTTTCCAACTTTCGCCACGCGCTCAGCCGCCCGGCCAGATTCACCCAGCCGAACAAGCCCGCATTTCTCATACTCCTTGTGCCCTGCGCCGGTTCAAAATGGCGACAGGGTAGGAGAATGGCGCGGCCCGATGTGGCTCATCGGGCAAGTCATTCGACGCACACTGTCGCCATTTTCAACCGGCCCGCAGGGTTGGATTATGGCGGCTGCCTCCGGGCGAAATCCGCTCAACCGTAGAACTGGTCTCCAGGGGTGATGGATGGCAAGTTTTCTCGCCGGCTATGAAGCCTATGTCGCCCTGGCGATCATAGTGCTTCTGCTCATCGGTTTCGTTGTCGAACGTTATCCTCCCGAAGTTACGGCGGTCGGCGGCGCGGCATTGTTCCTGCTGTTCGGCTTCGTTCCGGCGACCGACGCAATGGGCGCGTTCTCGAATTCCGCGCCGATCACGATTGGAGCGCTCTTCGTCCTTTCCGGTGCGCTGGTGAGGACCGGTGTGCTTGAGAGCCTGACAGGCATGGTGATCACACGTGCGACCCATCAGCCCACATTCGCGGTGGCGATCTTTCTCCTCGCGACCGTCACAGCCTCCGCCTTCATGAACAACACGCCGGTTGTTCTCATCCTGATGCCGATCGTGATGCGACTCGCGCGATCGCTCGACATCGCCGCCACCCGGCTGCTCATTCCCCTCTCCTACGCCGCGATTCTCGGCGGCACATGCACGCTGATCGGCACCTCGACCAACATCCTGGTCGACGGCGTGGCGAGGTCGTCGGGACTCGCGCCCTTCTCCATCTTCGAGATAACGCCGATCGGCGTGGTGGCGGCCACGGCGGGCACGATAACGATGTTGCTGCTCGGGCGTTATCTCCTCCCGGACCGTCGCGTGAATGAAGCCGCCCCAAGCGCCGAGGGAGAATTCCTGTCCGAGATCACCATCCGCGGCGACGACAAATATGTCGGCAGGAAGATCCGCGCGATTCCCGACTTCAATCGGCCTGGCCTCAGAATCCAGGCGCTGCGCAGCGCCGGCGAGGCGATCCGCACCGATCTCGGCGAGCGGATACTCAAGAAGGGCGATTCGCTGATCGTCTTCGGGACAACCTCGGAGCTCTTGACATTGAACGAGAAGCCGGAGTTGCGCGTCGGGCTTCGCCGCGGCCTGGAACGTGCCCAGGATGCCGTACCGGTGGAAGCCGTGGTCGCGCCGCATCGCGCGAGCGCCGGTGAGCGCCTCGTGGATCTGGCGCTCGGCCGCCGCTATGGCATTCGTGTGCTCGGGGCCCACCGCCATCAGCATATACCCGGTCCGGACCTTGAGAATGTGAGGCTGCGTCCGGCAGACAAGCTTTTGCTTGAAGGACCGGCGGCCAATCTCGACGCGCTCATGGAGGATGCCGACCTCGTTTCCATCACGCGAGCGAGCGGCAGGCCTTATCGCCGCGGCAAGGCCCCCATCGCCGTCCTCGCGCTTGCGGCGGTCGTAGCCCTTGCGGCGTTCGGCCTGATGGACATCGGCATATTGGCCATGCTGGCGGTCGCGGCCATGCTTCTGTTGCGCTGTATCGATGCCGACGAGGCCTGGAGCTCGATCGACGGTTCGATCCTGATCCTGATCATCGCCATGCTGATTGTCGGCCAGGGTCTTGCGAACACCGGCGCTGTCGCGCTCATTGTCGACAGCCTCACTCCATGGATAGCCGGCCTGCCGCCGTTCGTGACGCTCGTCGCACTTTATGCGCTCACCTCAATTTTGACCGAAGTGGTGACCAACAACGCCGTCGCCGTGTTGATCACCCCCTTAGCCATTGGCCTGGCAAATCAGCTCGGCGTGGACCCCCGGCCGTTCGTGGTGGCTGTCATGCTGGGAGCCAGCGCCAGCTTCGCCACGCCGATCGGTTACCAGACCAATACGCTGGTCTACGGCGCCGGCAATTACCGCTTCTCCGATTTCCTGAAGGTCGGCATTCCGATGAACCTGATCGTCGGCGCGGCCACGTGCGTGGCGATCTATCTGCTCTTTCCCCTTTGAGGCGGCTCGCTCGCGGGCCACGATCTTCCGGACCGACGGGCTGCGCCGGTCGCGACGTCAACGGCTTCGAGATGCGGCTGCCGCCGCCGGGCGCCTGATCGGCCCCTCTGCCTCCTTTCGCCCGTCATCGTCCTGATACAAAGGCTTCATCGAGCTGTCATCGCTGATTCACGGCGCTGTCACGCCCGGCCCCTACTCGCTTCAGAACCGAAATCGGCTCAGGAGCGAATCGCATGCGCTGGACAGCTCTCTTCCTCTCCGCCCTCGTTTTCGCCTTCGTTTGCCCGCCGGCATTTTCTGCCGAGACGACGCGCGCGACCCAGATCCTCGATCGGCTGAAACACGCGAACGACTGGCGGCGCCACGTCATGGTCGTTGCCCACCGCACTGGCTGGAAGGATCAGGGCCGGATGGTCCGGGCGGAGAACTCGCTCGAGGCCATCCGCAATGCCATCGCCCTCGGCGCCGAGATGATCGAACTCGATGTGCGCAAATCCGCGGACGGCACCTTCGTCCTCATGCATGACGACTTCCTCGATCGCACGACGACCTGCCGCGGCGAAACCAAGACCCGGACGGTGGCCGAGCTGAAGAACTGCCGGCTGATCGTCGAGGGCCGGGGCACGGTCACCGACGAGACCGTTCCGACCCTGACGGAGGCGCTTCTGGTGGCGAAGGACAGGATCCTCGTCAATATCGACAACAAGCTGACGGCGGCGGTCCTGCCCGAGATCGCCGCCGAGGCGCGCGCCCTCGGAATGGCCGACCAGATCCTTATCAAGGAAAACCTCTGGAACGAGCGCCGCATCGCCGACACCCGGACGCTGATGGCTGCGATCGGACCCGATGTCACCTTCATGCCGATCCTCGCCGACGACGCGGTACATGATGCCCGCTTCATGGCCCAGGCGACCGATACCTTCGGCGCGCCGGCGGCCGAGCTCGTCCACTGGCATGCCGACGGCACGCCCATGACGAAGGACGGCGGCGTGCTGTTTTCCGCCAAGGCTCGCGCCGAGGCTATCCGCGGCAACTGGCACCTCTGGGTCAACACCTATCCGATCGTCAACCGCCCGCCGGGCATGTTGGCGGGGGGGCGCGGCGACGAGCGTGCCGTGCTCGACGGCCTGCCGCAGGAAAGCTGGGGCTTCTGGATCGACCGCGGCGCCACCATCATCCAGACCGACGAGCCAAAGGCTTTGATCGGCTGGCTGGAAGAGAACGGCTACCGCATCCCCTACGATCTGATGAACTGAGCGACTGCCGCCTTTCGCAAGCACGGCATCCCGGTTCAGCCGTCGGAGGATGGCGTCGTCGCCGGCCGCATATCGAGCGATTGCATCAAGCGCCCTCGAGGACGGCCGCCGGCGCTATAGAGGACGTACAATCAACTTTGCACGGATGGGCAGTGCCGCTCGCCCGGGGCTGATCGCCAAACGCAGGGCCGTTTGACGGGGAGGTCAGGGGAGCGGCGGGGCTCCGCTGCCGTAGGTTGGCACAATATCCTTCTCGATCGACCGCCTATGCGGCTGCAGCTCGAGCTCGACAAGCAACGGGAGATGATCGGAGGCCGAGCGCGCCAGTGGGCTGTCGTGCACCCGGCAGGCTTTCACGCCTATTCCATCGCCGACGAAAACATGATCGAGGCGCAGAAGCGGCAATCGCGACGGAAAGGTCGGCCGCGGCCTGGCATTCGAAAGAAGCTGGGCGTCCCTGAGATGTCCGGCAAGAGCCCTGTAGGCGGACGAGCGCGCAACCGCGTTGAGGTCGCCTGCAAGCACCACGCGCGATTCCGATTGCCGTATTCCTCCAAGCCAGCCGGGACCGAGCAGCGCCGTCGCCTGACGGATACGTTCCGCGCCGCGCAATCCGAGATGGGTGACGATGACCTGAAGTTTGAGATGGCCAATATCGACCTCGACCCAGAGCGCGCCTCGGGGCTCGCCGGACGACGGCAGAGCCTCGGCCTTGACGAGGCGCATCGGCAAGGCGGTCAACACCGCATCGCCATATCGTTCTTCCTCCAGGTGGAGAGCCGGATGAAACTGAGCCTCCATGCGCAGATGCGCGGCGATCATCTGCGCCTGGTCCATCCCGCCGCTGCGCGCGCGGCCGACGTCGACCTCCTGAAGCGCGATAATGTCTGGGGCGCATTCGCGGATGACCTCGCCGATGCGCGCAGGGTCGAGCCTACGGTCGGTGCCGAAACAGCTGTGAACGTTATAGGTCAGTAGACGTATAGCTCGAGGCATTCCCGGTGCAGCCCTTTCGCATCCGGGAACACGCTGGACCTGCTTTTCGTTCCGATGGACGCGACCGAGGAACGGGACCTTGCCGAAGAAGATTATTGCGCGTCTGTTCATATTCACCGCCATCGGCGTCGCCGGCTGGCTGATATACCGGGCGCTCAGCCGATACACCTTCGGCGAAATCCTGGATGTGATCCTGCAGATCCCCCTCGGCCATCTGCTCGCCGGTATCGGTTTCGTCTGTCTCTCCTATTTCTGTCTCACGCTGTTCGACACGCTTGCGGTTCGCTATGTCGGGCAAAGGCTCGCCTACCGCCGGGTGGCCATCACTTCCTTCACCAGCCTCGCGATCGGCCACAATGTCGGGGTGGCGGCCTTGAGCAGCGGAGCCATTCGGTACCGCTTCTATTCACATTGGGGTTTCAGCGGCGAGGAGGTGGCAAAAATCATCCTGTTCTGCGCCGTTACCGTCGGCCTCGGCCTTGCCACCCTGGCCGGCCTTTGCTGTCTCGTCGTGCCGGAGAGCGCGGCGCGGATCATCGGGCTGTCGCGAACCGGGGCCCTTCTGCTCGGCATCACTTGCCTGGCGGGGTCGCTCGGCTATGTGATCCTTGCGGGCTTGCTTCGGGGATCGGTGCGTCTTTTCCAATGGACCTTCGAAATGCCCTCCCTGCCGCTTGCAGCCGGTCAGGTGGTCGTCGGCACGGCCAATTTCCTCTGCGTCAGCGCGTGCCTGCATCAACTGGTGCTGGCATTCGGGACGCCGGCCTTCCTCGAGACCGCGACCGCCTATGTCGGCGCCAATGTCGCGGCCCTTGTCAGCCACGTCCCTGGGGGGATAGGCGTGCTCGAAGCGACCATCGCCTTTCTGCTCGGCCAGACCGCCAATATCGGGGCGCTGATCGCATTCCGGGCGATCTACTTTTTCCTGCCGCTGCCGCTCGGCTTGATCTCGCTTTCAATCGCGGAGTTTCTTCGTTTCGACGAGGCGAAAAGCCTCGCCAGCAAGGCGAAAAGCTGACCGCCCCAGCGCCGCACGAGGACGAGCGTATCGTGGATCGGCCTGACCGGCCGGCGTGGGTCGACGATGTCCGTGCCCCAGACAAGCGAAGTCGCCCCGTCCTCCTTCAGTCCGTCGAAGGGCCGCAGACCGCGCCTGTTCACGTTCAGCCTGTCGATGACGGCGACCAGGGAACCGGTCTCCCGCACCGTGGCGTCGACGTCCGCCGGGTCGACGTCGAGATGTTCCGCCAGAAGGCCGTTGCGAATCTGCTGGATCGCCGCGCATTGCTGATCGCTCGCGGCTTCGACGGCAACGTCGCATTCCGTATCGAGCCCTTCCGAGCGGTTGTTGAAATTCGACGAGCCGACGCGAAGGAACCGCTCGTCGATGACGACGAGCTTGGAATGGATGATCACTTCCTGTTCGGAGCCATCCGCTGCAGGGACGACAGGATAAACCACCCGCAGCCTGCCATGGCGGTCGGCCTGCTTGAGCCGCCGGACAAGGCGGTCGCGGTTGATCCCCATGAACAGTCTTTCCAGAATGCCGTGCGAACTGAAGGTGGTGACCACGACGATTTCCGGGCCATCCGGCTCCTGCAGGCGCCGGCAGAGCAGCGCGCCGATCCTTTTCGAAGCGAAATACTGGTTCTCGATATAGATGTGGCGGCTCGCGCTGCTGAGCGCATCCAGGGTCAGCCTTACGGCCTCCTGCCGCCCCCGGCGGTCGCCGTATTCCGGCTCGGTGCGCGCAATCGCGATCCGGCAATCCGTCAGGACCGGCACGGTGCCGGCCGGCCACGCGGCGGCCTGCGGCGTCGGAGGGCTTATCTCTTCCCCGACCGACGATTTCCAGCGCGCGCGGCAGAGGTCCCCGATGGCCCGGCTTGCCGCACCCTCCAGCACCATCTGGATATCATGCACCGGGTCGTAGGGCTTTCCATCCGGATCGCGTCTGAGATCGTCTTCTGCCAGGTGATCCGGCCTGTCCCAGCGGCGCGCGGTAAGGTCGATGCCGCCGACGAAAGCGACGCGGTCGTCAATCGAAACGAGTTTCTGATGATGCGAGCCGCGAAATGCCCGATGGTTTGCAAAGCGGAGCTCGATCTGCGGATGTGCCGCCCATTTCTGCCGGCGAAACAGCCGCAAGGACTTTCCCGAATAGATCGGTCCCATCGCCCAGATGAGAATCCGGATTCTCACCTTCGGTTTTTGCCCCGCGAGCCGCTCCAGGAATGCCCCGAGCGCCTCCGACTGCGAATCTTCGGGTCGCAGCCTGATGCGAGGATCGAAGTCCCATCCGGTGATCCAGATCTGCTCCTCCGCCTGCTCCATGACGCGCGCGACGCATGCGTAATAGGCGGCGGCATCGATCAAGAAGCCCACGCGCTCTGCAGCCACGCTGCGCCAGACGTTCTCCGCTTCCTTGATGATCGGCCGGCCTGCTCGCCGCCATGGCCGCGACTTTCCGGCAAATATCGTTTTCCAAGCCAAGCTTTGATGTCCCAGGTGGCAACTGGCGGAGGAATCCCTTTCGGCCGAAAATTGTTCCCGCGGCCGCAAGAAGCTCACCCGAGAAGCGGTCCGCCAAGCGGGGGATCGCCGCACCTTCCCTATCGTCAGCGGTTTAAATCTGTCGTCGGCGCCCTAGATTCCCGCTGACATTACAGCGCCGCGCGTCTTTATGAGACGCGCAAAGGTCGCTGTAACACTTTGAATCTGCGCATTGAGCTTTCCGAAATTCGATTTTCGGGCGATGCGCAGGATGTCGGCAGGACCGGCATCTCGCCCGGCGCAAAGGCCTCATGGGCCCGCGACCGAAATTTCCCTCAAGCACAAGTCGAGAGCAAGCAATGACCGAAGTCAAGAACGGCGACGTGGTTCGCATTCACTACACCGCCATGCTGGCGGACGGCTCCGCGGTCGACTCTTCGCAAGGCCGGGAGCCGCTGGAGCTTAAGGTCGGCGCGGGTCAGATCATTCCCGGTCTCGACCGCGAAATCAGCGGAATGGAAGTCGGAGAAACGACTACCGTCACCGTTCCGGCACAGGAAGCCTACGGCCCGCACGACGACGCCAAAGTGCAGACGATGCCGCGTTCGGTGGTGCCCGAAGGCGTCGCGGTCGGAACGAGACTGCAGGGGACCGGCCCGGACGGCCAGCAGATGGCCGTTACCGTCATCGGCCTCGACGAGAACCAGGTGACGCTGGATGCCAATCACCCGCTCGCGGGCCAGGACCTCGTCTTCGACGTCACCGTCGTCGAAGTCGTCAATGGCTGAGCGGATTCCGCAAAAGCGTTGGGGCGGACGGCCCCACCGGCATCGCTTGCCATAGGAGGTCGTCGCAGGCCACTTGCAAGCGAGACCGTCCACGGCGCTGGAGAAGACAGTGGCGGAACGGCCCCGTCCGTGAGCGACGGGACCACGAAGCGGGTCCGCCTTGCGTGATAAAGGCGCGATCGGCCGCCGGTGCTTGGCACCCGCGGAACCAACCGCACGGCCCACAGGGGAACTACCAGACCGTCTTTGGGGTTAGCCTTGCGAGATCATTGCATGCCCGTCGTCCGGGGCTTCGTGGAGGTCTCCTCGTGAAGGCACGCCTCAACCAGGCTCTCGCGGCGATCGACGAGAGCTTTTGGATCCTCCCGGCGATCCTCACCGCCGGTGGAGTTCTTCTCGCTTTGATGCTGGTCCGTCTCGACCAGAGCGGCGCCGTTCCTCAATGGATGGTCGAAAGCGCCTGGCTCTACAATGGCGGGGCGGAAGGCGCCCGCACGCTGTTGGGTGCGGTCGCCTCCACGACGATCGGCATTGCCGGCACCGTCTTTACCATTACCATCGCGGCACTTTCACTGGCGGCCCAGCAGATGGGCCCGCGGCTGTTGCACAACTTCACGAGAGACCGCGGCAACCAGACGGTCCTGGGGGCATTTCTCGGCACCTTCTCCTACGCCCTGATGGTGCTCAGGACGGTCCGCACCGAGGCCGAGGGTGCCTTCGTTCCGCATCTCGCCCTTACGGTCGGCGTCGGCCTCGCTTTCGTCTGCGTCGCAATGCTGGTGTATTTCGTCGGCCATATGGCGGGGCGGATCAATGTCGACACGGTGATCGACCTGGTGAGCGGTGATGTCAGCCGTGCGATCGACGGCCTGTCCGCCGATGGGCCGCAGTCTCGACCGCCACCGCCGGTTTTTTGGCGCGATGCCGTCCCCGTCGTCGATCAGCGGCGCGGCTATCTTCAGCAGCTTGATCAGTCCAGCCTGGCAAAATGGGCAGCAGACAGGCACGCAGCCATCCGTTTGCTCGTCAGGCCCGGTGATCGCGTATTCCCCGGGGCACCGATCGCCCTTGTCAAACCGCCGGTCGACGGTGTCGAAGAGGCAATCCGCAGCGCCACCGCGCTCGGTTGGGACCGCAGCGGCGCCGACGATATCGAATTCGCGATAAGACAGCTTGTCGAAGTCGCGATTCGTGCCCTCTCGCCGGGCGTGAACGACCCTCACACGGCGATCAGCGTTATCGACCGCCTCGGCGCAGCTCTGTGCGATCTGGCGCCATTGCGTCTGCCGAGCGGTGTCGTCCTCCACGACGGCAAGGCGGGCCTGGTCATGCCGGCGGTGGATTATGAGGGGCTTGTCGACGTCATGTTTCACATGATCCGGCAAAGCGGGTTGGGTAGCACTGCCGTATTGATCAGGATTCTCGATGTTTTGACGGCCGTCGTCAGTTGCGAGCGTCAACCGAACCGTGTCGCGACGCTTGAGCGCCACGCCGATCTCGTGATGGAGGATGCATGCCGGACGATCGCCAATGCGGAAGACCTTGGCGACGTCCGCAGGAGATATCGCGGCTTCGTGGCCATGAAGCGTTCCGGGGCCGCGGGCTATCTGGAGGCGATGGCCGATCGGGAGACTGGCTGCCGCCAGCGATCTGATCCGTCCGCCGCCAGTTCCGGCGAGATGTGATGCGGCCTTTTTCGAGCATCTCCCCTGAAGGAGCGTTGCCCAAGAACGGAACCCAGCAAGCCAACCTGCCGTTTCCCTCCCGGACAGTCGCCCAACCGAACATGCAATTGATGGAGGATCAGCAAATGGCACAGAACAGATCGCTCGGTTCCGCCGTTCCGCGCGGCGTCATCGACCCGAAATCGGGAAAGGTCGGCGTTCCGGAGCAAAGCGTCGAGGAGCAAGTCCGCTCGCTTCGCGAACAGGTCAATGCCTTGAAGGACACGCTCACCGAAATGGGCATTACCTCCGGCAGGGCGGTCACGAACACGGTCATGGATACGAGCCGCCGGGCCGGCGCCGTGGCACGCGAGCATCCCGCCTGGACCGCGCTTGCGGTTGTCGGGCTCGTCGCGCTGGTCTTGGCAGCCACCGCCCGCCCCTACTGGCCCTCGCGGCGGTCCTCGCGCATGGAGGACATCATCGCCAATATCGAAGATCGCCTCGGCGATCTGAAGGACCGCTACTGGTCGGGTGCCTGGCGCTGACTTCGCGTTGCAGCGATCCGCGAGGAGATTGCTCGCGGATCGCCAAACCCACAGCCTATTCCTCGATGCGGAATCCGACCTTCATCACCACCTGGTAGTGCGCCACCTTGCCGTTGACGATCTGACCCCGGACCTGGTCGACTTCGAACCAGTCGAGGTTTCGCATCGACTGTGAGGCTCGGGAGATCGCCGTTTGGATGGCCTCGTCAATCGAGACCGGCGAACTGCCGATCAGTTCCACCTTCTTGTAAACGTGTCCGCTCACCTTATCCTCCTCAATGGGCTGCTGGTTGCGCATGGCTAAGGTTTCGGCTCGCCTCGACCGAGGCCAGCCATCGCATTTAAGGGTCGGGAAGCCCGCCCCACTGCCCGGCAATCATGCGCCCGTTGGGATTGAAGCGCCAGCAAAAGCGCGCGAGAACATGAATGCGCGCGGCGAACGCGCTCTCCCATTCACCTCGGTGCCGCCTCGCGCCAGCGCATCGGCCCGAAAATCGACCAGATTTTCGGAAAGCTCGATGCGCAGATCCAGAGAGTTGCAGCGACCTTAGCCCGTCTGATAAGACGCGCGGCGCTGTATAGCCATCGGTGCAACAATGCAGTGGAACCGCCCATGATCGAAACCGTTACCGACCGCTTCCTGCGCTACGTCGTCATCGACACCCAATCGGACCCCCTGTCGCTGACGCAGCCCTCCACGGAAAAGCAGAAGAATCTTGGCCGCCTGCTGGTCGAGGAGCTGCTGGCGATCGGTCTTGCCGACGCGCATATGGACAAGCACGGCTATGTCCACGCAACGATCCCGTCCAATGTCGATAGGCCGGTGCCGGTCATCTGCTTCTGCTCGCATATGGATACGGCGCCCGACTTTACCGGCACGAATGTCAGGCCGCAGATCGTCCGGCATTATGACGGCGGCGACATTCCGCTTCCCGGCCACCCGCAGCAGGTGATCCGCGTCAGCGACAATCCGGCCCTCGCCGACCAGATCGGCAACGACATCATCACCACCGACGGCACGACCCTGCTCGGCGCCGACGACAAGGCCGGCATCGCCGAGATCATGACGGCGGCCGAGGTCCTTGTCTCCAATTCCGACATCCGGCACGGCACGATCAAGCTGCTCTTCACCACTGACGAGGAGATCGGGCGCGGTGTCGACAAGGTGGACATCGAGGCCCTCGGCGCCGATTTCGCCTACACGGTCGACGGCGAGACGGCCGGCCATATCGAGGACGAGACCTTCTCGGCCGACCGCGTCGACATCACCATACACGGCGTCGCGATCCATCCGGGCTTTGCCAAGGACAAGATGGAAAACGCCATCAAGATCGCCGCGGCGATCGTGGCGCGGCTGCCGAGAACCGTGGCGCCGGAGACGACGGAGGGCCGCGAGGGCTTCGTCCATCCGACCGGCGTCACCGGCTCGATGGAAAGGGCGCTGGTGAGCTTCATCGTCCGCGATTTCGAAGAGGAGGGCCTTGCCGCCAAGGAAGAGATGCTGCGGGACCTGACCAGGAGCGTGATGCTGGATTATCCCGGCTCCACCTATGCCTTCGAGGTCAGGGAGCAATATCGCAACATGAAGACGATCCTCGATCGCCATCCGGAGGTCGTCGACAATGCCATGGAGGCGATCCGTCGCGCCGGCATGGTGCCGGTGCGCGGCAGCATCCGCGGCGGCACCGACGGTTCACGCCTCTCCTTCATGGGCCTGCCGTCGGCGAACCTCTTCGCCGGCGGCCATGCCTTTCATTCGCCGCTCGAATGGATCAGCCGGCAGGACATGGAGAAAGCGGTGAAGACGATCGTCGAACTGGCGAAGATCTGGGCGGAGCGCGTTTAGCACTGCACTGCTTCTCACCCTTACTCGGAATTCGGGGCCATAACCGCCTCACCTGATACCAAGTCTCGATGATAGGAACCGATAGGATGGCCTATGGCTGGTCGTGGGCTAGGCGCGGTGCGCAGAGCGATGCTTTCGCATCCTCGGGTTTAACCCAGGGTTTAACCCGAGGATCAAGCATCGCAACGACGCCCACGATCAGCCATAGGCCACCACCTACGGCCGGCTTCTCGGTCCGTCTGGCGTCGTCGAGACCCTTGCTCCTCGGGTTAAACCCGCGGATGCAATAGCATCGTCCTGCGAGCCTCTCCTAGCCAGACAGACCGATCGAGCCGGTCCTATCGGTTCCTATCATCGAGATTTGGTATAACTGGCCTTCAGGTGCCGCGTCAGCCGTTCTCCCCAGGCGGCGACGCCGGCCGCGTCGCCGATCAGGTCGTGTCGCACCTCGAGGAGCACGCCCGGCAGCTTGCGCGCGTCGGCATGGACGGGAACCGTGTAGTCCTCGTCCGGATGGATGGTGTAGGGCTCGTTGTCGCCGATCGTCAGTCCGCTTTCGCTGCCTAGGGCCCGGATCAGCGATCGCGCAAAATCGACGGCCTCGCCGTAGAGGATGCCGGCCTGCCAGGGGCGCTGCCGCCCGAAATAGACCGGCGTGAAGCTGTGGACACCAACGACAAAGGGTCGCTCTCGCCTCGCTTCGAAGAGCTCGAGGCGACGCGTGACTGCCTTCGCAAACGGCGTGAAGAGCATGTCGATCCGCTGCTGCCGTTCCGCCTGGCTCAAATCGCGGTTCGCCGGGATTTCCGTCGTCTCGCTGACCTCGGGGATGAAGGAGGGCGCCGAGAGCGGCCGGTTGCAGTCGATGACGAGCCGCGAATAGTTGGTGAAGAAGAGAGGAGCGTCGAGGCTGAGGCTCAGATGCTGCGCCAGCGCCAGCGCGCCGATATCCCAGGCGATGTGTCGCTGGCGGTCGTGGGAGGACAGGCCCATGTCGCCGAGCGCGCGGGGTATGCGGTTGGAGGCATGCTCGCAGAGGAGCAGGATCGGCGCGGCACCGTCCGGATTGAAGACGGCATAGGGCGGCGGCTCGTCGATCGCCAGCAGCGGCTGGCTCGGATCGTGGCGCGGTCGATCTATATCTTTGATGGCCATTGGCGAAGTCATCGAACAATCCTCAATAGACGGCCGCGTAGCGGCTGCAGAGTTCGTCCGCGGACAAGTCCTCGACGATCCCGATCTCCTTGCGCTTCATCGCGACGTAGCAATCGAGAAATTCCTTGGCGAACCAGCCCGTAACGACCTCGTCTTCTGCCAGCGTATCGAGCGCTTCCCCGAGGCTTTCAGGCAGGCGACAAATGCCGAGCCTCTGCTGTTCTTCCGCCGAAAGCTCGGACGGATCCGAATTGACGAGCGGCGGTTGATCGAGACCGGCCCTGATGCCTTCGAGGCCCGCCTTGAGCACGACGGCGAGCGACAGATGCGGGCTCGCGCAGGCATCCGCTGCCCGGTACTCCATGTTGAACTGGCGGGCCGGATTGCTGCCGGCAATATCGAGCGTCGGGCAGATCCTGAGCGTCGCCTCGCGGTTCTTCTCGCCGAGGCACGTGTAGGCGGCGCTCCAGTGATGCGGGACGAGCCGGCTGTAGGAAAGCACGGACGGCGCCGTGAAGGCGGCGATCGCCGGCAGGTGGCGGATCACCCCGGCGGCGAAGGCGCCGGCGACCGCCGATAGACGGCCGGGCCGCGATGGATCGAAGGTCGCCGGATTGCCATCGAGATCGGTGAAACTCACATGCAGGTGGACGCCGTTGCCGACTCCCTCCGGACTGGTCTTCGGCGCGAAACTCGCATGCCAGCCGAAGAGCGCCGCAACCTCCCTGGCGATGATCCGGATCGTCGCGCCACGATCCGCGGCGATGAGCGCGTCGGCAGCGCGACAGGTGATTTCGAACTGGTCCTTGCCGTATTCCGGCAGGAACATTTCCGGCTCCGCGCCGGCCTCCTCGAGCGCCGTCATCAAAAGCGGCCCGAACGGATCGGCGCGGCGCTGTGCGCGCAGGCTGAAGGAGGGCGCTTCGGGCCAGTCGACGCCGAGAAGCTGGAACTCCTGCTCGACTGCGGCAACGACTTTGAGCCCGGCCTCGCGCTCGAATTCTTCGAGCGTCCGCTTCAGGAAGCTGCGAACGCAGCAGTCCCATGGATTTCCGCCAAGGTCGGTAATGTCCGCATGATAGAAATGCAGCGGCGTCGCGTCCGGCAGGCAGGTGACGCGCACCCGGCTCTCGGGCCCGGCCATGAGCCTCAAGTCACCGGCGGAGCCCCAGGGGTTCGCCTCGGCGATTTCGTCGAAGGGTGTCAGCGCCAGATTGGCCGGCACCCAGCCGACACCTTTCCTCATGTAATCGTCGATCTCACTGGCGGCGAAGCTGCGGCCGCGGGTGATGCCGGCGATATCGGTGGTCACGAACATCGCGAGCTCCGTGAGATCGAATGGCGCTTTGCCTGTCGCGGTCTCGGTCATGGGGGTCCCCTCTCCTCTTGTTCTGATGGCCGTCTTGCAGCGCCCTGCGCCCTTCGGGACGCGCAAAGGACGCAGTAAATCTTTGAATCCACGCATAATGCGATCCGAAAACCGTGTCCGGTTTTCGCGCCGAAGCGCTAAGGCGCGTCGCGTCTAATCGTATTCCACATCACGACCTCAGCTCCTGCTGCCTACGCCGGTTGGTGGTAGGGCAACACTCACCTCATCCCTCATTCCTGTGCTTGTCACAGGAATCCAGCCAGCCCAAGTCCTTGGGCTGAAAAGACTCTTCCGCGCCGCAGACGCGGCGCTGCTGGATCCCTGTGACAAGCACAGGGATGAGGGCAAAAAAGAGCCGCCAAACCCAAATGACGTTACTGTCGGGTACTGTGATCGTATTCGTGCCACACACTTCAGTTCTTTGTTTTCATGCATGTCGTTGTCCCAAAACTACTTCACACTTTTGGGCGACATGCATTAGGCGCGGCGCAGGGCCTGAAGCCGGTCGACCACGGTTTGCGTGTCGGTCGTCCAGCAATAGCCGGCATAGGCGCGAAGTGCCGCGTCATGGCGCTCCTGGCTATAGGTCGCGCAGGCGTCCTCGACCACCGTGACGAGATAGCCACGATCGGCCGCATCGCGAACCGCCATATCGACGCACTGGTCGGTGATGACGCCGGCGACGATCAGGTAGCGCGTATCGAGGTTGCGCAGCACGTAATCGATATTGGTCGAATTGAAGACTCCGGAGGAGGTCTTCGGCAGCACGATCTCGTTCACCACCGGATGAAGCGCGGCAATGATTTCCCCCTCGGGCGCCCCCTTCGGGACGTGCATGTTGGAGAGCTTGTGGTCGAGCGAACGGTCGCGGCCGTCGAGCGTCAGGCTCTCGATGATGGTATGCAGAACGTTGCAGGGGGCTGCGCGGGCCGCCTCGAGGATGCGCACCTGGTTCGGAACTACGGTCTCGCGGAGCCGGCGGTGGTAATAGCTTTCGGCGCCCTGCGGATGGGTCGGGTCGAGCTCGGGCTCGCACCAGATGCGCTGCATGTCGACGAAAAGCACTGCCGTGCGGCCCTGCTCGTACTTGCTGTCGCGCCTCAAAATGTCATCCCCGACCCTTGCCGTGACGGCACTCATTCGATTTCTCCCATGCTTTCAGTTTCCTTTCCCGCCAGCCGAAGTCCATCGCGCTTCTTTGGTGTGCGGTTGAGGGCGTCCTCGGTGATGGCGTGGCTGCGCCTGAGCTCTTCCATCTTTTCGATGCGGGCGCGCGACTGGCCGGCGAGACGCCCGGTCAGGGCCGCGACCAGCGCCTCGGTCTGGGCGACCGCCGGCACCATCGTGTCGTAGGGCGAAACGGTATCGACCGGCACCGTCAACGTGACATCGGCGAAATCGGCGATCGGGGATAGCCAGCGGTCGGTGAAGAGCACGATCCGCGCGCCCTGCACCGATGCCTGCCGCGCGAACCGGACCGTGTCATTCTGATAGCGGCGATAATCATAGACGAAGAGCAAGTCGCGCTTGCCGAGATCGACGAGGTGGTCGACCTGGTCCGCGCGGCTGCCGTTGATCCAGCGGGTATCGCTGCGCAACTGCTTCATATGCGACCAGAGCAGCCCGGCGAGAAAGCCGCTGAAGCGGCCGCCAAGACAATGGATGCGGGCGCTCGTGTCGGCCGCGGCCGCGACCGCCGCTTCGAAATCCTCCGACGGCAGCATCTGCATGGCGGATTCGAGCGCATGCACGCTGGCGCGCAAGAAATGCTGATAAAAATTCTCCTGCTCCGGCGACGGCTGACGCTCGTCCAGCATCGTCAGCGGCGAACTCATCCGCTCCTGCACTTCGTCGAGCAGCGCCTGCTGGAATTCGGGATAACCCTCGAAGCCGAGCTTGTTGGCGAAACGTACGACGGTCGGATTACTGACGCCGGCGGAGGCCGCAAGATGCGCGACAGTGTTCAGCCCCGCCGCGGGATAATTCGACAGGAGCTGTCGCACGATCTTCAACTCCGACCGCGTGAAGGTGATTGCTCCGTCCGTCAACCGATCCCGGATCGCCATTTCTGCCTCCTAACGACAATGGTGCGCCTTCACAATCTAATGTTTGTTTCAAAATTGCAAGTGCAGAATGTTCTTTGAAACAATATTGACATTCAGTCCGGATGCGCTAACCTGACGATAGGGAACGGGCCCATGAAGAGCTGGCCGAGAAGAACAGCACGGGCCGAAACAATCTGGGGAGAGTGCAGGATGGTGCGCTTCAGGCGAGAAACCGTCATCGGTATCCTTTTGACATCGTTACCTCTGCTCGTAGCAGCGACCGGCGCATCGCTGTTCTTCCCGGGTGGCGGCGAGCGGCTCGTGACGCTCTTCATGATCAATGTCATCGCCGTGCTCGGAATCGGCCTCTATGCCGGCAATTCTGGGATCGTTTCCTTCGGCCATGTCGGCTTCATGGCGATCGGCGCTTATGCGTCAGGGCTTCTGACGATCAACCCGATCATAGAGAAGACGGCGCTGCCGCACCTGCCGGAATGGTTGGCGGGCATCGGCATGCCCTTCCTGCCCGCACTTGCGGTCGCGCTTCTGGTGGTCGTTGCCGTCGCCGTGCTGATCGGCATCCCCGTGGCGCGGCTTGGCGGCTCCTCCGCCTCGATCGCCACGCTCGGCTTCCTGGTGATCGTGCATGTCGTGCTCGTGGCGTCGTCCGATTTCACCCGCGGCAGCCAGACCTTCTTCGGCATTCCGCGCGCCGTCAATCTCTGGCTGGCGCTCCCATTCGCGGTCGCGGCGATCGCCATCGCGCGCATCTATCGCGACTCGAGCGCCGGCTTGAAACTCCGGGCCTCGCGCGAGGACGAGATCGCTTCCATCGCCGTCGGCGTCAATGTCAGGCTGCATCGCTTCATCGCCTGGGTGATCGGCGCCGCCCTTGCCGGCACGGCGGGTGCGCTGCTGGCGCATTTCCTCGGCGCCTTCTCGCCCAAGGACTTCTATTTCAATCTCACCTTCGTGCTGCTCGCCATGCTGATCCTCGGTGGCATCACCACGGTTTCCGGCGCGGTCGGCGGCACCGCCGTCATCATGGTGATCGTCGAGTTGCTGCGCAAGCTGGAGGGCGGCGCCGATTTCGGAGTCTTCTCGCTGCCGACCGTCTTCGGCCTTACCGACATCGGCATCGGCGTCGCGATCCTGGTGGTCATGTACCGACTGCAGGACGGCCTCTTCGGCGTGCGCGAGCTGGACGAGCGCCTGCCCTGGCTCAAGGGCTTCGAAGCCAGGACCTCGCGCCTTGACTCCGATGGTTCCGGCACCCCGGTGACGACGGCCGGCACGCTCCGTATTGAAAATCTCGGCAAGAGCTTTTCCGGTCTCGTGGCGTTGGAGAAGGCGGACTTCGAGATAACGCCGGGTCTCGTCATCGGCCTCATCGGGCCGAACGGAGCCGGCAAGTCGACGCTGATCAACAGCGTCTCGGGCGTCGTTCCGCCGTCGACCGGCCGCGTCATGATCGACGGCATGGACGTAGCATCCCTGCCCGTCCACGCCGTGCCGGTCGCGGGCCTCGCCCGCACCTTCCAGAACATCCGCCTTTTCAGGAACCTGACGGTACTTGAAAATGTCACGGTCGCGGCCAGCGCCTTCAAGCGTGAAGCCGATCCCCGGGAACGCGCGCGCCGGGTACTGGCCGAAGTCGGCCTTGAGAAATTTTCCGACCGGCTCGCCGGTACGCTCTCCTATGGCGCTCAACGGCGGCTCGAAATCGCCCGCGCCCTGGCGCTTGAACCCCGCTATCTGCTGCTCGACGAGCCCGCCGCAGGCATGAATCCGGCCGAAACACAGGAGCTGATGCATGTGCTCGACCGCATCCGCACGAAATATCGGCTGGGGCTGCTCGTCGTCGAGCACGACCTGAAGCTCATCATGCGGCTCTGCGACAGGGTCGTCGTGCTCAACAAAGGCCAGCAGATCGCCATCGGCTCGCCGGCGGAAGTCCAGTCCGATCCCGCCGTGATCGAGGCCTATATCGGCCGCCGCCGCACGCCGAAGCCGGCGCAACCCGGTCCACTCGAGGCCGCCGGCCTCAACCCCGGTGCCGCCGGTCTTCACAATCCAACCTAACGAGAAAAGAGGGAGCTTTCGGATGACATCGAACCTCACGGCCCTGTGCCTCACGACCATGCTCGGCGGCGTCATGCTGTCGCCGCTGCCAGCCTTTGCAGAAGACCTGCTGATCGGGATCGCAACCGCCCAGACCGGTGGCCTTGCGCCCTACGATCAACCATCGCTGAAGGGCCTCGAAATGGCCGTCGAGGAGATCAATGCGGCCGGCGGCGCGGCGGGCAAGTTCCCGATCAAGCTCGTCGCCAAGGACACGCGCTCGGATGCCGCCCAAACTGCGCTCATCGCCCAGGAACTGGTCGACGAGGACGTCAAGATCATGATCACGCCCTGCGATGCGGATCCCTCGATCGCCGCCGGCCAGGTGACGCAGGCTGCCCAGATTCCGGCATTCTCCTTCTGCGCCACGACGCCGACCATGCCGCTTGCCGTCGGCGATTTCATGTTCGGCAACTATCCGGCCGATAACGTCCAGGCGGCCGTGCTCGCCGCCTTCGCGGCCGAGAAGGGCTACAAAAGGGCCTACATCCTCAAATCGCCCGACAGCGCCTACACGCTGAAGCTGCCCGAATATTTCGCCGAAGCGTTCAGGGCTAAGGGCGGTGAACTCGTCGGCGAAGGCACCTTCAGCATGGGCCAGCAGGATTTCGGCGCCGAGGTCACCAAGATCAAGGCGATGAGCCCGGCACCGGACGTCATCATGACCTCGGCCTACGAGCCCGACTTCCCTGCCTTCATCCGGCAGTTGCGCGGCGCCGGCGTCACGACCCCTATCCTCGGCAGCGACGGCATCGATTCGCCGACCACCTTCGGGCTCGGAACTCTGGTAGACGGCGTTGTCTTCACCACCGCCGGCTTTGCCGCCGAAGGCACGCCGCTCGCCGAGTTCAACATCAAGTATCAGAAGCAGTTCGGTCAGGCGCCGGACACCGTCTACATCGCCAACGGCTATGATCTCGGCAAGGTCATCGACGCCGCCGTCACCGCCGCCGACAGCACCGATCCGGTCGCCATTCGCGACGCGATTGCTTCGTTGGAGAATGTCGAAGGCGTCACCGGTCCGATCAGCTATGCCGGGACACAGGGCATGCCGCTGCGATCGGTATCGCTCGTCAAGATCGCAGACGGCGACCGGCAACTGATCAGCCAGGGCGTTCCGGACCCGGCCGATATTCCCGCGCCTTGAGGCAGTGCCGCTCTCCGGCAATCCCCCGGAGAGCGTCCCGGTTGTTAAAGCTCACCTGGGCGCGTTTTGAAACGGGATCGATTCCAACAGGTACGGCAGGACCGCCCCGATGATGATGAGTACAATCCCCACTCCTGAACCCCTGCTCGAGGTCAACGGGCTCAAGGTCGCCTATGGCGCCGTCGAGGCGTTGAAAGGCGTCGATCTCTCGGTCGCCAGGGGCCAGATCGTGACCCTGCTCGGCGCCAATGGGGCGGGCAAGAGCTCGACCCTGAACGCCCTGGTCGGCCTTGCCGGCAAGAAGGCCGGCCGCGTTGTCTTCGACGGGCAGGACATTTCAGCAATGGCGCCGGAGCAGATCGTCCGGCGCGGCATGACGCTGACGCCGGAAGGGCGGCGCATCTTCCCGAGCCTGACGGTGGACGAGCACCTGCTGCTCGGTGGTGCCATGCACAAGGGCCGCGGCAATATTGCGGAGGTCAGGGAAGACATGCTGACGCGCTTCCCGATCCTGAAGGAACGGCTCAACCAGAAGGCCGGCTCGCTTTCCGGCGGCGAGCAGCAGATGCTGGCGATCGCCCGCTCTTTGATGTCGTCGCCCGACCTCCTGTTGCTCGACGAACCCTCGCTCGGCCTGGCGCCGCAGGTCGTGGATCTGATCTTCGATCTGATCGCCGGCCTGCGTCAGCGTGGACTTACCATCCTGCTGGTCGAGCAGAACGTCCAGCTTTCACTCGAAATCGCCGATTCCGGCTATGTCATGGCCAACGGCCGCATCGTGCTCTCGGGCACGGCGGCCGAGCTTCGCAATTCAACGGAAATCCAGGGCGCCTATCTCGGCGCTTGAAGCCCTAGCGTAGGCGAACCAAGAGGTCACATCGATGGACATGTTCCTGCAACAGCTCGTCAACGCGCTCAGCCTCGGCGGTACCTATGCGCTTCTGGCGCTTGGACTTGCCGTCGTCTTCTCGATCATGGGGCTGATCAATTTCGCCCATGGCGAACTGATGACCGCTGCCGGTTACGCTCTCTGTTTCGCTATCCTTTCCGGCCTGCCCTTCCCGCTCGCCATCGCCTGTGCACTGGTCGTGGCGATCGCGCTTGCGATGCTGATGGAGCGTATCGCCTTTCGGCCGGTGCGCGGCGCGAGCGGCACCACGCTGCTTTTGACGAGCTTCGCCGTCAGCGCCATCCTCCGCGTCGCCTTCCAGAACTTCATCTCCGCCCGGCCGAAGCCGGTGCCGATGCCTGAAAGCCTCTCGGGAACGATCGAGATCGCCGGCCTGCATCTCGGCGTCATCCAGGCGACGTCCATTCTCGTGACGGTCCTCATGCTGACCGGATTGAACCTGTTCCTGCGGACGACCGTGCTCGGCCGCGCCATGCGCGCCGCCTCGGAGGATTTCGCCATCGTGCGGCTGATGGGCATCCGCGCCAACGCCGTCGTCGCAACTGCCTTTGCGATCTCCGGCCTGCTTGCCGGCGTTGCCGGAATTCTCTGGGTCGCGCAGCGCGGCAGCGTCGATCCGCTGATGGGTTTCCTGCCCGTCCTGAAGGCCTTCATCGCCGCGATCATCGGTGGCCTCGGCAGCCTCTCCGGCGCCGTTGCCGGCGGCTTCCTGCTTGGCTTCATCGAGGTCTTCCTGCAGGCCTATCTGCCCGAGAGCCTGCTCAGCTACCGTGACGCCGTCACGATCCTGCTTGTCATCGGCGTCCTGCTCTTCGCACCGCAGGGGCTGCTGGCCCGCAAGACGGTCGTCAAGCTCTGACGCGGCGCTGGCGCCGCCGCTCGTGCGGCAGTCTCGACGAGCGGCGTCATGCCCTCGTCGGCACCTTCCTGGGCACTCTCATCAGGAAGACCAAGGGGATAGCGAAGAGCGTGATGATCATCATGAACCTGAAATCGTCGATGTAGGAGATCATCAGCGCCTGCTGGTTGACGAGCTGGTTCATGATCGCGAGCGACGTCGGGTCGCCCTTGGCGGCGCCTGGCAGAGTGGTCCAGAGGTTCGGGTTGAAGGGCGAGATATGGGTCGCAAGCTCGGCGTGGTTGACCTGCGTGTTGCGCGTAAGCAGGGCCGTCACGACCGAGATGCCAATGCTCGATCCGATGTTGCGCATCAGGCTGAACAGGCTGGTGCCGTCGGTACGGTCCTGCGGAGCGAGCGTTGCGAAGGTCACTGTTGAAAGGGGGACGAACAACAGCCCCAGGCCGAGCCCCTGAACGACGCCGGAAACGATGATCGGCCATGCGTCCATCTGTGGCGAGAAGCCCGTCATCATCTCGAGTGACCACGCGGTCAACAGCAGCCCCGCTACCACCAGGACCCGCGCGTCGATGAAACGCACCAGTTGGCCGACGAGGATCATGGAGATCATCGTGCCTACGCCGCGCGGCGCCATGACGACGCCGGTCAGCATCGTCGAATAGCCGAAGACGCGCGAAAGCATCGGCGGCAAGAGCGCCAGTGCCGCGAGCAAGACAACGCCCACCACGAAGATGAATGCGAGTCCCGTCACCAGATTGCGGTCGCGGAAGATCCGGGCTTCGATGAAGGTATCCTCGCCCGTCATGATGTGCACGGCGAAAACCCAGAAACCGGTGATCGCGAGGCCGAGCTCGATCCATATCTCGGTGGCCGAGAACCAGTCGACCTCGCCGCCGCGGTCGAGCATGAGCTGGAGCGCACCCACGCCCAGCGAGAGCGCCGCGAAGCCGAAGAAGTCGAAGTTGCGCCGGCGCCTCGGCGCGCGCGGCAGATAGGCCGCAGAGCCAAGGAAGCTCAGGATGCCCACCGGCAGGTTGATGAAGAACACCCAGCGCCAATTGAGCGATTCCGTCAGCCAGCCGCCGAGGGTCGGGCCGACAATCGGCGCCACCATGAGACCGGCGCCGAATACGGCCATCGCCTGACCGTATTTCTCCTTCGGGTTGATGTCGAGCAGGAAGGCCTGCGCCAGTGGCACGATTGCGGCGCCGAAAACGCCTTGCATCAGGCGGAACAAGACCATGACGTCCAGGTTCCACGCCAGCCCGCACAGCATGGAGAACGCCGTGAATCCGGTAATCGTCACGAGATAGAACTCCCGCCGGCCGAGCCGGTCGGAGAGCCAGCCCGTAACCGGCGTCATGATGGCGGCGGCCACAATATAGGAAGTGAGCACCCAGGTGATGGTGTCGGGCGCCGCGTTGAGATCGCCCTGCATCGACGGCAGCGCCACATTCGCGATCGTCGTGTCCAGCACCTGCATGATGGTGCCGAGCATGATCGCGATCGTGATCAGCCCGCGATGAGGGACTGCCTCGTGAGTACCAGTGCCCGCATCAGCCATTGCATTCTTCTGCCCTGCGCAGCCTTCTACTCGCGCGCCTTCACCCTGCGGCCACCGAAGAGGCTCGCGAAGCCGCGCTCCACCTTGGTGTCGACCGTTACCGTCGCGCTCATGCCGGTGCGCAGCGGAATGTCGACCCCTGGGCCAAGCCGCAGGCGCACGGGGATGCGTTGCGTCACCTTCACCCAGTTGCCCGTGGCGTTTTGCGCCGGAAGCAGCGAGAATTCCGCGCCCGTGCCGACGGTAATATCCTCCACCGTCGCCTCGATCGGACGGTCGGGATATGTATCGAAGACGATCCTGGCCGCCTGCCCCGGCTTCATGTGCGTGAGCTGCGTTTCCTTGAAGTTCGCCTCCACCCAGGAGTTCTGCGTCTCAACCAGCGTGAAAAGCGGCGTCTCGGCGCTGATGTTCTGGCCGACGCTGAAGTCGGAAGCCTTGGCTATGACGCCGTCGACGGGCGCCTTGACGATCGTCTGCTGCATCTCATAAGCCGCCTTGTGGTGCGCGGCGAGGGCTGCAAGGACCGTCGGATGCTTATCCGTCTCGATGTCGGGATTACCACCGAGGGCTGCCAGCGCGCTCGCCACTGCCTGCCGGGCGGTGCTCAGATCCTCCCGGGCCTTTTGCAGGTTACGTTTGACCTCATCGAGGACGGACTGGGAGGACACGCCCTTTTGTGACAGGTCCTGCTGGCGCTGGAGCTGGGTCGTCATGTACTCGACCTCGCTTCTGGCATCTCGCGCCTGCGCCTCTGCCTGGCCGTAGGCGGCGCGCAACTGCTCGACCTGAATACGCGCGCCGGCGAGAGCGGCATCCGCCTCATCGAGGGCAATGCGATAAGGCTCCGGATCGACCTTGAAGAGCACGTCGCCGGTTCTCACGCGCTTGCTGTCGGCAACGCCGGATTCAACGATGCGGCCGGCGATCTGAGAAGCGATCGAAACCTTCGGCTGGTGCAGATAGGCGTCCTCGGTCTCCTCATACCGACCGCCGGTGACCCACCACCATGTGCCGCCCACCGCGAGCCCGAGCGGGACAGCGATCATCAGCGCGAGCCGAAGACTGCGCTTCCTTTTCGACGGCACCTCGGCGAGGGCGGGCTGTGGAACCGCCGCTTGGGGGCCCTTCCCCTGATCGACCTCGATCGGTTCCGTCTTTTCCTCGGCCTTCGCTATCGCATCCATGTCGACACGACCTTCTTCACCGCATGGTCCTCAAATGCGCCTCGTCATCGTCCGAGAGGTTTTCCGACATCCTCTCGAGCGCGCCGATCAGCATCGCGCGCTGGTTTTGGTCGAGCCCCGCGAGCGCCTCTTCGTAGATCTGGCTGACCTGTCTCTTGATCCCCTTATGGGCGTCGCGCGCCTTGGGCGTGGCGAAGACCCTGCGCACGCGCCTGTCCTCCACACCCTGTCTTCGCTCGACCCAGCCGCCTTCTTCCATCCGGTCGATCAGGCGCGATACGCTGATTGGCTCGATCTCCAGAAGCTCGGCGAGTCGAGCCTGAGTTGCACCGTCTTCCCTTAGAGTCCAGGCGAGAAGTCGCCATTGAGCGACCGAAAGCCCATGCTCGTTTCCCCACCGCTCGAAGCGCTTGCGCATCAGCCGCGGAATGGTGTGCAGGAGGAGGCCAAGCCGCTCGACATCCGAGGGAAGAAGACGTGCGTCCGACGTATTCA
Source organism: Ensifer sp. LCM 4579 (assembly GCF_001854885.1). Lineage (GTDB taxonomy): Bacteria > Pseudomonadota > Alphaproteobacteria > Rhizobiales > Rhizobiaceae > Sinorhizobium. Next base: position 35,764 of record NZ_MDDV01000009.1, on the reverse strand, counting down.
TGAGCTTACTATATTATAAGCATGCTCATCAAACAAGAACCATTGCCGACGGCATCCTCCACCGCCTCGAGCACAACGCCGACCGCATCGAGGCGAGGGCATGCGAAGCTGCGGCAGCCAGTTGGGCAGCCTCAGCTTCCAGCGCGGCATCGATATCGGCGTCCGACACATCGCCACCTTCGGCATTGACCTGTCGAGGATGGCCTTTGGCTAATGCTCGTTCGCCTGGGCACTGTGCGCGGTGATGATCGCCTGCGCCTCCTTGCCGTAGAGCTCCTCGAAATGGTCGAAGCTCTTCGAGAAATAGCCGATGCCCTGCGTCGCCGATCTGAGCGAACGCGCCAGATCTTCAAGGGCGCCGCCGGGGACGAGGGCGCGAAAGATGTCCCACCCCTTCGCCGCGTCGTCCCGGTCGAAGCCGAGGATTTGACCCTTGAGCGTGGAGACGATCGGCACGAGACCGCCGGAATGGATCGACGGCACGTGGATCTCGATCCGGAAGATCGGCTGCAACAGAACGGAGGCCGCTTGCGAGAGCGCCTGACGCACGCCGAGCTTTCCGGCCGTCCGGAAAGCGTGTTCGGAACTGTCGACCGAATGGTGCTGGCCGTCCGTGAGGACGACGCCGATATCGATCGCTTGGAAGCCGAGCGGCCCCTTGTCCATGGCCTCGCGCGCGCCGGCTTCAACCGCCGGTATGAAATTGCGCGGAACGGCGCCACCCTTGATGGTTTCGGCAAAGGAGAACCCCTCCCCTCGCCCGTTCGGATGGACGCTCAGCTTGACGTCGGCGAATTGGCCGGCGCCGCCCGTCTGCTTGCGGTGGCGATAGTGAACGTCGGCGGATTTCGATATGGTTTCGCGATAGACCGGGCTCGGCGCGCGATCGGTCACCGTGACGTGGAAGACATCGGCAAGCATGCGGCAAACGTCACGCAGATGCACCGGCCCCTGGGCGCAGACCATCTGAGCACCGGTCCCCTCCTCCTGCATCACCTTCAGGCCGCGATCGGTTTCGGCAAGCTTCGCCAGCGTCTCGGATAGCTTGTTTTCGTCGCGCTCGCTTTCCGGCACCAGGATTCGCTCGAACATCGGCGGCGGCGGGGTGGTCCAGTCCGGTGGCGCGATCGCCGCATTGGCCGTGAGCAGGGAAGGAACGGCGAGATGGTCCGATTTGACGGCGGCGAAAACCTGTCCGGCAACCGTGATGCCCGAAGACATGGCCCGGCCATTGGCTGGATCCTGCAACGCGCCGAGGCCGGCACCGCCGAGCGTCGCTCCCTGTTTTACTCCGTTCTGCAGAGCGCGGGCGACGACCGTCTTGCCGACGCTTTGGCGGTGATGGGCGTGGAAGCTGACGGCGGTCAGCGTCGACTCGTCGATGCCGGCGGATGCGGCCAACCGCCTTCGCAGCGCCTCGACGCGCGGCGCCTCATGACGAAGTGCCTTCATCAGCCGCATGATGCCATTGTTGTGGCTTGCCGCCCCAAGGAGCACCGGAATGATCTTGTTTTCGGAGAGCACCCGTGTCGAGATCTGGTAGATCGTATCGCTCGCCGGCTCGCGATCTTCGATCAACTCTTCAAGCAGCCAGTCGTCGAACTCGGAAAGATGCTCCAGCAGTTCGGCGCGCGCCTCATGTTCGCGCTCGGCCGCGCTCTCGGGGATTTCGAACAGGGCGGAAGTCTGGCCTTCGCGATAGCGCCAGGCCCGTTCCGAAATGAGATCGCAAATGCCGATGATCTTGTCGCCGTCGCGGATGGGGATCTGCCGGAGAACAAGCGGACGGCTGCAGTAATCCTGCAGCGCGGCGACAATATCTCTCAGCCGCCCGCGCGGCTCATCCATGCGGTTGACGAAGAGAATGCAAGGCGTCCCCGAAGCCTCGATCACGCGCAGATATGGTGCGGCCAGCACGGCCTCCTCGAGAACGGGGGAAATTGGGAGCACGCAGGCGTCGCTGGCGAGCAAAGCATCCTGTGCCAGCGGGATCGCCTCGCTGTTGCCGGGCACGTCGAGCGCGCACCACGGCTCGCCACCGAATTCGAATTCAGTAATTGCTAAACCATAAGGGGATACTGACTTTTTCGGCTCGCCCTCCAGCGAGCTCAATCTTTCCACGAGCGTGGATTTTCCGATCTGCGAAGGACCGAGTACAGTGAAACAGCGCATCGGCGTTCCTCCCTCTGCCTGGATGACACTGTGACAGGATGCCCCTCGGAGCGCAAAAGCGCCAGAGATTGTTGACTTTTCTTGCGAAGCACCTGAATTGCGGGCGCGAAATCGCTTGCCGGGCCCTTACTCCGCGCGAGGGCCGCTGCGGCGTTGCGTTTCGAGAGGGCGCGGCCGCCGCCCGACTGCATGACTCCTTTAGTCGACCTCGATTAAAGGACAAAGACATGCAGCAATTCAAAGTGCTACAGCGACCTTTGCGCGTCTAATAAGACGCGCGGCGCTGTAGATCAGCCGACCGCACTCGGTTGAAACTCGGCGACGAGCTCGTGCCGGTCGCCCGGATAGGTCAGCCGCACGCTCGTGACCGGCGCGCCGCCGCTCCAGGTCCGCCGCTCGATGACGAGGCAAGGGCTGCCGGCCGCAACGTCGAGCGCCTGGGCCGCCAGCCGGCCCGCCGCCACCGCCCTGATGCGGTGCTCGGCCGTGCTCCAGGGTACCTTGCCGAGCAGCCAGGACCCCGGGGCGACCGTCTCGAAAGGCTCGGCCTCGGCCTCCGGCACGGCCGTAAGGCTGATCAGCCGCTCCTCCAGACAGAAAGGCCGCCCGCCGGCGAAATGCCGGCAACTGATTTCGAGCAGTTTCGATGAGGCCGGCAGATCGATGCGCTCGCGGTCTCCGGCACCGATTTCGCGTATGATTCGTCCGTCGCGCCGATAGGCGTAATCGAGGCCGAGCGATTCGACCTCGAGCTTGACGTCGTGGATTTCCATCACCGCCGACTGGACCTGCGGAAAGGTGACGTAACTCCCGGATTTGCGCCGGCGCTCGATCAGACCGCGCTTGACGAGCTCGGAGAGCGCCTTATTCACCGTCATGCGCGAACAGCCATATTGCTCCGTCAGCTCGTGCTCGAAGGGAATGCGGTGGCCCGGCGGCCAGTCCCCCGACAGGATATGCCCCTCGACCTCGCTGAGAATCTTCTGGTGCAATGAAAGCGGCTGGTCCCGGGACTCGCGTCGGAGCTTTTCATCTGATGGGCTGTCGTTGGGAATGGTCGGATCCTCGTTCAAAGCCTTCGCAGCACCTTACCTTTTTACGATGAGCGCGATAGCCCTCGCGGCCGCGGCGCCCGTATTTCCCCGAATTGGAGTAAAGCCGAAGTCCCGCGAATCGGAGACCAGTTGTCCGCGGACAACCGCTCGAAAAAAGTTGTCCGCGGACAACTTCCGGACAGCAAACTTCACAGAATCGCATCGCACAGGCAGCATAAATCCGGCCATTTGTTAAGCGTTTGTAAAATGGCAACGAATCGGCGCATAGTGTAACTGCGCAGATTGGTTGGTATTGGTGAATTTTGCGCAGTTTTCTGGAGATGGGAATGTTGCAGCAGAGAATTCAGGGCGTCGATGAGCAGGAGCATTTGCCCTCCATGCTGGCTGCCGACGCCCGGGAACTCGCCTATCAGCTTCAGGAACATCAGAAAAAGATATTCTCCCCGACGGCGCAGAAAACCATGCGCCCGTTCAGCCCTGCGGAAGCCGCCGCCTTCATTGGAATCGGTGAAGGCTATCTGCGCCAGATCGCGTCAGAAGGCCATGGGCCGCAACCGCTGTCAAACGGCCGCCGCATGTATGCGGTCGAGGACATCGAACGCATCCGCCGCGTGCTCGACGATGGCAGCAAGGCGGGAAAATACATTCCCCATCGCAGGGCCGGCGAGAAGCTTCAGGTCATCTCGGTGATGAATTTCAAGGGCGGGTCGGGCAAGACAACGACGGCGGCGCACCTCTCCCAATATCTGGCGCTCCGTGGCTATCGCGTACTGGCGATCGATCTCGATCCGCAGGCATCGCTCTCGGCCCTTTTCGGCCATCAGCCGGAGCTCGATGTCGGCGAGGCGGAAACCCTTTATGGCGCCATCCGCTATGAAAACCCCCGCCCTGTTGCCGATATCGTGCGCTCGACCTACACCACCAACCTCCATCTGATCCCCGGCAATCTCGAACTGATGGAGTTCGAGCACGAGACGCCGAAAGCGATGATCGGCGGCTCGGCCGAGACGATGTTCTTCGCCCGTATCGGCGAGGTGCTGACCGGGATCGAGAGCTTCTATGACGTCGTCGTCATCGATTGCCCGCCGCAGCTCGGATTTCTCACCATGTCGGCGCTCTGCGCCGCCACCTCCGTGCTCATCACCGTGCATCCGCAAATGCTCGACGTCATGTCGATGTCGCAGTTCCTCTCGATGACGAGCGAGCTCATGGCCGTCGTCGAGAAGGCCGGCGGGCGCACGAGCTACGACTGGATGCGTTATCTGGTGACGCGTTTCGAGCCGAATGACGGTCCGCAGAGCCAGATGACCGGCTTCATGCGCGCGATCTTCGGCAATCGCATGCTTCTGAACGCCATGGTGAAATCGACCGCCATCTCCGATGCCGGCGTTACAAAACAGACGCTCTACGAGGTGGAGCGCTCGCAATTCATCCGCGGCACCTATGACCGGGCGATGGAGTCGCTTTCGCTCGTCAATGCGGAGATCGAAGAGATGATCCGCAAGGTCTGGGGAAGGAAGTAACCGATGGCGCGCAAAAACCTGATCGGCATATCCGACAGCCCGGCCACTCTCATTGGCGCAGAACGGGCGGCGATCGAACGGCCGATTGCGGGGCACCAGCCGGCACAGCGGCCGAACGGCCTCGTCGGCGGCATCACGCGCTCGCTGTCGAACATCACCGAAAAAGTCGAGCGGGCCCAGGAACTCGAGCGCCGGCTGGCAGAAGGCCAAGCGATCGTCGAACTCGATCCGTCGCTGATCGAGGCCTCCTTCGTCGTCGACCGTCTCGCCGTGGACCCCGAAACACAGGCCGCCCTGGTTCAGCAGATCCGCGACCACGGCCAACAGGTACCGATCCTGGTCAGGCCGCATCCAACGATAACGGGTCGATATCAGGTCGCCTACGGCCACCGGCGGCTTGCCGCGGTCCGCGAAATCGGCGGCAGGATCAAGGCGGTCATCCGCGATTTGACCGACGAGCAGTTGGTCATATCCCAGGGCCAGGAAAACAACGTCCGGACCGACCTGTCCTTCATCGAGCGCGCGCTTTTCGCCACCCGGCTCGAGGATCGCGGCTTCCTGCGCGACACCATCATGTCGGCGCTGGGCGTCGACAAGGCGGCGCTCTCGAAGATGATTGCGGTCGTTCGCCGCTTGCCGCTGGAAATCATCGAGCCCATCGGTGCCGCGCCCTCGTTCGGACGCAGGCGCTGGATGGAGCTCGCCGACCTACTCGAGCGCGAAGGCAACGAGACGAAGGCTCTTGCCGACGTGCCGCTGCCGGCGTTCCACGCGTTGAACAGCGATCAGCGCTTCGAGAAGCTCTTCGCGTCACTCAGCGCCGCCAAGGCGCGGACAAAGACGGAAACCTGGCTTGCCCCCGATCGTGTGCGCGCGGTGCGAATCCGCGAAACCGACGCAGAGACGACCCTTGCCTTCAGCAAGAGGGCGGCACCCGGTTTTGGCGATTTCGTGAGGCAGAGGCTTGAGGCGCTCTACCTCGAATACCAACAGGAAACAGGAGACTAGGCAGAGCAAAAGAAAAAGGCTTCCGAACGACTAGCGCTGCGGAAACCCTTCTCTCGTGTAGCAACTTGAGATTCCCATTTCCGCGAATCACTGTCAAGCGTTTTTGGCGTCGTTTCGGCGAACGGATTTCTTTTGCCTTGGAAAAGGTGAAGAAAGATGGAACGTGGAAATGTGACGACGCCCTTTGGGCGGCGGGCGATGACGTTTGGCATGCTCGCAAGTCAGATCACGGCCGGCAGAGCTCTGCCGGCGCAGTCGATCGACAAATGGAAATTGTTTCGAACTCTCTGTGAGGCGAAGTCGGTGATCGGCATTTCCGATCGCTCGCTCGCTGTGCTCAACGCGCTTTTGAGTTTCTATCCGGGGGCCGAACTTTCCCGGGACAACGGTCTCGTCGTCTTCCCATCGAATGCGCAGCTTTCGCTCCGCACCCATGGCATGGCCGAAACGACGCTGCGGCGGCATCTTGCCTGCCTGGTGGAAACCGGGCTGGTCATTCGGCGCGACAGCCCCAACGGCAAGCGCTATGCCCGCCGGAGCCGGAACGGATCGATCGGCGAGGCCTTCGGTTTCGACCTCTCGCCGCTCCTGGCGCGGGCAGGGGAGTTCAAGGCGGCCGCCGCCGAGATTGCAGCCGAACAGCAGCACCTCCGCGTGCTGCGCGAACGCCTGAGCCTCTGCCGCCGCGATGTCCTCAAACTGATCGAACTTGCGCATGAGAGCGCCCCCGATGACGGCTGGCAACCCTTCAGCGACCGTTTCGAAGCGCTCATGGCCGGATTTCCGCGCAAGGCTTCGGCGGCCACGCTCGAAGCAATCCTTGCAAAATTGGCGTCGCTCCGGGACGAACTCCGCAATCATCTGGAAACATTGCTTAATCTGCCAAAAACGACCGCCAATGATCGCCAGAATGGCTGCCACATACAGAATTCACAACCAGACTCCCAATCTGAATCTGAACAGGGCTCGGGACGAGGGGAGGGGACTGCCTGGGGTGAAAGCCAAGCCGGGAGCGCGACAGCTGCATCTGTTGAGAGCCCGTCGGCCGAACCGGCCCGGCCGAGCTGTGGCGTGGGGCTGAAGCCAGGGTCGACCGAACGGTTCTCCCGTGAAATTCCACTGCCCGCCATTCTGCAGGCTTGCCCGCAGATTGCCGATTACGCGCCATCCGGTCGCGTCTCGAACTGGAAGGATCTGATGACCGCCGCGATCGTCGTCAGAACCATGTTGAACGTGAGCACCGACGCCTATGAGGATGCCTGCGCCGTTCTCGGCTATGAGAATACGGCGACCGTAATCGCCTGCATCCTCGAGCGTGCCGACCGGATCAATTCGCCGGGCGGCTATCTCAGGGATCTCACGCGACGGGCAAGACTGCAGTCCTTTTCGATCGCGCCGATGGTCGGTGCGCTGAGCCGCGCCAGACGGGACGCAACGCGCATGGCGACCTGATCTGCCCCGTTCGACAAACCGCGACGGCTTTCCGATGGCGAGCGGCGCGGATCGCAGAAAGCGCCCGTCCTGTATCGTCCTTCTCGCTGCGTCGGTCCCCGCCGTGCTCTCGCCTTCCACGAATGAGGGCAACCGCTCCAGCCATCCTGCCGCTGCAGGTCGGCTGTGGAGAATGGACAAGCATAGCCTGCGGACATTGATTTGCGGCTGGAAATCACGGAAACTGTGACCCGTACCGGATTCGCGAATTGCCGGCCCGCTAGGTCTTTCTTTACAATTTCGCTTCTATCTTAAATCATTGGAAAAAGAGCATTGCTCCGGCAATGCGGAAGCTATCCCGGCGATAATTTCCGTCACCTGGACGGTCGGAATTGACCTCGCTTCAGAACCGAATGGTCCAACAGCGTGCCGCTGTTTCGGATTGCCGGTATCGCCGCAGCTGGCGACTAGAAGTGCGGCGCTCGAACAGGTCTTATTCGCGTCGCAGAGAGGTGAGGGGCTGAGCGTGTTGACAGCTGTCAACCGCCGAGCCGAAGCACGACGCAGCAATCGGTTGGAACATGCCGTTTCGGCCAAAGCGCCAGCCCTCGTGCTCGGGCCCGGCGATGTCACATCCTTGCTGAATCGGCCATTATCAGAACATTGCAGTGCCGGTGCGGTTGACAGCTGTCAACAACCCCTCATTCGCGCCAATGCTCTGCGACCCACGGCGTCGGTAGAATGTAATGCCGCAAATAGCGTAGCGGGTTTTTCTCCCGCCGGTCCGACGAAAGCAGTCCGCGGAGATGGTCGAGCGGCGCCACTGCACGGCCCTTGTAGCCATATTGTCCGTCGATGGCGTGCTGCGGCAGCAGCCCTCGTGGAAAGAGCACGACGCGAGCATCGGCGGGCAGTCGCGGCGCGAGCCAGTAATTGAGCGGAAACGGCCAGCGGCAGTCCTGGCGGAAGTGCAGGACGTAGCGCCGGGGGAAGAGCTTCGCGCCTCCCGGAGCATTGCGCGTGACGAATCTCTGCTCGAATTCGTATTCGTCCGCGATACCCTGCGGGTCGGCCCGGAATTTTTGCTGCAGCGGTTCGAGCTTGCCGACCGGAAAGCGGAACACCGAAGTCTGGCCGAGCCGCTCCAGCGGCGTCGTCTGATTTCTGGCAAGAACCACATCGTCCGGTCCGCCGATTTCGAAGAAGCCGTCGAGCGATCCGACGATCACGACGTCAAGATCAAGAAACAACACCGGTCCTTCGAGGCTTCCGAGCTTCGGTCCCCAGAGCCGCGCCTTGGGCCAGATACCTTTCGTGTTCTCCGGCATCTTCGCGATGTCGAGCGGCGGCAGATCCTCGCAGAGAATTTCCGCTCGCAGATCGTCGCGATTGTCGGTGAAGCAGGTGAAGGTGAAGGGCGGCGTGATGTTGCGGGCCACCATGGCGTAAAGCCTGTTGATGAAGGGGGCGCCGTATTTCGAGCCCCAATTGATGCAGATCACCTGCTTGACGCCACCGCTTGCCGCCAGAACGCTTGCCATTCGTCGTCGCTTTCTACACCACCGGCCCGTAAAACCCTGTCCGCAAAAGGCGGGCGGTTCTTGCCGGCAAGATCGGCAGGAGAGGAGGTCGGCAGAAGGATATTGGATGCGCTGTTTCAATCCCGTGCGTCTTAAAGCAGGAAGCAGGGCATCTGGCAAGCAAGGAGCGGGGCGGCGACGGGGCGACGAGACGGGCGGCCATGACGACGTGACCAAGGCCCGGCGCTTGTCGCTGATCATAGGCGAAGAAGCGTCGCCAGTTGACAGCTGTCAACAATCGGCGCCGAGCAGGTTCGGGGCCCGGGCATGTCGGCGAAATGGACTCGGAGATGGTCGGCCGGCATCTCCGTTCCGCCCCGAGATGGTGATGCGCGCGTCGCGATATTCCGGTGGGCAATTCCCGCAGTGCCTGTGACGGAAAGGAATCGCGTGCTACCTTCCGTTTCGCCGCCGAAGTTCAACTGTCCAAATGAGATACGAAATCCTCGATCCGCTGCATCCAAGCCTCCTTCCTGCCCTGATCGCGGCGGAGGACGGGCTCGCACGTCTCGACGAGCGGGCCGCACGCCATGCGGTCGCCGAGGGCTTTCGCGAACGCGGGCAATTCTTCGATGCCGTTGCCGCTCTCTGGGTCGCGGGCGAACTGGTGCATGTCGAGGATCTCGTTCTACACGATTCACATATGGATGCGCGAGCGCCGTCCCATGAGCTGACGATTGCCCATGCGGTGCTGCGGGCGCGGCGGCGGCTGGAATTGGCGGAGCCCGGATGGGCGCTGTCGGTCAACGGCCTCGATGCGCTGCGGGGAGAGCAGGGCGGCAGCGCGGAAAAGAAAGGCCCAGATTTCGACGCCCGCCGCCAAGACGCGACGGGTTCGACGGAGTTCGCGGATGAGGATGCGGAGGAAAACCCGCTCGCCCACGAGTTTGCCGAACTCGATGCGGCGCTTGCGCGGTCGCGGCGGCTGCTCGAAAGCCACAGGGAGAGCCTCGCCGAGGCCGAACCGGCGTCGCAGCCGCCGTTCAGGGAACGGCAGGAAGCGAAGGGACAGCTCGGTCTCGTCTTCGAGGAGGATTGGGACGAGGCCAGCCGGCTGGACGCCTGGCGCACCGTCCTTCCGACGGCCGATCAAATGCCGGCGACGCTGGGGGCCGCTATCCTTTTCGATGCCTGGGAGCGCATCGAGCCTTTGCGGCGCCAGCACTGGCTCGGCGCGCTCCTCGTCGGGGCGTATCTCCGTTTCCGCGGCAAGACGGCGTCGCATGTCCTTGCCTTCAACATGGGGCTGAAGACGATCCGTCATGATCGCCGGCGGTCGAAGGACAGGCTGACCCGTCTCAATGCCTTCCTCGATGCGATGGCGGCAACGGCCGATCTCGGCCTCAAGGAACTCGACCGCCTGTCGCTCGCAAGGACGCAGATGGAGATCAGGATCAAGGACCGCCGCTCGAACAGTAATCTGCCGGGGCTGATCGAACTCGTCCTGTCGCGGCCGATCGTCTCGACCGCGCTGATTTCCCGCCAGCTGGGCGTGACGCCACGGGGCGCGCTCAATCTCGTGCGCGAGCTCGGGCTTCGCGAGATGACCGGCAGGGGCCGCTATCGCGGCTGGGGCGTGCTGTAATGCAGCGAGTTTCAACCCGCCAGCAAGGCCCATTCAAGCAGACATGCGATCGGCATGGATCGGCAGGAACTCTCGGGTGCTGAACCTTCGGCGTTGCCGTTGGCAGGGAGGCTTTCCATTCTGCCGCAGTGCAACGACATTATTCGTGCGTCTGCTGGGCCGCCAGAAGCGCCTCCGCGATTGCCGCAGCACGGGCGACATGGTCAAGGGCGGCCTTGTGGGCCGCATCGCCATCCCCCCTTTTTATGGCCTCGACGATCCGTTCCATCTGCGCCGGTCCTTCCACGTCACGATTCTCGGTCTTGATCGTCATGGAGCGCAGATGGTTGATCCGGACGGTCAGAAGGTTCACGACACCCCAAGCGACGTGCCGGCCGACCATGGTGAACATAGTCTGGTAGAATGCATTGGTCAGGCCGAGAACGCCCGCCATATCCTTTGCTGCATAGCTGAAGCGGATGCCCATCAATGACGCTTCAAGGGCCTTGACGATTGCCGGGTCGCGGCGCTCGGCACACAGCCGCGCGGCCATTCCTTCCAGGGCGCCGCGGATCTCATAGATCTGCTTTGCCTCATTCAGGTCCAGAAGCGCTACGATCGGTCCCTTGTTATGCAAGTTGGCGACCAGCCCCTCGGATTCGAGATGCCGAAGCACTTCGCGAACGATCGTGCGGCTCACGCCCAGCTGGGCACAGAGATCACGCTCCACAAGACGTTCGCCAGGTTTGAAATAGCCCTCTACTATCGCCTCTCGAACCTTTTCGAGCGCCAGTTCCCTTAGCGTTTTGGATGGCCGCTCCACGCGTATGGGGGTCTCCCGCAAATCAGCGTTCATCATCTCACCTCGATTTCTAGCCGGCCGATCGCCAGTTCAAGCATGGCGCGCACATATTACGGTGTACCATATTACATAAGGAGATGCATTCTCCAAAGCAACGGCGGTGAGCCGACGCCGAATAGAGCTCCAACCGCTTGCTGAACCCGCTGTCGCAGGCGGTACAACCGCACTTCCAGGGCTCCGGCAGCCCGGGTCACCCGTACTTTCCACCCCACATAGGCCCCCTTCGTCGACATCGCGGCTGCGCTCGCAAAGTCGCGCTTGACGAGACAATATTATGGTATACCATAAGACCTAATAGCACACAGGAAGGATGCCCGATGCCCGTTCAGATCCGCAAGACGCTGCTCCAGACCGAGACGATCCTGTCCGAGGGAGGCAAGGCCGCCCCACAGCCGTTGAAGTTGTTTTCGGCGCTGGCGGTGGTGAAAAACCCGTGGGCCGGGCGGGGTTTCGTCGAAGATCTGAAGCCCGAGATCCATGCGGCAGCACCCGTTCTAGGAGAGCTTCTGACCAGGATGATCATCGATGCCGTTGGCTCCGGCGAAGCGGTCGAAGCCTATGGCAAGGCTGCCGTCGTCGGGCTCGACGGTGAGATCGAGCATGCCTCGGCGCTCATCCATACGCTGCGCTTCGGCAATCATTATCGCCAGGCGGTCGGGGCCAAGTCCTACCTTGCCTTCTGCAATACGCGCGGCCCCGCCAATGCCCCCGTCATGATCCCCCTGATGGACAAGAACGACGAGGGGCGCCGTTCGCACTACCTGACGATCCAGACCGCGATTCCCGATGCGCCGGCCGCCGATGAGATCGTCGTCGCCCTCGGCGCATCAATCGGCGGACGACCTCACCATCGTATCGGTGACCGCTACCAGGATCTGAAGGACCTTGGTCAGGACGTCGCCAATCCGGCCGGCGTCTGAGCGGCGGGCACGTCGATGCACACGGTCACATCAAGCCCGACAGAGGCGGGCGGCGCGTCTCTCCCGCGCAGCGCGACGGCGCGGGGAGCCGCTTATGTCGAAGCCGGCGAAGGCGAGGCGTTGATCCTCATCCATGGCGTCGGCATGCGGCTCGAGGCCTGGGCACCGCAGATCGAGGCCTTCGCAAAGTCCCACCGCGTCATCGCAGTCGACATGCCCGGGCATGGCGGGAGCGAAAGGATCCCGGCGGGGAGCACGGTACGGGACTTCGTCGCCTGGCTTGGCCGCTTCCTCGACGATATGAGGATCGCACATGCGAATATCGCCGGGCATTCGATGGGTGCGCTCATTGCCGGCGGCGCCGCGGCAAGCTTTGCCGACCGGATCATCCGCGTCGCCTATCTTAACGGCGTCTATCGCCGCGATCCGGCGGCAAAGGCGGCAGTCCTGGCGCGCGCGGAGGCAATCCGTACAAGCGGCGTCGACACGGCCGGGCCGTTGCTCAGGTGGTTCGACGACGATCCGCAGAGTGAGCGGGCACGCGAACTCACCCGAGGCTGGTTGGAGGGGGTCGATCCGGAGGGTTACGCCATCGCCTATAGCGCCTTTGCCGGCGGCGACGAGACCTATGCCGATTGCTGGCCCTCGGTCACTTGCCCCACCCTTTTCCTCACGGGCTCTGAAGACCCGAATTCGACGCCGGAAATGGCGAAGCAGATGGCGTCCCTGACGCCGAACGGATGGGCCCGCATCGTCGACGGTCACAGACATATGGTCAATCTCACCGCGCCGGAGACCGTCAATGCACTGATGGCGGAATGGCTGACTTGCAGGGAGAAGCCGGTATGGGTGTAACGGAATTCGATCCGAGAGCCTTGCGTGACGCGTTCGGCGCATTTGCGACCGGTGTGACGGTGGTGACGGCAAACGATGCGGCAGGCAGGCCGATCGGCTTCACGGCCAATTCCTTCACATCGGTCTCGCTGGACCCGCCGCTGCTGCTCGTCTGCCTGGCCAAGACCTCGCGCAATTACGAAACGATGACCGGCGCCGAACGTTTCGCCGTCAACATCCTGTCAGAGGCGCAGAAGGACGTCTCCAACACGTTTGCCCGGCCGGTGGAGGATCGCTTCGCCGCCGTCGACTGGCGGAAGGGGCCGAATGGCTGTCCGATTTTTTCGCAGGTGGCGGCCTGGTTCGAATGTTCGAAGCAGGACCTTATCGAAGCTGGCGATCATGTCATCATGATCGGGCGCGTCACCGCCTTTGAAAACAGCGGCCTGAATGGCCTGGGCTATGTCCGCGGCGGCTATTTCACGCCGAGGCTCGCAGGCAAGGCCGTGTCCGCCGCCGTCGGGGGCGAAATTCGTCTCGGCGCAGTGCTTGAGCAGCACGGCTCGGTCTATCTCTTGGGCGATGAAACGCTGTCGATCCCGAGTTGCACGGTTGAAGGCGATGACCCAGCCCGGACGCTGGCGGCGCATCTCGAGCAATTGACCGGGCTTTCAGTCACCATCGGCTTTCTCTACTCGGTTTACGAAGACAAGAGCGATGGTCGGCAGCACATCGTCTATCACGCGCTTGCCGGCGATGGCGTACCGCGGGAAGGCCGGTTCTTGGGGCCGGATGCCGCCGCCGCGGCGAAATTCAAGAACCCCGCGACCGCCGACATCGTCAACCGTTTCGTCTCCGAAAGCACGATCGGCAATTTCGGCATGTATTTCGGCGACGAGACCGGCGGCACGGTCCATCCGATCGCGAAGAAGGACGCACGCTCATGAAATTCTCGCTTTTCGTACATATGGAGCGTCTGGATGCCTCGCAGGACCACAAGGCGCTCTACGAAGAATTCGTCACGCTTTGCGAGATCGCCGACAAGGGCGGCATGCATGCGATCTGGACCGGTGAACATCACGGAATGGAGTTCACCATTGCACCAAATCCTTTCGTTACCATTGCCGATCTTGCTCGCCGCACCAGGACCGTGCGGCTTGGAACCGGGACGGTGATCGCCCCGTTCTGGCATCCGATCAAGCTTGCCGGCGAAGCCGCGATGACGGATCTGATCTGTGACGGCCGCCTTGACATCGGGATCGCCCGCGGCGCCTATTCTTTCGAGTACGAGCGGCTGTTGCCGGGCCTTGACGCCTGGAGTGCCGGGCAGCGCATGCGCGAGCTCATTCCGGCGGTGAAGGGGATCTGGGCGGGCGACTACGCCCATGACGGCGAGTTTTGGAAATTCCCCGCCACGACCTCGTCGCCGAAGCCGCTGCAGAAGCCTCACCCGCCGATATGGGTTGCCGCACGCGATCCGAATTCGCACGAATTCGCCGTAGCGAACGGCTGCAATGTGCAGGTGACCCCGCTCTGGCAGGACGACGACGAGGTGCGGACCCTGATGGGCCGGTTCAACGACGCCTGCGCCAAGAGCCCCGAGGTCGAGCGGCCGAAGATCATGCTGCTGCGCCACACCTATGTCGGCTCCGACGAGGCGGATATCGCCCAGGCCGCTCATGAGATGAGCGTCTACTACAATTACTTCTTTGCCTGGTTCAAGAACGAAAGACCGATCACACAGGGCCTCATCGAGCGGATTGCGGACGAGGAAATTGCCGCCAACGCCATGCTCTCGGCCGAGATGATGCGACGCAACAACGTCGTCGGCCGCGCCGACGAGGTCATCGCTCGGCTCAAGAGCTACGAGGCGATGGGGTATGATGAATACTCCTTCTGGATCGATACGGGGATGAGCTTCGAGCGCAAGAAAGCATCGCTCGAGCGCTTCATCGCCGAGGTCATGCCGGCATTTGCGGAGTAGGGAACATGCAGCGCTTTCAGTGTTACATCGATGGCGAATTCGCGGACGGCGAAGCCCGGTTCGAAAGCATCGACCCGGCCACCGGCCTTGCCTGGGCCGAGATGCCGGAGGCGCGGGAAGCGGACGTCGATCGCGCCGTCCAGGCTGCATACCGCGCCCTTCATCACGGGCCCTGGCCCAAACTCTCCGCCACACAGAGAGGCAAGCTGCTCTACAAGCTTGCCGATCTCGTTGCCGAGAATGCCGGGAAACTCGCCGAACTGGAGACCCGGGACACAGGCAAGATCATCCGCGAGACCTCGGCGCAGATCGCCTATGTCGCCGATTATTACCGCTACTATGCCGGGATCGCCGACAAGATCGAGGGTTCCCATCTGCCGATCGACAAGCCGGACATGGAGGTGTGGCTGCGCCGCGAACCGATCGGTGTCGTTGCCATGGTCGTGCCCTGGAACAGCCAGCTTTTTCTCTCGGCGGTGAAGATCGGTCCGGCGCTGGCGGCCGGCTGCGCCATGGTGGTGAAGGCCTCGGAGGACGGGCCGGCGCCGCTTCTTGAATTTGCCCGGCTGGTGCACGAGGCGGGGTTCCCCGCCGGGGTCGTCAATATCATCACCGGCTTCGGCCCGTCCTGCGGCGCAGCGCTCAGCCGTCATCCGCAGGTGGACCATATCGCCTTTACCGGCGGGCCCGAGACCGCGCGGCATGTGGTGCGCAATTCGGCGGAAAATCTCGCCTCAACTTCGCTCGAACTCGGCGGCAAGTCTCCCTTCATCGTCTTCGCCGACGCCGACCTCGAAAGTGCCGCCAATGCGCAAGTCGCCGGGATTTTTGCCGCGACCGGCCAGAGCTGTGTCGCGGGTTCGCGGCTGATCGTCGAAAAATGCGTCAAAGACCGCTTCCTGCAGATCCTCAAGGCCAAGGCGGAGGCGATCCGGATCGGAAGCCCCCTCGATATGGCGACGGAGGTCGGGCCGCTCGCAACGCAGCGCCAATGCGACCACGTCCAAGCACTGGTCGCCCGTTCGCTGACCGCCGGCGCCCGGCTGGTGACCGGCGGCACTGCGCCGGAAGGCCCCGGTTTCTATTACCCGCCGACTATTCTCGATTGCGACGGCAGCGCATCGCCGTCGCTCGACAACGAATTCTTCGGTCCGGTGCTTTCAGCCCTGTCCTTCGAGACGGAGGCCGAGGCCCTGCGTCTCGCCAACGACACGCGCTACGGCCTTGCGGCCGGTGTCTTCACGCAGAACCTCACCCGGGCGCACCGGTTGATGAAGGGGATCCGCGCCGGCATCGTCTGGGTCAATACCTACCGGGCGGTCTCTCCGATCGCGCCCTTCGGTGGTTTCGGGCTTTCCGGTCACGGGCGCGAGGGCGGCCTCGCGGCCGCGCTCGACTATACGCGGACGAAGACGGTCTGGCTCAGGACCTCGGACGATCCGATCCCCGATCCGTTCGTGATGCGGTGACGGCGATGTTCTACGAGATCCGCACCTATCGGCTGAAGAACGGCGCGATCCCCGCCTACCTGAAGGTGGTGGAGGAAGAAGGGATCGCCATACAGAGGAAGCATCTCGGCGAACTCGTCGCCTACTTTTTCTCCGAGATCGGGCCGATCAACGAGATCGTCCACATCTGGGCCTATTCGAGCCTCGACGACCGTGAGAGACGCCGGGCTGCACTGATGGACGACCCGGACTGGCGGGCCTTCCTCCCCAAGATACGCGATCTCATAGAAGTCGCGGAAAACAAGATCATGAAGGCGGCGCGCTTTTCGCCGATCGGCGGCAGCGCGCCATAGAACAACCAAGCAAGAACCGGAACCACGGAGCAAGGGAACATGAAAAAGTTATTCGCTTTAGCGGCTGCCGCCGCGACCATCGCAACATCCATGCCGGCGGCTGCCGCGGATATTGTCTTCACGAGCTGGGGCGGCACGACCCAGGACGCGCAGAAGATCACCTGGGCCGAGAAGTTCACCGAAAAGACCGGCATCAACGTGCTGCAGGACGGGCCAACCGACTACGGCAAGCTCAAGGCGATGGTCGAGGCGGGCGCCGTCACCTGGGATGTCGTCGACGTCGAGGGCGACTATGCGGCACAGGCCGGCAAGAACGGCCTGCTCGAGAAGCTCGACTTCTCCGTCATCGACAAATCCAAGCTGGATCCGCGTTTCGTCACCGATTATTCGGTCGGCAGCTTCTATTATTCCTTCGTCATCGGCTGCAACAAGGATGCGGTCGACGGCTGTCCGAAGACCTGGGCAGACCTGTTCGACACCGAGAAATTTCCCGGCAAGCGGGCCTTCTACAAATGGTCGGCGCCGGGCGTCATCGAGGCTGCGCTGCTCGCCGACGGCGTGCCGGCGGATCAGCTCTATCCACTCGACCTCGACCGCGCCTTCAAGAAGCTCGACACGATCAAGCAGGACATCATCTGGTGGTCGGGCGGCGCGCAGTCGCAGCAGCTTCTCGCTTCCGCCGAGGCACCCTATGGCAGTCTCTGGAACGGCCGCATGACCGCGCTTGCCGAGAGCGGCATCAATGTCGAGACCTCCTGGGAGCAGAACATCACCGCCGCCGACTCGCTCGTCGTGCCGAAGGGCGCGAAGAACAAGGAGGCAGCGATGCAGTTCATCGCACTGGCCACTTCTGCCGAAGCGCAAGCCGACCTGGCCAAGGCGACCGGCTACGCGCCGATCAATCTCGACTCCCCGAAGCTGATGGATGCGGAATTGGCCAAGACGCTGCCAGACGCACAGACGGCGAACCAGGTGAATGCGGACATGAACTACTGGGCGGAACATCGCGATGCGATCGGGGAGCGCTGGTACGCCTGGCAGACGGAGTAACCACCGGAAGGGGCCGGAAGGACGCGGCGGCGTTCTTCCGGTTGCTCTGGTGGCGCTAAAGCGCGTCGCATGCAACGCGCTTTAGGTCTTCGCTTTCATGCAGTCGTTGTCCCAAAACCGCGGCACACTTTTGGGCGACATGCATCAAAGGCGGCGCGCCGTCCGTTTCAGACGGCGCCCGGACGCTCTAGGGGAAGGAGAGACAACGATGGTAGCGCAAACCGAAACCGAGAGCGCGAAACACTATGCGCCCGTGCGCGCCCGGCGGCCGACCGATTTCGACCTGACACTGCCGGCGCTCGGCCTCCTGGCCCTGTTCTTCGTGCTGCCCGTCGCCATGCTCTTGACGCGCAGCGTCACCGAGCCGGTGCCGGGGCTCGGAAACTATGCCGAACTCATGGGCTCCTCGACCTATTTGCGGGTATTCGCAAATACCTTCATGGTTTCCGGTCTGGTCACGTTCGTCTCGCTGCTGATCGGCTTTCCCGTTGCCTGGGCGCTCGCCATCATGCCCAGCCGCCTCGCTTCAGTCGTCTTCGCCATTCTGCTTCTGTCCATGTGGACGAACCTTCTTGCCCGTACCTATGCCTGGATGGTGCTGCTGCAGCGCACCGGCGTCATCAACAAGATGCTGATCGGGGTCGGGTTGGTCGACAAGCCGCTTCCACTCGTCAACAACCTGACCGGCGTGACGATCGGCATGACTTATATCATGTTGCCCTTCATCATCCTGCCGCTCTACGGCGTCATCCGGAAGATCGATCCGGCAATCCTCCAGGCGGCAGCACTCTGCGGCGCCAATCGCTGGCAGTCGCTCGTGCTCGTCCTCTTACCGCTTGCGATGCCGGGCATGGCGGCCGGCGCGCTCATGGTCTTCGTGATGTCGCTCGGCTACTTCGTCACCCCGGCACTGCTCGGCGGCACTGCGAACATGATGCTTGCCGAACTGATCGCGCAATTCGTCCAGTCTCTCGTCAACTGGGGCATGGGCGGGGCGGCGGCCTTGGTGCTCCTGGTCGTCACGCTGGCGCTCTATGCCGTCCAGCTCCGCTTCTTCGGCACCGATCGCCTGGGAGGGAGCTGAGATGCTTTTGAACTTCGATCGCCTCGGCTGGTGGAAGCTCGTGCTCATCGGCATTACGCTGGCGACCACGGCCTTCCTGCTTCTGCCGATCCTGTTCATCGCGGCGCTGTCCTTCGGCTCGTCGCAATGGCTGATCTTTCCGCCGCCCGGCTGGACGCTCAAATGGTATCAGGAGCTTCTCGCCGATCCGCGCTGGCTCCAATCCGCCTGGACGAGCTTCCGGATCGCGATCATCGTCACCGTTCTCTCGGTTCTCCTCGGACTCGTCACATCCTTCGGCCTGACGCGCGGGCGGTTCCCCTTCCGGGAGGCGTTGAAGGCGCTTTTCCTGACGCCGATGATCCTGCCGGTGGTCGTGCTCGCGGTGGCGCTCTATGCATTCTTCCTGCAGATCGGGCTCAACGGAACCCTGACCGGCTTCGTCCTTTCCCATCTGGTGCTGGCGCTGCCCTTCTCGATCCTGTCGATTTCCAGTGCACTCGAGGGTTTCGACAAGTCGATCGAGGATGCAGCCGTGCTTTGCGGTGCGTCTCCGCTCGAAGCCAGGATCCGGGTGACGCTGCCGGCGATCAGCCACGGCATTTTCTCCGCGGCGATCTTCTCCTTCCTGACCTCCTGGGACGAGGTTGTCGTCGCAATCTTCATGTCGAGCCCGACGCTTCAGACGCTTCCCGTCAAGATTTGGGCGACGCTGCGGCAGGATCTGACGCCGGTCGTCGCGGCGGCCTCGACCCTTCTCATCCTCTTGACGGTGCTCTTGATGCTCATCGTCGCCGTCATTCGCAAAGGACTGAAATCATGAGTAAACCCTTCCTGCAAATCCGGGGCATCCGCAAGGAATACGGACCGGTGACGGCCGTGCACGATGTCAATCTCGATGTGGCGCAGGGAGAGTTCCTGACCTTTCTCGGGCCGTCGGGATCGGGCAAGAGCACGACGCTCTACATTCTGGCCGGCTTCGAGAACCCGACACGCGGCGAGATCCTGCTCAATGGCGAGACGTTGCTGGCGACGCCGTCGCACAAGCGCAATATCGGCATGGTGTTCCAGCGCTACACGCTGTTTCCGCATCTTTCCGTCGGCGAAAACATCGCCTTTCCCCTGAAAGTCCGACGGCGGCCGAAGGCCGAGATCGATGCCAGGGTGCGCGCGATGCTGAAGCTCGTCCGGCTGGAGGGCTTCGAGGACCGCAAGCCTGCGCAGATGTCCGGCGGTCAACAGCAGCGCGTCGCCCTGGCGCGCGCGCTTGCCTATGACCCGCCTGTGCTGCTGATGGACGAGCCGCTCTCCGCGCTCGACAAGAAGCTGCGCGAGGAAATCCAGCACGAAATCCGCCGGATTCACCAGCAGACGGAAGTGACCATCCTCTATGTCACGCATGACCAGGAGGAAGCCCTTCGCCTTTCCGATCGCATTGCCGTTTTTTCGAAGGGCGCGATCGACCAGATCGGCACCGGGCCTGAGCTTTACGCCAATCCCGCCACCCGCTTCGTGGCCGAGTTTATCGGCGACAGCGACTTTCTGCCGTGCAACGTGGTCTCTGCGGCGAATGGCCGGGCCGAGATCGCGATCTGCGACAGCATGACCGTCTCCCACGTCCCCCTCCATGGGGCTGCATCCTCTGGAGCCAAGGCGGCACTCATGCTGAGGCCGGAGCGGCTGCTCCTGTCCAGGACGCAGTCCGAGGCGGGTTTGCCCGTCACGGTCAGCGACATCACCTTCCTCGGCAACAACGTCCATGTGACCACCAAGACCAGCAAAGGCAACGATTTGTCCGTCCGCCTTCCATTCGGGCACGAAGCGATTTCCGGGCTCAATCGCGGCGATGCGGTCTGGCTGAGATTCGACGCCGCGGCGGCGCATGTCTTCGGTCAATGAATACCCGGCACCGGTACACGGTTCATTGTTCCACATCAACTATCCAGGCGAAATCGAAGCAGGCTTATGTCCTATGGCCGACCGGAAGGCGAGCCGTCGCCTTCGATGCGCATGATGGCCTGGCGGCCGGTCGCGGACTTCTTCATGAGAACCGGTGATCCCATGGATTGATAATCGTGATACCGGTGTCCGCGAAATCCGCGACGTTCCGCGTCGCCAACATTGCTCCGCGGGAGCGGGTGATCGCAGCAATCTGTGCGTCGAACTGGCTGATGGGGCGGCCGATCTTGCGCCGCTCGACGGCGATGATGGCATAGACGGCCGCAGCGTCGCCGTCGAATGGCAGAATGCGCCCGGCGAGATCCTCGCGGAAGATCGGAACAACCGCTGCCTCGAGATCGCGGCGGCGGCGACCATCCGGCAAAAGCCGCACGCCATACAGAATCTCGGCCTCGGTGACGGTCGTGGTGAAGATGGACGTCGGCGGCTGAGCGGCAAGCCACTCCTCTACGGCGGCGGTCGGCGCGGGTGTCAGCAATTCCGAAAGTACATTGGTATCGAGCACAATCACGCGGAGAAGTCCGGTGCTTCCCGAATGGGGTCGCGGACCGGCAGCTCCAGCGCAACGCCGCCGAGTGGCGCGATGCGGTCGCGGATGGCCGCGGCGAGGTTGCGCGGCCGTTCCTCGCTGGTGGAAAGAGCCGCACGCAGGATATCGCGCGCCTCGTCCTCCATCGAGCGTCCGTGCGCGGCGGCGCGAACGCGCAGACGCTGCTTCAGCCTGTCATCGAGATTGCGGATCGTCATGCTGGCCACGATCATCTCCATTCATCATCGATTGCAAGTTAATCGTTGATTGCAGGCTCTGCAAGCCGCAGTGTCGGACTTGCGGTCGGGTTGACGGTCCGGTCGCCTCTCTCATCTTCCAAGCAAGACGATGCCGGCCATGCCTTCCATGCCCAAGCGTTCCCGCAAATCAGGTGGTTCGCTAGAGCGCGTTTCGATCTGCCTGGATCAGATCGGCGCTCTAACGCTTTCTTTTGACGCATGATCTTGTCGATCCTCGTTTCACTCCGGTCGGATCATGCGCTAGTGTCGGGATAGAAAGCGGACGGCATCACTCCGGCAGTTCTACAGAGCACGCACAGATGTACGCTCGACAAGTTTGCAGGAGACGACACGACGACTCGCGCGCACCTTTTCTTCGGAAATGACGCCGTTCAACCACTCGGCTCCTTGGAAACCTAGATCATAGTACGGCAATGCCGCGGTGGTCAGTTCGGGCTTGAGCGCCAATGATACGGTTCTGAAATCGTCAAAGCCCACTATGCTGACGTCCTGCGGGATTCTTAGCCCCAATGTCAAAGCTGCAATATAGATCTGGATCGCCATTTCATCATTGCCGCTCATGATTGCGGTTGGGCGATCCTTTTGCTGCAACATTTCCGTCGCTGCCGCAAACACGTAATTCTCTTCTGCTCCGACCGGTCCCTCCATTCCAAGACGGATCGAGAGGTCGCTCTCCGCGAGGCCGAATTCCTTCACGGTGCGGCGAAAGGCGTCCAGGCGCAGTTCAGCCCCAAGCAGAATCGGGTTGAGCCTGATATAGCCGATCCTTCGATGTCCCCGTTCAAGCAAATATCGGGTGAGGTCCCGGGCGCCCTGGAAGTCGTCAGGCTCGACGGATGGCAAGAGTTCGCTCGTTTGCGGCCGGCAGTTGATCATGACTGTCGGTATGCTCACATCGCCGGCCTCGGGATCCACGACGCGGTGGTACATCGTCACGTAGAGTACTCCGTCGATACGGTGGGACTGGAACATTTTCCAGATTTCCGCCTCCCGTTCGGGTAAACCGCCGGTGTTTGCCATCAGGATGCTTTTTCCATGCGTATTCGCCCAATCCTGGATTCCGCGCACGATATCGACGGAGTAGGGCGTCGTGGAAACATAGTCGGTGATGATCCCGAACGTGTTGGAGCGGCTTGAGCGAATTTGGCGCGCGGCCATGTTGGGAATGTAGCCGAGATCCCGAATGGCCTTCTCCACTCTTTCTCGCGTGTCCTCGGTCACATGCGGTTCGCCGTTGATCACCCGGGACACGGTCTTGTTCGATACCCCGGCCGCTTTGGCGACACTCACGATGCTGACCATTCTGTAATCCTTTCTCTCTGAACGCAGTTGTACACCAAGCGAATGACAACGTCGACATTTTTATGACAACGTCGACAATGGACGTTGACAACGTCGTCATGGCGATTATGCTTAACTTCATCGGAGGCTGGAGTGAGGGCCTCGCTCAAAGACAGGAGGATCTCATGAGGAATTTGCTTTCAGCGAGTGCGCTTGCGCTCATCTTCATGGTGGCGCCGGCGAATGCCGAAACCATCAATATCCTGGTCGAAGGCGGCGGCGAGATGCTGCAGAAGGCCGTGGCTGAGAAGTTCGCAGCTGAGACCGGCATCGAGGTGAAGTTCACGGTCGTTCCCTACCAGGGCGTATTCGACAAGTTCTCGGCCGAGATAGCCTCCGGTTCATCGGCGTTCGATGTTGTCACGATCGATGTCGTCTGGAACGCCAAATTCGCCGGCCATGTCGAGGATCTCTCACCGCTTTTCACCGACGCGGTTCGCAGCGATCTGCCACCAGCTTTGCTTGCCGACGCACATCTCGGAGGCAAAATGATCGGAATGCCCGCCTGGGCGAATGCGGAGATCGTTTTTTATCGTAAGGATCTCTTTGGCAAACCGGAGGAGCAGAAGGCGTTCCAGGAAAAGTACGGCTATCCCCTTGCTCCGCCGAAGACCTGGCAGCAATGGCGCGACATGGCAAAGTTCTTCACCCGCGACACGGACGGCGACGGCAAAACCGACTTCTGGGGCACCGACACCATCGGCACTTTTTCCGAAGAGTGGATGGCCCATGTGCTTCAGGCGGGATCGCCCGGTGTGATCCTCGACGAGGATGGCAACGTTATCATCGATAACGAAGCGCATAAGCAGGCGCTCGAATTCTATATCGCCCCGCACTGCACCGATCACTCGGTGCCGGAGAATGTGAATGAGATCGGTTGGGGCGAAGCTCAGAACCTGTTCTATCAAGGCAAGACGGCCATGATGAAATTCTGGGCCCACGCCTACAAGATGACGCCTGCGGATTCCAAGGTCAGCGGCAAGGTCGGCGTTGCACCAATGCTGGCGGGCGAGGCCGGAATCGCCGCCATTCCGGGGCCTTGGTACAACGTTGTTCCTTCGACGTCGCAGCACAAGGACGCAGCCAAGAAATTCATAGCCTTTGCGATCGCCAACAATGCATTGGGCATCGAAGCGCCGCTCGGCCTTGCCGCGACGAACTCCGCCTATCGCAGCTATTCCGGCAAGCCTGGATATGAGCATTTCACGCCGCTGCTTGAGACATTGAGTGCGCCGGCTACCCAAGGGCGGCCGATGAACGAGAAATATCAGGAAATCGTCGATGAAGCTGTCCTTCCCGCCGTGCAGCAGGCCTTGACCTGTAAGGAGGATGTCGGCGAGCTCCTGGCGAATGCCAGGGAAACGATCGAGGACATCCTCGACTAACTCTATGCCCTCATCGCCGGCGGAGGCGAAAATCCTCCGCGTATCATCAGCTTTCGGAGACAGCCATGTCGGGTGAAGACCGATTTGTGCTCTGCATGCTTGCGCCGGCGCTTGCCATCCTGGGCCTGCTGGTCGCATACCCGGTGGGGCTCCTGGTGTTTGATTCCTTTTTCAAGGTCGACACCATCACTCCTCACATAAGGGAGTGGGTCGGGCTCAAGAACTATATCGACGCGCTAACCTCCAAGCGCGTCGCCGAGAGCGGATTGAGAACGATTCAATATTCGGTCTTTGCGCTGTTCTTCGAGTTTACCTTCGGCTTCTGCGCCGCTCTCTTGTTCTCGGCACTTCCTGGCCGATCGCGCTGGCATCGCACGGTCTTCACGCTGCCGTTGATGGTGCCGCCGATCGTGGCCGGCCTGCTGTGGCGCTTCCTGCTGGTCGGCAATATTGGCATTCTCAATTATGGGCTCGTCCAACTGGGCATTATCAGAGACCCCGATGCGATCGCCTGGCTCTCCGACGAGGATATCGTCATCTATTCTGTTTCCTTCGCCGATATCTGGCTGACGACCTCCTTTGTCGCGCTCGTGTCCTACGCCGGATTGACGAACATTCCGAAAGACTTGCTGGAAGCTGCCCGGATCGATGGCGCCAATGCGTTCAAGCGGTTTTGGCACGTCACCTTGCCGCTGATGCGGCCGGTTATCGCCGTCATTGTCATCGTCCGCGCTGTAGATGCGGCCAAGACCTTCGACCTCATCTGGATACAGACGCAAGGCGGCCCCAATCACGCGTCGGAAGTGTTCTCGATGAACATCTATCAACGCATGGTTCGGTTCGGCGATCTTGGTGAGGCATCGGCATCCGGAACCCTGTTCCTGATCGTCATGATGCTTCTCGCCGCCGCGGCATATTGGAAGATATGGAGGCCGGCTCATGCGTAGGACACCCCGCTTCAATATCAATGGCATCCTGGTCAACGCGGCGGCCCTCGTGCTTGTTCTCTCCTACGCGCTGCCATACGTCTACCTGCTCATGACCTCCATCAAGCCGGCGGCGGATGTACAGCAGATTCCGCCGAGCTTCCTGCCTGCCGTGGTCTCGCTCGAAAACTTTCGCGAAGTGCTGCAATCGTCGGCTCTGCCGAAGGCGTTCGCCAGCTCGCTCGCGGTGGCGGTGCTGACAACCGTGCTCTCGCTGGCGGTGGCGGTCCCCGCAGCCTACGTCGCAACGCAGTACCGGCGTAAGATCACCACCCTGTTCCTGCTGTTTGCGCTGGTCACGCGCATGGTGCCGTCGGTGTCTCTCGGTATGCCGCTGTTCCAGCTTCTAAAGTCTCTTGGCCTGCTCGATACGATTCCGGGCCTGGTTCTCGCCCACACCTCGACTGCCGTCCCGCTGGCGCTGTTGCTCATGTCCGCCTTCTTCGAAGGCGTGCCGAAGGAACTCGAAGAAGCAGCACGCATGGACGGCTGCACACGTTTTCAGGCATTCCGGAAGATTATCCTTCCGGTCATGATTGGTGGGATCGCAGTGACTGCGCTCTTCACCTTCATCACGAGTTGGAACGAGTTCCTCTACGCGTTGCTGCTGACTTCGGAGGCTACGAAAACGGCACCGATAGTCATCGCCGAATACAACTCAGTCTACGGGCTTGCCTGGGGAGCGATGACCGCAGCCGCGGTGCTCTACTCGCTTCCCGTGATCGTCGTAACGCTCGCACTTCAAAAACAGATCGTCGGCGGCCTGACATTCGGCGCTGTAAAGGGATGAGGGAGGCAGAAGCATGTCCGCCATAGAGCTGCGCAATATGAACAAGGTCTACGGAAACAGCTTTCACGCTCTGCAAGATCTGAGCTTCGACATCAGGGACGGCGAGTTCATGGTTTTCGTCGGTCCGTCAGGATGTGGAAAGTCTACGGCGCTCAGGATGATCGCGGGCCTGGAGAGCATTACCAGCGGCGAACTCAGGATCGGTGGCAGGTTGCTTAACGATGTCGATCCAAAGGATCGCGACATCGCGATGGTGTTCCAGTCCTACGCACTGTATCCCCACAAGACAGTGCGCGAAAATATCGCCTTTCCCCTGCAGATGGCCGGGCTGCCGAAGACCGAAATTGCCAAGCGCGTAGACGAAGCCGCACGCACCCTCGAATTGACGACCTTGCTCGACCATAGGCCGGCGATCCTTTCCGGAGGCCAGCGTCAGCGTGTCGCCATGGGACGAGCGATCGTCCGCAAACCGGCGGCCTTCCTGATGGATGAACCGTTGTCGAACCTCGATGCCAAGCTGCGCGTGCAGATGCGCGCCGAGATCGCCAGCCTCCAAAGAAAACTCATTGTCACGACGATTTACGTGACACACGACCAGGTCGAGGCGATGACGATGGGTGACCGCGTAGCTGTCATGAAAGGCGGCGTGCTGCAGCAGGTCGACACACCGCAAAACCTGTACAATCGCCCTGACAATGTCTTTGTCGCCGCCTTCATCGGATCGCCCTCGATGAACCTGTACGAGGCCGTTCTGAATGGAACGACCCTGACCCTGGGCAGCAACAGTTTCGAAATCCCTGACCGGGTCTTCGAATATCGCCCCTCGCTCAACGGTGTGTCCAACCGTCAGGTCATTGTCGGTATACGGCCCGAGCACATGAACGACGCCGCAATCCGGCGTTCTTCGGCCGAGTTCTCGGCGCCGGTCACTCTTGTTGAGGCGCTAGGTTCTGAATCCCTGGTGCATCTGAATATCGACGCGCCTTGGGTGGACGCTGGCGACCCGGACGCCGTCGCCGACATCGGCGACGAAAAAGCGGCTATAGCCCGTTTTTCTCCGAAGAGCACAGTACGCGCTGGTGACATCGCGCGCGTCGCTGTCGATGCCGAAGAGCTTCACTTCTTTGAACCGGACACCCGCACCAGCATCTGGTGAGCGCATAGCCAGGAGAAAAACAAGAATGCCTAGTCCCTCTGTCGCCACCGATCGCCTGCGACCCGTTCGTGTTTCCACTACAGACTCGGACAGAGAGTCTGCTCGAACGCATTCCCCGTCGGCTTGCAAGCAACAAGCCAATCAAGAACATCAGTCTACTACCGCTCTAGGGGTAAGAAATGTCCGAGTATAACGTAAGCGTGCATAGCGAAAACTGTTACGACGTGACGAAGTATCCCGTAGGTGACCCCTATGAAGACATTGGAGCGGTCATCAATAGCATCATTGCAGATATCAAGAGCAGGCAACCGGTTTCCAATGTGAATGATGGCGGGAAGCCTGGAGCAGTTATCTATGTACCGCCGGGCGATTACCGTCTTGCCACGCAAGTCGTTATTGACGTGAGCTATTTGAAGATTGTGGGCTCCGGACACGGTTTTACGTCTTCGAGCATCCGTTTCAACACACCCGCAAACGAGCTGGCACGCTGGCACGAAGTATGGCCGGGCGGTAGCCGTATACTTGTAGACATTTCTCCAGAAGCCGCCGACGGCGAGGCTGCTGGAGCCGCGTTTTATGTTCAGCGCACCGGAAATCCTCGGATAAGCTCTGTGGAGTTTGCTGACTTTTGCATTGATGGCCTGCATTTCATTGACGATGGTTCAGGGCAAGATGATGCAGAAAATACGTATAAGAATGACAAAACCGGAATCTATGTAGGCAGCGCCAATGACTCATGCCGAATAACGGGAATGGGTCTTGTCTATCTGGAGCATGGAGTTGTTGTTCATGATGCAGATGCGCTGGCGATAGACAACAATTTCATTGCGGAGTGCGGAAACTGTATTGAGTTGAAAGGTATGGGGCAGGCCTCAAGAATAGCAAATAATTTTGTCGGAGCCGGTTACAGGGGATATTCCATTTATGCTGAAAACCATGGGGGCATTCTGGTGTCCGCAAACAATGTATTCCCCCGAGGCGCCAGCAGTGTCCATTTTTCCGGCGTGGTGCGTTCCTCGGTTACAGGAAATAGATTCCACTCGTTTTATCCCGGAATGTTGGTCTTTGCTGCTAACAGTTGCGAAAATCTGGTTTCCTCAAATCACTTTTTGCGAGATCGCGAGCCATGGGCGCCCATGCAGAAGTACGATAACGGCTTGGATGATCTGTTTGGACTTTTGCAAATCGACGGCAGCAACAATTCGATTATTGCGAACCACATTTCAGAAACAATAGACATTCAACATGTCAAGCCTCTCGCCGCTAAACCTGTGATAATTAATATTGTTTCGGGTAGCGGCAATTACATCGCCAATAATCACATCGTGGCGACGACCGAAAAATCGAAAATCAACGATGCACCAAACAGTGCCTGTTTTTCAACACAAGTGGGCGCCTTGCTTTCAACTAATAATTTGGCGGCACTCGAAGTAACGACAGTACTGGTGCAGAAGGGGTCAGTACGGAATACAGTCCTGGATTCAGGCAATGACGAACAGGTTGAGATGGACAAAACAATGAACGCATTCAGGGGCACTCCAGTTCCTGGGAAAGGTGACAAAGTTTCGATATAGACCGAACGCAGACTCTCAGTACTATTCGAAAAAGTAATCAATGAGATCTTCGAATGAAGAACAGGGTGCAATTGGATGCTGAGCACGGCGTGCGGTTCGAGTTCTGGGCTCGGCAAAAACCTGGAAAATCAGCTCCGCAAGAAGACGCCGATGCCTTCGTTCTGGGTGTCGGCGACCGGGTCGTTTACCGGATCGCGCAGCTGCCGCCGTATTATCAATTCTATTCCTATACCCATTATGCGGCGGGCCCGCTCACGCTAGAATGGGACGATAGCGCCATTGAAGTTCCACTGCTCTATAGCTTCAGCCCGGGCGACGTGGCTGAGGAAGGCGTGACTTTCATAGAATTGTGCGATGGCCGCGTCATCGCTCGACCGAGGACATCCTGGCCGGAGTGGTACGAGAGCGATGCAAATCGCCCGCAGCTCAGATTCTCGCCGTTTCAGGCCTGGATGAACGATCCGAACGGGTTATGTTTCGTCGACGGCCGCTATCATCTATTTTACCAGTTCCACCCCGTGGAATCCGAATGGGGACCCATGCACTGGGGCCATGCCGTCAGCGATGACCTCTACCGCTGGATCCATCTGCCGGTCTTCCTGCATCCGGAACAGAATCTCTGGTCGCTGGGCGCCACCGGCGGCGCTTTCTCGGGAAGTGCCTTCGTCGGCCCCGAGGGCAAGCTCAGCTTCTACTACACAGAGCGGCTGCCGGCCTATGAGCTGTTCAAGGACTACAAGGAGGTGCAGAAGCGAGTGCTGCCATCGGCCGATCTCCTGCGTCCGGATGCCGCTAAGCTGGTGCTTGTCAACGGTCCCGACGGTAGCGCCCACGACTTCCGTGACCCCAAGGTCTGGTATGATGCGGTCCGCGGCACCTACCGGATGGTGCTCGGCGCGGCGATCGATGGCGATCCAGCCGTCCTGCTCTATGGGTCCGAGGACGGCGAAGACTGGAAATTCTTGTCCGTCCTCTATCGCGCTCCCGAGCATTTTCGCCGGCACGGCGCGCGCTGCGCCGAGTGCCCGGATTTCTTCGAGCTCGATGGGCATCATGTGCTGGTGATGGGCTTTGTTGGATACACCGAGCCGGAAACCGGCCGTCATAACCTGCTTTACGCGCAGGTCGGCACATTCGAGGGCGACCGCTTCATGCCCGCGACGCCGGCTTTGCAGGAGTTGGATTTCGGCACCGACTTTTACGCGATGCAGAGCTTTCGGGCAAAGGACCGCCAGATCGCCTTTGCCTGGCTCTTCAATTGGGAATTCCGCAAGCCGGGAGGTTCGCCCTATAGCGGGGAGCTGTCGCTCCCGCGTGTGCTCGGCCTCGACCCCCAACGGAATTTGACAATGATGCCGGAGAAGGGATGCCAGCGCCTGCGCGCCCGCATTCTTCCACAGACTGCACACTGCCAATTCGCATGCGAACCGGGGCGCCCCGTCGAGTTGTCGCTGGCAGGCGATCTGGATGGAGTTCAGATCATCGCGCGGGGCAGCGATGGGGAGAGCTTTAGGTTGGCACACAGCGACCGCCGGCTTGAGCTGGCCGTGGCGGAGGATAATGGTGACGTCAAGTACCGCTCGGCGCCGCTGACGCTCCAACGGTTGACGTTGTTCTTCGACCGCGGCGTTGTCGAAGTCTTCGCCAATGGCGGCGCGGTCTGCGGCACGCGCCGTACTTATAAGATCACCGACCTGACTTCGCTCGAAGTGAAGTCGGCCGACACCGGCCGGATCGAAACGCATGAGGCATGGAGCTATGATTCCGCTTGGAGTAACTAGGCGGCGGCCGCTGAACCATATGCATCGCCGCACGTCTCGGCGCCGAAGTGGTGATGCACAACAGGCGTTCGCTGAACGCATGATTTAGAACCAGCCAGAATTTGGAGCCGACTTCAGTGCCGCGAAGCGTCTCCTGCTCGCTGCGTCATGCGGATGCGCCATCGCGGGCATTCCGTCGGATTGTCTGCGGTGGCTGGCCGAGCGTTCTAAGAAAGGCGCGGCGCATGCGATCGGGATCGGCAAAACCAGTCTCGACCGCGATGACGTCCATAGAGTGGCGGCCCTGCTCCATCAACAGCCGGGCGGCTTCGACGCGGAGACTCTCGACGGCCTTGGCGGGCGACTGTCCCGTCTCGGCCCGAAACGCACGGCTGAACTGGCGCGGGCTCAGCCCCGCCGCATCCGCCAGTTCTTCGACCGACAACACGCCACGGAGATTTGCCTTCACGTAATCGATCGATTTCTGGATCCGGTCGGACTTCGGCTCGAGCTCGAGCAAGGCCGAGAACTGCGATTGGCCCCCGGCGCGCCGATGGTAGACGACGAGCTTGCGGGCTACGGAGCGCGCAACCTCCTGACCGTGGTCCTTCTCGATCATCGCAAGTGCAAGATCGATGCTCGCCGTCATCCCTGCCGACGTCCATACACTTCCGTCGACGATGAAGATGCGATCGTCTTCGACCTTCACAGCCGGGAAACGCTGCTGGAGCTGGCGCGCGAAGGCCCAATGCGTTGTCGCCCGGCGGCCATTCAGGAGGCCGGCTTCAGCAAGGACGAAGGCACCTGTGCAGGGCGCTGCCACCCGGCGTGACGTTTCAAGCGCAAGACGCGCAAATGCGATCAGCCCCGGCGTGATGGGCTCGATCGTCACGCCGGCGGCGAACATCACGGTGTCGTACGGTGTGTCGTCGAAGGCCTTCGTGAGCACCTTGAACCCGGCGGACGACTTGACCTCGCCGCCGCCCTCGGAAAGCAGCTCTATCTCATAGACGGTCTGCTCTAGCGCGGAATTCGCCATTTCGAAGGCGGTAATCGCCGCAAAACCCATCAGCTGGAATTTTGGAAAGACGACAAAGCCGATCCTGTGCATGGCACCTCCTTGGCCGGAAGTCCCTGCAAGGATATTCCGGCTTTGGACAAACCGCCACTCAATCACGAGCGGCTTCTCTCTCGGAAACCTTGACCGGACGGGGCAATGGCGGCGACCGACCTATCGCCACCACCGCGACAACGCCAAGTACCAACAGGGCGGCAATGACGAAAAAGCCCTCGCCGAATGCAAGCGCCCAAGCCTGTCGCCGGGCTGCGGAATCGACCTCAGCTGCCGCCCGCACCGCTGCGCCCGCGTCACTCGCCAGCCTGCCCGCAAGCGTGCCGGCGAGGCTCAAAATCGAGTTTCCATCGAAACCGCGTTGGACGGCCGCGCTCAGAGCATTTGAATGGAGTTCGTGACGCTCTGCAACGAAGCTGGAGATCAGTCCGACGCCGAGCGTCGTTCCGGCGAGATTGCTGATGTTGAAGGTCAACGACGCCGTGGGAAGGTCCGCAGGCTTCAAACTGCCCGTGCCGACAATCATGGCAGGGGTCAACAGCAACAACTGACCAGCCGCAAAGATGGCGAGCCCATGTTGGAAATGTTCCCCCGCGGGCGCTGTCGTTTCACTGCCCATGAGCATTGTGCCGAAAACCAGGAGGAGGACCCCGATGGCCATGGCGACGCGCAGATCACAGAGATGCAGGAACCACCATACCAGCGGGAGAGCGAGCAATTGGGCGGCTGCGGCCCAAAGCATGAGCTCCGAGATGTCAAGAGGCCGATAACCCTGAACGTTCGCGAGGAATTGCGGCACAAGATAGGAGCTTACGGCAAGCCCGGAACGTAGCAGAAAATTCAGTCCTATCGGGATGCCGAACTTCTGCGTGAGGAGCAGCCGAGGCGCCACGACCGGCAGAGGCGAAGAGCGGGACACGAAAATCAAGCCAGCCCAGGCGGCCGCGGACAAGGCCGCGCTCCAGACGATTAGCTCGCCTGCGAACCAGAACTGGCGGGCTCCCTGGCTGAGGACCAGCATGAGGCTCGCAAGAGCGAGCGATAGGAGGAGGATGGACGTCCAGTCCGCCTGGAGCGCCGACAAGCTGATGGGCTTGTGTGGAACCCAAATACGGGCCGCAACAGCCAGAGCGGCGCCAATGGCTGCCTGAAGGGCGAAAAGAGCTCGCCAGCCGAAAGCGTCCGAAACATAGCCGCCAAGTGCAGCCCCTGCCGTACCGGAAAAAACAAGGGCAAATGCCAGTATGATCACCGTATAGGCGAGACGCGGTCCGCTGGCGACCATGAAGACCGCGACGAACGCCGCCGGGCCGAAGCCGCCGGCTGCAAAGCCTTGCAGGGCACGGATGGCGACCATGGCACCGAGATCCGTTGTCATGGCGCCGGCGAGCCCCGTGGCCGCGAAGAGCATGGCGCTTACGACCAGGTACCGGCCGATGCTGAAGGCTCCGATCAACAGGCCCGAGGTGACGATGCCGACGCAACTGCCCATCAGATAGGCGGTAAGGATCCAGGAGCCATCGTCCGTGGACGCCAAGAGACCCCTCTGGATGTCGGCGATGGTTGCCGGGGCAAATTGGGCCGACAGGTTTACGAGAAAGGCACCGGCAAGCCCGGTCGCGAGGAAAAAAAGATTTTGGCGTGTCAGGGTGGGCGTGCTCATTGAAGGCTCCTCGGCGGTCGAGTTGTTGCCGGTGTTGACGTAGGTGGCGCCTTACGCAGCCGCGGCCCGGTAGCGGGCCGCCGGCGCGCTGAGGGACAGGTTCGGCATCAGCTTCTGCCGCGCCGCTTCATAGGCCGCCCAATCGGCAGCGTCCGGCAGCGACGGGATGGTGATCTGCTCGCCGAGATCGAAGCCCGCGAGCGCGGCGTCGACCATCTCCTCGGCCGGCATGACGATCTCACTCCGCAGATGCTCGAGAGGAGTCCCCGCATTGCCCCAGAAGTCGGTTGCCGTCGCGCCCGGAAGGACCGCCTGAATGCGGATGTTCTTCTCAGAGAATTCCTTCTGGAGGGACCGGGTGAAGGCGAGCACGAAGGCCTTGCTGCCGCCATAGACGCCGTTCAGCACCTCCGGTGCGATCCCGACGATCGAAGCGATGTTGATGATCGCGCCAGTGCCGCGCGCGACGAAACCGGGCGCCGCCGCATAGGTCAGCCGCGTTAGCGCGGTGACGTTCAGCGTGATCATCTCTTCCATCTTGTCGACATCGGATGCGAGCAGCGAGGCGGTCACGCCCACACCGGCATTGTTGAGGAGCAAGGTGATGCTGGCGTCGTCTCGAAGCACCTTTTCGACGCGACGGAGATCGGCCTTGTCGCCGAGGTCGGCCGTAACGACCTCTATCGTACGGCCTGTATCGTCGGCGAGGCGCCCGGCCAGTTCATTGAGGCGGGCCTTGTTGCGGGCGACCAGGATCAAATCGTAGCCCCTGCGCGCCAGGCGATCGGCATAGATCGCACCAATGCCGGAGGAAGCGCCGGTGATAAGCGCGGTACCTTTCGAGTGCTGGGTCATGTCAGGCTCCATTCGGTTGGATTTGAAGCCGCATGCTAGGGTGAAAATCGTCTGTCTCAAATGTCATATATCCGGCATTTTCGGACATGCAACACTCTGTTCCGTCAGCGACTAAGAACGGGCTGGCGTGCCTAGCGCATCGGCCCGACGCGCGGCGCTGTAACGCCGGCTCTCGCAGACGTGCGAAACCACGAAGTGCAAGACGGAAGGATGCAGGGGATGACAAGCACGCCCGCGAGATGGGAAACAGTCAAAGAGGATCATTATCGTGCCTCTGCAGGGGACCATCCTCGAGAGGGCAGGGCAGATCAACTTGGCTGGCGGCTATCTGCGAGATTTGACGGCAAAGGCAGGACGAGGTGAGTTTTCGCTTGGTCCGATGCTGATGGCACTGCTCAGGGCAAATGATGCGGGAGAGCGGAGGGCATCATGACTTCAGCGTTCGTCTGCAAAACTCGTTGCTCGCCAATTCCACGGTGCTTCCGTCGGGGCGAATCGGCCCTGCCGTATTGCCGGCGACGCTGTGACTGCTTCTAGGAACGTACCGCCGGTTGGTTCCATCGGTCGCTGTCCAAACCGACAAAGTGGGATTCCCAGGTACGCTTGAAATCGCGTGGACAAAGTAATACCTTCCATGTATCTGGCATTACCGAGGAACGCAGATGACAACGACAGTTACAGCCAAGGGGCAAGTGACCATTCCGAAACCAGTGCGCGATTTATTGGGCATCGTTCCCGGAAGCAAGGTTGACTTTCGCCGTGCTGCCGACGGCACCGTCGTACTGACGCGTGCAGACAAGAAGCAGCCAGCGAGCCGCTTTGCGAAGTTGCGGGGTCATGCCGGCAAAGGGCTCGATACCGACACTATCATGGCCCTGACGCGTGGCGAAGCATGACGTTCATCGATACCAACGTCCTCTTGGACGTTGTCACAGACGACGACAATTGGGCGGATTGGTCGATTGCACAACTTGAAGCGGCGAGTTTGAACGGGCCCTTGCTGATCAACGATTTGGTCTACGCGGAGCTGTCGGTCAGATACGATCGTGTTGAGGACCTTGAAGTATTTCTTGAGGAGGCTGGACTGGAGATGACGCCAATTCCCCGAGCCGCCCTTTTCCTTGCAGCCAAGGTCTTCACGCAA
This sequence comes from Ensifer sp. LCM 4579, assembly GCF_001854885.1. Classification (GTDB taxonomy): domain Bacteria; phylum Pseudomonadota; class Alphaproteobacteria; order Rhizobiales; family Rhizobiaceae; genus Sinorhizobium. The sequence continues at coordinate 443 of NZ_MDDV01000009.1, read as the reverse complement.
TATCGCCGGGCGGGAGGATCAAGGACCGGCGTCCTGCCGGATTTTTTCATTGGTGCGCATGCTGCCGTTAGCCAGCTTCCGCTGCTGACCCGCGACATCGGACGGTATCGCACCTACTTTCCGTCGCTATCGCTGATCACACCACAGCCGTAGCGCTGTCCGAATTGGTATGCCCGTTCCGGACGGCTTAGACAATCAGCCGAGCCATGCCGTGCGAGTAGCCCTCATAGACTTTCGCGTCGAGTAGGTCTTATACCAAGTCTCGATGATAGGAACCGATAGGATGGCCTATGGCTGATTGTGGGCTAGGCGCGGTGCGCGGAGCGATGCTGTCGCATCCTCGGGTTAAACCCCATAGGCGCTAACTTTGTGTTGACGGCGGTGACGGTGCGTGATTCATCGTACCTATGAGTGATTCGTTGCGAGCATTGGATTGGGACGAG
>NZ_MDDV01000008.1 GCF_001854885.1 Ensifer sp. LCM 4579 | reverse complement strand
CCCGGATCAATCATGACGCGGGGTGGAGCAGCCCGGTAGCTCGTCAGGCTCATAACCTGAAGGCCGCAGGTTCAAATCCTGCCCCCGCAACCAAATCAACAGATCGACAGCTCAGAACAACGCACAACAACGCCCCGGCAAGGGGCGTTTTTGCGTTGTGCGCCCCGGCATAGGAGCATTCCTGCGGGTGGAAGTCCCGCCACGAGGTGGTCATGGCTGACCTTGCGCCGAACAGTCGGCAGGACTCGCCCTGGGCGCATCAGCACTTGCTGTTTCGAAACGACATCATCCATCAGTTTCCGAAGTCGACGAGCGGGGGAGAGTTGCGGCTGTTCTTCTCGACCAGAATCGTGTGAAGCGTATCAGGGCCCGGGACCGAAGAAGGCGAGGCGGGTGAAGAGGATGTAGTTCGATTCCGACACCATCAGCGTCACGAAGACGAGCACCAGCAGTGGCGGCAGCAGGATCGCATAGATGAGGGCCAGGCGCTCCCAGGCCATATGCATGAATATCGCGACAATGAGCCCAGCCTTCAGCATCATGAAGATCAGGATCAGAGACCAGCGGAGAAATCCCTGCAGGCTGAAGTAATCGACCAGGTAGGAAAAGGTGCTGAGGACGAACAGCAGGCCCCAGACGAGGAGATAGAGCTTGATCGGGTGCTGTTGTTGTCCCGCATGTGTCTCTGCGTGGGCCATGATAGCTCTCCTCACCACAGATAGAAGAACGCGAAGATGAAAACCCAGACGAGATCGACGAAGTGCCAATAGAGCCCGGTGATTTCGACGATCTCGTAACGACCCTTGCGGCTCGTAAAGAAGCCGCGCCGCTCCGTGTCGAAGTCGCCACGCCAAACCTTGCGGGCAACGATCAGCAGAAAGATCACACCGAAAGTGACGTGGGTGCCGTGAAAGCCGGTGATCATGAAGAAGGACGAGCCGAATTGTGCGGCGCCCCAGGGATTGCCCCACGGCCGCACGCCTTCGGCGATCAGCTTCGACCACTCGAATGCCTGCATGCCCACGAAGGTGGCGCCGAAGAAGGCGGTGACCAGCATCAGTGCCGCGGTCTTGCGCCGGTCGCGGCGATAGCCGCAATTGACCGCCATCGCCATGGTGCCGCTCGAGGAGATCAGCACGAAGGTCATGATGGCGATCAGGATCAGCGGCACATGCGCTCCGGCGATATCGAGCGCAAAGACCTCGCTCGGATTCGGCCAGGGGACCGTCGTGGCCATTCGCGCGGACATATAGGCGAGCAGGAAGCAGCCGAAGATGAAGGTGTCGCTCAGGAGAAAGATCCACATCATGGCCTTTCCCCAGGAGACGTTCTTGAACGCTCGCTGATCCGAAGCCCAGTCGGCGGCGAAGCCCGCCAGGCCGGCCGGGCGGTGGTACGTTTCTGCTGCGGGAGGCTTCAACGGGGCGGACATGTGTGCGGCTCCTAAGTCAGCAATTGCCGGCAGAAAACGACAACCTCGGTTGCCCAGCCGGAGAGCAGGGCGAAAAGAACCAGCCAGACGGCCAGCATGAAATGCCAGTAGATAGCGCAGAGCTCGACCGAGAGCCGCGTCCGGCGGTCAAATCCGGCATCCGAGGCATGCACGGTGACGCGCCCGAGCGCGGCGAGCCCGCCAAGAATATGCAAGCCGTGCAGCCCGGTCAGCATATAGAAGAAGCTGTTGGCGGGGTTACCGGCAAGGAGATAGCCGGCGTTGGCCAGTGCCCGCCAGGCGAAGAGCTGGCCGACGAGGAAGGCAAGTCCCGCCGCCAGCGCCACGAGCAGTCCGGTTCGTGCCGCCTCGCCATGCTGCCTCTCCGCGTTGAGTTTCGTCCAGTACAAGGCGGCGCTGGCGAGGGCCAGGATTGCGGTATTGATCCAGAGGAAGCCCGGCAGCGGCAGCGTGCCCCAGTCGGACGAGGCCATGCGCATGAAATAGGCGCTGAAGGAGAGGGCAAACAGGGAACCGACGACGGCGAGGAAGACGCCCAATCCAACCTTGGCCGCCGGCAGGGGGGCAGCGCGGCGGTGGTCGCGAGCGTGCCCGACCTCGAGCCAGGGTTTCGACGCCAATCGCTGCTGGGCGAGCCACCAGACGATGACAGCGGCGATTGCCGTCAGGAATATCAGCATGATGCTCATGAAGCGGCCTCATGGCTGACGCGGCTGGGGGCCGGCTGATTCTGCGGGATGAAATCCTCCGGGGCGCCGGGGACGCTGTAATCATAGGCCCAGCGATACACAACCGGCAGTTCCTTGCCCCAGTTGCCGTGGGGCGGCGGTGTCTCAGGCGTCTGCCATTCGAGCGTCGTCGCCCGCCAAGGATTGCCGCCCGCCTCCCGGCCGTGGCGCAGGCTCCAGACGAGGTTGAAAAGGAGGACGATCTGCGCGGCCCCGACGATCAGCGCCATAATGCTGATGAAGGCATTGAGAGTATGGACGGAGTCCGGCACGAAAGCGGTTTCGCCAAGTTCATAATAGCGCCGCGGCACGCCGATGAGGCCGAGATAATGCATCGGGAAGAAAATGCCATAGGCGCCGATGAAGGTGATCCAGAAGTGGATCTGACCGAGCGTCTCATCGAGCATGCGCCCGGTGATCTTCGGGTACCAATGGTAGATCGCGCCGAAAATGACGAGGATCGGCGCCACGCCCATGACCATGTGGAAATGCGCGACGACGAACATCGTGTCCGAGAGCGGAACGTCGACGACCACGTTGCCGAGGAATAGGCCGGTCAGCCCGCCATTGACGAAGGTGACGATGAAAGCGAGTGCAAACAGCATCGGCAGAGTCAGGTGAATATTGCCGCGCCAAAGCGTCAGAACCCAGTTGTAGACCTTGATCGCGGTCGGCACCGCGATGATCAGCGTCGTCGTGGCGAAGAAGAAGCCGAAATAGGGGTTCATTCCGCTGACATACATGTGGTGCGCCCAGACGACGAAGGAGAGGCCGCCGATGATGACGATCGCCCAGACCATCATGCGGTAGCCGAAGATGTTCTTGCGCGCATGCGTACTGATGAGATCGGAGACGATGCCGAAGGCCGGCAGGGCGACGATATAGACCTCGGGATGGCCGAAGAACCAGAAGAGGTGCTGGAACAGGATTGGGCTGCCGCCGCCATATGGCAACTGTTCGCCCATTTCCACGATCGCCGGCATGAAGAAGCTGGTGCCGAGCAGCCGGTCGAAGAGCATCATGACGCAGGCGACGAAAAGGGCAGGGAAGGCGAGGAGCGCCATCACCGTCGCCGTGAAGATGCCCCAGACCGTGAGCGGCATCCGCATCAGCGTCATGCCGCGTGCGCGCCCCTGAAGTACGGTCACGACATAGTTGAGGCCGCCCATGGTGAAGCCGATGATGAAGATGATCAGCGAGGAGAGCATCAGGATGATGCCCCAGTCCTTGCCGCCCGGTGTGCCCGAAAGGAGCGCCTGCGGCGGATACAGCGTCCAGCCGGCGCCGGTCGGCCCGCCGGGGGCAAAAAAGCTCGCGACGAGCACGAGCACGGCGAGCAGATAGATCCAGTAGCTCAGCATGTTGGCGTAGGGGAACACCATGTCCCGCGCGCCGACCATCAGCGGAATGAGATAATTGCCGAAGCCGCCGAGGAAGAGGGCGGTCAACAGATAGATCACCATGATCATGCCGTGCATGGTGATGAACTGATAGTAGGCCTCCGCATCCACCAACTGGAACGTGTCGGGAAATCCGAGCTGCAGGCGCATCAGCCAGGAGAGCACCAGCGCCACCATTCCGATGGCGATCGCGGTGGTCGCATATTGGATGGCGATGATCTTCGCATCCTGGCTGAACACATAGCGCGTCCACCAGCTGTGCGGATGGTAGAGCTCAACATCCTCGACTTCGGGAGGCGGCAGCGCCTCGCCAAGACCGGACCGGACATCGACCATCTTATCTCCTCCCAGTTGCTACCTCACGGCGCCTCCGATTGCGCCGTTGCCGCGGCAACAGCCGTTGCCGTCGAGTCCCCATCGGACGATGCCGTCAATTGCGAAAAGGTCTGCTGCTCGGCAAGCCAGGCCCGATAATCGTCCTCGGTGTCGACGACGACGGTGCCGCGCATCTGCGGATGACCAACGCCACAGAGCTCGGCGCAGAGTACCTCGAAAGTGCCGGTCCGCGTCGGGGTGAACCAGAAATAGGTGATCATACCCGGGACCATGTCCATCTTGGCGCGGAATTCCGGAACGTAGAAATCATGCAGCACATCGACGGACCGGAGCAGGACCTTGACGGGTTTGCCGACGGGCAGATGCAACTCGCCGGCTTCGACGATGACGTCGTCGAGGCTCGCGGCGTCGTTCCGGTTGAGACCGAGCGGGTTGTCCGGCGTCACATCGCGTGCGTCCGTCGTGCCCAATTTCCCATCGGCGCCGGGAAGTCGGAAATTCCAGAGCCATTGCTGCCCCACCACCTCCACTTCGGCGGCCCCTTCCGGCACGGTGATGAACTGATGCCAGACGAACAGGCCCGGCGCCAGCATCGCCGCGACGCCGAGAGTCGTGCCCGTCGCGAGCCAGCTTTCCAACCTCCGGTTTTCCGGCTCGTAGTCCGCGGTGTTGCCGGGTCGGTGGCGAAAGCGAAAGACGCAATACGCCATGAACAGCACGACGGCGACGAAGGCGATGCCGGTGATCCAGAAGGTTATGATGATGGTATTGTCGATGTAATTCCAGTTGGAGGCGATTGGTGTCCACCACCAAGGACTCAGCACATGGAACAAGACCGACCCGAGGGCCAAGAGTACCAGAATTACTACCACGGCCATTTCCTGTCCCTCCCCCGCCGCGATCGGCCGTGAGACGAATACTTAATCCGCAGCGTTCCGTTCGGAATTATTGCACGAACGGAAAATACTGGCAAATCGCCCGTTAGAAGTGTGTTCCCTCCTCCCGAGGGTTGTCCTACTCGGAATGTTGCTTCAGATAGGCGATCACGTTGGTTACGTCTTCCTCTTTCTTGAGGCCCGGGAACGCCATCTTGGTTCCTTTGACCATGGCCTTGGGATCGCGAAGATATTCGTGCAGCTTCGCCTCATCCCAGACGAGACCCTCTTCGCCCGCCTTCACCATGGCCGGGGAGTAACGGAAATTCGCGTGCGTGCCCGCGGTCCTGCCAATGATGTGCTGCAGCGAAGGCCCGACCCTGTTCTGGTCCTTGTCCACGACGTGGCAAGCCGCGCATTTCTTGAAGACGGTGGCGCCGGCCTCGGCATCGCCCTCTTGCGCAAGGGCGGCGGCCGGACAGAGCAGGAGTGCCGAGACGAACAGGGCAGCAATCGGATTTCGCATCATGAGTCCTCATTTCGCAGGGCGCCGGGCCGAGGAAGAGTGCGGTCAATTCATGGCTTTGGCCGTGCCATCGTCTCTCGGAAACTTTGCGCCGGGCGGTTGATGCTGGCGACAGAAGAAAAGCTAGTCTTCCTCCCGAATAAGTCAATCGTCACTTTGAGCTACCGTATGTATCCTCCCGTCGACCTCGGCGACGGCTGCCTCTGCGCGTCTGACTGGACGCGCGGCGCTGTTCGAGGGTGGCGGCGCGCGTCAGGCACGCCGTCCTTCACGATCGAAGAAGTGCAGGCCATGCGCCGGGAAGCGGACCGGGATGGTTCCGGACGCCGTGAGGAAGGAGCGGTCGCTCGTGAAGGCCTTGAAGCTCGATCGGCCGAGCGAAAGATGCAGGATGATGCCGAAGCCGGTCGGCTCGACGAGGTCGACCTGGGCAAGGAGCGTATCCGGTCCGTGCCCGGCAAGAACGACATGTTCCGGCCGGATGCCGAGCGTGACGCTGGCGCCTTCCGTGATCGGTGCCGGCGCTTCAAGCGGAATGGCGACATTGTCGACCGTATCGAAACGCGGCGTCTCACCGGTGCGACAGGTGCCCTCGAAGAAATTCATGCCGGGCGACCCGATGAATCCGGCAACGAAGAGATTGGCGGGACGATCGTAGAGTGCAAGCGGGGTTCCGACCTGCTGGACGATGCCGGAATTCATCGCGACGATGCGGTCGGCGAGCGTCATCGCCTCGATCTGGTCATGCGTCACGTAGATCGAAGTGGCGCCGAGGTCCTTGTGCAGCTTCTTGATCTCGGCACGCATCTGCTCGCGCAGCCGCGCATCGAGATTCGAAAGCGGCTCGTCGAAGAGGAAGGCCTTCGGCTGGCGCACGATGGCGCGCCCCATGGCCACGCGCTGGCGCTGGCCGCCCGAGAGCGCCCGCGGCCGCCGTTCCATGAGCGGTTCGAGACCGAGCTTCGCGGCGGCGCCCGCGACGACGGTCGCAATCCTTTCGCGGGCGGTCTTTCGGAGCCTGAGGCTGTAGCTCATGTTCCTCTCGACCGACATATGCGGGTAGAGCGCATAGGACTGGAACACCATGGCGATGTCGCGATCCTTCGGCGCGAGCTCGTTGACCCGCTTGCCGGCGATGCGGATCTCGCCGGCCGTTACGCTTTCAAGCCCGGCGATCATCCTGAGCAGCGTGGACTTGCCGCAGCCGGACGGGCCGACGAGCACGACGAACTCGCCGTCGCGGATCTTCAGGTCGACATCGTGCAGCACCGGGTGGGCGCCGTAGGATTTCCGGATGTTGGCGATATCGATGGAAGCCATGGTGGATCAAGCCTCAGCCTTTGACCGCGCCGGCCGTCAGGCCCTGCACGAGATAGCGTTGAATGAGCAGGAAGAAGAGCCCGGCCGGGATCAGCGCCAGCACGCCTGCGGCCATCATCTGTCCAAAGTCGACCGAGAACTTCGAGACGAAAGAGAGCAGCCCGACCGGAAACGTCGCCTGTTCGTTGCCGGAGATCAGCATCAGCGAGAAGAGCAGTTCGCTCCAGGCGGCCGTGAAGACGAAGCCGAGGGTGGCGGCAACTCCCGGCAGCGTCAGCGGCAGGATGATCTGGCGGAACGCGACGAATTGCGTTGCGCCATCGATCATGGCCGCCTCCTCCAGGTCCTTGGGAATGCCGTCGAAGAAGGACTGCATCAGGAATGTTGCAAAGGGCAGATTGAAGGCCGAGTAGACGATGACGAGACCGGTCAGGCTGTTGGTGAGCCCGATCGGCGACAGTATCTTGAAGATCGGCGCGACCAGCATAACCAGAGGAAACATCTGGGTCAGAAGCATCAGCGTCACCAGCCAATATTTGCCGCGGAATCGGAACCGGGAGAGTGCGTAGCCGGAGAGCGAGGCCAGGATCGTCACGACCACGGCGGTCGAGCCGGAGACGATCAGGCTGTTGCGGAAGAAAACCGGAAAGGCGCTATGCCGGAGCACGAAATCGAAATGTTCGAGGCTCGCGCGCGACGGCCAAAGCCGGATGCCTTCCGAATAGAGCAGGTCGTTGGGCGTAACCGCGACCTTGAGCAGCCAAAACAGCGGAAAGAGCGCGAAGGCGATATAGGCGAGGATCGCCAGGCGGTGCGCGACGGTGAGGAGGGCGGGCTTGGCGCGCATCGTTTCAATCCTTGCTCAGAAGCCACTGCCTAAGGATCAAGATCAGCAGCGAATAGGCGAGGAGCAGCGCCAGGAGCACTAGCGCCACCGCCGAGGCATAGCCGAAATCGAGCCGCTTGAAGGCCTGGGTGAAGATGTAGCTCGCGACGATCTGCGTCCGATCGGCAGGCCCGCCATTGGTCATCACGATGATGAGATCGGCGAAGTTGGATATCCAGACGGTGCGCAGCAGAACGGTGATCGCGATGGTCGGAGCGAGGAAAGGAAGCGTGATCGAAAGGAAGCGCTGGGCGGCCCCGGCCCCGTCGATGCTCGCCGCCTCGTAGAGATCGCGCGGGATCGCCTGCAGCGCCGCCAAAAGGGTGATGGCGAAGAAGGGAATGCCCCACCAGATGTTGGCGATGATCGGCCCCCACATGGCAAGCTCGGGATCGGAGAGGATATTGCCCGGCTCGCTCATGAGCCCGGCCGCGTAGAGCCAGTGCGGCAGCGGGCCGACGACCGGGTTGAAGAGCCAGGCCCAGTTGAGGCCGGCAAGAAAGCTCGGCACTGCCCAGGGCAGGAACACGAGCGCCTGGGCGAGGGCACGGCCGCGGAACGGCCTGTCGAGCAGCAGTGCCAGGATGAGCCCGAACGCGAATTGCAGCAGCACGGAGGCGCCGGTCCACCAGAGCGTGTTGCGCAGCGAGCGGAAGAAGGCTTCGTCTCGAGAGAGCGCGCGGAAGTGATCGAGGCCGATGAAGGCGCCGGAAAAGGGATTGAGGAGTTGGACGTCGCGAAAGGCGTAGGAGATGCCGAGCGCCAACGGCACAAGCATGACGGTGACGATCAGGATAAGCGTCGGGGCGCTGTAGAGATAGGGCGCCGAGGCATCCGCGATGCGTTTCATCAGCGGTGGTCGGATCGCGGGCAGGCCGTCCTGGCGTGCGGCATAGGCCATCGGTCAGAGTTCCCCTTCCTACGGCGCCGCGCGTTCTTCAAGACGCGCAAAGGTCGCAGTAGCACTTTGGTTCGCTGCATGCCTTTGTCTTGAAAACGCGCATGATCTACGGAGGCATGCAGTAGCCGCCTCGCGGCGCCTGTCTTTGCTGCCGTGCGGGAGGGCGGCGGCAGAACCGCCGCCCGCGCCGGCGCTACTTCTTGCTTTCCAGGTATTTCTGCTGCGCCTTGGTCAGATACTCCGCCCACTGGTTGGCAAGCTGTTCCGGCGTGATGTCGCCGAGCAGTGCTTCCTGGGTGGTCTTGATCGCAAGCGAATCCTTGAAATAGGCGAACTCCTCGAGATAGGTCGGCATCACCGTCAGGACGACGTCCTTGTCGGCGAGTTCGTCGAACCAGCCCTTGAACTGCGGGCCTGCGTAGAAGGGATCCTTCTCGGCCGATTTGTGGACCGGCAGCGCGCCGGTACGCTTGTTCCACTCGATGTTGCCTTCCGGACCTTCGAGTGTTTCGATCAGCTTCCAGGCAAGCTCCTTGTTCTGGCTCGCCGACATCATCGACCAGCCGGCAAAGCCGATGGTGGTGAAGGCCTTGCCGCTTGGCCCCTTCGGCATGGTGGTGACGCCGAAGTCTTCGGGCTTCATGCGCTGGGCGATCGCGATCAGCGCATCCGGATCCTGGTCGAGAAAGGCGCAGGTGCCGCTATAGAAGCCGGCGACGATCTCGTTGAAGCCCCAGTTGACGCTGTCCTTCGGTGCAAGACCATTCTTGTAGAGATCGACGACCCAGGTCAGTCCCTTGATCCAGCCGTCGCTATTCATCGTCGAGGTGCCGTCCTCGTTGAAGAACGTGTTGTCTCCGGCCATGGTGGCGCCGAACATGACCCAGCCATTGAGCCCGCCCGAACCGCCGCGCAGGCAGTAACCGGATTTGCCGGGCAGGTTGGAGATCGCTTCCGACGCCTTGACGAAGTCGTCCATCGTCTTCGGCGGCTCGGCGATGCCGGCTTCCTCAAGAAGTTTCTTGTTGTAGAACATCGCCCGGAGATAGAAGCCGTAGGGCAGCATGTAGGCGGTGTCGTTGACGTCACGGCCGAGCTCCAACGCCCGCTCGGTGAGGCCGGAAGTGTGTTCCCACTTGGCGAGATAGGGCTCAAGACTTTCGAGCATTCCGTTATTGGCATAGAGCGACAGCCAGGTGTCCGGCATTTCCATCACGTCCGGGATTTCGCCGGCCGAGACCATGGTCGCGAATTTCTGAAAGGCCTCGCCCCAGGGCAGGGAGATGATTTCCACGGTCGTGCCGGGATTGGCCGCCTCGAATTTCGCGACGATCGATTTCAGCGTTTCAGTGCGCTCGGGGCTGGTGATGACCTCGACGAGCTTCAGCCTGGTATCGGCAAGGGCGCTGCCGGCCATCAGCGTGGCGAGCAGGGTGGCGGTGATCAGTTTCCTCATTCCTCAGTTCCCCTTTTCTTAGGTGCTGACCTGATTTTCCGTGAGCAGGTGGGCGGCGCCAAACCGATTGCGCCTTTCCTGATCCCTTTCTCGTCAACCTGATGAAGCGGCGATTGCCGCTTCGAGATCGCTCCAGAGGGCCTCCGTTCCCTCCAGGCCGACATGGAGCCTTATCGACCGCGGAGAAATGCCGAAGGCGACCGCGGAATTGGGTTGCGCTTTCTGCGCAAGAACGACTTCTCCCGGCACGACGAGACTTTCGTGGCCGCCCCAGGACACGCCGAGCTTGAAGAGCTGCAGGTGATCGGCGAAGCGGCGCAGGTCGACGCCCTCGCGAAAGATGAAGGAGAAGAGGCCGGACGTGCCCGACAGCCCCGGCGGCAGATGATTGCCGAGGCCGGGATGGCAAACGGTCTCGACCGATGGATGCTCCTGCAGCCTCCGGGCGATGCCGAGCGCCGAGCGCTCATGCGCTTTCATCCGGATCGGCAGCGTCCGCAGACCGCGGATCAGAAGCCAGGCATCAAAGGGCGAAAGCTTGGCGCCGAGATAGGGATAGGCCTCCGAGCGGATGCGGCCGACCAGGTCGCTCGATCCGGCGACGACGCCTGCGACCACGTCGCTGTGGCCGCCCAGGTACTTCGAGGCCGAGTGGATGACGAGATCGACGCCGAGCGCGATCGGCTGCTGGAAGATCGGGCTCGCCCAGCTGTTGTCGATGACGGTGACTACTCCCTTTGCCCTGGCGAGTGCCGCGAGCACGGCGACGTCGTGGGTGTCCATGATCCAACTCGTCGGGCTCTCCATGTAGAAGAGCTTGGCTCCGGGAAGCGCTCTGGCGACCGCCTCCTCATCGCGACCGTCGACATAGGTGACCTCGATCCGCATGCGCCTGAAATGTGTGCCGAACAGGCGGAACGCATCCGGATAAACATGCCTGACCGCGACGATGCGGTCCCCGGGCTCGACGAAGGAAAGGACGGCGGAGGAGATGGCCGACATGCCGCTGGCAAAACCTATCGCATCTTCGGCGCCTTCGAGTTTCGCCAGCATCTCCTCGAACATCCGCACCGTCGGATTGAGGCCGCGCGTGTAGACGGGACGCACATGCTCGCCTCGATAGCAGGCGATCATTTCGTCATAGTCCTTGAAGGTGAAGAGCGAGGTCTGGACGATTGGCGGCACGACAGCGTCGAAAGCGTGGCCCTCGTCATGTGCTGCGATGAGCGAGGCCTTGTCGAAGAGATCGAGTCCATCGCTCATTTGGACATTTCCCTGATGTCTTCCTCGACGATGGCGAGGATTTTCAAAGTCTCTTCCCGGGCGGCATCCGGATCCCGCGCCGCGATCGCGTTGAAGAGGGTGCGGTGAAAGGGGAAGGACCGGCGGGCGAAATCGGGCCGGTCGAAGGGTTTTTCCCAGAAGCGCTCGAAGGCCTCACGCATCTGCTCGAGCAATTGCCGGAACAAGGGGTTGTGAGTGGCGTCGTAGATCGCGAGGTGAAAGGCCAGGTCTTCCGGGCCGGATGTGCCCTGGGCGAGATGCACGCGCTCCATCTCGTCGAGCTTCGCTTCGATATTGGCGAGATCCGCCTCGGACCGACGCCGCGCGGCCACCATGCCGGCTTCGATCTCGATACCGCGCCGGACCTCGAGCGTCTGCAGCAGCGCATTGCGCAAGTGTCCGGTGTCGAGCGCCAGCGGCATGTGAATGGTGGCACCCGAAATTGCCCGCAGCAGATAGGTCCCGCTGCCCTTGCGCGACTCGACGACGCCGAGCGCCTGGAAATGGCTGATGACCTCGCGAACCGTCGAGCGGCCGACGGCCAGTGCGGCCATCAACTCGCGTTCTGCCGGCAGTCGGTCGCCCGGTTTCAGGCCCGATTGCTGGATGTAATCGGCAAGAGCGGCGATCACCTGCTGCGCCCGGTCCACGGGCGGCAGGGGCAGCAGTGTCGCCTTGATCGGTTCAGGCATCACAGCTCCTGGAATTGGTCTGACATCTTATCACCATGGAGGCTGAACGCGGCATGGTCAAGAGGCAAGATTTGCGTTATCTCTCCTGCCGCCGAAGTCCCGGCCGTAATCCAGGTCTTGCCAAAAGTGGAAAGCAGCAACGATGGCGAGGGTCAGAAACGCCTATGCCGGCGACGGCTCCTATCCGACGAGCTACTATGCCGCCTCGCGGAACGTCGTCCGTACACCCGTCAAGATCGAGGGGCGGGTCGAAACCGACATTTGCGTGGTCGGTGCCGGCTATACGGGCCTGTCGACGGCCATTCACCTGGCCGAAATGGGCTACAAGGTGACGGTGGTCGAGGGGGCGCAGGTCGGCTGGGGCGCCTCGGGACGCAATGGCGGTCAGATCGTCAACGGCCTCAATGCCGGCCTGTCGACAATCGGGCGCCGCTATGGTGAGGGCGCCGCTCGGTTCATCGGCGGCCTCGTGCAGGAGGGCGGGCGGATCATCCGCCGGCTCGTCAACGCGTATCAGATCGACTGCGACCTGAAGTCCGGCAACATCTATGCCGCCTATACCGCTGCACATATGAAGGAACTCGAGGCCAAGCAGGCGCTCTGGCGCAAATACGGCATGGACGACCATGAGTTGCTCGACCGCGAGGCGCTCGGGAAGCTCGTCAATTCCGAGGCCTATTGCGGCGGCATGCTGGACACCACCGGCGGCCACATGCACCCGCTCAATCTGGTGCTCGGCGAGGCGCGCGCCTTCGAGAGCCTCGGCGGCACGATCTACGAAATGTCGCCGGTGACCCGTGTCGACCACGCGGCGGCCCGGCCGAACGTCTACACGCAGGAGGGGGAAGTCTCCGCCCGTGCCGTCGTCCTCTGCGGCAATGCCTATCTCGGCGACGCGGTGCCGGAGCTTGCCGCCCGCGTCATGCCGGTCTCGACGCAGATGCTGGCGACCGCGCCCCTCGGGGAAGAACTGGCCCATTCGCTCATTCCGAGCGACATGTGCGTGGAGGACGTGCGCTATATCCTCGATTACTTTCGGCTTTCCGCCGACAAGCGCATGATCTTCGGCGGCGGCACGGTCTATGGCGGCACCGATCCGGCCGACGTGGCGGCGAAACTGAAGCCAAATCTCGAAAAGGTCTTCCCGCAGCTCAAGGGTGTGAAGATCGACTATGCCTGGAGCGGCAATTTCGCGCTTTCCTTCACCCGCGTGCCGCAGATGGGGCGGATCGGGCCCAACACCTATTTCGCCCATGGCTATAGCGGGCACGGCGTCACCGCCTCCCATCTTTTCGGCCGCACACTTGCGGAGGCGATCGATGGCGACACCGCCCGTTTCGACGCCTTCGAAAAGCTGCCCTGGTACCCCTTCCCGGGCGGGCGGATGTTCCGCGCGCAATATTCGACGATCGGATCGTGGTGGTATTCCTTCCGGGACGCCATCGGCTGGTGATGATCTTGCGCCGCCGCGCGGGTGCATGTGGCGGCAGACCGCCACCACGCCTGGCGGGGTCGAGACCGTCTGAAAAGACGCGCGGCGCTGTAGCGAGGCGTCGTCGATCCGAGAGGCGAAACGAATTTTTCACGTTCTTCGCATTTGGCGGAATAGAATCTCTATAAATTCAATCGAGAATATAGGAGAACTCGGATGTTAGCCCGGAAACAGCGGAGAGGATGAAAATGAGCGCTCCGAAGGCGATGATCCGATACCGCTACCCGGACGCCGCGCCGGCCAGGCGCCGGGCGGACCCTGTCATGCCCCACTCTCTTGCCGTCCTGGCAGCTTTCGCCTTCGTCTGCGCCGTCGTCATAGGCTTGATCTGACCACCTGCGGAAAAATTCGTTCCTCAGTCGGCACGGTTCGTGGCGGCGATCCCGATCTGCGGTTTCCTCCTCGATCGTTCCTCTTGCGGCGCCGGTCGCTTGGGGCGTAGCCTGCGCCGCAGGCAGGAATGGTTCGACCGGATGGAGGGGCGAATGCTCGACAAGCGGAAATTCTACATCAACGGCGAATGGATCGACCCGATCACGCAAAATGATCTCTACGTGCTCAACCCGGCGACCGAAAGGCCGCTTGCGGTGATTTCCCTCGGCACCGCGGAGGATATCGACCGTGCCGTTGCAGCCGCCAGGGAGGCCTTTGCGACCTACAGCCGGACGAGTGTCAAGGAGCGGCTGGCGCTGCTCGAACGGCTGCTCTCCGTCTACAAGCGGCGCTACGACGAGATGGCCGAAACGATCACCGCCGAGCTCGGCGCCCCGAAGACGATGAGTCGTGAGCAGCAGGCCGATGTCGGCGTGGGCCATCTGCAGGGCTATATCGACGCGCTCAAGGCCCTCAAGATGCGGGAGAAATTGCCGAATGGCGATAGGCTCATGCGCGAGCCGATCGGCGTCTGCGGCCTTATAACGCCCTGGAACTGGCCGATCAACCAGATCGCGCTCAAGGTGGTGCCGGCGCTGGCGACCGGCTGCACCTGCGTCCTGAAGCCGAGCGAGTTCACCCCGCTCAACGCCATGCTCTACGCCGAGATGATCGACGAGGCAGGCTTCCCAGCGGGAGTGGTCAATCTCGTAAACGGTGATGGCATCCATGCCGGCGCCGCACTTTCGAAGCACAACGAAATCGACATGGTGTCCTTCACCGGTTCGACGCGCGCCGGCATCGCGGTCAGCAAGGATGCGGCCGATACGGTGAAGCGCGTCACGCTCGAACTCGGCGGCAAGTCGCCGAACATCGTCTTCGCCGATGCCGATCTCGAGGAGCGGGTGAGGGCGAGCATCCTCGACTGCTTCAACAATTCCGGCCAGTCCTGCGATGCCCCGACCCGCATGCTCGTCGAGCGCAGCGTCTATGATAAGGTGATCGACATCGCCCGGCGCGTCGGGGCGGAAGCGAAGGTCGGAGACCCGACCGAGGAAGGAGGGCATATCGGCCCGCTTGTCAGCCATATCCAGTACGAGCGGGTGCAAGCACTGATAGAGGCGGGTGTCGCCGAAGGCGCTGTCCTGCTCGTCGGCGGGCCTGGCAAGCCGGTGGGCTTCGAGACCGGCTATTTCGTCAAGCCGACCATCTTCGTCGACGTCGACAATTCCATGCGGATTGCACGCGAGGAGGTCTTCGGGCCCGTGCTGTCCATCATCCCCTTCAATACGGAGGAGGAAGCGATCGCGATCGCCAACGACACCACCTACGGGCTCGCGGCCTATGTCCAGACGGGTGATCCGGACCGGGCTGAGCGCGTGGCCGCCCGGCTGCGCGCCGGAATGGTGCATATCAATGGCGGCCCGCACCGCTATGGCAGCCCCTTCGGCGGCTACAAGCAGTCGGGCAACGGCCGCGAAGGCGGCATTTTCGGCCTTGAGGACTTCCTCGAGGTGAAGACGGTGCACCTACCCGACGCGACTTGAGCCGGCGGGATCCTGGGGCAGGGGTCGGCCCCGCGTTTGCCGCGCGGTTGGTCCGGAGTTCCTCACATTCTCAGATGCCCGGTAGAGCGAAGCCGGAGAGCCGTTCTTCGAGCTTCCGGATCGTCGGCACATCCGCATTGGCGAAGGCGAAGCGCAGGTAGCTTTCCTGGCCTTCGCCGAAATAGTCGCCCGGCAGGCAGAGGATGCCGGCAAGGTTGGCCAGCTTTTCGGCGACGAATTGCGAGTCGATGTCCGGGAAAGGGTGACGGATATAGGCGAAATAGGCGCCGATCGCCTTCAGTTTCCACTGCGGCAGGCGGCTCATGACCGTTTCGAGCGCTCTTGCGCGGGCGGCGATCTCAGCGCGATTGCCAAGCCGCCAGTCGGCAAGAGCCGGAAGCGCCTGGGCGATGGCGGCCTGGGCGGCGCGCGGGGCGCAGATCTGCAGGTTGTCCATGACCTTCGTGACCTGCGCGATCAGCGACGGTCCGGCAGTGATCGCGCCAAGGCGGTGGCCGGGAATGCAGAAGGACTTCGAGAAGCTGTAGAGGCCGATGATACTCTCCTCCCAGCCCTTCGCCCGGAGGAGGCCATGCGGTGCCGCGGCAGCATCGGGCAGGAAATCGCGATAGGTCTCGTCAAGGATGAGCCAGGTGCCGTTTCCGCGGCAGATTTCGTGGATGCGGTGAATCAGTTCCGGCGGATAGACGGCGCCGGTCGGATTGTTCGGCGACACGAGCGCCAGGGCGCGGACACCCGGACGAAGTGCCGAGGCGATGGTCTCGATCTCCGGCAGGAAGCCGGCGCCCGCATCGCATGGCACGAGCTCGACATTGATGCCGAGCATCCCCAGTGTCGTCTCCTGGTTGAAATAATAGGGGTTGGTCATCACCACCGTATCGCCGGCGCCGGCAATCGCCATAGCGGTCGCGGTGAAGGCCTGGTTGCAGCCGGAGGTGATGTGAATATTGGCGGCCGTGACCGGAGCGCCATAAAGCGCCGAAACGTGGTCGGCATAGGCCTTGCGCAGTTCCGCCTCGCCTTCGATCGCGCCATAGCCCGCATAAGCCGGCGAGGCGGCTGCCTCGCCGAGCCATTTCAGCATGTTCGGATGGGCGGGATAGCCGGGCACCGCCTGTGAGAGATCGATCAGAGGACCCTTCGCCCCGTCATAGGCTTTCGCCCAGGCGAGCACGGACGGAACCGGCGGCGGCGTGAGCCTTTCGACGAGCGGATTGAAATGTGGCATGGAGCGTTTCCTGTTGCTGGACGGCGGCGGATTTCGCCGCTCCGTCTCTATGATTGGACATTGCGCTTTTGCGGGCGGGTTGCACGCCGTGAAGGCGCAGGTTGAACTGCCCCCGCCCCCGACTCTTCGGACTCGCCCGGTTTCTGGATGCGCGAACGGATAATGGTTCGGGCGGACATCTGGAGTTCCGGCATGGGATCGCTCTCGAGCGCCGCGAACAGCCAGTCGATGAAGACGCGCACGATCGGGGCCGCCCGGACCTCGCTCCGACAGGCGACGAAGAACGCATCATTGGCCGGAACGGTGAGGTCGAAGGGCGCTATCAGTTCGCCCCGCGCGATCAGGCTGCCGGCAGTGATCGTGTCGCCGAGCGCCACGCCCTGACTGTGCAGGGCGCCTTCCGTCGAGAGCCGGGCGTCGCTCAGGAAATGCTGGCGACCCCGTTGAAGGTCGGCGGCGTCGGCAGCGGCAAGCCAGGTGTTCCATTCGCGGCCATCGTCGCCATGCAGCATGACATGATCGCGCAGATCGCGGATCGAGCGCAGCGGCCGCATATTGAGGAGTGTCGGGCTCGCCACGGGGAAAAGCTCCAGCCGGCTCCAGAGCCGCGCCCAGCAGTCGCCCCAGTTGCCGTCGCCGTAAAGCAGGCAGACATCGAGGTCGCGAGAGTGGAGGTTCGCCGCGTCGTTCGAAGCGATCAGCGTCAGTTCCACATCGGGAAACTGCTCGGTGAAGCGATGCAGCCGCGGGATCATCCAGAAGGAAAGGAGCGCCGGCACGCAGGTGATGCGGAGATCGCCGCTGGTCGCGGGGCGGGTCATCGCCGCCGTGGCGGCGGCGATCTCGGCAAAGGCATGGGTGACGGCGGGGAGCAGGAGCGCGCCCTGCGGCGTCAGCCTCAGCCGCTTGCCGCCGCGTTCGAAAAGAGTGGTGTTGAAGGAGAGCTCGAGCGCGCGGATCTGGTGACTGATCGCGCCGTGAGTGACGTTGAGCTCGCGGGCCGCGGCGGAAACGGAGCCGCGCCGGGCAGTCGCCTCAAAGGCGCGCAGCGGGTTCAGCGGGGGCAGACGGCTCGACAAGCGGAGGCTCCGGACAGGACGAAATGTGTGAGATTTTCTCACAGGAAATGCTATAACAATGTCAATTGATTTTCCAGAAGATTTGTTCCGTAATGGTCTGAAACAAGGGCAAGAGCCTGGGGAACATGATCGCGCCGATTCCGAACGGCGAAACCGCGGAAATGCCTTATGCAGCGCGATCCGTCGTACCCCGGCCGGAAGATAGGGAGATGGCCCGCATGGTCTGGGATGAAAAGAGACTCGGCGAACTGAAGGCGAAGTATGGCGAGAGCCATGGCGGCGAGCTCTTCGATCCGACCTTCCGCAAGGTCGCCGACAAGATCTTCACCAAGGGCGGCACGCGGCTCGCGCCCTATTCCGGCATACCGACCTTTCTTAGCGCACCCTATATGCCGGTCGATGCCGAGCAACCCGATTTCGGCAACCTTCAGGTCGCGATCCTCGGTATCCCCATGGATCTCGGCGTCACCAACCGTCCGGGCTCCCGCTTCGGACCGCGGGCGTTGCGGGCGATCGAGCGGATCGGCCCCTATAACCATGTGCTCGGCTGTGCGCCGGTGCACGACCTCCGGGTAGCCGATGTCGGCGACGTGCCTTTCCGCAGCCGCTACAGGCTGGAACTCAGCCATGAAGACATCGAAACGCGCCTCAACCAGATCGTCGAAGGCGGCGTCGCGCCGCTCTCGGTCGGCGGCGACCATTCGATCACTCATCCGATCCTCAAGGCCGTCGGCAGGCGACGGCCGGTCGGCTTGATCCATATCGACGCCCATTGCGACACCGGCGGCGCCTTTGACCTCACCAAATTCCATCACGGCGGCCCCTTCCGCAACGCGGTGCTCGATGGCGTGCTCGACCCGACCCGCGTGATCCAGATCGGTATCCGCGGCTCGGCCGAATACCTCTGGGAGTTTTCACACGAGTCCGGCATGACGGTGATCCATGCCGAAGAAGTCAGCGGACGTGGCATTGCGGCGATCGTCGAGAAGGCGAAAGAGATCGTCGGCGATGGTCCGACCTATCTTTCCTTCGACATCGACAGTCTCGACCCCGCCTTCGCGCCGGGAACCGGGACACCGGAGGTCGGCGGCCTCACGACCCGCGAGGTGCTGGAACTGATTCGCGGCCTCAAAGGCATCAATCTCGTCGGCGGTGACGTCGTCGAGGTGGCGCCGCAATACGACGCGACCACGAATACCGCCCATGCCGGGGCCCAGGTGCTCTTTGAGATACTGAGCCTGATGGCGTTCAGCCCGTCGATTACCGGCAAAGGCTGACCTTGGTACGGCGCTGCTCCAAATGGAGACGCGCCAGCGGGCATTGCAAGGCGTATGATGTCGCAACGGCGGCATGAGCAGAAGACTACGACAACAACAACGACAACAGGGAACGCGGCGACAGCCGCAAAAAATAAGGAGACAGGCGATGAAGATCAATTCCATCAAGCGCCGAACGCTGCTGGGGGCGGGGCTTGCCGGTGCGGCCGCACTGGCGATGCCGGCGGTGCTGAGAGCTCAGGACCGGTCGTTGAAGGTCGGCGTCTATGGTGGTTATTTCAAGGACTCGTTCGACAAGAACATCTTCCCGGATTTCACCAAGGCGACCGGCATCGCCATCGAGTCGGTGGCCGAGCCGACGGGAGAGGCCTGGCTGGTGCAACTCGAGCAGGCCGCCCGCGCCGGCCAGGCTCCGGCGGACGTTTCGATGATGTCGCAGGTCGCGATGCTGAAAGGGCAGTCGACCGAGCTCTGGACGCCGATCGACATGGCGAGGATCAAGAACAGCTCCTACCTGCTCGACCGCTTCATCAACAAATATCCGGATGGCCGTGTCGCCGGCGTCGGGGCGGTATCGTGGTACATCACGCTCGTCACCAACACCAATGTCTACAAGGAGCCACCGACCTCCTGGGAGGCCTTCTGGGATCCGGCCAATGCCGACAAGCTCGGCTTGCTTGCGCTGGTCTCGAACTCCTTCCTGCTCGAAGTCACCGCCAAGACCTTCATGGGCGGTACCGATGCGCTCGACACGGAAGAGGGTATCCTGAAGGCATTCGACAAGCTTGCCGAGGTGAAGCCGAATGTCCGGCTCTGGTACCGTGACGAGGCGCAATTCGAACAGGCGCTGAAATCGGGCGAAATCCCGATGGGGCAATATTACCACGACGTCACAGGGCTTGCGGCCGCCGAAGGCCATCCTGTCCGTTCCACATTCCCCAAGGAAGGCGGCATCCAGGATTCCGGCTGCTGGGCGCTGTCGCGCGCTTCACAGAAGGTAGAGGAGGCCCATATCTTCATCGACTATATGTGCCAGCCTGCGATCCAGGCGACGCTCTCGCGCAAGGTCGGCACCTCACCGACGGTCAAGCGCGAGTCGACGGACCTGACGGATCAGGAATTCGCGGCCGTCTCGTCGGATATCGAGCCGATCATTCCGCGCTACGACCTTTACCAGACGAAGTCGGATTGGCTGAACCAGAAGTGGACGGAACTGATCGTCGGCTGATGCGCACCCGTCTTTACCGGTCCCCGCGCCGATTGCAGGACCGGGAAACGACGTCCTTAAATCGTCCGCGGCTTAGGATAAGCTTGTGGAACGGAACCTGAAAGAACAGCCGCAGCGACCGTGGGCCCGACCGGGCCCATGGCCTGGCGGAACGGGGAACAAATGTCGGGACTTGTGCTTCAGAATGTCGTCAAGGAATTCGGTGCCTTCCGGGCCGTCAACGACGTCGACCTGACGGTGCCGCATGGCACTTTCGTCTGTATGCTGGGCCCTTCGGGCTGCGGCAAGACCACGCTGCTTCGAATGATTGCCGGTCTCGACCTGCCGACTTCGGGGGCCATCAGGCTCGACGGCGACGACATCACCCGCGTGCCGACACACAAGCGCAATCTCGGCATGGTATTCCAGTCGCTGGCGCTGTTCCCGCATCTGACGGTCGGCGAAAACATCGCCTATCCGCTGCGTATCCGCAAGGCCCAGAAGGAGGAACAGAGGCGGCGCGTCGACGAGCTTCTGTCGATGATCCATCTTCCGAGCTATGCCGACCGGCCGGTCTCCAAGCTCTCCGGCGGCCAGCGCCAACGCGTGGCGATTGCCAGGGCGCTGGCGATCTCGCCCAAGCTGTTCCTCCTCGACGAGCCGCTTTCCGCGCTCGACGCCAAGCTGCGCGAGGCGATGCAAGTGGAGCTTCGGCAATTGCAGCAGAAGCTCGGCATTACCACCATCGTCGTCACCCACGACCAGCGCGAGGCGATGACGATGGCCGACACGGTCGTCGTCATGAATGGCGGCGAAATCCGCCAGGCGGCTTCGCCGATCGAGATATATCGCCGCCCGGCCGACAGTTTCGTCGCCGACTTCATTGGCCAGACGAACCTCATCGAAGCGGAAGCGGACGGCCAGGGCCGCGCGACGGTATTCGGCCAGGCGGTCGCGGGTCTGCACTTGCCTCCCGGTGCGCGCAAGGCGACGATTTCCATCCGCCCGGAAGATGTGCACCTGACCGCGCCCGGTGCCGGCGCACTTTCCGGCACGGTCACTTTCGTGCGCGATCTCGGCGGCACCATCGAGACCTTCGTCGACGTCGCCGGCCGCCAGATCGTCGCGGTCTCTACGCCGCGTGCCCGGCCGGAGGTCGCCGTCGGCCAACCGGTAGGCGTCGCGCTCACCCCTGACGTTTGCGTGGTGCTCGGCAAATGAGACGCGAACCGCCCAAGACCTTTGGCGACTACGCGCCGCTTCTCTTCCCGGCGGGGATGCTCACCATCTTCTTCGTCGTGCCCTTCGGCACGATGATCGCGGTCAGCTTCTTCCAGCGCCAGCAGGGAGGCTTCTACACGCCAGCCTTCGTGTTCGACAATTACGCCCGTTTCCTCTCGGCTTTCTTCGGTGGTGTGCTTGGCTTTTCGCTGATGCTGGCGATCGCCGTCGCCGTCTGCTGCGTCGTGCTGGCGCTGCCCTTCACCTATCTCCTGACGCGCATGGCGCGCAGCGTGCAGGTTCTCTGGCTGGTCGCGCTCCTCTCGGTCCTGTCACTCTCCGAGGTCATCATCGGCTTTGCCTGGTCGACCCTCTTCTCGCGCACGGCCGGAATCACCAATGTTCTCGTCGCGCTCGGAATCATGAGCGAGGCCAAGGCATTGACGCCGAGCTTCGCCGCGGTGCTGACCGGCATGGTCTACCAGGCATTTCCCTACACGGTGCTCGTGCTCTTCCCGGCGCTGGTCCGTCTCGACCCGACACTGACGGAAGCCGCCCGCACGCTCGGCGCCTCGCCGCTCAAGGCTTTTTTCACCGTCGTCGTGCCGGCGCTTCGAAACACCATTACCGCAACGCTGATCATGGTCTTCATCTTTGCGCTCGGCTCCTACCTGCTTCCGCAGCTTCTCGGCCGTCCTCAGCACTGGACGCTCTCGGTGCTGATCACCGACCAGGCGATCTACCAGTCCAACATGCCGTTTGCCGCGGCCATGGCCGTTTTCCTGGTGCTGGTGACGCTCGGGCTCGTGGCGTTGACAGTTGTCGCCGGACGCAGAGGAGAGGCAGCATGACCGCCTTTTTCCGCAATTTCTATTTCTTCGTCATAGCGCTCTTCCTTGCGCTTCCCTTGATCGTCGTCGCCGGCGTGTCGGTCAACCAGAAGCAGACGCTCGCTTTTCCCCCGGAAGGCTTTTCGACGTCCTGGTACGGGGAAATCTTCCTGAACCCCGAGTGGCGCAATGCGCTCGTCGCCTCGGTCACGCTCGCGCTGTTTTCAGCGGCGCTCGCCGTCGCGATCGCGCTGCCGCTTGCCTGGTTTCTGTGGCGGCGGGTGGCGCCATGGGCGAACATCTTCCAGCTCTTGGGCGTTGCGCCCTTCACGCTGCCGCCGGTGATCACGGCGCTCGGCATGCTCACCTTCTGGGCGACCGCGGGCTTTTACGGCCAGCCCTGGACGGCGGTCGTCAGCCACGCGATTTTTTTCGTCACCTTGCCGCTGGTGACGCTCTCGCTCGGCTTTACTTCCATTGATCGTTCATTGGTCGAGGCCGCCGCCACGATGGGCGCGGACGAGCGCACCATTTTCCGCACCGTGGTGCTGCCGCTGATCCTGCCCTATATCGTTTCGGGCTATGCTTTTGCCTTCGTGCTCTCGCTCAATGAATATATCGTTGCCTATATGACGGTCGGCTTTACGATGGAGACGCTGCCGATCAAGATCTTCAATGCGTTGCGCTATGGCTATACGCCGACCATGGCATCGGTGACCATCCTATTCGTCGCGACGGCGGCGGTGATCTTCGGTCTCGTGGCCCGTTTCGGCGATTTGCCGAAGCTGCTCGGCGCCATGGCTTCGGATGGAAAGTGATGAAGCTTGCGGGTCTTCAGATGAGAAGCGTCGGCGGCGACATTGCCGCCAATCTCGCGCGGATCGAGGGCGCGGCGGCAGAGGCCGCGGGCAAGGGGGCGACCTTGATGGTGACACCCGAACTCAGCATCACCGGCTATGGTGCCGGCGCCTTCATCGCAGAGCTTGCGCAGCCAGCGGACGGTTCGATCGTAAAGCAATTGCAACGGATTTCCCGCGCCACCGGCATCGCGATTATCGCCGGTTTTGCGGAGCGGGATGGCGACGCCGTCTACAACAGTGCGGCCTGCATCGATGGCGACGAGGCGCCGTCGGTCTATCGAAAGTCGCATCTCTATGGGGACTATGAGCGCGCGGTCTTTACACCGGCGGAGCCTTCGACCCTGCTCTTCGAGCATGGGGCCGTCACCTGCGGCATGCTGATCTGCTACGATGTCGAGTTTCCCGAAAATGTCCGCCGGCTGGCGCTTGCAGGCGCCGAGGCCGTGCTTGTTCCGACAGCGCTGCCAGCGGGCTGGTCGGGCACCTTCATCACCGAACATATGATCCAAACCCGCGCCTTCGAGAACCAGGTCTTCGTCGCATACGTCAACCATTGCGGTTCCGACGCGATGTTCTCCTTTGCCGGTTCGTCGCGCATCGCTTCGCCGGATGGGCAGATTCTCACGAGAGCCGATTCCGCCAATGAATCCTTGATATTCGCCGAGATCGATCCGCGAGCCTTTGCCATTTCACGGGCGGAGAATACTTATCTCCGAGACCTGAAACGAGGCTGATATCGCGCGATCGAGGTCATTCGACCTTCTCCACGAACTGCAGGAACTCGACGGGTGGGAAAAGGTTCAGCGCCTTGGCGACCCTCATGTTGACGAGATAGGCGAATTCCTCCATCGCCAGTACGGGGATGTCGCCGGCACGCCTGCCATCGACAAGGATTCTGCGTACCTGCTCACCGGCGAGCTTGCCCACGTCGTAGTCGCGCGCGGCGACGGACATCAGCGCTTGCGAGTCTGAAACCATATGTTCGTAAGGCGTGAGCACCGGAATGCCCGCGGCAACGGCCGCTCCAGTGAAGCGGTCGGTCTCCTTCTCGAGGAAAGCGCTGGAGCCGAGATAGATGAACTGCACTCCCTTTGACTTCAGCGCTGCGATCCCGAGCTCGATCGATTCCGGATTGGGGCTGCCATCCTCCAGCGTGTCCAATGCCACTGCGTCGAGGGTAAAGTTCAGCGCCCCCGTCAACCCTTCTACCTCTTCAACCTTGCCCACCGAGTTGGGCGTTGCCGCCTCATAAAGCATGCCCAAGTGGTCGAACGACGGCATATAGCGCCTTATGCTCTTGATATTGACCGTCTCCGGCACTCGATTGCGCGTGCCCGTGACGTTATCGCGCCCGGTCTTCTCGTAGCTCTCGATGACGCCCGAACCCACCGGATCGGCAACCACGGTGAAAACGACCGGGATTTCGTTCAGGTATTTCGGATCCGTCCTGTCGGCCAGTGTACCGAGGACGCCGAGTGTTGTCTTGGTGCCCCAAGTCAGTACGAGGTCCATTTTCTCGATCCGCGCCTGCTCGACGAAGCCGGGCAGTCTGGACTGGTCCTGGGCCGCGTCCATTACCACGAACTCCGCATCGATCCCGTTTGTCGCGAGCGAATCCCGCACGCCACGGCAGACGTCCTCGCAGCCGATCCAGACTACCATACCGATCTTCATCCTCGCCTCGGCGCCCGACGTGCAGAAGAGGCCAAGCACTGCGGCGAGCGCCGCCAGACACCGTTTCGAAAGACTCATCATCCGCTCCTCCCTGAAATGGCCGCCTCGCTTCCCGCCAGGCGAAGAACAGCAAACAGCCCCGCGCCCGCCAGCGCGGTCATTCCGATGATCCCCGCAGCGCCGGAATAGCCTGCCGTGTCGGTCATCGACCCGATCACCATGAGCCCGGTGATGGCTCCGCCGCGTTCGATTACCCTGATGGTTCCGAGCACGGCGCTCGTGCCGAGATGCGCCAAAGGCCCTTCCGCCGCATCCATGACCAGCGTGGTCTGCGGCCCTCCGGCGAGGCCGAGCGCAATGCCGGCGCCTATCGAAGCCGCGAGCGTCGACCAGGTCGAGGGGAATAGCCCGGCAATGAGCAAGCTCACGCCTGTTGTAATCGAGCACGTCGTAAGCAGCAGGCTCGGCGCGGCGAGCCAAGTCGGCAGCCGTCCCTCGGCATAGCCGCCAAGTATCAGTGCCAGAAAGAAGAACATCATCACGCGAGCGATTTCGGAAATCGATGCGCCCAGCGCGTCCATCTGCAATGCCAGCAGGTAGGAGATAAAGACGTGGTCGACAATCGCCAGCGGGATCACGCTGCCGAGGGCCACGGCAGCGAAGATCGGGCTCCGCATCGGTGCCAGGATATTAAATGAGAGCTTGTCCTCCGTCTCGCTGCTTTGTTCAGCGTGTGGCGTCGACCCGCCGACCGGCAGCATCCGCCAGATCAAGAAGGCCGAGACGACGGACAGGACCGCGCAGGCGGCGAACACCGGGCGCTGGCCCAAGCGATCGGCTAGAATCCCACCAAGGGCAGTCGCCGCGAAGACGCCGCTGAAGAGCGTCGCCCGGAAGAGGCTGATCGAACGCGATCTTGCTCCCTTCGGCAGCATGTCGAGCACGTAGTCCTGGCAGGCGAGCGAGGCAAGCGCAAAGGCGAGGCCATTGATCCCATGGGAGACAATCACCTCGATGATGTTGTCGGCGAGGCAGAGTCCAAGCTTTGCGAAGAAGGTCGCCAGTGCCGCAGCGATGAACAGTCGGCGATAGCCCATTCGCTGGCCGAGAGGTCGCGCGAGCAGTGCACCCAGAAGGGCGGCGCCGAGATAGGCCGCCAGCGGAAGCCCGATCACGACCCCCTCGCCGAGCGAGGTGAAAGGGTTAGCCTGCGCCCTCGCATAGAGGGAAAAGAAAGAAAGAGGCAATTCGTCCGCCATTGCAAAGAGGAATAGCGGCAGGCGCACGTCGGTCAGGCTGCAAAACCGCATCACTGCCGGCCGGCGCCCCGAAAGTCGGAACTCGGGTTCGAGTGCGACCACTTGCGATCTATCCAAACCAGCGGCGCTCCTGCGGATGGCTGCCGCTGCCAGCACGTTCAACCGTTCCGCCCGCTCGGAAAGCAGGCTTCCCAGCCTCTCGACAACGTTGCGACCGGTTGCGACCAGCCGCTTTGAGAAGTCGCCGGCTGCCTGCAGTTCGGCTAAGTGCTGCAACCGGTCGAGAGGACCCGTCACCGACCGGCTCATCATCACCACGATCAGTTCGAACGCGAACAGCAAGATCACCAGCACGACGACGCCGAGATCCAGGACCACATCGCGGAACTGGGCAGCGATATAGTCAAGGTTGGTCTCGGTCACGAGTTCCCCGATTCGCACCCCGTCAACCAAAATCGGGAAGACCGTGCGGTCGGCGCCGCCACCAAGCTGGGCCTGGCCGACCTCGATCACTGGCCTATCCGTCAGCACAGCGAAGTAGGAGATTTCAGGAAAATCAGCCAGCAGATGGCCGAAATACTCCCCGGCTCCAACGAGGCCCTCGACCGGAACGCCCGCTTCAACTGTGCGCTGGATGTCGGTGGTGGCGATCGAGCCTATCAATTGGGTGCGCCGGGCAATCTCCGGGCGGAAGGAATCGCTGATGCTGAGATAGGCAAGATAGCCAAGTGTGAGCGAACTGCCCAGGGTTAGAACGGCAATGACTGGTGTGAGGCGGCGGGCAAAGCTGCGGGTTGCCGCACGCTCGGGAACGCCAACCGGCACCACCTCGCGCGGACCGGCGGAGGAGTGGGCCGTTGCCTCGGCTTCTTCAGACCCCAGCGCCTGCAGAGCCCGGCGGTACTTCTCCGAGGCGGCCTCCAGTTGCTCCTGCAGCTTGGACAGCGCAAGCGCGATCTGTTCGGGGAGAGCCCGGCCGTTGTGCCTGCCTGCGGCCGCAGGGGTTTCAGTCGGGGTTCCGCCGATCGCGACCAGCGTGCCTTCGAGGCGCCTCAGTCCGCCGCCGGCGGCATCGACGCGGGCTCGGACCATCAGGTAGGCGATGCCGGTGAAGAGGACGAAAAGTCCCATAGCCCCCACAACGATCTGCTGCGCGACGCTGGCGCTCCGTGCGTCCAGTTCGGACTTCGGATACACCGCGAGAATTCCTCCAAGCACCACCCCATCATCATCCAGGATGGAGGTCCCGCTGATCAGGTCGCGGTCGGTCTCGAGACCCCAGCGTCGACTGATGTACTTGGCTTGGACGTCGACTATCTCCTGCGTGACCCGTTCGACCTTGCCACTACCGCTTTGCTCGATGACGATCCCGGTTGGATTGAAGAGAACGACGTCGCTGATCGCCGTATCGGATGCCCGTGCCCGTTCGAGGAGCGCAAGTTTATTGCGCATCATGGAGACCGGAAGTCCGAGTTCAACGACCGAGCGGAACGGACGCGCAGCTACTTCCACGGTCACGGCGAGGCGCTGGCGGATGAGCTGGGAGAGGATTGCATCATGCTGCAGGATGCAGAGGATCGAAAGAACCCCAAGTGTCGCCGCGATGACCCCGATCATCGCTGTCCAGATACGGACAACCAGAGACACCTGACGCTCTCCCCGAGTACGAGCACCCTCGATTTTGACGGAATATCCTACTGCATGTTTCCGAAAACCGTAACCGATTTAAGGATAACAACATGCAGCAATTCGAAGCGCTACGGCGACCTTTGCGCGTCTGAGAAGACGACGCGTCGCTGTAGTGCGGATTTTGGGTGCCGTCGATTATCCGGGATGGGAAGACCCATGCGCGTGTCTTCTCGATGGGCGAAGGCCGACGGCGACGTGAGGCTGAAGCCGAGAAAGGCCGAGCCGATGATAATGGCTTTCCTTTTCGTCTTGCGCCTCTAGCTTTTACGGAAATGCGGCACTTTGCCGGCGCACAAACGGAGGAAATTGCTGGTCCATGACGAAGATTCTTGGCATATCGGGCAGCCTGCGGAAGGCGTCGTTCAATACGGGCCTCCTGAAAGCCGCGCAGTCCGTCACGCCCGACGACATCACATTCGAGACTGCAACCTTGCACGGCATTCCGCTCTATGACGGCGATGTCGAGGCCGAAAGCGGCGTCCCGCCGGCGGCGGAGGACCTGAAACGGAAGGTCATGGCGGCGGACGGGGTGATCCTTTTCACGCCGGAATACAACAACTCGATCCCCGGCGTGTTCAAGAACGCCATCGACTGGTTGAGCCGCCCGCCTGCCGACATTCGCAAGGTGTTCGGTGGTCGGCCGTTCGCGCTTGCCGGCGCGTCTCCGGGCAATTTCGGCACGATCCTTAGCCAGAACGCCTGGCTCCCGGTCATGCGAACGCTCGGTGCCGATCTCTGGTCGGGCAAGCGCTTCATGCTGCCCAAGGCAGAACCGCTCTTCGAGCAGGGCCGTTTGACCGACGAACAGGCAAGCGAGCGTCTGCGCGGCTTCGTCAGGGCCTTTGCCGACTATGCGGCCGCGGCAAAGGCGAGGTGAACGGTTACTACAAGCCTCGTTTTTCGGCACGGACCGATTGGTTCAGACGACCAGAACGTCGTCGAAGACCGGTGCCGGGTGCGCCGGTGGTGGTCAGCACCGAGAAGATGGCATTCTCCGGCCAGATTGTGCGAGGCCAAGGTCGGACGGGCTAAAAGGGCTATATACCATTCTCCGCGAGCCAGCGGCGGATGGCCTCGATATCGTCATCGCCGATACCGTGGTGCGTGTCTATGTCCAGCGCTTCGAGATTTGCGCCGGTGTCGGCGAGGATGCGCTTCAAGGCAGGCGCATGCTTGCCGTAGGGGTCGTCCCTGCCGGTCAGCATCAGGACATTCGTTGCGGAGAGATCGGGTATCGGTGGCACTTCGAGAGCCGACATCGCCCGCATCAGCACGGCGTGGCGGATCACGCCGGGATGAAGCAGCATCACCGCCGCCAGCAGATTGGCGCCGTTGGAATAGCCGATGAAGATCACATTGCGAAGGTCGAGCCCGTAGCCGTCGCGCGCCCCGTCCAGGAAGGCGACGAAGGCCTCGGCCTCCGAGCGGATATCCTGCTGGTCGAAACTCGTCATCGTGAGGCGCCGGAACCAGCGGGGAAAGCCCTCTTCGGTGCTGCGGCCGCGCACGCCGAGGAGCGTGGCCTGCGGATCGATCTGGTGGCCGAAGGGGAGCATGTCCGTCTCGTTGCCGCCGCTGCCGTGGAGCAGTACGAAGGTGCGGTCGCTCGTCTCGTCCGGGTGGTAGAAGCGATGGACGAAGGGCAGGGCGCGGCGCGTCAGACGCGGTTCGCCCGGCAGCGCGAATTGCGGCAGCCGCACGAGCGTGGCGGCGGCATTGCTGCCGGCGAGATGCGGCGGCAGGAAGAGTTCGGTACCGAGCGCGTCCGGCGGCTCGTCGATGGCAAAGCCGGGTCCGTCGGTCGCAAGCTCGCAGAGCGAGCCTCCCGGTTCGCGCACATAAAGGGAAAAGAAGTACTTCCGGTCATGCGCGTTGGTCGCGCCGGCGTGTTCCTGTTCGAGATCCGCCCTGACGGCAAGCACCGTTGTCTCGTCCGGCGCGCGGAAGGCGATATGGTCGATGGTGCCTGTGCCGGGCGCGGCCGTCCAGAAACCGGTCGCGTCGCGCACATCGATGACGTCGCCGGACGGCGAGGTGAGGCGGCGGATCGCATCCGTTGCGGCTGTCTCGCGATAACCGAAGTGGCTGCGGAGGAAATGCGCCGTCTCCTTCGGTCTTTCCGTGAGCACGGTTGCGCCCCGTAATCGCCTGATCGAGTCGGTTTCGGGGATGTCGCGGCTTGCCCAGGGCGCCGGTTCGGACAGCGCGTCCGTTCCGACCAGTTTGACGATGATGCCGTCCGGATCCTTGAGCCTGAGCACCGGTTCGCCGAATTCCTGCGCCGGCCCGGTTGTCTGGATGTTCAACTGCAGGGCGCGGGTTAACCAGAAGCCGATGCTCGCCGGCGGAATGGCGAAGGCGATCTCGCTCGGCTGCCCATGGCCGACGCGCCCCGGCGAGCCGTCCTCCCAGATCAGGAAGGTGACGAGCGATCCGGGCGAACCCGAAGCGTCACCATAGAAGAGGTGCAATTGGTTGGGGTCCTCGAAGCCGCCGGTCCGCTTGACGAGGTGAAGGCCGAGAAACCCCAAGTAGAAATCGATATTCGCCTGAACGCGGCGGCTGATCAGGGTGACATGGTGAATGCCGCTGGTCACGATTTCTTCCCTTCCGCGAATGCCATTTACAGCGCCGCGCGTCTTTTCAGACGCGCAAAGGTCGCTGTAACTCTTGAATCTGCGCATCGAGCTTTCCGAAAATCGGGTACGATTTTCGGGCCGATGCGTTAGTCCCGCTTCCCGCCAAGGAATGCCTGGAACGATGCCTGGTAGTTCGGATGCCACCGCGAAAGGGGCGGGCGGTTCTCGACGACATCGCCGGCCGCCCACAGGATACGCTTCTCGTCCGTTGGTCGGGTGACCTCGTTGTCGGGGCAGAGAATGTAGAAATCGCCGCCGGCGAGGCTTTCGAGCATGAAATCGACTGTCTGTTCCGGCGTCCAGGCGCCGGCCGGCTTCTCTGTGCGGCCATGCGCCGTCAGCGCCGTATGGACGAAGCCGGGGATCAGGAGATGCGCGTTGACTTTGCAGCCCTCCGTATTGCGCAGCTCGTGCTGGAGGGCTTCGGTAAAGACCTTCACCCCCGCCTTCGCGATATTATAGGCGGGATCGCCGGGCGGCGTGGTGATACCCTGTTTCGAGCCGGTATTGATGATCAGTGCCGGTTCTCCATGCGCAATCATGGCAGGCGCGAAAATGCGCGAGCCGTTGATCACGCCCCAGAGATTGACGGACATCACGGCTTCCCAATTCTCCAGCGGACCGAACATCGAACTGCCGGGCTGGATCCCGGCATTGTTCATCAGCACATGGACATGGCCGAAGCGCTCCCGCGTGGCGCGTGCCAAGGCGACGATCTCGTCCGGTCGTGACACGTCGGTGGCGATTGCCGCGACATCCGCGGCGGCACCTGCGGCAAGCCCTTCCACGGAGTCCTCGGCCGCCCGCAGACGATCACCCGGGAGATCGGCCATGACAACCTTCATGCCAATGCTTGCGAAGCGCCTAGCGGCAGCAAGCCCGATGCCGGAGGCGGCGCCGGTGACGACGGCAACGTTGTTTTTGGCGATGGCGGAATAGGACAACATGGTTCAAAATCCTGCTTGCGACGGGCGATCGACGAGAGATAGGGCCTGGCGGCGCGCAAGTCCATGATGGGGCACCGTGCGTCGCGCCAATTCTGTCGTACGTGGCTCCTGCGCGACCTGCCAAGCCGCCGCGAGCATCCGATGACAGCCGAAGACAAGTTCAGCAAGGGAACGCCATGCGAGGCCTGTCCCCTGCGCCCGCTTGAGATTTTTCGTCCGTTCAAGCACGAGGAGCTTGCCTTCGTGGCGAATTTCAAGATTGGCGAACGGTCGGTCGACGGCGGGGGGACCATCCTGTCGGAAAGCGAGCGGAGCGAGCATCTCTTCACGGTGCTGTCCGGCTGGGGATTTCGCTACAAGGTACTAAAAGATGGGCGGCGACAGATTCTGAACTACGTCATGCCCGGAGACATGGTCGGGTTGCAGGGCACGCTGATGGGTGAAATGCAGCACTCTATCGAGGCGCTTTCGCCCGTCACGCTCTGCGTGTTCAAGCGGAGCGGCCTGGAACAGCTCTATAGGCAGCACCCGGATCTTGCCTATGACATCACGTGGATCGCCGCCCGGGAGGAGCGCATTCTGGACGAGAACCTGTTGAGCATCGGCCGGCGCTCCGCACTGGAAAGGGCCGCCTATCTCCTCGCCTTTCTTTATCAGCGCGCGGAGACGCTGCAGCTCTTCCGAGGCGGCCGCAATGCCCTTCCGCTGACGCAGCAGCATGTTGCCGATACGCTCGGTCTTTCGATCGTTCATACCAACAAGACCCTGCGGAAGCTTGCCGGCCGCGACCTCATCCGTTGGGCGGACAGGAGCTGTGAAGTTCGCGATGTCCGGGGGTTGCTTCGGCTTGCCGGTTGGCAAGGGCTCGGCGAATCGAAACGGCCGCTGATCTGACGGGGCGGTATGTCTTTTTTAAATGCCGAAGCCCGGTATTCACACTAGCTTCGCTGGCCGGCTTCAGTTCCGGAAGCCAAAATCGAGGAACATTACGTCGATGACAGGCGGTGAGAATGTGACGAAGATCCAGTCGGTTCTTGTCCTCGAGGACAATTTTCTGATCGCCATGGACATGGAGGAAATGCTCGCTGCGCTGGGCGTCACTCACGTTTACACCGCGACGACAGCAGAAAGAGCGATGGAAATCGCAACCGAGTACCCGATCGATTTCGCCATCGTCGATATCAGGCTCGGCGACGAGACGAGTTTCACGGTTGCCGAAGCGCTCGTTGCGCGGGGGATCAAAATCGGCTTCGCCAGCGGCTGCGGCGAGATATTGCCCTTGCCCAGCCATCTGCGTGACGTTCCCCGGATCGAAAAACCCTTTACCGAAGGGTCCCTCTCAAGCCTCATTGCAGCTGGACTGCGACCGCGCTCGCCCTGACTTTCGATTGTCCTGTAGTGCCGCGCGTCCTTTACAGCGCCGCGTCTTGTTAGACGCGCAAAGGTCGCGTAGCACTTTGAATTGCTGCATGTCCTTGAAACAAGGTCGATCAAAGGAGACATGCAGCGGGATGCGCGGCCGATGCGCTAAAGCCGCCGCGCGCGCGCGATGAACCATGGGTTGGCGAAGTCGCCGTCGTTTGGTTGGTCGCGTTTGCCGTAGGCGAGCGGCTGGCCTTCCATGGTCAGCGTTTCACCGCCCGCGGCCCTCAGGACCGCGTCGCCTGCGGCGGTGTCCCACTCCATGGTGCGGCTGAAGCGCGGATAGAGATCGGCCCGGCCTTCGGCCAGCAGGCAAAATTTCAGCGACGAGCCGATCGCCTCGCAGTCGGTGATGCCCTGCTCCGCGAGATAGGCAATGGTCTCGGCACTGCTGTGCCGTCGGCTCGCCACTGCGACCGGTCGCTCCGGGATTTGCCGGCAGCCGATCCGGCTCCAGCCCCCGGCGATTCGACCATCCGCGACCATTGCTTTTCTCGCCTGTCCGTCCTTCGCCGCATAGATGACGCCAAGCGCTGGCGCATAGACGACGCCGGCGACCGGCTCACCGTTTTCGATGAGACCGATATTGACTGTGAAATGGTCATCGCGATCGACGAATTCCTTCGTACCGTCCAGCGGATCGACGAGAAAGAAGCGCTGCCCGGCTATGTCGGGAACATTTCCCGCAGCGACCGATTCTTCGGCAATCACCGGGATATCGGGGAAGGCCGCGGCGAGCTCGGCAAGGATGATGCGCTCGGCGCGGTGGTCTGCGTCGGTCACGGGTGAGGTGTCGGCCTTGTAAGTGATCGCAGGGCCGGAATCATAAACTTCCAGGATCGCCTGTCCGGCGGCCATCGCCGATCTTTCCAATATGGGGAGCATTCTCGTTCCATTCCTGCTTGTCCTGCCGTCTGGCGTCAGATCCGGGCGGCATTTTTCCGCCGCTTCTATCTTTCAGACGCGTGAAGTTCGTGTAAAGATCGGTAATCAAGAACGGCCGTTTGCCCGCATCCGTGGAGGCTCACGCGCCAATTTCGCGGGCAGGATGATGAAGTCGCAAGCGAATGCTGCATCTTTTTTGATTTTTGGCTGGCAAAAGGGGCGCCGAATTGATTTTTTCGCGGAAGAATCCTCAATTCGCGCGATTTTTGGCTTTCATTTTCGATCGAAAGAGGTATGAAATCGCCGCAGAGCATGCTCATGAGTGATAACTAATAACAAGAGGCCGGACTTTCGGGATCTGGTCCAGGGGAAGATTGATGGAGTACTTCGTCCAGCAGCTCGTCAACGGGCTGACGCTTGGGTCTATCTATGGTATGATTGCGATTGGTTATACCATGGTCTACGGTATCATCGGCATGATTAACTTCGCCCATGGCGATATATTCATGCTTGGCGGCTTCACCGCGCTGATTATTTTCCTGCTGCTCACGTCTTTCTTCGCAGGTGTGCCGGTTGTCCTGGCGCTGCTGCTGATGATGATCGTCGGTATGCTTACGGCGGCGCTTTGGAACTGGACCATTGAGCGGGTGGCCTATCGTCCGCTGCGTGGATCCTTCCGGCTGGCGCCGCTGATCACGGCGATCGGCATGTCGATCGTCCTGTCGAACTTCATCCAGGTGACGCAGGGCCCGCGCAACAAGCCAATTCCGCCGCTCGTCTCTTCGGTCTACAATGTGTTCGGCATCACGGTTTCGCTGAAGCAGATCATTATCGTCATCATCACCGCGGTTCTTCTGTCCGTCTTCTGGTACATCGTCAACCGCACGCCGCTCGGTCGCGCGCAACGCGCCACGGAGCAGGACCGGAAGATGGCGGCGCTGCTTGGCGTCGACGTCGACCGTACCATTTCCGTGACGTTCATCATGGGTGCGGCGCTCGCTGCGGTCGCCGGTACGATGTACCTCATGTATTATGGCGTCGTCGTCTTCACGGATGGCTTCGTTCCGGGCGTCAAGGCCTTCACGGCCGCCGTTCTCGGTGGCATCGGCTCGCTGCCGGGCGCCGTCCTGGGCGGACTGCTGATAGGCCTCATCGAGGCGCTGTGGTCGGCCTATTTCACCATCGACTACAAGGACGTCGCGACCTTCTCGATCCTCGCGATCGTCCTGATCTTCAAGCCGTCCGGTATTCTCGGACGACCGGAAGTCGAGAAGGTATGATTCCATGGCAAATGTTGCTTCTACGACTGCAAGCGCCGGCACCGAGGTGACGGCGCGGGCCTTGCGCGAGGCCGTCTTCGCGGGGCTCATCACGCTCGGACTGTTCGTCCTCTTCGTCGGTCTCGAAACCGACCAGAACATCCGCAATGAACTCGTTCTCAGGCAGCGCTGGGGACTGCTGGCGGTCTTCGTCGCCGTCGCCACGGTGGGCCGGTTCCTGATCGTCGCCTATGTCCAGCCTTGGCTCGCCCAGCGGAAGGCCGCGAGGGTGGCGGCGCCCGACATTGCGAAGAGGGAGAGCTTCTTCAGCCGCAATTTTGCGAAGATCGCGATCGTCGCTCTGGTGCTTTATCCGCCGGTCATCCTCGCCCTCGTCGGCGTCCAGGGTTCGTTGAAGTGGGTGGACAATTTCGGCATCCAGATCCTGATCTACGTGATGCTTGCCTGGGGGCTCAACATCGTCGTCGGTCTCGCCGGCCTCCTCGATCTTGGCTATGTGGCCTTCTATGCGGTCGGCGCCTATTCCTATGCGCTGCTCTCCAGCTATTTCGGCCTATCCTTCTGGGTGCTGCTGCCGATCGCCGGCATTCTCGCGGCCCTCTGGGGCGTGATCCTCGGTTTCCCGGTTCTGCGCCTTAGGGGCGACTACCTGGCGATCGTTACGCTTGCTTTCGGCGAAATCATCCGACTCGTGCTGATCAACTGGACCGAGGTCACCAAGGGAACGTTCGGCGTCTCCGGCATTGCCAAGGCAACCCTGTTCGGCATCAAGTTCGATGCCTCCAAGGATGGCTTTGCAGCCCTGTTCGGCCTGCCGATGTCTTCGGCCTACTACAAGATCTTCCTTTTCTATCTGATCCTCGCGCTCGCCCTGCTGACCGCCTTCGTCACGATCCGCCTGCGCCGGATGCCGATAGGCAGGGCCTGGGAAGCGCTCCGCGAGGATGAGATCGCCTGTCGGTCGCTCGGCATCAACACGACGATGACCAAACTCACGGCCTTTGCCACGGGCGCGATGTTTGGCGGCATTGCGGGCTCCTTCTTCGCCGTGCGCCAAGGCTTCGTCTCGCCGGAATCCTTCGTGTTCCTCGAATCGGCCGTTATCCTTGCCATCGTCGTTCTCGGCGGCATGGGGTCGCTGACGGGTATCGCGATCGCGGCGGTGGTGATGGTGGGCGGGACGGAAATCCTGCGCGAACTCACTTTCCTCAAGGTGATCTTCGGGCCGACCTTTACGCCTGAACTCTACCGTATGCTGATCTTTGGCCTGGCCATGGTCGTCGTCATGGTCTGGAAGCCTCGCGGCTTCGTCGGATCGCGCGAACCGACCGCGTTCCTCCATGAGCGAAAGGCCATCTCCGGCAGCTTCACCAAGGAAGGGCACGGCTGATGGCCCTCGAGACAACGACGATGACAAATGACCCCATTCTCAAGGTCGAGCACCTGTCGATGCGCTTCGGCGGTCTCATGGCCATCAACGACTTCTCCTTCGAGGCTGCGCGAGGTGAAATCACCGCACTGATCGGCCCGAACGGGGCCGGCAAGACGACGGTGTTCAACTGCATCACCGGCTTCTACAAGCCGACCATGGGCATGATCACCATGAGGCAGAGGTCCGGCGGAGAGTTCCTCTTGGAGCGCCTGCCGGATTTCGAGATCGCCAAGCGCGCCAAAGTGGCGCGGACCTTCCAG
Organism: Ensifer sp. LCM 4579; assembly: GCF_001854885.1. Classification (GTDB taxonomy): domain Bacteria; phylum Pseudomonadota; class Alphaproteobacteria; order Rhizobiales; family Rhizobiaceae; genus Sinorhizobium. The sequence continues at coordinate 175,665 of NZ_MDDV01000008.1, read as the reverse complement.
AACATCCGGATGTTCTCTGGCCTGACGGTTCTCGAAAATCTGCTGGTGGCACAGCACAACAAGTTGATGCTGGCCTCCGGTTTTACCATCCTCGGTCTCTTGGGCTTCCCGGCCTATCGGCAGGCCTCCAAGGAGTCGATCGAGGTTGCAAAGCATTGGCTTGAGATGGCATCGCTCATCGACCGCGCTGATGATCCGGCGGGCGACCTGCCCTATGGTGCGCAACGGCGGCTCGAAATCGCCCGCGCCATGTGCACCGGGCCGGAACTGCTTTGCCTCGACGAACCGGCTGCCGGTCTGAACCCGCGCGAGTCGCTCGCCCTCAACGACCTGCTGCAGACCATTCGCGGCGAAACAGGGACGTCCATCCTGCTGATCGAACACGACATGTCGGTGGTGATGGAGATTTCCGACCATGTGGTGGTGCTGGAATACGGGCAGAAGATTTCCGACGGCAATCCGGATTACGTGAAGAACGATCCGAAGGTCATCGCGGCCTATCTGGGCGTCGAGGACGAAGAGGTTGAAGAGGTGATCGAAGAGATCGAGGAAATCGAAAGCGAGCAGGGAGGCATGACGCAATGACTGCTCCGCTCTTGAATGTGAGAAGTGTCGAAACCTATTACGGCAATATCCGGGCGCTCTCCGGCGTCGACGTCGAGGTCCACCGCGGGGAAATTGTCTCGCTGATCGGCGCCAACGGCGCCGGAAAGTCGACGCTCATGATGACGATCTGCGGCGCCCCGCAAGCGCGCACCGGCTCCGTCGTTTTCGAGGGACGGGACATCACGCGTCTGCCGACGCACGAGATCGCCCGCCTGCGAATCGCCCAGTCACCGGAAGGGCGGCGGATCTTCCCGCGCATGACGGTTCTGGAAAACCTCCAGATGGGCGCGAGCCTCGACAATCTGAAGCACTTCAAGGAGGACGTCGAGAAGGTCTTTGCGCTCTTTCCGCGCCTGAAGGAACGTCAGGCCCAGCGCGGCGGAACGCTGTCCGGCGGCGAGCAACAGATGCTGTCGATCGGGCGGGCGCTGATGGCGCGGCCGAAGCTGCTGCTGCTCGACGAGCCGTCGCTCGGCCTTGCGCCGTTGATCGTCAAAGGCATTTTCGACGCGATCAAAAAGCTCAACAAGCAGGAGGGGCTGACGGTCTTCCTGGTGGAGCAGAACGCCTTCGGCGCGCTCAAATTGTCCGATCGGGCCTATGTTCTGGTCAATGGCCGGGTAACGATGAGCGGGTCGGGCAAGGACCTGCTCGCCAACCCGGAAGTTCGCGCCGCCTATCTCGAAGGCGGCCGTCACTGATGCGCTGCGCCTGGAGTTAATGACATGCAGGGAATTCTCTACGAAGAAGCGTCCATCTGGCAATTTCTGTTCGTCACCTGTGTCCTTGGCGGCTGGACTGCCTGGAGAACGGGCAAGAATGTCGCCGAAAACTGGCAGACGATTCAGCGGTTGCTGATCTATGTGGCACTGCTCGGCCTCGCTATCCGTTTCGTGCATCACGCCCTTTTCGGAGGAACGATGTTCAGCCTGCAATACTATATTGTAGACACGGTCGTGCTTTTGTTGTTTGCTACCGCCGGTTTCCGGTATTACCTCACCAAGCAAATGGCAATCAACTATTATTGGTTATATGAAAAAGCCTCGCCTTTCTCTTGGAGGGCGAAATAAGGGAACAGCATGTGCCGGTCGGAAGCGGCCGGTGCGAAGGATCACCGGCGCAAGAATAGTGGGCATTGTGCTGGCTTTGAAATGAGACCCGCTCGACAATTTGGGAGTAACAAGATGAAAAAGTCTCTTCTGTCGGCTGTGGCGCTGACCGCAATGGTCGCCTTCAGCGGCACCGCGTGGGCCGATATTCTCGTCGGCGTCGCTGGTCCGCTGACGGGTCCGAATGCGGCATTCGGCGCCCAGCTCCAGAAAGGTGCGGAGCAGGCTGCTGCCGATCTCAATGCGGCAGGCGGCATCAACGGGGAACAGATCAAGATCGTGCTCGGCGACGACGTGTCCGACGCCAAGCAGGGCGTATCGGTTGCCAACAAGTTCGTCGCTGATGGCGTGCAGTTCGTGATCGGCCACTTCAACTCGGGTGTCTCGATCCCGGCGTCGGACATCTACGCTGAAAACGGCATCCTGCAGATCACCCCGGCTTCGACCAACCCGCAGTTCACCGAGCGGGGTCTTTGGAACACGTTCCGCACCTGCGGCCGTGATGACCAGCAGGGCGCCGTTGCCGGCGCTTATATCGCCGCCAACTTCAAGGATGCAAAAGTCGCCGTCGTTCACGACAAGACGCCTTATGGTCAGGGTCTTGCCGATGAAACCAGGAAGGCAATGGGCGAAGCCGGCGTCACCGAGGCCCTCTACGAAGGCATCAACACCGGCGACAAGGACTTCTCGGCGCTGATCGCCAAGATGAAGCAAGCCGGCGTTTCGGTCGTCTATTACGGCGGTCTGCACACGGAGGCCGGGCTCATCATGCGCCAGATGAAGGACCAGGGCCTGCAGGCGACGTTCATGTCGGGCGACGGCATCGTGTCCAACGAACTGGCCTCGATCGCCGGCGATGCGGTCGACGGCACGCTGATGACCTTCGCTCCGGATCCGCGCAAGAACCCGAATGCCAAGGAACTCGTCGAGAAGTTCCGCGCAGCCGGCTTCGAGCCGGAAGCCTACACGCTCTATTCCTATGCGGCGCTTCAGGTGATCGCTGAGGGTGCCAAGGCCGCGGGCGGCAACGACCCGCAGGCGGTTGCCGAAGCCATCAAGGCAAAGGGCCCGTTCCAGACCGCGATCGGCGAACTCGGCTTTGACGAAAAGGGCGATATCACGCGTCCGGACTACGTCATGTACACCTGGAAGAAGGGTGACGACGGCAAGTACAGCTACTTCCAGAACGAGTAGTCCTCGTCTCTGAGAGATACGCGAAGGCCCGGCCGTCAAGCCGGGCCTTCAGTTTTGAGCGTCACCGCGCGAGAGAAACTTGGTGCATGCGAGATGAGGGCGCGGCGACGGATATTCTCCGGCGCATGATCAGTCCCCGCGCTGCTGAAACTCATGGAATCGGGCGCTTCGGGACGGCTCTAACGCAAAAGCGAGGTGCGGAGCGCTGCAATATCCCGCTTCAGCCGGGCGATCTCGGCCGGCTCCATGCCCGTCGCGTCGGCAATGCCGTTCGGAACGGCGCTTGCTTTTTCCTTGAGAGCGCGACCGGTGTCGGTGAGGCGGACGCGGACCTGCCGCTCGTCGGTCCTGTCGCGCACCCTGGAAACATAGCCCATCGCTTCGAGACGCTTCAACATGGGCGTGAGCGTACTCGATTCCAGGAAGAGCTTTTCGCCAAGACTGCCGACCGTCTGGTCGTCCTTTTCCCATAGGACGACCATGACCAGATATTGTGGGTAGGTGAGTTCCAGTTCGTCGAGCAACGGCTTGTAGACGCGCGTGAAGGCGTGATTCGTGGAATAGATGGCGAAGCACAGAAAATCGTCGAGATTCATCAGTCCATCGGAGGAGGGGGTATCTGCCTTTTCCATGGCCTTCTTCCAGATTTTCTGGTATAAAATAAATCGTTCGCGATATGATCGCAAGGTATTAACAACAGGAATTTTTGCCGATAAATGTCGTGCACGATTTAATCCAGGGCGTTGGTAACGGATACGCCGGCAAAACCAAGGAGGGCGCCCGCGGAGGGGGCCCCTTTTTCGCGAAGCCGACGGACGAGCCGTGGGGCGCATCATGCGCCAATGCGACTTGGTCGGAGTAATTCCACGGTTGAAACAATGGCTTGACTTTGGTCGCCCGGTTCCCGACGATGCCGGAGCAAAAGGATTGCGGGCGGAACGCGTGCCAGCAGGGAAACATCCGGGACATTGACCGAGGCGGCAATCATCGCCCCGCAAAGGGCTTGGGGGAAGGGGCGGCTGGTTGCCAAGTCCCGAGAGGGGCGCACGCGCATAGCGGAGCTCTACCAAGAAGGCTGCGCCAAGCTCCGCCTGCCGCAAACCTTCGACGGTTCCATGGAAGCAGTGCTCATCAACTCGTCGGGGGGCGTCACGGGCGGCGACCGTCTGAACTGGGCCTTTGAGGCGGGCGAGGGGACGAACCTCACTTTGACAACGCAGGCCTGCGAGAAGATCTACAAGGCAGGCGCAGGCACCGCAGAGATAAAGACGCGCCTATCGGCCGCGGCCGGCGCACGTATCGACTGGCTGCCTCAGGAAACGATCCTCTTCGATCGGGCTTCGCTGTCGCGCGCGCTCGACGTCGACCTGGCGAGCGATGCAGTGCTGCTCGCCGTCGAGGCGGTGCTGCTCGGCCGCAAGGCAATGGGAGAGGCGGTGCATACCGGCCTCTTTCGAGATCGCTGGCGGGTCTCGAGCCACGGCAAGCTGATTCACGCCGAAAATCTGACACTCGCCGACGAGATTGCCCGACTTGCCGCAAGACCTGCCGTCCTCGGCGGCGCGGCCGCGTTCGCGACGCTCCTCTTTGTGGCGCCGGATAGCGAAGCGATGCTTTCGAAGCTGCGCGCAGCACTTGCAGCGGTGGCATGGGCCGGCGTCAGCCACAACAGAGTCGGCGGGCGCGACAAGCTCGTGGCCCGCGTGGTCGCCGCCGATGGGTTCGAACTCAGAAAAATCCTCGTCCCGCTCATTTCGCACTTGCGTAAGGACGCATCTGTGCCGAAAGTCTGGACTCTCTGATCCTGCAATAAACCCGGATGCCGACGCATGAATCTCACTCCGCGCGAAAAAGACAAATTGTTGATTTCCATGGCGGCGATGATCGCGCGCCGGCGGCTGGAGCGGGGCGTCAAGCTCAATCATCCGGAGGCGATCGCCCTGATTACGGACTTCGTCGTCGAAGGCGCGCGCGACGGCCGGTCCGTGGCCGAACTGATGGAGGCGGGTGCGCATGTGCTGACCCGCGACCAGGTGATGGAGGGCATCCCGGACATGATCCACGACATTCAGATCGAGGCAACCTTCCCGGACGGGACGAAGCTCGTCACCGTCCATGAACCGATCCGTTAGAGCATTTTGCAGTCAGGTGGGATCACCTGACGTCGCATAAATGCGGCAAAAACAAAAGGACAGAGCGGTAGCGCGAACGTAAGTGAGCGCATTCCGCTCTAAGAACCGCGTGAGGGGACAGAGACTTGATTCCAGGGGAAATCATCGCAGCCACCGGCGACATCGAATTGAATGCCGGTCTTGAGACCGCCACCATCGAGGTCTCCAATTCCGGCGATCGGCCGGTGCAGGTCGGCAGCCATTACCACTTCGCGGAAACGAACCCGGGCCTGATCTTCGATCGCCAGGCAGCTTATGGCATGCGCCTCGATATTCCTGCCGGCACGGCCGTCCGCTTCGAGCCGGGCCAGACCCGCCAGGTTACGCTGATCCCGCTATCAGGCAAGCGCGAGGTGTTCGGCTTCCGCCAGCAGGTGATGGGCAAGCTATGAGGCCAGTTTCTCCCGTCACCGCTCTACTCCTCATCCTTTCCACGGCTTCCGCATTCGCCCAGGAGCAGCCGGAAGTGAATTGCCAGGAGGCCGTGACGCAGATGGATTTGAACATTTGCGCTCATCGGGATTACGAGGCGGCCGACATGGAACTGAACAGCATCTACCGACAGGCGATCGCCGCGATGCAGGAGACCGACAAGGAATTGGGCGACATCAATGCGGCCCATGTCGGAGCCGTGGGGGCGCTGAAAAAGGCGCAGCGCGCCTGGATCGGCTATCGCGACGGCCAGTGTGAACTGGCCGGTTTCGAGGCGCGCGGCGGCTCGATGGAGCCCATGCTCGTCTCTGGCTGTCTGGCGGACCTGACGCGAAAGCGGACGGCAGAACTCAAAGAACTGCTCGAGCCCGCAGGGAACTGACGTTGCAAGAGGGCCGCATCATCATGATCGTGGGCAATGGCGAGGTGCCGGAGGGTGCCGCCGCAATGATCGACGCCGCCGAGCTGGTGATCCGCTTCAACGATTGCCGCTCGATCGGCAAGGGCGGCAGCAAGACCGACATTATCGCGGTCTGCAACACCGGCCGCCCTGCGCTCGCGATGCTCGGTGGCGGTCGCTGGAAGACAAGCGACCCGGTGCGGCAGGCACGCGAGATCTGGAGCGTACGCTCCGGTGCAAAGTTTGCCGCCATGCGGGCTGGTCTTGCCGCGACGCACCCGGATCTTGACGACTTCTGCGATGACTATACCGCCGGCTTCGAAAGCTTTGCGCGTGCGACTGGGCGCAAACACCGCGTCATTCCCGCAGAGACGCAGGAACGGTTGGAACGCGAGCTCGCCCGCTTCGAACCGCCGCCTTACATCGTTCCGTCTAGCGGCCTCGTTACGATCGCCGACATTCTCTTGAATGCCGCCTCCAGCGGCGAGCGCATCGTGCTTGCCGGTTTCGGCCACAGCGGCTGGGAATGGCATCCCTTCTCGGCGGAGCGACGCTATGTCGATGCGCTCGCCGCCGTTGGCCGCGTTCGCCGCCTCGATCAAACCGTTTCGTCAGACTTGCCCCAAGGAGCCTGAACATGTCCTATAAAATGTCGCGTGCGGCCTATGCCAACATGTTCGGTCCGACCGTCGGGGACAAGGTGCGGCTTGCCGATACCGAGCTTTTCATCGAGGTCGAAAAGGATTTCACCAGCTATGGCGAAGAGGTGAAGTTCGGCGGCGGCAAGGTCATCCGCGACGGCATGGGCCAAAGCCAGGTGACGCGCGCTGCCGGCGCTGTCGACACGGTTATCACCAACGCGCTCATCATCGACCATTGGGGAATCGTCAAGGCCGATATCGGCCTCAGGGACGGGCGTATCGCCGCCATCGGCAAGGCCGGAAATCCGGACACGCAGCCGGGCGTGAACATCATTGTCGGTCCGGGTACCGAGGCGATTGCCGGCGAAGGGAAAATCGTCACCGCAGGTGGTATGGACGCGCATATCCACTTCATCTGCCCGCAGCAGATCGAAGAGGCGCTGACGAGCGGGCTGACCTGCATGCTCGGCGGCGGCACCGGGCCGGCGCATGGCACGCTCGCCACCACCTGCACGCCGGGGCCCTGGCACATCGCCCGGATGATCGAGGCGGCCGACGCCTTCCCGATGAACCTCGCCTTTGCCGGCAAGGGCAATGCCTCGCAGCCGGGCGCGCTCGTCGAAATGGTGATGGGTGGCGCCTCGTCGCTCAAGCTGCACGAGGATTGGGGCACGACGCCGGCTGCCATCGACTGCTGCCTTTCGGTTGCCGACGAATACGACGTGCAGGTGATGATCCACACCGATACGCTGAACGAGAGCGGCTTCGTCGAGGATACGATCGCGGCAATCAAGGGACGGACGATCCACGCCTTCCACACGGAAGGAGCCGGCGGCGGTCATGCGCCGGATATTATTAAGATCTGCAGCCAGCCGAATGTCATTCCGTCCTCGACGAACCCGACGCGGCCTTACACGCTCAACACCGTGGCGGAGCATCTCGACATGCTGATGGTCTGCCATCACCTGTCGCCGTCGATCCCGGAGGACATCGCCTTTGCGGAAAGCCGTATCCGCAAGGAGACGATCGCAGCGGAGGATATCCTGCACGACATAGGCGCCTTCTCGATCATCTCCTCCGACAGTCAGGCCATGGGGCGCGTCGGCGAAGTGGCGATCCGCACCTGGCAGACCGCCGATAAGATGAAGCGGCAGCGCGGGCGGCTGAAGGAAGAGGCGGGCGACAACGACAATTTCCGCGTTAAGCGCTACATCGCCAAATACACGATCAACCCGGCGATCGCCCATGGATTGAGCCACGAAATCGGCTCACTCGAGGTCGGCAAGCGCGCGGATATCGTCCTCTGGAACCCGGCCTTCTTCGGCGTTAAGCCGGACATGGTGCTGATCGGCGGCACGATCGCCGCGGCGCCGATGGGCGATCCGAACGCCTCCATCCCGACGCCGCAGCCGGTGCATTACCGGCCGATGTTCGGCGCCTATGGCAAAAGCCGCACCAATTCCTCCGTCACCTTCGTCTCGCAGGCCTCGCTCGATGCCGGCCTCGCGGGCAGGCTCGGCGTTGCCAAGGAATTGGTTGCGGTCCAGAACACGCGCGGCGGCATCGGCAAGGCGTCCATGATCCACAACAGGCTGACGCCGCATATCGAGGTCGATCCGGAGACCTATGAGGTCCGTGCCGACGGGGAACTGCTGACCTGCGAACCGGCAACGGTGCTGCCGATGGCGCAACGCTATTTCCTGTTCTAATACCAACCTGCACCGATATTGGCCGATTGCGCCGGAGCGATTTCGACCTGCGGCAAGGAGAAAACCGCAAGCGGACCAAGTGGTCCGGTGAGGACTTTCGACGCAGCCCGAAGGCCGAAAGCGCCCGGCCCTTCGGGTGGGCCGTCTGTCGGCCGCCGGCCGCGTCGCAATCCTCGAGCGATGCATGAGCATCGCTCTGCGGTCTGCTCCTAACCGGACATTCGCAGCCGGTCCCACGCAATCGGTCAATATCAATGCAGGTTGCTATAAGTGCTGTCGCATTCGTCTAATTCGAAGGGTCGGATTTGGGGCTGATGCGCAAACTCATCGATTGCTCCTCGACATCAGCCATGCGTCTGCCGCAACGCTGCCATGCAGTCGCAAATCGCAGCTTTGATGCTGCACTGCAGCGCAAAGTCCTGTAGGAAGGGCGCTCGCTTTCCGCCGGCCGGCGTTTCTCCTCTCTGACGCGGCCGGCAGCAATTCGAAGGAGACCATGATGCTCGGCAGAAAAGTTCCTGCAGTAACCTTCCGCACCCGCGTCCGCGACGAATCCGTCGGCGGCTCCAATCCATTCCGCTGGCAGGATGTCGCCTCGGATGACTATTTCGCCGGTAAGCGCGTCGTGCTCTTTTCCCTGCCGGGCGCCTTCACGCCGACCTGCTCGACCTACCAGCTTCCGGACTTCGAGAAGCTCGCGCCGGAGTTCCGGGCGCTCGGCATCGATGAGATCTATTGCATTTCGGTCAATGACGCCTTCGTCATGAATGCCTGGGGCAAGTCGCAAGGACTCGAAAGCGTCAAGCTCATTCCGGACGGCTCGGGTGAATTCACGCGCAAGATGGGCATGCTGGTCGCCAAGGACAATCTCGGCTTCGGTATGCGCTCCTGGCGCTACGCCGCCGTCGTCAACAATGGCGTCGTCGAGCAGTGGTTCGAAGAGGAAGGCTATTCCGACAATTGCGACAGCGACCCTTACGGCATTTCTTCGCCGCAGAATATCCTCGCGGCCCTGAGATCGCAGAAGATCGCCGCCTGATCGGTACGCACTGATCCCGGACTGGGCCCCGGCCGCCGCATGGTTCGAAAGTCTCTTGGATTTTCGGCTCCTTGCTGGCGCCGGGGCTTTTTCTTGTTAAAGTTGGCGTGATCGAAGTCACGAGATTTGAATGGTTTACATCATGGCATATCTGAAGGCGCATCCGGGCAGGAGCGACGAAGTCAAAAAGGTCGAGGAGATCTGACGTGCCCTATCGTTCGACCGCAGTCCTTTCGCCCGGGCCCGCCGACAGGATGCCGCTCCATCACGTGACCTTGACGCATGACCAACGGCATTTGCGCCGCAAGCTCCTGCATCTCGAAAACGACGACGTGGTGATGCTCGATTTGAAGGAGCCGGTGATGCTTGCCGATGGCGACCTCCTGGTGCTGGAGGGCGGCGGTCATATCGAGGTGAAGGCGGCGCAAGAAGAGCTTTATGATATCCGTCCGCGCGACAGGCTGCATCTGATCGAACTCGCCTGGCACCTCGGCAATCGGCACCTGCCGGCGGCGGTGGAGGAGGGGCGGATCCTGATTGCTCGTGATCCGGTCATTCGCGTGATGCTCGAGGGCCTCGGCGCGGCGGTGAGCGACGTGGTCGCGCCGTTCCATCCGTTGCGCGGCGCCTATCACGGCACAGGCGGCCACCATCATCATGGGCACGGCGGCGATCACCACCACCATGGCTGAACGCGCCGATACACAGGCGCTGATCCGCCTCGTCACCTGGCTTTCTCCTGCTTTTCCCATCGGCTCCTTTTCCTATTCCGGGGGGCTGGAGCAGGCGGTTCATGACGGACTGGTGGCGAGCGCGGAAGACCTCGATCTTTGGCTGGAGACGCTCATGTATCGGGGATCGGCCTGGAATGATGCGCTGCTGCTGGCCGAGAGCTACAGGAACCACGGGGACGCGATGCGCTTGCGGGCGGTCGCCGAACTGGCGGAGGCGCTCGCCGGTTCGCGCGAACGGCACCTTGAAACCATGCTTCTCGGGGGCGCTTTTCTCGCCGCTGCCCGCCATTGGCCGCATCCGGTGTTCGAATCGCTGGGCCCCGAGGCGGCCTATCCGGTGGCCGTGGGTGCGGTTGCCGGGGCACATCGGATCGGGCTCGAACCGGCAATCGCCGCCTATCTCCACGCAAACGCCTCCAATGCCGTCTCGGTCGCCATACGTTGCGGCGTGACCGGCCAGCGCGCCGGCGTCGGCGTGCTGGCGGGGCTGGAGGAGACGGTCGCGATCGTCTCTGCGCGCGCCGCACGCGGCTCGCTCGACGATCTTGGGTCGGCGGCAATCATGGCCGATATTGCTTGCCTGAGACACGAGACCTTGCATTCGCGCCTGTTCCGCTCGTGACACAGCCACATGCATGGCCCTCAGCTTCTGGGAAAGGACATAAGACATGCCATCGAAAAACGGTCCTCTTCGCGTCGGGATCGGCGGTCCGGTCGGGTCCGGTAAGACGGCGCTGACGGACAAGCTCTGCAAGGCGATGCGCGAGAAATATTCGGTCGCCGTCGTCACCAATGACATCTACACCAGGGAAGACGCGGAGGCGCTGGTGCGCATGCAGGCGCTGTCTTCGGAGCGGATCGTCGGCGTCGAGACCGGCGGCTGCCCGCATACGGCAATCCGTGAGGACGCCTCGATTAATCTGCAGGCGATCGCAGAACTCAACCGGCGCATTCCCGACCTCGACGTCGTCTTCATCGAATCGGGCGGCGACAACCTCGCGGCCACCTTTTCGCCCGATCTGGCGGATTTGACGATCTATGTAATTTCCGTCTGCCAAGGCGAGGAAATCCCGCGAAAGGGCGGCCCGGGCATCACGAAGTCCGATCTGCTTGTGATCAACAAGAAGGACCTTGCCCCTTATGTCGGCGCCGACCTCGAAGTGATGGAGCGCGACGCGGCGCGAATGCGTGCGCAGAAACCCTTCGTCTTCTCCGACATGAAACGCGGGGAGGGGATCGACCGGATCGTCGCATTCCTGACAGCAAACGGCGGCCTTTGAGCCGGCTGGGCGTCAGAACTCCTCGAGCGCCTGACGGTTGCGTATTTCGATCACGCGCCCCTTCACGACGACGCCGGACGGGCGCAGCATCGAGAAGGCGCGCGAAAGCGCCTCCGGCGCAAGACCGAGCTTGCCGGCGAGCACGTTCTTCTGGAACGGCAGCCGGAAGGAGAAGGTCTCAGAGCCGTTCGGGCAGTGGCTGAGGATATAGTTGGCAACCCGCTGCGGCGCCGTCAGCAGCCGGTCATCCGCGAGGCAATCCTCCGTCATCTTGCCATGGTGACAGACGACCTCGAGGAGCGCCTGGGCGACGTCGGTTTCTTCGGCCGCGAGTTGACTGAGCCGGCGGCTCTCGACGCGCGCCACGATCGATGGCTCGGCGGCCTGCGCATTCGCCGTCGCGCGGTGGTTCAGGAACATGGCGTTTACGCCGAACATATCGCCTCGCTGGAAGACGGCGACATCCGCCTCGCGGCCGTCCTTGCCGAGGCGGTAGAGACGCACGAGGCCGGAGAGCACGAAGAATACCTCGTCGATCCGCTCCTGCTCGCGAAACAGCACGTCGTGCTCCTCATGTGTGGAGACTGTCGTGTCCGCGAGAATTGCTTCCACCGTCGCCCGTGCCAGCCGCGAGAAAAAGCGCGAGTGGAGGAGGATAGCCCTGTCGCCCGAGGTCAATCGCAATGTCTTCATACCGCTCGTTCCCAAAAAAGTCAGGGACGAAACTAGCGGTTCGGGCCGCGCCGGAAATTGACCTTGATCAAACAACTTCGCGAAAGTGTCCGCGTCCCCGGCGCTGCGCGTCTTCTCAGACGCGCAGGCGCGCACACTTCTTAAGGACTATTCGGCTGCAAGGGCCGGATGGCTGATGACCTTGCGGTCGGACTTGCCGCGCCGTTCCGCCTCCAGCGCATTGACGCGCTCCTCCAGGCTTTCGATCGTGCTGCCCTGCTCGGCGGCGAGCTTGCTCAGGGCCTCGCGGTCGAGAGGCAGGACTTCCTCGTCCTTCTTGCCGACGAAACGGCCGAAGATCCAGGCGAGAAGCCGCGACAGGTCGTCCATGATCAGGAAGAACGAGGGGACGACGACGAGGCTCAAGACCGTCGACACGATGATGCCGCCGATCACCGCAATCGCCATTGGCGCGCGGAAGGAACCGCCTTCGCCGACGCCGAGCGCCGAAGGCAGCATGCCCGCGGACATGGCAATCGAGGTCATGACGATCGGGCGGGCGCGCTTGCGGCCGGCCTCGACCATCGACAGCGTCCGGTCCATGCCGTGATGCATCATCTCGATGCCGAAATCGACGAGCAGGATCGCGTTCTTGGTGACGATACCCATCAGCATCAATATGCCGATGAGAACGGGCATGGACAGCGCATTCTGCGTCAGGATTAGGCTCGCCGCCACGCCGCCTATGGCGAGCGGCAGCGAGAACAGAATGGTGAAGGGCTGGATCACGTCCTTAAACAGCAGGATGAGCACGACAAGCACCATCATCAGGCCGAGCAGCATCGCATTGCCGAAGCTCTGCTGCATCTCCGCCTGAACCTCGGCATCGCCGCTCTCCAGGAACTGGACGGTGGAGGGGAGCTCGGCCTGGGCGGCGATCTGCTTGAAGCGGGCCGATGCGGTGTCGAGCGCGACGCCGGCCGGCAGGTCCGCGCCGAGCGCGACAACCCGATAGCGGTCGTAACGCTTGATCGAGCTCGGGCCCTCAGAATAGTTGATATCCGCGACGCTCGACAGCGGAACCATGGCGCCGGAGGCAGTCTGAACCTTGAGATTGCGGAGCGCTGCCAGGTCACTGCGGAAATCGCGATCGAGCTGCACCCGGACCGGGATGAGACGCCCATCTAGCGCGATCTTCGTCAGCTGCGCGTCGACGTCGCCGATCGTGGCGACGCGGATCACCTCCGAAATCTGCGCCGTGGTGATGCCGAGACGGGACATCTGCTCGTCGCGCGGACGGATTTGCAGCTCCGGCCGCGGCAGAGCGCCGTCCGGGCTCACATTGGCAAGCAGCGGGTCGCTACGGAGTTTTGCTTCGAGTGTCGCGACTGCCTTATCCAGATCCGCCTCGTTGTTCGAGAGCAGGTTGAACGAGAGATCGCGCTCACCGCGGTCGTTCAGCTTGATGACGCGGACGTCCGGGATCGACTGCAGCCGTGCGAAGATTTCCTTTTCGATCTGAGATTGTGGCTTGGTGCGGCCGGCCGGCGGTAGCTTCGGCAGATATTCGCCGATCAACGGCATGCCGCCGATCACGTCATTGACGATCCTGTTGACCAGTGAATGGTCGAGTTTCCCGAGAAGTACGGTCACGGCCGCGCGCCTGAGTTCGAGATCACCCTTCGGAGAGGCGCCGCCAAGCACGAAGACGTCTTCGACGCCGTCGATGTCCTTGATCCGGTTGTAGATCTCGGTGGTCGTCCGATCCGTGTCCTCCAGCATCGCGTCCGGCGGCAGCTCGATCGACAGGCTGACGCGCGAATTGTCCTCCGGCGGCAGGAAGCTGCCGGGGACGAAGAGGATAAGGGCGACCACCGAGCCGACCGAGAGGACGATCGCGGCAAGAAGCGTCGAATAGCGCGTGTACCAGGCCTTCGTGGTGAATTGCACGAGGCGCGTGTACTGGCGCATTATGAAGCCATCATCGCCGTAGTGGCCGCCCACGTCCGTCGACTTCATCAGATAGGCTGCCATTACCGGCGTGATCAGGCGTGCGACCAGAAGCGAGAAAAAGACGGCGACGGCGACCGTCAGGCCGAACTGAATGAAGTATTGCCCCGGAATGCCTGGCATGAAGGAGACGGGCACGAAGACGGCGATGATGGTGAAAGTCGTGGCGATGACCGCAAGGCCGATCTCGTCCGCCGCCTCGATCGCAGCGCGATAGGGCGACTTGCCCATCTGGATGTGCCGCTCGATGTTCTCGATCTCGACGATGGCGTCGTCGACCAGGATGCCCGTCGCAAGCGTCATGGCGAGGAAGCTCACGAGGTTCAGCGAGAAGCCCAGGAGTTCCATGACCCAGAAGGTGGGAATGGCCGAAAGCGGCAGCGCGACCGCGGCGATCAGGGTCGCCCGCCAATTGCGCAGGAACAGCATCACGACGATGACGGCAAGCAGCGCACCTTCTATCAGCGTGTGGATGGCCGCTTCGTAATTGCCGTAGGTGAAATAGACCGAGTCATCGACCATCTCGATCTTGACGTCCGGATGTTTGGCCCGGATCCCCTCCAGCGTCTCGGCGACCGTTTCGGCCACGGTCACCTCGCTCGCACCCTTGGCACGGAAGACGGCGAAGGTAACGCCGGGGTGGCCGTTGAAGCGCGAGAAGGATTTCGGTTCCTCATAGGTGTCGGTCACAGTACCGAGTTCCGAGAGGCGGACGAAGCGGCCGTTCGGCAGCGAGATCATCGTGTTGGCGAGGCCTGCCACGTCGCGCGTGTCACCGAGTGTGCGGATCGCCTGTTCGCTGCCGCCGACCTGACCCCGGCCGGAACCCAGATCGAGATTCATGCGGCGGAGCTGACCGTTGACGTCGGCGGCACTGATGCCGAAGGAATTCAGCCGGTCCTCGTCGAGTTCGATGCGGACTTCGCGATCGGAGCCGCCATAGCGGTCGACGCGGCCGATGCCGCTCTTGCCCTGGATCTCGCGTTTGATCGTGTCGTCGACGAACCAGGAGAGCTCTTCGAGCGTCATGCCCGGCGAGGAGACGGAAAAGGTCTGGATCGCCTGGCCTTCGACGTCGACCTTCGAGACGATCGGCTCGTCGATCGTCGTCGGCAGATCGCCACGGATGCGGTCGATCGCGTCCTTGACGTCCTGAACTGCCTGGGCTGTCGGCACTTCCATGCGGAAGATCACGGCGGTGGTGGAGGTGCCGTCGGTGATGGTCGATTGAATGTGGTCGACGCCCGAAATGCCGGCGACCGCGTCCTCGATCTCTTTGGTGACCTGGGTTTCGAGTTCGGCGGGCGCCGCTCCGCTCTGGGTCACCGCGACCGAGACGATCGGCACGTCGATGTTCGGGAAACGGGTGATCGGCAGCGAATTGAAGGACTGCCAGCCGAGCACGACGAGCACGAAAAAGGCCAGGATCGGCGCGACCGGATTACGAATGGACCAGGCGGAGAAGTTCATGGTCTCGGTTTCCCGTCAATTGGTTATCGGCTGCGCCGGTTTGACCGGATTGATGCGGTCGCCGTCGCGCACATAGGCGCCGGCCTTTGCCACCGCCTGTTCGCCCGCCTCGAGTCCGGAAACAATTTCGACGAACTGTCCGTCCTGGATGCCGGTCGTCACCGGAACCAGGTGCACGACGCCGTCCTCGACCTTGCGGACGATCGATTTGCCGTCCTCCGCGGTAACTGCCGTTTGCGGCAAAACCACCGCCTGTTTCTGCGCGACGGTGATGACGGCGCTGGCATACATGCCTGCACGCGCCTGCGTCGCATCGGCGAGGGTGATGTGGACGGTGCCGAGCCGCGTCACAGGATCAACCGTCGGCGCGATCAGTCGGATCTTGCCGTCAACGGTCGTGCTGCCGCCGGCAAGCTTCACCGTTGCGGCCTGGCCGATGGCAAGCTTGAGAATGTCGGCCTCGGTAACGTCCGCGTTCATCTCGATGGCGCCGTCTCGGATGATCGCGAAAAGCGGCGCGCCGGTGCCGCTGGCAATCGCACCGATCTTGGCATTCTTGGCGGAGATCACACCGCTGACCGGGGCCTTCACTTCCGTGCGGGCAAGACGGAGGTTCACATCCTCGATCTGCGCCTGAACGACCTTGATATCGGCGGCCGCAACGCTCACAGCCTGCTCGTCGGAGTGGACGCGGGCGCGCGCGGCTGCGGCGAGCGCCTTCACCCGGTCGGCCTCCGCCGTCGAGACGGTGCCGTTTGCCGAAAGCTGCTCGGCGCGATCGGCAACACGCGTCGCCTCTTCGGCATTGGCCGTCGTCTCGGCGAGCTGAGCGCGGTATTGGGCAAGCGCAGCCTCCGCCTTGGCGAGATTGGCTTCGAGTTCGCTCTTCTGCAGAAGCAGCGCATCATCGTTGAGAACGACCAGCGTGCTGCCTTTCTCGACCCGGTCGCCGACATCGACGTTCAGCGAACGGATGGAAAGCCCGTCCACCAGCGGGGAAACATAGGTCTCCTCGACCGCCTCGATCGAACCGGTTGCGAGGACACGATCACTGATCGATCGCTCCTTGGCTTCGGTAACGACGATCGACGGCAACAATTGTTCCTGCTGCGGTGCCGGTTCCTCGGCCGAGGCTGCGGAAAAGCCGAGTGCAATCGCTGCGAAGGCGCCAAGAAAAGGAAGAAATTTCTGAACCATCGGCCTGTCGTCCCAAAAAAATCATGCCCGCTCGCCGGTCGAAAGACGAGGCGCCTATCTGTGCTCGCGGCTTCGCCTGCTATGCCGCCGGATGCCGGTCGCGGCATCGAATTCCTTCCGACCGATCGGCGTCAACAGAAACGGCCGGCCATCTTAACTGCGTTTTTCAAACCCGCCCAGGATACGGTGACACTCCGACCTGCCGCATGGTCGTCGTCGGGTCGGCTCCCACATCGAACAAACCAGGCGCCAGGGAGAAATTTCCCCCGCGGGGCAAGAAGAGAGAATAAATGGCTCCCTTGCGCCATCCTTCCAACCAAACGTTGCGGCCTATGTAATCTCCGTAGCAAACGCTTGCAAGGGCTGGCGAAACAATGGTGCCTCAATATTTTTAATCGTCGGCCGCTCCAGGGTAATATCGATACAACCTATGAGGTAGGCTTCCCAACCGAGGCAGGATAGTAAAAAAGCGAGCGGCAGGCGCCGCTCGCTTTCTTCATTCGACAGGAACGATTAGTTCAGGGCTTCGTCGGTGATCTCATGCGTCCAGGCGCCTTCCGGCTCCTTCGAGATGACCGGATCGGAGCCGCCCGCAAGCAAGGATTCTACCGTGCGCTTGTAGTCGGCCTCGTCGAGGGCGCCGTTCGAGCCCGCGGTCAGCTTGGCGATTTCGCCCATCATGCGCTTCTGGTGCTTTTCCGTCTGGGCGCCGGTCGAGTCGTTCTCGAGCACGATCTCGGCCGCTTCATCCGGATTTTCCTCGGCATATTTCCACCCCTTCATCGAGGCGCGGACAAACTTCACCATCTTCTCCTTGAAGGCCGGATCCTTGAGCTTGTCCTCGAGCACATAGAGACCGTCTTCGAGCGTGGCGACACCCTGGTCTTCGTATTTGAAGGTGACGAGATCCTCGGGGTTGATGCCGGCGTCGATGACCTGCCAGTACTCGTTATAGGTCATTGTCGAGATGCAGGCCGCCTGTTTCTGGATGAGCGGATCGACATTGAAGCCCTGCTTCAGTACGGTCACGCCGTCCGGTCCGCCATCGGTCGGGATCTTCAGGTGCGCCATCCAGGAGAGGAAGGGATACTCGTTGCCGAAGAACCAGACGCCGAGCGTCTTGCCCTTGAAGTCTTCCGGAGTTTCAACGCCGGTCTCCTTGAGACAGGTCAGCATCATGCCGGACTTCTTGAAGGGCTGGGCGATGTTGACGAGCGGCACGCCCTTTTCGCGCGAGGCAAGCGCGGAGGGCATCCAGTCGACGATGACGTCGGCGCCCCCGCCGGCGATCACCTGCGCCGGAGCGATGTCCGGACCGCCGGGCTTGATCTCGACGTCGAGACCCTCTTCCTCGTAGAAACCCTTCTCCTTGGCGACATAGTAGCCCGCGAACTGGGCCTGGGTCACCCATTTCAATTGCAAGGTGACCTTGTCGGCGGCACTGGCGTGGAACGCAGCGAGCGAAAGGACGCCGGCTGTCAGCAGAGATGCAAGTCTTTTGTTCATGTCAGTTCCCTCTTATCGTTGCTTCATCGTCAGAGCGGGATGAGGAAATGTCAGCGGGGTTTCCGCCCGCATCCCGCTCCAGATTGTCAGTGTCGACCACGTCTTTGATTTGGACAGTCGACCCCAATTCATCGTGATCAGCCCCGGCCACTGCGGATGGACGGATGCCAGAACGTGACGGCCCGCTCGATCAGCGCGACCGTTCCGTAAAAGGCGGAGCCAGCCACCGCCGCGACGGCGATTTCGGCCCAAACCATGTCGACGTTCATGCGGCCCACTTCCGTGGAGATCCGGAAGCCCATGCCGACGATGGGCGTCCCGAAGAACTCGGCCACGATGGCGCCGATCAGTGCCAGGGTGGAGTTGATCTTGAGTGCGTTGAAAATGAAGGGCCAGGCGGCCGGCAGCCGCAATTTGACAAGCGTCTGCCACCAGCTGGCCGCATAGGTGCGCATCAGGTCGCGCTCCATATGGCTCGCGGCGGCAAGTCCAGAGACAGTGTTTACCAGAATCGGGAAGAAGGTCATGACCACGACGACCGCGACCTTCGACTGCCAGTCGAAGCCGAACCACATCACCATGATCGGCGCGACGCCGATGACGGGAAGGGCGGAAACGAAATTGCCGAGCGGCAGCAGGCCCTTCTGCAGGAAGGGCGAGCGGTCGATCAGGATTGCCACCAGGAAGCCGAGGCCGCAGCCGAGCGCATAGCCTGTCAGTACGGATTTCAGGAAGGTCTGCCGGAAATCCGCCGCGAGCGTGGGAACGGAATTCACCAGCCTCTGCCATATCATCGACGGGGCCGGCAGCAGGACCGACGGGATGCCGAAGCCACGGACGATGCCCTCCCAGAGGACGAGGATGGTGAGGCCGAATAGGAGCGGCACCGCCAAGCGCGCTAGGTTAGCTAGGGTGCGGTTCTCAAAATGCTGCCGGACCAGCCATTCGTTGATTGCCCAGGCGCCGAGCCAGAAGGCAATCGCGCCGGCGAGAGGGGTCATATTCATGGCCTGGCTCCCATGCGTCTCAGCACGGCCGCATGCGCCAGGCCGACGATCGTGACGAGGACGGCAGCGAGCGCTGCCGCCATGAACAAGGCAGCCCAGATTTGCACCGTCTGTCCGTAATAGGAGCCGGCGAGCAGCCGGGCGCCCAGCCCGGCCACCGCGCCGGTCGGTAATTCGCCGACGATGGCGCCGACGAGCGAGATGGCGACCGCGACTTTGAGCGAGGTGAAGAGGAAGGGCATGGAGGAGGGCCAGCGCAGCTTCCAGAAGGTCTGGGCGGGCGATGCGTTATAGGTATGCATGAGATCGAGCTGGATCGTTTCCGGGCTGCGCAGACCCTTGACCATGCCGACGACCACCGGGAAGAACGAGAGATAGGTGGAAATCAGCGCTTTCGGCAGCAGGCCGGCAATGCCGATCGCATTGAGGACGACGATGATCATCGGCGCGATCGCCAGGATCGGGATCGTCTGGCTGGCGATCACCCAGGGCATGAGCGAGCGATCCATCGCGCGGTTGTGGACGATGCCGATTGCGAGAAGAATGCCGAGTGCCGCGCCGATCCCGAAGCCGAGCAGAGTGGCCGAGAGCGTGATCCAGGCATGATAGACCAGGCTGCGCTTCGACGTGATCGCCTTGTTGACGGTCGTATCCCAGATCTCGGCGACCACCTGGTGCGGCGCCGGCAACACAGGACGCTCCTGTGCCATGGTGTTGCGGACGAGGTCCGACCAGGCGATCCCGGTGCCGGCGCGCGCTGCCGTGTCGCGCTCGAAGGGTGCGTTCAAGAAGACGGCGGCGACGTACCAGATGGCGATCAGCATCAGCACGACGGTGGAGATGGGGAGGAGCTTGTCGCGGAGGAGGGTATGTTCGCGCATGGTCAGGCCGGCTCCTTCCTGAGGGCCACAAGGGGGAGGGGAACCCATGCCGCGCCGTCTCCGGCCACCGCGACGCTTGAGCTTTTCAGAGCCGTACTGCCTGTCCCCTTTTGTCCCCGACTGGTTTTCGCATGAACGGTGCGACTGAGCAGCGAGCGAGCGGCATACGCGACCAAGCCCCTCCCTCCTGTGGGGAGGGGTTGGGGAGGGGTCTCTTGAAGTGCAATATACCGACAGCTATTCCTCATAGCTGTGCCCCGCTCTCAGGCCCTCGCGGACGCGATGGGCGATTTCCAGGAATTCCGGCGTTTCGCGGATGTCGAGCGGCCGTTCCTTCGGCAGCGTCGATTCGATCACGTCGGTGACGCGTCCGGGGCGGGGGCTCATCACGACGATCCTGGTCGAGAGGTAGACGGCCTCGGGGATCGAGTGGGTCACGAAACAGATCGTCTTGTCCGTGCGCGCCCAGAGCTTGAGCAATTGTTCATTCAAGTGATCGCGGACAATTTCGTCGAGCGCGCCGAAGGGCTCGTCCATCAGGAGAAGATCGGCGTCAAAGGCGAGCGCGCGGGCGATCGAAGCGCGCTGCTGCATGCCGCCAGAGAGCTGCCACGGGTATTTCTTGCCGAAACCCGCGAGGTTGACGAGTTCCAGCGTGCGTTCGATCCGCGCCTTCTTCTCTTCCCGGGAATAGCCCATGATTTCAAGTGGCAGCGCGATGTTCTTCTCAATCGTCCGCCAGGGATAAAGCGCGGCCGCCTGGAAGACATAGCCATAGGCGCGCTTGCGGCGAGCGTCCTCAGGCGTCAGGCCGTTGACGGCGATCGAACCGGCGGTCGGCTTTTCCAGGTCGGCAATGACGCGCAGGAACGTCGTCTTGCCGCAGCCGGAGGGACCGATGAAGGAAACGAAGTCGCCCTTGGCGACGTCGAGGTTCACGTCGGTAAGGGCGTTGACCGGCCCGTCGCT
Organism: Ensifer sp. LCM 4579; assembly: GCF_001854885.1. Classification (GTDB taxonomy): domain Bacteria; phylum Pseudomonadota; class Alphaproteobacteria; order Rhizobiales; family Rhizobiaceae; genus Sinorhizobium. Next base: position 154,638 of record NZ_MDDV01000008.1, on the reverse strand, counting down.
CGTCTCAAACGTCAGCCCAAGGTTCCGGGCCGAGACGACGGAAGCGGGGTTGGATGTCATCGGTGAATTCTCATTCTCATTTGTCTGTGCCAGACTGCTATCAGGGCTCGCAACATGCAATCGCGGATTTGCCGCAGACGGTTCCGGTTGCGAGTTTTTCAGCGAATTCTGGAGAAGATTCATGTCTCGATCATCCAATCCTGGCTGTCGCGTGGTGCGCCCGGGCAACGGTTACGCCGGAAAGCAGGGGCTCAACTATTTCGAAGGCATTGCCGCGGAGACGGTGGGGTCGACGGGCATCTGCATGCATCTCCTGACGGTACCGCCGGGCGCCCGCGCCAAGGCGCATCTCCATGAGAGCCACGAGACAGCGATTTACGTGCTTTCCGGCGAGGCGCACACCTGGTTCGGCGACCGGCTCGAGGAGCATGTGGTCGTCAAGGCCGGCGAGATGTTCTACATCCCCGCCGGCGTGCCGCATCTGCCGGCGAACCTTTCCGACAGCCCGTGCACGGCGGTGATTGCCCGGACGGATCCGAAGGAGCAGGAGAGTGTGGTGCTGCTGCCGGAGCTCGACGAACTTGTGCCGGCCGATCCCTTCGCGCCTGACAAATGACGAATGCGGCATTGCGTCAAACGCCACTTGCCGGGATGCCGGTACGCTGCACCGCGCGCGGCGCCGTCACTTCCTTCCAGGTCGTGAGCGCCGTGCTGACGGCGGGGAAAGGATCGCGACGGACGAATTCGCCATGGCCTTCCTGGGTTTTTACCGTGCTTTCCTCGATCGCGACGACGCCGCGCGTCAGCGTAAAGCGCGGCAGACCGGTGACCGTCTTGCCTTCGAAGACGTTATAATCGATCGCCGATTGCTGGGTCGTGGCCGAGATCGTCTTCGAGCGCTTCGGGTCCCAGACGACAAGGTCGGCATCGGCGCCGACGAGGATTGCGCCCTTTTTCGGATAGATGTTGAGGATCTTGGCGATGTTGGTAGACGTCACCGCGACGAATTCGTTCATGGTGATCCGACCGGTCGCGACGCCATGGGTCCAGAGCATCGGCATGCGATCCTCCAGCCCGCCGGTGCCGTTCGGGATCTTGGTGAAGTCACCGACGCCGAAGCGCTTCTGGGCAGTCGTGAAGGCGCAATGGTCGGTTGCGACCACCTGCAGCGAGCCGGAGGCAAGCCCCGCCCAGAGGCTGTCCTGATGCGCCTTGTTGCGGAAGGGCGGCGACATCACCCGGCGGGCGGCGTGGTCCCAATCCTTGTTGAGGTATTCGGTCTCGTCCAGCGTCAGATGCTGGATCAACGGCTCGCCGAAGACGCGCATGCCCTTGGCGCGGGCGCGGCGGATCGCCTCGTGCGCCTGCTCGCAGGAGGTGTGGACGATATAGACGGGACAGCCCGCCATGTCGGCAATCATGATCGCGCGATTGGTGGCCTCGCCCTCCACCTCCGCCGGCCGTGAATAGGCATGCGCCTCGGGGCCATTATTGCCGTCGGCGAGCAGCTTCGCCTGGAGTTGCGCCACCACGTCGCCGTTCTCGGCGTGGACGAGAGGCAGGGCGCCGAGCGCGGCGCAGCGCTGGAAGGAAGAGAACATCTCGTCATCGTCCACCATCAGCGCGCCCTTATAGGCCATGAAGTGCTTGAAGGTGTTGATGCCCTTATCCTTGACGATAGTCTCCATCTCGTTGAACACCTGCTCGCCCCACCAGGTGATCGCCATGTGGAAGGAGTAGTCGCAATTGGCGCGGGTCGACTTGTTGTCCCACATGGTGAGGGCCTCCAGCAGCGACTGGCCTGGCGAGGGGAGCGCGAAGTCGACGACCATGGTGGTGCCGCCGGCCAGAGCCGCGCGCGTGCCGCTCCCGAAATCGTCGGAGGAATAGGTGCCCATGAAGGGCATTTCGAGATGGGTGTGCGGGTCGATGCCGCCCGGCATCACGTAGCAGCCGGTCGCGTCGAGCGTTTCTGTGCCCGAGAGATCGGGGCCGATCTCGACGATCTTGCCGCCTTCGACCTTGATGTCGGCCTTGTAGGTCAGGTCGGCCGTGACGATGGTTCCACCCTTGATGACGGTGCTCATTGTTCTTCCCTCGCAATGATCTGTTGGGCGGCGGTAGGCCACCAGCCAAACGGGCGGAACTTCCGTCCCGCCGCAGCAAGTCTCACTCGACGACTTCCGCCGTTTCGAGCACGGCGTGGAACAGGACGTCGGCGCCGGCCACGGCCCATTCCTTTGAAATGTCCTCGGCCTCGTTGTGACTCAACCCTCCGACGCAGGGGCACATGATCATCGTCGTGGGGGCGACTTTTGCCGCCCAGCAGGCGTCGTGTCCGGCACCGGAAATGAGGTCCATATGGCTGTAGCCGAGCTTCTCGGCGGCGCCGCGGACGGTTGAGACCAGCTTGGGATCGAAGGTGACCGGGTCGAAATGGCCGACCGCCTCGATGGAACAGCCGACGCCAAGAGGCTCGCAGATCTTCGGCGCTTCCGCCTCGATGCGCGCGCGCATGCCGTCGAGCTTAATCTGGTCCGGCGAGCGGATGTCGACGGTGAACACGACCTTGCCCGGCAGCACGTTGCGGGAATTCGGCGAGAAGAACATCTGGCCGACGCCGCCGACGGCTCCCGGCTGATTTTCGATGGCGACGGTCTGCACCATTTCGAGGATGCGCGCCATGGCAAGCCCGGCATTCACGCGCATGTTCATCGGCGTTGAGCCGGTATGGGCCTCCCGGCCGGTCAGGGTGAACTCGAGCCACCATAGACCCTGGCAGTGGGTGACGACGCCGATCTCCCTGTTCTCGGCTTCGAGGATCGGTCCCTGTTCGATGTGATATTCGAAATAGGCGTGCATCTTGCGGGCGCCGACTTCTTCGTCGCCGACCCAGCCGATGCGCTTCAACTCGTCGCCGAAGCTCTTTCCTTCCGGATCCTTGCGGGCATAGGCATAGTCGAGCGTGTGGATGCCGGCGAAGACGCCGGAGGCAAGCATTGCCGGCGCAAATCGCGCGCCTTCCTCATTGGTCCAATTGGTAACCACGATCGGGTGCCTGGTCCTGATCCCGAGGTCGTTCATCGTGCGCACGACCTCAAGGCCGCTCAACACCCCGAGCACGCCGTCGTACTTGCCGCCGGTCGGTTGGGTATCGAGATGGGAGCCGATATGGACGGGCAGGGCATCGGGATCGGTTCCGGGGCGGGTCATGAACATGGTGCCCATCTTGTCGACACCCATGGTGAGCCCGGCCGCCGCGCACCAGGACTGAAACAGCCGTCGGGCTTCGCCGTCGGCGTCCGTCAGGGTCTGGCGATTGTTACCGCCAGCGACGCCTGGGCCGATCTTCGCCATTTCCATCAACGAATCCCACAGGCGGTCGGCATTGACGCGCCTATTCTCGCCAGGTGCTGCCATGGCGTTCTCCTCTGTTTTCGGCTGGGCCCTCCCCGGGGATAGCCCTCATGTTCCCGTTGGCCAAATCGGAGCTTTGTTTTATGCCCTTCGAACAGCCGTTGCCTTTATTGGCGTTCTGGCTGATAATTTGACCGGTTGGTAAACATTACAGCTTCCGCAGCGGCACTCAAGCGGGAAAAAGAAAAAATCGGACCTGCTGGTAATAAAATGGCGGGTCCGAAATTGGGGCGGATCGGAATCCGGTGCGGGCATCGACAGGGGGAGAGATGGTACTTCCAAGAGCGGCCAAGACCCAGAGGCGCACGCGTATTCAGGAGGAGAAGGAGGAGCAGATCTTGGAAGCGGCGCTGGAGGTCTTCTCGGCGCACGGCTTCCGCGGCTCGACCATCGATCAGATCGCCGAGGTCGCCGGCATGTCGAAGCCGAACCTGCTTTATTATTTCCGCACCAAGGAGGCGATGCACCGCGCGCTGATCGACCGAGTACTCGACACCTGGCTCGATCCGCTGCGTGCGCTCGACGCCGAGGGCAACCCCGTTGCCGAGATCCGAAGCTATATTAGGCGCAAGCTCGAGCTTGCGCGGGATTACCCGCGCGAAAGCCGCCTCTTCGCCAATGAGGTCCTTCAGGGGGCGCCGCATATCGAGGACGAATTGAAAGGGCCACTGAAGCAATTGGTCGACGAGAAGGCCGAAGTGATCAGGGCCTGGGCCAAGGCGGGGAAAATCGCCAAATGCGATCCCTATCACCTGATCTTCGCGATCTGGTCGACGACGCAGCATTACGCCGACTTCGACGTGCAGGTGCGCGCCGTCCTCGGCCAGGAGCATGCCGGTGACGGGCGCTTCGAGGATGCCGCGCGGTTCCTCGAGCGGCTGTTCGTCGATGGCCTGCAGGTGCGGGAGTAGCTACGTCGGCGTTTTCGGGTCATCTTCGTCCCTCATCTAGCTGCCGCGAGGGTGAGAGGGGCAAACGATAATGGCTCAAGCCTCTGCCGGGAGCGCGTTTGATAGTGCCGCGGCGTTTTCGAGGACCCAGATTTCGAGCCGTGCTTGGCGGCCGCGCAGACCGATATCCAGACGGCGATTGCCCTCGAGGCTGACGCCGGCGCGGTTGACGAGCTCGACCGAGACGGCAAGCTCGGCGTCATGCTCCTTCGCCAGGCCCTCCAGCCGGCTTGCGGTGTTGATCGTGTCGCCGACTGCAGTCAGCGATGTCGCCTGCCCGTATCCCATCTCGCCGATGATCGCCGGCCCGGCATGCAGGCCGATTGCGAGCCGCAGCGGCTGCTGGAGTTCAGCCTCGAACGTCTGATTCAGCGCCCGAACGCCTTCCGACAACCGCATGGCGGCGGTCAGCGATTGCAGGCAGGCGTCCTTGTAAGAGCTCTTCAGTCCGAAAATCGCCAATGCGCCGTCACCGATGAATTTGTCGACGACGCCGCCCGAGCCCTCGACCGCCTCGCCGATCATTTCGAAATAGCGGTTGAGCAGGAACACCGTGTCGTAGGGCAACCGGTGCTCGGCGATGCGCGTGAAGTCGCGCAGGTCGCAGAAGAGCACGGCGACGCGCTGCTCGCGCCCGCCGCCGCTGTTGCGGGCCAACTGCCTCTTCGTGCCGAGACTGTCGGTGTCGAGGATCGGCACGACCGTGACATTGTGCACGGGGCGGAACTGGCAGGCGAGACGGACATTGTCCGGAGCGCCGATGCGGGTGAGCGTCGCACGCTCGGCCGCGTCCGGTTCCGGCTGGCCATCGAGGCCCTGTATGACGCGTACGCGGCAGGTCGAACAGCGGCCGCGGCCGCCGCAGGCGGAAACATGTGGAATTCCGGCGGCGCGGCTTGCCTCGAGCACACTGAAGCCGAGGCTGACCGCCGCGATCCGCCCATCGGGGTAACGCACGCGGATGCGTCCGCGCGCCGGCAGCGCGCGCAGGGCCAATGTGCCGCCGATAAGGCCGGCAATTCCGCCGTAGAGGGCGAGTCGGATCGTCTCCGCCGGGCTGTTCGGCGAGCGGCTGAGCTTGGCCCGGTCGCCATAGCCGCCATGCTCCGCATAGACGGGCGGAAGCGAGCGGGCGCCGCTGACGAAGCCGAGAAGGGCAAAGACCGGAACGAGGAGGGCAATCGTATAGAGGAGAATTTCATAGCGGGGAAACCAGGCGCGACCACGCATCCAGAACCACGCACCAAGGCATGCATGCCCCCAGACGAGGAGCAGTGCCAAGCTCTGCCGCATCGCGTAACCGGAGTGCGACCAGAGCCCGCGCAGGATGGCGGGGTAATCGACATGGCTGCCGGTCAGGGTCGGCTCCACTCGCGCGGCGACGACATGGGATATGAGCAGGAAAGGCAGAGCCAGGCCGAAAATGATCTTCAGAGTTTCGCTGACAGGCATTCGCAGGGTCTGCCGGCGATAGAGGCTGTCGAGCGCCATCAGAAAGTGCAGCAGCAGGGCACCGTAGAGCAGGATTGTTCCCGGTATGCTTTGCCAGATCATGCCAAGCGTTCGCCGTCCGGCCTCCATCGCGCCGACGGAGACGAGCCCCAGCGCATGATTGGAGAAATGGCACAGGATAAAGAGGCCAAGGACGGCCCCGGAGATCAGGTGCGTCTTTTTGCGCATGTCACTGGAAATGGTCGTCAAGCGATCTGCCCGATTATGCGAGGCCGTGCGGCGTCTGATTCGGCTCCTTATCGACCAGATCACCGGCAGCCACAACTTACGATGTCTTCACGGACTGTTTCACTTTTGTGATCGGCCATTGGCAGATCGGCGCGCGCCGAGGCGACGGCGGCGCTCATCCTACTCCATCATGCGCGGCAATCCCGTGGCGAGTTGATCGATGGCCACCCGCATTTTCGGCAGCAGAAGCCGCGTTCCTGGCCATACGGCATGGACCTTGAAGACGAGGCCGGGTCGATCGGTCAGCACGCGCACGAGGTCGCCACGCCGCACACGCTCGCGGACGAGCCAGCTGGGCAGCCAGGCAAGGCCGACACCCGCGGCGGCCGCATCGGCGATCGCCGCGAGGTCGTCGAGCCGCAGCCGGGTCTTCGGCAAAACAGTGTCCGCGCCACCGCCAGCGGCGGGAAAAGACCATGGCCGCGGGTGGCCGCCGCGACAGTAGACCGCTGCGTCGTGGCCGGCGAGGTCCGCGACGCTCTGCGGGACCCCACGCTCCGCGAGATAATCAGGCGAGGCGCAAACCGTCATGTGCTGCTCGGCGACGGCGCGCGTCATCAGCCCGGCATCATTGCCCAACGATCCATTGCGGATGGCGAGATCGAAGCCTTCATCGAGCAGATCGACGACGCGATCGCCGAAGGAAAGGTCGAGCTCCAATTGCGGGTGCCGGCGCAGCAGATCCCGAAGGAGCGGCGCGACGCATTGGCGCCCGAAGAGGACAGGCATGGAGACACGCAATCGGCCACGAATTTCCTGGCGTCCGGACTCGAGCAGAGCCTCGGCCGACCTGATCTCTCCGAGTGCTTTCTGGCAGCTCTCGTAGAAGAGCTGGCCCTCTTCCGTCAGGCTCTGTGTGCGTGTCGTGCGATGGAACAGGCGGACCCCGAGGCGCTGCTCGAGCCGGGCGACCGCCTTGCCCACCGCCGAACGAGAAAGGTGCAGCCGTTCCGCTGCCGCCGAGAAACCCCCCGCCTCCGCCGCTTCGACGAAAACCGAAATGCCGTTGAGGTGTTCCATTGTTTGTATCCATAATCGAACCAATGATGGGAATTCTTATCGCGACTGACGACGCGCAATCAACAGTATGCTCATCCAATCGCAATCGACGAAGGAATGAACATGTCGAAATGGACGCAGCAATGGACTATGGATGCCATTGGTCCGCAAAATCTGAAGGTCACCGAGCGAGCGGTCCCCGAATTCGGCGAACGAGACGTGCTGGTGCGAACGACGGCGGTCTCGCTCAACTATCGCGACAAGCTGGTGCTCGAGACCGGCATGGGGCTCGACCTGGCTTTCCCCTTCGTTCCGCTGTCCGACATGAGCGGGGTCGTCGAAGCCGTCGGGGAAGGGGTGGCGCGCTTCAGGCCCGGCGACCGGGTGATCGCGGCATTTGCGCCCGACTGGCGCGATGGCCCTCGCCCCGGAAATGGCAGGACGCCCTCCTACGCGACGCTCGGCGGCGTGCATCCGGGCGTGATGTCGGAATATGTCGCATTTCCGGAAGACTGGTTCGTCGCCGCACCGGAAAGCCTCGATGCTGCCGAGGCAAGCACGCTGCCATGCGCCGGTCTCACGGCCTGGTTCGCGTTGATCGAAAAGGGGAGGTTGAGACCCGGCGACCGAGTTGTCGTGCAGGGAACGGGCGGTGTCGCGCTCTTTGGACTTCAGATTGCCAAAGCCGCGGGTGCCGAGGTCATCGTGACTTCGGGCAGCCCCGACAAGCTTGAACGAGCGCTGGCGCTCGGCGCCCACCACGGCATCGATCGCCTGCGCGAGGATTGGGTCGAGCGGGTACTCGCGCTCACCGGCGATCATGGTGCCGATCATATCCTGGAGATCGCCGGCGGTGCCGGTCTGGGCCAGTCACTGAACGCGGTGGCGCCGGACGGCCGCATCTCGGTAATCGGCGTCCTCGAAGGCTTCGAGGTTTCCGGTCCGGTCGGCCCGCTGCTCTTGAAATCGCCCGTACTGCAAGGCATCAGCGTCGGACATCGCCGAGCGCTCGAGGATTTCGTGGGGGCTATCGATCGCCTGGGACTGAAACCGGTGATCGACAAGCGATACAAGTTCGGCGAATTCCGGGAAGCCCTGGCGCATCTCGATCGCGGTCCCTTCGGCAAGATCGTGATCGAGTTCTGAACGCCGGGATGAACACGGGAGGGCCGCCACTGATATGGGCGGCCCCGCCATTCCTGTAACTGCTCCTTACTCCGCAGCCTGGCGAGCCATCGGGTTGTTCGGATGCGTGGTCCAGTTGGCATAGTCCGGATCGACCGGCTTGCCGGTGCGCCTGTCGAGCGTGCCGGCGGCAAGCGGCTCCATGGTGATGCAGTTCTCGACCGGGCAGACATTGACGCAGAGATTGCAGCCGACGCACTCCTCCTCGATCACTTCGAAACGGCGCACGCCGTTGACGAACTCAGTGATCGCCTGGTGCGAGGTGTCCTCGCAGGCGATGTGACAGCGGCCGCATTTGATGCAGGCGTCCTGGTCGATCTTGGCCTTGGTGACGTAGTTGAGGTTCAAGTACTGCCAGTCGGTGACATTCGGCACGGCGCGGCCGCATATGTCGTCGAGCGATCTGTGGCCCTTGGAGTCCATCCAGTCGGAAAGGCCCGAGATCATTTCCTGGACGATCTTGAAGCCGTAGGTCATGGCCGCCGTGCAGACCTGCACGTTGCCGGCGCCGAGCGCCAGGAACTCGGCCGCATCGCGCCAGGTGGTGATGCCGCCGATGCCGGAGATCGGCAGGCCGCGGGTCTCCGGGTCGCGCGCGATCTCGGCGACCATGTTGAGCGCGATCGGCTTGACCGCCGGTCCGCAGTAGCCGCCATGGCTGCCGCGACCGTCGATCGAGGGCTCCGGCGAGAAGGTGTCGAGATTGACCGAAGTGATCGAGTTGATCGTGTTGATCAGCGACACGGCGTCGGTGCCGCCGGCCTTGGCGGCGCGGGCCGGTTTGCGGACGTCGGTGATGTTGGGCGTCAGCTTGGTGATCACCGGCATGCGGGTATATTGCTTGCACCAGCGCACGACCATCTCGATATATTCCGGCACCTGGCCGACCGCGGAGCCCATGCCGCGCTCGGACATGCCGTGGGGACAGCCGAAATTGAGTTCGATGCCGTCGGCGCCGGTTTCCTCGACGAGCGGCAGGATCGCCTTCCACGCCTCCTCGACGCAAGGCACCATGATCGAGGCGATCAGCGCCCGGTCGGGCCAGTTCATCTTCACCTGCTTCATCTCGCGCAGGTTCACATAGAGGTCCCGGTCGGTGATGAGTTCGATATTGTTCAAGCCCAGTAGCCGCCTGTCCGCGCCCCAGATGGCACCGTAGCGCGGGCCGTTGACGTTGACGACCGGCGGTCCTTCCTCGCCAAGCGTCTTCCAGACGACGCCGCCCCAGCCGGCCTTGAAGGCCCGCTCGACATTATAGGCCTTGTCCGTCGGCGGCGCCGAGGCCAGCCAGAACGGGTTCGGGGATTTGATCCCGACAAAATTGTTGCGAAGATCAGCCATTGTTCTCGTCCTCTCGATCCTGTTCCGCTTTTCAAGCAACGGCGCTCGCCAGCGGCGCTTCCGCGGCGAGAGCTCGGTTGATCGATTCGGCTGCGTCGCGTCCCATGGCGACGGCCGAGACGGTCAGGTCTTCGCCGCCGCGCACGCAGTCGCCGCCCGCCCATACTTTTGCCAGCGAGGTGCGACCTTCCTGGTCGACGGCAATGCGCCCGCCCTCCATCTGAAGCGCGCCGAGACCCGAGGCTTCGAAGGTCTGGCCGATCGCCTTGAAGATCTGGTCGGCGGCAATGATGCCGGTCTCCCCGGTCGGCGTCAGCTTGCCGTCTTCGAGGGTGGTGTATTCGAGCTCGATGCCGGCGACCTGGCCGTCCTTCACGGCTATGCGCTTCGGCTGCAGCCAGTGGCGAATGGTGACGCCCTTGGAGGTGGCCAGATCCTGCTCGAATTCGGAGGCGTTCATGTGCTCCTTGCCGCGGCGGTAGCAGATCGTCACTTCTTCCGCGCCGAGCAGCTTTGCCTGTACGGCCGCGTCGATCGCGGTCATGCCGCCGCCGAGGACGACGACCCGGCGACCGACTGGAATGTCGGCCCTGGTCTTCGATTGGCGCAGCGCCGCGATGAAATCCACGGCGTCCTCCACTCCATCGGCATCCTCGCCTTCGGTCCCGAGCGCGTTGACGCCCGCAAGGCCGAGACCCAGGAACACGGCGTCATGCTGCTCGGCCAGGTCCGCTAACGAGAAGTCGCGGCCGAGCGCCTGCCCATGGCGCACCTCGATGCCGCCGACCGACAGCACGTAGTCGACCTCCTTCTGGGCGAAGTCGTCGACCGACTTGTAGGCGGCAATGCCATATTCGTTGAGCCCGCCGGACTTTTCACGCGCGTCATAGATCACCACGTCATGTCCGTTGACGGCGAGGCGGTGGGCGCAGGCAAGGCCGGCAGGCCCTGCGCCGACCACCGCAACCTTGTGGCCGGAAGATGCCGCCCGCGCATAATACTGCTTGTTCTCCTTCATCGCTATGTCGGTCGCATAGCGCTGCAGGCGCCCGATCTCGACCGGCCGCTCCTCGGCGGTGTTGCGCACGCAGGCCTGTTCGCAGAGCGTCTCGGTGGGGCAGACGCGGGCGCACATGCCGCCCAGGATGTTCTGGTCGAAGATGGTCTTGGCGGAGCCGATCGGGTTGCCGGTCGCGATCTGCCGGATGAACAGCGGAATGTCGATGGAGGTGGGACAGGCCGTCATGCAGGGCGCGTCATGGCAGAAGTAACAGCGGTCCGCGGCCACGAGCGCTTCGTGTCTGTCGAGCGGCGGATGAAGGTCGGAGAAGTTCTTTTCGTACTCCGCGAGCGGCAGGCGCCCGCCGAGAATCCCAGATTGCGTCGTTCCCATTTTTGGCTCCCAATGTCTTCTCAGGATAGGGAACGGTATCACGCTTTATTTTTTTATCAAACGGTAAAATTTTGGTCGCGCTTTCCGCGAATCCGGAGAGTTTCGGTCTTTTTTCCTCGAAGCGCGGGTCGATTTACGCCCTGGTTTGACACGGCATGGCAAATAGTGGCAGCAAATCAAGGGGAAGGAGGCAGACCATGGCACGCAAGCCGGAGAACAACAACAGGCTGGACGATGCTGCCCGTGCCGGATGGCTCTATTATGTTGCCGGCCGCACGCAGGACGAGATTGCGTCGATCATGGGCATTTCGCGCCAGTCGGCGCAGCGCCTCGTGTCGCTTGCCATGGCCGAGCGGCTTGTCAAGGTGCGGCTCGACCATCCGATCGCCGCCTGCCTTGAAGCGGCCGCCCGGCTCAAGGACAGATACCAGCTGAAATATGCGGATGTGGTGCCGAGCGACCCGGGCTCGGCGTCGACAACGGTCGGCATCGCCGAGGCCGGGGCGGCGGAAATCGAGCGCTGGCTGAAAACCGCCGAGCCGGTGGTGCTCGCGGTCGGCACGGGCAGGACGCTGAAGGCGACGATCGACCAGTTGCCGCCGATGGATTGTCCGCAGCACCGCATCGTCTCGCTCACCGGCAATATCCGGCTCGATGGTTCGGCTGCCTATTACAACGTGATCTTCAGCATGGCGGACGTGATCAATGCGCGCCATTTCCCCATGCCGCTGCCGGTTCTCGTCTCGTCGCCGGAAGAGCGCGAAGTGCTGCACAAGCAAAGCCTGGTGAAGATGGCGCTCGAACTCGGTGCCCGCGCCGATGCCGTTTTCGTCGGCGTCGGTGAACTCGGCGCCGAGGCGCCGCTCTGTGAGGACGGCTTCCTCGCCCGAGAGGAAATGGCGGGATTGATGGCGGCGGGGGCGGTCGGCGAGATTTGCGGCTGGATGTTCGACCATGACGGCGCCTTGCTCACGGGCAGCATCAATGAGCGCGTCGCCTCGATTCCGCTGCCGCCGCGGGACCGCGCCTCGGTGATCGGCATCGCCAAGGGGAGACGCAAACACGAAGCCTTGAGGGCTGCCTTGAGGGGCGGGATCATCAACGGTCTCATCACTGACGAATCCACGGCCGAGTATCTGCTCAAGGCCTGATATGGCGCGGAAACGGGAATTTGGCAGGCCGCCGCGCACACGGCTCCACCGCTCCCAAGCTGAAATCCACGAAGAAAACCATTGCTCAGACAGTGGCTTAGCACGTTGTGCTGCGTTGCAGCATCGAATGCGCATTGACATTTTTGGCCAAATGGTGAGTAATTGCCCACGAGCAAGGCAAATGCTCAGTTCTTCTGGGAGGAAATCGATGAGTTTGAGAACATTCCTGCTGGGCACGTGCTCGGCGGTCGTCATGGCGGGTATGGCCCAGGCAGAGACCCTGACCATTGCGACGGTGAACAATGGCGACATGATTCGGATGCAGAAGCTGGCAGACGATTTCACGTCGAAGAATCCGGACATCGATCTTGAGTGGGTGACGCTCGAGGAGAACGTGCTGCGTCAGCGCGTGACCACGGACATCGCGACGAAAGGCGGCCAGTACGACGTCATGACGATCGGGACCTATGAAGTGCCGATCTGGGCCAAGCAGGACTGGCTTCTGCCGCTCGACAATCTCGGCGCCGATTATGATGTCGACGACCTTTTGCCGGCGATTCGCAGCGGCCTGACCGTCGACGGCAAGCTCTACGCCGCACCGTTCTACGGCGAGAGCTCGATGGTCATGTATCGCAAGGACCTGTTCGAGAAGGCGGGGCTCACCATGCCCGATGCGCCGACCTGGGAGTTCATTGCGGATGCGGCCCGCAAGATCACCGACAAGAGCAACGAGATCTACGGAATCTGCCTGCGCGGCAAGGCCGGTTGGGGCGAGAACATGGCGTTCCTCACGGCCACCGCCAATTCCTTCGGCGCGCGCTGGTTCGACGAGAACTGGCAGCCGCAGTTCGATCAGCCGGAATGGAAGAACGCTCTCGACTTCTACGTCAAGCTGATGAACGATGCCGGCCCGCCCGGCGCCTCGTCCAACGGCTTCAACGAAAACCTGTCGCTGTTCCAGACCGGGAAATGCGGCATGTGGATCGACGCGACCGTCGCCGCCTCCTTCGTGACCAATCCCGACGAGTCGACGGTTGCCGACAAGGTGGGCTTTGCACTGGCCCCGGACACAGGGCTCGGCAAGCGCGGCAACTGGCTGTGGGCCTGGAGCCTTGCCATTCCGGCAGGTTCGCAGAAGGCGGACGCCGCCCAGAAGTTCATCGCCTGGGCGACCGGCAAGGACTACCTGAAACTCGTGGCGGAGAAGGAAGGCTGGGCCAATGTCCCTCCGGGTACCCGCAAGTCTCTCTATGAGAATCCGGAATACCAGAAGGCTGCGCCTTTTGCGGCTATGACGCTGGAATCCATCAATTCGGCGGATCCGAAGAACCCGACCGTCAAGCCTGTGCCCTATGTCGGCGTGCAATTCGTCGCCATCCCGGAATTCCAGGGCATCGGCACGGCAGTCGGCCAGCAGTTCTCCGCAGCCCTCGCCGGGCAGGTCAGCGTCGACCAGGCGCTTGCCAATGCGCAGCAGCTGACGACGCGCGAAATGACTCGCGCCGGCTACATCAAGTAAGGCTCCCAAGGGTCGGGGTGCTGGCCGGAAACGGCCGGCGCCCCGACAAACTCCGGAGCGGAACGAGGAAAAGGCAAACCTTCCCGATCCGCGTTCCGCTCTGCCTTTTCAAACCGGCGACAGGCGCGTTCCACATGCGACCCGCATGCTCCGCAACAGCGCCGACACCTCATGGGGAATGCGATGGCGACCTTGCACACCCGCTCTGCCGCGCGGCTGATGATCGCACCTTCGGTGCTCCTGCTTCTGGCCTGGATGATCGTTCCGCTGTCGATGACGATCTATTTCTCGCTGCTCCGCTACAATCTGCTGATGCCGGGAATGGAGGAGTTTGCGGGCCTTTCCAACTATACCTATTTCCTCACGGATCCCGCCTTTTTCCAGGCAATCTTCAACACGCTCGCCATCGTGCTCGGCGTGCTGTTCATTACCGTCGCCGGAGGCATCGCGCTCGCGCTTTTGCTCGATCAGCCGATGTTCGGGCAGGGGATCGTGCGCATCCTGGTGATCGCGCCCTTCCTGATCATGCCGACCGTCGCGGCGCTCGTCTGGAAGAACATGTTCATGAATCCGGTGAACGGGCTGTTTGCCTGGCTCGCCAAGCTCGTCGGCCTGCAGCCCTTCGACTTCCTCGCCAACGCGCCGCTTTTCTCCATCATCCTCATCGTCGCCTGGCAATGGCTGCCTTTTGCGACGCTCATCCTGCTGACGGCGCTGCAGTCGCTCGATGAGGAGCAGAAGGAGGCGGCGCAGATGGACGGCGCCGGCGCCTGGAGCCGCTTCATCTATCTCGTTCTGCCGCACCTTTCACGCGCGATCACCGTGGTCATCCTGATCCAGACGATCTTCCTCTTGTCCGTTTTTGCGGAGATCCTCGTCACCACCAATGGCGGCCCCGGCACGCAGAGCACCAACCTCACCTTCCTGGTCTATGCGCAGGCGCTGCTGCAGTTCGATGTCGGTGGCGCGTCCGCCGGCGGCATCATAGCCGTCATCCTCGCGAATATCGTCGCAATCTTCCTGATGCGCATGATCGGCAAGACGCTGGAGGCTTGATCAAATGGCACGCAATGTTTCGACCCGGCGCAAGCTGCTGACGACGGCCGCGGCCTGGACCATCGGCATCCTCATCTTCTTCCCGATCCTCTGGACGTTCCTCACCAGTTTCAAGACGGAGGCCCAGGCGATCGCCTCTCCGCCAGCCTTCCTGTTCTTCGACTGGACGGTGCAAAACTATTTCGAGGTGCAGAGCCGGTCCGACTACTTCAAGCACTTCATGAACTCGGTCGTCATCTCCTTCGGCTCGACGCTGCTCGGCCTGATGATTGCCGTTCCGTCCGCCTGGGCGATGGCCTTTGCGCCGACGAAACGTACCAAGGACGTGCTGATGTGGATGCTTTCCACCAAGATGATGCCGCCGGTCGGCGTGCTGGTGCCGCTCTATCTCATGTTCCGCAATACGGGGCTGCTCGACACCCGCGTCGGCCTTGTCCTGGTGCTGATGCTGATCAACCTGCCGATCATCATCTGGATGCTCTACACCTATTTCAAGGAAATTCCCGGCGAGATCCTCGAGGCGGCGCGCATGGACGGCGCATCGCTCGCCAAGGAGATCATCTATGTCCTGACACCGATGGCGATCCCCGGCATCGCCTCGACATTCCTGCTCAACATCATTCTCGCCTGGAACGAGGCGTTCTGGACGCTCAATCTCAGCGCGGCACGGGCTGCGCCGCTGACCGCCTTCATCGCCTCCTATTCGAGCCCCGAGGGCCTCTTCTACGCGAAGCTGTCGGCGGCCTCGACGATGGCGATCGCCCCCATCCTCATCCTCGGCTGGTTCTCGCAGAAGCAACTGGTGCGGGGCCTCACCTTCGGCGCGGTCAAGTAAGGAAACGACCATGGGAAGCATTACACTGAAGAACGTTTCGAAGGTCTTCGGCGCCCACGCCGTGATCCCGTCGATCGATCTCGACATCAATGACGGCGAATTCGTCGTCTTCGTCGGCCCCTCCGGCTGCGGCAAGTCCACGCTTCTGAGGCTGATTGCCGGTCTGGAAGACGTCAGCGGCGGCGAAGTCGTCATCGATGGCAAGAACGCGACCGAGCTGCCGCCGGCCAAGCGCGGTTTGTCGATGGTGTTCCAGTCCTATGCGCTTTACCCGCATATGAGCGTGCGCGGCAACATCGCCTTTCCGTTAAAGATGGCGGGCGAGGACAAGTCGGTGATCGACAAGAAGGTTCAGGATGCGGCGCGTGTCCTGAACCTGACCGACTATCTCGAGCGCAAGCCCCGCCAGTTGTCCGGCGGTCAGCGCCAGCGCGTGGCGATCGGACGGGCCATCGTCCGCCAGCCGGACGCCTTCCTCTTCGATGAACCGCTGTCGAATCTCGACGCGGCACTGCGGGTCAATATGTGGCTCGAGATCAGTCAGCTTCACCAGCAGCTGAAGACGACCATGATCTATGTCACCCATGACCAGGTCGAAGCGATGACAATGGCCGACAAGATCGTCGTGCTCAATCGCGGCCGTATCGAGCAGGTGGGCTCGCCGCTGGAGCTCTATCACCGGCCGGACAATCTCTTCGTCGCGGGGTTTATCGGCTCGCCGAAGATGAACTTCGTCTCCGGAGCGCCGGCTGCGGCCTACCACGCCCACACGATCGGCATCCGCCCCGAACATCTCGTGCTTTCGAAGGACCACGGGACATGGCGCGGCACCGTCGGAGTCGCCGAACATCTCGGCTCCGACACCTTCCTGCATGTCAAAGCCGACGGCATCGACACGATGACGGCACGCGTCAGCGGCGACTTCCCCGTGACTCATGGCGATCAGGTGTTCCTGACGCCGGACGCCCAGCGCGTGCACAGGTTCGACGAGAAGGGAATGGCAATCCGATGAAACGTCTCGACGGCAAGAATGCGCTGATCACCGGCTCGGCACGGGGTATCGGCCGGGCATTCGCGGAAGCCTATATACGCGAGGGCGCGACGGTCGCGATCGCCGACATCGATTTGGAACGTGCGAGGGAGACCGCCGCGGAAATCGGCCCGGGTGCTCACGCGGTCGAGATGGACGTCACCCGACAGGGCTCGATCGATGCGGCTATCGCCGCGACCGTGCGGCAAGCCGGCGCGCTCGACATCCTCGTCAACAACGCCGCTCTCTTCGACCTCGCACCGATCATCGAGATCACCCGCGAAAGCTACGAGAGACTGTTTTCAATCAACGTTGCTGGCACGCTCTTCACGCTGCAGGCGGCGGCGAGACAGATGATCGCGCAGGGGCGTGGCGGCAAGATCATCAACATGGCGAGCCAGGCGGGCCGACGCGGCGAAGCGCTGGTCGCCGTCTATTGCGCCACCAAGGCGGCCGTGATCAGCCTCACCCAGTCTGCAGGCCTCGACCTCATAAAGCATCGGATCAATGTGAACGCGATTGCCCCCGGCGTGGTCGAGGGCGAGCACTGGGACGGGGTCGACGCACTGTTTGCCAAATATGAGAACCGCCCTCTCGGCGAGAAGAAGCGGCTCGTCGGCGAGGCCGTCCCTTATGGCCGGATGGGCACCGCCGAGGATTTGACGGGGATGGCGGTCTTCCTCGCCTCGTCGGAAAGCGACTATGTCGTGGCCCAAACCTACAACGTCGACGGCGGCAACTGGATGAGCTGAGGCCGGGTTCTCGAAAGGAACGACAGGATGACGACCAAACTCTCGCTTGCCACGCTCGACGCGATCAAGGCCAAAGCCGGCGTGCCCGGGTATGGCCGGCATGATCTCAGGGCCGGAATCGTGCATTTCGGCGTCGGGAACTTCCATCGCGCCCATCAGGCCGTCTACCTCGACGATCTCTTCAATCTGGGGCGCGACCGCAATTGGGCGATCATCGGGGCGGGCGTCCTGCCCTCGGACGAGGTCATCCGCGCCAAGCTCGAAGCGCAGGATTTCCTGACGACCGTGGTCGAGCAGGACAACAACCGCACCGCGGCTCGGGTGACCGGCGCGATGGTCGCATATCTGAAGCCCGGCGACACGCCGGCCATCGTCGCCCAACTTGCAAGCCCCTTCATCCACATCGTGTCGCTGACGATCACGGAGGGGGGCTATTTCATCGATCCGGCATCCGGAGTCTTCAATCCTGAGCATCCGGCGATCATCGAGGATGCGCGCAACCCCTCGTCACCGAAGACCGTCTTCGGTCTCATTCTTGCGGGCCTTGCCGAGCGGCGGGCAAAGGGCATTCCGCCGTTCACCATCATGTCCTGCGACAATATTCCGGGCAATGGCGAGGTGACGCATGCCGCCGTTTCCGGTCTCGCGCGCCTCTCCGATCCGGCCTTTGCCGATTGGATCGACGCGAATGTCGCCTTTCCGAATGGTATGGTAGACCGTATTACGCCGGCGACCGGCGCCCGCGAGATCGGCATCGTCGCGTCGGATTACGATATCGACGATGCCTGGCCGGTCTTCTGCGAGGAGTTCAAACAGTGGGTGCTCGAAGATAATTTTCCCCAGGGTCGCCCGGCGTTGGAAGAGGTCGGTGTGCAATTCGTTCCCGACGTGGCGCCCTACGAGCATATGAAGATCCGCATCCTCAATGGCGGCCATGCGGCGATCGCCTATCCGGCGGCATTGCTCGACATTCATTTCGTTCACGAGGCCATGGAGGAGCCGCTGATCCGCGCCTTCCTGGCAAAGCTCGAGCACGAGGAGATCATCCCGGTGATCCCGCCGGTTCCGGACACGGACCTGAAGGACTACTACAAACTTATCGAGAAGCGTTTCTCAAACCGGAAGATCGGCGATACGATTGCCCGGTTGGCCCAGGACGGCTCCAACCGCCAGCCGAAATTCATCCTGCCATCGACAGCCGACCGGCTGAGCCGCGGCGAGGATGTGGTCGGGCTGTCGCTGGTCTCCGCGCTCTGGTGCCACTATTTCGCAGGCAAATCCGAGAGCGGCAAGGACATCGTCTTCAACGACGCAAACGCCGACCGGCTGCATGCCGCAGCGCTCGCGGCAAAGGACGAGCCTGCGGCGTTCCTCGCGCTTTCCGACATATTCGGCGAAGTCGCGCAGTCCGATCTCTTCCGCCGCCGCTTCGCACATGCCTTGAAAACACTCTCGGAAAAGGGTACGCGCGCCACACTCCAGCTCTATCTGGACGGCGAACTCAGGGATTAGGCAATGGCGGTGCACGCGTCCGGACTGGTCATTTTCGACTGTGACGGCGTGCTTGTGGACAGCGAGCCGATCTCGCTCGCTGTTCTGGTCGAGTCGCTCCAGGCCGCGGGGGTTTCCATGACGATCGAAGAGGCGAGCGAACGCTTCCTCGGACGCAGCCTCAAGAGCATGTCGGCGATCCTGCACGCGGAGTACGGGCTTGCGACGGACGACGTCTTCCTCGAAGGGATGCGGATGCGGCTTTATGCCCGCTTTCGCCAGGAACTGAAACCGATCCGCGGCGTGCGCGAAGCCGCTGCGCAGCTCGGCGGCGCATGCTGCGTCGCCTCGTCGAGCCAGCCGGAACGCATCCGCCTTTCACTGACGGTGACCGGGCTCATCGATCTCTTCGAGCCGCATATTTTCAGTGCGAGCATGGTGAAACACGGCAAGCCGGCCCCCGACCTCTTCCTGCATGCGAGCGCCGAGATGGGTTACAGGCCGGCCGATTGCATCGTCATCGAGGACAGCCCAGCCGGAATTGAAGCGGCAAAGGCCGCGGGAATGCGCGTCTTCGCCTTTGCGGGCGCCAGCCACGCGCGCAACGAGCGACACCGGCGGGCGCTCGCCAGTCTCGATCCGGATGTGTTGTTTGACGACATGGGCGAATTGATACAGTTTGTCCGACAATGATCGGAACGAATTGAACGCCCTACGCCAACTGCGTGTGTCGCTAAATCGGCCTCGATTAATGGACACATGCGGTCACTGAAGTGCTACAGCGATCTTTGCGCGTCCGATATGACGCACGGCGCTGTAGAGGCCGGCGGCACTTGCATATCTCGGGACGGGGAATCCATCAATGCGGGAATACGTCGTTGCGGTCGACATCGGAACCGGCAGCGCCCGTGCCGGCCTGTTCGACCGGAGGGGAAAGCTTCTGGCGCGCGCCGACCGGCCAATCGCCATGAACCAGCCGGCGGAGAACCACGCAGAGCATGATTCCGAAGACATCTGGGCGGCGGCGTGCGCGGCGGTGCGTTCGGCCCGGCATGAAGCGGGTGTCAGCGCCGAAAGCGTCGCGGCGATCGGTTTCGATGCGACCTGTTCGCTGGTGGTGCGCGATCGCGAGGGCGCGCCGCTGTCGGTCAATCGCGACGGCGAGGGGCGCTGGGACACCATCGTCTGGCTCGACCACCGGGGCTTGGACGAGGCCGATCTCTGCACCGCCACCAGGCATCCGGTGCTCGATCATTCCGGTGGCGTCCTTTCGCCGGAGATGGAAATGCCGAAGCTGATGTGGCTGAAGCGGAACCTGCCGCTGCAGTGGGCGAAGGCGGGCTATTTCTTCGATCTGGCCGACTACATGTCCTGGCGGGCGAGCGGAAGCACCGCGCGCTCGCGTTGCACGCTGACGGCGAAATGGAACTATCTTGCGCATCGGAAACGCGGCTGGCAGCAGGACTATCTCGAGCGGATCGGCCTTGCCGACCTGCTCGAGCGCGGCGGCCTGCCGGAAGAGACATTGCCGGTCGGGGGCGCCGTCGGGAAGCTGACGGCGAGCGCGGCGGCGGCGCTTGAATTGGACACCGAATGCCGGGTGGCGCCGGGGCTGATCGATGCCTATGCCGGCGCACTCGGCGTACTCGGAGGCTTTGCCGGTGATCCGGAAAAACTCGAAAGGCAACTGGCGCTGATCGCCGGCACGTCAAGCTGCATCGTTGCCTTCTCCATGGAGATGAAGCCCGGCTTCGGCATGTGGGGGCCCTATTTCGAGGCAGTGCTGCCGGGCTTCTGGCTGATTGAGGGCGGGCAGTCGGCAACGGGAGCGCTGCTCGACCACGTTGTTCGCCTGCATGGTGGCGGGCGCCAGCCTTCGCCTGAGACGCACAGCAGCATCATCGCGCGCGTGCAGCAATTGCGCGCGCTGCACGGCGCCGATTTCGCCGATCGCCTCCATGTGCTGCCGGATTTCCACGGCAACCGCTCGCCGCTGGCCGACCCGCACGCGCTCGGCGTCATCAGCGGGCTGGCGCTCGATTCGTCCTTCGATGCGCTGTGCCGTCTCTACTGGCGGACCTGCGTCGCAATCGCGCTCGGAATTCGCCACATCCTCGAAATGATGAAAGAGGCCGGTTACGACCTCGACACGCTGCACGTCACCGGCGGCCACGTGCGCAATCCGCTGTTGATGGAGCTCTATTGCGACGTCACCGGATGCCGGGTGGTCGCGCCGGAAACGCCTGATGCCGTCCTACTCGGCACGGCGATGGCGGCAGCTGTCGCGGGAGAGCTCTACCCGGACTTGCCTGCCGCAGGGAGCGCCATGGCCTCGACGGGTAGGGAGCGGCTTCCGGATTCGACGCTGCGCAGCTTCTACGACCGGGACTATCGGCGCTTTCTTGCCCTCCACCGCCATCGCGCCGAACTGGAGGCGATGCGCTAGTCACTGCCGCTAGCGCCGGGTCAAAGATTTTTTGTCCCGCCGGAACCTTTTTTTTGTTTGCGCGTTTTGCGCCATAGCCGAGCGGTGACGCACATGGCCCCCAATGTGACGTCGGAGGCATACCGCCGGTTGCCAACTCACGATCCCCCTCAGTGAGTTGCATTAGCTCAGCCAGTGCCTTCCCTCGGCACTGGCTGTTTTGCGTGTGGAGACATGACGATTTCTGGCTTCTGAGCGGGCCGCGAAACTCACAAACGCGCGGCGCTGTAGCGCGATGTGGCAACAAGCCGTTTCCGTTATGCGCAGGAATGACGGGTATGGATGCGGATCAGGCCGCAGCCTTTGTCGACTCGTTGAAGAACAGCGCCTGGCTGATCAGCGCCTTGACCATTTCCGGGTTGAAGGGCTTGGTCACCAGGAAGGTCGGCTCGGGTCTCTCGCCGGTCAGCAACCGTTCGGGGAAAGCGGTGATGAAGATCACCGGGACGGCGTTCGTCTTCAGGATCTCGTTGACGGCATCGATGCCCGAACTGCCGTCGGCGAGCTGGATATCGGCGAGCACCATGCTGGGTTTCGTCGAGTGGAAGAGGGCGACGGCCTCGTCCCTGGTTCGTGCGATTCCGGTGACACGGTGACCGAGGCTTTCCATCATCTGCTCGATATCGATCGCAATCAGCGGCTCGTCCTCGATGATCATGATATCGGTGGCAACCTGGCGGGAGATTTCCGCCGAGGCGCGTTCCAGGAGAGAGGCGAGCTTTTCGGTGCCTATGTCGAGCACTTCCGCGGCCTCTCGCGCGTTGAAGCCTTCGACCGAAACCAGCAGGAAGGCCTGGCGTGCGAGCGGGGTGACGGCGGCGAGATTGACGGATGCCTGCTGTTCCCAGGCGAAGGGCGATGCCGGTTCCGGGACCAGCATGGAGGACGAGCCGAACAAGGACGTGAAGAGGCGAAACAGCGCTACCTTGTCATTGCTCGAGTCGGGGAAAATCGCCTGGTCCGTGATCAGCGCCTCGAGAACGGCTGCGACATAGGCGTCGCCCGAAGTCTGAGATCCGGTGAGAGCGCGGGAATAGCGGCGTAGATAGGGAAGAAACGGAGCGATGCGGGTGGACAGTGTCATGCAGGACTCCCTCGATCCAGTCATTATTCATTTTTGATTTGTTCCGCTGCGGAAACGTGCCGTCGAAAAAAAGGTTCCGTACGGGAACATTTCAAAATTTTGTGGCGTTAATGAGCAGGCATTTTTCTCCGCAGCGAATGCGCGGGGCAAGAATGCGCATTCAAACAAGGGCGACAGTTTAAAATGAGATATACTTCAGGGGCAGGGAGGCCGATGGGGGCGAACCCTAAGAGCGATGATCCGAACGCGCAGATCGCGACGAAGCTGAAGGCGCTCTATCAGTCCGTGCAGGAGGAGGCCATACCGGCGCGCTTTCTCGAGCTTTTGGAGAGGCTGGAAGCTGCCGAGCAAAGAACGGTGCGGCAAGGCAAGGAGTAGGCGCCGGATGCCATCCGAAAACCAAGAGTTCAAGCGTGAGATGCTTGCTGCCCTGCCGAGCTTGCGCGCTTTCGCCATGTCTTTGATCGGACGCCACGATCGGGCCGACGATCTGGTGCAGGACACGATCATGAAGGCGTGGGCCAAGCAGGACCATTTCCAGATCGGCACCAACATGAAGGCGTGGCTCTTCACGATCCTGCGCAATGAGCTCTACAGCCAGATGCGCAAGCGTGGGCGCGAGGTTCAGGACAGCGACGGCCATCTGACCGAGGCGCTGGCACATCATCCGGAACAGTATGGCTCCCTCGACCTGCAGGATTTCCGCAGGGCGCTCGACCAATTGCCGCCGGATCAACGCGAAGCGATCATCCTTGTCGGGGCTTCCGGGTTTTCCTACGAGGAGGCAGCGACGATCTGCGGCTGTGCGCTCGGCACGATCAAGAGCCGCGTCAACCGCGCCCGCCAGCGCCTTCAGGAAATCCTTCAGGTCCAGGGTGAAAACGACTACGGGCCGGATGAGACTTCGGCTCCCATAACGTCCCGTGCCTTCGTTTCGTGACAGCCATCCGCTTTGACGGTTCGCTCGACGCGGCCCGTGTCCTGCAGCCGCATTGGTTGAGGCAAAGCTCGCCGCCGCGAACGGGAACCTGCAATCTCTTGTCCTCACGGGATATCGAACTCGAAGAGCAGGCGCTATGATTTCAGTCGATACACCGTGCTGCAGGTCTCGTTTAAATCAATCTCGCTTCAAGGACGAAGACATGCAGCACTTCAAAATGCTGCAGCGACGTTTGCGCGTCTGATAAGATCCGCGGCGCTGCAGGCGTCTTCGCGCCGGCGCCTCGCCCTGCCGGAGGAGGCCAAGTGGGAGCTCGGATCGAGTGCATGAGGTAACAGCGATGCTTCCGACGCTTGCTCGCGTGCTCGGCTCGCAGGATCGACTCGGTGCGTTGCATGCCGCCGTGCCGGACATGGCCCAGCCGGACAGCGACTTCGACGCGCTGGCAAGGCTGGCCGCCGGCATCTTCGAGGCACCGATCGCTCACATCACGCTCGTCGGTCGGGATTGGCAATGGTTCAAAGCCGCCGTCGGAACGCCGGAAACGCGTGTACGTGTGGAGGAATCGTTCTGTGTGCACACGATTGCGCAGGAAGCGTGCGAGGTCTTCCTCGTGCTCGACGCATCGAAGCATCCGGTTTTCCGCCACTGGCCGAAGGTCGCCGAGGCGCCCTCCCTGCGGTTCTATGCGGGCGTTCCGATCATACTTGCGGGACAGGCCGTCGGGACCGTCTGCGTCCTCGACGTCGTCGCGCATAGCGGCGTCTCGGCAAAACAGGTCGAGGAGTTGCGTCGGATTGCCGAAGTCGCGGCGACGTTGTTGAAGGTCAAGGACAAGGCGCATCGGCATTCGCTGAACGAAGCGGCGCTTCTGCGGCGGGAGCAGCGGCTCGCCATGGCGCTCGAAGCCGCGAATGTCGGCAGCTGGCTCTGGGATATTCGTGCGGGGACGGTCGTGGGCGATGGCGCCATGACGCGCATGTTCGGACTGCCGGCGGAGCGCTCGCTGAGCGCCAAGGCGGTCTTTTCCGCCATACATCCGGATGACCGTGCCGCAACCTTCGCGAAGCTTCGCACGGCAATGGCCGCGGACGAGGAATATGACGGCATGTTTCGGATCCGGGCAAGCGAGCGCTGGCTGCTCGGCCGCGGCCGCGTGCACGACCGTGACGGCAAGGGCGCACCGCTCACCTTTCTCGGCATGACGATCGATGTTTCCGAGCAGCAGGTGGCCGTCCAGCGGACCAGGCTTCTGCTCAAGGAACTGAACCACCGGGTCAAGAACACGCTTGCGATGCTGCAATCGCTGGCGCGTCAGACACTGCGCCAGACCAGCGACCCGGCCGAATTCATGATGGCCTTTGCCGGCAGGCTGCAGGCGATCTCCGAAGCGCATGGGCTTCTGTCGGATCATGAATGGGGCACGATCCGACTTTCGGAACTGATCTCGAAGCAGTTGCGGCCCTATGTCAGCGACTATGCGGAACAGGTCGAACTGCACAAGGACGAGATACTCCTCGGGCCGGATCAGGCCGTAGGGCTCGGTCTTGTGCTGCACGAGTTGGCGACCAATGCGGTGAAGTATGGTTCGCTCTCGGTACCGAAGGGCAAGATCGTTCTCACCGCGCGCAGCGTCGTCGAGGATGGTAGTGCCGTCCTGCACCTGACCTGGACCGAGGTCGGCGGGCCGCCTGTCCGGGAGCCGCGGCGGCGCGGCTTCGGCTCGCTTCTGATCGAGCGCAGCCTGGACAAGATCATCGGCAGCTCGGTGAAGGTCGAATACATGTCGGCCGGCGTGACGGCGCTGATACATCTGCCGCTTTGACGAAGTTATTTTGGGCCCGTCGACCTGCAGCGCCGCGCGCCTTTTCAGACGCGCAAAGTCGCTGTAACTCTTTGAACCTGCGCATCGCCCCGGAAATCGGGTACGATTTTCGGGGCGATGCGCTAGCGCTCAGGCTCTCCGCGCCGCCTGCCCGTGCGAAGGCCGAGCAGGGTTCCGACTGCGATTGCGGCGGCCAGCGCGAGCAAAGGCTGGCTGCGCACGACGCCTGTGACGGCGATCAGACCGAGATTTGCCTGGAGCAGCGCGCGGCGTCGGCGTTCCTCGGCCAGCCGTCGATCGCGAGCGTGAAGGACGACCAGCACAAGAATGAGGATCAGGGCAGTCGCAAAGAGCACGGCCGCGACCATTGCCGCGGCGATGACCGGAGAATAGTGTTGAGCAAGTGCCAGGGCAATGGCGACGAGAACGAAGACATAGGTGCTGCCGAGCAGAACGGCGATGATCGCCCACAGGATCGCGTTGCGCCTGTAGCGCGCGGCGGTGGCACTCAGATCGGCCGCGAGCAGGGCGGACAAGACGGCCCCCAGTGTCCCCATGTAAATCGCTCCTCATCGCAACGGGGACCGGAAAGACATCCTTTCCGGTCCGGCTTCCGGGCGCCTCTTCGAGATTTCGCCCGGATATCTTGATCGTCTTGTTACCTGCGCAGGAGAGCGGCCGCGATCAACCCGATTGCCGCCGCGGTGCCAAGCGTTGCGACCGGGTGTTCGCGCACGACCGTGCGAAGCTGTCTTTCGGTATCCGCATAGCGGCCGCGCAGTTCGGAGAGCATCTGTTCTCCGCTTGCCAGCAGGTCCTCGAGGTCTGTTGCCGCTCTCGCACGGGCATCTTGCGCCCTCGCCTTTGCCTCCTCCGATGCGGCGAGGCCGCGATCCGCCAGCAAGGCCACGAGTTTTCCGACGTCGTTGCGGATTTCGTCGAGTTGGTCCTGGATCGATGTATCGCCGGATCCGCCGTTGTGCTTCCGCGTGCTCGAACTCGAGAAGAGACCAGTCGCCATTTTCGCTCCCTCCGCTAAAAACGCCGGCAGGAGCCGGCGTGTGACCTGCAAGACACACGATGCTGCCGGCGAAACCGGCCGCGCCGCGCGGGCATGCCCGATCAACGCATGAGGGAGAGATTTGTTTCGATAAATCTTGGCGTTGCTGCGGTTTGCTGCCGTTGCCCAAGCTCAGCGGGCGGCCGACTGCGGCAGCACGAAGGGGACATCGCGCGCAGGCGCGACGCTCACCTGCAGCCGGCAGCCGAACACGGCTTCCATGGTCTCGTCGGTCGCCGCGGGCGCGGATGGCGAGAACTTCAGGCAAAATCCTCTTCTTCGTCACCTCTTCCATTTGTTATCTTGACTTCATTACTCATATTTTTTTAAGGACGCAATACACGAAGTCAAGTTATTAGATCGCGCCGCCGGCGAAGAGCAGGCGGGCGCGATCGCGGACCAGGGATGTTGTGATGATGGCCCCTCTTTGCCGTTCGGCTCTATCGGCCGCAATCGTGATTCTTGGCCTCACAGGAGCCGTTGCCGCGCAGGACGCGCAATCCGGCGGGCTCTCGATCGAGCTGAACGAGATTGCCCCGTCGGAGAAGGGCTGCATGCTCACCTTCGTTGCCGATAATCGCCTCCAGCAGTCGCTTTCCAAGGCCTCGTTCGAATTTGTGCTCTTCGATCAGAAGGGCTTGGTCGAGCGCATGGCCGTGCTCGATTTCCGCGACCTGCCTGCCGGCAAGACGAAGGTCCGGCAATTCGATCTGCCGGGCACGAAATGCGAGGCGGTCAAAAGCCTGCTGATCAACGATGCTCCGGCTTGCGTCGGCGAGGGGATCGACAAGGGCGCCTGCATGAGGGGTCTGAAGACCGGTTCCAAA
Organism: Ensifer sp. LCM 4579; assembly: GCF_001854885.1. Classification (GTDB taxonomy): domain Bacteria; phylum Pseudomonadota; class Alphaproteobacteria; order Rhizobiales; family Rhizobiaceae; genus Sinorhizobium. The sequence goes on along the minus strand of NZ_MDDV01000008.1, from coordinate 127,558 downwards.
TCGGCGGTGGAACTCAAGGGCTGATAAAGCCCGGCTCTCGCAGGCCGACGGAAGGGCGGGTTCGGATGAAGCAAATCGTCATATGGACCGGGGCGATCGCCCTGTCGCTGCTCGCGCATGCCGGCGGCGCGATGTTGTTCGAGCGCGACGAAGACGAGATTCGGATGGCCGGAGGCGCCGCCATGGAGGTTGCGCTGCTCGGCAACGCATTCGAAGAGACAGTCCAGGCCGGCGACGTGTCCGATGTCGTTGAGCCGACAGAGGCGACGCCGGAGGAACTGACGCCGAGCGAGATCCCACCCGTGGAAGAGGCGGTTGAAGAGGTCGAGCCGACGATGCCCGAAGTCGCTTCCGAACCGCATTCCGAGGTGGCGCCAGCGGAAGCGGACGTCATCGTCCCGACAGAGGAGATGCCGATCGTCGAAGTCGCGGAGTCAGCAGTGGTGGCGAGTGTCGCCCCGGTCGAGACGGTCGTTCCGCAGCCGAGGCCGGAGCCGCCGAAGAACGTGGAGAGACTCGAAACGCCGGAACCGAAGAAGGAGCCGGTGAAGAGAAAGCAGGTCGCGCGAAAAAAGGCGGGCGAAGCCGGAAGCCAGTCGAAGACACAGGTCAAAGGTCAGGCGGACGGCGTGGAAAACGCGGCCGCGAGCGCGGCCACGGGCGCCAAAGGCAGCGCACGACAGGCGGGTAACGCAGCCGTCTCGAACTATCCGGGCAAGGTGCGGCGGAAGCTGAACCGCGCCTTCCGGTATCCCGCGGAGGCCAAGCGCCAGGGCCTGCGCGGCGTCGCGCATGTGCGCTTTACCGTCACCTCCGATGGGGGGCTTGCCGGCGTTGGCATCGCCAAGAGCGCCGGTTCGGCGCTTCTCGACGAGGCGGCACTCGATGCCGTTCGTCGTGCAGCACCCTTTCCGGCGATACCTGCCGGCGCCGGGCGCGACAAATGGGCTTTTACCATACCGCTCGAGTTCAAACGCTGACGAAGCGCCATGGACCAGCCACGCCGCCCGGCGTGGCGCCGGCTCATCTCTTCCGAAAAAATATGAGTTGTAAAGTCATGTTTATACTTTACTCGCATAATCAAGTTTAATAAGTTGCCGCCACCATGCAACCGGGCGCTGTGGGTGCCGGAAGATATCTGATGGCGGTCGGCGGCAGAAAACGCGCCCGCGAGAAAAAGACGGAGAAAAATGGATGCGCGGCAAACGGCAGCACGATCAGAATTCAGCCAAGGGCGGCAAGGGCAAGCCTAAGCCGGAGGCGAGCACCGGGAGCGGCAAGGCGACGCTCGAAGGCCGCAGCTTCCTCTATGTCGGCGGCCGCGACTGCCAGGTGGCGCATCTGCGCGAGATCGCCAGTTCCTTTGGAGCGGAACTCATCCACCACGATGGCGGTTTACGGGAGGCGGTATCACGCATCGACCGGGTTCTCCCGTCGGTCGACTGTGTCTTCTGCCCGATCGACTGCATCAGCCATGATGCGTGTCTTCGCGTGAAGACCGGCTGCAAAAAGTGGGGCAAGGCCTTCGTGCCGCTGCGCAACGGCTCGAAATCGAGCCTGGAGCGGGCGCTGAACAACCTCACCGCCGGCAGCGAGGATTGAGCCCCGGCAACATCGACGTCGAGCGCGCGTCGGCGCATGGAGAAGTGACGATGAATGACGAGCGTCCCGATCAGATGATGATGATCGGCCTTCATAAGCTGGCCTCCCAGTTCGGGGATGGGCTGGTGCCGGAACTCTACGAATTGCTGACGCGCCGCGCGCGGATGCTGGAGGACAACCCCGGCTTGGCGGAGTTCCCGGCGCGGCAGCCGGGCAGGGCGCCGCACGGTCTTGTGCCTTCGCCCGAAGCCGTTATCCTGCCGTTCCCGGATGCGGAGGCGAGGTGCGCTGCGCAGAAGAAGGCGCTTGGGAGGTAGCCCATGTATTTCGCGATGAACCGTTTCCGTGTCGCCGTCGGACAGGAGGGGGCCTTTGAGGCCGTCTGGAAAGGGCGCGATTCGGGTCTTGCCGAAATGCCCGGCTTCATCGATTTTCATCTGCTGCGTGGCGAGAGCGTGCCGGAAGAGGGCTATACGCCGTTCATTTCCAAGTCGACCTGGGAAAGCAAGGACGCGTTCCTCACCTGGACGAAATCGGAAAACTTCCGGGCGGCCCACCGCAATGCCGGGGACAATCGCGCCATGTATCTGGGTCCGCCCAAATTCGAAGGCTATACGGTAGTCGAGGGGGCGTAGGGGGTTTCTTGCCTGGCGCTTTGTGGCGTGTCTTGCCCCCTCTGCCCAGCAAACTATCGGCGCGGCAAAAAGGCCCCGAACGCCACGGCGAGCCACCCCGCCATCATCGTCAACCCGCCGAGGGGTGCCGACATCGGGAAGAGGCCGTGGCCGGCGAAATGACGGAGCGTCAGGTCACCGGCGAAGAGGGCTGTTCCTGCGGCGAGCAGCAGGGCCGCGATAGCCGCCGTGCGAAAGTGCGCCCATCCGGCATGGAGCGCGACGAGCGCCGGCGCATGGGCGAGGCACATGGCGGATGCGCCGCCGAGGAGCCGAGGGTCGGCCCCATGCGAAGCGGCGGCGGCCGCGGCGACGCCGAAGAGGCCCATCAGTCCGGCGACGAAAAGCATGGTCGAGCGCAGCGCCCCGTTCGGCATTCGACACTATTCCTTGTTCTGCATGTGAAAGGCGAGCCGGGTGATCGGCGCGAGGATGATTTCCCTGAGCTTCGGATGGGAGACGGTTTCCTCCAGGGCGCGGTTGAAACAGAGCAGCCATTCATCGCGTTGGGCCGGTCCGATCCCGGCGACAAAATGGCGGCGGCGCAGCATCGGATGGCCGCGCTTCTCCACATAGATCGGCGGGCCGCCGAGCCAGCCGGTCAGGTATTCGTAGAACTTTTCCTCGCTGCCCGCGAGGTCCGGCGGATGCACGGCGCGGCAGCGAGCCGCCTCGGGCAGGCTGTCCATGAGTTCGTAGAAGCGCCGCGTCAGCGTCCGCACCGTCGCGTCGCCGCCGATCGCCTCGTAAAGCGTCGTCGATTCCGTCATCGCCGTTTCCTTTGAACGGATCTCGTATCGTGGGCCCGATCCGCGGACAATGCCTGCTCGCCGCTTGCGGCGTTTCATCGCGGCGGCGCTGCATTTGAAACGCAGCCTCTTGACAAACCGTCCAGACGGTATGTTTAATGCGCCATGATTAGCGCCCATCAGAGAAAGAAGCAGCCGGAGCGAGTGCGCCAGCAATTGCTGGAGGTTGCCGCACGGCTGTCGCTCGAGCAGGGGATCGCCGCAGTGACGCTCGATCGGGTGTCGCAGGCAGCCGGGGTCAGCAAAGGCGGGCTGTTGCACCATTTTCCCAACAAGCTTGCACTGCTCGACGGCCTGTTCGACGAACTCGTCGCCCGCTTCGACCGGGCGATCGAGGCGGCGATGGCCGATGACGATGTCGAACGGGGACGTTTCACCCGCGCCTATCTCGCCGTCTGCTTCGCACTCGACGTAGAAGCGGAAGGACAGGATTGGCAGGTGCTGGCGATTGCGCTGCTAGCCGAACCGCAGCTCAAGGCGCGCTGGCGAGATTGGGTGGCGCGCCGTTCGGCCGAGTTCGCAAAGACCGACGGCTCGCCCAACTGCCTGATCGCCCGGTTTGCCGCCGACGGCGTGTGGCTGGCAGACCTGATACAGAGCCACGAACCCGACACGGCCATGCGCGCCGAGCTGGTCGAAAGGCTGAAGGCGCTATCCTTGCGGTGAGGCGTGAATTCGAGGTGCTACGTCGATCTTTGCGCGAATGACAAGACGCGCGGCGCTGCAATCCCATGCTCTAACCGACCGGAGGCGTCGCCCATGAACCCCGCCATGCTCTATACTGTCCTGGTGATCGCCATCGTCTTCGAAGTGCTCGGCACCTCGGCCATGCAAGCGGCACAGCATTTCACCCGGCTCGCGCCGACCCTGCTCATGGTCGTCTGCTATGCCGTCGCCTTCTTTTTCCTATCCTATACGCTGCGCTACATACCGGTCGGCATCGCCTACGCGCTTTGGAGCGGTCTCGGCATCGTGCTGATTTCGCTCGTCGGCTACATAAGCTTCGGGCAGAAACTGGACTTTGCCGCCATCCTCGGCCTGGCGCTCATCATTGCCGGGGTTCTGGTCCTCAACATGTTTTCGAAATCGACCTTCCATTGAGCCCTAAGCGGTTACGGCGCGACCGCGGAGCCGACGGTGTTTTCCATCGACTGGCCCAGCCGGCGCAGTTGGTCGTCATAGGTCTGCCGGGTACGCGGGTCGAAGATCATGATCGGGGTCGAGACGGCGACGCTGGCCGCGCTGCCGACGGTCTGCGCGGTTCCAAGCGCGACGGCGCCCACCCGCTCGCCAAGCCCAATATCCGAGTCCGTCACGGTCTGGCCGGCAATCAGCCGGTTGCCGAGGAGCCGCACCACTTCCGGGCTCTCGGCGAACTTGCCGTGGTTGAGCTTGTCTCCGCCCTTGAGCGCCGTCAGGTCGAGCACGGTGATGCCGGCCTTTTCGAGCTGGCTGCGATAGGGTTCGACGGTGGGATCGATCTGGCCGAGCCGGTCGATATTGCCGGAGATGCGCCGCGAGACGGTCAGTGCCCTGTCGTCGCGGGAGACGAAGAGCGTGAATTTCGGCCGATCCTTGCCCATCGCCTGCATCTGCTGCGAGAAGACGTCGACGTCGAGGTCGGGGGATGCGAGGATCACGTCGGTGATCTTGGGCGCGACGCGGCCGTCGCGGATCGCCATCTGCCGGAGCGCCTCGACGGTGAGCCACGACCCCATGGAATGGGCCATCAGCGTAATCTCGCCGACTGCGGGATCCTTGGAGGCGCGCTGCAGCAGTTCCTCCAGGGCATCGCGCGAGTAGTTGGTGCTTTCCTTGTCGTAATTGTAATCGAAGATGCTCGCGCGCGACGGCCAGGTGAAGATCACCGGAGCTACGTCGGCGCCGGAATCGTGGACGATCTGGGCGTAGCGATAAACCGCATCCTCGAAGCGATTGTTGAAGCCGTGCACGAAGATCAGCACCCGCCGGCTCCGGGGCAGATGCCCCTCGAGCCAGGCCTGCGATTGCGCGCCCGCCTCGATCGGCTTGACGCTGACGGTCGAGAAATCGCGGCTCGGGTCGGGCGGAAGCTTCTTCGGCCATTGTACCTGGCCGACCGTCCGGTTCTTCTCGGGAGGTATCGAGACGACGATTTCCGTCAGCGACAACTGCCGGGCGCGCTCGCCGGTGAAAAGAACGCCGGGGTCCTCGGAGGGTTTGCGGGTGGTGGCGACCAGGAGATCGACCTTGGAGGCGCCGTCGGCGGAACCGGAGGGAACGAGAACCCCGACGGGTCGGCCGCCGCAGCCGGCAATGCCAAGGATCAGCGCCAGGCAGATGAAGGTGTGCGCCAGCCGAATCGGGAGGTTGAGAACAGCGATCGACGACACGTCAGATTTCCCTCGGCCTGTCCTTCAGCGCCGTGCCCTCGAGGAGAGATGCGGCAGACGGTCGTCATGACCGGCGGTCATCGGCTCTTTGCGCATAGCTATCGCAGATTTTCGCTCGCCTGGCACCTCTTCGATCGTCCTGCGCGTCCCGTTCGACAGGTCCTCGCTATCCGATTGCGGCTTTCCTGCAACATTTCGCTACAGCGCCCGCGGGAGGGGCCCCTGGAAATTCATTGAAATGGCCGGTGCCTTTCAATAGCATCGGACGGTCCACCCACGGGCGCGGCACGGCGGATGATCCATCCGATCTCCCTGATATAACGAGGAATTCTGCGCATGCAGGCGGTATTCGACGGCCATAACGACGTGCTCTTGCGGCTCTGGCAGCGCGCACGCGGCGGCAGCGATCCGGTGGCGGAGTTCATGCGCGGAACCGACAAGGGCCACATCGATGCGCCGCGCGCCCGGGAGGGCGGCCTAGTCGGCGGCCTCTGCGCCATTTACATCCCGTCCGGCGATCTTGTCCTGAAGGTGCCGGACGCCAACGGCCATTATGCGACACCGCTCTCCGCTCCGCTCGACCACCTGCCGTCGCTCGCAACGGCGTTAGAGATCGCCGACATTGCCTTCAGGCTCGACCGGGTCGGCGCCTGGCGGCTCTGCCGTTCGACCGACGCAATCCGGAGAGCGATCGACGACGGGGTCTTCGCGGCCGTGCTCCACATGGAAGGCTGCGAGGCGATCGGGCCGGACCTGGCGGGGCTCGAGACCTTCCATGCGGCCGGGCTTCGCTCGCTCGGGCCCGTGTGGAGCCGCCACAACGTCTTCGGCCACGGCGTGCCCTTCGCCTATCCGATGTCGCCGGATACCGGCGGCGGCCTGACGGAAGCCGGCTTCGAACTCGTGCGCGCCTGCAACCGGCTCGGCATCCTGGTCGATCTCGCCCACCTCACCGAAAAGGGCTTCTGGGACGTCGCGAAGACCACGGACCAGCCGCTCGTCGCCAGCCATTCCAATGCGCATGCACTGACGCCAGTCGCCCGCAATCTCACCGACCGGCAGCTCGATGCGATACGGGAAAGCCGGGGGCTGGTCGGCCTCAACTACGCCACGACAATGCTCCGCGCGGACGGGCAGGAAAACGCCGCCACGCCGCTTGCCGACATGGTGCGCCATGTCGACTACATGGTCGAGCGCCTCGGCATCGACTGCATCGCGCTCGGCTCGGATTTCGACGGCGCGACGATCCCGGAGGCAATCGGCGACGCGGCGGGCAATCAGCGGCTCATCGCCGCGCTGAGAGAGGCCGGCTACGGCGATCGCGAGCTCAAGAAGATCTGCCGGGAGAACTGGTTGAGAGTCCTCGGCGAGGCCTGGCACGAGGATGCCTGAATTCGTGAAGAAGAGCCCGCAAAGGGCATAAAAGAGGGAAGCGCAATATGATGCACAAGCTCCAAGGACGTTTTCGACTTCTGACTGCATCTGCGGCCATGGCACTTGCCATGGGCGTGGCCCAGCCGTCATTCGCCGATACGCCGAAAGACACGCTTGTCCAGGCCTGGGCGATCGACGACATCATCACCATGGATCCGGGTGAGGCCTTCGAGATTTCGACCGCCGAGATGACCAGCAATACCTACAGCCTGCTCGTCCGCCTCGATCTCAACGATACGAGCAAGGTGGTCGGTGATCTCGCCGAAAGCTGGGAAGTGTCCGACGACGGCCTCACCTATACGTTCAAGCTGAAGCCGGGCATGAAATTCGCTTCCGGCAATCCGATTACCGCCGAGGACGTCGCCTATTCCTTCGAACGCGCCGTCAAGCTCGACAAGAGCCCGGCCTTCATTCTCACGCAGTTCGGTCTGACGGGAGACAACGTCACCGAGAAGGCCAAGGCCGCCGATGACGAGACCTTCGTCTTCACGGTCGACCAGCCCTATGCGCCGAGCTTCGTGCTCAACTGCCTGACCGCGACCGTTGCCTCCGTGGTCGACAAGAAGCTGGTGCTCGAACATGTGAAGTCAGCAGAGCCGAGCGACACCTACAAATACGACAACGACTTTGGCAATGAATGGCTGAAGACCGGCTATGCCGGATCCGGGCCGTTCAAGCTGCGTGAGTGGCGGGCCAATGAGGCCGTCGTGCTGGAGCGCAACGACAATTACTACGGCGAACAGGCGAAACTCGCCCGGGTCATCTACCGGCATATGAAGGAAAGCTCCGGCCAGCGCCTCGCGCTCGAAGCCGGCGATGTCGACGTCGCCCGCAATCTCGAACCGGGCGACTACGAGGCGGTTTCGAAGAATTCGGACCTCTCGACGACCAGTGCGGCGAAGGGCACCGTCTATTACATCAGCCTCAATCAAAAGAACGAAGACCTCGCGAAACCCGAGGTGCGCGAGGCTTTCAAATATCTGGTCGACTATGACGCGATCGGCGCGACGCTGATCAAGGCAATCGGCGAAATCCACCAGACCTTCCTGCCGAAGGGCGTGCTCGGCGCGCTCGACGAAAACCCCTACAAGCTCGACGTCGCCAAGGCCAAGGAACTCCTGGCCAAGGCCGGCTATCCGGACGGGTTCTCCGTCACGATGGATGTGCGCAACACCCAACCGGTGACCGGTATTGCCGAATCCTTCCAGCAGACGTTGGGCCAGGCCGGCGTGAAGCTGGAAATCATTCCCGGCGACGGCAAGCAGACCTTGACGAAATATCGCGCCCGCAACCACGACATGTATATCGGCCAGTGGGGCATGGACTATTTCGATCCGAACTCCAACGCCGAAACCTTCACCAGCAATCCCGACAATTCCGACGAAGGCAAGGTCAAGACGCTCGCCTGGCGCAATGCCTGGGACGTTCCGGAGTTGACGCAGAAGACGAAGGACGCTCTTCTCGAGCGCGACAGCGCCAAGCGTGCCGAGATCTACAGGGGACTTCAGAAGACCGTGCTTGAGGATAGTCCTTTCGTGATCATCTTCCAGCAGACGGAAGTCGCGGGACTGCGCGGCAACGTCAAGGACTACAAGCTCGGCCCAAGCTTCGACACCAACTACGTCTGGAACGTCTCCAAGGAATAGCCGGAAGGACCGTTTCCTTGAGCTTGAGCGCAACAGAGCGGGAGAACGGGCGCCGGCGCGCCCGTCCCCGCAAGATCATTGCCGCGGCGCTGCAATTCTTCGTCGTCGTGGCGACCACCTATCTCGGCCTGCTCGCCGTCACCTTCTTCATCGGCCGGGTGATCCCGATCGATCCGGTGCTGGCGGTGCTCGGCGACCGCGCGCCGGCGCATGTCGTCGAACGGACGCGCGAGGCGATGGGGCTCAACCTGCCCCTCTACCAGCAGTTCTTCATCTATGTCCGGCAGGCGCTTTCCGGCGACTTCGGCACCTCGGTGCTGACGACCAATCCGGTGATGACCGATATCCGCCGCGTCTTCCCGGCGACGATCGAGCTGGCGACGCTCGGGACCTTGATCGGCGCGCTGATCGGCGTGCCGCTTGGCGTGCTCGCCGCCGTCAGGCGCGGCAGTCTTGCCGACCAGATCGTCCGCATCATCGGTCTCATCGGCTATTCCGTACCGATCTTCTGGCTGGCTCTGCTGGCGCTCCTCGTCTTCTATGCGCGGCTCAGATGGGTCGCCTATCCCGGCCGCATCGACATCGTCTACGAGTACAGTTTCACGCCGATCACCGGCTTCTATCTCTTCGATGCGCTCTGGCAGGGTCAGTGGGACGTCTTCCGCGACGTCTTCCGGCACATCATCCTGCCGGCCTCGCTGCTCGGCTATTTCTCGCTTGCCTATATCAGCCGCATGACCCGCAGCTTCATGCTGAACGAGTTGCAGCAGGAATATATCGTCGCCGCGCGCGCCAAGGGACTTTCCGAGGCGCGGATCATCTGGGGCCATGCGCTGCGCAACGCTGCGGTGCCGCTCGTGACCGTGATCGCGCTTTCCTATGCGGGGCTGCTCGAGGGCTCGGTGCTGACCGAAACGGTCTTCGCCTGGCCGGGGCTCGGGCTCTACATAACCAACTCGCTGCAGAATGCCGACATGAACGCCGTGCTCGGCGGCACGATTGTCATCGGCTCGGTGTTTATCGGCATCAATCTCCTGTCCGATCTCCTCTATCGGACACTCGACCCGAGGACGCGCGCGCGATGAGCCTTGCACCCCAGACCCGCCCGATGACGCGGCGCGAATGGCTGCTTTCAGACCGGCCGCAATCCCGGATGCAGGCGCGGCTTGGCCGCGCCTACATGACCTGGCGCCGGTTTTCGGCAAACCACCTCGCCGTTGCCGGGCTTCTGATCCTCATGGCACTGGTGCTCGTCGCCGCTTTTGCCGATCTCCTTGCACCGCATTCGCCCTTCGTCGGCAATCTCGCCGGCGCGCGCCTGCTGCCGCCGGGAAGCGAGGGCTATCTGCTCGGCACCGACGATCAGGGACGCGATATCCTGTCGCGGCTGATCCATGGTTCGCGGCTGACGCTGGTGGTCGTGGGGCTGGTCGCGATCATCGCCGCCCCCGTTGGCCTGATCGTCGGCGCCGTGGCCGGCTATGCCGGCGGCTGGATCGATGCGGTCCTCATGCGCATCACCGATATCTTCCTCGCCTTTCCGAAGCTCGTGCTGGCGCTCGCCTTCGTCGCAGCCCTCGGGCCGGGCATCGAAAACGCCGTCATCGCCATCGCAATCACCTCTTGGCCGCCCTATGCGCGGATCGCCCGCGCCGAGACGCTGACGGTGCGCCACTCGGATTACATCGCCGCGGTGCGGCTGATGGGGGCGTCGCCGGCGCGCATCGTCTTCCGCCATGTGATGCCGATGTGCCTGTCATCGCTGATCGTGCGCGTCACGCTGGACATGGCCGGCATTATCCTGACGGCGGCGGGCCTCGGTTTCCTCGGCCTCGGCGCGCAGCCGCCGCTGCCCGAATGGGGCGCGATGATCGCCTCCGGGCGGCGCTTCATTCTCGATCAATGGTGGGTTGCCACCATGCCGGGTATCGCGATCCTCATCGTCAGCCTCGGCTTCAATCTGCTCGGCGACGGACTGCGCGATGCGCTCGACCCGCGGGAGAGCGGCCAGTGAGCGTCCTTCTGACGGTCGAGGACCTGAAGGTCCGCTTCCCGACCCGCACCGGCGTGGTCGAGGCGGTCCGCGGCGTCTCCTTCGCGCTTGGGCGCGAACGCCTCGGCATCGTCGGCGAGAGCGGCTCCGGCAAGTCGCAGACGGGGCGGGCAATCATGGGGCTGACGCCGCCGCAGGCAGAGGTAACGGCAAAGACGCTCTCCTTCGACGGCATCGATCTCTTGAACGTCCCGCCGAAGCGGCTGAGGGATCTGCGCGGCAAGCGGATCGCCATGATCCTGCAGGACCCGAAATATTCGCTGAACCCGGTCATGAGCATCGGCCGGCAGATCGTCGAAACGCTGCGGCAGCACGAGAAGGTCAGCCGCGCGGAGGCGCGCGAACGGACGCTCGACATGCTGGCCGCGGTGCAGATCCGCGACCCGAAGCGCGTCTTCGATCTCTATCCACACGAGGTCTCGGGCGGCATGGGTCAAAGGGCGATGATCGCGATGATGCTGATTGCCGGTCCGGAACTGTTGATCGCCGACGAGCCGACCTCGGCGCTCGACGTCACCGTTCAGCTCGAAGTGCTGTCGATCCTCGACAAACTTGTGTCGGAGCGCGGTATGGGGCTGATCTTCGTCTCGCACGATCTGCGGCTCGTCTCCTCCTTCTGCGACCGGGTGCTCGTCATGTATGCGGGGCGGATCGTCGAGGAGATCGCCGCCTTGGATCTCGCCAATGCGAAACACCCCTATACGCAGGGTCTCCTGAACTGCATGCCGGTGATCGGCGCCGACCGCCATCCCTTGCCGGTGCTCGACCGCAAGCCGGAGTGGGCGCTATGACCGCGGTCGTATCGCTTGAAAATCTCAGCGTCGTCTTCGACGGCTTCAAGGCGCTGGACGACGTCAGCGTCGAGATTGCGGCCGGGGAATCCTTCGGCCTCGTCGGCGAGTCCGGCTCCGGCAAATCGACGCTGCTGCGCGCGATCGCCGGGCTTGCGCCGACAAGCGCAGGCACGATCCGGGTCGAAGGGCACACTCTTGAAGGCGCGCGCGACAAGGCCTTTTACCGCGCGGTGCAGATGGTGTTCCAGGATCCCTACGGATCGCTGCATCCGCGCCAGACGATCGACCGGCAGCTGGCGGAGCCGCTCGCGATCCACGGGTTTGGCGATAGTGAGCGGCGTATCCTGACGGCGCTCGACGAGGTGGGCCTCGGCTCCGGCTTCCGCTTCCGCTATCCGCATCAGCTTTCCGGCGGCCAGAGGCAGCGCGTGGCGATCGCGCGGGCTTTAATCCTCGAGCCTACGATCCTGCTCCTCGACGAACCGACATCGGCGCTCGATGCGTCCGTGCAGGCGGAGGTCCTGAATCTGCTCGAAGAGGTGCGCAGGCAGCGCAGGCTGACTTTCCTCATGGTCAGCCACGATCTCGGCGTCGTCACCCATATGTGCGATCGCCTGGCGGTGATGCAGGGCGGGCGCGTCGTCGAGCGGCTCACTTCGGCCGATCTCGTCGCCGGCCGCATTGCCGAGGATTACACGCTGAACCTGATGGTGGCGAGCAAGGGCTTCCGCCGAGAGGCCGCGCCGGCGCCGGGTTGATCCCATCCTTCCCTGATGCGGGCAGCACCGCTGAGTTTGTCAACAGCGGCGCCGCTCCCGCAGATGTGTAGGGGGCCGGGGACGGCTTTGCTTGCGGGCCGTCCTGCAAGGGCGCAGAATGCTCGACTGCTGGGGCAGAGGTCCATCGCGGGAGGAGCGGATCATGAATGATATGAGCCTCACCAATCTGCAAGCAGGAAAAACAACCGTCGGCGCCGCGGCTATCGAAGCGCTTCAAGGCCGGCTGCGCGGGCGGGCGCTGAAGCAGGGCGATCCAGGCTACGAAGAGGCGCGCACGATCTGGAATGCGATGACCGATCGCAGGCCGGGCTTGATCGTGCAATGCGCCGGCGCATCCGATGTCATCAATGCCGTTCGTTTCGCGGCGGAGAACCAGTTGCTCGTGGCGGTGCGGGGCGGCGGTCACAACATCGCCGGGAACGCCGTTTGCGACGGCGGGCTGATGATCGACCTCTCGCCGATGAAGTCGGTGCGTGTCGATGCGACGACGAAAAGGGCCTGGGTGGAACCCGGCGCGACGCTCGCCGATGTCGACAAGGAAACCCAGGCCTTCGGACTGGCGCTGCCGGTCGGCATCAACTCCACCACCGGCATTGCGGGACTGACGCTTGGCGGCGGGTTTGGCTGGACGACGCGGAAATTCGGGCTGACCTGCGACAACCTGCTCTCGGCGGACGTGATGACGGCAAGCGGCGAACTGCTGCGTGCGAGCCCGACGGAGCATCGCGACCTCTTCTGGGCCTTGAAGGGCGGCGGCGGCAATTTCGGCGTCATCACGGCTTTCGAATTCTCCCTGCACGAGCTCGGCCCCGAGGTACTTTCGGGCCTGGTCGTGCACCCCTTCGACGGCGCAGGCGAGGTCCTTAAGCAATACCGGCAGGCGCTCGAAGCGGCGCCGGACGAACTCACCTGCTGGGTCGTCCTTCGGCAGGCGCCACCCTTGCCGTTCATTCCTGAGGAGTGGCACGGCAAGGAGGTCGTGGTGCTCGCCATGTGCTATTGCGGCGAGACCGCTGCGGGCGAGAAGGCAACGGCGGCCCTGCGCGCGATTGGCAATCCGATCGCCGACGTGGTCTCGCCCCATCCCTTCGTCGCCTGGGAGCAGGCCTTCGACCCGCTGCTCACACCGGGCGCCCGCAACTACTGGAAGAGCCATGATCTCCTGGAACTTTCCGACGCGGCGATCGATACTCTGATCGAGGCGATCCGCAAGCTGCCGGGGCCGGAATGCGAGGTTTTCATCGGCCATGTCGGTGGTGCGGCCGGGCGGATCGCGGTGGAGGAAACGGCATTTCCGCAGCGCCATTCGCATTTCGTCATGAACGTGCATGCCCGCTGGCGCGAAGCGGCCATGGACGAGGCCTGCATCGGATGGGCACGCGAGATCTATGAGGCGATGAGGCCGCACGCCGCCGGAACCGCCTACATCAACTTCATGCCGGCCGACGAGGTCAACCGGGTGGAGGCGGCCTATGGCGGCAATTATCACCGGCTCGTCGAGGTCAAGCGCCGCTACGACCCGGGCAACCTGTTCCGCATGAACCAGAACGTGCAGCCGGTAGACGCCCGCGGAGCCGCATGAACCGGAGAAGGAGGCCGCGACGCAATCGCGGGCGGGTCAAGCGCAAGGGGCGGTTTCCCGCCCACCCTGTTCTGTCCAACCGAAGGAGGATTCCCATGTTATCGATGCGATTGCCCGCGGTGGCCGCCCTCGCTGTCATCATGACCCTGGGCTCGACGAACATCGCCGCCGCCCAGGCGGCCGATGCGCCGCAGGAACCGGAGGCCGCGCCGGAGGCGCCGCAGGCGGAGACGCCGGATCAAGCGCCCCAGGCCGGGCAGCAGCGCGCGATGCCGGGCGACATGATGCGGCAGGGCCGTATGGGATATCACGGCCGGATGATGGGGGGACGCGGGCACATGATGAAGATGATGTTCGCGATCTCCGATGCCGATGGTGACGGCGCGCTCTCCTTCGAGGAGATCAGTGCCATCCACAAGCGCATTTTCGACGCGATCGACGCCGACAAGGACGGTAAGGTCACGCCGGAGGAAGTACGGGCGTTCCTGCAGGAGTAGCCGCCGCCGGCGGACGGCCGACTGCCCGGACAAATTCCCGGCAAGCTCATTACGGGGGACGGATGAAATCACTCCGGTTGAAACGCGTCTATGAAGCGCCGGGGCCGGACGACGGAACGCGCATACTCGTCGATCGGCTCTGGCCGCGCGGGATCGCCAAGGAAAAGGCGCGGATCGACCTCTGGCTCAGGGAGATCGCGCCGAGCGATGCGCTGCGCAAGCGCTTCCATGGCAAGCCGGAGGAATGGGAGGCGTTCTGCGAAGCCTATGCCGGCGAACTGGAAGGCGAGGCTGCGCAGGCGGCGGCAGGCGAGCTTCTCGACCGGCTGGCCCAAGGTCCGGTGACGCTGCTTTTTGCGGCGCGTGACGAGCGCCGCAACAATGCGGTCGCGCTGAGGGCCTGGTTGAAGAGACGGGGAGGAGGTTCGCCAGGGTAGCGGTCTCAGTTGGCGCGGGCATGCCCCTCGGCAGCTTCCCGCTCATTCCGGCTTTCGGCCGCCAGGGAGATAGAGCGAAACATTCGCCGGTATTCTGCGGTTGTCAGCCCGGTATGGCGCTTGAACAGCCGCCGGAAGAAGGCCGGGTTCTCGTAACCGACTTCCGGCGCGATATCTTCCGACGAAGCCCCGCCGCCGGTTTCCAGAAGTCGTTTGGCCTCTTCGATACGCAGGTTCTGGACGTGCTCCATCAGGGTCGACCCGGTCGCCGCCTTGAAGCGTCGTTTCAGGCTTCGTTCGGCGATGCCGCAAGCGGCCACGGCGCCCGCGACGGGATTTGGCAGCCGGAAGTTGGCGGCGAGCCATTCCTCGGCCCGTCGGACCGCCGCATCCGCATGCGGCTGGTGCCGCACCAAGCTCGTATAGGGAAGCTGACCCTCCCCGTGCCATTTCAAGAGATAGACCTTGGCAATCCTCAGAGCTTCGCCGGGACTGCAATGACGCGCGACGATGTGGATCACCAGATCATGCCAGGAGGTCGTGCCGCCGGCCGTGACGATGCGGCCGGCGGGATCGCCGAAGACCAGGTTGGGGGTTGGATTGAAGCGCACGTCGGGAAAGCGCCGACGGAAGAGATCCTGATATCCCCAATGCGATGTCGCCTCGCGGCCATCGAGCAAACCGGTTGCCGCAAGCAGCACCGAGCCAGAGCAAGCGGAATAGATGGTGCTTCCCTCCTGATAGCGATCGATTATCCATTGCTTCACTTGCGGATAGCGTGTGCGCATGTCGTCGTCGGGGGCGAGCCAGAGTTCAGGCACGATCACGATGTCCGCGCCGCGCGCCTCTTCCATTGCGAGATCGGGGGAGACCGGAATGCCGTTTCCGCAGCGGAACGATTGCCGTGACGGGGAGACGATCATCGGACGTATGAGCCCGACGCCCGGTTCCGCGCCCACCAGTTCCCGCCAGAGCGTGCCTGTCGCGGCGAGGACGTCGACAATTCCGTAGAGCGCGGAGCCTGCGGTTTCCGGCAGGGCCACGATGAAGGCTTTGACGGCTGGTTTCACGTCAACCTCTCCATATTGGCACGAAAGGATCGCTTACGGCCAGAATCGTCCTAAAGCCAGCGCGCCTCAAGCCCTAGTCTGATCTTCGTTGGCATTGCCCCGATGCAAAGCTGGTCGGGATGCCAGCCATACCAAGTCAAGAACGAATGGAGATGAGCCATGAATGAGCACGTAAACAGCGTCCGCTTAAACGGTCTGAATGTGCAGGCAGCGCTTGAGACAATCGCAGCGATCAAGGCGGACAAGAGCCTCGCCCGTTTCGAATTCCGGGCGCGCAACCGGTGGATCGACGGCGGGGAGAACCGCTCGACGATCAAGGATTTCTACGGGGCCGGGCGTGAAGACGACTCGCGCATGTCGGCATTCGAGTTCACCAATGGCGAGCCGCCGGTGCTGCTCGGAAACAATGAAGGCGCCAATCCTGTCGAGTTTCTTCTGCATGCCCTGGCGGGTTGCGTCACGACGACCTTCATCTTGCATGCCATGGCGCGCGGGATCACCGTCCGTGAGCTCCAGACAGAGCTCGAGGGAGACATCGACCTCCAGGGACTGCTCGGTCTCGACGACGCCGTTTCGCCCGGATATGAGCAGATCCGCATCCGCATGCACGTCAAGGCGGACTGCCCGGAGAAGGATCTTGACGATCTGCTGGCCTATACCCAGCAGCATTCGCCCGTCTGCAATACGGTCTGTCGGCCCGTGCCGGTCATCATCGAGCGCGCGGTGGGTTAGCAAGATCGCCGCCGGCCGTCGCCGGAGACGCGCTGCAAGTCAAAGTGCCACAGGATGCACGGCGTTTCGTACAGCGAGGCCGCACCGATTCCTCGATCGGTGCGGCCGCCACGCGCTCTAGGCAGCGGCCATTTCGAAGCTCACCGCCCGGTCGCCGCTCTCATCCTTGATGCGGGTCGGCAGGCCGATGCGGTTGAGGATGTCGATGAAGGGCTTCGGCGGCAGTTCCTCGACATTCGCCATCTTCTTCACGTCCCACTCTCCGGTGGCGATCAGCATGGCCGCGGCGACCGGCGGCACGCCGGCGGTGTAGGCGATGCCCTGGGAGCCGACCTCGTTGTAGGCTTCCTTGTGATCGGCGACATTGTAGATGAAGACCGTGCGCTCCTTGCCGTCCTTGATCCCCTTCACGAAGTCGCCGATGCAGGTCTTGCCTTCATATTCCGGCGCCAGCGATGCCGGATCCGGCAGGCAGGCCTTCACGAGTTTGAGCGGGATGACCTCCAGCCCCTCCGCCGTCTTGACCGGCTGCTCGGAGAGCAGGCCGATATTCTTCAGGACGGTGAAGACGTTGATGTAATGGTCGGAGAAGCCCATCCAGAAGCGCACGTCGGCGCCGTCCATGTTTTTCGCCAGCGAGTGCACCTCGTCATGGCCGCAGAGATAGGCCTTGCGCTTGCCGACCACCGGCAGGTCGTATTCCTTGCCGATCTCGAACATCTTATTCACCTGCCACTCATTGTTCTGCCAGGAATAAACGACGCCGGTGAACTCGCGGAAATTGATCTCGGGATCGAAGTTGGTGGCGAAATACTTGCCGTGGCTGCCGGCATTGATGTCGACGATGTCGACATCCGTCACCCTGTCGAGATACTCGTCCTTGGCGAGCCGCGCATAGGCGTTGACGACGCCCGGGTCGAAGCCGGCGCCGAGGATGGCGGTGATGCCCTTTTCCTCGCATTCGGCGGCGCGCTTCCACTCGTAATTGCCGTACCACGGCGGCGTCTCGCAGATCTTGCCGGGCTCTTCATGGATGGCGGTGTCGATATAGGCGGCGCCCGTGTCCATGCAGGCGCGCAGCACCGACATGTTGAGGAAGGCGGTGCCGACATTGATGACGATTTGCGAGCCGGTCTTCCGGATCAGCGCCTTCGTCGCCTCGATGTCGAGGGCGTCGAGCGCATGGGCTTCGAGCACCCCCGGCTGCTTCAGCGCCTTCTTCTCATGGACCGACTCGATGATCCTGTCGCACTTCGCCCTGGTGCGCGAAGCGATATGGATGTCGCCGAGCACGTCGTTGTTCTGGGCGCATTTATGCGCCGCCACCTGTGCGACGCCGCCGGCGCCGATGATGAGCACGTTCTTCTTCATTTTGCGGGATATCTCCTTCTATCCTTTTGGATTTCGCCTCAGGAGAGGCTCTGTTCGTAATCCGCGTAGGTGAATTCGCGGACGGTCTTGATGCTGCCATCGAGTTCCCTGATGGCGATCGCCGGCATCTTCACGCCGTTGAACCAGTTCTTCTTGACCATGGTGTAACCGGCCGCATCCTCGATCGAGATGCGGTCGCCGACCTTCAATTCCTTCTCGAAAGCGAACTCGCCGAAGATATCGCCGGCAAGGCAGGACTTGCCGCAGACCATGTAGCGATGCGGGCCCCTGTTCGGCCGAAGCTTGGCGCTCTCGCGATAGATCAGCAGATCGAGCATGTGCGCCTCGATCGAGGAGTCGACGATCGCGAGGTTCTTGCCGTTATGGAGCGTGTCGAGGACCGTCACCTCCAGCGTCGTCGATTTGGTGATCGATGCCTCGCCCGGCTCCAGATAGACTTGGACACCATAGTCGCCGGCAAAGCGCTTCAGCCGCTCGGCGAAGCGCTCGAGCGGATAGTCCGCGCCAGTGAAATGGATGCCGCCGCCAAGGCTCACCCATTCGGCCTTCTTCAGAAGCGGCGCGAACCGCTCCTCGATGACACCGAGCATGCGGTCGAAGAGCTCGAAATCCGCATTCTCGCAATTGTTATGGATCATGAAGCCGGAGATCCGCTCCATCACCCGCTCGACCCTGGCGACGTCCCACTCGCCGAGGCGCGAGAATGGCCGGGCGGGATCGGCGAGGTCGAAGCTCGAGGAACTGATCTGCGGGTTGAGGCGCAGGCCCCGGGCGATGCCGGAGGCCTTGTCGGCGAAACGCTCCAACTGGCCGATCGAGTTGAAGATGATCTTGTCGGCGTGGCTCACGACCTCGTCGATCTCGTAATCCGCATAGGCGACCGAATAGGCATGCGTCTCGCCGCCGAAGCGCTCGTGCCCGAGCCGCACCTCGTTGAGCGAGGAGGAGGTGGTGCCGTCCATATAGTCGCGCATCAGGTCGAAGACCGACCAGGTGGCGAAGCATTTCAGCGCCAGCAGCGCCTTGGCGCCGGATGCATCGCGTAAGTGCGCGATCTTCTCCATGTTGCGGAGAAGCCTGGATTTGTCGATCAGGTAATAGGGTGTCGTCAGTTGCATGATGCTCGCTTGCGATTTGCCCGATTGACCCGCCGGGACGGGTTCGGCGAGCGGTAGCCCTGAACGCGGGGTGCACGGACGGCACCTCCGGTTGAGGATCGGGATCGATGGAAATGGAGACGGCGTTACGTCGGAATCGTCGCCGCGGCCCGGCGACAGGCCGGCGCCCTGCAGGATTTCCCCGGTCGCGCCGCATTGGCGCGCATCAAAAAGCGTTCTTCCGTTCGGGGGGCATCGACCGAGCCCATCCCCGATTGGAAGAGGGCGTCGTCAGCCATGGCGTCCTCTCCAACCAGCAGATGAAACCTGCAAATTGCGCGGGTCTGTAGCATAGGGGGTGGGGGAGGGCAACATCCACTGGCGCTCGATCAAGCATGGACGCAGGGAAGCGAAGAACGTCAGTCCGTCCGCCTGAGGCGGGTTTCCATCATACGGGGAGTGCTTCCACCAGCGCCCTCGCGCTGGTCGTCTCCGGCAAGTCTCCCGGCGTAAGCAGATGCACAGGTACGCCCAGCATGTCTTCGAGTTCGACCTGCAGACCGCCGAGGTCAAAAAGCGTTGCGCCCGGAAGTGCATCGACGAGAATATCAAGATCACTGCCATCGGCATCGTCGCCGCGAACGGCCGAGCCGAAGACGCGTGGATTGGTCGCGCGGAAGCTGCCGACCAGCATGCGGACGGCTGCGCGATGTCTTTCGAGTGCGACTGACGGTCTCATGATCGATCCACAGGTGTTGTTTCAATCTACAGAAAGCCGCCTGATGCCAGCAACCTGCCCCCGGTGAAGCTATGCTGCAACCAGTTCTCGCTGCATGAGAGGCGCCCTCCGTCGATCCTCTTACGTTTCGCGGGAGACCGCACTCCGCTCAAATCTGATTGGTATGCTCTCGCAGCGATGCCGCAATCACCGCGAATTCAAAGCTCCCCTTGCTCAGATTCTCGCTGATGAACGCATAGGTCTCATCGGCATCCGCGGTAATCCGCAAGCCGTTGATAGCGAGAAAGGTATAGGTCACGGCAAAGCCGATCCGCTTATTGCCGTCGACGAAGGCGTGATTGTTGGTCAGACTTTCCCAAAGCGCTGCCGCTTGCTCGATGAGGTCGGCATAATAGCCGGTCTGCGGGCGGAACAGCGCCGCCTCCAGCAGGCCCGCGTCATGCAATCCTTGCGCCCCGCCGTAGCGTTCGATCTGGTCGGCATGGATCGCGAGCACTTCGATGACGGTCAGGTAGTCCGTCATTTAGCGAGTTTCTTGTAAAGTTCTCCGTACTTTTCGTGGCTCGCCTGATAGACGGCCATCACATGAGCGCGCGGCTTTGCCTGCCTGCGCTTCTCGATCAAGTCCGCCAGCGCCTCGTCCATGAGCGCCTGAAGCTGCCGGCCCTCGCTCCGCGCTAGGTCGCGAACCGCCGCGAGAAGCTCGGAATCGACCTGCGTTGCAAACTTTTCACGGGTGGACGATGGCATGCAGGCCTCCATTTCGCTGCGCTCAGGATATCAAGAAGTATCATGAAACGTCAAGAATTCGTCCTTCCGAGCTTTTGACAGCACAGGATTGGCCGCATAATTTAATCCAAATGGCCCTCAGCAAACCGGTACATATCGCGGCAACCGACCTCAAATTTCGTGGAATGCGCCACAGCCAAAGATGATGCTCATACGATGGTGAAGACTGAAATAGATTATGCGCGCATCCGTCCCTATGGAGGGAGCCGTGACAGAGGTTTTGAGGAGCTCGTGTGCCAGCTTGCGTCGCTGGAACCGCACGAACCTGCGGCAGTCTTCCATCGCAAGGGCATTGGCGCCGATGGCGGCGTGGAATGCTTCGTCCGTCGGCCGGACAGGACCGAAACCGGCTGGCAAGCCAAGTATTTCTTCGGCCTCGGTGCCGCCCAAATCGGGCAGCTCGATAAATCAATTGAGCAAGCACTGGAAAAGCATCCTCGACTGAACCGTTTCATAGTGGCTCTGCCGTTTGACCTGAAGGATGCCAGGATTGGAAAAAAGCAGACGGAATTGCAGCGATGGGAGGCGTGGACAGCGCGCTGGAAAGGGGAGGCGGCGAAGACGGGGCGATCTCTCGAGTTTGAGTTATGGGGAGCCAGTCAGCTTACTGAACGGCTCAGCAGGAATATGCCCCTGTACCGTGGCCGTGCAGTATTTTGGTTCGATGAAACCATCCTGACGCCTCTCTGGTTTCGACAGCGCTTTGAGATGGCGCGCGCAGCACTCGGCGCCCGCTACACGCCTGAAACCAACATTGACTTGCCAATCCGGCGAACGATCCAGCAGTTTTGTCGCGATCCTTCGCTGATGTCAGAAATCGAAGAGTGGTCACTTAAGCTCAACGAGCGCGGATATCGCGTCATTGATCAGTTGGCACGCTTCGATGACGGAAATCTTCTGGAAAGGCAAATTGAAGGCATTTCTGCAGGATTACGGTTGCTGAACGAAGTATTCAGCACAATGTCCTCAGACCCGGACTATATGTTCCCGCTTGAGCTACTCCTGGAGCGGGTCAGCAATTTGCGGCGCGCTGGAAATGAAGCGGCGCGCGTATTTTGGGAGTTGGAACAGAAGGCGGACGAGAAGCGCGACCGGCAAAGATATACCGAACACACCCTTTACCAGCTAAGCGACGCACTCGATGAAGTGCTTGAGGCGATAAGGAGCGATCGTTGGACCGTCGTCAATAGTCGGCGCCTCCTCGTGTCTGGAGAGGCCGGTGTAGGAAAATCCCATTTGTTTGGGGATGCCGTTCAACATCAGATCGAACGCGAGTTGCCCGCCCTTCTCGTTCTGGGAAGCTCGTTAGTTGAGGCAGACCCCTGGTCTCAGATCATTGCGGCATTAGGTCTTCAGGGCAGGTCAACCGATGAGTTGCTAGGCGCACTTGACTCTGCCGCGCAGGCGGCCGGCGTACGCGCTGTCCTATTTATCGATGCAATCAATGAGCGTCATGGCATTGATCTCTGGGCGCCTCGGATAGCCGCCTTTCTTCAATCAATTGAAGGATTTCCGAATGTAGGAATCGCATTGTCCTGCAGGACAACATACTTGCCCTACATCGTACCCGACGACCAGGCGTTCAGCGGCCTTCAGCATATCGAACACCGGGGGTTTTCTGGACGACCAGATGCCGCGAATGAATATCTCGATCGGCGTGGCATCATTCGGATGGCGGCGCCTAATCTTATACCAGAGTTTTATAACCCTCTGTTTCTCAAGACCTGCTGCGATTATCTCCAAAATGAAGGCCGCAGGGAATTGCCGCGAGGACTAACCGGCGTCACCGAGATATTCGAATTTTATAGCGATGCAATCGCAAGGATCATCGAGGCCCGGTTAAAACTCGACCGGCGACGCAAGATCGTTGCCCAGGCTTTGACAGGGCTCGCTGCCGCCTTCGATGACGGCTACCGGGGCTACACGGATTTAGGGACAGCAATAGAGATACTCGACAAATTGCTTCCGCCGGATGGGACGGTAGAAAAAAGCCTGCTGACTCAGCTCGAAAGCGAGGGAGTGGTCGCGATCGAACCCGTCATGGATGAGGATAGGAACTTAGCGGAGACGGTACGGTTCACTTTCGAGCGCTATAGTGACCATCGCATCGCTACGCTGCTGATAGATCGACATCTCGATCTATCCAATCCTTCCACTTCTTTCGCGGAGGGTACACCGCTTGCCGATGTTGTCACTAATGATCGCGCCTACGAACGTGCAGGAATAATCGAAGCCCTCGCAACTCAGCTTCCTGAACGCTGCGGGCATGAGCTACCCGACCTTATATCCTCGGGCAAACATGGCAATATTTGGCTACTTAACAACGCATTTTTAGGCAGTCTGCTTTGGCGGAAACAGCAGTATTTCACAAAACGGACTCTCGAACTGCTTGAAGCCGCGTCGAAGTATACCGGCGAGAACGAGTTACTGCGCACGCTGATCGCCATCGCTACCGAACCGGAAAATCAGTTTAATGCGCGTTTCCTTGACCGCCGCCTTAGGGCAATGTCGATGCCTGAACGCGATAGCTTCTGGTCGGTGCGGATTATTGACGAAGGCGAGACGGATGATAGCCCCATAGAGACCCTCATCGCCTGGACGCTACAAAACGGCTTCCACCCGATTGAAGAGCAGCGTGCAGAATTGGCGGCGATCGCGCTAAGCTGGCTTTTCACGACGAGCCATCGCGCCGTCCGCGATCGCGCAACGAAAGCATTGTCGACATTATTCGCGCCTCGGCTTGGAATAGCTGCCCGGCTTATTCGTGAGTTCGTTTCCGTCAACGATCCATATGTTGTAGACCGCCTGCTCGCTGCTGCTTATGGCGCGGCGCTGCAGGGCATTGACAGAGCGGCGCTACCGGAGCTCGCAGCGAATGTTTGGGAAACTGTCTTTGCAGACGGCAAACCGCCCGTTCACACTCTCATCCGAGATCATGCACGCGGAATTATCGAGCTAGCGGCACATTATGGTGCGCTGCCAGCGGGAGTGGACCTAGTGAAAGTCCGCCCTCCGTATCAGAGCGCCTGGCCCCTAGAGGAGGTCTCTTCCGAAATGGTTGAAGCCTACAAGCAAGATTATCCGAGCGGGCGCTATACTGACAGCATCGTGAGCTCGACCGTCCATGACGGAGATTTCGCAAGGTATGTGATCGACTCCTCCGTTGGCGGCTGGACGGCATTTGGAATTGAGTGTGCCGGCAGTGATCGCGACTCTCTTTTTAGATCCTGGCAAGAAGAACTTGCCACCAAAAATCCTGGAGCCGCAAAGCGGCTTACCAAGGTGTTGGAAGCAGCGGAGCTACTGCGTATTTCACAGAAAGACCGGCCCCTACGTATTGAATTCGTCGTGGTTGAGCCTGGCCGAAAAAAGGCGCCAAAACCCGCCAAAGAACCGGCCGAGGTCGAATGGGAGAAACTTGAACGCAAGCTGATAAGTGCGGAGAAGAAGCTGCGCAGCCTGATGTCGGAGGACGATTGGAAGGACTATCAGCTTTACGGGCAGTCGTACGTATACGCGGGGACCTTCTCCCGCCGCGGTCACTTATGGCCGCCAAGGCCGGATACTCTCGCCATGCGCCGATGGGTATGCAAGCGGGCGCACGACCTTGGGTGGACGCCGCAACGCTTTGCCGCGCTAGAGAGGAATCTTGGTTCATCCGGCAGAATGGAGCACCGGATTGAACGGATCGGGAAAAAATACCAGTGGATCGCAGTGCACGAGCTGACGGCTCGTATGGCCGACCACCTTGCCTACAGGGAACATTTCAACGATGTACTCCAGGTGTTTGACGGACCATGGGGTACGCGCGGGCGCGATATTGATCCTTCTCTTCTGGTGGAACGGTCAAATGGCGACGGGTGGCGCTCATGGGATCGAACTTGGTGGATGCCCGCAACGGTGCGAATGAAATCCGCGCCTCCGGCCACGAGGCTCGCATGGCTCGATAGCAATGACGATTTTGTCAATGACGAAACGTTGATCCGGGTTAAGGACCCAAGCACGGGCCGACGCTGGCTCGTTCTGGATGAATTCGCAGCCTGGTATCAATGGGGTGTTCGTCGTGGCGACAAGGAGATGGAGCGCAAGACGTGGTTTTCGCTCAAAAGCCTACTTGTGCGCTCCACCGATGCAGATGCGATAGCTCAGCGTCTATCTGGCCGCGGCTGGAGCAACCGAGATTTGCCGGAATTGGAGATTCCTTGGCGTGGCTACCTCGGGGAATACCCATGGCATCCGGTTTATGCGGGTATCGAGCATTGGGTTCCACCGGACGAATGGCATGGTTTGCCAACTCAGACCCAACCGACTGTATCCAGATATGGTGCTGAGCGTGGCGGCTACGATTTTTCCCTTGCAGACAGTTTGAGTTTTTACATCCCCGCTCCTGGGCTCATGCGTGGCTTGGGCCTTGGCTTGTCCAACGGCAAGGAACTCACATACTCTGATCGGGCTGGTAACCTCTGCTTCTTCGATCCATCGACACGGGAACTTGGGCCCAGTGCTGCGTTGGTGGATGAAGCTGTTTTCCTGGATTTCCTCAAACGAGAAAGCCTTGTGCCGATTTGGATAATTTCCGGTGAGAAGAGCGTGCATGGCGGCCGTTCTCACGGCCGGGGTTACGGCGGCACGCGTTCGTTTACCTCGGTCTATCGGCTTCAGGGTGATGGCTTCTCCAGGGAGGATCTTTTCCACCGACATGACCCCTCAAGCGATCAGCTTCAAGAGCTATTCGACGCGGTTCCTGAATAGGGCCATCATGCGCTAGGAACTTGTGCGATAATCGGTTCAGTGGCGCACCCGACAGGATTCGAACCTGTGACCTTTGGAATCGGAATCCAACACTCTATCCAGCTGAGCTACGGGTGCATCCGTTGGCGGCCAAGGCCGCCGAAGCAGGCTGTGAAGCGGTTCTTAGCCTAGCTTGCGCCGCGCTTCAATGGCCAATTGCAGGAGATTTTGGGGAAATTCGATTTCGCCCGCCGCGCCGTGTTCGCCGTGCATCGCTCGCGGCAGGTCATTGCCCCAAGGAAAATGCCGCATCCTCGGGGATGCGGCATCGAGATGCTTGGGCGTTCGAAAGTTACGCCATCTGCATGGCGCCGGGGCCGGGGATCGCGTTCGCCGGCACCTTGCCCATGATGATCATGCCGAGCACCTCGTCCTTGGTCACGTCCTCGGTGCGGGCGTGGCCGACGACCTGGCCGTTCTTCATCACCGAGACGCGGTCGGCGAGGTCGAAGACGTCGTGGATGTCGTGGCTGATCAGGAAGATGCCGATGCCCTCGCGCTTCAATTGCTTGATGAGCTCGCCGACCTGCGCCGTCTCCTGCGGGCCGAGGGCGGCCGTCGGCTCGTCCATGATCAGGATGCGGGCATCGAAGAGGATGGCGCGGGCGATCGCCACGGATTGCCGCTGGCCGCCGGAAAGCGCCTTCACCGGCTCCTTGAAGCGCTGGAAGTTGGGATTGAGGCGCCCCATCACCTCGCGGGCCTTCGCCTCCATCGCGACGTCGTCGAGCGTGCCCCAGGGGGTGCGCAGCTCCCGGCCGAGATAGAGGTTGGCGGCGGCGTCGACATTGTCGGCGACGGCGAGCGTCTGGTAGATCGTCTCGATGCCGTATTTCTTGGCGTCGCGCGGATTGTTGATCTCGGCCGGCTCGCCATTGATCAGGATCTCGCCGGCATCGCGCCGGTAGGCGCCGGAAAGGATCTTGATCAGCGTCGACTTGCCGGCGCCGTTGTGGCCGAGAAGGGCGACGACCTCGCCGGGGTAGAGATCGACGGAGGCGTTGTCCACCGCATGGATGCCGCCGAAAGAGATGGAAATGTTCTTCATTTCCACGAGCGGAGTGCGTTGTTCGGTCATGTTCGAACTCCTTACTTGGCGCGGGCGCGGTAGACGGTGTCGAGCCAGACGGCGGTGACGAGCACGACGCCGACGACGATGCGCTGCAGCGGACTGTCGATGCCGACCAGAACCATGCCAGACTGCAGCGACTGCATGACGAGCGCGCCGAGCATGGCGCCGGCGATCGTGCCCATGCCGCCGGCAAGCGAGGTGCCGCCGATGACGGCCGCCGCGATCGTGTAGAGCTCGTCGAGCTCGCCTTGCGCATTGGTGGCGGCGTTGAGACGTGCCGTCGAGATCGCGGCGGCGACGGCGCAGAGCATGCCCATCAGCGCGAAGATGCGGACGGTGACCCAGCGCGTCTTGATGCCGGCGAGCTCGGCCGCTTCCGGATTGCCGCCGATCGCGAAGACGTAGCGGCCGAAGCGCAGGCGCGTCGCGATGAAGGTCATGATGATGCCGATGACGATCGCGATCAGCACCGGAACGGCGATGCCATGGGCGATGAAGAGACCGCCGTCGGGCCAGGCTAGGCTGTTCGCCTCCGCGTAGCGGCGGGCGATATTGACCGGCCAGGGATAGCTGTTGACGATGGCCACCGCGCCGAGCACGAGGGCACAGCCGACCACGGAGAGAAAATACTCGGCCCAGACCGGACGAAGCGGGAAGCCGAAGCGTTTGCGCTGCCGGCGCGAGTGCAGGATGCTGGCGACGATCGCCACGCAGGCGATGACGCCGACGATCCAGCTCGCGGTCGCGCCGATCGAGCCGGCGGTGCCGCCGCCCATCAGGCGGAAGGTTGCGTCCATCGGTGCGACGGTGCGGCCGCTGGTCACGAACCAGGTGGCGCCGCGCCAGACGAGCAGGCCGCCGAGCGTGACGATGAAGGACGGCACGTTCAGAAAGGCGATGATCATGCCGTGCAGCGCGCCGATCGATGCGCCGAGGGCGAGGCCGGCGAGAAGCGTGATCACCCAGGTGGCCGGATGATTGAAGCCGAGCAGTTGCGGCAGCATTTCCGCCTGCAGCACGCCCATGATCATGCCGACGAAGCCGAGGATCGAGCCGACCGACAGATCGATGTTGCGCGTAACGATGACAAGCACCATGCCGGTCGCCATGACGGCGATCGAGGCAGTCTGGACGGAAAGGTTCCAGAGGTTGCGCGGCGTCAGGAAGAGGCCGCCGGAGAGCATGTCAAAGCCGAGCCAGATGATCAGCATCGCGCCGACCATGCCGAGCAGGCGTGTGTCGATTTCGGTGGCGCGGAAGAAGCGCTTCACCGGGCTTTCGGTGGCGCTGCGGGCGCGATTGAAATGTGCGGTATTCGTCGTGTCGGCCATGGACGCCGTCCCCCACTTGTTCTGCTTTCACGCGGGTCGCTTCGGCTGCCTGTCTGCCTCGTCGAGTTCGAGGACGAAGACAGGCGGAAAATCAAAAGTGCTGCAGCGACTCTTGCGCGTCTGATAAGTCGCGGCGCCGCCGGCGTTTCCGCCATCATAGCACCGCGCAAGACAAGAGCGATCGGACCTTAAGCAAACGCCGCAACGGTCTGCCGCTGCGGCGTCGATGAGGTCAATGCAAGGGCCGTCAGTTGCAGGCTGCAACCGAGCCGGCAGGAACGCCCTGGCAGGCGGCTTCCTTGGAAATCCAGCCGGCGTCGATGACGACGTTCAGATTGTCCTTGGTGATCGGCATCGGCGCGAGGAAGACCGACTTCATCTCGACGCCCTTCGGGCCGCCGTTGAAGGTCTGCACGCCTTCGATCTCGTCCATGGTCTTGCCGCCGGCGAGTGTTGCGGCGATCTCGGCCGCCTTCTTGCCGAGTTCGCGGGCATCCTTCCAGACGGAAACCGTCTGCGTGCCGAGGGCGACGCGGTTGAGCGCGGCATGGTCGCCGTCCTGGCCGGAAACCGGAACGGAGCCGGCAAGGCCCTGGGCGGAAAGCGCGGCGATGGCGCCGCCGGCGGTACCGTCGTTGGAGGCGACGACCGCATCGACCTTGTTGTCGTTGGCGGTCAGGAACTGTTCCATGTTCTTCTGGGCGTTTTCCGGCTTCCAGCCGTCGGTATAGGCTTCGCCGACATTCTTGATCTTGCCGGCGTCAACCGCTTCCTGCAGCACTTCCATCTGACCGGCGAAGAGGAAATCGGCGTTCGGGTCGGAGGAGGAGCCCTTGATGAAGACGTAATTGCCTTCCGGCTTCACCTTGAACACCTCGCGCGCCTGCATGCGGCCCACTTCCTTGTTGTCGAAGGTGATGTAGAAGGCGTCCGGGTTTTCGATCAGGCGGTCATAGCCGACGACCGGAATGCCCTCGGCAGTCGCCTTTTCAATCGCCGGCGCAATCGCGTCGGAGTCCTGGGCCAGCACGATCAGCGCATTGGCGCCCTGGGCGATCAGCGACTCGATGTCGGTCAGCTGCTTGGCGGCCGAGGACTGCGCGTCGGCCGAGATGTACTTGTCGCCGGAGGCTTCAAGCGCGGCCTTGATGGCGGCCTCGTCGGTTTTCCAGCGCTCTTCCTGGAAGTTCGACCAGGAGACGCCGATGACGAGGTCCTTGGCGAGCGCTGCGGAATGCATGGATGCGATGATGGCGGCACCCGCCATCAGCTTCAAAACGGATTTCATATATTGCCTCCCATTGGCTTTGAATTGATGCGCACGAACCTCCCGCGCGCATCCGACGAGCCGTTTGATCGCTGCCTGAAAGACCGCCGCCACTGCCGGGCAGGCTTTTTTCTCGACAGTCGAGAAAATAAATGTCAGAGTTTTGGAAGACTGTCAACAAGGGCACTTCAGCACTTCGAAACTACATGTCTCCCGGGCATGCGGGTTCTTGTTCAGGCGGTCGCCGCTGCTTTTGGAGGAGTATGTGTTTCAAGCGGGCGCTACCAGCGGGGGCGAGGAATGCTGACCAAGTCCAGCACCGAACTCGTGCGTCAGCAGAACTCGGCCCTCGTGCTTTCGGCGCTCCGCCGCAGGGGCGCGCTCGCCCACACGGAAATTGCCGAGCAGACCGGCCTTGCCTCGGCGACGATTTCTGCGATCACCGCCGAACTGGAGCGCATCGGCGCGATCGCCAAGAGCGAGCATCACGTCCAGGGGGGAAGGGGGCGGCCGCGCGTGCTCTTCGCGCCGAAACGCGATTGCGGCTACGTGATCGTCGTGCGCATTTCCTCCGATCTCGTTCAATATTCCCTCGCCGATTATGGCGGCGTGCTGCTCGACCGTTTTGACGAGGCGCGCGGCGAGGATCATGCCGGCGCCGTCGTCTTTGGGCGCCGGTTCGCGGCGGCGCTCGAGCGCCTGCTGGAGCGCTCCGGCATCGCCCGGGAGCAAGTGCTTGCCGTCTCGATCAGCAGCAAGGGGCTGGTCGCGGCCGATGGCGCGCGGCTCCTCTGGTCGCCGGTCTTCGGCAAGGAGGAGCTCGATTTTACGGACCTGCTCGGCGACGAATGGCGCGGGCGGATCATGCTCAGCAACGAGACCCTGCTCGTCGCCCAGGCGCTTGCGGTGCAGGCGGAGAACAAGGGTGGAGCGCTAAGGGCGCTGGCCGCGATCTCGCTCGGCCACAGCATCGGCCTGGGTCTGGCGAGACGGAGCCGATCGGGCGAGTTCGACGTCTCCGCACCGAATTTCGGTCATATGCTGCACGCGGCCTCGGCGGGGCTCTGCCGCTGCGGCGCCCATGGCTGCGTCGAGGCGGCGGCCGGCTTCTACGGCATCCTGCGCACGGCCTTCGAGGTGCCGTCCGACACGATACCCGCGAAATTCGTGCCGCTCGTGGAGATGGACAAGATCGCGGCCGGCGCGCGCCAGGGCCACCGCATGTCCGCCTATGCCTTCCGACAGGCGGGTCTTGCGCTCGGCATCGGCATTTCCCGGCTCATCAGTCTTTACGAGCCGATGCCGATCTTCGTCACCGGGCCGGGCTTGCGCTATTTCGACCTGCTCCAGAAAGGCATGGAGGAGGGCCTGCAGCAATCGCTGCAGGTGCGGCTGCAGGGCATGCCGGAAGTCGCCGTCGCCGCCGATGAGCAGCAGCTTGTCTTCGACGGGCATCTGAACCGCGCGCTCACCGCGGTCGACGGCGACATCGCGACGGCCGGGCATCAGGCGGCGTGAGTTGCTGCGAGACATGAAAAGGCCGGGCGTCGTGCCCGGCCTTTTCAATCAAGTTTACGATCCCCGTCAGCCGAGGCTGATCTGGCGCTTTTCGGCGACCGACATCACGGCCGCATCGGCGAGTGCCAGGGCGGCGAGGCCGTCCTTGCCGGAGGGGCTGATTTCCGCGCCCTTTTCGATCGCGGCGATGAAGCTCTCGATCTCGTTGGCGTAGGCTTCGGTATAGCGGGTCATGAAGAAATCGTGCAGCGGCGGGCGCGTATAGCCTTCGCCATTGGCGATTTCGATCGACACGGGGCGCTGGTTCTCGGCCGAAACGGCGCCTTTCGAGCCGTGCACCTCGATGCGCTGGTCATAGCCATAGGTGGCGCGGCGCGAATTGGAGATGATCGCCTGCTTGCCGGAGGCCGTCTGCAGAATGACGGAAACGCTGTCGTAGTCGCCGGCTTCGCCGATCGCCGCGTCGACGAGGACGGCGGCGGTTGCCGTCACCGTAACCGGCTCCTCGCCGAGCAGGAAACGCGCCATGTCGAAGTCATGGATGGTCATGTCGCGGAAGATGCCGCCGGAGCGCTTGATGTAGTCGATCGGCGGGGCGCCCGGATCGCGCGAGGTGATCGTCACCATCTCGACGTCGCCGATCCTGCCCTCGTCGATCGCCTTGCGCACGGCCATGAAATGCGGGTCGAAGCGGCGGTTGAAACCGACCATCAGCTTCGCGCCGGTCTCGGACACCACCCTCATGCAGGCCTTGACGCGGTCGACGTCGAGATCGATCGGCTTCTCGCAGAAGATCGCCTTGCCGGCGCGGGCGAAGCGCTCGATCAGATCGGCATGCGTATCCGTCGGCGTGCAGATGACGACGGCGTCGATATCGTCGGCCGCCTCGATCGCCTCGATGGTGCGGACCTCGCAGCCATAGGCCTTGGCGATAGCGTCGGCGGCGGCCGGGAAGGCATCGGCGACGGCGACGAGAACGGCGTCCGGATTGCCGCTGACGGCTTTCGCGTGAACCTTGCCGATACGTCCGGCGCCCAGAAGACCAAATCTCACTGTCATCTTTGTTTTCTCTCGAATTCCGGTCCGCGACCGGGTTGGGGCGTGATGATATGCCGCTCATCGCGCAAAGGCGTCACGGGACGACGGGCCCCGCGAATAGCAGATCAATGGGGGAAATATAGTGGCGCTTCCCGCCCCGGTTCCTCTCCCATGCCTTTCACACACCGAATCTGTCCTGCCGCATCGTGCAGATCGGAATGAAATGGCTAATTTCTGCAGTTTCAGAATATTTATTCCATTCGCCCTGTGGGCGTCAAGATGGCGGAGCTACGGCTGCGACAGGAAATTGCCCCGGCTCGGTTACGGTCTGATCGAATATGCGCTAGATGAGGTCGATCCGTTGGCGCGCATAATTTCAGAGGCATGAGCATGATCAAATTCATCGATCCGGACCACCCTTTCTATCGGCCCTTGTGGATCCGGCTGCTGATCGTCGGCCTCTGCGCGGTGTGGACAGGCGTCGAGTTCTATGGCGGGCAGACGATGTGGGGGACGATCTTTCTCATCGTCACCGCCTATGCCGGCGCCGCGCTTCTGGTCTTCTATCGGCCGAAGGAGCCGGAGGAGAAGGAGGCGGGTGCGCCTGACGAGCCGAAGTGACGGACGCGTCCTGCTCCGGAATTGATAGCCGGCAGGCCAGAGGGGGTACGGCAATCGCATCCGTCCGAGCATATCCTCTTGAGTGGCGAAGCCCTGCCTGAGATGTATTTGTCTGAAGAGTTCACGCGATCTAGTGGTGAAAATCTGACGCTTGGTACCCGGCGCGAATTACCTGTTCCGACCCTTTCCGGACGTTCGCTCGCCCGGCGGGAACGACCCTTTCTGATCCAGAGCGGGCTGCGACACCGGTACCTCGTCAAACCGCGATCAGGCTGCTGATCGCCGGTGCGATCGGCTACGGGGTACGCACTCAATTGTCGAGCGGGTCAGCGAGAGCGCCCAGAAGGTCTCGACACCAGGCTTGAGGCCAACACCCTGAAGGTGACCGGCTACATGCGCCGAGCCTGGCTTTTGTTCCATTCGTCGGCCGGCGCCAACTGGCATGGGTTCTGACCCTCAGCAAAGGATGCACCCCTGCCTGAATTTTCCAGCAACTTTAGGACTCGCAGCGTTGTTTGCTCTGACGAGGCCGCCGGTATAAAGTTGTGCCCATCGGCCAAGAACAAGTGCCGGAATCGCCCAGGGGAGGATTTCGATGCGCTACTTTCTAGCGTCTTTTTGTTTCGTCGCACTCGTTATCGGCGCTGGTGAACCTGCCGGTGCCCAGACAGCCCAATCAAGCATAGAGGCGAACAATGCCGACTTCGTCGCCAAGTTTGGATCGCCGGCCGCGAACGCGTTCAGAAGATGTGGCAGAGCTGGATTGATGCCGGATTGACCGATCTGACACTGAAAGCGGCGCAGGTCGAGGAGAGTGGCAATCTC
Organism: Ensifer sp. LCM 4579; assembly: GCF_001854885.1. GTDB lineage: Bacteria > Pseudomonadota > Alphaproteobacteria > Rhizobiales > Rhizobiaceae > Sinorhizobium. Next base: position 94,597 of record NZ_MDDV01000008.1, on the reverse strand, counting down.
GCGTATGAGGAGGGCACCTACTCTATCAAGATTCCCGGCAAGGACGGCAAGACCAGCGAGGAAATCGGCAAATACATTGTCGTATGGAAGAAGGGCGACGACGGCGAATGGCGACTGCATCGGGATATCTGGAATACGAACCCTGCCAAGTAGGGTTCGTGCTCGCATTGCCGCTCGGCTGCGGCATGCAAATGCTTCCTGCGCGCTATGTCAAAGCGATTTAGAGACGCGGTGCATCCAGCAGGCTAGAAATTTGACAGTCTCGGCGTTTCACAAGGGCAGGGTCCGACCCACGCGGTCGCTCGGGTTCGCCAACGCTCTGGCGCAAGTTGGCGCTTTCTGCGCGTTTGGCACGACGGCAGCAATGTGAACTTGCCACCGACCCACGACGCTGATGAAGGCGAACTCTCGACCCGTTGCTGTCATCCGGAGTGAAGGCGAACGTCTTAGGCGATCGCTGAGTCTGCTGTTTTGGCACTAGTGCCTTTCAGCAGTCTGCGCTGCCTGCACTGTTGTTGACGTGGTAGGATGAACCGCGGCGGTCGCTTACGATTTCAAGGGGTGGCCAGCGAAATGGACAGGCGGCTCACCGCGATCCTTTCTGTCGACGTGGTCGGCTATAGCCGTATCATGGGGGAGGATGAGGTCGGCACCCTGGAGCGGCTAAAGGCCTGCCGCCTGGAGGTGGTCGATCCAGCCATCGACAGGTTCCACGGTCGCATCATCAAGCTTATGGGTGACGGCGCACTGGTCGAGTTTGCGAGCGTTGTTGATGCAATCCAGTGTGCCGCCGACATCCAACGAACAATGGCCAGCCGGGACCAGGGCCTTTCCGCGACGCAGCGAATGCTGTTTCGCATGGGCGTCAATCTCGGAGACATCATTGCCGAAGGCGACGACATCTACGGCGACGGAGTCAACATAGCCGCGCGCCTGCAGGGTATTGCCCAGCCCGGCGGCATTTGCATATCCGGCACAGCGTTCGACCAAGTGGTACATAAAGTCGATGTCGGTTTCTCGGCTCTCGGTGAGCAACACCTGAAGAATATAGCCGATCCAGTTCGTGTCTATCGCGTTCTGCTCGCCCCCTCTGAGGCCCGAAAGGTCGTCGCTGCCGCGCGCCGCCCCAAACAATTGGCGATCATCCTCGCAACGTTCGCAATGCTGCTGATCACCGCAATTGTTTTCGCATGGAAATGGCCGTTTGCGCCGCAGCGCACATCGATCGCGGTGCTGCCATTCGCCAATCTGAGCGGCGACCCGGCCGAGGACTATTTCACCGATGGTATTACCGATGACCTGATTACCGATCTCGCCAGTCTTTCAGACCTGGAGGTTGCCGCTCGGAATTCGGTGTTCGGGTACAAAGGCAATGCAGTCGCTACGGCCGACATCGGACGCGATCTCGGCGTGCGCCTTGTCGTCGAGGGCAGCGTTCGTCGAACGGGGGATCAAGTCCGCGTCAATGTCCAACTGATCGACATCGCAAGCGGCGACCATCTTTGGGCCAAGAGGTTCGACCGCGCCGCAGCGGATGTGTTCGTGCTGCAGGACGAGATGAGCAGGCAGATCGCCGAGGCACTCGGGTTGGAGTTGACCCGGTCGGAGACCGAACGGATTGCCCGGCCGCCGACCGCAAACCTTGAAGCATATGACAATTATCTGCGGGCCGAGCAGGCGACGAGGACCGGACGCCCTTCCCAGTTGCTGGAGGCACTGGCCCTATTTGACAAGGCGGAGGCACTTGACCCGGGTTTTGCTGAGGCCTTCGCGGCCGACGCGCGCACCACTGCTTACGTCTGGCGAAACGCGTTCGACGACGTTCTCCAGAGCGCGTTGGCGCGAAGAAGGGCCTACGACAAGGCAAGCCGTGCCTTGGCGCTCGACCCCGACCTTTCATCACCATATGCGGTTCTTGCCGTCATTCAGGTCGTGGAGCGACGCTACGAGGAGGCGATCGCCTCAGCGCGGCAGGCGGTATCCCGCGGGTCCGCCGACGCCGAGGCGCAAATGGCCGTCGCATACGTTCAACTGTTTTCCGGAAACCTTGCCGAAGCCGCTGCGTCCGTCGAGAACGCTCTTAAGCTTGATCCGAACCTATCGGCCGTCGACCGGTACACCGCTGGGCTGATTTCCTATCTACAGCGCGACTACACGAAGGCCATGGAGAATTTCGCCCGCGCACGCGATGGTTCGCCGGGGAACGGCTATTTCGTTACGCCTCTCGCTATGGCCTACGTCCGTGCCGGCCGGCGTCATGACGCCGGCGCGGCTGTCGCCGAAGGAATCCGACTGCTCGGGGGACGCGAATCCGCGGAATCCCTGGCGGGCTGGCGGATGAGTCATGCCCACTTTCGCAACGAGCAGGACTTAGCGTTCATCCTCGACGCCCTGCGCGAGGCCGGTATGCCGGAATGGCCGTTCGGATTCCGAGGCGACGCGCACGACCGGTTGAATGGTGACGAAATCGCGAGCACCGTCATGGGGAAACTTCTGCAGGGCAAGACCGAGCCCTCAGGAAGCCCGGCACTCATGCAGGTCGATCGCGATGGCAAGGCGGCATTCCGCTCAGCAACGCAGATGATGACCGAGACGGTTTTCGTCAAGGGGGACTTGCTCTGCGAGCAGAGTGAAAACGCATTTGGTCAAGCCGATTGCGGCCCGGTCTACAAACGTGCAAGTTCGTCCGATGAAACCGGCTATGCTTACGTGAACTCGAGCAAGGTCTTCTACTTTTCGCCAATGAATTAGACGCGCGCCTCGTTGCTCATCAGTGATACTGATCACGCTCGAGGTCTTCTGTGACCTTCGGCCAGTTGGCATCCGCCTTGGGCACTTCTTCAATCGCATGAGCCGCGAACCAGTCTGCCGGTTCCTTGCCGTAGATCAGGTAAAGCTTGCCATCGATAATCTTGAATGCTTCCGGATCGATATTGACCGTCACTGACCCGAGAGCCACCTCACCCGCGCAGTAACCGCCATACTGGGGCGCATACTTCATCGGCTCGCTGATAAACATCTCGCGATGCTCGGCATTGGCGAAATGCCAAGGCGTCCCCAGCCATTCGTAGGAGAATTTCTCGGAGCCCTTCCTCGCTCTGCCCTCGGTGAAGTAGGCGACCGTATCGTATCCCATGATTGCCACGCCGCCGAAGTAGCCAGTATTCACCGAGTCATCGGCTAAAGCCCAGGGTCCACCGACAAGTGCTGCCCCGGCCAGGACGAACAGAACCACAGAGCCACGAATCCCTCTCGCGGAGCCGCCTTTGGTTGCATACATCTGTGCCTCCTCTCAATCGTGGATTCCCATGCACTTCACGTAATCCTCGTCGCCGAGGACGGTAGCGGGAGGACAGGTCGCGCCATGTCGCTTGAACAGCCGAACGATGTCGGCATTGCCTTTCCAGAAAGCCCGCGTGATCGGCGTGTAGCCGTGAACCTCCGCATGACCGACATCGGCCCCTTCAGCGAGTAGAAACGTGGCGAGCGCGACGTGGTTTTCCTCACCTGCCACCATCAGGGGTGTCACCCCCGCTTTGTTGGCCGCGTCGTCGAGCGTCGCGCCATGGTCGAGCAGCAGCTTGCTGATCGACACGCTGCCGGAGAAGGCCGCGGCATGAAGCGGCGTAAAGCCGCCCGAGTTGCGCGCCATGACGTCCGCACCTTTACTGATCAGCAATTCGGCGATTGCGCTCTGGTCTGCCAGAGCGGCGTTCATCAGAGGGGTTGCCTGATCGCGCGCCCGGCCGTTGACATCAGCACCCGCGGCGAGAGCCTTCTCCACGGCGGCGGAATCTCGGGCTGTTATGGCATCGAACAAGGGATCCCCCGCGGCGGACATTGTCACCGTGAAAATCAACACTGTCGATGCCAGCAACACGCGCATGATCAATTTCCGACTTTGCCAAAAATATCATGGGTCCGTAATTTTCGGTAGCAGGCCCTCACTGCTCGGGTCCTCAGCGCGTAGACTGTCGCATTAATGCGGGAGAGGCGATCCGCCTTGTGCGTGCCCGCTCTGTGTGCCCCAGCGCTGGAGCCTATGAAAGTCTGCTTCGATGGCGTGGCGGAAACTCGTCTTTTATAGACGAGCTTCCGCTCTCCACCCTGAGCGGGCTTACGACTCCGGTACCAAACGTCAGACCTTGAACACTAGCGGACAATTCTTCTCGTCGCTTCGTCGATGAGCATGTTGGCGAGTTTCATCCGAAGGGTTGCATTTGCCCGGAATTCCGCCGGCAGCCTGTCCGGATGATTGCCGGCGGCAAAGTGCCTGCGCTTGGCGGCAAGCGTGAGGGCGGTCTCGTTTTCCGCGAGCGCAAGCTCTTCGGCGACCTCGGCAAGGCTCGTGCGTTTCAGATGGGCGGGCATGACCGGTGGCGCCGTCCTCTCTGGGGTCGAAAGCTCCCGATAAGCCATTGCAACGGCATTGAAGGTTGGCGCGGTCCGGGCAGGCGTCTCCGGGACGAAGACCGGTGACCGATCGATCGGCGCGCGCCACGCTTGGCCGTCGCCGACCCCCGCCGCGTCATCGTCCTCATCGATACCGCGCTCGGCCTTGAGGCGCTCGACCACCGACTGGAACACCGACATGCCGAACATGAAGCCTCCGCAATTCCCTACAAGCATTCCGTCATCCTGCCGGGCGGAGATTATGCGGGCCTGATCACATGCGGCTTTGCTTGAGGATCAGGTCGTAGAGCAGCTTGGCGCTCGGGGGGAGCGCCCGGCCCTCGGCGGTAATCAACCCGTAGGGCTTGATGCGGACCGGAAATTCGGTGGTCAGAATGCGGATCTCGCCGGCCTGGGTGCCGTTGCCGGCCACGAGTCGGGCGACGTCGAGCGCGACCGGGGCGATGGCGTTGGTGTTGCGCACGATCGACAGCGTCAGGATGATGGAGGAGGTGTTGATGACGGTTGCCGGCAGCCGGACGCCTGCGGAGAGGAAGCTGTCTTCGACGGCGCGGCGCAGGAGCGTGCCCGGCGGCTGGAACACCCAGTCATAGCCCGGCAGGTCGTCGGCGCTCACCGCGGCTTTCCCGATCAGCGGATGGCCTTCCCGCACGATCAGGCAGACCTCCTCGAAGCCGACCTCGACGACATTGAAGAGGCGCGGGTTGAGATCGTCCGGGATGCGGCCGATGACGAAATCGTGGCGGGCGGCGAGCAATTCGCGCGTCAGCACGTTGCTGTTGTCGATCTGCACGTTGATCTCGATCCCGGGATAGGCGGTGGAAACCTGGCGGATCGCGGGGACGGCAAGAGCGAGCGCCGGGCCGGTGACGGAGCCGAGCGAGACCGAGCCGCCGCTGCCGCTCTTCAATTCGTTGATTTCGCGGGCGGCCTCGCGTAATTCAAGGAAGATGGTGCGGGCGCGACGGGCAAGCGCCTCGCCGTAGCGGGTGAGTTCGACGCCGCGGGCGACGCGCGCGCAGATCGACGCCTTTACGATGGCTTCGATTTCCGCGAGCATGCGCGAGGCGGCCGGCTGCGAAATGCCGAGCGATTCGGCGGCGGCGCTGATGCGGCGGTGGTCGTCGAGCGCCAGCACGAGGCGCAGGTGATTGATCTTCAATCCCGACCGGAAAAGGCCGGCATCGAGCGGCTCGCCCGCGGGTGCAATCGTGCTGTCGGGGACCATTCTTTCGAACTCGTTTATCAAGCGATTCAAAAATCACACTCTTTGTGAGTGGTATATCAATTTTGGTATGCATGCAAAGCGATATTGTATTTGACAGTTATGGCAATTGATTCCAGTTTCGCAGCCTGTGCGACAGCGCATGCGGGAGTATGTAAGAGGGGAGGGCTTCCTTCATCTTGAAACGCCGCCGGAGACCGGAGTCTCGGCAGGCGGGTCGCTGTGCATAGGCGGGGGGCTCTGGCCCGCCGCTTCAATCACTCAGGGAGAGATCTGATGAAATTTGTTACTTCGCTTCTCGCAGCCGCGGCCGTGACCGTCGCGTCTTTCGCTGCGCCGGCATTCGCCCAGGACAAGGGCATGGTCGGCGTCTCCATGCCGACGAAGACGTCCACCCGCTGGATATCCGACGGCGAAACCATGGAGAAGCTGTTCAAGGAAGCCGGCTACACGCCGGATCTGCAATTTGCCGACGACGATATTCCGAACCAGCTGGCGCAGATCGAGAACATGGTGACGAAGGGCGCGAAGGTGCTCGTCATCGCCGCCATCGACGGCACCACGCTCTCCGACATCCTGCAGAAGGCCGCCGACTCCGGCGTCAAGGTCATCGCTTACGACCGTCTCATCCGCGATTCGGGCAATGTCGACTACTACGCCACCTTCGACAACTTCCAGGTCGGCGTCCTCCAGGCAACCTCGCTCGTCGAAGGCCTGAAGCTCGACGAGGCCACCGAACCGAAGAACATCGAACTCTTCGGCGGCTCTCCGGACGACAACAACGCTTTCTTCTTCTATGACGGCGCCATGTCGGTCCTGCAGCCGCTGATCGACAGCGGCAAGCTCGTCGTCAAGTCCGGCCAGATGGGCATGGACCAGGTCGGCACGCTGCGCTGGGACGGTTCCGTCGCCCAGTCCCGCATGGAAAACCTGCTGTCCTCCACCTACACGGATGCCAAGGTCGATGGCGTTCTTTCGCCCTATGACGGTCTCTCCATCGGCATCATCTCGGCCCTGAAGGGTGTCGGCTACGGCTCCGGCGACCTGCCGATGCCGATCGTCACCGGCCAGGACGCCGAACTGCCGTCGGTCAAGTCGATCCTCGCCGGCGAACAGTATTCGACGGTGTTCAAGGACACCCGCGAACTCGCCAAGGTCACGGTCAACATGGTCAATGCCATCATGGACGGCAAGGAGCCGGAAGTGAACGACACGAAGACCTATGAAAACGGCGTCAAGGTCGTTCCGTCCTACCTCCTGAAGCCCGTTTCGGTCGACAAGACCAACGCCAAGGAGATCCTCGTCGGCTCCGGCTACTACACCGAAGAGCAGATCGACAACTAATCCAGTCGAAGGGGTCCGCTGTGACCGCGGGCCCCTCTTTTCTGAACCGACCGGCATCCTGCGGATGCATGACGGTCGCTGCAAAACTCTGAACTGTTGCACGATCACCGGATAGCCATATCCGGAATTGGCGCAGCGGGAGGAAGCCTGTAGTCTCTCGCGGAGACTGCCGCTGGAATGGCTGATTATGGACGATATCATTCTCGAAATGCGGGGCATCACGAAGACGTTTCCCGGCGTCAAGGCGCTGGACAATGTCTCGTTCAAGGTCCGCGAAGGCGAAATCCATGCCCTCGTCGGTGAGAATGGCGCCGGCAAGTCGACCTTGATGAAGGTCCTGAGCGGCGTCTATCCCGCCGGCACCTATGAGGGCGAAATCCATTACGACGGCGAGGTCCGCCGCTTCAGCACGATCGCCGAAAGCGAAGAGCTCGGCATCATCATCATCCACCAGGAACTGGCGCTGGTGCCGCTGCTTTCGATCGCCGAGAACATCTTCCTCGGCAACGAAGTTGCCAGCAACGGCGTCATTCACTGGCCACAGACTTTCGCCCGGACGCAGGAGCTCTTGAAGAAGGTCGGGCTGAACGAGTCGCCGGCGACGCTCATAACCGATATCGGCGTCGGCAAGCAGCAACTGGTGGAGATCGCCAAGGCGCTCTCCAAGAAGGTCAGGCTCCTGATTCTCGACGAGCCCACCGCATCGCTCAACGAAAACGACTCGGACGCGCTCCTGAAGCTCCTCATGGAGTTCCGCAACCAGGGCATGACCTCGATCATCATTTCGCACAAGCTGAACGAGATCAAGAAGGTCGCGGACCAGATCACCATCCTGCGCGATGGCGGCACCGTGGAAACGCTCGACTGTCACAAGGAAGACGTCGGCGAGGACCGGATCATCAAGGGGATGGTCGGGCGCGCGCTCGAGGACCGCTATCCGCCGCGGGAGCCGAAAATCGGCGATACGCTGCTTGAGGTGAAGAACTGGAACGTCTTCCACCAGCAGCACCGCGACCGGCAGTTCCTGCACGACGTCAGCTTCAAGGTCCGCGCCGGCGAAGTCGTCGGCATTGCGGGGCTGATGGGTGCCGGACGCACCGAAACCGCGATGAGCATTTTCGGCCGCTCCTGGGGTCACAAGATCACCGGCGAGGTGACCATGCGCGGCCAGCCGGTGGATGTGAGCACCATCCCCCGGGCGATCAAGGCGGGGCTTGCCTATGTGACGGAAGACCGGAAGCAACTTGGTCTCGTGCTGATCAACAACATCATGCACAACACCACGCTCTCGAACCTCGGCGCGGTTTCCGCAAACGGCGTCATCGACGAGCGCAAGGAGGCCAAGGTCGCGTCCGACTATCGCTCCAAGCTCCGCATCCGTTCGCACTCGATCTATCAGGAGGCGGTGAACCTGTCGGGCGGCAACCAGCAGAAAGTCGTTCTGTCGAAGTGGCTGTTCACCAATCCCGAGGTCCTCATCCTCGACGAGCCGACGCGCGGTATCGACATCGGCGCGAAATATGAAATCTACACCATCATCAACCAACTCGCGGCCGAGGGCAAAGGCATCCTGATGATCTCGTCGGAAATGCCGGAGCTGCTCGGAACCTGCGATCGCATCTATGTCATGAACGAGGGGCGCATCGTGGCCGAGCTTTCCAAGGAAGAAGCCAGCCAGGAATCCATCATGCGTGCCATCATGCGTTCAGGGGAGAAACACTAATGGTCGCCGATACGAGCACCCACACCACCAAACCGTCGATCGGAGACTACCTCAAGAACAACATACGCGAATACGGCCTTCTGGTCGCGCTCGTGATCATCATGCTGTTCTTCCAGTTCGTGACCAACGGCGTTCTCTTCAAGCCGGTCAACATCACCAACCTGGTGCTGCAGAACTCGTTCATCGTCATCATGGCGCTCGGCATGCTGCTGATCATCGTGGCGGGCCATATCGACCTCTCCGTTGGCTCCATCGTCGCCTTCATCGGCGCGGCATCGGCCATCATGCTGGTCAAATGGGGGCTGCCGGCTTTCGTGGTCATTCCCGCCTGTCTCGTCGTCGGCGGCATCATGGGGGCGGCCCAGGGCTATTGGGTCGCCTATCAGAAGATCCCGGCCTTCATCGTGACGCTGGCGGGCATGCTGGTCTTCCGCGGCCTCACCTATGTGGTGCTCGGCGGCCGTCCGATCGGCCCGTTCCCGAAGGAATTCCAGATTCTTTCGACGGGTTTCGTTCCGGATTTCCTCTATTTCCTGAACCCGAGCCCGGATGTCATCAAGAACATGGTGGCGCTGGTGGCGGTGCTGCTGCTCGTCGGCTATGCGATCTATGCGGGCCTGCGCAATCGCCGGATCAACGAGCAGCACGGCACCGACAACGAGCCCTTCGTCTTCTTCGCCACGCAGATGGCGGTGATCGCCGTCGTCGCGCTGTTCATCGGCTTTCAGCTCGCGACCTATCGCGGCCTGCCCAACGTCCTCGTCGTCATGGGTGTCCTGATCGCTCTCTACACCTTCATCACGACGCGCTCGACGGTCGGCCGCCGGGTCTATGCGATGGGCGGCAATGAAAAGGCAGCGAAGCTCTCCGGCATCAACACCGAGCGGCTGACCTTCTATGCCTTCGTCAATATGGGCGTGCTCGCGGCCCTGGCCGGGATGATCATCACGGCGCGGTTGAACTCGGCGACCCCGAAGGCCGGCGTCGGCTTCGAGCTCGACGTGATCGCGGCCTGCTTCATCGGCGGAGCGTCGGCATCGGGCGGCGTCGGCAAGATCACCGGTGCGGTGATCGGCGCCTTCATCATGGGCGTGATGAACAACGGCATGTCGATCATGGGCATCGGCATCGACTACCAGCAGCTCATCAAGGGCCTCGTGCTGCTCGCAGCCGTGTTCTTCGACGTCTACAACAAGAACAAGGGCAAGGGCTGATCGGTTCGCCGGTCGACCGCCTTACCCCCCGCAGTTGAAAGGGCAGCCCAGGCTGCCGGAGCCGGGCGGTCACAGGGCCGCCTTGAAGGTGGCGCGTTGCCTTCGCCGTGAAGGCGCGTCGCTGGATCCAAGTCAGGAAGGACAGGAACGTGCTGATTTCTCAGGTCAGAATGCAAGACGGATCAGTCGCGGTAGCGGTGCGGGTGCCCGGCGAAGCGGCGCGCGTCGTCAAGGGCGCAGAAAGCGTTTATGCGCTCGCCATGGAGGCGGCGAACGGCGGCAAGAGCCTGCAGGATGTCGTCGATGCCAAGGGGCTGGGCGAGGCGGTCGATCTCGAAAAGGCCTATGCCGAGGGGCGGATGCTGCCGCCGATCACCCATCCCGACCCGGCGCATCTGCATCTGACCGGAACCGGCCTGACGCATCTCGGCTCCGCCGCGACGCGCGACGCCATGCACAAGAAGACCACCGAGGCGGCGGAAGAGACGCTGACCGATTCGATGAAGATGTTCCGCATGGGGCTCGAAGGCGGCAAGCCGAAGCCCGGCGAAAAGGGCGTCCAGCCGGAATGGTTCTACAAGGGCAATGGCAGCGCCGCGGTCGCGCCCGGCCAGCCGCTGACGTCGCCTTCCTTTGCGGAGGATGGCGGCGAGGAGCCGGAAATGGCGGGCATCTACGTCATTTCCGACAAGGGTGTACCCTATCGCCTCGGCTTTGCGGTCGCCAATGAGTTTTCCGACCACAAGACCGAGCGGGTCAACTATCTGTGGCTGGCGCATTCGAAGCTCAGGCAGGCGAGCTTCGGTCCGGAGATCCGCGTCGGTGCCGCGCCCGACGACATTCGCGGCACCTCGCGAATTCTGCGCGGCGGCAAGGTCCTGTGGGAGAAGCCGTTCCTTTCGGGAGAGGCGAACATGTCCCACAGCTTCGCCAATCTGGAATACCATCACTTCAAGTATGACCTCTTCCGCGTGCCGGGCGACGTGCATGTGCACATGTTCGGAACTGCGACGCTGTCCTTCGGCGATGGCGTCCGCACGGAGACCGGCGATGTTTTCGAGATCGAGGCCGAAGGCTTCGGTCTGGCGCTGCGTAATCCGCTGGCGATCTCCGAGGAAGAAGAAGTCGCCATCCACCAGCTCTGATATGTAGAACGACGGGCTGGCCGCGACGGGCGGTCGCTTGCGACAAGACAAGGAGGCTGAAGCCATGACACTTCACCAGAACCTGATTGCCGGCGAATGGGTCGGCGGCGACGGCGTTGCCAACATCAATCCCTCGAACACCAACGACGTCGTCGGCGAATATGCCCGGGCAAGCGCCGAGGATGCGAAAGCAGCGATAGCCGCGGCGAAGGCGGCCTTTCCGGCCTGGTCGCGCTCCGGCATCCTCGAGCGCCATGCGATCCTCAAGAAGACCGCCGACGAGATCATGGCGCGCAAGGACGAACTCGGGCGGCTCTTGTCGCGCGAGGAGGGCAAGACGCTTGCCGAGGGTATCGGCGAGACGGTGCGCGCCGGCCAGATCTTCGACTTCTTCGCCGGCGAGTGCCTGCGGCTGGCCGGCGAGGTCGTCCCTTCGGTGCGACCGAATATCGGCGTCGAAATCACCCGCGAGCCGGTCGGCGTCGTCGGCATCATCACGCCGTGGAACTTTCCGATCGCCATTCCCGCCTGGAAGATCGCGCCGGCACTCGCCTACGGCAACACCGTCGTATTCAAACCGGCCGAACTGGTGCCGGGTTGCTCCTGGGCGATCGTCGACATCCTGCATCGCGCCGGCCTGCCGAAGGGAGTCCTGAACCTCGTCATGGGCAAGGGCTCGGTCGTCGGACAGGCGATGCTCGACAGCCCCGATATCCAAGCGATCACCTTCACCGGCTCCGTCGGCACCGGAAAACGTGTGGCGACGGCCTCGGTCGAGCACAATCGCAAGTTCCAGCTGGAGATGGGTGGCAAGAACCCCTTCGTCGTGCTCGACGATGCCGATCTGTCGGTGGCGGTCGAAGCGGCGGTCAACTCCGCCTTCTTCTCGACCGGCCAGCGCTGCACCGCCTCCTCGCGGATCATCGTCACCGAGGGCATCCACGACAGGTTCGTCGCGGCGATGGGCGAGCGCATGCAGGGTCTCGTCGTCGACGACGCGCTGAAGGCCGGCACCCATATCGGGCCGGTAGTCGACCAGGGCCAGTTGAACCAGGACACCGACTATATCGCCATCGGCAAGCAGGAGGGGGCGCAGCTCGCCTTCGGCGGCGAGCTGATCACGCGCGATACGCCCGGCTTCTACCTGCAGCCGGCGCTGTTCACCGAGGCGACGAACGCCATGCGCATCTCCCGCGAGGAGATCTTCGGACCGGTCGCCGCGGTCATCCGCGTCAAGGACTATGACGAAGCGCTCGCCGTGGCCAACGATACGCCCTTCGGGCTCTCCTCCGGCATCGCCACCACCAGCCTCAAGCATGCGACGCATTTCAAGCGCAATGCCGAAGCCGGCATGGTGATGGTCAACCTGCCGACGGCCGGCGTCGATTTCCACGTGCCGTTCGGCGGTCGAAAGGGCTCCTCCTACGGCCCGCGCGAACAGGGCAAATACGCCGCCGAATTCTACACGACCGTCAAGACAGCCTACACGCTGGCCTGATCGACCGGCTCGGGATGCGGGTGGAATTCCGCATCCCGGCCGACAGTGCCGCACGTCCTGTTGGACGTGTAGCTCTTTGAATTGCCGCATGTTCCCGAAATCGAGGTGGATTTTGAGGGCATGCAGCAGGCCAGCCCGTTTCCGCCCGCCCGCGGGCCTGAAGGAAGAAGAGATGAAGAAGAAAGCTGAGTGGCCGCGCAAGTTGCGTTCGCAGGATTGGTTCGGCGGTACGGGCAAAAACGCCATCATGCATCGCTCCTGGATGAAGAACCAGGGGCTTCCCGCCGACACCTTCGACGGGCGGCCGATCATCGGCATCTGCAACACCTGGTCCGAGCTCACCCCCTGCAACGCGCACTTGCGGGATCTTGCCGAGCGGGTGAAGCGCGGGGTCTACGAGGCGGGCGGCTTCCCGGTGGAGTTCCCGGTCTTCTCGACCGGCGAGAGCACGCTTCGCCCGACGGCGATGATGTTCCGCAATCTCGCGGCGATGGATGTCGAGGAGGCGATCCGCGGCAATCCGGTCGATGGTGTCGTGCTGCTCGGCGGTTGCGACAAGACCACGCCCAGCCTTCTGATGGGGGCAGCGAGCGTCGATATTCCGGCGATCGTCGTCTCAGGCGGTCCGATGCTCAACGGCAAGTGGCGCGGCAAGGATGTCGGCTCGGGCACGGCGGTCTGGCAGTTCTCGGAAATGGTCAAATCCGGCGAGATGACGCTGGAGGAGTTCATGGATGCCGAGCAGGGCATGGCCCGATCGGCCGGTAGCTGCATGACCATGGGCACCGCCTCGACCATGGCGTCCATGGCTGAAGCGCTGGGCATGACGCTTTCCGGCAATGCTGCCATTCCCGCCGTCGATGCGCGCCGCCGGGTAATCTCGCAGTTCACCGGCCGCCGTATCGTCGAGATGGTCAAGGAGGACCTGAAGCCCTCCGACATCCTGACGAAACAGGCCTTCGAAAATGCCATCCGCGTCAACGGCGCCGTCGGCGGCTCGACCAATGCCGTGCTGCACCTGCTGGCGCTTGCGGGCCGCGTCGGCGTCGACCTTTCGCTCGACGATTGGGACCGGCTCGGCCGCGACGTGCCGACGATCGTCAACCTGCAGCCCTCCGGCAAATATCTGATGGAGGAGTTCTATTATGCCGGTGGCCTGCCGGTGGTGATCAAGGCGATCGCCGAGATGGGGCTCCTGCACAACGACGCCATCACCGTCAGCGGCGACACCATCTGGAACGACGTGAAGGGCGTCGTCAACTACAACGAGGACGTGATCCTGCCGCAGGAGAAGGCGCTCACGGCGTCCGGCGGCATCGCCGTGCTGCGCGGCAACCTGGCGCCGCGCGGCGCCGTGCTGAAGCCGTCGGCGGCGTCGCCAAACCTGATGCAGCACAAGGGGCCCGCTGTCGTCTTCGAGAGCATCGAGGACTATCACGCCCGCATCAACCGCGACGATCTCGACATCGACGAAAACTCGATCATGGTGCTGAAATATTGCGGGCCCAAGGGTTACCCGGGCATGGCCGAGGTCGGCAATATGGGCCTGCCGCCGAAGGTCCTGAAGAAGGGCATCACCGACATGATCCGCATTTCGGACGCGCGCATGTCGGGAACCGCCTACGGCACCGTCATCCTCCACACGGCACCGGAAGCCGCCGAAGGCGGGCCGCTGGCGCTGGTCGAGAACGGCGATCTGATCGAGGTCGATATTCCGAACCGCAAGCTGCATCTCCATGTCTCCGACGAGGAGCTGGCCCGCCGCCGCGAGGCCTGGGTCTCGCCGGTTAAGCCGCTCATCGGCGGCTATGGCGGCCTCTACATCAAGACCGTCATGCAGGCCGACACCGGCGCCGACCTCGACTTCCTCGTCGGCGCACGCGGTGATCGCATCCCGATGGACCGCGACAGCCATTGATGGGGTGAGGTGGTAGCTTGTCTACCGCTGCGCTTCCGGGAAGAGGATCGCGCGAGCTAGCGCGCGATCTCAATTCTGTCCGACGCGTGCGCGCGACGAGGCCGTCGGAGGCGATCACCTCTTTCGACCCCACAGTTTCGGGTCGCGTCGCGGTCTCGTTCCTCACTTGGCGGAGGCAAGTTCCGGCGCCTTCGCCACTCCCCGGTGAAAGTTGCGATCCAGCACTGACCCGAGGGCGCTTCTCAACGCGGCCAGCGGATCCTTGGAGGCTCCGACATGACGCCAGCAGACTACCCGGTCGGGCCTTACCAACACCGCACCTTTTTCCGAGATATCACGGAACTGCGCCCAGGCCAGACGCGGATCGAACAAGTCGCCATCGATATGGCCGATCCGGACCGTATCGATCGGCAGGTCGTTCTCCGCGACAAGCTTCGCTGCCGCGGCGCACCAATTCTGCCCTTCTTCGCCAGCGATCAGCAGAAAACGGCCCGGTTTGACGAGGTCCTTCAGGGGCAGCCGCCGCCCGGCCTCGTCGTCGACCCAAGCATGAGGCAAGGGGCTGCCCGGATAAGTGCTCGGCTGGTAGACGCGGATGTCGTCGGTCGGCTCGGGTGGCGGCGATCCGTCCGAGATAACTGCTGCCGACTGGTAGCGATAGCCGTACTCCACGTTCAATTCATTCGCTTCCATGCTCAGTCGTCGGATGGCGCGAAGCGCTGCGCTTCGATGCGCCGCATCCTCCGGCTTGTCGCTCAGGATACGACGGAATTGTGTCCAGTTCTCCTCAGCCGATGCACCGGGATTGAGACCGAAGGCGGCACCCGCTTCCATATGCGCCATCGAGTTTTCCATCGAACGCTGGATGTTGCGCGCATCCACGGGGCGCCTTTCGGCTTCGTAGGTGTCAAGCAGGCTCTCCCCGGCCTCGCCCTTTAACACTGCGGCCAGCTTCCAGCACAGATTGTGCGCATCCTGGATGCCGCTTGTCAGACCGAGCCCACCGGTGGGCGGATGGCGATGCGCCGCATCACCGACCAGAAACACGCGCCCGGCCCGGAACTTCGATGCCAGCACCCCTTCCAGAGCCCAGCGCGTGACCTTGTGAACAGTCATTGGCAAGTCAGGAATGCCAAGCGCAAGGCGCATGTTCTTTTCGATTTGCTCGTCCGTCAGATCCTTCGGGCCTTCGCCCCGGTAAGTCACATGAAAGACCCACTCTTCGCTGTCCGGACCCCAGTGGTCCGGCCCCATCGGCACCAGCACGGCCATCTCACCGATCGCGGGACACCAGATCCAGCGGATCAACACGTCCGGGTCCCGCGCCAACTTCGACAGATCGGCTGAAATGTGGGCCGTTGCCGTCTGGGCGATCACGCCAAGCCCTTCGTGCGAGATACCAACCAGCCGGGGAATAGTGCGGCCACCGTCACAACCAAGAACGTAACGTGCGCGGACTGTGTATTCGGTGTCCGTGTCGCGGTTCGTGACCCGAGCGGTGACGCCGTCACCGTCCTGCTCCAGCCTGGTCAGTTCGTGGTGGAAGCGGACCTTGCCCGGATTGAGCTCATCGGCACGCGCCTTCATGATCGGCTCGAGACGAATTTGCGGAAGATTGGCGCTGCGGCAGGAGCTGGCCTGCACCCAGTTGTTGTTGGTGTAGCCGCAGCCCCAGGTCTCCAGCTTCGCGATCAACCGACCGAGGTCCGGATCCGGTCCGGCGAAACCCGCGTACCAGCCCATCGCACGCATGTTCTCGGCGGGCGTACTCTTGGCAAAGATCGGCTCGGCGATGCCCACGTCATCGAGTATCTCCATCGTGCGCTGATTCAGCACATGCGCTTTAGGCAGAATCGACGTCGTGGGTAGCGCGCTGACAAGGAGCGTGTCGACGCCGAGCTGCGAGAGCAGCATCGAACAGGTAAGGCCGGCACCGCCACCGCCCACGATGAGGACCGGCACTTCGATGTCAGCCGGTTTGTCATTAATTGCAGAGTTCATTTTCCAGGCTCCTCCTCCGATGGCCTGGCCGGACGAACCGTATCCGGAGCCTCCGACGATGATCTCAGGCTGTGGCGACACGGTCGCCTGCCTGCCCTGATCACGCCCTCACCCCGCGGATACCGGGTCCTTGAGGCCCTTCTCCAAATTTTCGAAATGACTGTATGATCATTGTGACCATTCAGTCAACCGTGAGAGATGGATTGGAGGATGACCAACAGATGCGGCTGCCAGCCTCGCGCGATGTCGCGACCAAGTCGGTTCTTCCCCGCTTCCAGTCACCGCCCGGACTCGCGGACCGTCATGATATGTCAGCGATAAGACCCCGAATGAGCAGGCAGGTTCTCAGAACCGTGCTCCTTGCCCCTCCAAAAGTGATGAACCTCACACATGCGGGTATCTACCGTCAGTTGAACCCCAGGACGGTCTCTTGTCTCGACAATGCAGCGCGGCTAGGATGGGTGGGATGTCGTAGAACAACCCGCAGCACGCGAAAAAGGGATTGTTCCCCTCGTGACACGGGAGCGCCGATAGAGCCTGTGTCACGGCTGGCATCACGACGCTACTCGGCGTGATACCTCGTTTCCAAGCAATCTGCGGCTTCCGCGACATCGCACTCCGCGCCATCGCCCGCCGGGCTGGTGCACGCGATGATCTTGTATATTCAGGCGCGGCTCCTGCCGGTCCAGTCTCTGATCTCGGCAGGCAATACCGGGGAACGCGGATGAGGGCTTCCGATAGCGAGCAACGTCTTCCGGTGTTCGCAAGCCTGCGGGGCTACCGGCCTAGCTGGATCCGAAGCGACGTCTCGGCGGGGCTCGCCATCGCCGCGGTGGGGCTGCCGAGCGCCATTGCCTATCCGGCCATCGCCGGGCTGCCGCCCGAGACCGGCCTCTACGCCAGCATCGCGCCGCTCATCGCCTACGCTGTCTTCGGCCCGTCGCGACAGCTCATTGTCGGCCCGGACGCGGCGACGATGACCGTGCTCGCCGCGGTGCTCGCGACGATCTTCTCTACGCCGGGTGTGACCGCCTCCCGCGTCGCCGTGGCCGCGCTGCTCGCGATCGCCGTGGGGGCGCTCTGCCTGATCGCCCGGGCTTTGCGGCTCGGCGTGGTCGCGACTTTCCTGTCGCGGCCGATCCTGACCGGATTCTTTGCTGGCATCTCGCTCTCGATCATCCTCGGCCAGATCGGGCGGCTCACCGGCGTGAAGCTCGAGGCGGGCGGGCTGTTGGGTATCCTCGAGGTCATAGACAAGGCCGGTCTGATCCACTGGCCTTCGCTCGCGCTCGGCTTGGCGATGCTCCTGGTGCTTCAGGCGATCCGGGTTCGCAAGCTGCCGGTGCCAGGACCCGTGATCGTGGTCGTGCTGGCGGCCGTACTATCGGCGGTCCTCGATTTGGAAGCGCGCGGAATCGCCCTGGTCGGAGACATTCCCGCCGGTCTGCCCAAGCTCGCCCTGCCAGCCTACTCCGGCGTGCCGTTCGATGTGATCGTGCTCGGTGCCACGGCTATCTTCCTTGTCAGTTACGGCTCGGGCATCGTTACGGCCAGCAGCTTCGCCGACCGCGGCGGCGACGAGGTCGACCCAAACCGCGAGCTGACCGGGTTCGGTGCGGCCAACATCGCTGCTGGCTTCTACGGCTCGTTTCCGGTCAGCGCCTCTGATTCGCGTACCGCCGTCAACCTGACCGTCGGCGGGCGCAGCCAGATCGCCGCGATCGTCGCGGCGGCGGCGCTCATGGCTGCGCTGCTGTTCCTGGGGCCGGCCCTTCGCATCCTGCCGATTCCGGCACTCGGCGCCATCCTGGTGGCGGCGGCGCTCAGCCTGATCGACTTCGGGGAGCTGCGGCAGATAATGCGCATTAGCCGCGCCGAGTTCCTGTTCGCGCTCATTGCGTTGGCAGGGCCGCTTAGCTTCGGCGTCCTGCAGGGGGTCGTCATCGCAGTCGGGGCAACACTGGTCTACGTGCTCTACAAGTCGGCACACCCACGTGACGCCATGCTCGGCCGCATCCCCGGTCGCGACGGCTTCTACAAGCTGCATCGCTCGCCGGAGGCCCGCCCCGTTCCAGGACTTGCTCTCTGCATCATCGAAGGCAGCCTGCTGTTCTTCAACTGCGATAACGTAAAGGCACGGCTGCGCGCGATCGCATCGGAGCTCCCGCCCGGCACCGAGTGGTTCGTACTGAACGCGAGCGCAATAGCCCAGGTCGACAGCACCGGCGCCGCCATGCTTGCCCGGATGGCCGAGGAGTTCGCCGCGCGCGGCCTCGCCCTTGGCCTAGCCGAGGTTCACAGCGAGGCCCTCGGGTTGCTCGAACGTGCCGGCGTGGTCGACCTGATTGGCGCCACCATGGTCTTCGACGACCTCGACGACGCCATGCGCGCCTTCCGGGCACGGGAGTGCTTCCTTTCCGTCACGGAACCGTCATAGAAAATTCCGCTAACCAGGGGAGGACATTGTGGGCAAGAAGACCGAAGACGCCGTCCGCGAGACCGATGCGCAAGCGACCAAGAAGGAGCGCAACCGCGCCTACGAGAAGGAGATCGCCCGACTGCAGGTGGAGATCGCCCACCTGCAGGCCTGGGTGACAGCGACGGGAGCCCGGATCGTCATCATTTTCGAGGGCCGTGACGCCGCCGGCAAAGGGGGCGTTATCAAGCGTCTCACGGAGCGGGTCAGCCCGCGCGTCTTCCGAGTGGTGGCGCTGCCAGCCCCGAGCGACCGCGAGAAGTCTCAGCTATACATGCAGCGTTATATCGCGCAACTCCCGGCCGCCGGAGAGGTCGTCATCTTCGACCGCTCGTGGTACAACCGGTCCGGAGTCGAGCGCGTCATGGGGTTTTGCTCTGAGCAAGAGGCACGGCGCTTCCTAGAACTCATCCCCCGTTGCGAGGCCGCCATCATCGAGGGTGGAGTACAGATACTCAAGTATTTCCTCGACGTCAGCGACGACGAGCAGGAGCGGCGGTTCCGCCAGCGGATCGACGATCCACTCCGCCAGTGGAAGCTGAGCCCGATGGATATCGAGAGCTATCGGCGCTGGTGGGACTATACTCGAGCCTACGATGAGATGATCCGGGCGAGCGACACGCTGCACGCGCCCTGGTGGATCGTTGCCTCGAACGACAAGAAAGCGGCGCGCATCAGCTGCATCACCCACATCCTGAAATCGATCCCCTACGAACGGATCAAATTCGACGCCCCGAAGCTCGGAAAGCGCCAGAAACGCCCGGACGACTACGTCGCGGATACCACGGTCCGAAACATGGTGCCGATAGTCGGTCTGGGTCATTGAGATCGACTGGAAGCGCGTTACGATAAGGCAGTCGCCGCATCGCGAATTCCGCTCCGGCCTATTGGGGGTGTCGACCAGCCAGTTGTCACTAGGCTTTCCGGGCTGTTGTAATACCCGCTCATGAGAGGAGTGTCGTTTCGCCCCTCTCGGAGCCGACCCCATCATCCGCGAGCCCCAGCTTTTATCAAAGAGTTACAGCGAACTTTGCGCGTCTGAAAAGACGCGCGGCGCTGTATCGGCGCCTTGTCTGGCAGCTTGGTAGAAGCTTCCGTGCCAGCGGTTCGTATCCATCCACACGCAGAGCCACCGAGCGAGCGAGTGGCATTTCGCCACCGATGGAATCCTCCCCTCACGGAGACAATTCAGATCTGAACGCAGGCGTTCAAAATTGCCGGTCACAGCTCAACCTCCACGTGATTGACTTCAACGTCATTATGACCTATCAGTCATTCATGCTGATGGGGAGGAAACGCCAGTGAAACAGCAAGCCGCGCGGGCAATCGCGACAGGACCAGAATTTCTGGACGCTCGGACCTGGTGAGCGCACACCATGTTGGCCCTCAAACCGAAGATGCACCGGCAGGTTCTCAGAACCATTCTCTTTGCCCTTCCAAAAGTGATGAACCTCACCGCCTCCCGCGTTCCGGCGTTCGCCGAACGGCTGAGACAGCGCGACCTCATCGCTTGGATAGGTCTCCAGGACGGCAGCATCGGACGCATTGTCGAAATCCGAGGCGGCCGGTTCCGCTCCCGTGCGGGCTCGGCGGCCGAGGCCGAAGTGGCCATGTCTTTCAAGGACGCGTCGACGGCCTTGAAGCTCCTGATGCCCAATCGCGATCAGTTGGAAATCATCCACGCGGCCAAGAACTTCAAAGTCGTGACCACGGGACCGGATGATCTGGTCGTCTGGTTCACGCAGACGCTCAACATGAGTGAAACTGCGGGGCTCTCCATGGGCACGCCGATGCCCGACGGCAGCCTTCGTTACACCACCTGCACCAACGGCGGCCCCCTGTTCGTATACGTCAAGGATGGCAGGATCCTGCGGGTTACCCCTATCGAGTTCGACGCCAGCGATCCGTCCACCTGGGTGATCGAAGCCCGCGGGCGCAAGTTCAGCCCGCCCCGCCGCGCGTTGGTAGCCCCCCACGCCCTGACGATGAAATCTCTGGTCTACTCGGACAAGCGCATCCTTTACCCCATGAAGCGGGTGGATTTCGATCCAAACGGCGAGCGCAATCCCCAGAACCGTGGAAAATCCGGCTATGCGCAAATCAGCTGGGACGAGGCGCTGGACATCGTCGCCAAGGAGATCAACCGGCAGAAGCGTGTCCACGGGCCTGGCTCCATCACCTTCCCCATGTCGTCCCATCACCAGTGGGGAAACGTGGGCTACTACCTGAGTTCGCTGATGCGGTTCGCCAACCTGATCGGCTTCACCCGGGTCGCGGCCAATCCGGACAGTTGGGAAGGCTGGTATTGGGGTGCCATGCACCATTTCGGCAATTCGATGCGTGTCGGCGTGCCTGCAGGCTATGGTGGTGTCGAGGATTGCCTCAAGGAAGCCGAGATGATCGTCTTCTGGTCCTGCGACCCCGAAAGCACCAATGGAGCCTATGCGGGGTTCGAGGGCACTACGCGTCGTTTGTGGGCGAAGGAACTCGGCATCGAGTTCGTGCATATCGACCCGCATTGCAATCCGACAGCCCAGTTGCTGGGCGGACGCTGGTTTCCCGTTCGGCCACAGACCGACGCGGCCCTGGCGCAGGCGATCATGTATGTCTGGGTCACGGAAGGCCTTTATGACGAGGAGTACGTCGCCAGGCGCACCACCGGTTTCGACGAATGGAAGGCGTACCTGCTGGGCGAAACCGATGGCATCCCCAAGACGCCGGAATGGCAGGAGACCGAGACCGGCATCCCTGCCAGGGACGTGCGTGCGCTCGCCCGCAAGTGGGGCGGCAGGAAGGTCTATCTTGCCGTAGGTATGACCGGCACCGGCTTCGGCGGCGCAGGCCGCGGCGCGACCGGCGCGCAATGGGCGCGCTGCATGGTCATGATGATGGCGATGCAGGGCTGGGGCAAACCGGGCGTCAATTTCGGTGGTCTCCAGATCGGCGTCCCGCACGACCTGCATTTTTACTTTCCGGGCTATGCCGACGGGGGGATTTCCGGCGACCTGGCGTGGACCGGCAATGCGGTCAACAATTACCAGCGCATGCCGCACATCCTGACGATGAATCCCGTCAAGCAGATGGTGCCGCGCCAGCAACTGCCCGACGCGATCATCGATGGTCACGCCACCGGCTATCTCTGGGACGGCATGGCCCAGGAGGCCCAGTTCGCGCCTTTCAGCTATCCCATGCCGGGCTACTCGCCGATACACATGATCTATCGCTACGGCGGCTCGTCGCTCAGCACCGTGACCCGGTCGGGACGCTGGGTGGATGCCTATCGGCACGAGAGCATCGAGTTCGTGGTAAACCAGTCGATCTGGATGGAGGGCGAGGCGCAGTTTGCCGATATCATCCTGCCGGCCTGCACGTCGCTTGAGCGCTGGGACATCGGCGAATGGGCGAACTCCGGCGGCTATGCCCATCACGGCGTCAACGTCGTCAATCATCGCGTTATCACCCTCCAGCATAAGTGCATCGAGCCCTTGGGCGAATCGAAGTCCGACTACGACATATTCACCGCCATCCTGACCCGGCTGGGCCTGGGCGCTGTCTTCACCGAGGGCTGCAGCGAGCTCGACTGGGTCAAGCGCGTGTTCGATTCGTCAGATCTGCCCGGCGAAATCTCCTGGAAAAAATTCTGTCGCAAGGGCTACTACGTCGTGCCGCCGGAAAAGCCGGAACTGCGCCAGCCCGTCGACATGCGCTGGTTTGCCGAGGGAAGGCGCAAGGATCTTCCGGAACCGGCTCCGATGCCATCCCAGTACGCCGAAGAGTTCGGAATGGGTCTGCAAACCCCGAGCGGAAAACTCGAATTCGTGCCCGAGACCCTCAAGCGGAACACGGCAGACAATCCGGACCGCCCACCGGTCAATCGTTACATCCCCTCCTGGGAAGGGCTGCGCAATACCGAGCTGACAGAGCGCTATCCGCTCCAGATGATAGCCACTCATAGCCGCTACAGTTTCCACACCAGCATGGATGGCAAGAACAGCGCGGTCAATCAGGTGGAAGACCATCGCGCCCTGGTTGCCGGCCATCGCTTTTGGCTGTTGCGGCTCAATCCGGCCGATGCCGCCGCCCGGGGCATTCGCCATCGCGACCTGGTGAAAATCTTCAACGACCGTGGCGCCGTGATCTGCGCCGCCGACATTTCGCCCCTGGTGACCCCAGGCGTCGTCAAGTCCTATGAAGCCAGCGCCGAGTTCGAGCTTGTCGACGTTGCGGGAGAGACCGTCGAGGTCGGCGGCTGCCTGAACATCCTTACCCCTGACCGGTCGCAGACCCGCGGAACCAGCAGCATGGCTCCAAATTCCTGCCTTGTGCAAATCGAGAAGTGGCGGAACGCCGAGGCCTTCAAGATGGCCCGCGCAGCGTAGGAGGAGAGCCATGAGCAAGTGGAACCTGATCATCAACGTCGGCCGCTGCGAGAACTGCCACAATTGCGTCATCGCGAACCGGGATGAACATGTCGGGAACGACTTCCCGGGCTACTCGGCGCCGGCCGCTGTCACCGGCGATAGCCCCATCCGCATCCTGCGCCGTACGCAGGGTAGCGCGCCCATGGTGGAGACTATCTATCTGCCGGTGATGTGCAATCACTGCGACGACGCACCCTGCATTCGCCGCGCCGGCGACGCCATCCGCAAACGCGACGATGGCATTGTCATCATCGATCCGGTGAAATCGCGTGGCCGCAAGGACATTGTCCGCTCCTGCCCCTATGGCGCAATCGTCTGGAACGAGGAGCAACAGGTACCACAAACATGGTTCTTCGACGCTCACCTGCTGGATCAGGGGTGGGATCGGCCCCGCTGTCAGCAGTCCTGCCCGACGGATGTCTTCGAGGCGGTGAAACTCGATGACTCCGTGATGGAGAAGAAAGCAGAGACGGAAGGGCTCAAGGTGCTCAAGCCCAATCTCGGGACCAAACCTCGCGTCTGGTACCGGGGTCTGGACAGGTGGGAGACATGCTTCATTGGCGGCAGCGTCAGCGCCGAACTGGCCGGGGTGGTCGATTGCATCCAAGGGGCGGAGGTGACCCTTTCCCAGGCAGGCAAGCGTCTCGCGAGAGCCATGACGAACGACTTCGGCGATTTCGGTTTCGATGGTTTGCCGGGTGACGGAAGCACATATCGCGTCGAAGTCTCCCACGCAAATGGCAGCGTCTGGCGCGACTGTGTCCTAAGCGAGAGCGTCTATCTGGGCGAATTGCGGTTGACCCCCCCCGGCGCCGCAGATGCGCGTGGAGGAGCCGATGCTTGACAGTCATCATTGCCGCTCGAAAACGACCAATCGGATGACAAAACGGCAGGAGTGCCGGGGAACGAACGTTGCCCGCATACTCAGTGCGGCGGAGACTTTGTGCGCGCTCTGTGGATCCGGGAAGACGAGCGTGTGCGACGTCGCGAGCTATCTCAAAACGTCGCCAGCAAATGTCTACAGGTTCTTCCCTTCAAAGCTGGCGATATACGACGAGCTTGTTGCG
This sequence comes from Ensifer sp. LCM 4579, assembly GCF_001854885.1. Lineage (GTDB taxonomy): Bacteria > Pseudomonadota > Alphaproteobacteria > Rhizobiales > Rhizobiaceae > Sinorhizobium. The sequence goes on along the minus strand of NZ_MDDV01000008.1, from coordinate 70,152 downwards.
CGCGTGCTCGACAATTTCCCGCCCGCGCAACCTGACTGCGGAAGGGCTACGAGTGCAGAATGGCTCCGCGCGTTCATTCTGGGGCTGCACCGACGTGTTCTTGCTCTCATGCGTGTGGCCAGCGCGGATTTATTGGGAGGAAGAAGATGACAATGCTCGCAACAACCCACTACGACTTCGGGCGTCCGATTGTCGCTCTGCGCGATGTCGAGGCGTTCGAGCAGGTGCCACTTTCGGAGCGCGGCTTGCCCGGCAGCACCTACGAAGTGCTGGCGCGCGGCGCCTCTATAGCGCCGGATCAACCTGCCCTCTCTTTTTTTCTGCGCGCCGACGATTTCCGGGACCCCTTCGTCTGGACGCATGCAGAACTCCTCGCTGACATCACGAGGACAGCCAATGCCCTTCGGCGATTGGGAATAGGTCGCAAGGACGTTGTCGCCTTCGTGCTGCCCAACCTGCCTGAAACGCATTTCGTGATCTGGGGCGGCGAGGCGGCGGGCATCGCCTTTGCGATCAATCCACTTCTTGAAGCGGAACAGATCTCCGAGCTTCTCGTCACCGGGAAGGCAAAATGGCTCGTCACTCTGGCCCCATTTCCGGGAACCGACATCTGGCAGAAGGCGATCCAGGCCGCGGCGAATGCGCCGGACCTGCAGGGGGTTCTGACCGTCAGTCTCGCCCCGTATCTCGGTAACTCCGCCGCCGACGTGCCCCAGGTCTTCGACGGGGTCGCCGTTCCGGTTCTCAGCCTGCACCAGGAAATGGCCGGAGAACCTGGAGACCGCTTGACCTTCGAGACGCCCAAGGCTGAAGACACGTCCTCGTACCTGTGCACGGGCGGCACGACCGGGCTACCCAAGATCGCCGCGCGCACCCACTTCTCAGAAGTGTTCGATGCATGGTCAAGCCTATCCTTCATTGGCGACGCCTTCGCACCAGGCAAGGCGATTTTCTGCGGCCTGCCGCTCTTCCACGTCAACGGGCAGTTGGTGACGGGCCTAATCCCCTGGGCGCAAGGCGCACATGTCGTCATGGGCACGCATCAGGGCTATCGCGGGGAGGGAATTATTTCGTCCTTCTGGGAGATCGTCGAACATTATCGCGTCGTGGCCTTCTCGGGCGTTCCGACTGTGTATTCCGCACTGCTGCAAGTGCCGGTCGGCGGCCGCGATATTTCAAGCATCCGCTACGGTTTTTGCGGCGCTGCACCGATGCCCGTGGAGCTGTTCCGCAATTTCGAAAAGGCGACGGGAGTTCGCATTCTGGAGGCATACGGCCTGACGGAAGGCGCCTGCGTTTCCAGTGTCAATCCTCCCGAGGGCGAACGACGCATCGGCTCGATCGGCCTGCGCCTCCCCTACCAGCAAATGGCGGTGGTCAGACTTGACGAATCCGGCGGCTTCACCGGATTTTCCGGGACTGAAGAGATCGGCGTGCTCGCGATCCGCGGCCCGAATGTCTTTGCCGGTTACATCAATCCCGAACACAACAATGGGGTCTGGCTCGAGATTGACGGCCAACGCTGGCTAAATACCGGCGATCTCGCCCGCCAGGTCGCGGACGGTTACTTCTGGCTGACCGGTCGCAAGAAGGAGCTCATTATCCGGAGCGGCCATAACATCGATCCCAAGCTGATCGAAAATGCAGTGCAGGATCACCCGGCGGTGCAGCTCGCCGCAGCGGTCGGAAGACCCGATGTGCGCGCCGGGGAACTGCCGGTACTCTATGTTCAGTTGAAGCCGGAGATGACGGCATCGGAGGCGGACCTGCTTGCTCATGCCGTCGGCCGTATTCCAGAGCGCGCTGCACATCCCAAATCGGTCCGGGTTCTGGCTGCGCTGCCCATCACATCCGTCGGCAAGATCTTCAAACCAGCATTGTCGATGCTGGAGATCGAGGATGTCGTACGCCAGGAAGCGGCCTCGGCGGGCGTGAAGCTCGAATCGCTCTCGGTCGTTCAAGATGCCCGGCTCGGGTTGCTGGCGACAATCGCAACTAAGGGCGATCCGGGCCCACTCCGCGAAAAACTGGGTCAGTACGCCTTTAAGGCGCAGTTCCTCTGAAAACTCGCGAGAAGAGAAGGAAGCCAGTCGTGGCGATTAATCTTGCCCGTTACGAGATCGGGGCGCCAGCACTCTCTTGGGCCAACCAGCAGTCAGGAAACCAGTCATGAATGCCCCAACTCGAATTCCTGTGACCAACCTTCAGCACCACGTCTTCTACGTTACCGACCTGGAGCGCTCTAAAGCTTTCTATATCAAGCTCTTCGACCTGCAGTTCTCCGCTCTCAACCACCCGGACAGCAGCGCCGCGATGCGCTTGTCGCAGCAGGAAATGCACTTCTTCTCGTTCGGCTTCCACCATCACGACATCTGCCTGGTGAAGCACCACAAGCTAAAGATGGACAACAATTCCATGCTGCACTTCTCGCTAGCGGTGAAGGACGCAGAGGCATTCGACGAGGTCAGGCGCCGCGCAGGAGAGATGGGCCTGTCGATCCGCGAAGGGCGCATGCTTGCCTCTGCGCGCCCCATGTCGCGTGCCTTTTGCGTCCGGGACCCAGACAAGCACTGGATTGAGATCATTGAGGAGCCCAGCAGATGAGCAACACCGCTTTCGTTCCCCCGAACGTCCTGCCCCCATTCAAGCTACGCTTTGCTGGCCTGCTGAAACGGAAATGGTTTCGCGAAATGGTGCTGGTGTGGCCGACGCTGACGAAGCGGCGGTTCTCCAACAAGACCGAAGACTACGGCGTCTTCAGGCCTTCGCTCGTCTCTCACATCGGGCAGCTCTCCATTTATGTGCGCGACATCGCGCGAAGCCGGGCCTGGTACGAGAAAGTTGCCGGCATGATCCACAGCCGCACCTGCGAGCCCGAACCGCATCCCTTCAAGGAAGGGTGGCGCATCCGCTGCTGCTACATGAGCGCAACCGACCACGAGGAATGCCTTGTACTCGTCGAGGAATACGACCCCTCCGGCAGGATCACCGTGCCTTCGGGCATGAGCTTCTTCCATTTCGCGCTCGAGGTGAAAGGAAACCAACTGGAGGATGTCATCGCCTTTGCCAAGCAACAGCAGGCCGACGGTTTTCAGTTGAACTACGGTCCAGTCCGCCACAACAGCGAACCGCCTTTGGGCGACGGCGAAACCGGCGGCAACGTCGCCTGCTACCTCTACGACCCCGACTGGCACAATGTCGAGTTCTGCGGCGCGATGGACACGATCGAGAACTATCGCGCGCGATACGGAGACCTCAAGGGCAAGGACCGCGCTTGACCGCGCCCCGACCTGAAAAGCGCTCTGATCCGACATTCGAACCGCTTTCGATGCGGCTCTCCCAGAGAAAGGAAATGAAATGGTAGTGAAAGTGGCCCGGTTTACGATCGGCGGCGACCCCTTATGGGGAATTGTTGATGGAGACGAGATCGCACCGCTCGGGGGCACCTTCGTCTCAACAACCGACATCCTGCGCCTTGCACCTGCAGAGCTACAGGCGCGAACGGGCACTGAGCGGTTCGCGGTCAGCGCAGCACACATTCTGAGCCCCGTCACTGCGCCGGCCCAGATCGTCTGCCAGGGCCTGAACTATGCAGATCACGCCGATCAATCGGGGCATGCGCCACGCCAGACGAACCTGCTGTTCATGAAGGCCGCCTCGTCACTGTCCGGAGCGTTCGATCCGGTCATTCGGCCCGCCGGGTGTCAGATGCTCGACTATGAGGTGGAACTCGGCCTCGTCCTGAAGCGACCATTAAGTGCGGGCGATCGTGTCACCCGAGGAACCCTCGGTGATTTCATCGGTGGACTCGTCTTGTGCAACGACGTGTCTGCCCGCGACGTCATGTTCGGCGAGGCCTTCTTGCAGTGGTTCCGCGGAAAAAGCGCCCGCACCTTCTGCCCATGCGGGCCTTGGCTGGTCGTTCCGGAACCGGAAGAGGTAGCGGATCTCCTCGACAGGATCGAGATCCGTCTCTGGCTGAACGACGAACTCAGGCAGTCCGCTCACACGCGGGACCTCATCTTTCGCCCGGAAACCTGCCTCAACGACATTGCGTCCCTGATGAACCTGTCGGCAGGCGACCTCGTTCTGACCGGAACGCCGGGCGGCGTGATCCTGCAAGCGACCGCCCCACTCGGCCAAATTCTGACGACCAAGCTCTTCAAGGATTCCGAGCGGAGGGATGCAATCGTCGAGGAAGCCACCGCGCACACGCATTATCTCGCGCCTGGCGACATCATGCGCGCCGAAATGCACACCGATGACCGCGCCGTCGATTTCGGCAGGCAACTGGTCGAAATCGTAGACGCGTAACGTCGGCCGGATAGCACGCCCTCGCCGCCCGCACGGCAGCCGATTACTGAGAGTGAAGGGGCGGCGGTGTGACTTCCTGGTCCCCCCCTGCCTGGAGTAGCCGCCCGGCCGGAAGCGAGGCGCAGCTTTCTGCAACCAGGGTGAGAAATGCCAAATGGGGTTCGCGCAAAAGCGAAGCGTCTCTGAGGAGGGAGACCCGCATGAAAGCCATCTATTTGATGACCGGATTTTTCAGCTGTCTTTTCGCGGCACCTGCGGTCGCGGGAGGATTCGATATTCTGGGGCAGCCGAATGACGTTCTTTTCGAGCCAGGGCGCTACGTCGAGTTCGGGCTAGGTCTTGCCAGTCCGAGCGTGCAGGGGCAGATCACTGCCGTCGGTCCCCCGTTTGCTTCGGGCGATACGGCGCCCACGCTTCCATTTTACATTGGCGCCTTCAAGGCTGATATCAACGAGCAATTTTCGGGAGCGATCATTGTAGACAATCCCTACGGGCGCAATCTCGAGTACGATACGGGGCCGCTGTCCGGACTGACGGGAGAAGTCGAGTCGTTCGCGGTCACAGGCTTGCTGCGCTACAAGCTCACGGATCGTTTCAGCGTCTTCGGCGGCCCCAGACTGCAGCGTCTCGGCGGCCATACCGATATCGCAGTCTTTGCAGGCGGCGTGCCAGCCGGTTTCGCCAACGTCGAATTTGAAGACACATGGGCGGCGGGCTACGCGATCGGGGGTGCCTTTGAAATCCCGGAGGCCCATGTTCGGGTCGCAGTCACCTATAATTCGGCGATCGACTACGATCTCGACACGTCCGGCGCTTACGTGGGGACGACGAGTGTCGAGATGCCGCAATCGGTCAACATCGATCTTCAGGCTCCGGTCAGTCTTTCGACGCTGCTCTTCGCGACGGTTCGCTGGGCCGAATGGAGCGAAGCCACAATCCGTCCGCCGGGTTATCCTCTCGGCTCACTCACCCACTTCAACGACACGACAACCTACAGGCTCGGCGTCCTGCAGATGTTCGACGAGAATTGGGCCGGATTCACGGCTCTGACCTACGAGCCAGAAACCGGCATATCGGCTGACGCGCCAATCGACGCAACGGACGGTCTGTGGGGAGCGACGATCGGCGCAATCTACACGCAAGACCAGGTGAGAGTAACGGCAGCTGTCTCCTACTACCAATTTGGCGATGCTTCAGGTTCATTCGCGAACTTCACGGATAATGATGTCGTCAGCGCCGCTCTCAAAGTGGGCTATTCGTTCTGACCGGCGTCGCCGGAAACGCCGTCGCGAGCTTGCCTCGACTTCTGCTGGAGTGCGCTACGGCAAGCGGTGCGCCACTCGCCCGAATGACCTGCGCCTCGATCGGTGCCAAACATACCACCCCCTATGAATGGAGGAAACAATGCAGAGAAAATTCGACCCGAGAGTGTTCCAGCTGGGTTACGTCGCGCTGGAAACGCCCGATATCGTCCGCGCCAAGGATCACTACGCGGAAACGATCGGCATGACGGAAACCGCTACCGGTCATGAGGGCGAAAGCTATCTGTCCATCGGCTATGAGCACCACAACATCGTTCTTCGCCAGTCCGACCAGAAGGGGTTGGGCCATCTCGGATTCCAGCTCAATCCCGGCACTGATCTAAGAGAGCTCGTGGGCGAGCTCGGTGCCTTCGGCCTGAGCGCGCAGATCAAGTCCGACAGCCAGCCGGGGATCCGAGAGCTGGTCGAGGTCGAGCCGGTGCCAGGCACCACGCTCCAGCTCTATACCGACATCGATGCGCCCGCGCCCGGCTTCAAGCGCACCGGCGTGTCGCCGCTCCGGCTCGGACACGTGGCGGTGATCTCGCCCGAAGGCCCGAAGCTGAAGGCGTTCTTCATGGATTTCCTGGGCTTCTGGTTCACCGACACGATAGCCGGCATCTCCAACTTCATCACCTGCAACCGCGAACACCATGTGGTCAACGTGGTGAGCATGCGGGACAACCGGGTCCATCACATCGCCTTCCAGCTCAAAGGCAACGCCAGCCACGCCATGGCCTGCGATTTGCTGGCCGAGCGCGGTCTTCCGGTGAAATGGGGCCCGACGCGCCATACCGCCGGTCACAACATTGCCGGCTATCACTACGACCCCGATCAGGTGCTGATCGAACTCTATACAGATATGGACGTGTTCATCCCGGAACTGAACATGTGCGAGGCGCGTCCCTGGCACGGGCATTATCCCATGACCCCGCGCGAGTGGAAGCTCACGGAACTCGCGGCCTGGGAAACCGAGTTCGCCTTCAGCCTCGCGCAGGCCTGAGGGCGCCGGTCAAGTCAACTTCACAAGCAAAGGTCAGATTTATGCAACTCTTTCATGCTCCCCGATCCTGTTCGCTGGGGATCCGGATCCTTCTCGAGGAAATCGGCGTTCCGCACGAGGTCGCCACGATCGATCTGTCATCCGCCCAGCAGCGCGACGCCGCATTCCTGGCCGTCAACCCCAAGGGCAAGGTGCCCGCTCTGCTCCGCGATGACGGGACGGTGTTGACCGAGTTCCAGGCCATTGCGCTCTGGCTAGCGTGGCGCTTTCCGGAGGCTGGGCTCGTTCCCAACAGCCCCGACGCCGCGGCGCGAGTGATCGAGGCAATGGAGTTCATTGTGGGCACGGTTCACATGCGCGGCTTTGCACTCGCCCTCATGCCTGGCAAATTCGTTTCGTCGCCATCCGCTCAGGAAGAGTTGCGCGCCCATGGACTACGGGTGGCGACAGACGGTCTGCACCACGTCTTTACACTATCGGCCGGGAGCCCGTGGCTCTCGGGCTCCCGGCCCGGTGTGGCCGATGCTGCGCTGTTTTACGTCACATATTGGGCCAGAGCTCTGAACATCGATCTGCCCGCCGAGTTGGGCGCTTTCTACGAGCAAATGCTGAAACGCCCGAGCGTGCTCCGGGCAATCGACGCGTCCGCCACCTAATCTCGTTGCGAGGGCTGGGGGCTGCGTGGATCGAAAAGTGGCCGCTGACGCTTATCGATGCTTATCGCTTCGGCCTCGAGCCGGAGTCGGAGATCACTGCGTCCAATGGCGGTCGGCATGCTGACACGCGGTATCGGTGTTTCTGTCGGGCACAAATTACATCGAGGACCAGCCAGTCCATCGTCATTAACGCGCAGAGCTGCGTGTACTGCAAAACCTGCGGCATCAACGACCCGCCGCATAACTCGATCTGGGGCCTGCCCGAAGGCGGCGGTCCCCAATTCCCCGCATGTGACGCGTCCGTTACGCACAGGAAAAGAGCCATGGCCGCAATCTATATCGTCGATTACCTCCGCAGCCCCTTTGCGCCCGCCCATCGCGGCGGGCTTGCCGGCGTCCGCCCGGACGATCTGGCCGCAAGCGTCATCAAGCCGCTGGTCGGCCGTTCTGGCATCGATCCGGCAGAAATCGAGGACGTCAACCTTGGATGCGCCTTCCCGGAAGGCGAACAGGGCCTCAACATTGCCCGTTGCGCGGCGTTGATCGCCGGCTTGCCGCAATCGGTCGGCGGTTCGACCGTTAACCGCTGGTGCGGCTCCTCGATGCAGGCTGTGCAGATGGCGGCCGGCGCGATTTCCATGGGCGCAGGCGACGCCTTCATTGCCGGCGGCGTCGAGAGCATGAGCCGCGTGCCGATGATGGGCTTCAACCCCCTGCCTAATCCTGCCTGGAGCGATGCTCAGCGCACAGCCTTCCTCAACATGGGGCTGACCGCCGAGAATCTCGCCGACCGCTACAACATTTCGCGCGAGGAACAGGACGCCTATTCGCTAGAAAGCCAGCAGAAGACGCTCGCAGCCCGCGCCGACGGCCGCCTCGCCGCCGAAATCGCGCCAGTGGGCGACGTGACCGCCGACGGATGCCCGCGCGAGACAGATGCCGACAAGCTTGCGGGCCTCAAGACCGCCTTCAAGACTGGCGGCTCGGTAACGGCCGGCAATTCCTCTCCGCTTACCGACGGTGCCTCCGCCATGCTCGTCTGCTCGGAAGAGTTCGTGAAGCGCCACAACCTCAGCCCGCTTGCCCGCGTCGCCGGCTATGCCATTGCCGGCTGCGCGCCAGAGATCATGGGGATCGGCCCGGTCGAAGCCAGCCGCAAAGCGCTGAAGCGCGCCGGTATTCCCGCAACCAGCCTCGACGTGATCGAGATGAACGAGGCCTTCGCCGTGCAGGTGCTCGCCTGCTGCCGCGATCTCGACATCGACCCGGCCCGCCTCAACCGCGACGGCGGCGCGATCGCGCTCGGCCATCCGCTCGGCGCGACAGGCGCGCGCCTCGTCGGCAAGGCATCGCTCCTCTTGAAGCGGGACGGCGGGCGTCACGCGCTCGCCACCCAGTGCATCGGGGGCGGTCAGGGCATCGCCATGGTGCTGGAGGCCGCATAGTCAGTTCCACCCTCCGCAGTTGCTGCGGAGGAGGGGCAGGCCGGATGAGATTCCGTGAAGGGGGTGGATAGCGCCGCGGCTCTTGCCCACATTCCTCTTCAGTGCCTCACTGACTCTGCGTCTGACTTTGGTGCCCTCGCTCCTGGCTCTGCGTCTGCCCTTGCCGCTCGACCGTCACGGCCACCTTCAGCGTCTCGTTGGCGGCGCCGTGGACGAGCCCGGAGACCGGGGCGGCGTCCCGGTAGCAGAGGCCGGAGGCCACGCGGACATAGCGGTCGTCCGGGCAGATCTTGTTGGCGGCGTCGAACCCGACCCAGCCGAGGCCAGCCAGGTGGACGTCGGCCCAGGCATGGCTTGCGGTCTGTTCGGGATGGTCATCCACCATCAGGTAGCCGGAGACGTAACGGGCGGGCAGTCCGAGGGTGCGGGCCGCGGAGATGAGAATGTGGGTGTGATCCTGGCATACGCCCTTGCCGCGCTCCAGCGCCTCTTCGGCACTGGTCTCGACGTGGGTCTCGCCTGGCCTGTATTCGACGCTCTCGTGGATCACCGCCATGAGCGCGTGCATGCGGTCGAGATCCGTCTCGCCCGTGGCCGACTTCGCCAGCTCACGAATGCGCTTGCCGGGCTTGCTGAGCGGCGTTTCACGAAGGTAGAGCCATAGCGGCACGCAGGATTGGTGTGCGCCGAAGACGCCGGCATTGTCGTCGGTGTCGACTTCGCCACTCGCCTCCATGCGGAAGCTCGTGCGGTCGGCGTCGACGCTGACGAGATGGGTACGGTTGCCGAAATGGTCGTCATAGGCGACTTCGACGACGGCGCCCTCGACGAGCGTCCGCCAGTTGAGAACCGTCTGGCCGGGCTGGCTCGTCGGCGTCAGGCGCAGACGCTGCAGGGCATAGGACACCGGGCCGTCATAGTGATACTCGGTCGTGTGGCTGATCTTCAAGTGCATGCCATTCTCCCGAGCCTCTTTAGCTCTTAGTTTTCACGCAGGTTCTCATCGGAAAACCGTGTGACACTTTTCCGGAACCTGCTTAGTTGTAGAACCGGTATCCGTCGGTGATTTCCTGTCCCACACGGTTGTTGTGGCTGATGAACTCTTCCAGATATTCGTGCAGCCCCTGGTCCATGATGTCGTCGATCGAGCGGCTGCGTAGCGATTGAAGCGTTTGTTCCGCGGTCTCGTGAGCCGCGTGCTTCTCGCCATATTCGCGCGCGAGATAGCCGAGATTGCTGACGATCTTCTCATAGCAATAGGCGAGCGAGCGCGGCATGCGGCCGTTCGAGATCAGGAAGTCCGCGATATTCGCCGGCTTCAGTTCCGCGTCATAGACCCAGCCATAGGCGCGATGCGCGGAAACCGAGCGCAGGATCGATTCCCACTGCACGTTGTCCATCGACGAGCCGACAGCGGAGACCGCCGGGAGCAGCACATAATATTTCACGTCGAGAATGCGGGCGGTGTTGTCCGCCCTTTCGATGAAGGTGCCGATGCGGGAGAAGTTGAAAATCTCGTTCCGGAGCATCGTGCCGTGGAAGGCGCCGCGAATGAGGCCGGTGCGCCGCTTGATGGCATCGATGACTTCGGGCATTTCTGCGGGCCGCACCATTCTGGTGAGGCTCTGCTTCATCTCGATCCAGCATTCGTTGGTCGCTTCCCAGGTCTCGCGGGTCAGAGCCGTGCGGACCATGCGGGCGTTGTGGCGGCCCGCCTCGATGCAGGACATGACACTCGATGGGTTGGCGCGGTCGCGCAGGAGGAAGTCGATGGCGTCGCTGCTCGTCAACTTGTCATGCACCTGGTCGTAAAGCTCGCGCACGCCGGCGCTCTGCAGCACACCGTCCCAGTCGTCCTCAGTCGCTTCGCTGCGCGTCAGCGACATGCGCAGGCCCGCATCGATCAGCCGGGCGCCGTTTTCGGCCCGCTCGATATAACGAAACATCCAGTAGAGGCCGTTTGCAGTTCTTCCCAACATGGCCTCAGTCCTCCAGTACCCAGGTATCCTTGGTGCCGCCGCCCTGGCTGGAATTCACCACCAGCGAGCCCTCCTTCAGCGCGACGCGCGTCAGCCCGCCGGGAATGATCTGCACCTTGTCGGAGACGAGGACGTAAGGACGCAAGTCCACATGTCGGGGCGCAATGCCCTTGTTGACGAGGATCGGCACGGTCGAGAGCGACAATGTCGGCTGCGCAATATAGTTGCCGGGGCGCTCCTTGAGCTTCTCCGCGAAGGCGGTGCGCTCCCTTTTTGTCGCCGTCGGGCCGACGAGCATGCCGTAGCCGCCGGAGCCGTGCACTTCCTTGACGACGAGTTCCTCCAGATGCTCAAGAACATATTTGAGGCTCTGCGGTTCGGAACAGCGCCAGGTCGGCACGTTTTCGAGCAGCGGCTTACGCCCGGTATAGAACTCGACGATCTCCGGCATGTAGGAATAGATCGCCTTATCGTCGGATATGCCTGTGCCGGGCGCATTGGCGATGGTGATGTTGCCGGCACGATAGACGTCCATGATGCCCGGAATGCCGAGTGCTGAGTCCGGCCGAAAAGTCAAGGGGTCGAGGAAATCGTCGTCAACGCGGCGATAGAGCACGTCGATCGCCGTGTAGCCGCGGGTCGTGCGCATCTTCACCTTGCCGTCAATGACGCGGAGGTCCGAGCCCTCGACCAGTTCGACGCCCATCATGTCGGCCAAGAAGGCGTGCTCGTAGAAGGCGGAGTTATAGATGCCTGGGGTCAGGACGGCGACGCGCGGCTTGCCGGTGCAGCCGGGCGGCGCGAGCGAGGCCAGGCTCTGGCGCAGCAGATAGGGATAGTTCTCCACCGGCCGCACGCGGTTCTGGTGGAACAGCTCCGGGAACATCTGCATCATGGTTTCCCGGTTTTCCAGCATGTAGCTGACGCCTGACGGCGTACGGGCATTGTCCTCCAACACGTAAAACTGGTCCTCGCCGGTGCGAACGATGTCGGTGCCGACGATATGGGTATAGACGCCGCCCGGCGGGCGGAAGCCGATCATTTGGGGCAGGAACGCATCGTTCTTCTCGATCAACTCGCGAGGAATGCGGCCGGCGCGGATGATCTCCTGCTTGTGATAGATGTCGTCCAGGAAAGCATTGAGCGCGATCACGCGCTGTTCGATGCCCTGGGCGAGCCTGCGCCATTCGCGGCCGGAAATGATGCGGGGAATGAGATCGAAGGGAATGAGTTTCTCGGAGGAATCCGCATGTCCGTAGACCGCGAAGGTGATGCCCGTTTTACGGAAGATGTTTTCGGCTTCCTTTGATTTCGCTATGAGCCGGTTTCGGTCCTGGCTGGCATACCATTCATGATAGGTCGAATATGGCTGGCGCGGACTGGTGTCCGCATTCATCATTTCGTCAAATGCCAAAGGCGTGGTCCCCTTATTTTGCGACCATTTGAGTACATCGTTTGACGCAATGCAAGAAGCGTGCACGTTCGCCGGCGAAGAAATTTCGGGCTGGCGCCCCCAGTTTGAAAGCGGTTTGCCTTGCACCGCGGCGTTGGCGCGGCTGCAACCCACGCATTGCGTGGCCGCTGATTTCAACAGCCGGTCGTCAGTTGGGCAAATGCCTCAATTTTCATCAACCCGATCGTGCGGCTCCGACAACGTGCCTTTGAAACGATTGGGCGAATTCGGTTTTCCGTCGAGATATGACGGGCGGGGCTGTGAAGAGTAAGATGCATATCGCTCGCCAATAGCGGGGCAGGCACAATGGAAGCAAAATACGAGATTGCGGAAAGGCCGGCGCAACGGATCACCGGACGGCTCTGGGAAGGAACATTCGTCGAAGCGGCTGACGGCGCCATCCACCGGCTGATCGCCGAAGCACAGGAGCATCGGCGGCGAAACTATCCAACGGATCGCTCCGCTCTGATCGGCCTCGCCTGGGACATCACACCGGATGCTTTTCGTTATCTCGTCGGCTATGCTGGCGAGGATCACAAGACCTTCAATGAGCCGGAGCATCTGGATCTGCCCGCCATGCGCTTTGTAACGACGATGCACCGTCCCGAAGACGGCGATGTCTTTGTCCAGTACCGCAAGATGTTCGATTGGATCGACGCCGCTGGCTATGCGCCAGACAGCAGCCGTCTGCACTATCGCGAGGAGTACGAAGCCGGCTTCATCTCTCCGGCTGCATCCTCGCTGCGGATGATGGTTCCGATTCGCTGATTGCAGTCATCAGAAAAATTGCTTTGACCGGGCGAGGCGTGCGCTTTACCGCGGTAGGGAGTGTGTCTCGTGCGGTGATCCGCCTGGCTTCAGGAAAACGCCGATGTTGCTTGCCCGCCTGGCTCCGGCCATCTTTGTGCTCTTATGGTCGACGGGCTGGGTGGTTGCGAAATATGCGGCCTTTTTCGCCGAACCGCTGACCTTCCTGGCGCTGCGCTACAGCATCGCCATCCTGCTCTTCATCGGCTTCTGTGCCGCGACCGGCGCGCGTTGGCCGCGCTCGGGGAAGATAATCGGCCATGCGGTGATCTCCGGCATGTTTCTCCATGGCCTCTATCTGGGTGCGATATGGTGGGCGATCGGCGAGGGCGTGCCCGCGGGCATTTCCGGCATCATCGCCGGTCTGCAGCCCCTGATGACCGCGGTCGCGGCGCCTTACCTGATCGGCGAAAATATTACCCGGGTGCAGAGACTTGGGCTCGCGCTCGGCTTCTCCGGCATTGCGCTTGCGGTGCTGCCGAAGGTGCTGGCGATCGATACCGATATCAGTCTTTTTCCCGTGGCGGTGAATGTGCTTGGAATGGGTGCGGTGACCTATGGCACGCTTTACCAGAAGCGGCACTTGCAGACCGGCGACATCCGGGCGATCGCGACGCTGCAATATGCCGGCGCCCTGATCGTCACCATGCCCCTGGCCCTGATGCTGGAGGATATGCGCGTGACCTGGAGCGTCGAACTTGTCGCCGCGCTCGCCTGGTCGGTCCTCGGCCTGTCGATGGGGGCGATCGCGCTGCTGCTCTATCTCATTCGCCGTGGTCAGGTCTCTCGCGCTGCATCGCTGATCTACCTGGTGCCGCCGCTCGCGGCCGTCGAGGCGGCGCTCTTCCTGGGCGAAGCGCTCACCTGGCCGATGATCATCGGTACGGTCATTGCCGTAACCGGCGTCTACCTTACCAACCGGAGGAGCGAAAACGAGGCTCCTTCCGAAGGGCAGGCCGGCAAGGCTGCCGCTGTATGAAACGATAGAGAGAAAGAGGCTCCCGGCGGTGGAAGTTTTCCCTACGGCCGGGCTTTCCGCCTAAAGCGTCGCGCGTCAGTTCGGACGCGCGGCGCTGTAACGCTTAGAATCTGCGCATCGCGCTCTCCGAAAATCGGGTGTGATTTCCGGTCCGATGCGCTAAGCCGGACGGCTGCCCTTGCCGGCGCGGCGCATGTCCTGGCGCCGATTGCCGTCACTCACGCCGCGGCGGCCGTCTTGCGGTCCCGGGCGACCGTGATGGTGCTTTTTGGGCTCGTGGTTGCGGTTGCCTTCCGAACGGCCGTCATGGTGCCCATGACCCGCCGCACGCTGGTCGCGCCGCTCGTGCTTCTGCGGGCGATCTTCGAGGAGGAGCTCGTCGCCGGCAAAACCGGCTGCCGCTCCTCGCGCCGGGCGGTTCCGGCGTGGTGCCTTGTCCTGCCGTGGACCGCCGCCATTGCCGCGGTTCTGGCCATTGCCGCGGTGCTGGCCATTGCCGCGTCCCTTCGACGGGCGAGCCTGGTCGGCCGGCGCCTCGCCGCTGGCGACCGCGATCTCGATGCCCATCAGCTTCTCGATGTCGCGAAGCAGGCGGATTTCGTCGGGTGCGCAGAAGGCGATCGCGATGCCATCACGGCCATTGCGGGCCGTGCGGCCGATGCGGTGCACATAGGCATCCGGCACTTCGGGCAGATCGTAGTTGTAGACGTGGGTGACGCCGGGAATGTCGATGCCGCGGGCGGCGACATCGGTCGCGACGAGCACGCGGATTTCGCCGTCGCGGAAAGCCTTGAGCGCCCGCTCGCGCTGGCCCTGGCTCTTGTTGCCATGGATCGAAGCGGCCTTGAAGCCGACATGGTCGAGATGCTTCATCAGCTTCTCGGCGCCATGCTTGGTGCGGCTGAAGATCAGCGACAGGCCATCCGGGTTGGCGGTCAGCGTCTGCTTGAGGATCTGCGTCTTCAGGTCCTTGCCCGGAACGAAATGGACATATTGCTCGACCTTGTCGGCGGCCTTGCCCGGAGGCGTGACCGCGACCTTGACCGGATCGGTCAGATACTCGCCGGCGAGCTCGGCAATCAGCTTCGGCATCGTTGCGGAGAAGAGCAGCGTCTGACGGTTCTTCGGCACCAGCTTGGAAATCTTGCGCAGGTCGTGGATGAAGCCGAGGTCGAGCATCTGGTCGGCCTCATCGAGGACGAGATAGCGAGCCTGCGTCAACGTCACCGCCTTGCGAGTAACGAGGTCGAGCAGGCGGCCGGGGGTGGCGACGAGAATGTCGACGCCGCGGGCGAGCTGTTCGGTCTGCCTGTTGATCGAGACGCCACCGACGACGACGCCGATCTTGAGCGGGCTCTTCTTGACGAAGAGCTTCAGATTGGCGGCGATCTGGTTGACGAGTTCGCGGGTGGGAGCAAGCACGAGAGCGCGGATGTTCCGCGGATCGGGGCGCTTGCCGTCGGCGACGAGCTTTTCGATCATCGGCAGGCCGAAAGCAGCGGTCTTGCCGGTACCCGTCTGCGCAAGGCCGATGAGGTCATGGCCCTTCAGGACCATCGGAATGGCCTGCGCCTGGATGGGCGTCGGCTTTTCGAAACCGTTGGCCGAGAGTGTTGCCAGAATATGCGCGGAAAGACCGAGCGCTTGGAAAGTGGACAATGCGTATACCTTTCGGGGGCGCCAAACGCTCTCGCCGGAACCGCAGGATGCAATTCCAGTGTCGTCTGGCGTCAAGAACCCCGCGTGAATTGGGAACTTGTGGGTTAAAGAAAAATCGTCAAGCGCCTGTGCCAACCGCTATTCGCGGCGATGTCTCGCGCTTTTCCTTCTTCACGGCTTGAAAGTGGTTGCCGAGGGCGCGCTCACGCGGCGGCCGGAAGGTGACGCACCCTCATGTCGTTGCTTTGGCTTCAAAAGTCAAGCTGCTTCTTCTGCCGGGTCCGAATTCAGCGCTCGACGCGGAACATTTGCAAGAGAATGGAATCACCTGACGTCGCACAAATGCGCTAGCGACAGAGGGATAGAGCCATGGCGCGAACAATCTTAAGCGCATTTCGCTCTAAGCCATGACAAGTTCGAAATCCGCCTGGGCGGCGGGTTGCCCGTTGATCAGGATCACGACGAGATGAGCGCCGCCATAATAGCGTCGCGTGGTGATCGGCCGCATCGGGTGGTGCTTCCTGAGTTCGAAGGTGCCGCCGGGTTCGAGCGTCGCCGTCGTCCATTTGAACACTTTTGGCGAGGTGTCGCCATTCGCCTTCCGATGGTGCACGGCATAGTCGATCATCACCCGCTGCCTGGAGCCATTCGCATTGCGCACGGTCAGGCCGAGGACGAGGTCGTTGCCGAACCGGACGGTCGGCGTCGCGATGGCAAGATGCGCGGCGACGCCGAGTGGCGGCTCGAAACCGAAATTGGCAAGCGCGCCGCGGTGCCCCTGCTTGAGGAGCGTGCGGGAGGCATGGCGCAGCAACCGCAAGCGCTTAGGCGATGCGCCTGCGATGTGCGCGGCCACAAAATCCGCGACGAGGTCGGGATGATCCTTGGCGATGTCGTTGAGGCTGTTGGCGACGGAGCGACGCACATATTCCTCCGGATCGTCGAGAAGCGCTGTGAGGATCGGGAGGATCGGCCGCGGATCAAGAACGAGTCTCGGCAGTCGCATCGCCCAGGGCAGGCGAGGGCGGGTGCCTTCGCTCGCCAGCCGCCGGACGTGATGATCGGCGTCCTCGACCCAGCGGCGGATCGTCTCCAGCGCCCGTTCCTGTTCCTGATGGATGAAGGGGCGGATCGCGAACTCGCCGGTGAAGTGCGGAGTCAGCCGGCGGAGGAACGACAGGGAAAGTTCGAAGTCGCCAAGCCCGCGAACCGCGACGAACTGGCTCGCCGGCAGAAGCGTCCAGCCGGTTAGGCCGGGCGCATTGCCGTTCGGCAGCGCAGCATCGAGGATCGAGACCGCCTCGGGAAAGTCCATGGGCAGACTGTCGACGAGAGCATCTCGGATCTTGAACGAGCGCTGCATCAGTTCCAGTGATTCGAGGCCATCGCCGGCGGAAGCGACAAAGCGGTCGGGGTCGAAGCCGGGGGCGCAGCGAGACAGGCGATCGGCGATCTCCATCACGACGCCCGGATGCAGGAGGTTTTTGAGGGGTTCCGCCATCGCCTTGCCGTCGTTCAAATCTCTTGTTCGGTCAGGAAATGCTGCATGAGCTGAACCGAGCCGATCGCCGCCATGTAGGGCGCAAAATCGGGGTCGGTCATGACGCGCTTTCCGGCCTCTCGCGCCGCCTCCAGTGTCTCCCATTCGACAAGATCGGCGAGCATGTCGGCCGTTTCGCAGGCGGTAACTGCGCGCCATGAGACGAAGCCCGGATAACGCGAGACGACCTGCATGGCCTTGCCGCGTGCCGCAATCGCGATCTCCTTGTCCGGGACCGTGCATACGGCGAGTTCGAGAACGTGTTTCGTTGTCATCGGGATCTCCTTGTTTGGATGCGGCTTGACTTAAGCACATCCCAACTGACAGCCTTATGGCCATAGGCTGCAATGCGGTCTGAGGAAAGGAGTGACCGGTTTCCGCACCGTTTCGCTCCGCCCGTCCGGAGTTTGGAGAAAACCATGCGGCCTGCCGACCGATTGTTCCGTATCATCCAACTCATGCGCGCCACAGGCCGGGCGATGACGGCGGGCGAAATTGCCGAAAGGATGGAGGTCGCGCCGCGCACCATCTATCGCGATATGCAGCACTTGATTGCTTCGGGTGCGCCGATCGACGGCGAGCGCGGCGTCGGTTACCTCTTGCGTGAGGCTATCGATGCGCCGCCGCTCACCTTCACCTTCGAGCAATTGGAGGCGCTGGCCTTCGGCGTGCGCGCCGTGCAAATGCTCGGCGACAGACGCCTGGCGCAGGCGGCGCGCGAGGCGATGGAGAAGATCGGCCACAGCCTTCCGTCCGAACATGCCGAGAGATTGCGCAGCGCACCGCTTCGCGCCTTCCGATCGGCACTGCAGCCGGCCCCACCGGCGCTGCTGGGTGAAATCCGCGCGGCCATTGCCGGAGAGCGCAAACTCAGCATCACCTATGAAAGCCTTGCACAAGAAACGTCGGAGCGTACAATTTGGCCGCTCGGCCTCAGCATTTTCGGGCATCATTGGCTGCTGACGGCCTGGTGTGAACTGCGCCAGGACTTTCGCGATTTCCGGGTCGACCGGATCCTCTCGCTTAAGACCGAGCGCGAGCGATACGAGTCGACGCCGGACCGCAATTTCGAAGCCTATCTTGCCCGCCTGTAGCCAAGCCGCGTGAGATTTTGGACAAAAGGACTATCGGCGATTGGGAACCTGACGCGAGTTTCAACCGTTCCGTTTCCTGTGCATTCGCCGACCTATCTGCCAACCACGATATGAGCGGAGGACGTAGTGCGGAACCGGGTTTGGATACTGGCAGCCGACGGAAACGCGGCGCGCATCGTCAAGGACGTCAATTTGCTGAAGGACGGCCATCAGCATCCGGCAGAGGAGACCTACCAAATTGAGGGTAAACGGGCCCAGGACATCATGGCTGATAAGCCCGGCCGCAGCCATTCGTCCGTCGGTCACGGTCGTTCGGCCATGGAGTACAGCAGCGATCCGGTCCGCGAGGAGCAGCATCGCTTTGCTGCCGAGATCGCCGGGAAGATCGATCATTACGCGCTCGAGAATGCTTTCGAGAATCTGGTGATCTGTGCCGCGCCGAAGACGCTCGGCGACTTGAGAAAGCTGCTGTCGCACCAGGTCAAGGAAAGGACACTTGCCGAGATCGACCGCAACTGTGTCGCGGCCCCGACCGATCAGCTGATCGCAACGGTGAAATCCGTCGTCTTCCCGTAAAGCCTACGGCAGTGGATTTGATCGCTCCCGATGGTACGGGGCGATCCGCTGGGCGTTGTTGCGCCTCCGTGGGCACAAGAGGGGCCGCGTTCAGGGCTTGTCGCCGCGCAGCATCTCCCGCTTGCCGGCAAAGCCTGGCAGGCGCTCGACGGCGAAGCCGGCAGCCGCGAGGTTGCGGCGGACGAAACCGGCCGCGGCATAGGTTGCGAAAGTACCTCCCGGCACCGTCCTCTCGAAGACGAGCCGCATCAGTTCCTCGGACCACATGTCCGGGTTGCGGGAGGGCGCAAAGCCATCGAGATACCACGCGTCGAAGCGTTCCAGCGCTGCGGTGACGCCGTCGATCGCCGCGCCGCAGACGACTGTCAGCCGTATTTCGCCGAAATCGACGTCTATCCGGCCCGCCGGGAGGTGAGGCCAATTGGCGACAAGCGCCTGCCGCTCGGCATCGATCTCCTGCCAGTGCGACAATGCCCGGTCGATCTCCTCAGCTTGCATCGGAAAGCGCTCGAAGGAAACGAAATGCAGGCGGCCGCCATTCGGCGAGGACTGTTTCCATTGCCGCCAGGTTTCGCAGAAGTTGAGCCCGGTGCCGAAGCCGAGTTCGCCGATGGTGAAGGCGCCGCATCCCGGCCATCGTCCGGGCAGCCTGTTGCCGGCGAGGAAGACGTGGCCGCATTCGAGCCGCCCATCCGTGCGGCAATAAAAGTGATCGCCAAATTCCACCGAATAGGGCATATCGCCCCCTTGCCATTCGAGGCTTTGCGCGGCGGGCGGCTGCGTCTGGCGGAGATCGGTTGCTGTCATGTCATCCCACTTTACAGCGCCGCGCGCCCCCGGGGCGCGCAAAGCTTCGCAGTAGCACTTCGAGTTGCGGCATAATCTGATCGTCAGATCGAATACGATCTAAGGAATTGTGCAGTGGAAGGTCAATCGATGAGCGAAGTCTTGATCGTCGGCGGCGGGATCATGGGGCTGTGGGCCGCCCTCATGGCAGGGCGCATCGGCATCGCGACGCGGGTCATCGAAGGCAAGAGGATCGGTGCGGGGGCGAGCGGCGGCTTGCTCGGCGCGCTCATGCCGCATATGCCGGACCGCTGGAACGCGAAGAAGCAGTTCCAATTCGATGCGCTGGTGTCGCTCGAAGGCGAAATCGCACGGCTTGAGGAGGAGACCGGCCTATCGGCAGGCTATCGCCGTTGCGGCCGGGTCATGCCGCTCGGCAAACCGCATCTCAAGGACATAGCCCGCGGCCGTGAACAGGACGCTGCGCGGCACTGGATCGCGGGCGAGCGGCGCTTCCACTGGCACGTGAGAGATGGCGCAGCCGGCGATTGGCCAGCCACCCAGGCAGCGCCCTCAGGCATCGTGCACGACACGCTGGCCGCCCGGGTTTGGCCGCGAGACCTGCTTCGGTCGCTTCGCGCTGCAATCATGGGTCTTCCCAATGTCCGGATAGAGGAGGGCGTCGAGGTCGCGTCGATCGATCCGGAGCACGGCCGGCTCCGAGTTGCAGACGGGACCGGGCTGAGCTTCGGCCATTGTATTCTTGCGGCCGGCGTCGAGAGCTTCACCTTCATCGACCGTCTAACACGCCATGGGCAGGCGCCGAGCGGCGTCGCCGTCAAGGGGCAGGCGGCCCTGCTTCGCGCCGACATCGACCCGGCGTCGCCGATCCTCTTCACCGATGGGCTCTATATCGTTGCGCATGAGAATGGCCACGTGGCGGTCGGAAGCACCAGCGAAAATCGGTTCGACGCGCCGTTTTCGACGGACGAGCAGTTGCAGGTGCTGGTCGACCGCGCGGCGGCACTCGCGCCCGCGCTTTTGGGCGCCCCAGTCGTCGAGCGCTGGGCGGGCTTGCGTCCGAAGGCCATCGGGCGCGACCCGATGGTCGGCCGACATCCCGATCATGGCCGGCTGTCGGTATTGACGGGGGGCTTCAAGGTCAGTTTCGGGATGGCGCATGTGCTGGCGCAATGGGTGATCGACGAAATTGCCGGGCGGCAGCCTCGCGTCAATCTTCCGGACTCGTTCCGGTGCGCGACCCATATCGAAGCGCTCAGATAGCCCCGTTCGAATTTCGTCAATCTGTCACGCAAATCACCTAATACGCGGCCGATGTGTATCGGAGCGGCTGCCTCGTCCTGCTCTGAACCGGTTTCGGAGCCTGCGTCATGCGGTATGCCATATGCTACACCCCGCCGATGAGCGACCCGCTCTCTGCCGTTGCGGCGAGTTGGCTCGGACGGAGCGTCTATTCGGGCGAGGCGGTTGAGTTTCCTTCCGTCGGCGCCCTCAGTGTCTCGGAAATCGCCTTCCATACCGCCGTCCCGCGTCGATTCGGCTTCCATGCCATGATCATGGCACCCTTCCGCCTGGCGCCGGAGACCGACGAGGGCCAGCTTTTGAAGGCGCTGATGCACTTCACCACCGCCGAAACGCCGCTGACGGTCGAGCGCATGGAACTGGCGCGCATCAGCCAGTGCTGGGGACTGGTGCCGCAGGTGCCTTTCCATGCGATGCATTTGCTTGCGGCCCGGGTCGTGCAGGCGTTCGACCGCTTTCGCGCGCCGCTTAGCGAGGAGGAGATCGAGCGTACGGATCCCGATCGGCTGACGGCGCCGCAATTCACCAATCTTCACCGATGGGGCGACCCCTTCGTGATGGACGAGTATCGCTTCCACCTGAAACTTACGGGACCGTTGAGCGCTGCGGCCGAACGGCGGCTCGAGACGCCGCTGCGCGAATTGTTCGAGCCGCGTCTGGCCGAGCCGCTCTTGGTTGACAGTCTTGCGCTGTTCGTCGAACAGGATGCACGGGCGCCGTTGCGCGTGCATTCGCAGCATCCGCTCGGCAAGATTTCCGCGCGCCCGCATGGAGATCGTCTAAGGCGGCCGACGGAGCGTCGCCCTAAGGTAGACCCCTTGCCGCGCACAATCGCGCCCTTGCCAACGCCACGCTAAGCGGATTTTGATTGCTTTTCCGGACCTGATCGAGTTCCGCTTTCGCCGTCATTTGCATCTCGACAATCCGGCCCGCGGTGCTACCGTTCCGGAAAAATCGAAGGGTGATTTGATGGCAGAGAAGACCTATCCGCGCGACCTCGTCGGCTATGGACGCACGCCGCCTGATCCGCGCTGGCCGGGCGACGCGCGCATCGCGGTCCAGTTCGTGCTGAACTATGAGGAGGGCGGCGAGAGCTCTATTCTCGACGGCGATCCGGCCTCCGAAAGCCTGCTGTCGGAAATCGTCGGCGCGCAACCCTGGCCCGGGCAGCGCAACCTCAACATGGAATCCATCTACGAATATGGTGCACGCGCGGGCTTCTGGCGCCTATGGCGGCTGTTCACGAGCCGCGGCGTGACGCTGACTGTCTATGGGGTGACGCTTGCCATGGCCCGCAACCCCGAGGCGGTCGCGGCGATGAAGGAGGCGGGCTGGGAGATCGCCAGCCATGGGCTGCGCTGGCTCGAATACAAGGATTTCCCCGAGGAGGTCGAGCGGCAGCACATTTGCGAGGTGGTGCGGCTGCACACGGAACTGACGGGCGAACGGCCGCTCGGCATCTATCAGGGCAAGCCGTCGGTCAATACGCTGAAGCTGGTTCTGGAGGAGGGCGGTTTCCTCTATTCCTGCGATTCCTATGCGGACGAGCTACCCTATTGGGTGCCGGGGCTGACACCCGACGAACCGCATCTCATCATTCCCTATACGCTCGACGCCAACGACATGCGCTTCGCCACCAATCAGGGCTTCAACTCCGGCGACCAGTTCTTCACCTATCTCAAGGATACGTTCGACGTTCTCTATGCGGAAGGCAAAGAGGGCAGCCCGAAGATGATGAATGTGGGCCTGCATTGCCGCCTCGTCGGCCGGCCCGGACGCGCGGCAGCGCTCGCCCGCTTCATCGACTATGTCCTGTCGCACGACAAGGTCTGGGTGCCGCAGCGCGTCGATATTGCACGCCACTGGTACGAGCATCACAAGCCGGAAGGAATGCGCTGATGTCCGGACGCGAAGAATTCGTCCGCCGCTTCGGCGGCGTCTTCGAACATTCCCCCTTTGTGGCGGAGCGGGCCTATGATCGCGCGGCCTCCGTCGGGTTGACGGCCGGCAATGTGCATTCGGCGCTCTGCACTGCCTTTCGCGCCGCCTCGCCCGCGGAACGCCTCGCCGTCCTCAAGGCGCATCCGGACCTCGCCGGCAAGCTGGCGGTCGCTGGGGAACTCACCCCCGATTCGCGCGCGGAACAGGCGTCTGCAGGACTGGACCGATTGTCGCCCGAGGAGCATGCACGCTTCACCGCCCTCAACGAGGCCTATACGAAGAAATTCGGCTTCCCCTTCATCATTGCGGTGAAGGGGCTGACGAAGGAGGATATTCTCGCGGCCTTCGAGCGGCGCATTGACAATTCCGCGGAAAAGGAATTTGAAACCGCCTGCGCTGAGGTGGAGCAGATCGCACGGCTGCGTCTCAAATCCATGCTTCCGGGAGATGATTATGCCTGATGGTGCCGTTCCTGAGAGGAAGCAGGACCTGACGTCGCATCTGCTGCCGATCGAGACCCTGACGCAGAAGGCTTTTGCGCCGTTCGGAACGGTCATCGAGGCGGATCCGGCGTCGATGCGCCTCATCAATGGCGGCAATACCGAGCGGTTTCACGCGCTTGCGGAGGCCGAGGTCGTCGGCGAGGGCGCGCGCGTCGTGATCAACCTCTTCCGTGGCGAGCCGCGGGCCTTTCCCTATGCACTCTCCATGATGGAGCGTCATCCGCTCGGCAGCCAAAGCTTCTCGCCGCTCGAGGATCGGCCCTGGCTTGCGGTGGTCGCCGAGGACGAAGGCGGGCGGCCGCGGCGGCCGCGGGTTTTCCTGGCGAGCGGCCGGCAGGGCGTGAATTATGGCCGCAATGTCTGGCATCATCCGCTGATGGCGATCGGCGCCGTGAGCGATTTCCTCGTCGTCGACCGTGCCGGGCCGGGCGACAATCTTGAGGAGTTCTTTTACGAGGCGCCCTTCATCATTCCCGATCCGTATTCCGTGGAGAATATCCGATGAGCAAGTCCGGTCGCCTGACGACCCATGTTCTCGACACCGCGCGTGGCACGCCTGCCCAGGGGCTGCGCATCGATTTCTATCGGGTGGAGGGCGAGGAACGGCGCCTGCTTCGCACGGTCGAGACCAATAGCGACGGCCGGGCCGACGGCCCGCTTGCCGAAGGCGCCGGCTTCACGGCGGGCACCTACGAATTGGTCTTCCACGCCGGCGACTATCTTCGCACGGCGGGCGCGGCGCTTTCAGAACCGGCCTTTCTCGATCTCATCCCCTTGCGCTTCGGCGTCGCCGATCCCCAAGGGCACTACCACGTGCCTCTGCTGCTCTCGCCCTACGGCTATTCCACCTATCGGGGCAGTTGAAGCGCCGCGGCGCATTCCCCGGTCGCTATTCCACGATGATGTCGCGTCCAACCTCGGTGATGCGGCGCTTGCCGCAAAGCGCCATGGTGATGTCCATCTCCTTGCGGATGATATCGAGGGCGAGCGTCACGCCCTCTCTGCCCATGGCGCCCAGGCCATACAGGAACGGGCGACCGATATAGGTGCCCTTGGCGCCGAGTGCGATCGCCTTCAGAACATCCTGGCCGGACCGGATACCGCCATCGAGATGAACTTCGATCTGGTGGCCGACGGCATCGACGATGCGCGGCAGCATGCTGATCGAGGAAGGGGCGCCGTCAAGCTGACGGCCGCCGTGGTTCGAGACGATGATCGCATCGGCGCCGGTCTTTGCCGCCATCTTGGCGTCTTCCGGGTCGAGAATGCCTTTGAGGATGAGCGGACCGCCCCAGCGCTCCTTGATCCACTCGACGTCCTTCCAGGAAAGCTGCGGGTCGAATTGCTCGGCCGTCCAGGCGCTGAGCGAAGAAAGGTCCGTGACGCTTTTCGCGTGTCCGACGATGTTGCGGAAGGTGCGCCGGCTGGTACCGAGCATCTTCATGCACCAGCGCGGCCGCGTCGCCATCATCCAGAGGTGCTTCGGCGTCATGCGCGGCGGTGCCGACAGGCCGTTGCGCAGATCCTTGTGGCGCTGGCCCAAAATCTGCAGGTCGAGCGTCAGGACCAGCGCCGAGCATTTTGCGGCCTTTGCCCGGTCGATGAGGTTCAGAACGAATTCGCGCTCGCGCATGACATAGAGCTGAAACCAGAAAGGTTTCGTCGTCACCGAGGCGACGTCCTCGATCGAGCAGATGCTCATGGTCGACAGCGTGAAGGGGATGCCAAAGGCCTCTGCCGCCTGGGCGGCAAGCATTTCGCCGTCGGGATGCTGCATGCCGGTCATGCCCGTCGGAGCGAGCGCCACCGGCATCGAAACCTGCTGGCCGATCATCGTCGTTTCCAGCGATCGCTCGGTCATGTCGACCAGAACCCGCTGGCGCAGCTTGATCTTCTGGAAATCCTCTTCGTTCGCCCGGTAGGTCCCCTCGGTCCAGGCGCCGCTGTCGGCATAGTCGAAGAAGAGCTTCGGTACGCGCCGCCTGGCGAGCGCCTTCAGGTCGTGGATGTCGAGGATTTGCGTCATGGGCTCGGCCTTCAGCAATGATGACTGCCGAGCCATTATCACGTTTCAGGCAGGGGCGTAATAGCAGAGGTAAAAAAAATTGACCACTATCTAATCTGTCTAAATCGCGCCGAGCGGCGATTTGGCCGGCCGACCGGCCACATAGGTCTCGGCCACGGCGCGGTCGTCGCCCATCGTCTGCAGCAGGAAGAGCTCGTCGGCAAGCGAATTGACAACTTCGGCCCTGAGCGCCATGGCCGGTGTCGCCGCCATGTTCAGGACCGTGAGGTCGGCGTCGGTGCCCGGCTCCAGCGTGCCGATGCGGTCGGCAAGCGACAGTGCCTCGGCATTGCCGCGCGTCATCATGTAGAAGGTCTCGAAGGGGTTCAGCCGTTCGCCCTGCAACTGCAGGATCTTGTAGGCCTCGTCGAGTGTCTTCAGCATCGAGTAGCTGGTGCCGCCGCCGATGTCGGAGGCGATTGAGACACGCACCGGCTTGTCTCGTCGGGTCAGTGCCCGCAATGGAAAAAGACCGGAGCCGAGGAATAGGTTCGATGTCGGGCAGAAGACGGCGACGGAGCCGCTCTCGCTCATCGCATCGGCCTCGCGCTCGGAGAGATGGATGCAGTGACCGAACAGGCTCTTGCGCCCGAGTAGGCCGTAGCGGGCATAGACGTCGGTATAGTCATTCGCCTCCGGAAAGAGCTCGCATGTGTAGGCGATCTCGTCGCAGTTCTCGGAAAGATGCGTCTGCACGTGCAGGTGCGGGAATTCGCTGAGGAGCGATCGCGCGACCTGCATCTGCTCCGGCGTCGAGGTGATGGCGAAGCGCGGTGTGATGGCGACGTGGTTGCGGCCCTTGCCGTGCCAGTCGGCAATGACTGCGCGTGTCTCGTCATAGCTTGTCTCGGGCGTATCGAGGAGGCCCTGCGGGGCGTTGCGGTCCATCATCACCTTGCCGGCGACCATGCATGTCCCGCGCCTGAGGCTCTCGGCGAAGAAGGCGTCCGCGGACGCCTTGTGCACGGAGCAGTAGGCTGTTGCCGTCGTCGTGCCGTGGCGGGCCATCTCGTCGAAGAAGTGCCCGGCGATGCGCTCGGCATGCGCCGCCTCGACGAAACGGCACTCCTCGGGAAACGTATAGGTGTTCAGCCATTCGAGCAGGTTGGCCGCATAGGAGGCGAGGACCTGCATCTGCGGAAAGTGAAGGTGCGTATCGATCAGCCCCGGCACGATGAGGTGCGGCCGGTGGTCGATCTCCTCGACACCGTCCGGTGCCGCGGCCTTGACCGTCGTGTAGGTGTCGGCGGCCGTGATCAGCCCGTTTTCGATCAGCAGTGCGCCGTCGCTTTCGTAAGAATAGGCGGCGCTATCGTCGATGCCGTGCGGCGCTCGGGTGAAGCTCAAGGTGCGGCCGCGAATGAGAGCGGGTTTCATCGTGTCTCCCCGACGGCGCTTTCGAACCAGGCCGTGATCAGGCCGCGTTCCTCCGCCGTCATGTCGGTTATATTGCCGGGCGGCATCGCATGGCTGCGCCCGGCCTGGATATAGATTTCGCGTGCGCGCGCGGCAATCTCGGCGTCGCTCTCGAGGGTGACGCCGTTCGGCGGGCGGGTGATGCCCTCATAGACGGGCTCGGCCGCGTGGCACATGCTGCAGCGGGCGGAGATCGTCTCCTTCACCGCCGGAAAATGCGCGTTTTCGGCAACGCGGCCAAAGGCCGGCGCGGCCCCGGCTCGTTCTTCGCCGGTCAAGACTTTCGGGACCGTCGAAAGCCAGATGATGAGGATGAAGAGAAGCACGGTGGCGAGCCAGGTCCAGGTCGGCTTGCCCTTGCGCGCATGGGTCGTGTTGAACCAGTGCCGAATGGTGACGCCCATCAGGAACACGAGCGCCGCGATGATCCAGTTGAAGGCGGTCGCGAAGGCAAGCGGGTAGTGGTTCGACAGCATGAAGAAGATGACGGGCAGCGTCAGGTAGTTGTTGTGCAGCGAGCGCTGCTTGGCCTGCGCGCCGAGCCGCGGATCGGGCGTGCGCCCGGCGATAAGGTCGGCAACGACGATCTTCTGGTTGGGAATGATGACGAAGAAGACATTGGCCGACATGATCGTCGCCGTGACGGCGCCGAGATGCAGGAAGGCGGCGCGGCCGGTGAAGACCTGCGTATAGCCCCAGGCGATAGCGACGAGCACGCCGTAAAGTAGGATCATCAGCCCCCAGGTGTTCTTGCCGAGTGGCGATTTGCAGAGCAGGTCGTAAAGGAGCCAACCGAGCCCGAGCGAGGCCAGCGAGAGTGCGATCGCGGTCGTTGCCGAAACGTTGAGCACATGCCGGTCGATCAGGAAAAGATCGGCGCCGCCATAATAGACGATGCAGAGCATGGCGAAGCCGGAGAGCCAGGTCGAGTAGGACTCCCATTTGAACCAGGTGAGGTGCTCCGGCATTCTCTCGGGCGCAACGAGATACTTCTGGATGTGATAGAAACCGCCGCCATGCACCTGCCATTCCTCGCCATAGGCGCCAGGCGGCAAGTGGTCGCGCTTCACCAGGCCGAGGTCGAGCGCGACGAAATAGAAGGAGGAGCCGATCCAGGCGATGGCGGTGACGACATGCAGCCAGCGGACGGCAAAAGCCAGCCACTCCCAGGCAATGGCGAATTCGTACATTCAGTTCCCCTTGTCTCCGTTCACCCAACCTTGCGAGAAAAAGCGATGGTGGGGAAGGGGCGATTTGATCGCTCAAGCGATTTTCGCCGGGGCGCCTGCTCTGAGGAAGGTTTTCTTTTCCAACAGGTTAGGCCGTTATGCGAGCGGAGGACGGTTTCCATCCTGACCCGAGGCGGTGGCCGGATCGAGCTCGCCGAGTATCCAGTCGCGAAAGGCGCGGATCTTTGGGGCGTTGCGCCGGGCATGGGGATAGGCAAGCCAATAGTCGTGGCCGTCGTCGCAGCGCAGGTCGAAAGGCTGGTAAAGCCTGCCGAGCGCGACGTCGTCGGCATAGAATTCCGGCGTCAGGATGGCGACGCCCTGGCCAGCAACCGCGGCACGCGCTTCGAGGGTCTGGGCACCGAGGCGGCTCGCCGGGCGTCCCGCGAGATCCGGGTCGTGGACGCCGGCGGCGCGGAACCAGACGCGCCACCAGGGATCGCCCGCGTCGATGATCCGGAGTTTCAAAAGATCTCGCGGTTCGTGCACGCCGCCGATGGTCTCGGCAAGAGCTGGGCTCAACATCGGTGTGAATTCCACTCGCATCAGCGGATGACTCACAAGTCCTGGCCAGATTCCGTCACCGTAGCGAATGGCGATATCTGCCGCTTCCTTGCCGAAATCGATGATTTTGTCGCTCGTCGTCAGCCGTACCGCGATGTGGGGGTGGGCGAGTTGGAAAGTGCCGATATTGCGGGCGAGCCATTGCGCCCCGAAGGTCGGCGTGGAATGGATGAGCAGGGCGGTGTCGACGTCGCCGCGGGCAGATGCAACCGCATCGTGCAGCATTTCGAAGGCCTCGGTCACCTTTGGCGCCAACCGCTCGCCGACGTCCGTCAGGGCGACCTGCCGCGGACGCCTCAAGAACAGCGGCTCGCCGACATTCTCCTCGATGAGCTTGATCTGATAGCTGACGGCCGTCTGCGTCATGCCGAGCTCTTCGCCGGCCCTGGTGAAGCTGCCGAGCCGGGCGGCCGCTTCGAAGACTCTCAACGCATTCAGCGGGAACTGCTTCGATAGTTTCATGGATAAGTTCTCTTGATGCATGGAGACGGATGTTCGATTGGAATTCGAGCACGCTTCCCGCCATTCTGCAAGTCGACTTATCCATTCCGAAGGATTGCGACGATGACTTGCGATGCACTTGAACGCACTGAAGGAAAAGCACTTTTGACGCGCGAGCTGATGTCCCGGCTGGCCTCGGGCATGCGCGCGCTGATGCGGCAGCGCTATCCACGACTGGATATCGGTGCCATGTCGGATCACATGAAGAGAGATATGGGGTTCATGGACGGACGCCCGCCCCGGCTGGATGATGAGGGGCTTTGATGGTGAACCGTTTCGCGACTGCCCCTCCTGCCGGCCACCCCTCCTTGCGAAGGGGCAGTCTCAATGCCTCAACCGCTCCACCGCCATCAGGACACGTTCCGGCGTCACCGGCGTGTCCAGTCGCGGGCATTCGCGGTAGTCGGCGACGCTCGCGACCGCCATTGAAAGGGCCTCGATCACCGAAATCGGCAGCATCAGAGGCGGTTCCCCCACCGCCTTGGAACGGCCGATCGTCTTTTCGGCGTTTTCCGACCATTCGGCGAGGTTGACGTTGAAGATCCTCGGCCGGTCCGAGGCGAGCGGGATCTTGTAGGTGGACGGCGCATGCGTTCTCAGCCGCCCCTTCTCGTCCCACCAGAGTTCTTCCGTCGTCAGCCAGCCCATGCCCTGCACGAAGCCGCCCTCGATCTGGCCAAGATCGATCGCCGGGTTGAGCGAGCGTCCGACATCGTGCAGAACGTCGGCGCGTTCCACCTGATATTCCCCGGTCAACGTGTCGATCGCGACCTCGGAGACGGCGGCGCCATAGGCGAAATAATAGAAGGGCGTGCCGCGGCCGGTGCTGCGATTCCAGTGAATCTTCGGCGTCGCGTAAAAGCCGGCGGCGGAAAGCTGCACGCGGGCCAAGTAGGCTTGGCGGATCAGGTCCGGGAAGGGCACGAGTTCTTCACCGATCTTCACGTGGTTCGCGACGAAGCTGATATTCTCGGCAGTGGTCTGCCAGCGCTCGGCGGCGAAGGCCGCGAGCCGCTCCTTGATCTGGCGGGCCGCGTCGAAGGCGGCCATGCCGTTGAGGTCGGAGCCCGAAGAGGCCGCGGTCGCCGAGGTGTTCGGCACCTTGCCGGTCGTCGTCGCGGTGATCTTCACGCGGTCGATATCGATCTGGAAACTGTCGGCAAGGACCTGCGCCACCTTGGTGTAGAGCCCCTGGCCCATTTCGGTGCCGCCGTGATTGAGATGCACCGAGCCGTCGGAATAGATGTGGACGAGCGCGCCCGCCTGATTGAGATGAGTAAGCGTGAAGGAGATGCCGAACTTCACCGGCGTCAGTGCAATGCCCTTGCGGATCACGCGGCTGGACCGGTTGAATTCGATGATTGCCGCCCGCCGCGCCTGATAGTCGGCGCTTGCCTCCAATTCGTCGACGATCCGGCGGATGATGTTGTCCTCGACCCTTTGGTGATAGGGTGTGATGTCGCGGCCGGACTCCTTGTCGCCATAGAAATTCAGCTTGCGGATTTCGAGCGGGTCCTTGCCGAGCGCATAAGCGATCTCTTCGATGATCCGCTCGCCGCCAAGCATGCCCTGAGGACCGCCAAAGCCGCGAAAGGCGGTATTCGAGACGGTGTTCGTCTTCAGCGGCTGTGAAGTCAATCTCACGTGCGGGTAGAAATAGGCATTATCCGCATGGAACAGGGCGCGGTCGGTGACGGGGCCGGAAAGGTCGGCGGAGTAGCCGCATCGCGCGGCATAGTTCGCCTGGACGGCCAGGATGCGGCCTTCCTCATCGAAGCCGACGTCATAGTCGACGAGAAAGTCATGACGCTTGCCGGTGGCGATCATGTCGTCATCGCGATCCGGGCGGAATTTGACGGCGCGACGGAGCTTGCGCGCGGCGACCGCCGCAAGGGCCGCGAACTGGTTGCCCTGCGTTTCCTTGCCGCCGAAGCCGCCGCCCATGCGGCGGACATTCACCGTCACGGCGTTGGAGGGCACCCCGAGCACTTGCCCGACCATATGCTGGATCTCGGTTGGATGCTGGGTGGAGACCCAGACAGTCACCTCATCGTCCTCGCCTGGGATTGCGAGCGCGATATGGCCTTCGAGGTAGAAATGTTCCTGGCCGCCGATCCGCATCTGTCCCTGGAGCCGGCGAGGCGCCCGTTGCAGCTCGGTTTCGACATCGCCGCGCTCGAGCTTCAGCGGCGGCGTCACGAGTTCGCCGCCCGCAGCCTTCGCCTCGGCGACATCGACCAGCGGCGGCAGGTCCCGGTAGGTGATGCTGGCGAGCCGTGCGGCGCGGCGGGCGATCTCGCGCGTCTCGGCAACAACCGCGAAGGCCGGCTGTCCATGGAACTGCACCCGGCCGTCGGCGAGCACCGGCTCGTCGTGCAGATGCGTCGAACTGATGTCGTTGGAATGGGGCATGTCCTTGGCAGTCAGCACGCAGACGACGCCCGGAACCGCGACAACGGCGGAAAGGTCCATCTCCAGGATCTCGGCATGCGCCCGGTCGGTGAGGCCAAGCGCGCCGTGCAAGGTGCCGACGGGTTCCGGCATGTCGTCGATATAGTCGGCGGTGCCGGCAACGTGCTTGTGGGCGCTGTCGTGGGGGAGGCGCGCGTGCACCGGTCCGACAATGGTGGCTTCGTCTTCGAAGGTGGATTTATCCATCTCAACCAATCCTCACCGCGGAGGTGCCTCTCACTACCGCGCCGCGCTCGTCTCCTCGCCCCGCCTGCGGGGAGAGGGTTAGTCCTCGCGTTGAACTCGAGGAGAGGGGCAATCGCCCACAACAAAGCTCGACCGCCGCGCTCATGCCACCTCCTCGAACCGCTGCAACTGAGCCTTCTCGCCCGCGCTCTCCAGGAAGAAGCGCATCAGCAAATTCTTCGCCGCCAGCATCCGATAGGCGCTGGTGGCCCGCCAATCGGTAAGCGGCTGATAATCCGTTTCGAGGGCTGGCTGCACCGCCCGGATTGTCTCTTCCGTCCAGGGCTGGCCCACAAGCGCGGTTTCCACCGCCTTTGCTCGCTTCGGCGTGGCCGCCATGCCGCCATAGGCGATGCGGGCGGCGGTTACGCGGTTCGCCTCATCGAGGGTGATGCGGAAGGCGCCGAGGAGGGCGGAGATGTCCTCGTCGCGGCGCTTCGAGATCTTGTAGGCGGCAAAAAGATCACCCGCCGGCAGCGCCGGAACGAAAATGTTTTCGACGAATTCTCCGGGCTTCCGGTCCTGCTTGCCATAGGCGAGGAAGAAATCCTCGAGCGGCAGCGTGCGCGGACCGGCTTTCGAACGCAGCGTGAGCGTGGCGCCGAGGGCGATCAGCGGTGGCGGGCTGTCGCCGATGGGCGAACCGTTGGCGATATTGCCGCCGATCGTGCCCATATTGCGTACCTGCTCGCCGCCAATTCGGTCGAGAAGGCGACCTAAGGTCGGAAAGGCCGATGCCAGGGCGTCATGGGCGTCCGTATAGCTGGCGCAGGCACCCATCGTCAGGCCGGCATCCGAGCGCTCGATCCGCTGCAATTCGGCAATGCCGTTGATGAAGACGACCGGGTTCAAGGATCGCATCTGCTTCGTCACCCAAAGGCCGACATCGGTGGCGCCGGCAACGATTGTGGCGGCCGGATGTTCGGCGAGTACCGCCGCGAGACCGGCCGTATCCGCCGGCACGATCAGAAAGGCCTCGTCCTTGCGAATGGTGATCGATTGCGTCGGCCTCAGTTCCTTGAGCCGCATGACAATCGTGTCGCGTGCGCGCGTGATCGGATCGAAGATCGCCGACGGCCGTGCCTTGGCCGCGGCTTCGGCCGCTCGCACGATCGGCTCGTACCCGGTGCAGCGGCAGAGATTGCCCTGCAGCGCCTTTTCGATCGCGGCTCGGCTCGGCGTGTCGTTGGTCAGCCACAGCCCGTAGAGCGACATGACGATGCCCGGCGTGCAGAAGCCACATTGCGAGCCGTGGAAATCCACCATCGCCTGCTGAACCGGATGGAGGGTGCCATCCCGGGCAGCCATATGCTCGACGGTCACGACATGAGTCGCATTGAGGGATCCCAGGAAGCGGATGCAGGAATTGACGGTTTCGTAGACGAGCTTTTCGCCACCACGGCCATCGGCGGCAAGCCGTCCGACGAGCACCGTACAGGCGCCGCAGTCGCCCTCGGCGCAGCCCTCCTTGGTGCCGGTGAGGCGGCGGTCCAGCCTCAGATAGTCAAGCAGCGTGGCGGTCGGCGCGACGTCCGAAAGGACGACGTCGGTGTCGTTCAGGATGAAGCGGATGCTGTCGGATGCCGTTGCCATGGCCGTCTCGCTCTACTGGGCCGTCCAGCCGCCATCCATCGAAACATGCGTGCCGGTGATCTGGGCGGCATCGTCGCTGGCGAGATAGAGCGCCAATGAGGCCACCTGCTCGACGGTGATGAACTTCTTCGTCGGCTGCCCCTTGAGCATCACCTCGTTGACCACCTGCTCCTCCGTGATGCCGCGCGTCCGCGCCTGATCCGGAATCTGCTTTTCGACGAGCGGCGTCAGCACATAGCCGGGGCAGATCGAGTTCACCGTAATGCCGTTTTCCGCCACCTCCAGGGCGACGGTCTTGGTGAGCCCCATGATGCCGTGTTTAGCCGCAACATAAGCGGACTTGAAGGGAGAGGCGACGAGCCCATGCGCCGAGGCGATGTTGACGATGCGGCCCCAGCCCTTCTGCTTCATCGCCGGAACGGCCGCGCGGATCGTATGGAAAGAGGAGGAAAGGTTGATGGCGATGATCCTGTCCCATTGCTCGACCGGAAAATCCTCGATCTTCTCGACGAATTGCACACCGGCATTGTTGACGAGGATGTCGGTGCCGCCGAAACGCGAGGCGGCGGTGGCCATCAGATCGGCGATTTCTTCCGGCCTCGTCATGTCGGCCGGGTGGTAGACAACCGTGCCGGATGTCAGACCCGCAACCTCGTCCGTCACCGCCTGGATCTCGTCCGGTTTGCCGAAACCGTTCAACAGGATATTGGCGCCGGACTTTGCAAAGGCCTTGGCGATCGCCAGCCCGATGCCGCTCGTCGAACCCGTTATGACCACAGTTTTCGTCATTCTCGATTTCTCCCTCGGCATCGCGATGGCCTGTCTCGCCCGTCGCTCGTTTTGCGACGCAAGATCTTCAGCCTACGCGCAAAAGCGCGCCGGTGACAATTGTGTTTTTCGGTCCTGCGACGCAGAGTCGGCGGCAGTCGGGAGGCAGGGAGAGTGTTGCGTTTTGTTTTCGTTTGACATTCGTTTTCCCATCGTATTGAACTCTTTCGAAGGCCTTTGAGGAAGGGCGAAAGGAACAGGATGAGCGGAGCCCGGTTTCCGGCGCGTCTCGTCGTCTTGAAGCATCGCGTGCCGAGGAGGGGCATATGGGCGGATATATTCTCGCGATAGATCAGGGTACGACGTCCACTCGGGCAATCGTTTTCGATGAGACGCAAAAGGTCGTCGGCGTCGGCCAGA
This sequence comes from Ensifer sp. LCM 4579, assembly GCF_001854885.1. Lineage (GTDB taxonomy): Bacteria > Pseudomonadota > Alphaproteobacteria > Rhizobiales > Rhizobiaceae > Sinorhizobium. Next base: position 35,540 of record NZ_MDDV01000008.1, on the reverse strand, counting down.
AGGAATTCAAGCAGCACTTCCCGAAGTCCGGCTGGGTGGAGCACGACCCGGAGGAGATTTGGCAGACGGTGGTTGTGACCGCGACGCAGGCGATGGCGAAGGCCGGCATCGTCGCGAGCGACGTCGCTGCAATCGGCATAACCAACCAGCGCGAGACGGTGGTCGTATGGGATCGCCAAACCGGCAAGCCGATCCACAACGCGATCGTCTGGCAGGACCGCCGCACGGCCGCCTTCTGCGACAAACTCAAGAAGAAGGGGCTGGAAAAGAGCTTCGCCAAGAAGACCGGCCTTTTGCTCGATCCCTATTTCTCCGGCACCAAGCTCCATTGGCTCCTCTCCAACGTGAAGGGGGCACAGGCGCGTGCCGCGAAGGGCGAGCTCTGCTTCGGCACCATCGATACCTTCCTGATCTGGCGGCTGACGGGTGGCGAGTCGTTCGCGACGGATGCCACCAACGCCTCGCGCACCTTGATGTACAACATCGTCGAAAATGGCTGGGACGACGAACTGCTCGACATACTGCGCATTCCGCGGGCGATGCTGCCGGAGGTGAAGGACTGCGCCGCCGACTTCGGCGTCACCGATCCGTCGCTCTTCGGCGCGGCGATCCCGATCCTCGGTGTCGCCGGCGATCAGCAGGCGGCGACGATCGGTCAGGCCTGCTTCGAACCGGGCATGCTGAAATCCACCTACGGCACCGGCTGCTTCGCGTTGCTCAACACCGGCAAGGACATCGTCCGGTCGAAGAACCGACTACTGACCACGATCGCCTATCGCCTCGACGGCAAAACCACCTATGCGCTCGAAGGATCGATTTTCGTCGCGGGCGCCGCCGTGCAATGGCTGCGCGACGGGCTCAAAGTGATCAAGGCGGCGCCTGACACCGGCGCGCTTGCCGAAAGCGCTGATCCCTCGCAGGAGGTCTACCTCGTGCCGGCCTTCACCGGCCTCGGCGCACCGCATTGGGACCCGGATGCTCGGGGTGCGATCTATGGAATGACGCGCAATACGGGCCCCGCCGAATTCGCCCGCGCGGCGCTTGAGTCCGTCTGCTACCAGACCCGCGACCTGCTCGACGCCATGCATCGGGATTGGCGCAGCAACAGCAAGGACACGGTGCTGCGTGTCGACGGCGGCATGGTCGCCTCCGACTGGACGATGCAGAGGCTGGCGGACCTGCTCGACGCGCCCGTTGACCGTCCGGTGATCCTTGAGACCACGGCGCTCGGCGTCGCCTGGCTCGCCGGCAGCCGCGCCGGCGTCTGGCCGAACAGGGAGGAATTCGCCAAGTCCTGGGCACGTGACCGGCGATTTGAGCCGAAGATGGACGGGGCAACGCGCAAGGGCAAACTGAAGGGCTGGCGGAGTGCCGTGAAACGGACGCTGGTGGCGGCGTAGAGAGTGCCGCTTTGCCCCTCTCCTCGGGTTAAACCCGAGGACTAACCCTCTCCCCGCACGCGGGGCGAGGGGACTTGGAGTTTGCGGCGTCGCCTTCACCGAGTCAAAAATGGCGCAGTTGGGGACCGGGAGCGTGCCGCGAGGCTCCTTCTCCCCGCTTGCGGGGAGAAGGTCGCGGTCCACCCTCCGCAGCTGCAGCGCAACTGCTGCGGAGGACGGGCAGCGGGATGAAGGGCGGCGGAAACTTCGTGCTGCGCCGGAAACAGAGTGTTTCCTGAACGCGCCTTTGCGGCCCTGGCGCCAACCGATTATCTCGTTGCAAAGAGCAAACAGGATGCTGCCATGGAACTCGGGCTTTACACATTCGCGGATGTCGATCCCAATGCGGCCGACAAGGGCGCCGAAGGGCGCCGCCGGCTTGCCGATCTCATGGAGGAGATCGAGCTTGCCGACCAGGTGGGGCTCGACGTCTTCGGGATTGGAGAACATCACCGGCCGGATTACGCCGTCTCCGCCCCGGCGGTGGTGCTTGCGGCGGCCGCGGCGCGCACGAGCCGTATTCGCCTGACGAGTGCAGTGACGGTGCTGAGCTCCGATGAGCCGGTTCGCGTCTTTCAGCAGTTCGCGACACTCGATCTCCTCTCCAATGGCCGCGCCGAGATCATGGCCGGGCGCGGCTCCTTCATCGAATCCTTCCCGCTCTTCGGCCAGTCGCTCGACGACTACGACCAGCTCTTCGCCGAGAAGCTGGATCTCCTGCTCAAGCTTCGTGAAACCGAGAAGGTCACCTGGGCCGGCGAGATGCGGCCGGCGATCAATGGTCGCGGCGTCTACCCGCGGCCGCTGCAGCATCCGTTGCCGCTCTGGATTGCCGTCGGCGGCACCCCGCAGTCGGTCGCGCGCGCCGGCGCGCTCGGCCTGCCGATGGCGCTTGCCATCATCGGCGGCGAGCCGCGGCGTTTCGCACCGCTCTTCGATCTCTATCGCGAGGCAGCCCGCCGCGCCGGCCAGGATATTTCGACGCTGAAGACGAGCATCAATGTGCATGGCTTCATCGCCGACACGACGGAGGCGGCGGCCGATCAGTTCTACGGCCCACAGGCTGAGGTGATGGACCGTATCGGCCGCGAACGTGGCTGGGGGCCGACGAGCCGTGCGCAGTACGAGCAGGCACGGAGCCCGACCGGCAACCTCTTCATCGGCGATCCGGAGACGGTAGCACGGAAGATCGTCGTGCATCAGCGGCTCTTCCGCAACGATCGCTTCCTCCTGCAGATGGCGATCGGGCCCATGCCGCACGACCAGATCATGCGCGGCATCGAGCTCTACGGCACCAAGGTCGCCCCGCTGGTGCGGGAGATGCTTGCGGCGGATGCAGTCGGCAACTGAAGGGACTGACGCAGTCGAGGGACTGGCACAAGCCTGGCCGGCACGCTACATGTGCCGCGAAAGCGAGACGCCATGACCCTCAACAATGACGAAGACCTTGAACGGCTGAAGGAGATCGGCCGCATCTGCGCCAATGCGCTTCAGGCGATGGGCGACGCGCTCGAGCCAGGCGTCACGACCGCGGAGCTCGATGCCATCGGCCGCAGGGTACTGGAGGATGCGGGGGCGCGCTCGGCACCGGAGCTCTGCTATCGCTTTCCGGGCGCGACCTGCATCAGCGTCAACGAGGAAATCGCCCACGGCATTCCCGGCAGCCGGGTGATCCAGGCCGGCGATCTCGTCAATGTCGATGTCTCTGCCGAAAAGGACGGCATCTTCGCCGATACGGGCGCATCGTTCCCCGTGCCGCCGGTGGCGGCTGCGATCGACCGCCTCTGCCGCGACGGCAGGCGTGCCATGTGGGTGGGGCTCAAGCAGGTGCGGCCGGACCGGCCGCTTGCGGCCATCGGCAATGCCATCGGCGAATTCGCGCGCAAGAACCGCTATTCGCTGGTCACCAATCTCGCAAGCCACGGCATCGGCCGGTCGCTCCACGAGGAGCCCGGCGAAATCGCGACCTGGCCGGATCCTTCGGAGCGGCGGCGGATGAGCGAAGGCATGGTCTTCACGGTGGAGCCGTTCCTGTCGATGGGAGCGCATTGGGCCGAGGGCGGAGACGACGACTGGACGCTCTACAGCGAACCGCGCGCGCCGACGGTGCAATACGAACACACGGTCGTCGTTACCCGCGGCGGGCCGCTGGTGGTGACGCTGCCGGGCTGATACCAAGTCTCGATGATAGGAATCGATCGGTTCCTATCATCGAGACTTGGTATAGGTCGGCCGAAGCCGGATCGTTCGATTTTGTCAATCGTCCCTTCAAATATACTGATTTGTCGCCTCTCTGTTGCGGTGCAATAAGGGCCTATGAGCACGCACCAGAGAGTGCCGGACCGCGACGGCAGGCGATCCGGCGAAGCCGTCGTCGATGGTGCCGATCCGCACCCAGGGGAGCATGCGGAGGCTTCGCCGTCTGCCGCCCTTGCTGCCGTTTCGAGCGGGAGCCTCGTTGCGACCGCCATCGCCGGCGCCGTCGCGATGGCGGTGGCGATGGGCTTCGGCCGGTTTTCCTACACGCCGATCCTGCCGGCCATGATGACGGATGCGGGGCTTTCACCCGCAGATGCCGGGTTGATCGCCTCGGCGAATTTCGCCGGCTATCTGGCCGGTGCCGTGCTGGCGGCCTATGGCTGGGCTCAGGGCCACGAACGCAGAATTGGCCTGGCCGCCCTGGCGGCTACGGCACTGCTGCTTGGCGCCATGGGTCTCACCATGTCGCTGCTCGCTTTTGGGCTCATCCGCTTCTTTGCGGGCCTCGCGAGCGCCTTCGCCATGATCTTCGTGTCAGGGATCGTGCTCGGGGAGGGCCTGCGCGCGAGATCGGAACATGTGCCGTCGGTGCATTTCGGCGGCGTGGGGTTTGGCGTCGCGCTGTCGTCGATCGCCGTCTGGGCGGCGCCGCTTGCCGGGGTCGGCAGCCTTTCCGCTTCGCAGGGGCATTGGTTTGCCGGGGCTCTTCTCGCGCTTGCGGGCACCGCCCTCGTCGCGGTTCTGTTGCCGGCGTGTGGCAAGGCCGCGGAAGGCGGACGGCCGGAGGCGCCGCTTGTCTGGACGAGACCGCTCACGGTGGTGACGCTCACTTATGGCTTCTTCGGCTTCGGCTATGTGATCACCGCCACCTTCCTCGTCGCCATGGCCCGCGAGGCAGGCGGCGGAGAATTCCTTTCCTGGCTGCTGACGGGCGCCAGTGCCGCATTGTCGGTGCAGCTCTGGCGTTTTGCCGTGCCGCGCCTCGGTCTTGCCGGCGTATATGCCATCGGGCTCCTCGTCGAGGCGGCCGGCCTCGTCCTGACCGTCTCGCTGCCCGGAACCCTGGCACCGCTCGTCGGCGGCCTGATGCTGGGCCTCACTTTCATGATGATCACGGCCTACGGCCTGCAGATCGGCCGCCGCCTTGCCCCCGAAAGCCCGCGCCGGGCACTCGCCTTCATGACCGCCGCCTTCGGCGTAGGGCAGATCACAGGGCCTCTGGTGGCCGGCTGGCTGGCCGAATGGACCGGAAGCTTTACCCCGCCAACCTTGGTCGCCGCCATGGTGCTCCTGGCGTGCGGCGGCGTCGTGGTGCTGGAGTTGCGCGGAATCAACGCCGCGCTCGCCGCGCGGCAGCCATGATCTCGCCGGGCGCAGCTTCGTGAAATAACGGTAACATTCGTATTGTCGAATTGTTGACGCGGTGAAATTGCCCTAGTTTCGGCGCATCAGGAGGCAAGTCGTAGACCTCCGAGAAAACGTGAGTGCCGTCCCTTGTTCGAATCCTTCTTCCCAAAACCGAAGCTGTTTTTTCTTTCTGCCGTCGTCTGGTCGCTCATTGCCATCCTCGGCTGGTATAGCGCAGGGCGTGATCTTGGCGCAGCGTTCGGGCTGCCGCCGCTTCCCGATGGCGTGGAACCGGTCATCGGCGTTTCGGTCTTCTGGTCGGCCCCATTCCTCTGGTTCTACATCTACTATCTGGCGGTCGTAGCCCTCTTCGCCGGATTCTGGTTCGCATACGCGCCGCACAGGTGGCAAAACTGGTCGATCCTCGGTTCGGCGCTGGTTATCTTCAACACCTATTTTTCGGTCCAGGTCAGCGTGGCGATCAACGCCTGGTACGGCCCCTTCTATAACCTGATCCAGCAAGCGCTGGCGAAGACGGCACCCGTGACGGCTGAGCAGCTCTATACCGGCATGCTCGGCTTCGCCGGGATTGCGTTCGTGGCGGTGACGGTCGGCGTGCTCAACCTGTTCTTCGTCAGCCACTACATCTTCCGCTGGCGGACCGCGATGAACGAATTCTACGTCTCGCATTGGCCGAAGCTGCGCCATGTCGAAGGGGCGTCTCAGCGCGTCCAGGAAGACACCATGCGCTTTTCGTCGACGGTCGAACGGCTGGGTGTCGGCCTCGTAAGTTCCATCATGACGCTGATTGCTTTCCTGCCGGTGCTCTTCAAGTTCTCCGAGCAGGTCAGCGTCCTGCCGGTCGTCGGCGAAGTGCCCCATGCACTGGTCTGGGCGGCGATCAGCTGGTCGATTTTCGGCACTGTTTTCCTTGCCTTGGTCGGCATCAAGCTTCCGGGCCTCGAATTTCGCAACCAGCGGGTCGAGGCGGCGTATCGTAAGGAATTGGTCTACGGCGAAGATCATGCGGATCGCGCCGACCCGCTGACGCTCGGAGAGCTGTTTTACAACGTGAGGAGGAATTATTTCCGCCTCTATTTCCACTACATGTATTTCAACATAGCGCGTATCTTCTACCTGCAGGCCGATAACCTGTACGGCACATTCGTGCTGGTGCCCGCAATCGTGGCGGGGAAGCTGACGCTCGGCGTGATGACCCAGATTCTGAACGTCTTCGGGCAAGTGCGCGAGTCCTTCCAGTATCTCGTCAATTCCTGGACGACGATCGTCGAACTCCTGTCGATCTACAAGCGCCTGCGCGCCTTCGAATCGATCCTCTATGAAGAGCCGCTGCCGGAGATCGATCAGCAGTTCATCGAGGCCGGTGGCAAAGAGGAGATGGCGCTCTGATCGCGCCATCCATCAGAAGGCGGAGCCGTCCGCCTTCTCCCTGGCGCTTTCGATCAAGGGCAATGCCTGCGCATAGCTGACGCAGGCGACGTCCGGCTTGTCGCAGGCCTCGGTCAGGAAGCGGTCGAGCGCGCGCCAATAGGCGCCGCCGTTCATCTCGACGAAATGGAAGCCGAGCTGCAGCGGGATGCGCTCGCCGTCATATTCCCTGGTGAAGGCGTTGCGATAGGCTTCCAGCGTGCGTTCCTCGAAGAGGGCGCTGTCCTTCTTGTTTTCGATCCCCATCGAATGGCGGATGAAGAGATTGTAGTCCATGCCGATCACCGGCCGGCGGGAAGGCCCCTCGGGAATAAGCGGCAGGCCGAAGCGGGGCAGTCCGTCCCCGGTCCTCGGCCAAGCGGGGCCTTTGGTGACGAGGCTGGCATCATAGGTGAAGCCGAAGGCCTTTATCGCCGGCATCAGTCCGTCGCTCAAGGAGAGGTAGGGCGCGCGAAAGCCCGTAACGCCGGTTCGGGCGAAGTCCGCCCAGCCTTCCGGCTCGGCCTCCGGCTCGCCTGCCCTTTTCCAGGCGTCGACGAGCGCCGTGCGGAAGGACGAGAATTCCTGCTTCCAGTCGGCCTCGCTCCAGCCCTTGCCGTCGAAGTGACCGCAGGCATGGCTGCCGATGTCGTGTCCATCGAGATGCGCCCGCCAGATATGGCCGGCGCGAACGGCGACCTCGTCGCGATCCTGGGCATAACCGACATTCGATCGGCCCCGTTTCTGGCCCGGCGCCTTGTAGCTCTCCTTCCCGTCTGCCTTCGTCATCAGAAAGGTGCAGGAGAGGAAATAGGTGAAGTGCGCGCCGTGCCGTTTCGCCAGCGCGAGGCTCTTCTCCCAAAGCGCATTGTCATGGGCTCCATCGAAGGAGACGATCACCAGTTGCTTGTCTTTTGCCGGTGCGGCCGGCGGCGCCGCGACGGCGAGGGCGGGAAAAAGGCAGACGGGGAGCGTGAGGAACTTGCGGATCATGCGGAAGGCTTCTTGGGAGAATCAGTGGCTGCGACGATTTGTTCGCTGCCTCCTTGTGCAACAATGCGGCAATCCTTTGATCCGGCTGGAAATTCGCAGGCGGTCCCGCTATGCGATGGTTAACGGGCAGTTAACGACGGGCGCAGGGTTTTGCTCGACGGCCGAATTCAAAGCGGGGGAGACATGGCACTTCTGGTCCTGGGCATTGTGATTTTTCTCGGCATCCATCTGGTGCGAAGCTTCGCGCCTGCGATCCGCACAGCGGTAATCAAGCGGCGCGGCACGGGTACCTGGCACGCCGTACACGGCACGCTTGCACTCGTCGGGCTGGCGCTGATCGCGACCGGCTTCGCTCAGGCTCGCACGACGACCGGAATGCTCTACACACCGCCCATCTTCATGGCGCATATCGCGCTGACGCTGATGCTGATCGCCTGCATCTGCCTTGTGGCCGCTTTCCTGCCGCCCGGCCGGATTCGCGTGGCGACGAGGCACCCCGCGATCCTGGCAATCAAGATCTGGGCGCTCGCGCATTTGCTCGCGAATGGCGAAACGGCCTCCGTCCTGCTTTTCGGCTCGTTTCTCGCCTGGGGCATCGTCATGCGCATCTCGATGAAGAAGCGGTGGCGGGCAGGCGAGATCGCCTATCCCCGCTTCGTCTCCTACGGCTACGATCTTGCCGCGGCCGTGATCGGGGCGGCGCTTTTTGGCGTCATCGTCTGGAAGCTGCACGCCTTGGTGATCGGCGTCGATCCGCTCGTCGTCGCGTAAATCACGTTCTCCCCCTTACAAGCGGCGCAAAATCGGGTAGAAGGCGCAGAATTCCTGGGGCAGAACCGAGAAAGATGCGCGGCATTCCCGCTCCAGACCCAAAACTTGCAGCGCCGTGCGTCCTTACGGACGCACAAAGGACGCTGTAACTCTTTGAAACTGCGCATCGCACTTTCCGAAAATCAGGTCCGATTTTCGGGCCGATGCGATAGAGTGAAGGCCGGGCAGCCGGAACAGGACATGGCGAACCAAGACGATAGCTTTATCCGCGAGGTCAATGAAGAGCTCCGTTCGGACCAGATGAAGGCGATCTGGACGCGGTTCGGCGGGATCATCATCGGGGTCGCCGTGTTGATTATCCTCGGCACGATCGGCAAGGTCGGCTACGACTACTGGCAGGATGCCTCTTCGTCGGAATCCGGCGACGCCTTCCTGGTCGCCCTCGACCTCGCCAAGGAGAACAAGTCCGACGAGGCGCTGGCGGCGCTGACGAAGCTCGAGCAGGATGGCTACGGCTCCTATCCCGTACTTGCCCGTCTGCGTGCGGCGACGCTTGAGGCCGAAAAGGGGGAAACCGAAGCGGCGATCGCGGCGTTCACCGAGATCGGCAAGGACGGCCGAATTCCGGCGGCGCTACGCGATGCGGCGCGGCTGCGCGCGGCCTATCTGCTGATCGACGCGGGAACCTATGAGCAGGTCTCCGCCGAGGTCGAGCAACTGGCGGTGCCGCAGAACGCCATGCGCCATTCCGCGCGCGAGGCGCTCGGGCTTGCCGCCTACAAGGCGGGCGACTACGCCAAGGCGAAGAGCTGGTTCCAGCAGATTGCCGAGGATACGGAGAGCCCGCGCGGCATTGCGAACAGGGCGCAGATGCTGCTCGACGTGATCGCGGCCGGCGGCAAGGCTTGAGGCATTCGGAATGAGTTTCACCGTCGCCATCGTCGGGCGCCCCAATGTCGGCAAGTCCACCCTGTTCAACCGGCTTGTCGGCAAGAAGCTGGCGCTTGTCGACGACACGCCGGGGGTCACGCGTGACCGCCGTCCGGGCGACGCCAAGCTCGTCGACCTCAAATTCCGCATCATCGACACGGCCGGCCTCGAGCAATCCGCACCCGACAGCCTGCAGGGCCGCATGTGGGCGCAGACCGAGGCGGCGATCGACGAGGCCGACCTGTCGCTCTTCATCATAGACGCCAAGGCAGGCCTGACGCCCGCCGACGAGACGCTTGCCGAAATGCTGCGCCGGCGCGGCAAGCCGGTCATCGTCGTGGCCAACAAGGCCGAGGCCCGCGGCTCCGAGGGCGGCTTCTACGATGCCTTTACGCTCGGCCTTGGCGAACCGTGCCCGATTTCGGCCGAGCATGGCCAGGGCATGCTCGACCTGCGCGACGCGATCGTAGCAGCGCTTGGCGAGGCGAGGGCCTTTCCACCGGCCGAGGACGTCGCCGTGACCGATGTCGATGTCAGGCCGGCCGAGCTGGGCGAGGGGGCGGAGGACGAAGAGGCCGAGCCCGCCTATGACGAAACAAAGCCTTTGCGCGTCGCGATCGTCGGCCGCCCCAATGCCGGCAAGTCGACGCTGATCAACCGCTTCCTTGGCGAAGACCGGCTCCTGACCGGCCCGGAGGCGGGGATTACCCGCGATTCCATTTCGGTCGAGTGGCAATGGCGCGACCGGACGATCAAGATGTTCGACACGGCAGGCATGCGCCGCAAGGCGAAGGTCCAGGAGAAACTCGAAAAGCTTTCCGTCGCCGACGCGCTGCGCGCGATCCGCTTTGCCGAAACGGTCGTCATCGTCTTCGATGCGACCATTCCCTTCGAGAAGCAGGATCTGCAGATCGTCGATCTGGTGCTGCGCGAGGGACGTGCGGCGGTGCTCGCCTTCAACAAATGGGACCTGGTGGAGGACTGGCAGGCGGTGCTCGCGGATCTGCGCGAGAAGACCGAACGGCTGCTGCCGCAGGCGCGCGGCATCCGCGCGGTGCCGATTTCCGGGCACACGGGCTATGGGCTCGACCGGCTGATGCAGGCGATCATCGAGACCGACCGGGTCTGGAACCGCCGTATTTCGACGGCGCGCCTCAACCGCTGGCTCGAAACGCAACAGGTGCAGCACCCGCCGCCGGCCGTCTCCGGCCGCCGGCTCAAGCTCAAATACATGACGCAGGTGAAGGCCCGCCCGCCGGGTTTCATGATCTCCTGCACCCGTCCGGAGGCGGTGCCGGAATCCTACGTCCGCTACCTCGTCAACGGCCTGCGCAAGGATTTCGACATGCCGGGCGTGCCCATTCGTGTGCATTTCCGCGCCTCGGACAATCCCTACGAGACCAAGGCCCGCAAGAGGCGGTAAGTGCGGCACGAGGCGGCGTTCGCCCCTCATCCGCCTGCCGGCACCTTCTCCCCGCAGGCGGGGAGAAGGAACTCGTGGCGTCTGTTCGGCCTTCAGCTTTCGGCAGCGGAGGGGAAGCGGGCCGTCGGGCCACTCGCAACGATATCCCCTCTCCCCGCTTGCGGGGAGAGGGCTAGGGTGAGGGGCAAAATACTCGATCTGCCCTTAACGAACACCCTCCGCCACCAACTTCTCGCGCGCAACCAGTGCTCCGTGATGACCGATGACGGCAGCGGCGACGCGGGCGGCGAAGGCGGCGGCATCGGCGGGGCTGTCGCCGGCGGCAAGACGGGCGAGGAAAGAGCCGTTGAAACTGTCGCCGGCGCTGGTGGTGTCGACAACCCGCGACGCGGGTGTTGCGGGCACATGCAGTCGTTCGCCGTCAAACTGCAGCGTGATGCCCTTGCCGCCGTCCTTGACGGCGATCTCCTTGACGCCAAGCGAGCGGTAGCGATCGATCGTCTCGACGACTGACGCATCGCCGAAATGCGTCGCCTCGTCGTCAAAGCTCGGCAGCACCATCGTCGCCGCCCGCGCGCCGGCCTCGAGAGTCGTGAGCATCCGGGTCGCGTCGTCCCACAGGCGCGGACGGATATTCGGATCGAAGACGACGCGCTTGCCTCCGGCCTTCGCGCGGCGCAGCTCGGAAAGCAGCGTCTCGCCCGCGCCGGGCGAGAGGATCGCCAGCGTGATGCCGGAGAAGAAGGCAATGTCCGCTGCCTCGATAGCCTTCCTCAGCCGATCCGGGTCCTCGGCAAGCAGCTTGGCGGAAGAGGTGGAGCGCCAGTAGGAGAAGCTGCGCTCGCCCTCCTTCAGGTGGATCATGTAAAGCCCCGGCATGCGACCCTCGATCCGGGCGATATGCGACGTGCCGATTCCGGTGCTTTCCATGAAGGCGAGCATCTCGTCCGAGACCGCATCGGTGCCGACGGCGGTGAAATAATCCACCGTCCAGTCCGCCGGCGCAAAGAGCCGGGCATAATAGGCGGTATTGAAGCTGTCGCCGGCATAGCCCTTGCGCAGCATGCCTCTCTCCGCCTGCATCAGTTCGACCATGCATTCGCCGATCGAAAGCATCGTGCCTGCCATAAGCTCCTCCCTCGCCGGTTGTTCGCCCAATGGGTTAGCGAAGCGCCGCCGCTCGGGCAAGCGAATGTTGCAAGTGCCGTTTACTCGGACGGTACCGGACGATACATCTCAAGAGGATCTGTGGGAATGAAAGGAAGGCGCATGGCGATCGAGGCGAGGCGTGGCGACGACTGGTGGCGCGGTGCGGTGATCTACCAGGTCTATCCGCGTTCCTTTCAGGACACCGATGGTGACGGCGTCGGCGATCTGCGCGGTGTCACCCGGCGGCTTTCCCACATCGCTGCGCTCGGCATCGACGCGATATGGCTCTCGCCGTTCTTCACCTCGCCGCAGGCGGACATGGGATATGACGTCTCCGACTATTGCGACGTCGATCCGATGTTCGGTACGCTCGACGACTTCGATGAAATGCTGGCGGAGGCGCATCGGCTCGGGCTGAAGGTCATCATCGACCAGGTGATCTCGCACACATCGGACCGGCATCCGTGGTTCGTCGAAAGCCGCTCGAGCAGGACCAATGCCAAGGCGGACTGGTATGTCTGGGCCGACCCGAAGCCGGATGGTGCGGCGCCGAACAACTGGCTTTCGGTCTTTGGCGGCCCGGCCTGGGAATGGGACGGCGTGCGCAGGCAATATTACCTGCATAATTTTCTGACGTCGCAGCCGGACCTCAATTTCCACAATCCCGAGGTACAGGAGGCGCTGCTGGCGACGGTTCGCTTCTGGCTCGAACGCGGCGTCGACGGGTTCCGGCTCGACACGGTGAATTACTACTTCCACGACGATCAATTGCGGGACAACCCGCCGCACGTGCCGGATCCCGACGCGACCAGCAGGGATGCGCCGGACGTCAATCCCTACGGCATGCAAGAACATCTCTACGACAAGAGCCGGCCGGAAAACATCGCCTTCCTGCGTCGCCTGCGGGCGCTGCTCGACGAATATGGCGGCCGTACGACGGTGGGCGAGGTGGGCGACGGCGCCCGGTCGCTGAAGACGGTTGCCGCCTATACGAGCGGCAGCGACAAGTTGCATATGTGCTACACCTTCGACCTCCTCGGTCCCGCTTTCACGGCGAGCCACATTCGCCGCTGTGTGGAGAACTTCCAGGCGATGGTCACCGATGGCTGGATCTGCTGGGCCCTCTCCAATCACGACGTGATGCGGCATGTCAGCCGTTTTGCGCTTCCCGGTGTCGATTACGAGAGGCTGGCAAAGCTCGCCATCCTGGTGCTCGCCACCCTGCGCGGCTCGATCTGCCTCTACCAGGGTGAGGAACTGGGCCTGCCGGAGGCGGAACTCGCATTCGAGGAACTGCGCGATCCCTACGGCATTCGCTTCTGGCCGGCCTTCAAAGGCCGCGACGGATGCCGGACGCCGATGGTCTGGGAACACAGACATCCCACCGGCGGCTTTTCGTCCGGTATTCCCTGGCTGCCGGTGCGAGACGGACAGCGCCTGCTGGCGGTGGATACGCAGGAGGGTGTCGCCGGATCGGTGCTCGAGCACTACCGTCGGACATTGGCCTTCCGCCGTGCGCATGCGGCGCTGGTCGACGGCGAAATGTCTGTCCTGGCGTCCAATCGGGACGTGCTTGCTTTCGTGCGGGAGAAGGACGGCGAACGGCTGCTGTTCCTGTTCAACCTGACGGCGGAGCCGCAAGAGGTCCATCTCTCGTCGGCCACCATGGTCGCGGAGGCGCTGCCGCTGCCCGGCTTTGCGCCGGAAATTGCGGACAACGTGGTCATGCTTGAAGGACTCGATGCGTTTTGCGGAAGGCTGCGGTGAAGCGTGAGACGGCGGTGCCCCGTCGGTGCGAGGCGTCGGAGCGAAACTGAGCAAAGTCAGGCGAGGCGGCCAGAGCGGGCAGCCAACTCATCCGATCAGCGCAAACCTGTCGACGTCCACCAGCCCCCGGTCGGAGATCTTCAGATGCGGGATCACGGGGAGCGGCAGGAAGGCGAGTTGCAGGAACGGTTCTTCGAGCGTCGCCCCCAGCGCAAAGGCGGCTTGGCGCAGGTGGTGGAGAATGTCGCGCACCCGCTCAAAGGGTTCGAGGCTCATCAGGCCGGCGACGGGCAAGGCGATCTCGCCGGAGATCTTGCCGTCCTCGACGACGACGAAGCCGCCTTTGATCTCGCCGAGGCGGTTGGCGGCGACCGCCATGTCTTCGTCATTAACGCCGACGACGCAGATATTGTGGCTGTCATGGCCGACGGTCGAGGCAATCGCGCCTTTCTTCAACCCGAAGCCCTGGACAAAACCATTTGCGTGATTGCCGTTGAGGCCATGGCGCTCGATGACGGCGACCTTGATGATGTCGCGGTCGAGATCGACACCGGTTCGGTTGCCTTCGGTGGGGAGACGGTAGCGGCGGTGTTCGGTGATGATCTTGCCGGGCAGCACGCCGATCACCGAAGTCTGGCCCTCGGCATAGGCGACGCCGAAGTCGGCGGCCTTGACCTCACGCGCCTTGACGCTGTCGAGCCCAACCGGCTCGACCGGCTTGCGCTGCGCGAAGAGGGCGTCGGTGACACGTCTCCCGGCGGAAAACACCATCTGCGCCTTGCAATTCTCCACGCTGTCGACGACGACGAGGTCGGCGCGCCAGCCGGGTGCGACAAGGCCGCGGTCCCTAAGCCCGAAGGCGCGCGCGGCCGAGATCGTGGCGGCGCGATAGATCGCCAGCGGTTCGACGCCGGCGGCGATCGCGGTGCGGATCATGTGGTCGAGATGGCCCTGTTCGGCGATGTCGAGCGGGTTGCGATCGTCCGTGCAGAGTGCCAGATAGGGCGACAGGCGTTCGGTGATGATCGGCATCAGGGCGTGCAGGTCCTTGGAAACGGAGCCCTCACGCACGAGGATGTGCATGCCCTTGCGGATCTTTTCCAGCGCCTCTTCCGCGCTGGTGCATTCATGGTCGGTGCGGATGCCGGTTGCGAGGTAACCATTCAGGTCCTTGCCGCGGAGCAGCGGCGCATGCCCGTCGATGTGGCCGCCCTGGAAGGCGTCGAGCTTGGCGAGGCAGACCGGATCCTTGTGGATGACGCCGGGGAAATTCATGAACTCCGCCAGGCCGATCACCTTCGGGTGCTGGCGAAACGGCAGGAGACGCTCGACCGGCAGGTCGGCGCCCGAGGTTTCGAGGTGGGTGGCCGGCACACAGGAGGAAAGCTGGACGCGAATGTCCATGATGGTTGCCATCGCCGAATCCAGGAAGAACTGGATGCCTTCTGTGCCGAGCACATTGGCGATCTCATGCGGATCGCAAATGGCAGTGGTGATGCCGAGCGGCAGGACGCAGCGGTCGAATTCGTGCGGCGTCACCAGCGAGGACTCGATGTGCAGATGCGTGTCGATGAAGCCGGGGACGACGATGCGGCCGGAGATGTCGATCTCCTCGCGCCCGTGATATTCGCCGCAGGTGCCGACGATCCTGTCGCCTGAGAGGGCGATGTCCGAGACGACCAGTTCGCCGGTGACGAGATCGAAGAACCGTCCGCCCTTGAGCACGATGTCCGCCGGCTTGCGGCCGACGCCCTGATCGATCAAGCGTTCCAGCGTTTCGGACATCACCTCTCTCCGTTTTCTGTTCTGATTGACAACAATAGCCCTCTCCCCGCGGGCGGGGAAAGGGTCGAGAGATGGCGAGCGGCTTTCAGATATTGTTCGTCAGGACGTCGCGCAGCTTGTCGAACAATTCGTCGATCTGCTCTCTTTCGATGATCAGCGGCGGCGACAGCGCGATGATGTCGCCGGTGGTGCGGATCAGAAGGCCCTTCTCATAGGCCTTCAGGAAGGCGGAGAAGGCGCGCTTCGTCGGCTCGCCGGCAATCGGCTCGAGTTCGATCGCGCCGATCAGTCCGATATTGCGGATATCGACCACGTGTGGGCAGTCTTTCATGGAATGCAGGGCCTCTTCCCAATAGGGAGCGAGTTCGGCGGCGCGCGTCAGCAATCCTTCTTCCCTGTAGGTGTCGAGCGTGCCGAGTGCCGCGGCCGAGGCGATCGGATTGCCCGAATAGGTGTAGCCGTGGAAGAACTCGATAAGGTGCTCCGGCCCGGTCATGAAAGCGTCGTGAATTTCGGAGCTGACGAAGACCGCGCCCATCGGGATCACGCCGTTCGTGAGCCCCTTGGCGGTGGTGATGATGTCGGGCTTGACGTCGAAATATTGTGCGGCGAAGGGCGTGCCGAGACGGCCGAAGCCGGTGATCACCTCGTCGAAGATCAACAGGATGCCGTGCTTCGTGCAGATCTCGCGCAGTTGCTGAAGATAGCCCTTCGGCGGGATAAGCACACCGGTGGAACCGGCAACCGGCTCGACGATGACGGCGGCGATCGTCGAGGCGTCGTGCAGGGTGACGATGCGCTCCAACTCGCTCGCGAGATCGGCGCCGTGTTCGGGCTCACCGCGCGTGAAGGCGTTCTTGCCCGGCAGGTGCGTGTGCGGCAGGTGGTCGACGCCGGTCAAAAGCGTGCCGAACATCTTGCGGTTGGCAACGATGCCGCCGACGGAAATGCCGCCGAAATTGACGCCGTGATAGCCCCGCTCGCGGCCGATAAGGCGAAAGCGCGAGCCGTCGCCCTTGGCGCGATGATAGGCGAGCGCCACCTTGAGCGCGGTGTCGACCGATTCCGAACCGGAATTGGTGTAAAGAACGTGGTTCATTCCTTCGGGGGCGATATCGACCAACCGGTTGGCGAGTTCGAAGGCTTTCGGGTGGCCGAGTTGGAAGGCTGGCGCATAATCGAGCTCGCCCGCCTGCTCGCGAATGGCCTCCGTGATCTTCGGGCGACAATGGCCCGCATTGACGCACCAGAGCCCCGCGGTTCCATCCAGCACCGTCCGCCCGTCATGGGTCTTGTAGTACATGTCCTTGGCGCCGACGAAGAGACGCGGCTCCTTCTTGAATTGCCGGTTGGCCGTGAACGGCATCCAGAAGGCGCTGAGGTCATTGCTTAGGCGATTCGCCATGTCCTGTTCTCCTTGGAGGATTCTCGTTTCCGGCAGCGAAGGTGGGTGGAGCGCGCCGGATTATTTTACCCGTTGGTCAAATTATCAGCGCCTCTATCGGCGTCAAGCCTGCAGCTTTGTCGACCGATATGCTTTGCGTTTAGAGCCGTCAGCGGCCCGGCGAATTCGCGCTGGGGGGCTCCTTCGGTTCTTCCGTGAGCGCGCGTGTTATAGCCAGCCCCCCGTGAACCCGGCCCTGCGGAGCCCCGTCACTATGGGGGCGGATCGGCGCATTATGTCCCAGAGCAAGCCCGTCCGGTAGTTTTCGACCATCAGCACGACCGGCCCTTGGTCGACGCCGAAGTGGTACGGAGTTACCCACCATCCGGTAGTACTGTCTTCCATCACGAAAGACTGATTGAACGACGGCTTGAACCCGTATAGACGCGTCATGCCCAGGTTCATGCGGGCAAAGTTGCGGGCTGTCGGAATGACGATTTCAGGCGCGAATGGCAGCGAAGCGATAACAACCCACGGTGAAACCGTCCCGTCGTCCGGCCCGAATGGAGCCCCTCGGGCGATGTAATCAAAGAACTCCCGCTTGACGCCATTGACCACGCGCGTGACCCAACCGGGCCCGTCGCTCGCGGTGAATCCCCAACAATATTCCCCGTAGCCGGCGAAATTCATCGGATTGTGAATCGCATACTCCTGCTGCACGAACGTTGCATGCCGACTGTTCTCGAAATAGTCGCTGTCGTGCTGCCGCATGAACTCGTCGCGAATACCTCGAAAATCCACCCACATATGCGACAGTTGATGGGTGAAGAGCGGGCCCGAATAAAGCATGTCGCGGCCGTAGATATTCCTCCATTCATAGGTGGCCGTGTAGGCGGCATATGATTCGGGCGGCAGCGGATGGATCGGCGAACCCAGCCCGAGGATATAGAGCAGCAGTCCTTCGTCGTACCCGCGCCAGCGATGGGGAATGAAACCGCTCTCCGGGCGCCAACCATGCGTCAGCGTCGGCCCGCCATCGCGGGCCCAGTTCCAGTCGGCACGCTCGTAAAGCGTCGTCGCGAGTTGACGGATTTCCGCCTCGTCGGCGGTGTCGCGATCGAAATAGGCTGCGACCGTCAGTGCGCCCGCCAACAGGAACGCCGTATCAATGGTGGACAACTCACATTGCCAAACGCGGCGACCCGTTTCGATGTCCAGGAAATGATAGAAGAAACCTTTATAGCCGGAGGCGTCCGGCTCTGGTCCTTGCGGAAGTTCCGTCAAGAATCGCAGTCGCTTGCGCGTGATCTTCGCCGCGAATTCCCGGATAATGACGCCTCGCTCCACGACAACGGGAATTGTCGCCAGCGCCATGCCGATTGCCGCTATGCTTGCCGGGGCGTTCGGTTCCGTTTTGTCACGAACCAGGCCATTGTCCGGATTTGTGACCTGCAGGTAGTACAACACCGTCGTGAACTGTAGCCGCCCCAGATCTTCATCGGTCGGTTGCCCATGGAGATCTGCGTCGGTCGAGAGCGTTTCGGGCATGGCTTCTGCTCCGTGGGGCGATCTCCTGAAATCCAATGTCGTCGGATCGGGTTTCTGAGCCACCTTGTATTGGAACTCTCGAGTTTCCGACATGAGTTGTCCCTAAATATTGTCCCCTTCAGTAGACGTGCCCCGAGATTTGCCAGCCGCACCCTTCAGGCCCCACTTCCAACCGCTGATGGCTGGCAGATCGTCGCCGTACTTCTGAATGTGCTGCCTGTGTTCGATCAGTTTCTCGTGGATTGCCTGCTTGAAGTAGGCAGCACGGGCCCCCAGTTGCGGCAGCCGGTCGATCACGTCCTCGACGAGGTGGAACCGATCCAGGTCGTTCAACACAACCATGTCGAATGGGGTCGTCGTCGTCCCTTCCTCCTTGTAGCCGCGAACATGCAGATTCTTGTGGTTCGTGCGGCGGTACGTCAATCGGTGGATCAGCCATGGATAGCCATGGAAGGCGAAGATGATCGGCTTATCCTTTGTGAACAAGGCATCGAAGTCGCGGTTTGAAAGGCCGTGCGGATGCTCTTCCGACGGCTGCAGCTTCATAAGGTTTACGACGTTGATGACGCGCACCTTCAGATCCGGTAGATGCTCACGGATCAATTCGACCGCCGCCAGCGTCTCGAGCGTCGGCACGTCGCCGCAGCATGCCATCACGACATCGGGCTCGTTGCCCTTGTCGTTGCTCGCCCATTCCCAGATCCCGAGGCCTTCGCTGCAATGCTTGATGGCCTCGTCCATAGTCAGCCATTGCGGGGCGGGCTGTTTGCCGGCCACCACGACGTTGATGTAGTTGCGGCTCCTGAGGCAATGATCCGTGACCGAGAGAAGCGTGTTCGCGTCCGGCGGCAGATAGACCCGGATGACGTCGGCCTTCTTGTTGACGACGTGATCGATGAAGCCGGGATCCTGATGGCTGAAGCCGTTGTGGTCCTGACGCCAGACGTGCGAACTCAGGAAATAGTTCAGCGAAGCGATCGGCCGCCGCCAGGCGATCTCGTTGCACACCTTCAGCCATTTGGCGTGTTGGTTGAACATCGAGTCGATGATGTGGATGAAAGCTTCGTAGCAGGAGAAGAAGCCGTGGCGTCCGGTGAGCAGGTAGCCTTCCAGCCACCCCTGGCATTGATGCTCACTGAGCACCTCCATCACCCGACCATCCGGCGCCAGATGATCGTCCTCGGGATAGATCTCCGCCATGTAGCAACGGTTGGTGACCTCGAGCACGTCCTGCCAGCGATTCGAGTTGTTCTCGTCCGGGCTGAACAGACGGAAGTTCCCGGCCTCGAGATTGAGCCTCATCACGTCACGCAGAAAAGCGCCCATCACGCGCGCCGACTCTGCCGTGGTGGCGCCGGGGCTCGGTACGGCAACCGCATAGTCGCGAAAGTCGGGCATCTTCAGGTCGCGCAGCAGCAGGCCGCCATTGGCATGCGGATTGTCGCTCATGCGGCGGTGCCCCACGGGAGCGAGCGCCGCCAGTTCCGGCTTCAGCCGGCCGTTGCCGTCGAAAAACTCTTCGGGCCGGTAGCTCTTCATCCAGCCTTCGAGAACGCGGATGTGCTCTGGATTGTCCATGTCGCCCATCGGCACCTGATGCGAGCGCCAGTAATCCTCGCATTTCTTGCCGTCGATCTCCTCCGGGCAGGTCCAGCCCTTCGGCGTGCGCAAGACGATCATCGGCCAGTTGGGACGTCTGACTTTGCCGTTGATGCGGGCATCGGTCCAAATTCGCTTGATTTCCGCGACAGCGGCGTCGAGTACAGCGGCCAGTTGTTGATGGACGGCCTCGGGGTCACGCCCTTCGACGAAATACGGCGCGTAACCCATGCCCTCGAAGTATTTCTGCAGCTCGTCCGTTGGAATGCGGGCGAGAAAACAAGGGTTCGCAATCTTGTATCCGTTGAGATGCAGGATCGGGAGCACGCAGCCGTCGCGCGCCGGGTTCAGGAACTTGTTGCCGTGCCAGCCGGTCGCAAGCGGCCCAGTCTCGGCCTCTCCGTCGCCGACGATACAGGCGACGATCAGGTCCGGGTTGTCGAACGCCGCCCCATAGGCATGGCTCAAGGCGTAGCCGAGTTCGCCGCCCTCATGGATGCTTCCCGGTGTCTCCGGTGCAACGTGACTGGGGATTCCTCCCGGAAAGCTGAACTGCTTGAACAGCCGCTTCATGCCGTCCGCGTCCTGGCTGATATTTGGATAAACCTCGCTGTAGGTGCCTTCCATGTATGCGTGAGCTACCAACGAAGGTCCGCCGTGCCCCGGGCCAATCACGTAGATCATGTTGAGGTCATCGCGTTTGATGACCCGGTTGAGGTGGGCATAGAGCATATTCAGGCCCGGTGACGTGCCCCAATGCCCGAGCAGCCTCGGCTTGATGTGTTCGCGCTTCAGCGGCTCCTTCAACAGCGGATTATCGAGGAGGTAGATCTGCCCCACCGACAGGTAATTCGATGCTCGCCAATAGGCGTCGATCGCCCGCAGTTCTTCCGTCGTGAGCGGACGAGTTGCCGTTGAATCTTCGACGAGGTCATGGTTCTTGCTTGTTGCCGTCCTGGTCGAAATCATGGGTCGCTCCTTTCAACGCGATCAAGCGCCGACCCAAGCCGCGGGCCGGGCAGCGATGCGGGGATGCCATCAGCCAAAGGTGAAGCCTTACCTCGATTTCATCGGCCGGGCATTGCGTTGAATCAAAGCAGCCGCCTGCGTTGCGCTAGCCGGTCTCTCCCCTTGTGGAGAGATGCCGGGCAGCGCAGACGGGGTTGAACCAACGGTGAAGGGGTAGGGTATGGTGACATCGTGCTCATAGCCATCGCACGATGTCTCGTCGGGCTTTATGCGCACATCTTCCGAACCGGATGGCGTTGGAAACTTACGCCGATTTGCGCAGGAGGGGCTTCTCTCCTACGGCGTGGCTGTCTTTGAAGATCTCGTCGAGCGCGCCCAGGATCTTCATGACCGCATCGGAAGAGCTCGAGTAATAGATCGTCTGCGCGTCCCGGCGGGTGCTGACCAGATTCTGCGCCCGCAGTTTCGAAAGGTGCTGCGAAAGGGCAGACTGACTCAATCCGACCTTGTTGGCCAATGCGCCCACCGCCATCTCTTCCTTGACCAGGGAATCGAGGATGAGCAGGCGTTTCGGATTTGCCATGGCAGAAAGAAAACCGGCTGCTGTTTCGGCTTCCTCGTGTTTTTCAGGCGGGAGAGGCTGCATTGCGTGCTCCATGCGATCACATCACACGTAGTTATGTTTGACGAAGCACGATAATTAGACGTGATGCATAAAAGGGCAACCACCCACTGCAAGAAATGGGGGTAGCGAAGTGCCGTTTAACGGTAAAGTTTTTTTAGGACGGGCCGCAACTCGGCTGCATTTTTTATGGGCGTCTCGAATTCGAGACGTTTCAGCGCCTCGCCATCGGCGAGATCGATACCGGCCGCATCGATTCCAACGAGCTTCCAGTCGCCGCCGGAAGCCCGGCAGTGAACCTTCGCGTAATGGTTCACCGCCTCGGCATGATCGGTATTCATGTGGTCGATGGCGCTCGCCTCCATCTCTGCGAGCGCGGCGGTCGCCGGTGAATCGATGACGAGATCGTCGGCCGTCAGCGCATAGGCACGGCCAAAGCCGCCATTGAGGCTCGCTCGCTGCGGTGTCAGGCGGAAAAAGCCGAAATCGGGGAAATCGATATAAAGTCCCGCTTTCGAGTGACGCCGCAGAAAGCGTTCGCGGATGCGGGCGTGGTCGTCCGAATCGCGCCGGATCTCTTCAGCCCGGCATTGTACGGTCAGGCGCGGATGGGCGAGTGGATCGCCTTTGCCGGGTTCGCCCGTCAAGAGAGATGCGCGGTCGTCGGCGAGCAGCGCCTGGGTATGAGTCGACAGACGCGAGACCAGAACCACCGGCGCTCCGTCGACGTCGATGCCGAGCAGAACCCGGCTGACGAAGGGAAAACCGCCGCTCTGAGGCTCGATCACTGCAAGCGCACCGCTCCTTGCCGAGCGGAGCAGGACCCTGGCGAGTTTGCGCGCCTCGTCATCGGTATCGCGCAGGACATTGGGTTTCTCGCTCATCGTCGCCTCCTTGGCGGGGTCGGTGCATCTTCTAAAATAAAAGGCCCGGAGCGGGCGCTCCAGGCCTTTTTTCGAACGCATTGCCTTGCCCGCGTCATTCCCTGCTGCGGTGGCGGGTAAGTCCTTCGACGATGTCCTGCGCATCGATGGTTCCGACGACCGCACCGTTATCGACGACGCCGATGCTGCCCGGTTGGCGCGACATGGCGTCGAGAATATCGATGAGCGGTGTCGTGGGCTTGGCAGTGGCCGTCACCCCCGCGCCGGCGGTCGAGCGATCGATTCCGCTCTGCATCACGTCCTTCGCGGTCAGCATCGCGATCGGATTCATGTGCTGGACGAAGTCGGCCACATACTGGTTTGCCGGGTTCCTCACGATTTCCTGCGGCGTGCCGCACTGGATGATCCGCCCGCCCTCCATGATCGCGATGCGATTGCCGATGCGGAAGGCTTCGTCAAGGTCGTGGCTGACGAAGATGATCGTCTTCTTCAGTCGCCGCTGGAATTCCAGCAGTTCGTCCTGCAGGCGCGTGCGGATCAGCGGATCGAGCGCGGAGAACGGCTCGTCCATCAGCAGAATGGGTGCGCCCGTCGCAAAGGCCCGGGCGAGGCCGACACGCTGCTGCATGCCGCCGGAAAGCTCGTTGACCTTACGGTCCGCCCACGTGCCGAGATTGACGAGCTCAAGTTGCTCGCCGATGCGCTTCTTGCGTTCGCCGTCCGGAACGCCGGCGAGTTCGAGGCCGAAGCCGACATTGTCAGCCACCGTCCGCCAGGGCAGAAGCGCGAACTGCTGGAACACCATCGAGACGGTGTGCATGCGGAAGTCGCGAAGAGCCTTGGCATTGCAGCGATAGGGATTGAGGGAGCCGTTCGCCGTCTTGACCTCCACCTCGCCGCGCACGACCGGGGCCAGCCCATTGACCGCGCGAAGCAGCGTCGATTTGCCGGAGCCGGAGAGACCCATCAGCACGAGGATCTCGCCTTCGTGGATCGACAGCGAGGCGCCGGCGACACCGAGCACATGGCCCGAGGCCGCGCCGATCTCGTCCCGGTTCTTCCCCTGGTCGACCATCTCGAGCGCCACCTGCGGGTTCTTGCCGAAGATGATGTCGACATTCTTGAAAACGACGGCGTCTGTCATGCGCCTTCTCCTTCATCGGATGAGCGGAACAGACGGTCGAGAACGATGGCGAGGATGACAATGCAGAGCCCGGACTCGAAGCCCCGGGCGATATTGACGGTGTTCAGAGCCCTGAGGACGGGCACGCCGAGGCCGTTGGCGCCGACCAGCGCGGCGATGACCACCATCGAAAGCGAGAGCATGATCGTCTGGGTAAGGCCGGCCATGATCTGCGGCATTGCGAAGGGCAGTTCCACCTTGCGCAGCACCTGCCACGGCGTGGCGCCGAAGGATTCGGCGGCCTCGACCAGCGCGGGCGGCGTCGAGATGATGCCGAGGCGGGTCAGGCGGATCGGCGCGGGAATGGCGAAGATGACCGTGGCGATCAGGCCCGGCACCATTCCGAGACCGAAAAGGATCAGTGCCGGGATCAGGTAGACGAAGGTGGGGATGGTCTGCATGAGGTCGAGGATCGGGCGCATGAAGGCATAGATCCAGGCACGCCGCGCCGCGGCGATGCCGAGCGGGATGCCAACGGCCATGCTGACGAAGGTGGCCGCGAGTACCAGCGCCAGCGTCTCCGTGGTTTCCTTCCAGTAGCCCTGATTGATGATCAGCAGAAGGCCGAGACAGGTAAAGGCGGCGATGCCGATCGAGCGGCGGAACCACCAGGCAAGCGCAGTGACGATCGCGATGACGATGAGCGGGTGCGGCGTCTGGAGGATGTAGAGCAGAATGGAGATGATTGCCGACAGGAAGTTTGCAAGCTGGTCGAAGAACAGCTCGAAATTGGTTGTCAGCCAGTCGACGAAGGCCTTGGCCCAGCCGCCGATCGGAATGGGATGGTCAGTTAGGAATTCCACGGGATTGAATCCCTCTTGTCAGGGGTCGAACAGGATCGGATGACGCCGTGGTAAGGGCAGACTGCAGCCGCATGTATCCGCTTCCGGAAACATGCGGCACGCGTTCAGTCCCCTTATGCACGTCGTCAGGACATGCGGCGTCGGGTCGGTCAGAGGCCGAGCTCGGACTTGACCGCAGCCAGCCCATCGCCGCCATCCTTGGTGGTGACGCCCGCAAGCCACGGCTCAAGGGCCTGGGGATTGGCCTTGAGCCATTCCGAGGCAGCCTTCTCCGGGTCTTCGCCGTCGTCCAGGATCTTGCCCATGATCTCGTTTTCCATCTCGAGCGTGAACTTGAGATTCTTGAGTAGGGCGCCGACATTCGGGCATTCCTCGGTGTAGCCGGCGCGGACATTGGTGTAGACCGTCGCCCCGCCGAAGTTCGGTCCGAAGATGTCGTCGCCACCGGAGAGATAGGTGAGCTTGAAGTTGGCGTTCATCGGATGCGGCTCCCAGCCGAGAAAGACGATCGGCTCGCCACCCTTCTCGGCGCGGGCGACCTGCGCCAGCATGCCCTGCTCGGAGGATTCGACCACTTCGAAGCCCTTGAGGCCGAAGGTGCCCTTCTCGACCATGTCGATGATCAGGCGGTTGCCGTCATTGCCAGGCTCGATGCCGTAGATCTTGCTATCAAGCGCATCCTTCTGCGCGGCGATGTCCTTGAAGTCCTTGATGCCGAGTTCCGCGCCCTTCGCGTTGGTCGCGAGCGTGTACTTGGCGCCTTCGAGGTTCTCGCGTACGGTCTCGACCGACTTGTCCTCGCGATAGGGGGCGATGTCGCCTTCCATCGTCGGCATCCAGTTGCCGAGGAAGACGTCGATGTCCTTGTTCTTCAGCGACGTGTAGGTAACCGGAACCGAGAGTACCTTCACGTCCGTCTCGTAACCGAGCGCCTTCAGGATGGTCGTTGCCGTTGCCGTCGTCGCGGTGATGTCCGTCCAGCCGACGTCGGAGAAGTGCACGGGACTGCAGCTTTCCGGATCCGCCGCGACGGCGTTCCCGGCGGTCATGGCCGCCACGCAAACAGTGCCCGCGAGCATAAGCTTGAGCGTCAGATTTCTTATCATCGTCGTCGTTCCCCTGCTTCCATTCTTTGTTTAGCCAAACACCAATGGGACCGGAATTCAAGGCCTTGGTGCCCACGGCAGTGTATTGTCTCAATACGCTGAAGGGATGCACGGAGCGACGCGGAATGTCGCAATCCCCGCGAAACAAGGCGCGGTGCGGCTATTTCATGTCCGGCGCCGGGACCGTCCGCAGCGCCTCGCGAAAAGCTGTGGGTCGCGTCGCCTGCGCTCTGGCCTTCCGCCCTTCGTCTCGTCATGTAACGGCTTGCGATTCCGGAGACGGGGCTCATGGCCAAACTCTATTTCAGCTATGCGACGATGAATGCGGGCAAGAGCACGCTGCTGCTGCAGGCGTCCTACAATTACCAGGAGCGCGGCTTGCGCGTCGCGATGCTGATCGCCGCTTTCGACGATCGCGCCGGCGTCGGTCGGATCGCCTCGCGTATCGGCCTCGATTCGGAGGCGATCGCGTTCCACCGGGCGGATGATCTCTACGCCCTTGTCGAGCGCATGAATGGCGACGGATCCAGCGAGATCGCCTGCGTTTTCGTCGACGAGGCGCAGTTTCTCGGCGAGGAGCAGGTCTGGCAGCTTGCGCGCGTTGCCGACCGTCTCGGCATCCCCGTCATGGCCTACGGCTTGAGGACCGACTTCCAGGGCAAGCTCTTTCCCGGCTCCATGGCGCTCCTCGCGATCGCCGACGAACTGCGCGAGGTGCGCACGATCTGCCACTGCGGCCGCAAGGCGACGATGGTCGTGCGCCTCGACGGCAAGGGCAATGTCGTGCGCGAGGGCGCGCAAGTCGACGTCGGCGGCAACGAGAAATATGTGTCCTATTGCCGCCGCCATTGGGAAGACCGGATGCAGGGGTGAAAAAAGCCCAGCCGCGTCTTGTCCTCGCCTGTCGGACGTCCTTTATATAAGTGCAATCGATGGCTGAGTAATCTGGGCCGCTGACGCGTCTGTCGGTGCGGATCAAGGGGACGGAAAATGGCAACTCTTCAGAATTTTGACGCTGAAATCGAGAAGACGAAAAGCGTCGTCGACGAGATGCGCGGCAAGCTCGAACAGTCCGGCGTCGTTCTCGAGCAGTTCGCCAAGGCCGACACCAGACTCGGTGACGTCGATTTCGACATCGAGAACGCCCGCATCCAGGACGTCATCAAGCAGCAGAAGGTGATGGAGGCCAATATCGCCGATCTGATCATCGGCCTCGAAGATGCGACCAATGTCTTCGGCGCCGAATTCGAGAGCATGAAGAGCTATACCGGCTACGAGAAGTTCATCGGCATCTTTTCCAAGCAGTCGATGCAGCGCATGCGTACCGATCGCGTGCGCAACATGTCGCTCGCCGGCAATCTGCAGGAGCTGCTTGCCAAGTCCGATATGATCGTCGGCATCCTCAAGGATCAGAAGTCGATTCTCGACCAGCGCTACAAAACCTCGGAGCAGAGCCTCATCCAGGTGATCGAGCGCCGCAAAGGTACGATGACGGCTCTCGAGGAAACGCAGAAGAGGATCGAGGAACTCAACCCGCTGCTGCTTGACATCGAGAACCGGATCGCTGCCTCGACCGACCAGAGGACCCGCACCGACCTTGAGGCGGAGCGCTCCAGGCTCGCGACCGAATACAACGAGAAGCAGGCCAAGGAGCAGGAACTGCTTGCCGAGAGCCAGACGCTCGAGCGCTACACGGCGATGTTCCAGACCTTCGTCGACTCGCTCAACAACCAGATCGCGGCGCAGAACACGCTGATCAACAAGCTGACGATCGACACCGAACAGCGTATCGTCCTCTACAAGTCGCTCGAGGATTCCTTGAAGACCGCGGCGCAGCAGGATGTCGCCCACAAGATCAATACGCTCGGCAGCCAGGTCGACACCGCCGCCGAGGAAACCATGGCCGGGATCGGCGCTGCGGCCCAGCGCCACATCGGCGACCTGCTCGAAATGCACGAGAAGAACATGCAGGCGACACAGGATATCCAGCGGCGCAAGAAACTCGCCGACGACGCCTTTGCCCGCCGCTTCCAGGAGGTAATGGAAAAGCACAATGCCGCAGACTACGTGAAGCAGTGATCGGCAAGACGTCGATGATCCGATTTCCGGCCGCCCTTTGGCAGATGGCGGGAGGTGTTCGATGAGCGCTGAGATATCCTCGGCCGTCCGGCAATACTTCACCTCGATCCGGGCTGCGGTGGCGGGGCTGGAGCTGTTTCTCGGCGACCGAAACTCGCCGCTCTACCGCAACACGGTGGTGGGCGAGGTCATTGTTCCCTATCTGGCGCGGCTGAAGGCATCGATCACCTGCTGGGAGAACCGCATCGGCTTCGTCGAGCAGTTCCGCATCGCGCGTGCGGAGAGCGGCTTTCCGACTTTTCAGAACGTGCTGGAACTCGAGAATGACCGCCAGAGCGCCGACAAGCGGCTGGCGAGCATTCCCTCTGCCGATGCGCTGCGCGAGGAAATGGTGGACTTCATCCTGCGGCACAAGGCCTTTCCCGAGGCGCTGCAATCGCGGATGGCCGAGCGGCTTTATCTCGAGCAGATCGGCAAGGGGGATATCTTCTCGCCCTTCATCCTGCCGGAGACGATCCGGGTTGCAGTCAATCCGAAGACGATGCGGCCCTATTACGTCGTGTCCTGGGGCGCATTCGACGGCAGCCAGACCCTGCCGATGGTCTATATGGCGACGATCGAGGATTCGTCGGAAAATATCGTCGGGATGCTGGTGACCAGGGACGGCAAGCTCAATCCCGACGTCGATATCCCGCTGCCTGTCGGCGGCCTGCTCAATCCGGAGCTTGCCAGCCGGTTCGACGATTTCGCCTCGAAGCACAGCGCCTATTCGCTGACGCCTGCAACGATCGCCACGACGCTCGACAGGGATTTTCCGGACCTGCATCCGAAGCAGCTTCGGCGCATCGTGCTTGGGCCGTTCTATTCGGCGGGGATCACCGAGAACAACGCGAAGATCAACGAAATCCTCTCGAAAGTGCGCAAGACCGAGAACGCCTGGCTTTTGACCTGGACGGTGCAGGAGGTCTATTCCAAGGCGGAGCGTCCCGCCAAACACGGCTTCTGGTCCTCGACGCCGGCGCAGGAAGAATTCCATATCGACACCGACAATCTCGAGGCCGCCCGCATGGGGGTCAGTGCCTATGAGAAGCATGCGCTGGTGCCGCATGACGCCTATCAGGCGCTTTATGCTTCCGGCGAGGCGGCCGGGATCTTCGGTGATTACAAGGTGCATGTGATTTCCGGTAACCAGGTGGTGAGCGAGGTTTGAGCGATGACTTTGAACGCGGGCCTGACGACGCTCCACGAGGACGACATTGCCAAGCATCAGGCGATCGCCCAGAGCCTCGTCACCAAGCTCATCATCCTCGAGCGGGGCGATGGTCCGACGGGTGCGCCGCTTGCCGGTAGCGGGCGCCGCTTCGTCTCGACCGTGTCGACGGGCGGCCATCGCCGCACGCGGGAGGTCGAGCTTGCCCGCACCATTCAATCGATCCGCGGCGCCGATCCGCTACTCTCTCCGGCGCAGCACGCCGTGCTCTACCGCGCCCGCCGCGGCATCCAGGTGGCGCTGGCGGTTGCCGACGTGTTCGCGCGGCAGACGAGTCTCGAACAGTTGCAGGTTCGCAATTCGACCGCACCGCTCGCTGGCGACGATGCGGAGCGGTTCAAGGCGCTGCTTGCAGCTTCGGCCTATGTCGCCGCCTTCACGCTTGCCGCCTATCTCGGGGCGACCTTGCAGGGAGAGGGGGAGCCGGTCGACGATGCCGCCGAGCCGGACTTTCTTTTCGACACCTCCCAGGACGCCTTGAAAAGCATGGTGGCGGCGCTCGACCGCAGCATCGCGGGCGCGCCCGACGAGCTTGCCCTGACGGCCCGCACGCGCGCCTTTTCACGCGTGGCGATCGAGGGATTGCTCGCTCGCAAGGCGCGCTTCACGGGATTGCAGAACTTCGAGACCGTGCATATCCGGCTCGATCAGGATGACTTCACCCTCAACGGCTTCGATGTCGCGCCCGGGCAGAAGCGCAAGCCGCTGGTGATGACCTTCAAGAAGCCGGAGGAGATCATCGGCAACCACATCGCCAAGTATCAGGCGCTGAAGCTTGCCAAGATGCTGGCGGCCTACGACTTCGACCGGCAGATGAACCCGTTCGTCGAACTCGGCGGCTTCCTCTTCACATTCATCGGCGATGGCATGCCGGGCACCGGCAAGACGATGCTGATCCAGATGCTTGCCGGCATGCTGCACGACTATTGCGGCGTCGCCGGCTATGCCTTCCATTACGAGAACTTCGGTGTCGACCAGATTTCCTCATACCAGGGCAAATCGGGCCAGAACTGCAAGGAGTTCGTCAATAACGTCATGAACCCGCGAGCGATCGGGTTCGGCACGATCGATGATGTCGACCAGGTGACGGCGAAGCGCTCCGACGATCGCGCTTCGGCCGGCCAGCATGAGGTGACGGCGGTGCTGATGGAGAGCTTCGCCGGCGCTTCCACGGTCATCCGCGGCAATTGCACCTTCGGCATGTTCTCGAACCATCCGGAGAATGTCGACGATGCGCTGCGTCAGCGGGCCGGCGCGCGTTGGCTGGTCGACGGGCCGCAGACGGAGACGGACTACATCGACATTTTTGCGCTGCTCGTCGGCAACAACCATCAGATCCCGTTGGGAGAGCACGACCTCTATGCCGGCCAGGAGATCAAGCGGGCTGTTACGCAATCTTATGCGGCGCATTCGCGGCCGCAGGAGGATGGGCTCGTCGCTGTCTGGGAACATTTTGAGAAGGAAAGGGGCAAGGTCGCCACGCTCGCCGATGTCGGTGCCTATCTGCATCGGATAAAGGAGGCCGAACCTCGCTTCACCGGCCGCGCCATCAGGAACATCACTGATGCGATCAAGATGCGGGCGATGGATGTCGAACTGCCGGACGACTGGTTCAGGGATGCGTCCTCGTTCATGCATAAATCCTATGAGGAGAAGAAGGCAATGATCGAGGAGTTGCGCGGCCCGATCACCATCGACATGGTGCTGCAGGAGATCAACCGCTATGGCGACAGCGAATTCCGCTACACCGACAAATCCGACGACGCAGCGATCGCCGACATCATCCGCCGCGAACGCCAGCGCGAGAAGGCGATCCGCGAGATCGAGGCGATGAAGCGCGAGGGCAGGTGGATGCTGCCGGGTGCAACGGCGTCCCCTCTCCCCGCAAGCGGGGAGAGGGTTAGGGTGAGGGGCAGCGGCACAGGGAAAACGAATGAGAGGAGCTAACGAACGCCAGACGCAACGCGCGAGAGATCTCAGGCAATCAGACAACGACGCGGAGGCGATTCTGTGGTCGGAGTTGAGAGATCGGAGGTTGAACGGCTTCAAGTTTATCCGGCAGTTTCCGATCGGTCCCTATTTTTGCTGATTTCGCTTGCCGCGGAGAGCTATTGGTCGTGGAAGTTGACGGCAGCCAGCATGTGAACAGCCGCCGGGATTCCATGCGCGACATGTACATGGTCCAGAATGGCTGGAGAGTGGTTCGCTTCTGGAACACGCACATCTTCAATGATCGAGCCGCTGTCCTCGAGACGATCGTCGCCATTCTGGAGAAGCGGCTGACGAGTGGCGTGAGGGGGACGGATTTGACGTTCATTCCGGCGGGAGTAGAGAGATGATCGTGTTGAAGCTTGCCCCTCTCCTCGGGTTTAACCCGAGGACTAACCCTCTCCCCGCGCGCGGGGAGAGGGGACGCGGCAGTATTCCCCAATGAAGCGTCTTCTCGAAGCTGAGCTCATCTATGGACGGTTGCTCGATATTTCCGAGCCGCACCTCATTGCGCGCTACAACAAGGCGCTCGAAGGTTTCGGGCTGAGACCGACGACGCTTCAGCGCTTCAGCATCGACATGACCGGCTTCTCGCCGGAGATTGCCTATGAATTGGGGGACCAGGACTATCTCGATCCCAATCGGGTGAACCGGCGCTTCATCATCCTGACGCCGGCGCAGGCGGAACTGCCGGTGGTGCATACGAGCTTTTCCAACACCGCGGCGCTGATGCACGAATTCTTCAGTGCAAACAGCCGTGCGATCCACGCGGTGACGATCAAGGATGCGCTCTATGGCGAGATCGAGGATACGGTCTCCGTCGTCAAGGACATCGACGATCTCTTGTCGATCAACGAGGTGCGGTTCCGGGTGCTCTCGGCCGAAGGCATGCTCGGCAAGGCGGCCGAACTTCGCGAGCTCATCGACCGGTTGAAGAAGGTGCCGAACGCCTGGGCGGACGACTCGATGCTCGGGCGGATGGTGGAACTGGCGCAGACGACCGGCGACATCCGGCAGAACGCCCTGGTGCCCGACGAACTCATCTTCCGCCACCAGGCCTTCTGGGCGAACCACTTCGGCGGCGTCTATGTCTTTCTGGACGCGAAGACGACGACGGTGATCTGCGATCCGTCGGCGCCGGGCTTTCGTCGCTCCCGGCCCTGGCAGGTGAGTTATATCGCGATCACCGATCATGCGCGCATCTACGATTTCCTGGCTGCGACGAACCGGCTGCAATTGCCGCAGGCCTCTTGGGTGGAGCACTCCGGCCTGTTCCAGCACCGGGCGGACATGGCCGTCCGCGGGCTGATCAACGAGACCGATCCGGACGCCGACCTGGTCAATGCCGACCGGATCTGGCTGCAGACGTGGATCCACCGCAATGCCGCGCAGGTCGCGCGGGACGGCATCTATCCTTTCCTGCAGGAAATGTCGCGCGTGATCGCCGCGACTGGCACGGTCAAGATGCAGGATATCGCCCCGGCACACCGCTTCCTGCTGGTTAGGGCCGCGCCCGATCACCCGGACCAGTGGCTCGTCAACCGCCTCGTTTCGCAACTCGTCCCACGCGATTTCGTCTCGCGCTTCGTTTTCGACAAGCCGGGCTTCTACAGCGCTTATGAAGGCTACAGCGAAAAGTTTCGGGAATATGTTGTTGCGACATTGACGGGCACATATCTCAAGGACAAGACCGCCTTCCGCCACAAGCTCTACGGTCTCAAAGAGGAATAGAAGATGTTCGATCCGATCGTTGCGTTCTTTCAGCGTGTCTTCACGGCGATCGGCCGGGGCATCGGGTTGGTGGTGGCGTGGCTCGCCTGGCCCTTCGTCGCGCTTGGCAACTGGTACCGCGGAAGAAGCTGGATCATCAAGGGGCCCGTAGCGCTCGTCCTGCTCGCCCTTGTCTTCTTCTACGGCTATTTCGTCTGGCAGACGCAGGCCTGGACCAACTTCGATCCGGATTACGTCGACCGCTACAAGCTCGCCCAACGCAAGACACCCGCCGGCTCGCCGGTCAGCGGTCCGGGGGCGACGACCGGGCAATCGGCCGAAGTGACTCCCGCCAGCCAGGCCGCGCTCGATGCAGGGACCTCGACTCCCGAATCGCTGGCCGTCGCGCAACTGCCCGCCGGGACCGCCTGCCAGCCCTCGGCAATCGTCGAAGTTGCAGCCGATCTCATCGACTTCAATGTCAACCAGAACGCCTGGATATCCTCGATGCTTGCCTACAAGCTCGGCTTTTTCGGGCTCGACTGGGACGATACGCCCTGGCTCGACAACAAGGCATCGTTCCAGCGCGGCATCAATCAGGCGGTGCGGCGCACGGCCGTGGAACTGGTCGACTCGCTCGGCCGCGTCCGCGGCACTTCCGGAATCAACAACGACCTGCAGAGCGCGCGCGGCAATATCCAGTTCGACGAGGAGACCTGGTATTTCGGCATCAGCCCGTTCGGCCCCAAGACACCGACGCCGAGCTTCTATCGCGCCGCCATGCGCGACCTCCGGAAGTTCAACGTATCTCTCGGCAAATGCGATGCGGTCTTCGATGGTCGGTCGGACAATCTGGTCGAATTCCTGGATCGCATCGCGAGCGACCTCGGTAATACATCGGCGATCATTCGCGAGCGCTCGGAACTGCACAATGGCGGCTGGTTCGACACGCGGGCGGACGACCGCTTTTGGTTCTCATTCGGCCAGCTCTACGGCTATTACGGCATCCTGTCGGCGGCCGGTGCCGATTTCGAGAATGTCGTCACGCAGCGGGGGCTGACGCCGATCTATACGGAGACGATGAAGCAGCTTCGCGCCGCGCTGCGCATCCAGCCGCTGATCATCTCGAATGGCCGCGAGGACGGCTGGATCATGCCGACGCATCTCGCAACCATGGGCTTCTACATTCTTCGTGTTCGGTCCAATCTCGTGGAAATGCGCGACATCCTTGCCCGCTGACGGACTTCATGTCAGCGTAAGCACAAGCAAACGCAAGCGCATTCGGCGGAGGAGGTTGAATGCGCGGGCCGCGCGAACACAATTGAGGGGGAGCCATGGGGTACGTCAAATCCGACATCGAGATCGCGCGCGCCGCGACGAAGAAGCCGATCATGGAAATCGGTGCGAAGCTCGGCATTCCCCCGGAGCACCTGCTTCCCTATGGGCACGACAAGGCGAAGGTGAGCGCCGAGTTCATCGCCGCGCAGAAGGAAAGGAAGAACGGGCGGCTGATTCTTGTGACGGCGATCAACCCGACCCCGGCGGGCGAGGGCAAGACGACGACGACCGTCGGGCTTGGCGACGGCCTGAACCGGATCGGCAAGAAGACGATCGTCTGCATCCGCGAAGCCTCGCTCGGTCCCTGCTTCGGCATCAAGGGCGGTGCTGCCGGCGGCGGCTATGCCCAGGTGGTGCCGATGGAGGACATCAATCTTCATTTCACGGGCGATTTTCACGCCATCACCTCGGCGCACAACCTGCTCGCCGCGCTGATCGACAATCACATCTATTGGGGAAACGAACAGGCGATCGATACCCGCCGCATTGCCTGGCGGCGGGTGATGGACATGAACGACCGGGCGCTGCGCCAGATCGTCGGCGCGCTTGGCGGTGTTTCCAACGGCTATCCACGCGAGACGGGCTTCGACATTACCGTCGCCTCGGAAGTCATGGCGATCCTGTGCCTGGCGACGGATATCCGGGACCTCGAAAGACGCCTCGGCAGCATCATCATCGGCTACCGGCGCGACAAGAGCCCGGTTTTCGCCCGCGACATCAAGGCGGATGGCGCCATGGCCGTTCTGCTAAAGGACGCCATGCAGCCGAACCTGGTGCAGACGCTCGAGAACAATCCGGCCTTCGTCCATGGCGGCCCCTTTGCCAATATCGCCCATGGCTGCAACTCGGTGGTGGCGACCACAACCGCGCTGAAGCTCGCCGATTACGTCGTGACGGAGGCGGGCTTCGGGGCCGACCTCGGGGCGGAAAAATTCTTCGACATCAAGTGCCGCAAGGCCGGGCTCAAGCCGGACGCCGCAGTGATCGTCGCAACGGTCAGGGCGATCAAGATGAATGGCGGGGTGAAGAGGGAAGATCTCGGCAAGGAGAATGTCGAGGCGTTGAAGAAGGGGTGCGCCAATCTCGGGCGGCACGTGCAGAACGTCAAGAAATTCGGCGTGCCGGCGCTGGTTGCCATCAACCATTTCACGACCGACACGGAAGCAGAGATCCAGGCGATCAAGGACTATGTGAGGACGCTCGGGTCCGAGGCGGTGCTCTGCAAGCACTGGGCCGAAGGCTCAGCTGGCATCGAGGATCTCGCCTTGAAAGTCGTCGAGTTCGCCAATGCCGGCCATTCGCAGTTCTCGCCGCTCTATCCCGATGAAATGCCGCTCTTCCAGAAGATCGAGACCATCGCCAAGGATATCTATCATGCGAGCGAGGTCATCGCCGACAAGCTCGTGCGCGACCAGCTCCGAACCTGGGAAGAACAGGGCTATCGCCATCTGCCGATCTGCATGGCCAAGACGCAATATTCCTTTTCCACCGATCCAAACCTGCGCGGCGCACCGAGCGGGCATGCGGTGCCGATCCGCGAGGTGCGGCTCGCGGCAGGCGCCGGCTTCATCGTCGTCATCACCGGCGAGATCATGACAATGCCGGGCTTGCCGAAAGTACCCTCGTCCGAGCGGATCCGCCTCAACGAAGCGGGCTACATCGAGGGGCTGTTCTAGGGTCTGTAGACATTCGTTTGATAGCTCTCCGAATTCTCGCGCCATGCGAGTCCTGTGGGGTTTGGCATAGGGAAACGAGTCTGGGCGAG
>NZ_MDDV01000007.1 GCF_001854885.1 Ensifer sp. LCM 4579 | reverse complement strand
TCTCAGCAATGCCGGGGGCACCAATGTCGGCTTCACGCTGACGGCGACGGATGGCGACGGCGACACGACGAGCGACAGCGTGAGCTTCACGGTCACCGACGGCGCCGGCCCGACGGTCGATCCGAACGCCGCCTCGGTG
Organism: Ensifer sp. LCM 4579; assembly: GCF_001854885.1. Lineage (GTDB taxonomy): Bacteria > Pseudomonadota > Alphaproteobacteria > Rhizobiales > Rhizobiaceae > Sinorhizobium. Next base: position 217,026 of record NZ_MDDV01000007.1, on the reverse strand, counting down.
ACGCTCAACCTCGACGACCAGAACCTGGCCGACGGCACGACGCCCGCCGGTCCCGACAGCGCCAACGGCACGATCGGCTTCGTCGCCGGCTCGGATGCGATCGCCTCGATCGCCTTCGGCGACACCAGCGGCCTCAGCAACACGCTGACCTGGGTGCGCGTCTCCGATACGCAGATCATCGGCCGCGACAACGGCGTCGACGTGGTCCGGCTCGACCTGGTGCGCAACGGCAACAATGCCACGGTGACGGCGACGCTGCTCGACAACTATGCGCATCACACCGCCCAGGGCGAYGACACGTTCGGCCTCGGCACGGTCAAGGTGATCGCCACCGACACCGACGGCGACACGGCCGAGGGCAGCGTTTCCCTCTCCGTCTCCGACGACGTGCCGACCTTCACCAGCATCATGAATGCGATCGTCGCCAACCAGAGCAACAGCACGGTGACAGGTCTGCATGATCTGCATCTCGGCGCTGACGGGGGCTCAATCAATGTGTCGGCATTGGGCCTCCTCGACGGGGTGACGTATGAACCCGCTGTTCACAATGTGGATGGATCGGTAACGCTTCTCGCCAAGGCCGGCGGGTCGGATTTCTTCCAACTGTCGATCAAGCCGGATGGCTCTTACGATTTTACACTTCTCAATGCCCGCCCAACGAGTAGTCATACCTTCAGTTTCGGGGGCGTCAGCGGTTCTGCGAGCACTGTCCAGTTCACGCTCGGGGATGCCACATTCCACGCAGTTGATACCAACGGCAATGGCACGATCGGGAGCCAAGAGGAACTCAAGCCGACGGGCAATGGTTTTGGTGTAAACAATGGCAATCTTGATCCCGGTGAACAATTCAGGATTAGCTTCACGTCAGTCGTCGATTCGGTCAGTTTTTTAGTTAACAAGCAGGCGAGCGGCGCCTTCGGCATGACCTGGATGACCGATACCGGAGAGTCAGGTACAATATCTACGACTGCGACGGGCTGGATAACGATCAATCCAACGACGGATTTTAGTTCGATCGCCTTCACGGTAAATTCGGGAAAAGCCAAATTCGACGAGATTGGTTATTCAAAGCTCGTTCTCCCGAGCGATCAGACGCTGCATTTCGATGTCTGGGGAACCGACGGCGACGGCGATTCTTCCCCTCATCACACGCTGGACGTCACATTGCTCGGCGGCAACTCGTCCAGCACGGCGATCCATGGTAGCTCCGGCGACGACGTCATGGCGGGCACACCAGGCAATGATGTTCTCTACGGTGGTGACGGCAACGACATCCTCTACGGCGGGGCTGGTAACGACATCCTCTATGGTGGCGCTGGCAACGACACGCTCTATGGGGGTGACGGCAACGACATATTGTACGGCGGGGCGGGCTCGGACCGGCTGACCGGCGGTGCCGGCGCCGATACCTTTGTGATGGATGCGAGCGATCTGCAACTCGGCATCGCTGACGTCATCACCGACTATCACGCGAGCGAAGGCGACGTTGTCGACCTGTCGGCTCTGCTCGGAAATCTTGCGTCCGATACGCTCGGCCAGCACGTTCAGGTCGTGCAGGACGGTGCGAATGCGAACCTCCAGGTCGATACCGATGGCGCCGGGAACGCGGCCGGATGGCAAACCGTGGCCGTTCTGGAAAACTTCAATGCCACCGAAGCCGTGAAAATACTCTTCAATGACGATCACGGCAGCAAGACGTCGGGCGAAGTCTGACGAGACAAGAGCTTTACATCCGCCCGGCCCGCGGCAAATATGCGCGGGTCGGCGTTTCCTGAGGGGGGATTCGATGATCAGAACGTTAATTGCGGGGTCGGTGTTCGCCCTGGCGGCTTCGGCGGGACATGCCGCCGATCTCATCGCCGATTACGCGCCGGCTGCGGCGCAGTGCGACACGCTGGCCGCATCATCGCTGACGGTCGGGCAGGACCTTGCCTTCCTGAGGAGCGAAGTCGTGTCGCGCATGGACCACGCGATTGCCGTTGCCGAGGATCCGCGGTGGATCGCTTCGACACGGCCGACATTCGTCTGGGCGTCCGAAACCAAGGTCGCCTGCGGCAAGGCCTATGGCTACTTGCAGTCCGGCTGGGCCGACGGGGACTATCTCGCCAAGTGCGATTGCTTCCACGCCAGAATGCTCCGCTTCATGAATTGAAGAGAGCCCGCTTGTCCTGCATGAACAGCATTCATTCTGTCCCGAGGGCGCGCGTACGCCAATGTGCGGGCAGGGCACTTGGCGTCCTGTTGCTTGGCCTCTTGACCAGTTGCCAGGGCGCGAGCCAGGACGCCATCAGCGTCGGGCCACCGCAGGCGGCGCAGGCGAGCCGATCAGCCTCGATCAAGCCGCAGCCTCAGGAATTGTTCGGCTCCGGTCCGGTTCGGATCGGTCTGATCACAGCCCTTCTCACCTCCGCCGGCGAAAGTCAGCGGGAACGCGACATCCGCGACGGTGCGGTGCTTGCCGTGGACGAGCTCGGCGGGGGGCAATTGTCGCTGCAAATAGAGAATACGGATGGCTCGGCCGAGCAGGTGCGGGAGGCGGCAAAGAGGCTTTCGGATCAGGGGGCAAGGCTTGTCGCGGTCTCGGCCGAGATACGGACGAGCGGGCTGCACGAAGGAATGCGTGCGAGGGATGTCCCGATCCTGGTGCTGAGCGACACGCCGACCGGGAGTGGCTATGGAAGCTTCTCCTTCGTTTCGGACCATATCGACAGCGCGATCGAGGGCGCCTCCTACGCCGCAGCCGCGGGCCGCAAGCGCTTTATTGTTCTGTTGCCCGCGGATATCGCCGCTGCGGAGCGGCAGCGGCTCGACCGCGGCCTTGCCGGGCACGGAATCAAGCCCGTGTTGACGGCAGATGCGGCCTCGGTCTCCGGGAATGCAAGCGCCAGAGCCAAGCTCAAGGATATCGATGCGGTCGTAATCATCGGCGCCGGAGAAGCCGAGGTGGGGTCTCTTTCGGCGCTTCGGGCGAATGGTCATCTGGCGGCGGACGCCATGATGGTTGGAAGTTCACAATGGACGACCGCTTCCTACGGGCGGCCGGAACTCGCGCGGAGCCACCTCTGCCTGTTCGGGCCGGAAAGCGGATCGCGGATGACCGCCAGTTTCCGCCAGCGCTACGAGCGGGCGGCCAATCTGGATGCGGCTTACGGATTCGACATCGTCGCGCTCGCGGCCGGCCTCGTGCGTACGCAAGGGGAGAGCGGCATCAACCGACAGGCGCTCATGTCGCCGAACGGCTTCCTTGGTGCCGCGGCGGCATTCCGGTTCGAGAAGGATGGATCGGTTCGCCGGACCTGCGCCATCTATCAGATTGTCGACGGAAAGCTGAGCCTGGCGGATCCGGCACCGCGTTCCTTCTGACTGCTCCTGAACCAGTTTCTGACAGGTACTTCAGCGACTTTGCGCGTCCAATAAGACGCGCGGCGCTGTGGCGCAGCCGGGTAGCCACGTGCGGCGGGATGAGCGAGGCCGGAAAGGTGACAGCGAGTGTTCAGAACGTCTGCGTTCTCCCTCCTGGGCTGAAGGGAGAACGCTTGTGAATAGGCTTTTGGTTGCCGCGAAAGATCGTCACGCAGGCCGTTCGGACGCGCTCGGTCGCCACTTTATGAGATGCTTCTCGGCGACGTCCAGGATGCTGTCGATGATCAAAACAAAGATCGCGAGGATCAGGATGCCTGCGAAGACGCCGACCGCATCAAAATTGCCTTCCGCCTGGGCGATCAGATAGCCAAGCCCGGCGGAGGAGCCGAGATACTCGCCGATGATCGCCCCGACGACGGCAAAGCCGACCGAAGTGCGCAGCGAAGACAGGATCCAGCTTGCCGCTGCCGGGAAATAGACGTGGCGAAGCAGGTCCGACCGCCTGGCTCCCAGAATTCGGGCGTTCGACAGCACCACCGGGTTCACTTCGCGGACGCCCTGCATGGCGTTGAAGAAGGTGACGAAAAACACCAGCGTTACGGCGAGCGCCACCTTCGACCAGAGACCGAGACCGAGCCAGAGGACGAAGATGGGCGCAAGAACGACGCGAGGGATCGCGTTCAAGCCCTTGATGAAGGGGTCCAGAATGCGCGCGGCCGAACGGCTGAGGCCGAGCCAGACGCCTGCCGCCACGCCAAGTGCCGTTCCGACCAGATAGCCGAGCACGGTTTCGGTCAGGGTGATGGCCACGTGGTTATAGAAGCTGGCGTCCAGCACCCAGGATAGCACCTGGTTGAAGATGTCGATCGGAGCCGGGAAAAAGAAGACGTCGATGACGCCGGTCGCGACACCGAGCTGCCAGCCGCCGACAATTGCCACCAGCAGCGCGATTTGGATGAGGCGTTCAGTCATGGCGTTCATAGCTTTTCTCCACTTCGCCGCGCAGCGATGACCAGATGTTGCGATAAAGATCCATGAAGCGTGGATCGAGCTTGATCTCAGCGACATCGCGCGGGCGTGCGAGATCGACGGGGAAGCTGTCGATCACGCGCGAGCGCGGTCCGGCGGCAAGCACCACGACCCGATCTCCGAGGGCAATTGCCTCCTCGAGGTCGTGCGTGATCATCACCACGGCGCGCCGTTCCTCCTGCCAAAGCCGCAACAGTTCATTCTGCATCAGGTGGCGGGTATGAATGTCGAGTGCCGAAAAGGGCTCGTCCATCAGGATGACCTTGGGGCCGGTGATCAGCGCCTGCGCCATCTGAACGCGCTTGCGCTGACCGCCGGAAAGCTGATGGGGGTAGCGATGCTCGAAGCCCTTCAGGCCAACCTTCGCCAACCACTTCATCGACTGCTCGCGCCGTTCGGCAGCGCCCGTACCCTTGAACATCGGGCCCAGTTCCACGTTCTCGAGCGCGGTCTTCCAGGGAAGCAATGCATCCTGCTGGAAGAGATAGCCGATGTCGTTCTGGACCCCGCGCACCGGCTGGCCGTCGATCGCGACCGTGCCGCTTGCGGGCTTCAGCAGCCCGGCAATCGCGTTGAGTATCGTGCTCTTGCCGCAGCCGGTCGGCCCGACGATCGCGAGAAACTCGCCATCGGCGACACTGAGGTTCACATCCTTCACCGCCACATAGGCGCCGAAGGACATGGTGACGGAGTCGATGGAAACCATCGGCTTTGCCTGATGCGGACTGTCCGCCGGGGTTGCGGTTTTCACTACGGCCAATGCCATGACCTCCTCCTGTCAGTTGGCGGCGACGTTCGGGACCTTGTCGACGAACTCGTTCGTGTAGGTTTTCGTAAGATCAATTTCAGCCGCCGCGACTTTTTCGTTGAAACTCTTCAAGACGGCGAGCGGAGTCTTGATATCTTCCTCGTTGATACGTCCGTCCTTTGAAAAGATCGCCTTCGCATTCTCGACCGCCTTGATGTAGGTGTCACGATCGCCGGAGATGAACTCCTTCGGGAGCGTGTCGACGATCTCTTCCGCAGAGTGGCTGTTCATCCACTCGAGCGCTTTGACCGTCGCATTCGTGACCTTCTGGATGGTCTCCGGGTTTTCCTCGATATAGCTCTGTGTGGCATAGAGGACGGAGGTCGGGTAAATCCCGCCATAGATCGCCTTGGCACCGTCGTCGCTGCGCCCGTCGATCAGGATCTTGCCGACGCCCTTGGCCTCGATGAAGGTCGCTGCCGGGTCGTAGTTGACGAGGAGGTCGACCTTGCCCTGTTCAAGGGCCGCGACGGCGGCAGAGCCGGAGCCGACGCCGATCAGCGAGACGGCGTCCGCGGGCAAGCCGTTGCGCTGCAAGTAGTAGCGGACGAAGAAATCGGAAGACGAGCCCGGCGAGGTGATCCCGACTTTCGCGCCCTTGATCGTTTCCGGTTTTGCCGGGTCGAAAGTGCTCCCCGAACCACCCGCCAGCACAAGGCCGGAGTTGCGGGCGAGCTGCACGAAGGCCACGACGGCCTTCTTCTGCGACTGCATCTGGATCGTATGATCGTAGAAGCCGACGGCTATATCCGTCGAGCCGGCAACAAGCGCCTGAAGCGTCTTCGATCCGCCCGATGCGAAGTTTTCGACGGTCACCTCCAGGCCTTCCTTCTCATAAAGGCCGAGCCCCTGCGCGACCGGAAAGGGAAGATTGTTGAGGTTGTAAGAGCCAACACTGATGCGGACCGGATCCGCGTGAGCCGAACCGGCAAAGGCGACGGTTGCCGCGAGGGCGAGCATGAGCTTGCGCATGATATTTTCCTCCGTGTTGGTGGCGCCCTCCCGGCGGCCACGATCATTATGCCGCGCAACCCATTTGCGTGACAGGTTTTGCGAAAACATGTCCTTCGAACAGCCGGCGGGCGGTGCGAAGGATTCCGGCAACAACCTTGCCGTCCCTTTCATAGAGCTTGACGTCCAGATGGCCGCTCGGGTGCTCTATGGAAAGCACGACCGGAGGGGCACGCCGGCCGATCAGAAGCGAGGCGATTGTATCCTGGCTGATACAGGCCGTGGCGATCCCTACGGCGCCCGTGGTTGCCAGCGACGGATGACATTGATGCGGCATGAAATACCGTACGCTGATGTCGCCTCCTGACGTTGGCCGGGAAATGAGTACCGGCTTCGGCGTTACCTGCTCGCGCACGTCTCCAAGGCCCATCCGTTTGCCGGCCGCGATGCGCAGCCTTTCCAGCCGTTGAAGCAATTCCCTATCAGAATTGAGTTCAGCCGCTGACTCGAAGCCGCTTGCGCCGATCGAGTCCGCCTCGATCAACATCATCGGCATCGCGCAGTCGATGCAGGTGACAGCCACGCCGTCGATCAAGTCGATCGGCTTGCCAGTGGGAAAGAGCTGTCCGGTGCGAGCCCCCGCTGCGTCCATGAAGGTCAGCGCGATCGGCGCTGCCCCGCCGGGCACACCGTCAATTGCAGCTTCACCGAGATAGGAGACGCCGCCGTTCGGAGTGGGAACTTCGGCCTCTATCAGCTTGTCGGTGTTGACGTTATGGATCCGGACGAGCGTCGTTTCTCCACGGACCGGAACCAGTCCGGCTTCGATGGCAAACGGGCCCACCGCAGCCAGCATGTTGCCGCAGTTCGGGGAGGTGTCGACGATCTGTTGCTCGACCCGCACCTGGGCAAAGAGGTAATCCACGTCGGCACCGGGAATGCTGGCAGGTCCGACGATGGCCACCTTGCTCGTGACCGGGTTGCCGCCGCCGATACCGTCGATCTGCAACGGATGACCCGACCCCATGACGGACAGCAGGATCTTGTCACGGGCTCTGACAGCCGTGGGAAGATCGCTCGCCAGGAAGAAGGGACCCTTTGAGGTGCCGCCTCTCATCAGAACGCAAGGGATCGCCAGCAGGTCGTTCATCGCTTGTGCTTCCACCGGAATTATGTCATCGCCGTATCAATCGGCGCTCGTTGATCCAATTATCGGAATAGGCGTTGATTTGTGAAATGCTTATATTCGGGGAATTGATGCACGATGAGCATTAATTGCGAGATCCTTGACCTTCGAGCCTTCCTGAGCGTCGTCGAGTTGGAGAGCTTTCATCGCGCCGCCGATGCCCTGCATCTGTCACAGCCGGCGCTGAGCCGCCGCATTCAAAAACTGGAGCAGGTTATCGGAGCGCCCCTCTTGGAACGGACCACCAGGCATGTCTCCGCGACGGCTCTCGGAACAGAGCTCGTGCCGCTCGTCCGACGCATGCTGGAGGAGTTCGATGGCTCGCTGTTTGCGGTCCGTGACGTTGGACCCAATCGAGGCGGATTGGTGACGATCGCATGCCTTCCTACCGCGGCATTCTACTTCCTGCCTACCGTCATCCGACAGTTCAATGAGGAGTATCCGAACATCCGCTTTCGGATCCTCGACTTGCCGGCGACCGACGGTCTTCAAGCCGTGGCACGCGGGGAGGTGGAGTTCGGCATAAACATCATGGGCACGTCGGATCCGGACCTGACCTTCGAGCGGCTCGTGGAAGACCCATTTGTGCTTGCAGCGCGCAAGGATCACCCTCTTGCAGCCAAATCATCGGTCGGCTGGGCGGAATTGGAGCCCTATCCTCTGATCACGGTTCATCGATCGAGCGGCAACAGGACGCTGCTCGACGCAGCACTGGCAAAATCGAACATCAAGCTTCGCTGGTTCTATGAGGTAACTCATCTGTCCACCTCCCTCGGCTTGGTGGAGGCAGGCCTTGGTATTTCGGTGCTGCCACGAATGGCAACTCCGCGAGAAGACCACCCGTTCTTGATCACCCGCCCCATCCGCAATCCCGAGATATCACGCACGATCGGCGTGGTTCGCCGTCGCGGCGGCACCTTGTCGCCGGCAGCAGAACGATTTCTTACGATGCTGATAGGTGTATGGGGAAGTGATTGAGTGGCGATAGCGCACCGCCCGAAAATCGTACCCGATTTTTGGAAAGCGCGATGTCTATTGACGACTCTCAGAAGTCGGCGACCTTGCCCCAGGCGGATTTGCGGAAGCGGTCCGGGTGATAGGGGCGGGGGTCGACGATCGGCTCGCCGCCGGTGACGATGTCGGCGATCAGGTGGCCGGCGCCGGGTCCGATGCCGAAGCCGTGGCCGCTGAAGCCGGCGGCAAGGATGAAGCCCGGTATGCTGGAGATCTCCCCGATGCCGGGAACACCGTCTGGAGTGCTGTCGATATAGCCGGCCCAGGCCGCCGTGACATGGGTGTTCTTCAAGGGGGGAAGCAGTTCGAGCGCGCGCGCATGAGTCAGGCGTATCGTGCGTCTGTCCACTGCCGGATCGAGAGTGCGCATGCGCTCCATCGGTGTCGGCTGGTCCAGTTGCCAGCGGCCGAGGCCCTCGTGATCGGATCGGATTCCCTCCAGCCCCCCGGGCGCAAGACTGCGCCAGCGACGCAGGAACATCGGCAGGAATTGCGGCGCGAAGCGCAGTTGCTGCGGCGTCGGATCGACGCGGCCGCGGCCGCTAATGGCCAGCGTGTAACCGCCATCGGCGCGACGCGTCACCGACACAGCGGCCGTGTGCAGCGCGTCCGGCAGGTTTGCCGCCCCTGGGGAGACGGACAGGATCGACGAGCGGACGGAGGCCTGAGGGAAGTGGATGCCGAGCTGCCGGCAGAAGGAGGAGGCCCAGGCACCGCCCGCGAGCACGGCCGTGTTCGTGCAGATGGTGCCATGTTCGGTGACAACACCGGACAGGCGTCCGCCCTTGAGCTCAATGCCGCGGGCCGCACAGGATTGATGTACCGTTCCGCCGAGCTTCAGGATCGCTCGCGCGACCGCGGGCGCGGCGCTCGCCGGGTCGGCAGTGCCATCCGAGGGCGAAAAGACCCCACCCTTCCAGGGCTTGCCAGTAGCGCGTCCGCGTTCGCTCGCCGCGACGCTGTCGAGCATGTGGGTGGTGACGCCCACCGTGTGGGCAAAGTCGCGCCACCGTGCCCAGCCGGCCAGTTCCTCCTCGCTGTCGCTCAGATAGAAAAGGCCGCAGCGCCGGAAGCCGGTATCCTCGCCGCTCTCTTCTGCGAAGCGCTCCCAGAGGTCGAGGCTCTTCGTGGCCATCGGCAGTTCGCGGGCGTCGCGGTTCTGCTGTCTGCACCAGCCCCAGTTCCGGCTCGACTGTTCGGCGCCGATCCGCCCCTTCTCGACGAGGGCCACCTTCAATCCGCGCCGGGCAAGATAGTAGGCCGAGAAAACACCGACAATTCCGCCGCCGATGACCACTGCATCGGCAGTTGCAGGAAGGGTCGGTGTCGTGTCGACGAGTTTCAGCGGTGCGGGCATTGCATTGTCTCCATTTGCGTTCAGTCTAGCCTTTTCGCGCCTAAGGCGTTGCCGGAGAGCTGGACGTCGACAGCAGAAAATTCCGTATTGCAGAGAGGCTGCAGCCCTTTCTGCCCCGGCGCATCGCGTGAAACGAAATCGACATGGGTCACCCACGTGTTAAGGTCATTGCGGGAAGTGGGGCAGCATAATGTGCTGCGACGTTGATCCCTCTCAGCAGGCGGAGGCACACGGATGAAGCTCGACCGGATCGACATAAAAATTCTGTACGAATTGCAGAAGAATGGCCGCATTACCAATGTGGAACTCGCCGAACTGGTCAACCTCTCACCGAGCCCCTGTCTGATGCGGGTGAAGAAGCTGCAGGCGGAAGGCTATATCGAGGGCTATTCCGCGCAGATCAATGTGGGGAAGCTCGGCCAGACGCTGACCGTCTTTACCGAAATCACCCTGAAGAACCATCGGCAGATCGATTTCGCCCGTTTCTTGGCGGCAATCGAGAAGGTCGATCAGGTGATCGAGTGCCACCTGGTCTCGGGCGGCTACGACTATCTGTTGAAATTCGTCACCGCCGGCATCGGCGAATACCAGACGATCATGGAGCGTCTGACCGATATGGATGTCGGAATCGACAAATATTTCAGCTTCGTCGTGCTGAAGTCGCCCATCGTCAAGGCGCACATGCCGCTGACCAGCCTGTTCCGGTTTTAGATTCTCGGTTTATCCCTCTCCTCGGTTTTAACCCAGATTTAACCTGAGGACGGGCTCTCTCCCTGCAAGCGGTGCGAGGGACTGGCAGGCGCCGACGCCTCAGCGCCGGCAATAGGCCCGCACCAGCTCCGGATCCTGCTCGAGCCCATCGAGCCAGGTGGGGTCGAGCCTCGGCACGGACGAGAAAAGCAGTTGCGAATAGGGGTGCTGTGGCGCCTTGACCTTGGCGGGCGTGATTTCCTCGACCTTCTTTCCACCATACATGACGACAATCTCGTCGCAGATCGCCTCCACCACGGAAAGATCGTGGCTGATGAAGACGTAGGAAAGGCCGAGTTCGCGCTGTAGTTCCTTCAGCAACTCGATGACCGCGGCGGCAACCACGGTGTCGAGTGCCGAGGTGATCTCGTCGCAGAGGATCAGCTTCGGATCGGCAGCGAGTGCCCGGGCGAAGTTCACGCGCTGTTTCTGGCCGCCGGACAGCTCGCCCGGTTGGCGATGGCGCAGGTTGCGCGGCAGGCGCACCATGTCGAGCAACTGATCGATGCGGGCGTTTCGCGCCTTGGCACCCATGCCGTGATAGAAGGTGAGCGGTCGCGCAAGAATATCCTCGACGGACTTTGCCGGGTTGAGCGCGGTGTCGGCGTATTGGAAGACGATCTGCATCTCGCGCAACTGTTCGCGCGAGCGCTGGCGGGCACTTTGGTCGAGCTTCACGCCATCGAAGACGATGTTGCCCGCTGCCGCCGGCAGGATGCCGGCGATGGCGCGGGCAAGCGTCGACTTGCCACAGCCGGACTCGCCGATAATGCCAAGATTGCGGCCTTTTTCGACCTTGAGGCTGACATTTTCGACCGCACGGACGAGCGGCAGGCCGTCAGCCTGGATCTGTCCATAGCCCGCAACGAGGCCGTCGATCTTGAGGAGCGGTGCCGGAGCGGTAGCCGCTTGAAAGGCCTGGCGCGGTTTCGGCTCGAAGGCGGCGAGCAGTTCGCGCGTATAGGGATGTTTGGCGCTCGTGAGAATGTCGTCGGTGGTGCCGGCTTCCTGGATCTCGCCGCCCTTCAGGACAACGATACGGTCGGCGATCTGCGCAACCACGGCAAGGTCGTGCGAGACATAGACGCCGCCGATGCCGCCCTGCTTCATGACCGATTTGAAGGCCCGCAACACCTCGATCTGCGTCGTCACGTCAAGGGCAGTCGTCGGCTCGTCGAAGATGACCAGTTTGGGATTGCCGATGAGTGCCATGGCGGCGGAGAGGCGCTGCAATTGTCCGCCGGAGACCTGGTGCGGATAACGGCTGCCGATCGTTTCCGGTTCGGGCAAGGAAAGGGCCCGGAAAAGATCCACCGCGCGGCTGCGCGCCTCCTCCGGTGTCATGAGCCCGTGGATGCGGGTGACCTCGATCACCTGGTCCATGATGGTGGCGGCCGGGTTGAACGCAGCGGCGGCGGATTGCGGCACATAGGCAACCTCCGTGCCGCGGACCTTTGCGCGCTGCTTTTCGGAGAGTGTGACCATGTCCCTGCCGGCGAGCGACACGCGGCCCCCGGCGATGCGGCAGCCCGGGCGGGCATAGCCCAACAGCGTCAGCGCGATCGTCGTCTTGCCCGAGCCGCTCTCGCCGATGAGGGCAACGATCTCACCCTCGGCGATGTCGATGCTGACACCCTTGATGATCTCGACGCGGCGGCCGGAATCGGTGGTGGCTTCGACCTTCAGGTCGCGGATTTCTACGAGCTTGGCCATCATTCGCTCCGATCGCGGATCTTCTTGGGCAGGTTGTCGATCAGCAGATTGACGCTGATCGTGAGGCTGGCGATTGCAAAGGAGGGTGCCATCACCGCCGGTGCGCCGAAGGGCAGGCCGCCGATGTTTTCGCGCACGAGCGCTCCCCAGTCGGCATAGGGCGGCTGAACGCCGAGGCCGAGGAAGGAGAGGCCGGAGAGCAGGAGCACGATGAACACGAAGCGGATGCCGAGATCCGCCAGCACCGGCCCGACGATGTTGGGCAGGATCTCCGAGCGAATGAGATACCAGGTGCTTTCGCCGCGGATGCGGGCGACCGTGACGAAATCCATGGCATTGATGTTCACCGCAAGTGCCCGGGCGAAGCGGTAGGAACCGGGAATGTAGATCACCGACAGGGTCAGGATCAGCACGGGGATGGAAGAGCCGACGGCGGCGACCACCACGAGGCCGAAGAGCTTGCTCGGTATGGAGTTGAGTGCGTCGAGGAAACGGCTCAGCACCGTGTCGAGCCAGCCACCGGCGACCGCCGCGATCATGCCGAGCACGACGCCGCTGAAGCAGGCGATCGTCACCGCGGCGAGCGAGATGCCGACCGTGTAGCGGGCGCCCATCAGGATCCGCGAAAACATGTCGCGCCCGAGATAGTCGGAGCCCAGCCAGAAATCGGCGCTCATCGGGCCGAAGTAGTCGAGGTCGACGATCTCGCCGACCGGGTAGGGGATGATCAGCGGTGCGAAGATCGCGACGATCGCCCAGAAGAGAATGACCGAAAGACCGATCATGCCCACGATGTTGAAGCGATAGCCAAACCGGGATCCGGTCATCCGCTCGGAAGTGGTCTCGGAACTGGTCATGGTCATCGGAGCCTCGGATTGGAAAGGATGGCGATGATGTCGGCCGTCGTGATCAGAAGCAGGTAGCCGAGGCAGAAGATCATGGCGCAGCTCTGGATCAGCGGCAGGTCGCGGGTCGCCACGGCATCGACCATCAGTTTGGCGATGCCCGGATAGTTGAAGATCGTCTCGACGATGATGACGCCGCCGAGGAGATAGGAAAGCGAAAGGGCAACCGCATTGACGATCGGCCCCAGCGCATTGGGGAGTGCATGGCGCAGCACCATTCGCGGGCGGGAGGCGCCCTTGAGCAGAGCCATCTCGACGTAGGGCGTATTCAGCGTCTCGATCACCGCCGCCCGCGTCATCCGGATCATCTGAGCCGAGATGACGAAGGTGAGCGTGATGACGGGCATGGCGTAGATACGCAGCATGTCGGAAAGGCTATGGATCTCGTTGGCGAAGGAGAGTGCCGGAAGCCATTTCAGATAGACCGCGAAGATCAGTACGGCTGAGGTTGCGATCATGAATTCCGGCACCGAGATGACGCCGATCGTCATCACGGTGACGATGCGATCGTAGAGCGAGCCGCGCAGCATTGCGGAGCTGATGCCGAGTGTCAACGCGATCGGAACCGAGAAGAGAGCGGTGACGCCCGCAAGCTTCAACGTATTGATGAAGCGCCCGCCGATCAGATCGGCAACCGGCATATCGTTGGCGTAGGAGGTGCCGAGGTCGCCCTGCAGAAGACCGACGATCCAGCGCAGGAAGCGGAAGATGGCCGGATCGTCGAGATGCATGGCCTTGCGCAGGCCTTCGACGGCCTCCGGCGTGGCAGCCTGTCCGAGCAGGATGGTTGCCGTGTCGCCTGGCAGCAGCGTCGTCGCGAAGAAGACGGCGAAGGAGACGATCACCAGCGTGATCAGGGCAATGAGCAATCTGCTCAGGACAAGGGAAAGAACCCGGTTGTTCACGCGTGTTCCCTTTCGCATAAGGCTAAAATCGGTAGGGTCGGGGCTGCAGCGGTGCAACTGCAGCCCCGACCCTTTCCCTTCATCAGGCTTCGAGCCAGACATACTCCGCGAAGGCATAGCCCATCTGCCCGCCGAGCGGGTTCGGTTCCAGGCCCTTGAGCTTGGCCGTGAGCGCATCGACGTTGGAGATGTAGGCCGGGATGATGGTGCCGGCTTCGTTGGCGACCATCACCTGCATCTCGTTGTAGATCTCTCGGCGCTTCTCCTGGTCGAGCAAGCCGCGCGCCTCGATCAGCATCTTATCGAATTTCTGCGATTTGTATTGGCTCTCGTTCCAGGGCGCTTCGGAGGCGTAGAGCAGCGAGAACAGGATGTCCGGCGTCGGACGCGGATTGATGTTGCCGAAATGAACCGGCGCCTTGAGCCAGTAATTGTCCCAATATCCGTCCGACGGCACGCGCTGGACATCGAGCTTCAGGCCGATCTCGGCCGCGGAAGCCTGAATGATCATTGCCATGTCGATGGAGGCGTTGGCCGCTTCGGAAGCAACGACCGGGATCGACTGGCCGAGCACGCCGGCCTTTTCGAAGTGGAATTTCGCCTTTTCGGGATCGAAGGCCCGCGGCTTCAGGTCGGCATTGTGATAGAAGTTGGCCGGCGAAACCGGCTGGTCGTTGCCGACTTCGCCGAGGCCGCGGAGCGCCGACTTGACGATCTGCTCGCGGTTGACGAGGTATTTCATGCCCTCGACAAAGTCGCGCTTGCTACCGGGCTCCATGTCCAGGCGCATGTTGAGATTCGTGTAGTTGCCGGAGGTCGTCTTGGAGAGAACGAAGCCGTCGCCCTGGCTCTCGACAAGGCGCATGGAGCGCGGATTGATCGCGGCGGCCAGGTGGATGTCGCCGGAGAGCAGTGCATTGACGCGTGAGCTGTCGTCGCTGATCGCGAAATACTCGAAGGAATCGACGTGCGGGCCGGACTTCCAGTAGTTCTTGTTCTTGACGCCGACTGAGCGCACGCCCGGCTCGAAGACCTCCCTGACGAAGGCGCCGGTGCCGTTTCCCTTGGAGAAGTCGGTGGTGCTGTCGGCGACGATCATGAAGTGATGCAGCGACAGGATGGTCGGCAGATCGGCGTTCGGGTCGGCAAGGGTGATCTCGACGGTCTGCTTGTCGACCGCCTTGAAGCCGGTCATCTGTGCGGCGATCTTCGCGACCTTGGAACCGACCGAGGGGTCGAGATGGCGCTTCAGCGAGAAGATCACGTCATCGGCGGTGAGCGGCTTGCCGTCATGGAAGGTGATGCCGCTTTTCAGTTTGACGGTCCAAGTCTGGGCATCCTTGGTCTCGATTGCTTCGGCAAGCTCCATCTGCGGCGTGCCGGACTTATCGAGGAAGGTGAGCCGGTTGTAGAAGGAGCAGCAGCGGACGTAGTCGGTCGAGAGCGATGCCTTGGCCGGGTCGAGCGTATCGGCGGTCGAGGACGACCAGCCGGCAGCCTTGAGCGTGCCGCCGGCGACCGGCGTCGCGGCAACCGCCTGACCGGCGCGGCCGAGCAGGACCCCGCCGGCCGACATGGCGACACCGCCCGCAAGCAGCATCTGCAACAGTTCGCGGCGGGTGGCGCCACGACGGATGGCGGTTTCGACCATGACGTCGTCCGACCTGGTCCAGTTGGTGATCTTGTCTGTCATGTCATTCCCCTTCTCAGTTGACGGGCTGCCCTTCTCCTGTGGGCTTGGACCCGATCCGTTTAATGGATCACCTGTGCGCTTCAGCCACGGCATCGGCGAAACCGGCCATGGAGGTGAAGTGATAGTCCGGCTTCGTGAATTCGGCAGGCTCGATGGTGCCGCCGTAGCCTTTCTGGGCATGGCGGCGCTCGATCCAGCAATTGGTCATGCCAAGCTCCCGCGAGATGCCGATGTCGTGGTATTGGCTCTGGGCGACATGCAGGATGTCGTCCTTGGAATTGCCTTCGGACGCTACGAAGTCGAACACTTTTTCAAAGAAAGCGGGGTCCGGCTTTTCGGTGCCGGTGTCGTCCGCGGTGAAGGCGGCGTAAAAGGGGTTGCCGAGCTCGCGCGCGAAATACTCGAACGCCCAGCGGCGGGCGTTGGTCATGGCGATGAGCCGGTATTCCTTCGCAAGCCGCGCCAGGGCATCGGCGCTGTCCGCGAAGCCTTTCCAGTTCCTTGCCGAGTCCCGCAGGCGCTCGCCATAGCTTCGGTCTGCCGGCAGGCCAAGCTTCGGCGCGATCTCAAGGTAGACCCGCACGAGATCGTCGGGAAAGAGGTCCGCGTCCTCGGAATAACGGGCGGCGCGATAAAGCGTCAGCGCCTCTTCGCCATCCATGTCGACGCCCGTCTCGGCCGCGATGCCGGCGAGGCAGTCCTTGAGGCCGCCCTCGAAGTCGATCAGCGTGCCGACTACGTCAAAGCTCATATATTTGAATTCCGGAAGGCTCTTCAACTTCATTCCCCAGTTTTCGGGCTCACCAGGAGCGGCTTCATGGAAGAGAATTTTCTGTTCCCGTCGCGGGATCTCCGCCCCGCTGATGGAAGACCGCATTTGCTGTAATGCGGCCTTTTCGCGATTTCAGTTTGGCAGCTGTGCCGCGCTTAAGTTTCCGAAATGATGCAGCGGCGCGGCACAAAATTTCGAATATGTCCATTCCGCGATATACGCGGGTGGTCGTTCTTCAGGTCTTCAACGCGGCGCGCACGGCCGGATCCTCCAGCGTCTCGTCCAGCACCTTGCGGGTGCGCTCGACAATGCTGTCGATTTCCGTTTCGGTGCAGCAGAGCGGCGGTGCATAGCCGAGTACGCCATTGGCAAAGGCACGGATAACGAGGCCGTTTTCCCAGGCGCGGTCGAAGATGCGGCGTGCCGGCTCGGCAGCGGCAGGCAGCGGCGTTTTCCTTTCCTTGTCGATCACGAGCTCAACGGCCGCCAGCATGCCGCGACCACGCACGTCGCCGACGAGCGGATGGTCCTTTAGGCCCTCAAGCCCCGCCATCAGCCGCGCGCCCGCTTTCCGGCCGTTGTCCAGCAGGCCGTTCTCGTAGAGCTTCAGCACTTCGAGGCCCACCGCGGCACTAACCGGATGGGCCGAATAGGTGTAGCCGTGGCCGACGGCTGCAGCGCCGGCGCTGTCGGCGATCGTCTGGTAGATATGGTCGCCCATGAAAACCGCGCCCATCGGTACATAGCCGGAGGTCAGGCCTTTCGCTACGGTCATGAGGTCCGGAACGATCTCGTCTTCCGCGCAGGCAAAGAGTGGGCCGGTGCGGCCGAAGCCGGTGATCACCTCGTCGGCCACGAAGAGAATGCCGAGTTCCTGGCAGAGCTTGCGCATTGCCTTCATCCAGCCTCTTGGCGGTACCAGCACGCCGCCGGATCCCTGAATCGGTTCGGCATAGAAGGCGGCGACCCGCTCCGGGCCGATCTCCTCGACCTTACGCCGGAGCGCCGCAAGCGACGCCTCGATGATGGCCTGCGGATCGTCCCCCACTGGATTGCGGTAGGCATAGTGCGACGGGATCTTGTGCTGCCAATCAAAGGGGATGCCGAATCCGGCATGAAAGGCCGGCAGTGCCGTCAGGCCCGCGCCGACTGTCGATGAGCCGTGATAGCCCTGCTCGACGGAGATGAACTGGTCGCGTTGCGGCTCGCCGCGGGCGATCCAGTAATAGCGGATGAAGCGGATCGTGCTGTCGACGGCATCGGAGCCGCCGAGCGTGAAATAGACGTGGTCGAGATTGCCCGGCGCCCGTTCGGCGAGTTCCGAGGCGAGCCGGATCGCCGGCTCCGAGCCGAGCCCGAAATAGGCGGTCGCATAGGGCAGTTCGCGCATCTGCCGCGTTGCCGCCTCGACGATGCTCTCATGGCCGTAGCCGGCATTGACGCACCAGAGGCCGGCAAAGCCGTCGATCAGCTGCTTGCCCGAAGCATCGGTAACCGTCGCGCCTGAGGCCGAGGCGAGCACGCGCACGCCCAGTTTTTCATGGCTGCGATAGGAAGCGACCGGGTGGATGAGATGGGCGCGGTCAAGTTCGAGGAGGGAGTTGCTGTACATGGGACTCTCCGGGTCAGCCAAGTGCCTGGTTGGCGAGGGCGTAGGTTGTCGCGAAAAAACCGGCCGCGGGTTGTGAGACCGGCTTCATCATGGCGATTCCGCCGCCGACATGGGCGAGCTTCCGTTCGGCGAGCCAGGGCGCAAGCCCGGTGACGGCGGTCGTATCGACCCGCAGGAACTGCCCGGGCCGCCGGGCGATGAAATATGCGGTCAATGCCTTGGCGTCGTCGAGATTGGCGGCGATGACGGGCCCGATGACCTCGCCGCGGCCAAAAGGCCGAAGGGCCGCGAAACCGCAAACCTGTCCCTCGCGGCGGATCACCGCGAATTCGCCGATCGTTGCGATATAGGCGATGAGTTTGCCGCGGTCTCCGCCGAAGGCGCCGTGATCGAGTTCGGCGATAGCTGCAAAATCGGATGTGTTCGCGGGCTCCACTCCCGCAGGAGCGGCCATTTTTCCGACCACACCCTGATGCTGCAGCACGCGACCCGTCTCGCGGAAGCCAAGCTTCTCATAAAGCGGCAGACCCTCCGCCGTCGCCACCAGCCGCAGCGGGCGGCTGCCGGCAATGCGCAAGGCGGCGTCCATCAGCTCACGCCCGAGACCGCGGCCGCGCATGGCCTCGTCGACAATAACCATATTGATCGTCGCGCAATCCTCTTTGTAAGAGGTGACGAGCACGGTGCCGACGATCCGATCGCCCTCGACCGCGACGACGCCTTCGCTCAAGGCGAGCGCCATCTGCCAGTCCTCGGGCCGGTGCGGCCAACCCGCCTGGCGTGACAGTCCTACGGCGGCATCGAGGTGCTCGGGGCCGAAGGCTATAAGATCGATCTGACCTGTCTGCATTTGCGGAAACTTCCCCATTTCTGACCTCGAAGTCTGGAGGATTCGAAACCGGTAGATCGTCTGAAGGTCAGGGTCCGCGCGGTATCTTATGGCTTTGCGCACGCGAGCCGCCGCATCTTATGCTGGCATGCGGCGATGGGCTGCGGGAACGGGGCGTCGGTCGACGCGGGGCACGGGGCGGGGCACGCAACCTTCTGCCAAAGGCGACTTTCGATACGGTAGATTCTGCTTCGATGCTTGCGAAATCAGGTGAGCCGAGGCGATGGCCGACGCCTATGATCATAGCATCCGGTCCCGACTATGAAGGATATGCACATGACGATCTTCCGCCCGAAATACATCACCTTCGACTGCTACGGCACGCTGACCAACTTCCAGATGGCGGAGGCGGCCCGCGACCTTTATAGCGAGCAACTGGACGAGCCGCGGATGGCGGAGTTCATCAGGAATTTCGCCGCATACCGCCTCGATGAGATCCTCGGTGATTGGAAGCCCTATGCGGAAGTGGTGCACAATTCGCTCGAACGCACCTGCAAGCGCAACGGCATAAAATTCCGCGACGAGGCCGCTCGGATGGTCTATGAGCGCGTGCCGACCTGGGGTCCGCATCCAGACGTCCCGGCGGGGCTCGCCAGAGTCGCCAAGGAAATTCCGCTGGTCATCCTGTCGAACGCGATGAATTCGCAGATCATGTCGAACGTCGAAAAGCTCGGCGCGCCGTTCCACAAGGTCTATACCGCAGAACAGGCGCAGGCCTACAAGCCGCGGTTCAAAGCCTTCGAATACATGCTGGACATGCTGGGTTGCGGCCCGGAGGGCATTCTGCACTGCTCTTCCTCCTTCCGCTACGATCTGATGTCGGCCCATGACCTCGGCATCAAGAATAAGGTGTGGGTGAACCGTGGCCACGAACCGGCCAATCCCTATTACGGCTATACCGAGATCGCCAACATCTCGGAACTGCCGGGCGTCGTCGGTCTCTGAACAAGGAAAAGGGCCGGTCCGCCATGAAATACGTTTCCTATTGGCACGACACCGCCCCGGCCTTCGCCGGGGCCATGCAGGGGCCGGTCGACGGCCATTACGACGTCGCCGTAATCGGCGGCGGCTTCACCGGCCTGGGCGCGGCCTGGCAACTCGCCAAGGCTGGCGCGAAGGTCGTCGTGCTGGAGGCGGAAAGGGTCGGGTGGGGCGCCTCCGGCCGCAATGGCGGGCATCTGAACAACGGCCTTGCACACAGCTATCTGGCGGCAAAGGCGGAACTCGGGAAAGAGCGGGCGATCGCCCTCTACAAGGCACTCGACGATTCGATCGACACGCTCGAGGCGTTGATCGCCGAAGAAGGCATAGACTGTAATTTCCGGCGTGCCGGAAAGCTGAAGCTCGCTTCGAAGCCCCAGCACTTCGAGGCGCTCGCTCGCAATTTCGAGGCGGTGCATGCCGAGGTGGATGCCGATACCGACCTTCTCAGCGCGAAAGATCTCAAGGGTGAAGTGGGCGCCCCCTTTTTCGGGGCGATGCTCTCGAAGAAGAGCGCAATGATGCATATGGGCCGCTACGTTGCCGGTCTCGCCGACGCGGCGAGCCGCCATGGCGCGACGATCTTCGAGCATGCGGCGGTCACGGAACATCGGCAGGCGGGCAGCCGCCATCAACTGAAAACCGCCCGGGGTAGTGTCACCGCGGATGCGGTGCTTGTCGCCACCGGGGCCTACACGCCCTCGACCTTCGGCTATTTTCGCCGACGCATCATCGCGGTCGGCAGCTTCATCATCGCAAGCCGGCCGCTGACGGCGGCCGAGGTCGAAGCGACGTTGCCGGGTAACCGCACCTGCGTCACCTCGATGAATATCGGCAATTATTTCCGGCTTTCCCCGGACAACAGGCTGATCTTCGGCGGGCGCGCTCGCTTTTCCGCGTCCTCCGACCAACGCTCCGACGCAAAGAGCGGTGCGATCCTCAAGGCGAGCCTTGCGGCGATCTTTCCGCAACTCGCAAATGTCGAGATCGATTACTGCTGGGGCGGGCTCGTCGACATGACAAAGGACCGCTATCCGCGCGCCGGCTATCAAGATGGAGTCTGGTACGCGATGGGCTATTCCGGCCATGGCGCGCAGCTTTCAACCCATCTCGGGATGATCATTGCCGACGCCATTCTCGACCGGCCCGACCGCAATCCGCTGAAGGGACTGGATTGGCCCGCCGTGCCCGGACATTTCGGCAAACCCTGGTTCCTGCCGCTGGTCGGCATGTACTACAAGATGCTTGACCGCATTCAGTAATCGGTACCAGCGGCCGTTTCCGGCAGCCAGGCATTGAAACTCGCGCGGCGGCGGAAGCGCACGGCCGCGAAATCCAGGAACGCACGTATGCGAGCCGAGACCCTGCGGCCCTCCGCATGCACGATATGGATCGGTACCGGTTCGCGCTCGTAGTCGGCAAGCACGATCTTGAGCCGGCCGGCCTCGATTTCCGGTGCCACCTGGTATGACTGAAATCGGGACAGTCCCCACCCGGCAACGGCGGCGGCGATGGCGGCATCGTTGGTATTCACGATCAGCCGTGCGCCGATCGGGACGCGTATGCTGCTGTCGTTTCCAAACAGCCATTCGGAATGGCCGAAAAGCCCATCGCGGCCGATCATGCGATGTCGTGTGAGGTCTTCCGGGCTTTGCGGCTCGCCGAAGCGGGCGAAATAGTCTGGCGAGCCACAGACGACCTGCCGCACCGATCCAATGCGACGCGCGATGAGACCGGAGGAGGGCAGCGCGGCGATGCGAACCGCCACATCCAGCCCCTCCTCGACGAGATTGGTCACCCGGTCGACGAAAACCGTCTTTACCTGCATGGCGGGGTAATGATCGAGAAAGTCGAGGATGATCGGCAGGACATGGATGCGTCCGAAGAGCGCCGGCGCGGTGATCGTGAGCAGCCCCGCCGGATGCGTGAAGCTGCCCGCCGCATTGGCTTCCGCCTCAGTGATTTCCGTGAGAATGCGCCGGCAGTCGGCGACATAGCCTTCGCCGGCCGCGGTCAGTTTCACCGATCTCGTCGTGCGGACCAGCAACCTCGTGCCGATCTGTTGTTCCAGAGCGGCGACAGCCCGCGTGACCGACGGCGGGCTCATATGCAGCATCTTGGCGGCTGGTGCGAAGCCACCGCTGTCGACTACGTGGACGAAGATCCGCATAGCCTGCCAACGGTCCATCGCGCTGCCTCCTATCATTTCATCTAGTGAAATGGTCCTGTACTCAGTTGAAGGCTTATCAACTTCAGACGCAATAATCATCTTTCGTCTGTTCCAATTTTTTTTCAGGAGTCAGTCGTGAAGCTCTATTACCATCCTCTCTCCGGCCATGCTCATCGCGCTCGGCTTTTCCTCTCGCTGCTCGGCATCGAACATGAACTCGTGTTGGTCGATCTCGCACGGAAAGAGCACAAGGAACCGGATTTCCTGGCCCTCAATCCCTTTGGCCAGGTTCCGGTGCTCGATGACGGCGGTGTCATCGTCTGCGATTCGAACGCCATTCTCGTCTATGTCGCCAAGAAGACAGGGCGCACGGACTGGCTGCCGGAAGACCCCGAGGCTGCTGCCGCCGTCCAACGCTGGCTTTCCGTCGCTGCCGGCCAGATTGCCCATGGTCCGGCACAGGCGCGTCTCATCAACGTGTTCAAGGCTCCCTATCGGGCCGACGAGGTCATATCACGGTCCCATGCAATTCTGTCCCTGGTCGACTCGGAGCTCGAGGGCAGGGATTGGATTGCCGCCGACCGGCCGACCATCGCCGACGTCGCGCTCTACAGCTATGTGGCGCGGGCGCCAGAAGGCGATGTGGATCTTCGACCCTATCCGAATATCCGCATCTGGCTCGCCCGCATGGAGACGCTGCCAGGCTTCGTCGAATTCCAAAAGACGCCGGTGGGTCTGACAGCCTAAAAGGAGGCATCGTCATGCAAAACCCCGTCCTCCTTCCTTCTCCCTGGCATGAAGGCGAGGTCGCCATGCAGCGCCTCGTCGGTGTGGAAGCCCGCATGGACGAGGTCGGGCGCCGCGTCGTGCGCGATCACCTGATCGATCAGCACCGTGAATTCTACCCTCTTCTGCCGATGGTGGTGCTCGGCGCCGTTGACCCGCACGGCGACGTCTGGGCAACACTGCGGTCTGGCTATCCGGGCTTTCTCCGGGCCACGGACGCCCACACGTTGAGCGTCGAACTCGCCAGGGAGCCGGCGGATCCCGCGGAGTCCGGCATGGAAGATGGTGCCGCGCTCGGCCTCCTTGGGATCGATCTCGGCACGCGCCGCCGCAATCGGCTGAACGGAACCATTGCGCGCAACGGCCGCGGCTTCGATCTCGCCGTCGCTCAGAGCTTCGGCAATTGTCCGAAATACATCCAACCCAGGCAGGTCCGCTTCACCCGAGATCCGAGGGAGCCGCCGGCGCTGCCACCAAGGGCGAGCTTCGTGGTCGACGAGACGGCCCGCGCCGTCATTGCGCGCGCGGACACTTTCTTCGTGGCGAGCTACGCAGATCTCGAAGCCGGGCGCCAGGTGGACGTCTCCCATCGCGGCGGCCGCTCCGGATTCGTCCGCCTCGGCGAAGACGGTTGGTTGACGATCCCGGATTTTCCCGGCAACCGCTTCTTCAACACGCTCGGCAACATCGCGCTCAACCGGCGCGCCGGGCTCGCCTTTCCGGATTTCGAGACGGGCGACCTCCTGCAGATGACCGGTGAGGCGGAGCTCCTGTACGAGCACGCCGATGGCGAGCCACTCGAGGGTGCCGAACGCTATTGGCGCTTTCGGCCATGTCGCATCGTGTGGCGGGCCGACGCGCTGCCGATCCGCTACGATCTCGCCGAATGATCGCCATGCACGCTGGCGACTGGCCTCCGCTAGACCAAATCAGTCCAGACCGCCGATGTGGAAGCTCTTCATTTCGAGATATTCCTCGATGCCGACCTGGGCTCCCTCGCGGCCGAGGCCGGATTGCTTGACGCCGCCGAAGGGAGCGACCTCGGTCGAGATGGCGCCGGTGTTGAGGCCGATCATGCCGAATTCGAGTGCTTCCGCCACACGCCAGGAGCGCTTCAGGCCTTCCGTGTAGAAATAGGCAGCGAGGCCGAAGGGCGTGCCGTTGGCGATGGTGATCGCTTCTTCCTCCGTTTCGAAACGGAAGAGCGGAGCGACGGGACCGAAGGTCTCCTCGCTTGCTAGCAGCATCTCGGCCGTCGCGCCCGTCAGGACGATCGGGGCCGTATACTGCTTGCCTTCCGGCACCGACCGGCCGCGCGCCGCAATCTTCGCGCCTTTGGACAGCGCGTCCTCGACATGCCGGTCGATCTTTTCGATTGCCGCCTCGTTGATCATCGGGCCGATCGCAATTCCGGGCTCGGTGCCCCGGCCGACCTTCATGGCGTCGACACGGGCACCGAGCTTGTCGGCGAAAGCGTCGTAGACGCCGGCCTGCACCAGGATGCGGTTGGCGCAGACGCAGGTCTGGCCGCCATTGCGGAACTTCGAGGCGATCGCG
Source organism: Ensifer sp. LCM 4579 (assembly GCF_001854885.1). Lineage (GTDB taxonomy): Bacteria > Pseudomonadota > Alphaproteobacteria > Rhizobiales > Rhizobiaceae > Sinorhizobium. The sequence continues at coordinate 192,585 of NZ_MDDV01000007.1, read as the reverse complement.
CCTTCGACGGCGAGGTCGAGATCGGCATCGTCGAAGACGATGAACGGTGCGTTGCCGCCAAGTTCGAGGGAGAGACGCTTGACGCTGTCGGCGGCGCCGCGCATCAAAAGCGACCCGACGCGCGTGGAGCCGGTGAAGGAGATCTTGCGCACCGTCTCGTTCGCCATGAACTCGTTGCCGATCGCCGTCGGCATGCCGGTGACGATGTTGATCACGCCGGCCGGAATGCCGGCGCGCTCGGCGAGTACTCCAAGGGCCAGTGCGGAAAAGGGCGTGAATTCGGAAGGCTTGATGACCACCGTGCAGCCGGCGGCGAGAGCCGGCGCCACCTTGCGGGTGATCATCGCGTTCGGGAAATTCCAGGGCGTTATGATGGCGCAGACGCCGACCGCCTCCTTCAACACCAGGATGCGGCGGTCCGGAGTGGGCGAGGGGATCGTCTGGCCGCCGATGCGGCGGGCCTCCTCGGCGAACCATTTGACGAAGGATGCGCCGTAGCGGATTTCGCCGCGCGCCTCATCGAGCGGCTTGCCCTGCTCGAGGGTCAGGAGCAGGGCCAGATCCTCGAGATTCTCGATCATCAGCGCATGCCAGCGCTCGAGCAGGACGGCGCGTTCGGCATGCGTCTTCTTCTTCCAGGAGCCAAAGGCGGCGTTGGCCGCGTCGATCGCCGCACGTGTTTCGGCGGTGCCCATGTCCGGAACCGTGCCGAGAGTCCTTTGGCTGGCGGGATCGACGACCTTAATAGCGTCGCCCGATACTGCTTCGATCCATTTGCCATCGATCAGTCCCGCCTGGCGGAAGAGTTCGCGGTTCTTCAAGTTCTGCATGGTGTTTCCCTCGTGATCAGTCGAGCGCGGCGAGCACCGCAGCTGTAATGGCTTCTGTTCTGTCCTTGCCCCCCACAGTGCCGATGCCACGGGCGGTGGCTTTCTCGAGCGCACCCATGAGCGTCTGTGCGGCCCTCGTCTCTCCGAGATGTTCCAGCATCAGGGCACCGGACCAGATGGCGGCGATGGGATTGGCGATGCCGAGACGAGCGATATCGGGAGCGGAGCCGTGGACCGGCTCGAACATCGACGGGGCCGCCCGATCCGGATTGATGTTGGCGGAGGCAGCAAAACCCAGGCCACCCTGAATGGCCGCGCCGAGATCCGTCAGGATGTCGCCGAAGAGGTTCGAGGCAACCACGACATCGAGGCTTTCCGGCGCCATCACCATGCGCGCGGCCATGGCGTCGATATGGTAGCTCGTCACCTCCACGTCCGCGTATTCGGAAGCGAGCTTTTGCGTGATCTCGTCCCAGAACACCATCGAATATTTCTGCGCATTCGATTTGGTGACGGAGGCGAGCTTCCCTCGCCGCGCCCGCGCCCGTTCGAAGCCGAAGCGTAGGATCCTTTCGACCCCGGCGCGCGTGAAGATCGAGGTTTCGACCGCTACCTCGTCGGCCGTTCCCTGATGCACACGCCCGCCGGCGCCGGAATATTCGCCTTCGGTGTTTTCGCGGATGCAGAGTATGTCGAAGTTCCGAGCCTTGAGCGGCCCCTCGACGCCCGGAAGCAGCCGGTGCGGCCGGATATTGGCATATTGCACGAAGGCCTTGCGGATCGGCAGCAGCAGGCCGTGCAAGGAAACCGAGTCCGGCACCTCGGCGGGCCAGCCGACAGCGCCGAGCAGGATCGCGTCGAACCGGCGGAGCGTTTCGATGCCGTCCGCCGGCATCATCTGACCGGTCTCCTTGTAGAAGGCGCAGGACCATGGAAAAGGCGTGCCGGCGAGCGTAAACCCGGAATGCCTGGCGACGGTCGAGAGAACCTGCCAAGCCGCCTCGGTCACGTCGCGGCCGATGCCGTCGCCGGGGATGAGAGCGATCGAATAGGACTTCATTGCTTCTCCCTCAGCAGGTTCCCGAGCTCGATGCGAAAACCTGCAATAAAACAAAGCCACAAGAACCGCGTGGACGGAGCCACGCGAGACCACTCAGAGGCTGACGAGTACGCTCTTGCTTTTGCGATTGGCTTGGTAGGCTTCGCGCCCGAGATCCTTTCCGATGCCGGAGCGCTTGTAGCCGCCGGTCGGCAGGATGTGGTCGCGCGAGCGGCTATAGCGATTGACCCAGACGGTACCGGCCTGGATTTGGCGCGTGAGCCGCAGCGCGCGCGACAGGTCGCGGGTGAAGAGACCGGCGGCGAGGCCGTAGGTCGGGTGATCGGCAAGGGCCAGCGCCTCGTCCTCGTCAGTGAAGGTTTGCAAGGTAAGCACCGGCCCGAAGATTTCCTCGGTGATCGCGGGGGAGGAGGCGTCGCGGACGGCGATCAGCGTCGGCTGGTAGAAGTAGCCGGGCGCATCCATTTGCCGCCCCCCGAACAGGCATTCGCCGCCTCTCGACAGGGCCGCCGCGACGATGCCGTCGATGCGGTTCAGTTGTCGCTCGGAAATGATCGGCGAGTATGCGGTCGCCTCGTCCCAGGTAGGGCCCGCCTTCGCCGTCTTCATGCGCGCGACGATGGCCTCGGCGAGCGGCGCGGCGACGCTTTCTTCGACGATCACGCGGGAGCCGGCGACGCAGGCCTGTCCGGCATTTGCCAGGATGCTCTGGGAAATGGCGGCGGCGGCCCTGTCGAGATCGGCGTCGGCGAACACCAGTTGCGGGCTCTTGCCACCGAGTTCCAAGGTCATCGGCTTGACGCCGGTGCGGGCGATATTGGCCATGATGGCCGAACCGGCACCGGTCGAACCGGTAAAGCTCACCTTGGCGATATCCGGATGGCCGGTGATCGCATTGCCCGTCACCGGTCCATCGCCGAGCACGATATTGATCAGACCCGCCGGAATCCCAGCACGGATCGCGAGTTCAGCCAGGAATATGGTCGAGAACGGCGTCATTTCCGATGGCTTCAGCACCACGGCATTGCCTGCGGCGAGCGCTGGTCCGAGCTTCCACGCGGCCATCGAAACGGGAAAGTTCCAGGGCGTGATTGCGCCGACGACGCCGTAGGGTTCGGTCATGATCATGCCGAGATTGGCGTCGTCCGTCGGGACGAGGTCGCTCCCCTCCTTGTCGGCGAACTCGGCAAAGAAGCGAATCTGCTCGGCGCTGACGGCGATGTCTCCGGCGACAAGATGGCCGACCGGTCGGGTCGAGGAAAGCGCTTCGAGCTTGGCCAGGATTGCCGCTTCCCTTTCGATCAGGTCCGCCCAGCGCTGCAGCGCGACCGTTCGTTCGCGTGGGCGAACGCCGCCCCAGTTGCTGGCCTTGAGCGCCTGTTTCGCCGTCTCGACGGCGCGGTCGATGACGGCTTCGTCGGCAAGCGGGCAGCCCGCATAGGACTTGCCGTCCGATGGTCGATGCATGCCGACGACACCTTCGGCCGGCACCAGCCTGTCACCGATGAAGTGCCCGACGGGCAAAGAGACGGTGTCCGGGTTGAAACTGAGAGTCATCGCTTATCCTCGCAAGAGAGTGGTGCGAGACTAGCGGACACGCGCGAGCAGCGTGCTTCGACTGGTGCTCTCCGGACGGCGGAAAATTGCGTTTTGCGCCGGGCCGGCAGCCAATTCTTTTGCCGGACATGCGGACGGTTGATTCTGCAGTGGGGTCAGCGAAGGCGCGCCTGAGGCATTCGGAGAAGGGCTCGAGGAAGCGCGGCTGCGGGCTTGCCTCGTTTATGGTCAGAGAAACCGCCGTGGCGACCGCGGGGCGGAAGGGCCGGGCGACGGGTCGGCAGAGTGACGACGTCGCGACGGTAGGCGAAGACGGCGTGGTCGGTGACGGCGCGACCGAAAGCGGCGACCGTACAGTCCTCGGCACAGATGCCAACGGGCAGGGAGTTGTCCAGCGCATGCCGCAATTGGTCAATGGTCATGCCGCGCGCCCTTCAAAGACGATTGCCGGGTCGAGAAGCGTCCGTGCTGAGCAGACATTCTTCATGCCTGGCTTCGAAGACGAGAGCGGCGCGCGGCATCGGTGCTCACATCACGGACACGTAGATCTTGCGAACAGTCTCGATCGTCTTCCAGACGCCGACGAAGCCGGGCTTCATGACGAAACTGTCGCCCGCCTTGTAAACGACCGGTTCGCCGTCCTCCGGGGTGATTTCGACGACGCCCGAAAGGATATGGCAGAATTCGAACGTCTCGCCCTTGATCGAGCGCGTTTCGCCGGGTGTCGCTTCCCATACGCCCGTATGGATCATCTCGCCGCGGGCCACGTCCTGGGCCCAGGTCTTGAACGCCGGGTTCCCGGCGATGAGGCGTTCGGGAAGCGGGAGGTTCTCGCGCGGGGCGAAGGCAGGGTTCGTATCGATCGTCTTCAACAGGGACATGTTTTTCCTTTCTTTTGGATACAATCAATAACCGCGGTCGCGATCGACCAGCCCGATCGGGTCGAGTCCCCCCCGATGACGTTTGATGTTGTCGATCACCGCAAGCGCAGCGGTTTCGGGTTGGGTGATGCTCGCCACATGGGGAGTCAGCAGGATCTTGGGGTGGCGCCAGAAGGGATGATTTTCCGGCAGCGGCTCCGGCTCGGTGACGTCGATCACGGCGCCCGAAAGATGACCGCTGTCCAGGGCTTCGAGAAGTCCATCGTGATCGAGTTGCGGCCCGCGCCCGACATGCACCAATGCCGCGCCGGCCGGGAGGCGGGCAAAGAGATCGGCGTTCAGAAAGCCGCGCGTCTCTTCGGTCAACGGCAGCAGACAGACGAGGATGTCCGTCGCGCCGAGGAAGGTGTGAAGGCTGTCCCTGCCGTTCAGGCAATCGACACCTTCGATCTCGCGCGGGTTGCGGCTCCAGCCGGCAAGCGGAAAGCCGAAAGGCTTCAACCGTTCGAGCACCGCCGTGCCGAGCATGCCGAGGCCGAGAACCCCGATGCGCCGCTCCACCGCCTGCTTCTGGGCGATAGCTTGCCAGTTTCCCCGGCGCTGCTGGTCGAGATAGGCGGGTAGGTTGCGATGGAGCGCGAGCACGGCTAGCGTCACATATTCCTGCATCATTCGGACAATGCCGTCCTCGACCATGCGCACGACTTTCACATGCGCCGGCACCGCATCGACGCGAAGCTGGTCGACGCCGGCGCCGATCGAGAACAGCACTTCGAGATTGCGATACCGGGCGAGATCGGCCGGTACAGTCCAGGTGATCAGATAGCGTACATCCTCGGGATCGACCTTCGCCGGGTCCATCGAGAAGGGAATGTCAGGCAGGTCACGCGCGAAGGCCTCGGCGAAGATTGCGCCACGTTTCGCATCCGAGTTGAAGAGGAAAGTCATCGCCGAGGCTCCTAGACAGCGTCTGCCGCACAAGTTGCGCCAAGCGCCGCGATCATTGCCTCGCAGGCCTCGAGTTCTTCCACGAGGATGTATTCGTTCGCCTTGTGGGCGCGACCGATTTCGCCGGGGCCGCAGATGATCGAATCGATACCGGCCTGTTGGAAGAGGCCGGCCTCGGTACCGTAGCTGACGGCAGCGAGCGGTTCTAAGCCCGTCAGTCCCTTAAGAAGCGTCGCGAGTGGGGCATCTGCCGGGAGCGACAGGGCAGGATAGGCACTGAGTTCCTGCCATTCCACGGCAAAGCCGCGCTTGGTCAACCGCTCGGCCGCTTTCCGCACGGGATCGAGCAGTCCCCCGGGCTGGACACCGGAGATGGCGCGCGCCTCGAATTCCGCCTCGCAGGTTTCGGGAATAATGTTGACCGCCTGGCCGCCCCTCAACGTGCCGATTTGGAGCGAGGAATAGGGCGGCTCGAAGGTGTTTTCGAAGGGGCCGCGGCTCAGGCGTTCTGCTTCCGCCACTGTCAGGGCGAGAACATCCGTTATTGCATGCAGCGCATTCAGGCCCTGGTCCGGTCGCGACGAATGCCCGGACCGCCCCCTTACCGTCAACCGTGCGGCTGCCTTGCCCTTGTGCGCGCGGATCGCCCGCATTGCGCTTGGCTCGCCGATAATGGCACCCAGGGGCTTTTCACAAAGCTCAGGCAGGCGGGCAATCATGTGTGGCACCCCACGACAGCCGGCCTCCTCGTCATAGGAAAAGGCGATATGGATCGGCCGGCGGAGCGGCATCGCGGCGAGGTTTGGAGCGGCGGCGAGGACGGCCGCAAGAAAGCCCTTCATGTCTGTCGTCCCCCGGCCGTAGAGCCGGCCGGACTCGGCACGCAGACGGAAGGGATCGCTCGACCAGCCATCCTCATTGGCCGGAACGACGTCCATATGGCCGGACAAAACGTAGCCGGGCAAATCCCTGGGCCCGATGGTGGCGAACAGGTTCGACCGATCGCTCTCCGGGCCGGGAAGCACGGTGGCGGCGATGCCATGCCGCTCCAGATAGCCACGAATCCAGGCCACAATATTCTCGTTCGGCGTGCCGACGACGGAGGGGAAGGCGATCAATGCTTCAAGAATTTCAGCTGCCTGCATCGATTTCCTCGCATCATGCCAGTGGTAGCGCATTGCCCACTGTCCAAATGCGCATCGCAAGCGGGACCGCCGGTGCGCATCATTCCAACCAGTCTAGGGACCATCCCGGGCTTTACATGCCGAAAGCGGGACGAATTTGGAGGAATGTTGTGTATGCGGGCGCCGCTCAAGCGAAATCTGTCGGACGCTTTGAATTAATCTGAAGATCAACGATTCCGGTGCAACCGATTTGAGGTTGCGATAGACGGGGAGAGCAGGCAGTGGGCGGGCAGGCATCCGAGTCCAAACTCATCGACAGCTTTGAACTTCGCATCGAGGACGTCGACGGCGTAGATCTCGAACAATTGCATGCGCTGTCGATTTCCGTCGGCTGGCCCTTGCGCGCCGAAGACCTGAAATTTCTGCGCGAGTTCGGTCGGGGCTATGTCGCGCTCGATGAAATCGGCAGGGTGACCGGCTCGGCCATGTGGTTCCCGCATGGCGACGACTTCGCAACGATCGGCATGGTGATCACTTCGCCCCGGTTGCAGACGAACGGCACGGGCCAATGGCTGATGCAGCATGTGCTTGCCGATTGCCAAGGCCGCGCCCTCAGGCTCAATGCGACCCGGGCGGCGCGTCGGCTCTACGATTTGCTCGGATTCCAACCGGTCAAGACCGCTTACCAGTGCCAGGGCGTCGTCCATCTGCCGGCGGAAGCCGCGACGGACCCGGAGCGGGCGACCGTAAGACGGCTCGACGATAGAGACCTCTCAGCCGTGGTCGAATTGGATGCGCATGCCTTTGGCGTTGCGCGCGACGTTCTGATCGGCAAACTCTTGCCCCAGTCCGTCGGTTACGGATTGTTTCGCGGCGAAACGCTGACGGCATTTGCGCTCTGCCGTCCCTTCGGCCGTGGACATGTGGTTGGTCCGGTCGTCGCAACAGACGACGCCGAAGCCGTCGCCGTCGTCCGTCCGCACGCTCTTGATCATGCGGGAAGCTTCCTGCGGCTCGATACGCATCGCACCGGCGGTGCCTTTGCCGGTTTTCTCTCCGATGCGGGAATGTCGGTATTCGATACCGTCCTCACCATGTCTCTGACGCGGGAGGGCATCGAGGAAAGAGCCGCCGCGACCGAGGGGACGGTCACCTACGCCTTGGCCAGTCAGGCGCTCGGCTGAGTGCACAGTCGCGGGAACATGGAACCTATGGACGCTGCACGCCCTTGCGATTGAGCGTGATCATATAGACGCTCGTCGTTGCCGTGATGAAGAGCTGGTGCTTTGCACGGCCGCCGAAGCACAGATTGGAAACGAGCTCCGGCACCAGGATTTTGCCCATCAGCTGGCCGTCGGGCGCAATGCAGTGAACGCCATCGGCGGCGGACGACCAGAGAATTCCGTCGCTGTCGACACGAAAGCCGTCCGCGCATCCGGGCGAGATCGTATGGAATACCTCGCCCCCGGACAGGCTGCCGTCAGTGCCGACATCGAAGGCGCGGATGTGTTGCGGATCGGACGAGAACATGCGACCGGTATCGGCGACATAGAGCCGGGTCTCGTCGGGGCTGAAGGCGATGCCGTTCGGGCAGGCGAAATCGGTCAGCACCGCTTCGATAGTCCCGGAAGACTTGACGCGATAGACATTGCAAGGGAGTTCCTGTTCTGCGCGAAAGCCCTCGTAATCGGTCATGATGCCGTAATGCGGATCGGTGAACCAGATAGAGCCATCGGATGTCACCACCACATCGTTGGGCGAGTTCAATCGCTTGCCCTGATAGCTATCGGCGATGACGGTGACCGAACCGTCATGCTCGGTTCGCGTTACCCGTCTCGTCCCATGCTCGCAGGTAATGAGCCGGCCCTCCCGGTCGCGCGTATTGCCGTTGGCATAGTTGGACGGACTCCTGAATGTCGAAATGCCGGCGTCCGGAATCCAGCGCAGGATGCGGTTGTTCGGTATGTCGGAGAAGAGCAGGCAGCCGGAATCGCCGAACCAAACTGGCCCTTCGACCCAGTCGAAGCCGGTCGCGATCTGCTTCAGGGGCGCATTGCCCATAACGAAGCTACGAAAACGCGCATCAACCACCTCGAAGAACGACATCCGGATTTCCCTCCCTTTCCGATCGCTTATCTCGAATAACATCACCGCAGGGTGCTGATGCAACCCCGGCCGGCGCCATTTCGGCCCGCGGTTTTAGCTGTTACTTAGGAAAAGGCGATCTGCGCCTTCATCGCCTGGCTGCGGTCGCTTGCCAGTTCGAAGGCCGTAACGGCTTCAGCAAGCGGCAAGGTGTGGGTGATCAGAGGCTTGACGTCGATCAACCCCTTCTGCATCAGCCCGACGCCGATTGCGAATTCCTCGTGGAAGCGGAAGGAGCCGCGCAGGTCGAGTTCCTTGGCGGTGATCGCCATCATCGGCAGGCTCATGTCGCCGCCGAGCCCCAATTGCACGATGACGCCGCGCGGCCGCAGCGCCGCTATCCCTGCCGCGAGTGCCGGCGCCGCACCGGAGCATTCGTAAAGGACGTCGAAGCTGCCCTTGTCTTCCGAATAGGGGGCGAGGGCCTCCGGCTCGTCCCGCATGTTGATGACGCGATCCGCCCCGACAGTCTTTGCCAGGGAGAGGGTGAAGTCGGAAAGATCCGTCGCGACGATCTCGGCCGCGCCGGCGCGACGCGCCGCCAGGATCGCCAGCACGCCGATCGGGCCGCAGCCCGTGACCAGTACGCGCTTGCCGAGCATTTCGCCGGCCCGGCGTGTGGCATGGAGCGCCACCGCCAGCGGTTCCGCCAGGGCCGCTTCGCCCGGCGTCAGGCCTTTGGCCGGCACGCATTGCACGGCATCGGCGACCAGCACCTCGCGGAATGCTCCCTGTATATGAGGGAAGGGCATGGCACTGCCGTAAAAACGCATGTTCAGGCACTGATTGGGAAGCCCCTCCCGGCAATAGCGGCAGGCCCGGCACGGCCGCGAAGGGGAAACGGCGACAAGGTCACCGACGGATATGCCGTCTACCCCGGGACCTAGAGCTTCCACATGAGCCGAAACCTCGTGGCCGAGGATCATCGGCTCGCGCAGACGCACGGCGCCGAAGCCGCCGTGATTGTAATAGTGAAGGTCGCTGCCGCAGACCCCACCGACGGCAAGGCGAAGCCGCACTTCGCCTGCGCCCGGCATTTCGACGGGCCGCTCTTCGATGCGCAGGTCCTTGGCGCCATGAACGACGATGGCTCTCATGTCACGTCCTCCTCAAACGACCGGCGTCAGCAGCGGTTTGCCGGCGAAATGCGCGGCAAGATTGTCGCGCACCAGTTGGCCCATCGCTTTCCGCGTCTCCACGGTGCCGGACGCATGGTGTGGCTGGAGGAGCACATTGTCCAGTGCCAGAAACCGGGGGTTCAGCGCCGGTTCGCCTTCGAACACATCGAGTGCCGCGGAGCCCAGATTTCCATTCTCCAGTGCGTCGAGCAGCGCCTCTTCATCGATATTGGAGGCGCGGGAGATATTGACCAGCATGCCCTCGCTGCCGAGAGCAGAGAGCACTTCGCGTCCGACGATGTGGCGCGTGGCGGCGGAGGCCGCAAGCGTGACGAAGAGGAAGTCGGAACGCTCGGCCAACGCGACGGGATCGGCGACGAACGCCCAGTCGGATGCATAGGGCTTCGCCACGACGTCACTATAGGCGATGTCCATGTCGAAGCCCTGCAGACGCTTCGCCACTTCATAGCCGATCCGGCCGAGACCGAGGACGCCGGCGCGCCGGCCCCAGACGCGGCGCTTCAGCGGGTAGAGCCCCTTCTTGGCCCAGCTGCCGTCCCTGACCCAGCTTTCCGCTCCGATCATGCCGCGAGAGAGGCAGAGCATCATGGCGACGCCGAGATCGGCGACATCATTGGTCAGAACGTCCGGCGTATTGGTGACGCGAATGCCGCGTTCGCGGCAGGCCGCGAGGTCGACAGCGTCGAAACCGACGCCATAGACGGAAACCAGTTCCAGCCCCGGGCAGGCTTCGATCATCGCCCGGCTGGCGCCGAGTTCGCCGCGCGTGGCGATCGCGCGGATTTCCGGTCCAATCCTGGATAAAAAGCTCTCCTTGTCGGCCGCATCGAAATACCGATGCACGGTGAAGGCGGCGTTCAGCGGAACCTCATCCCATTCCGGATAGGGCCCGACCTGAAGAATGTGGGGTTTGTTCAATTCAGATTCTCCATCCCTTGACATTGAATGTTATCGATAACATAAACAGATCATCGGAGCTTGTCGAGATGATTGCGGGAGGAAAAATGAGCCTCGAACTGTTCGACTTGAAAGGGCGCCGGGCGCTCGTCACCGGCTCCTCGCAAGGTATAGGCCTCGCGCTTGCCCGCGGTCTTGCCGATGCGGGAGCCGAAGTCGTCCTCAACGGGCGCGATGAGGAGAAGCTTGCCGCTGCAGCGGCGCAGATCCCCGGCTCCAACCAGCTTGCCTTCGACGCCACCGACCATGAAGCAGTGCGCGCAGCCGTCGACCGGTTCGAGGCCGAGGTCGGCGCCATCGACATACTGGTCAACAATGCCGGCATGCAGCATCGGACCCCGCTCGAGGATTTCCCCGCCGAGACCTTCGAGAGATTGCTGCGCACCAATATTTCGACGGTGTTCAACGTCGGCCAGGCGGTTGCGCGGCACATGATCAAGCGCGGCGCCGGCAAGATCATCAACATAGCCAGCGTACAGACGGCGCTGGCCCGTCCCGGCATTGCACCCTATACGGCAACCAAGGGGGCTGTCGGCAATCTGACGAAGGGCATGGCGACGGACTGGGCGAAGTACGGGCTGCAATGCAATGCGATCGCACCCGGCTATTTCGACACGCCGCTGAATGCGGCCCTCGTCGCCGATCCGGACTTTTCGGCCTGGCTGGAAAAGCGAACACCTGCCGGTCGCTGGGGCAAGGTGGACGAACTGGTCGGTGCCTGCATCTTCCTTGCCTCCAATGCATCCTCTTTCGTGAACGGACACGTGCTCTATGTCGACGGCGGCATCACAGCATCGCTCTGAGTTCCCGCGGCGCATGGTGCTGATGGGGGTCGCCGGTTGCGGCAAGTCCTCTGTCGGGGCCGCACTCGCCAGGCGCATCGATGCCGTCTATCTCGACGGCGACGACCTGCACCCTGCGGCAAATATCCAGAAGATGAGCCAGGGCATTGCCTTGAGCGATGAGGACCGCTGGCCGTGGCTGACACGCGTCGGCGAGACGCTTGCGGCCGGTTCCGGTCCTACGATCATTGGCTGTTCCGCTCTGAGGCGTGCCTACCGTGATCACATAACGAGGGTCGTGGGCGCACCGGTAACCTTCATCCATCTCGTCGGCTCGGTCGAAGTCATCGAAAAGCGAATGCGGGCCCGGCAGGGCCATTTCATGCCGCCGGCGCTGCTTGCGAGCCAGTTCGCGGCGCTCGAGCCGCCGGCAGCGGACGAGAATGCGATCAGCGTCAACATCGACCAACCGCTCGAAGCAATCGTCGACAGCATCGCCACCCAACTTGAAGGAACGGAAAGATGAACAAAGTCGCCTTGATCGGCGCCGGCGCCATGGGCGGCGCCATCGGTACGCGCCTGCTCGAGACCGGGAACGAATTGACGGTCTTCGATCTCGACCCCGAAAAGGTGCAGCAATTGGTGGACAAGGGCGCCACCGCGGCGACAAGCGCGGCGCAGGCGGCGTCCCGCTCCGACTATGTCATTCTCAGCCTCAATTCGGCAAAGATCGTCCATGCAGTGGTTTTCGACTCGGGCGGCGTGGCGGAGGGTGCCGAACCAGGAACGCTCATCATCGACATGTCCTCCATCGACCCGGAGTCGACGAAGGCGATGGCGTCGAAAGCGGCCGAGGCGCGCCTGCGCTGGGTCGATAGCCCGCTTTCCGGCGGCGCCCCCAAGGCGCTGATTGGTGAGTTGACGCTGATGGCGGGCGGCCACGGGCAGGATGTGGCGGATGCCCATCAGGTGCTGAAACATGTCGCCTCGAACTACACCCACATGGGTCCGTCAGGCGCCGGCCAGACGACCAAGCTGATCAACCAGGTCCTCTGCGGGCTCAATTTCCTTGCGGTGGCCGAGGCCACCCAACTCGCGCTCGACGCCGGCGTCGACGCGGCCAAGATCCCGCAGGCGCTGAAGGGCGGGCGCGCCGACAGCGCGATTCTGCAGGAATACATGCCGCGCTTCGTCGCCAGGGATTACCGCCGCACCGGCCGCATCGACAACATGGTCAAGGACCTGAACGGCGCCCAGGATCTCGCACGCCGGACCAATACGACCATGCCGCTGACGGCCGTCTGCGCCGAAGTTCATCGGATGCTGACCGCCGCCGGGCTGGGCGGCGAGGACCAGGCCGCGTTGATGGAATATTTCAAGGGACCGAACAAGGAGACATTCGGATGATCACACGTTATGCCCTCTTCGAGGGAAAAGTGAAGGAAGGCGAGACGGCGGCCTTCCGCGCTGCGGTCCTCGAAAACATCGTGCCCAAATGGAAGGCCTTTCCCGGCGCGCTCGACGTGCGCGTCACCTTTGCCGATGCCCGCGACGAGGGGGCGCCGGAGATCCCGATGATCCTGGCGATCAATTATCCGGATCTCGATACCGTCGAGAAGGCGCTGGCAAGCCCGGCCCGCGCCAGCGCCAAGGCAGCCACGGAGGAAGTGCTGGCGCGCTTCTTCGAAGGCCGCATTCATCACCACATCACGCAGGCGAACGAATTCCGCCTTTGAGCGTTTGGCGGTGACGGGGTCTAAACCGTCGCCGCCACTCCTTTTGGCTTGCATTCCGTCCTCAATGTAGGTGTACTTGCATTGGTAACGATAACATGAGCGAACATGCACAATATCCGCAAACCCCCGACGATGGCGGATGTCGCGCGCCGGACCGGCGTTTCACCGATGACGGTTTCCCGCGCCTTCAAGCGTGACGCCTCGGTCAGCCAGGAAACCCGTGAGGCGGTCCTGCGCGCAGCAGAGGAGCTCGGCTATGTCTTCGACAGCACCGCATCCAATCTGCGCTCGCAGCGCACCGATTTCATCGCCGTAACGATCCCGTCGATCAACAATGCCAACTTCGCCGACACGGTCCGGGCACTCTCCGATGGCGTCTCCGAGCGTGGCCTGCAGATCCTGCTCGGCTATACCAACTACGATGTCCAGGAGGAGGAGCGGCTCGTCGAGCAGCTTTTGCGGCGCAAACCCGAAGCGATCGTCGTAACGGGTGGAAAACATACGCCGCGTACGCGAAAGCTCCTGTCGAATGCCGGCATTCCGGTCATCGAGACCTGGGATATTCCGGAAGAACCGATCGGCCACGTCGTCGGCTTTTCCAACGCCCAGGCCGTGCGCGAGATGGTCGATCACTTCATTTGCGTCGGCTACCGCAACATTGCCTTCATCGGCGGCGACGCCTCCCGGGACACGCGCGGCGCCGACCGGCGGGCCGGTTTCATCGCGGCGATGAAGGACCATGGCCTCGAAGCCCCGCGCCTGATCGCAGCGGGGCCGCCGCCGATCTCGATGCGAGAGGGCGCCGATGCGATGGGTCAACTCCTCGAGCGCTTTCCCGATACGGATGCGGTGATCTGCGTTTCCGACCTTTCTGCCTTCGGGGCGCTCACCGAATGCCAGCGGCGCGGAGTTGCCGTGCCGGAAAAAATCGCCATCGGCGGCTTCGGCGACTATGAGATCGGCGCGATCTGCGTGCCGAGCCTGACGACTATCAACGCCTTCGCGGACGAGATCGGAGCGAGAACGGCAGAGCTGATCCTCGATGTGCTCGACGGCAAGCTCGCCGAAGCGGGACGGGTGACCATACGCCCCGATCTGATCCTCAGGCAAAGCAGTCGCTGATGCAGCCAGGGTGATGTCTGGCATCGCACCCGCAATTAATGCGAAGCACCGGCCCAGGGCGCGCTGAACGCGCCTTGCTTTTGGGGGACTTGTTTGACCCGGCAGAACCGGGGCGGACGCAGGAACATCCGCCCGGGGCCATGCGTCACTTGGAGGCGGCGACGATCGCGTTGACGAGGCTCTCGCCGTTCTCGTCGATGAAGCCTTCCCAGACCGGTTTCACGGCAGACTGAAAGGCTGTGGCGTCGACATCGCGGTTGACGCTCATGCCTTCCGATTCCAGTTGCGCAATCATCTCCTCCTCCTTGGCGACGCTCAATTCACGCTGCTTGGCGACGGCCTCGGCCGCGACCTCCGTGATGATTTTCTGCTCCGCATCGCTGAGGCCCTTCAACTTGTCATTGTTCATTACCATGGCGAGTGCCGAATAGGCGTGCTGCGTGAGCGAGAGATATTTCTGCACCTCGTTGAACTTGAAGGAGACGACGATGCCGATCGGATGGTCCTGGGCATCGACCACGCCGGTCTCGAGCGCCGTATAGAGTTCCGCAACGGGAAGCTGCTGCGGGTTTGCTCCAAGAAGCGCGAACATGTCATTGAGCGCCTTTGAGTTATTTACGCGCATCTGCAGCCCCTTGAGATCTTCCGGGGTGCGAACCGGCCCGCGATTGTTCGTGATGTTTCGATAGCCGTTTTCAGGAAAGCCGAGCAGCTTGAGACCGACCGGTGCGAACTTGGCGGCAACACCTTGCCCGATCTCGCCGTCGAGGACCTTGTAGGCGAGGTCGCGGGAGGGGAACATGAACGGCAACTCGAATGCGCCGGCTTCGGGGATGAGGCCGGTGAAGTTGTTGAGCCCCGAGATTGCGATGTCGACGATGCCGGAGCGGGCGCCATCGATCATCTGTGCATCGTTGCCGAGTTGGCCGTGCGGGAAGACGTTCACCTTGATCGAGCCGCCCGAACGCGCTTCGACCTGCTCCTTGAAATAGAGGGACATGGTCTGCTGAAGGTCCGTCTCCGGCGCCGCGTGGGCAAGCTTCAGCACGGTCTCCGCCAAGGCTGGGACGGCGGAAAGCGTCAGAGCCGCCGCAAGACCGATTGTTTTCATCAGTGTATTCATGGCTATTCCTCCCTGGTTAGCCTGCAAAGAAACGCATGGGCACGGTGATCAAGGCCGGGAAGGCGATGAACAGTGCCAGAAGCACGAGATAGGCGATGACGAAGGGCATGGTTCCGCCGACGACGGCGCTCATCGGCTTTTTCCCCACGCCGCAGACGACGTTCAGCACGGTGCCGACCGGCGGCGTGATCAGGCCGATCGATGTGTTGATGACGAACAGCAGCCCGAAATAGACCGGGTCGATGCCGGCGAGTTTGACGATCGGCATGAAGAGCGGCACCAGGATCAGGATCGTCGGGCTCAGATCCATGACCATGCCGACAAGGAGAACGATGATCATGATCACGGCCATGAGCAGGCGCGGATGGTCGACGAGCGGGCCGAGCAGTTCCGCCAGTTGCTGCGGCAATTGCGCCACGGTGATCAGCCAGGCGGCGACCATCGCCGCGCCGACGAGGAACATCACCATCGCCGTCGAGCGCGCGCTGCTGACGAGAATGTCGAAGAAGCCGCGCAGGCTGAGTTCGCGATAGATGAGCGCGGATACGACGATCGCATAGACGGCCGCGACCACGGCGGCCTCGGTCGGGGTGAAGATGCCGAAGCGGATGCCGCCGATGATGATGATCGGAAGCAGGAGCGCCCAGATGCCTTCGCGCAGTGCCTGAAGTCGCTCGCCAGCACTTGCCCTCGGCGTGGTTTCCACCGTCTCGTTGCGCATCATCATGGACCAGACGAACATCAGGGCCGCGCCCATCATCAGCCCAGGCGCGATGCCGCCGAGAAAGAGTTTTGCGATCGAGATATTGCCCGCGACGCCGATGATGATCAGCGGCAAGGACGGCGGAATGACCGGCGCGATAATCCCGCCGGCGGCGAGAAGCCCCAGCGACCGCGCGCCCGGATAGCCGGATTTCTGCATCATCGGGTAGAGGATGGAAACGAGTGCGGCAGCGTCCGCGACCGCCGAGCCGGAGAGGCCCGCGAGCAAGACCGAGGTGACGATCGCCACATAGCCGAGGCCGCCCTGGCGATGGCCGACGAGCGTCATGGCCAGCTTCACGATGCGCGTCGAGAGGCCGCCTTGCGACATGACTTCGCCGGCGACGAGGAAGAATGGCACGGCGAGCAGCGGAAAACTGTCGACGCCGTTGATCAGCGATTGCGCCAGAACATCGGCACTGAAGAGGTCGAGGTGCAGCATCAGCACCATCGCCGCCAGGAGCAGCGCGAAGGCGACCGGCAGGCCGGCAAGAATGCTGATGATGAGAACCGAAAGAAACAGCGCCAGCGTCATCGTCCCTCTCCAGCGATGTCGGTCCTTGTTTCAGCCGGATGGATCAGGCGCGCGATTGCGATGGCGGCCATAAGCCCACCCGCTATGGCGCCGGGCAGATACATCAATCCCGTCGGCAATCCGGTAAGCGGCGAAATATTATGCCAGTTGGCGAGCGTCTGGCGGGCCGCACCCCAGAAAAGCATACCGACCGCAACGAGGATGACGAGCCAGCAAAGCCGCTGCAGCACGGGGACGGCGCGAGGCAAGAAGGCTGCCGAAAACTCCATCACCGCCAGATGTTCGCCCCGCCGCAGCGCCACGGCGGCGCCGAACATCACCACCCAGACGAAACCGAGCCGCGACAATTCGACGGAACTGCGAATTCCCGACGAGAATCCATATCTCAGTACGACATTGGCAAAGACCAGTGCAATCATGGCGGCAAGCAGCGTCGCCATGATCGCATCGATCGATGCCCACAGGATCGACACGAGCCGTCCCATCGACATTCCTCCCGAATGAACATTTCTCCCTGCGGAAACCCGTCGCTGCGGTTGCATTTCGCGAGGGTTATCGCTAACCTCAGCCGGATGGTATCGATAACAATGAAGATCGTCAAGCGACGATCTGTGAAGAGCCGGAGGAGAAGGTGGAGGAGAAACGTCGAAGACTGGTGACGCTACGCGACGTGGCTCAACGGGCGGGCGTCAGCACGATGACCGCGTCCAAGGTGCTGCGTGGCGCCGGGAGCATCTCGGAAAAGACGCGGCAAAAGGTCCGGCAGGCCGCCGAGGATCTCGGCTATCTGCCCAACAGCCTTGCCGGCTCGCTCAGCTCGCGCAAGAGCCGCATGGTCGCGGTCATCATTCCCTCGATCGCCGACGTCGTCTTTTCCGAGGTGCTGAGCGGGGTGAATTCCGTCTTGCGACCTCGCGGCTTTCAAACCTTTATCGGAGAGTCGCTTTTCGATCCCGAGGTCGAGACGGATCTCTTGCGCGAGATGCTCTCCCTCCGTCCGGCCGGGCTGCTCCTCAACGGCGGCATGATGCGCAGCCCGGATGCGGAAAGCCTTCTGGAACGGCGGAACTGCCCCGCAATTCACCTGTGGGACAGCGACCATGCAGAGCACGATTTCAGTGCCGGGCTCTCCCACGAGGAGGCGGGGAGGCTGGTTGCAGCGCATTTTCTTGAGCGGAACCTGCGGCGCATCGCCTATATTGGCGCGGAGCTTGATCGGGATCTGTGCGCGCGCCGTCGCTACCTAGCGCTCCAGTCAGCGCTACGCGCCAGAGCAATCGATCTCGTCAGCGTGGCTTGCGAGTCCATGCCGCGGCAGGCCGAAACGGGCCGTGTCCTGACCGAAAAGCTGATGGAAACGCATCCGCAGATCGAGGCCATCCATTTCCTGAACGATGCCATGGCGCTCGGCGGCCTGTCCTATTTGCACGAAGCAGGCATTCGGGTGCCGGAAAATGTATCCGTCGTCGGGTTTAACGGAACATCCTTGGCGAATGCCGTACGCACCCGTCTGACGACGATCGATGTGCCGCGAATGGAAATCGGGTCGGTGGCGGCGCGTGCGCTATTGCAGATGCTGTCCGGCGAACTCGTGGACGGCCGGTGGCAGGCGCCCTTGCGCGTGGCTCAAGGCAATACGACGCCGAAAATCTGAGAAAAAAGTAGGGCGCCATTCGCGGCGCCCCAGCTTGGGAGATCACATCTTGCCCCAGATCTTCTTGTATTCGTCGCGGTAGCCGTTATCCGGGTCGAAGCTGTTCTTCGGCCCGCCGTCGAATTCGACATTGTCGGCGGTCACCACGTGCAGCGGCGAGAGGTAGCCGGACCATTTCTCACCGGCGAGCGAGCGGTTCAATTCGTCGACCAGTTGCCAGCCCTGCAGGTTCAACGGCTCGGCGACGGTCACCTTCTGGAATTGCCCCGCACGAATGCGCTGATAGGCGGATTCGGAGCCATCGCCGGCGGCGACATTGATCGGCGCATCCGTACCACTCTTGCCGGCAGCGGCGAGCGACGGGCCCATGAAGTCGAAATAGAGATCGTTGATCGCCAGCGAATGCGTCCATCGGTCTCCGTATTTCTGCAGGAGCGAGGTCGTCAGTTGCGGCATGCGCTGCGACGTCTCCGAAATCGGCGTGTCGACATATTCGAGCACCGTTCCGCCAAGCGCCTCTATCTCCGCTTTCATCTTGTCGGCCTTGGCGATTGCGATCGCGTAGGTCGAATCCGTGAAGATGACGACGCCCGGCTTGCCCTGTGCATCGACATAGGCCCAATTCGCCGCCGCCTTCGAGACCTCCATCGCATCGGTGCTGATATTGGCGACGAGGCCGTTCTTCTCATCCGGTCCGATTACCGGGCCCGCATGCCATGCGACGAGCGGAATTCCGGCGGCTTTCGCCTGCTCGAGCGCCGGCGCCTGTTCGACGGCGTCGAAGCCGTTGATGATGATGCCGTCCGGCTTCAGGGCCATGGCTTGACCAAAGGCCGCGGTGCGGCCGCCGAGGCGCTGACCTTGCCCGCGCATTTTTCAACCAGCGCCTTGGCGTCACCCATGGGATCGGCCAGCACAACATTGGCCGTCAGCAAGGCCACGGCGGCGACCATTCCCGTCATGAAAATCCTGCGATTCATTCCCCTTCCTCCCTTGGGTTGTTTGAAGCAGATCCTGTCTTCGAAGTTCACTCGTTTGCGGTGGGCGTGACGGGCGCCGGCTTTCGCATGACGGTCCCGCGCTTGCGTTGCGCATAGCCGGCGATGCCGATCGCCACGAGCAGCGTCACGCCGTTGAAGAGCGGCTCCACGAAGAAGGAACCGCCAAACTGCTGGATGCCCGAGATGCCGACGGCCAGAATGGTTACGCCGATGATCGTCCCCCAGACATTGACGCGGCCGGGCTTGATCGTGGTCGAGCCGAGGAAGGCACCGACGAGGGCCGGCAGCAGGTACTCGAGACCGACGCTCGCCTGACCGATCCGGAGCTTCGAGGCGAGCAGAATGCCGGCAAGTGCCGTCAGCGTTCCCGAGGACACGAAGGCCCCGACGACGAAGCGGCGAACCGGAATGCCGTTGAGTGCCGCGGCCTTCGGGTTTGCGCCGATCGCATAGACGTAGCGGCCGACCGGCAGATATTCGAGCACGAGCCATAGCGCGACTGCCAGGAGCAGCACGTAGAGGCCGGTAATCGGCAGGCCGAGGACCATGGTTCCGTTCAGCGCATAGAAGCCATCCGGCAGGACGCCGACAACCTGCCGCCCGCCGGTATGCCAGAGCGCTAGCGCATAGAGAATTGTGCCTGTGCCGAGCGTTGCGATGAAGGAATCGATCCGCGCCACTTCGACGAGCAGCCCGTTCAAGAAGCCGGAAAGCGCCCCGAGCGCCAGTACGATCGCCACCGCCAGAGGCCAGGGCACGCCGAACATCGTCTGCAGGCTGATCGCCAGGATGTGCCAAAGCACGATGCCGTAGCCGACGGTCAAGTCGATGCGGCCGGCTGCCATCGGGATCATCGCAGCCAGCGACAGCATTGCGATGATCGCCTTATCGGAGACGATCGAGCGCAGATTGAGCACGGTCGGAAATGTCTGGGGCAACAGGACCGAGAAGAGGATGATCAGGAAGAGCGTCAGGATCACGAGTCCATAGGCCGGCAGATAGCGTATGAGCCTTTGCAGCAGGCTCAGGCCCGCCAGTTCGCCTCGGGTCGGTTCAAGCGCGGTGGATTCGATCGACTGCATTGTTCTCTCCCGGAACGTCAAGCGGCCTCGGAGGCCGAAGCGGCGGCAATCACTGCCGCGGTCGTCAACTCAGGCCCCCGCAGCTCGCGGAGAATGCGTCCGCGAGAAAAGACAAGGGCGCGATGGCAGATATGGGCGATTTCCTCGAAATCCGTCGATACGACGATGACGGCGAGGCCGGCTTCGAGCGCGCGGGCGATCAAGCGGTAGATCTCCGCCTTTGCGCCGACGTCGACGCCGGCGGTCGGGTCTTCGGCGATGAGCACGCGGCGGCCGGTCGCCAGCCATCTTCCGACCACGACCTTCTGCTGGTTGCCGCCGGAAAGCGCCTCGATCGGCAGGCTCTGGTCGTTCGGTCTCAGTCCGACCCGCTCCCCGATGGCATAGGCCATGTCCGCTTCCCGGGCGGGGGAGAGGAGGGAAAGCAGCTTACGTCCGGAGGCTTGCGGATTGAGGAAGGTGTTCTCCCGCAGCGAAAGCGACATGGCGACCGATTCCTCGGTGCGGTCCCTGGCAATCAGGCCGATGCCCGACCGCATGGCGGCAACCGGGCTCGAGAGATCGGGGCGGCCTCCCCCGAGAGTGACGCTGCCGGCATAGGGTTCGCACCCGAACAGGGCACGGCCGACCAGTTCCTGCCCCGCGCCGCGCAGACCGACGAGGCCGAGCAACTCGCCCTTGAATACGTCGAATGAAACGGGCCCGGCGCCCCCGCATGCGAGATGGCGGACGCTGACGACCGCTTCGCCCGGCGCGCACTCCGCCTTGAGGAAAAGCTGATCTGCCTTGCGCCCGACGATCATTTCGATCAATTCCTCCGGCATCGTTTCCCGGACTGGTTTCTGCCCAACGAGGCGGCCGTCGCGCAGCACTGCAACGCGGTCGGCAATCCTGAAGATCTCATCGAGGCGATGCGAGACATAGATCATCGCAACGCCGCGCGCCTTCAGCGGCCGAATGGCTTCGAACAGCCGCTCCACCTCGTCGGCCGGAAGGCTTGCCGTCGGCTCGTCCAGCACCAGCACATCCGCCTCCACGGCCAAGGCTCGCGCGATCGCCACCAGGGATTTCTCCGTGCGCGTCAGGTCGTGAACGCGAGTGGAGGGATCGAAGTCGCAGCCGACGAGACGCAGCGCCTCGCGGGCCCGCTCCTCCGTTTGACGCCAGTCGATCAGGCGCGACTTCATCGAGAAGCCCTGCGCCAGGCCGACATTCTCCGCGACGGTCATCCATTCGATCAGGCCGAGGTCCTGATGAATGAATGCGACCGGCTGGCGCCTGTTCGGCTTCGGCGGCTGATTGACGTAGTGTTCGCCGCGAAACCGGATTTCTCCGCCATCGGGACGGTAGATGCCGGCAAGCGTTTTAATCAGCGTGGACTTGCCCGCGCCGTTCTCGCCGAGAAGTGCAAGGATTTCGCCGGCTTGCAGATCGAGCGACACCTCGGACAGAGCCCGCGTGCCGCCGAAGGTCTTTGTAATGGAGTGAAACTCCAGAAGCCTTTCACCAACCACTGCGCTCCTCCCAAAGCTCGGCGATTGGAAGAAAACATATGTTAAACATATGTTATCGATAACATGTCCGTCAAGTGGGCCTGTGACCGAGCGCGGGCAGGGGGAAGGCCGACTACGCCATTTGGTGGCGTTTCCGTACCCGCCCCCTGGGGCTAATCTGAATTCCGGGACAACGCGGATGCGCATCAGGACGCAGGTCGACAGGCGTCTCCGGTTTGCCCGGTACATCATCACGATTCACGAAGTGCGGGCGGCGCGCTATGCTAGAACGTCAGTGGTCGGTAGCGGCAAACCAACGCGATTTGCATGGATCGGAACAGGATTCCGAGTTCATCGGCATTGCCGACATTATTTCGTTCATCCGGCAGCGCATCGTTCTGATCATGACGTTTCCGTTGCTGGGACTGCTCATCGCCGCCTTTTACGTTGCCACTACGGATTCGGTCTTCACGGCGCGGACCCAGATACTCATTGAACCCAAGATTCCCCAATTGCTGCAACAGCAATCGGGCGAGATCAACCTCTCGCTCGACACCTCCCAGGTCGAAACCCAGCTCGCAGTAATCAGGTCGGAAAAGATTGCTTTAATGGTGATCGACGAATTGGGCCTTATGGACAACCCGAATTTCAAGCACATGAACAGCCCGGGCATTGGCGAACGCTTCCATCGGCTGTTGAAGGTGATGGAGGATGCGACGGCCTCCGGGGAAGTTTCGCAAGAGGAGCCGCCGCAGGCCCCCCTTGCCCCTGCCGGAAAGGCTCAGGAAGTAAAGAACCCGACCCCAAAGCTTTCTGAATTCGAACGCAGGCGCCGTGTCGTTGAAACGTTCCAAGCGAGCTTGGCCGTCCAGCGCGTCGGCGTCTCTTATGCGATTGACATCACCTTCAAATATGTCGACCCGGAGTTGGCGGCCGAGATCGCCAACGCCACGGCTGCAGCGTTCGTTCGCGAACAATTGGAGACAAGAGCCGCGGCCGCCCGCGAAGGCGTGGCATGGCTGGAGAAACGCATCGAGGAAGTGCGTACACAAATGAATCTGGCGACGCAGATGACCCAGGAGTTTCGCGCCAAGCACGACTACCGCGTCGGTCGGCAGTTAGGAGCAGCGATCGTCGACGGCGAAGTCGTGGCGTCGGGAGAAGGGGAGGGCGTCACACGAGGCGGCCCGACCCTCGAGGAGCTCGAGGTTACCGCGGACACGTATCGCAAGATGTATGAAAGCCTCTTGGCGGCCTTCACGAGTTCCGTGAACCAGCAACCTTACCTGATCGCCGACGCACGGGTCATAACGCAGGCCACGCGACCGCTCGTCGCCAGCCATCCACGCAAAAAGCTCGTACTTGCGTTGGGCGGACTGGCGGGACTGATGGCTGGCGTCGGCATTGCATTTGCACGGCACACACTTGATCGGACGATACGGACACCGCGCCAGATCAGGGACGAGCTGGGCTTAGAATGCATCGGGGAACTGCCGCCGGTGGGCTGGCTACGAAGCTTTGGACGACTGGATGACGTATTGAGACGTCCGGCGTCTCTCTTCACCCGGAATCTCAGAAGCGCGAAGGCCGCGATCGGACTTGCCGAGAGCGCGCATCCATTGCGATGCATCGGCATCACCTCGGCCACCCCGGGCGACGGCAAAAGCACGGTTGCGAGTAATCTCGCGGCGCTCTATGCGACGTCCGGGGTGCGCACTCTCGTCATCGATGCCGATCGACCCCACTCTACCCTGACCAAGCGCCTCCCGAACTCGCCAGCGCCCACTGGAGAAGATGGTCATAGCGGCGAGCAAATAGAAGGGCAAATCATGCGCGTACCGGGGATGCCCTTCGATCTCCTGCCAAGCACGGCATCGGACGCCCAGCGCCTGCTCATAGCCAGCAATATGAAGGCTGCGATTCACCAGCTTGAGAGCTACGAAGTGATCATTGTCGACCTGCCACCCTTCACCTCCGGACTACATGGTATGGCGGCAGCTTCCGTGCTCGACGGCATCCTCATAGTTGCGGAATGGGGAAAGACGCCCGTCGACCTCGCAGCCGAGCTGTCGCGGATCCTGCAGGTCACGAAGGCCTCGGTGATCGGAGTGATCATGACGAAGGTCCGCCGCTTGTCGATACGGCAATATCGCAAACGCGCAGCACAAACTGCGTACTGAGAGGAAGCGCCTTTGAGGTGATGCCAGGTAGCGGCACGAATTGCCGCGCGCCTTATTGGTCGCGCAAGGGTCGCTGCAACACCTTGAACTGCTGCATGTCTCCCCGGATCAAGATCGATTCGAGGAGACATGCACTATCTGAAGGTAGAGCGTTCCGCGCTTTGGCTCGAGCGCAGGCGCCGAGCGCCTCCGAAGCGGGTATGCGGATAGCAACTTGGTAGTAGGTGAAAGCGGCAATCGCTATAGGTGCTACACCCATTGCATTTCTTGCAGTGCGGTTGAGGCGGCTGAAAAATGGTTGGTGAGATGTCGTGGAGATCGCTCATGACAATCAACACACAGGATATCCGCCCGGTCCGTAGAGGAATTTTCACCAGGTTCAGGGGCTCGTCGATCGGCGAGCGCCAGTCTTCCGTTTCGCGCGCTGCGGCACAGGCTTGGCTGAGTGCCCGATGGAAGCCTCATCGGGCCGAATCCGGGTTCAACGGCACAACTGGAGCGGAGTCAGAGACCAAAGCTCTGCAGACGGGAAAGGCGCTCGGGCGAAAAATCGGTCCGCTTGGGGGATGGCGCAAGAGAGCCCTGGACATCACCGTGGCATCGGTCGCCCTGATTCTGGCGCTTCCTATAATGCTCGTAACGGCAATCCTCATCAAAGCCACCATGGGCGGTCCGGTGCTCTTCGCCCATCGCCGCATTGGCTTCAACGGCAGACCATTCGATTGTTACAAATTCCGCACCATGGTGCCGAATGCGGAACAGGTCCTCGAAGAGTATCTTGCCCGCAATCCGCAGGCCGCCGAGTCGTGGCGGGCGGCCCAAAAGCTCAAGCACGACCCACGGATCACGTTTCTTGGCCATGTTCTGCGGAAATCCAGCATTGATGAACTGCCGCAACTCGTCAATGTGCTGCGAGGCGAAATGAGCTGCGTCGGCCCCCGACCCATCGTTGCCAGCGAGCTGTCGCGCTATGGTTCCCTTGCAGATGAGTATCTGAAAACCCGGCCGGGCGTTACGGGCCTATGGCAGATTAGCGGCCGGAACGACATCGACTACAAGCGCCGCGTCGGTCTCGATGCAGACTATGTGCGGAACTGGTCGATCTGGTCCGATCTCAGCATTCTGGCATGGACAGCCCTCGTGGTCATGAGGTTCGACCAGGCATCGTAGGACGGTGCCGGTAAAGCCGTTATCCATCCTGGTTGTCGCAGCCGTCATGCAAAACCGAGCGGTGCCGCAGGCTCGCAAGCGTAAGGCCGATCAGATAGGTGCCCTGCAGCGTGAGTAGGAGCAACAACGTCTTGAGCAGGGTGTGCTGGTCTGAAAACCCCAATAACTTCATCGTGGTAACGCTCGCAACAATGGTTGCGAAGCACGTCGCGAGCAGCGTGGACACCTTGAAGCGGACGCCGATGAGCACGCCGGCCGCTCCGATTGCAAGGTAGATCCAAGGCAAGGCAACCTCCTCGGCTGTTGTCCGAAGGGAAAGTTTCATCAGCCTCAGAAGAGCAGAGTCGCTCGGCATTGTGAACGTGCCGAACCAAGTTATCCCATGCCTTTAGGAACGCCGCGTTGACGAAGCGAGGGCGGCCTTTGACGGGCCGAAGGCGCATTTGCGTCACGAGCCAGCGAACATGCCGCAGCTCAAAGCGACGCTGCGATCTTTGCGCGTGCCGCTCCTCCACCGGAGTGGGGTCCCGGAACACCTTGCTACTGAGCGTTGGTCTCGGGGGACTTCGCCTGACCGATTGCGAAGGTGGTGACGTCGGAATCTTCCGGTTCGGTATCCGCGAAACTC
The DNA here is from genome assembly GCF_001854885.1 of Ensifer sp. LCM 4579. GTDB lineage: Bacteria > Pseudomonadota > Alphaproteobacteria > Rhizobiales > Rhizobiaceae > Sinorhizobium. The sequence continues at coordinate 166,676 of NZ_MDDV01000007.1, read as the reverse complement.
TCGGGGGCGGGCATTGGAATTTCCACCGTCAGCGTATCGCCCGGTTTGATCAAGCTCGCTTCGGTGGCAGGAAGTTCCTCGCTCCCGTCATTCGTGCGGCGCACGATGGTGTAGACCGGCTTGGCCTGGGCGGCCTGGACCTGTCGTGCGAGCAGCCGTGGAGCCGCGGTCTCCGATTCGTGGAGCAATTGAAACGCGGTGTCTGACCTGCGTTCCAGAGCTTCGATCTGCGCTTGCGTTTCACGCAGCATCGAGGTGACTTCGTTCTTGTAGCGGTTGCGCAATTCCAGGATGGTGACCTCCGTCTTGCTGATCTCCTGGCGCGCGCGAAGCAGGCTCGTCTCGGCCGTGAGGCGATCGCTCTGGTATTGCGCGAGCGTGCGGTCGAGCGACATCTCACGTGGAGCCGCCGCCAGCCCCTTGGATACCAGCGACGATACGTCAGACAACTCCTTCTGGATGGATGCGATCTGCTTGTCGCGGAAGACCAGCTGCGCCTCCAGAGACGCGAGCTCCTTTTCCAGAAACTCGCGAAGATTATCGAGGGCGCGGATCTGCGTGTGCTGCCCCTCGCGGCGGGCCTTGAATATCGACACTTCCTGCTCAATGAGAAGCGCGATCGTAGGATCCGCCCGGCGTGACGTCAGGCTTGTGGGAAACTGAATCTCGGTAGCGTCCGCAAGCTCGGCCTGCAAGCGCGACTTGCGCGCCAGCAGATTGATGTTCTCCAGGCCGAGAAGGCTCACATCCCCTCGTCCTTGGATCACCTCTCGTTCGAACCTGGCGATGCCTTCCTCTCTCCGTCTGAGACCGCCGGCAATGCTGAGCGCCTGTAGAACGGTGAGTTCCGGTCTATACGGATATTCCCCCGGCGTCATAACGTGGCCGACGATATAGAAGGGGCGATACTGGATAACTTCGACGGCTGCGTCGGGGCGCCTTCCGAGCCCCATGTTACGCATCAGCTGATCGCTGATGGCGTATGCGAGACTGTTCGGCGTAAGACCGGCGGCCGGAATTTCGCCGGCAAAAGGCAGCGATAACGACCCTGCGGCGCTGACCGTGAATACATCGTTCAATGCCGTCCATTCGAATATGATATCGCGCGAGGCCCGCCACTCGTAAACCTTGATGCGAAGCTTGTCCTGGGGGCCGAGGACATATTCGTCGTTGGCGACGGCGGCAGTCGGTCCGCCTACGACCAGCCCTGAAAGCACAGCCGACAAAATGATGAAGCCCGCGAGGCGCCGGATGCAATGAGAGAAAACGCGCAACTTTCCCGAAAGCGGCATTTGAAGAGTGCTGCGGCCCAGGCTTCGCCGGCGCTCGTTCGTACATGGTACGCGCAATGACATGGGCATCATCTCGCCTCCGATGGTGCTATCTTCTGAATGTATTCTGGTTCGATGCGACCCCTCAGCACATGCGCCAGAGCGGTAAAATTGCCGCGCAGACGCCCGCGCCTGTCGACATGTGGCTCCGGCCAGAGGCTGCGCAGGAGATTGGCGGTGATATTGCGTCCCATCAGCGGCAGTGCGAAGCTCGCGGGTACCGTGCCTTTCCTGATCAAGTAGATGGGGTTGGCGACCTGGGAGTAGCCGAAGCGCTCGCCGCTGACCCGACCGGCCTTGAGCCCGAGATGCACGCCGCGCAATGTGCTCAGTTCGACGACCCGCCCAAGCCGCCTCAACTGGCTGGTGAAGTCGATGTCTTCCTGCCAGCCGTAAAGCACCAACCGCTCATCAAAGCGCAGGCCGCCGATCAGTCGCGCGCGCATAGACATGTTGCAGCCATAGGCGCCGATGTGATCGGCCACCTTCGGCTCTCCGTGGGGCAGTTCTGCGTCCGCTGCCAGCACCTCGATCCCCTCCGTCCAGGTGAAGCCTGCGGTTTTTGCGCCGTCTTTTACGACGTGCCCCATGACCACCGCCCATTCGTGATGCTTCTGAAAGGCGGTTTCGAGAAGTCGGAGATAGTTGTGCTGGGGAATGAAGTCGTCGTCGAAGAAGGTAATCACGTCAAAACGCCCCAGCGCAAAGTCGAGAGCCTGGTTGCGTTGTGCGCACAGCCCACGCTTTCCAGCGACGATCGAAAACCGAAAGCGGGTGGTCTCATGGGCCACGACATCCGTCTCGTCGGGAACCGAGACGATCACCTCGTCCGGCAGTCTTTCCTGCCGTTCAAGGTGCTTCAGGAGACGGGCGAGTTGCTCTTTCCGTCCGAAGGTCGCAATGATCACGACCATTTTCATCGATAACCCGGCCTCCAACACCTGACTAAGCACGGGCCCGCTGGCGACCCTTGGCACTCCGCCATCCTAAGCCGAGGGCGGCGGCGATACAGCTTGAGAATAAGGCTATCGGGGTGGACGAGACTGACCCATCGGGCGTAGGGCCATACGCATTTGGGCTGCGCCTGCCGCATCGCACAAAATCCGGTACACCTGATTGTCAGCTTGTCCGCGCCGGTCGCCGGACACAGACTATCTGGTACTTGCTCCAGGATCGGAGTCGTCTGGAAAGAGCGGAGACCAATGCTGTTTCCGCACGTCGGATCCGATCGGGCGGCGGAATATGCAGCTGTTCCAACGCGTCGGCTACGAAATTGGAACCGATTTTCGGAAAGCTCGACGTGCAGATTTAAAGAGCGACCTTTGCGCGTCTGGAAGGACGTGCGGCGCTGTAATGGTGCGCGCGTCCTCTTGCGTCCGAAAGGATGCTGTGGCGCCGTCACGGTCAAGCGGGATTTCCATATGCATCATGCGCGCCGGGACGAATTGGCAACGATTGCTCGCCTGAAACACCCTGACCGGCGCGTTTCGCCGGAATTTCCGCTCCCCTCGGTGGATCACGACGCAAGGATCGCCATCGTACATGATTGGTGCCCGAATTTCCGCGGTGGGGAGCGTGTCCTCGCGCGCCTGTGCAAGTTGTTTCCAGGTGCAGAGGTATTCACCCTCTTCGACTTCCTGCCGCAAGACATAAAAGAGCAATATTTTCGTGATGTGGCATTCCATTCTTCGGCCGCCAACCGATTGCCGATGGTACAGCGATACTACCGCTCCCTGTTTTTCCTCTGTCCCTTTCTGATCGAGCAGTTCGACATCACCGCCTACGATGCCGTCATCTCGTCCTCGGCGGCCTTTGCCCGCGGTGTCCTGACACGGCCCGATCAACCGCATCTGTGCTACGTGCACAGTCCCATCCGCTACGCGTGGGACGAACAGTTTTCCTATCTGGAGCAGGGCCGTCTCGGATTTGGTCCAAAGGGCCTGCTCTTCCGCTACATGTTGCATCATCTGAGAACCTGGGATACGCGCACCGCCCATGGGCCCGACCTCATGTTGGCGAATTCGACCTATGTGCGCTCGCGCATCCAGCGGATCTACGGCCGCCAGTCCGAGGTCGTGTATCCGCCGGTTGYGCTCGATGAGCTCGAATACATCGAACGGAAGGACGACTACTATGTGACGGCGTCCTTCCTCGCACCCTACAAGCGTACCGATCTCGTGATCCAGGCATTCAATGAAATGCCGGGCCGTCGGTTGGTCGTGGTGGGAGAAGGGCAACAATCGCAGAGCCTTCGTGCCCTGGCACGTTCCAACGTCGTCTTCACAGGCTATCTGCCGCGACAGGAATATGTGAACACCGTCGCAAGGGCCAAAGCCATGGTGTTCGCCGGTTGCGAGGATTTCGGCATCGCCCTGGCCGAAGCGCAGGCATGCGGCACGCCCTTGATCGCATTCGGTCGCGGCGGGGCATGCGATATCGTGCGCCCACTCGGCCAAGCGACGGACGCCACGGGCATTCTCTTCGACCGCCAGACGGTCGCATCCCTCACTCAAGCCATTGAGCTCTTCGAGCAGAAGCAGTCGGCGATGGTGCCGCAGGCGTGCCGGTCCAATGCGGAGCGGTTTTCGGAGGATCGCTTCGACGCGGCGATCCTGGAGGCTCTTGCCGCCACGAACGCCGCACACTTCAGGCGATGAATCCGGCAATTCGCTCGGTGGACGGTGCAGTGAGCCCGTCCAGAGCGGCCATCGCTTCGAGATATCGGACAGCCGAAGTCCTCCACCGGAAATTCGACGCTCTCGCCCTGCCAAGGCCGATCATCGTTTCGCGCACATCTGGCATGTTGCGCACGCGCATGAAACGGTCGAACCAAGCTTCCGCGTCGTCAGGAGATGCGTAGAGTGCCGCGCCGGCGCAGATTTCCGGCAGGCTCGCCCGGTTCGACACGATCACGGGACATCCGGTGGCCATGGCTTCGAGAGGAGGCAGGCCGAAGCCTTCGACGAAAGAGGGAAAGGCAAGGCACAGGCAGTCCTGCAGCAGCGCCGCGAGTTCATCGTCCGAGAGTCTACCGAGCCACGTGACGTTGCTCGCCGCTACCTCCCGGCCCGCTGCCCTGAAGACGCGGGCATCGGACATGCCCACGACGGCTATTCGCAGCCCCACGGCTGCGAGCCTTTCGGCCATGCCGATGATCAAAGCGGTGTTCTTGTGGGGAATTGCGCTCCCGATGACGACGATCGTATCCCGTCCCGCCACGGCCGCGGTACGGGGAGAGTGCCTCGGCCTCCAGGACGCCGCATGCTCGTGCCCGTTCGGGATCACGACGACCTTGGCCGGCTTGCATATCCGGTGACGCACGAGTTCGCCTGCCGAGTAGTGGGAAACGGTGGCGACGGTCGCGACCCTGCGGCCGAGCACAGGGAGCATTGTGCCGTAAAGCAGCCGGAACGGGAGCGAATAGCTCTGCGGATAGGTTCGTGTGTTCACGTCGTGGATGCACAGGATCTGCTTGCGAATGCCGAGAGGGCCGGTGTTGCAGAGGCTTAGCAATCCACCTCTAACCTGAGTTGCAAGCGCGGTCTGCTCCCAGAGGTGACCGCGCATCGGCGTGATGACCTGTGTGCAAATTGCCTTCAGCGAAGGAATTCTTGCCTCCGCAGGGGCGAGCAGATCGATCTTGAGCCCGCGCGCGAGGAAGGGTCGCTCGACAAGCAACTCGTCGAGTGCACGCACGATCTCGAACGCGTATCTCTGGACGCCCGTGAGAGGCTGCGCCAGAAAGCGTCCATTGATTGTCCACGAGCGTTCCATCGTCATCATCGCATGGGTCACGGATAGCCCAAGCCTAGCGCAAAGCACCGGTCCGCGCCTCCTGTCCTCCTTCAGCCCTTGGGGGAGCCCTCGATGTCTGGTCGATCGTGTCCAGTGCGGTCAGGCGAGCGGCGATCAGCCGAAAGGCTCACCGTGCCACCGTCCTTTGGGTGAACCTCCTGATCGCCTCGCTAAACTTTCCGGGGAGCATGCTGGAGTCGCCGCCCGGGCACACCTCGAAGGGGTCGGTTTCGGGTGGGCGCCCATGGCACTAATTTGGCAGGGATCAGAAGTGAATCGAGACCCGACCGCGTGAACGGGCTCACTGTGAAGACGAACCGCTCTTGCCAGTGGCGCATGCGGAGCGAGAGGCCCCGGCCTCACCTTCCGAACTCCGGGTTGCCTCTTGCGTTGGAGCGATGCGCCGTCTTCGGAGGCGGAGTGGCAAACATGACCGACATCAGGGGCTCAGACACTGTTGACCACGCATTCACGACCGCGGCGCCTTTGCCTCGGGCGCCGGGCGTACCGGCGACACTCGCTCCCGACCGGCATCGTATCTGGACGATAAACGGAGATTTTCTCGCCTTGAGGCCGACCGGTGTTGCCCGATATGCGCGAGAAGTCACGATGGCGCTCGATGCGCTGGTCACTGAACGTCATCCACTTGCGCATGGGCTTGAGCTTACGGTCGTGGCGCCAAGCGAGCCGACTGGAGAATTCGGCCTGAAGTCGATCCCCGTGCGCGTCGTAAGCGAGTACCGCCGACCGCGACTGCCGCAGTTCTGGGTGCAGGTGCAATTGCCGTTTGAGGTGAGGGGCGGACTGCTGAGCTTCTGCAATCTCGCGCCGGTCGCGGTGCGGCGGCAAATCGTATGTATTCACGACCTCCACACGCGGCTGATGCCTCAGAGCTATGGGCGAGGGTTCCGTTGGGCGCACCGGCTGATACTTCCCCTGCTCGGTCGCAGAGCGGCTGCCATCACCACCGTATCGAACTTCTCGCGAGACCACATCGTCGGCTTCCACTTGGCGCCGTTCGAAAAGGTCGCAGTCACCTACAACGGAAGCGACCACGTGGCGCGCTGGGAACCGGCGAGGTCCTTGCTCGAAATCGGGCGGCGGCCTTTCGTCTTTTGCCTCGGCCAGAGCCAGGCATACAAGAACGTGGAGCTCCTGTTGAAGCTCGTCCCGGCATTGGATCGGATGGGCCTTGACCTCTATATGGCCGGGGACTTGGACACCGCCCTCGTGGAGCGATTTCTCCCACAGAGATCTTCGAACCTGCGTTTGCTGGGGCGCATCAGTGACGACGACTTGGCCAAGGCGCTTTCGCGAGCGCTGTGCTTCCTCTTCCCGTCCCGTATCGAAGGCTTTGGTTTGCCCGCCGTCGAAGCGATGGCGCTTGGATGTCCGCTTATCGCCTCGACATCACCATGTCTTCCGGAGATTTGCGGCGATGCAGCTTTCTATGCCGACCCGGATGACGTCGAGGCTTGGGTCCATTTAATCCGTCAGCTTCTCGCCGAGGACGATATCCGTTGCCGACTGGTGGAAAAAGGCGGAGAGAGGGCAAAGGCCTTTTCATGGCGCGGCGTGGCCGAGACATATCTGCGCCTGATGGCAGATATCGACGCGTGAATCCCGGCTGGGACCGCGCCACGGCACTGCCACGCCGGGTCGCCGGCCGTTCAGGGCCGCGACCGTGCGTATTGTTCCCGAATTGATCCCACGATATCGCCCGCGACAGTGCAATTGCGCATTCCTTCCTGCCGGCCCGCCTTCTGCAGGGTCGTCATGGCGTCTTTGAGCAGCCCCCTTATTTCCTTGGATGACAGCAGTTCGGACGCTTCCAATTCGAGCAACAGCGATTCCGTAATGTGCAATGCGGCAAGTGCGATCGCTTTGGGCTTGGCCTTGAGGACCTTGGGCCGGCGCCGCGCCGAGTAGCCGTTGGTGGATTTTTTTCTCGCCATCGTCGGGCATCACTGAGTTGCAATAGCGCGGGCGCTGCCGGCAGAGACGACAACTGGCCTTTCGAGCCGGCGCAAGCGCTTTAAGTCCTCAGGTCAAACTTTGTTCAGCCGACCTCAGAACTCCTTGAAGGTAAACGCGAAACGGGGCGGATGGGACCGGGCGCCTCGTAACGACTGATTGGCTCGGTCCGCCTTCAATATTAGCCCATTTAAATGGAGACTCCCAAGAGGACGGAGATACCCAATTTGCATTAGCCCCGATTGGCAATCTTACGTCGATCTCCACTCGATGTATCATGCATGCCCCAGAGAAAGAGGTGCATCGGAAATGACACTTGCCTCTCACGCATTTCCCGCGGTGCAGGAGGCCCCGGTCTTCCGCGCAGGACTCGACGATTGCGACAAGGCCTATCTGGGCTCTCTCGGCTTCGTTCTGAGGCGCTACCCGTCGCATGCCGTTATCGCCCGTCAGGGAGACGAGCAGGATCGCATCTTCGTCATGCATTCCGGTTGGGGCTGTATCTGCACCGAGCTTCCAGACGGGGAGCGGCAGATCCTGGATTTTCCGCTGAAGGGAGAGATCGTCGCCTCTCGGCCCTTCGAGGGCGAAGCCGCCGAATCATTCATTTCGCAGACGGAACTGACGGCGTTCGAGGCGCCTGCCAAGGCATTGCTTGCGGGGCTCGCCCGTTCTCCGAAATTCGCCGCCGTCCTTCTTGGAGCGATTGCCCGTCAAAGGGCAATTTTGGTCCAGCACTTGACCAATCTCGGCCGGAGAAGCGCATTGATCCGGACGGCTCACCTGCTCCTCGAGTTGGGCACGCGCCTTGAAATGGCGAATGCCGCAAAGCGGTTTGGATTCGAATGTCCGCTGACCCAATATGATCTTGCAGATGCCCTCGGGCTAACCGCGATCCACGTCAACCGCATGCTGCGCGAACTGAGGGAGCGGGGCTATCTGGAATTTCGACACGGCGCCGTTCATTATCTGAACAGACAGGGCCTCGAGTGTTTCGCAGGTTTCGATCCGGGCTACCTCCGATTGCCAGGCGAATCATGGGGGTGGAGTGAGAGCCCAATCCCTTGAGCTAAACCAAAGGGATTATATATTGTCAATACTCCTTGGTGGAAAATACTAATCTATAATTACAAGGTACTATTTCGCTGAAACCAAGACAAAATTAACATGAAGCATCGATATTAAGATTCGGCGTTCTTAACATAGGTTAATACACCACGATCATTTAGGCACTATCGTTCAATCTGATATTCGTAGATGGCTCTGCATTCGGCGCCATTCACAAAAATTTTATTATGAAGCGGTGACCCGACTCGCCGTACAGTTCAGTCCCCTCGGTTGTTTGCGCCTGCGTAACGTGGCGGGGAGTTTTATCATGCATTCAATTGCCCCAACTTACGAGAATTCCGCGATTAACGCGGTAAATGGATCCATTTCTGACGATGCCGCCGATGAAACATGCGACAGGCCGGCAACCGATGCGGTTCTGCTTCTCCTCGACAACCGCAAGCTCGATAGGGAATGCCTGGCCCAATGCCTCGTATCGTACGGCGTGGGTCTGGAGGTCCTGGCCTTCGGATCGACGGAAGAATGGCGAAAAGACGGGGATGTCCACCCGCCCATCGCGGCAGTCCTCGTGAATATAGGCGGCCGAAAGGTCACCGATCCAAATATCGCGGCCGAGATCGCCGGCCTGGTCGTGGAGTTTCGACCGACACCTGTCGTGGTCCTCGCCGACACCGACGAATTGGCTCAGATTCTCAAGGCGCTGGAGTGCGGGGCGAAGGGCTATATTCCAACCACGATCGGTTTCGACGTCTGCGTGGAAGCGGTCAAGTTGGCGCGCGCCGGAGGAATCTTCGTTCCCGCGAGTAGCGTGCTTGCCACCCACAAGGTCATGGACGCAGGCGGAACACTGGCGCGACGACCCATGGCTGGGATGTTCACACAACGCCAGGAACAGGTCATCCGGGAGCTCCGATGCGGCAAGGCCAACAAGATCATCGCCTATAAGCTCAATCTGCGCGAGAGCACAGTCAAGGTCCACATTCGCAATATCATGAAGAAGCTGAAGGCCACCAATCGGACCGAGGTGGCTTACAAGCTCAGCGAGATGTTTCCTGTCGAGCTCGGAGGCCGGGATTAACCGGGACTGGCGCAACCAGTATCTTCCAATCGTTCCCAGCAGCCGACGGTCGCGAGGTGTGCAGGTGAATTTTCTTCGTATCGAACCGGAACAGGTGTCTGAGCCAGACGCCGAAGCCATGCCCGACAGATTTGCCATTGAGACCAGTCCACTGATCAAGGCGAGCGGCTTTCGGGAATATGATGCGCGATGGTGGTTCGGCCGTCCGGACGGCGGCAAGCCGCCGGAGTTGAACCTCATGGGGGTGCAGGCACTGGGCATGGGGCTCGGCACCTTCATCCGGCGCTCCGGCATCGGACCGGATATCGTGACCGGGCACGATTTCCGCGCCTACTCGCTTGGCATCAAGCTGGCCTTGGTCTGCGGACTCATGGCGGCGGGCGCCCGGGTCAACGACATCGGTCTGGCGCTATCGCCGATGGCGTATTTTGCGCAGTTCGCCCTCAATGTGCCGTCGGTCGCGATGGTGACAGCCTCGCATAATGAAAATGGCTGGACCGGGGTCAAGATGGGAATGGCCCGGCCGCTCACATTCGGCCCGGACGAGATGGCGGAACTGAGAAGGATCGTGCTGGAGGGCGACTTCGACCTGATCGGCGGCGGCGCCTACACCTGCGTTCCGGACTTCCGCCGGCGCTACATCGAAGATCTCACCCGCGGCAGGCGCATCGGCCGGCCGCTCAAGGTCGTCGCTGCCTGCGGCAACGGTACAGCCGGCGCCTTTGCACCTGATGTGCTGGAGCGGATCGGCTGCGAGGTGGTCCCGCTCGACTGCGAACTCGACTATTCCTTTCCGCGCTACAATCCCAATCCCGAGGACATGGCGATGCTCCATGCCATCCGGGACAAGGTGCTGGAAAGCGGCGCGGATGTCGGGCTGGGTTTCGATGGCGACGGTGACCGCTGCGGCGTGGTCGATAATGAAGGTAACGAGATCTTCGCCGACAAGGTCGGCGTGATGCTGGCGAGGGATATCTCCGCCTTGCGTCCCGGTTCGAACTTTGTGGTCGACGTCAAGTCGACCGGACTGTTCGCCACCGATCCGGTGCTGAATGCAAGCGGCGCCCGCACCGACTACTGGAAGACAGGCCACTCCTACATCAAACGCCGGGTCGCCGAACTTGGAGCCATCGCGGGCTTCGAGAAGTCGGGGCACTTCTTTTTCAATCCGCCACTGGGACGCGGATATGACGACGGACTGATTACGGCGATCGCGGTCTGCGAGATGCTCGACCGCAGTCCGGATAAAAGCATGGCTGAGCTCTACCGGGCGCTGCCGATGACCTGGGGCTCGCCGACCATGTCACCGCATTGCGGCGATGACGTGAAATACGCCGTCGTCGACCGCATTGTGGAGCGGTTTCGCACGATGCAGCGCGACGGGCTGCCGGTCGCCGGACAGAAGATCGTCGACCTCGTGACCGTCAACGGCGTGCGCGTGGTGGCCGAGGACGGCACCTGGGGATTGGTACGGGCCTCTTCCAACAAACCGGAGCTCGTCGTGGTGGTGGAAAGCCCGGTCTCGGAAGCGCGCCAGCGCGCCATGTTCGAGGCGGTCGATGGTGTGCTCCGGGAGCATGCGGAGGTCGGCGCCTATAATCAGACAATTTAGAGCGGACGAGGAAATTGCGCATGGTTCCGCTCGGGCCGACAGCAAAGCGAAGGAGACGGTAAATGGCGGAACGGATCTCCTGTTTCGTGATGAGCGGTGGCGTCGGCTCGCGGCTTTGGCCGCTGTCGCGCGAGGATAATCCGAAGCAATTCCATGATCTGGCCGGACACGGTTCGATGCTGGTCAGCACCGTCCAGCGCCTGAAGGCCCGGCCAGAGGGCGAAACGCCAATCCACCTGATCGCCTCCGAACGCCATGCCGAGCGGGTGCGCGCGGACATGGCTGGCATAAATCTTGCGGGCGGCCGGGCGATCTTCGAGCCGGTCGGCCGCAATACCGCCGCGGCAGTGGCGGTGGCAACCATCGAAACGATCGCAACCTACGGCGATGGCCTCGTCCTGGTCGTTCCCTCTGACCACGAGATCGCGACCGAAAAGCAGTTTTGGGAAACGGTGGAGAAGGGCACGTCGGCTGCGAACGCCGGCAGGCTCGTCGTCTTCGGAATCACGCCAAGCCAACCGGAGACCGGCTACGGCTATATCGAGGCGAGAGGGGAGGGCGATGTCCGCGACGTCGCGCGCTTCGTCGAAAAGCCGGACCTCGAGACCGCAAAAGCCTATGTGGAGGCTGGAACCTTCTTCTGGAACGCGGGCATTTTCCTGTTCCGCGCCGGAGCCATGCGCGCGGCGTTTCGTAGCCACCGGCCCGAAATCTGGGAGGCGGCTGTGCGCGCCTTCGCAGCGGCGGCAAGAGAAGTTTCGGGTACATATCTGCCGCACGGGCTCTATTCTGCAATTCCTTCGGTGTCGATCGACTATGCGATCATGGAGAACGCCCGCGGCATCGCGATGGTGCCGGCAGGCTTTCGCTGGAGCGATCTCGGCTCCTGGCAATCCCTCCTCGACGTCAGCCCGACGGACGCGAATGGCAATGTGGCGGTTGGCGATGTGGTGGCCATCGATTGCGAGCACGCTTACCTGCGCAGCCAGGGGCGCCTGCTTTCGGTGATCGGACTTAGGGACATTGCGATCGTGGCAACGGCTGACGCAACCTTCGTGGCGCCGGTGGCGAAGAGCCAGGAGGTCAAGCGGATCGTCGAGCAGTTGGAGAAGTGCGGTCGCCTGGAGACCAAGTTCACACCAGCGCATGACCGGGTAATGCTGCCGGGCGCCTGGCGGCAGCGTGTCGCGCATTGGCTGTTCGAGGAGACGCTACCGCTCTGGTCGACCATGGGCGTCGACGAGCGCCATGGCGGCTTCCATGAGGCATTGAGCTTCGAGGCTGCGCCTTTGACGAAGCCAAAACGCATGCGCACCATGGCCCGGCAGGTCTATGCCTTTTCCGTGGCGAAATTGCGCGGCTGGGATGGAGACGCGGACCGGCTGATTGCACACGGCCTCGCATTCATGGGGAAAGGGCGCACCGAACGCGGGGGTTGGGCTCGGGTGCTACATGTCGACGGCGCCATCGTCGACGCTTGCGAAGATGCCTATGACCACGCCTGCGTACTCCTGGCGCTGGCGCATGCTCACCGGGCAGGCAATCCGGACGCGCTGCGGCTGGGCCAGGAGACCTTGGCCTTTCTCGACGCGCATCTGGAGGATGAGCGCCTCACCGGTTTTCTGGAAACTTCCGACGGCACCGAACTGCGCCGGACCAACCCTCATATGCATCTGCTCGAGGCTTTCCTGGCCTGGTACACGGCGACCGGCGAGCGCGGCTACTTGCGCCGGGCCGCACGGATCATCGACCTGTTCCGCAGCCATTTCTTCGATGCCGAAAGCTGGACGATCGGCGAATATTTCGACAACGCCTGGAAGCCGGCGGCCGGCGAGCAGGGACAATGGACGGAGCCGGGCCATCATTTCGAATGGGCGTCGCTACTGGTCGAGTTTGCCGGCAAGAGCGGCCAGGCGGATCTGATCGCTTTCGCCAGAAAGCTCTACGCCTCCGCGATTGCCAACGGGCTCAACCGCTCGACCGGATTGGCCTATGGCGCCGTGTCCCGCTCCGGCCTCCCGCTCGATCTCGGCTCACGGAGTTGGCCGCAGGCTGAGGCGGTAAAGGCCGCTGTCGCCCTCGATGGCACCGGGGGACCGGACCTCAAGCCAGAGATCGAGGCTCGTGTCGGGCACCTGTTCCGCTGGCATATCGATCCGGCGCCGCTCGGTATGTGGATCGACCGCATCGACGAGAAGGGCAAGAGCGTCGCAACCGAAGTCCCGGCCTCCATCTTCTATCACCTCGTCACCGCGCTCATGCAATATCTCGACAAGACGGAAGGAGCGGCCACCGTTTACCAGTTGCCGGCGTTTGATGGCAAATCCACTTCGGAGGCTTCCTTTATCAAGGCAACGGCGTGACTTGCGTCGATTAATGCTGTTGGGGAGGCAACTCGTCCGGTCGGATCACCGGTGTCCGGCCGACATCGGGGGCCGGCTCGACCAGTTCCGAGTCTCCCACCCTGGGTGGTTTCAGCACCCCGTTGCACTCCTCGAGCTTCCGCGCAAGCACCTGGGGATCGCCATCGATACCTGGCTCGGCACGGCAGCGCTCCGCGGCAGAGCCCGGATTTTTCGCGAGGGCCGAGGCTGAGGTCGATGCGGCAATCGCGAGCAGTGCGATACAGGCTCTCCATCTCATCAAAGCCTCCTTGCCCCAGACGCCGTAAGATGGCGCCCTGGAGCACCGCGAGTTCGCGGCCGACGTCGCAGCGGTTGTGCTAACCGCGCTGCCGGCCTTCCTGTTTTGCCTGCTCCAGATCGTCCTCACTCAAGAGGCGCATATCGGGATCGGCGGTCCCTCCGTCTGCCGGCGTGAAACGCAGTCCTTCCATGTAGGGTGTCGGCTTCTTGCGCCGATAGTCGGCGAATTCCTTCGCGTAGTAGGCGCGTGCCTCCTCGACGCTTTTCTTGCCGGTGACGATGTCATGCATGAGATTCAAGGCGAGGAAATTTGCTTCCTCGTCGTGGCACCGCGCGGAAACCTCGCCGGCGGTGCGCTCCACGATCACGCTGCCATCGAAAGCAGCAAGGTCCGAGACCTTCTCCGGCGGAACGCGGTAGTCGATTACGGATTCCACCGAATCGTGATGCGGAGCCGGGAAATCGTGGTCAAAGAACACCCGGGTTGCGACGACCCGCTTCCACGGCCCGGGCCGGTGCCAAACGAGTTGGGTCTCCGTCGCCTCGTCCGGTTCTCCATAACGATCGATCACCAACTGGGCAGCCTCGCGGGATTGCTGCGGCCAACCCTCGACGTACTGGGATGTCATGATTGCCTCCTTCGCGGCGACCGCTCTCGCAGTCTGGTTGTCCTGATCTCCCGGAACCGGCGTCGTGACTTCCAACCAACGCCAGACCGTTCTGTTCCTTCACTCCGAGAGATCGCCACGGCCATGGACCGGAACTATTGGCAACCAAGTTCGTTAGCGCTTTGAGAACGGGAGTGGACAATGCCCCACCAGGGAAAAACGCAACAGCACCAGCCGGACCTCACTAAAACGACAGGGACCGAAACTAGGCATGAGCGCCGGAAGGCGCGCCCCGACACTGAGGACCTGAACGAGCCGAAAGAGGTGTGGAAGGAATCCGAAACAACCCCGCAGCCAACGCCCCAACCTAAATCGGGGACAGGCAGAAAGCGCGTCGCGGACGCCGGCGACCTCCAAGACGGCGAGCCCTCGCCCTATGAGACCGGCGTGCAAGCCGATCGCGTCGCAAAGCAGACGGACCGGAATCGCCCCACGACGACAAAGAGGCGGTAGCGCATCGACCCGAAAAACGGAACCGATTTCCGGTAGGCTCGATGCGCCGATTCAAGCGCGACTTTTGAGCGCCTGAAAGGGCGCGCGGCGCCAGAACATCGAGGAGCGAGACAATGCTATGGAGCGCATCCGACATGAAGGGCTGTGGCATCGACGCCACCGACGGCTCGATCGGTACCATCGGCGATCTTCTTTTCGACGACCAGAACTGGACCGTTCGTTGGTTCGTCGTCGAGACGGGCGTGGTGTTCACCGGCAGAAAGGTGCTCTTGCCGCCATCGGCGATTCTATCGTCAGATTCCATTGGACGGCTTCTGTCCGTCAACGTGACGAAACAACAGGTCAAGGACAGTCCTGAGATCGATTTCGATGCTCCCGTCTCGCGCCGGCAGGAAAGCAGCGTCTACGACCACTATGGCTGGCACCCCTATTGGGGCCCGCACACCTATTTTGCGCCCGGCGCCAGGGCTCCGGTCGTGCCCGTGCCTACTCCCGATTACGAGGAAGAACTGGCAGCCTCCGATGCGCGAGGAGAGGGCGATCCGCATCTGCGATCCGCGAACGAAGTCACCGGCTATTACGTCAACGCCACGAATGGGGACATCGGTCATGTCGAGGACCTGGTCGTCGACACCGATGCCTGGGCGATCCGTTACATCGCCGTGGATACGGTGAACTGGTGGCCCGGCAAGAAAGTTTTGATTTCGCCGATGTCCTTGACCAACGTGATCTGGGCCACCCAGACCGTGAACACTAGCCTCACCCGCGACCAGATACGCAACGCGCCGGAGTATCTCCCGGGCGAATCGCTCGATCGCGCCTATGAAACGCGCTACCACGAATATTACGGCTATCCCTACTATTGGAAGTGACGGGAAAGCGGATAGGCATCCTTCAATCGGACCCAATTCGCGCTACCGGGGGCACCGTATCAGCACCTGCTCCTCTGCCGAGTCCTGAAGGTGGATGCGCATCCGTTCAGGAGTCTCGCGCCGTAGCAGGAACTCGTATTCCGATCGCCCATCTTCGGAAACGCAAAGTGCCGTCAGTTCACCGTCGACTTCGGTTGCCGTGACGTCTCGCACGCTGCAGGTCTTGCCCTGCCATCTGAGAAGTGTATCGGTGAGAAGGGATGAAACCGGCGGCGAGGCAGGCTCGCCAACCGGACACTGCGCGGGGTCGTCCACCCATCTCCCGTGAATTTGCACGAAGCTCTCGTCACCGGGCTGGATTTCGGGGGGCAAAGGATCAGGTTTGGGAGGTCTGTCGGTAATTCTGAAGGAGGCCGGTGGCTCTCTCTTCGGCACCTGTGCCGACGACACGCCGCCCAGCACCGCACATGCGATCGCGGCCGCCAGGCAGCAGTGGGGGAACGATTTTCGGCCGGAGCTTCCCTTCAAACGGTATTTCAGCATTGCCAACCTCCAATTTTCAAGTACTCAACTTCCCGCGGAGCTCTCGAGGTCCGCCCGCTCGGCCTGCGCTTCGGCACCAGGCCGCTCGCCTCCCTCTTGCAGCCACAATGCTTTTACCAGGACCACCGACAAGACGGTCAGCGGGGCGGCAAGCACGACCCCCATTGGACCAAAGACGATGCCGAAGGCGACGATGGCAAAAATCGCCAGAGCCGGCGCCAGATCGACCGCCTTGCGCTGGATCAGTGGAGCGAGCAGCAGCCCCTCCGCCTGTTGGATGGCGAAGTAAAGCCCGAGGACCAAAAGGGCTTTGGTGGGACCTTCGACCAGCCCGAGCGCAATTGCCGGCGCGGCGCTGAGGACCGCACCGACATAGGGCACGAACTCGAGCACTCCGGCCAGGAAGCCGAGCGCGACGGCCGATGGAATGCCGAGCGCCAGCAGCCCCAGCGTCGTCGCGAGGCCCACCGTGATCATCGCGAGGAATTGCCCAAGCAGCCATACCCGCAGAGCGCCCGCGGCCGAGGCTATGACGTCCGCGGCCTCGCTTCGCCATGTGTGCGGCAGCAGCTTGAGAAAGCCTTGACGATAGGTCCGTGGCCGGGCGGCCAAATATATTGCGCCAGCGACCACGAGAAACGTTTGGACCAGCCCGGAATAAATGACGGTCGAGAGCCCGGAGATGCCACTCAACAGAGTAAAGTTCCGGAACACTCTGCGCGCCTGCTGTTCCAGCCATTGGAGCGGGTCTTCCAGGCCGAACCAGTTACCAACGGAGACGGCCAGTTCCGGAGCGCGCTCCGCCAGCTGCGTTATTTCGCCGGCGATACGGGAACCGAGAAGGAAACTGAAGCCCGCTACGGCCGCAGCGATTACGAGTGTGGCGACAAGCAGGGACAGCGCCCAGCCAGTCCCGAGCCAATCCTTGATCAATTGAGTGAAGGCAGTAAGGGCGATCGCCAGCAGGACGGCGGCGAAGACAAGCAGGAGGAGATGCCGGAGTTCCCAAAACAACAGGCCGGCAACAACCAGCGCCGCCGCCATGAGAACGAGCCGGAAGGAAAAGTCCGCGGGCCTCAGATTCGCTGGCATCCGGATTACCTGTCTCGCTCGACCTTGGTGATACAATCTCCGGAAGGAGCGTCAGCCGCAGCCGTCACGCGACGACTGCGGGCAAGGAAAGCCAAGAAATGGAGCGCCATTGCCGGGCACTCCCGCTGCGTTGAACCACTCACTGAGGGGTTTGGGTATCCGTCTCAGCCTCCGGCATGGGCTGAGTGCTCGACGTCGTGCCCGCGTCCTGCGTGCGAGCATCCGTTGCGCCCTTTCGCTGCATCTGACTGTAGTCGAAGACCTGCAGCACAGCGACGTCCTCGGCCCCGTAGGGCAAGGTATAACGTGCCGGGTCGCGCCAAGCGGTCGGGCCCGTGTACGGATAGGCGTAGTAGCCCCGGCCATATGCTCTCGTGTCGGCGACGACGGCCGCAAGCTTGCCGTCATTGACGATGATGTCGTTCAGATAGCCGTAGCGCTCCGCATTATTGAGAAACGCCGTATCTCCGATGATGTCGGTGGCCTTGAACAGATTGGGCCCGGTCGCAAGGTCGTCGTCGACCGTCGACACCTGCCCCGTTTCACCTTCGCGGAGTACGCTCCGGTCTCCGGCCGCGGCGAAATCGTCGGCATTTTCCTCCGTCACCGGCACGGTGAAGCGGGCGGCGTCCTCGGAGATCTGTACCTGATCCCAGGGGATGCTGACATGCGTGTCGCCAATGTCCCAAAAACCGCCGACCTCTGCTATCAGCGCAACGGCATTGCCGTCTCTGTCGAAGACGATGTTCTCGATGTCGCCGATCTCGTCGCCATTCTCGCCGGCGACTGTCGCCTCGTCGAAGGCCTGATCGACGCTCCAGCCGGAAGCATAAAGCGGATCATAACGCCACTCGGACAAAACAATCATGCCCTCGGGTTCCACCTGCGTCTGCGGCTGGGTCTGCTCCTGTTGGGTTGCCTGGTCGGGCTGCTTTTGCTCTTGCGCATAGGCGGGCGCGAAGATTAGAGCAAAGAGGCTGGCGCTACAGAGTAGACTTTTCATGGTTGGATTCTCCCAGTGATTTGATTGGCTGATCATGGAGGCGACTGCCTCCGTCCCTGTCCAACCGAGATGTCTCGACGATGTTCCGAGATTAGGGTCCGGAGTTGGCGGACTGCATGAGGAAAATCCTCCACGGGGGGAGAACTGATCGGCATTCAGGCCTGCATCGCGGCACGCACGCGCTCCGGCTGGAGCGGCAGGTCGCGGATGCGGACGCCGATCGCGTCCGCCACGGCATTGGCGATCGCGGCCGCCGCCGGTCCCTGTGAGGCCTCGCCGGTGCCGAGGAAGGGTTCCCCCGGCCGGTCGACGACATGGACTTCCACCGTCTCCGGCACTGACGGGAACCGCATGATCGGGTAACCCGCCCAGTCGGCAGAATGCACCCCTTCCGCATCGAAGCGGACCTGCTCGAAAAGCGTCCAGCTCGCCGATTGCACAAGTCCGCCCTCGATCTGGTTGCGGATGCCGTCGGGATTGACGGCCTGGCCGCTGTCGCAGGCGGCGACTGCCCGGCCAAGCCTGATGCGCCCGGTTGCACCGTCCACGTCGACTTCGATCGCCACCGCGCAATAGGCGGCGAGGTTCTTGTAGCGCGCATAGGCAAAGCCGCGCCCGCGCCCGGGTCTTTGCTCCCACCCGGTCCAGTCGAACGCCTTTGCGACCGTGGTCACGACATCGCGCGCCCGCGGATCCTCAAGCCGGGCAAGCCGGAATTCCACCGGATCCGCCCCGGCGGCAAGTGCTAGTTCGTCCATGAAACTCTCCAGCGCGAAGACGTTCGTGTAAGCGCCGAGGGAGCGTAGGGCCGATGTGCGCAACGGCATCTCGCTGATGAAGTGTTCGACGACGCGCGCATTCGGGATGCTGTATTCCGGAACGGCGTTTCGGTCGGCGCCGCCGGCTGGCTGCGGGATGTTGGTGGGTGCTTCCGGCTCGAAGGAAGCGGAAATGAGCTGAGCGGGCAGGAGATTGCCCGCCGGGCCCGGCCTCGTGGTGTGCGGGTTGCTCCAGACCTCGTAGTTCCAGCTCGATATATCGCCAGAGCCGGAAACGGAGCCACGTGCCCGCACGACCATGGCCGAGCCATAGGGTTCCCATTGATGCTCGTGATCGCGCATCCATTGGATGCGGACCGGGCGATCGGGCAGCGCGCGCGCCAATAGGGCCGCATCGGCTGCCGCGTCGTCGGCGCCGTTATGGCCATAGCAGCCCGCGCCCTCCACATGGATCAGTCGGACCGCTCGCTCGTCCATGCCGACCATCTCGGCGATGGCCGCACGGTCCGGGTAGACGCCCTGGGTGTGGCTCCAGATGGTGAGCTGACCATTCTGGAAGAGACCCACTGCACAGGAAGGCCCTATCGATCCATGCATCTGGTAGGGCCGTGTGTAGGTGGCTTCGACGATCTTCGCGCCGTCGGGCGGCGACACCGCCGTCTCCGGCCCGTTGATCACGCTGGTGTCCGCCGGCAATTTCATCAGATGATCGTAGATGTCCGTGTCGGACGGCAACGAGGCGCCGCCTTCCCACTGGGCGGCTCTTTGGAGCGCCTGCATCGCCTGGATCGCTTGGAACTCTCCTTCCGCGATCACGCCGAGATAGTTGCCGTCCCGAACCACCCTGATCACGCCCGGCATGTCATCGATCCGCGACGTATCGAGGTCGGAAAGGCGCATGCCGCGTTTCGGCGGACGCACGATGCGGGCATGCACCATGCCCTTAAGTCTCAGGTCGTGCACATAGGACGGCTCGCCGGTGACTTTGCCCGGAATATCGACGCGCGGCACCGGTTGCCCCATGACCGTGTAATTTCCCGGTTCGAAGAAGCCGGTCTGATCGTTCACCGTCACATGAAGCGACCGCCCGCTGACCAGTTGCCCGTAGCTTCGCCTTTCGCCGGCACTGCTAACGACAGCGCCGTCCTCGACCTTGAGATCGCCCGCCGCGACACCGAGCTCCTCGGCCGCCAGTCCGATCATCATCCGGCGCAGATATGCTCCGGCATGCAAAATAGCCGTGCCGCTCTTTTCCATAGAGTGACTGGCTGCAGTGTAGCCTTCGTCTGGCGTCTGCGCGGTATCGGCGGTGAGGAGCCTGATCCGCGAGAAGTCCACCTTGAGCTGCTCCGCCGCAATCTGGCTGAGGGCGGTCCGGATCCCCTGGCCGAGTTCGGCCTTGCCGGTGAAGACCGTAATGCTTTCGTCATTGTCGATGCGTATCCAGGAATCGAGGAAAGGAAAGTCGGAAAGGCTTCCCGGAAGCTTGGGCGGCGATGGAGCAGCGGCCGGTGGAGCAGGGGTCGGCTCACCTTCCTGCGCCGCCAGCCGGCCGGGCGAAATCGAGAAGTAGAGAACCAGCCCGCCGCCGCCTTTGAGAAGCGAGCGGCGTGACAGTTCCAAGTGATCAAGGACGGTCATTGGCTAGCCTCTCCTGCGGCGGATGTTTGTTGCTGAAAGCCTTCGCTCGCCCGGTGAACGGCGCGCAGGATCCGCATATGCGTTCCGCAGCGGCAGAGAGAGGGCTCGAGGGCCTCGCGGATGGTCGTTTCGTCGGGCGCGGAATTCTGCAACAGAAGGGCATGCGCCCGCATGATCATGCCCGGAATGCAGTAGCCACATTGCGCGGCCTGTTCGTCCATGAAGGCCTTTTGTACCGGGCCGGGGCTGTCGATTGAGCCCAGACCTTCGAGCGTCGTGATCTCCCGTCCGGCCAGCATGGCGATAGGCGTCAGGCAGGAAAAGATGGGGCGCCCGTCGGCGAGCACGGTGCAGGCGCCGCACTGGCCCAGTCCGCAGCCGAACTTCGCACCGTTGAGTTCCATCTCGTTTCGCAGAACGTAAAGTAGCGGCGTCTCCGGCGCTGTCTCGGTATCGAACGTGCTGCCGTTCACATTAAGCGTGATCATTCTCTCACTCCGCTTCGGCTGTTCCCGCCTTGGTCCCCGACTCGTTCCGCATTCTCCTGGCGACGACGTCGTCGACGTCCGCCCAGGGCTCGAGCCCGGTGAACTGTCCGCGCAGATAGGTGGCGAGCGCCACCATCTGGTCCTCCGTCAGGGCGCCGGCAAATCCCGGCATATAGCGGCCCGGCTGACCCTCGGGTGGCTTGACGCCTTCCTCCACGATCCGAACCAGGTTCAACGGGGTGGGGATGCGCAGCGACGTGCTATAGGCCAGAGGCAAGCCGGTGGCGGAAGGCGAGGGGCTCGCCTCATGGCAGACCGCGCAAGCGCCGGCATAGATCACCGCGCCGATGTCGCCGCTATCGGGTGGCTCGCCGACGGCGCCGGTGATCTCGGCGTCGGCCTCGAGCTTGTCGCCCTCCATGAGCGAGACGATATAGGCTGAGATCGCGGCGACGTCTTCGTCGGGAACCCGCGAGAGATTGTGGGCGACGGGCGCCATTGCGCCGAGAGCGACACCGTGCTCTTCAAGCCACCGGCCCGCCAGGTAGTCGGCCAGTTGCGCCTCGTTCCACTTTACCGCAGCCGGTACATCGCCTGCAATTGCGGGCGCATACCAGCCTTCGGTGACCTCACCCCGCAGGAACTCGTCCTGCTTTTCCGCCTGGAGGGCGTTGCGCGGCGTGTGGCAGCCGCCGCAATGTCCCAGACCCTGCACAAGATACGCGCCGCGGTTCACCTTCTCATCCGCATCGGACAGACCGGCGAAGCGTTCATTGTCGAGGTAGAGAAGCTTCCAGCCGGCCAGCAGCGGGCGGAGGTTGAAGGGAAATCTCAGTTCGTTTTCCGGCGGCTCGTTCCGAACCGGTTCGCGGGTCATGAGATAGGCGTAGAGAGCATCGACGTCATCCGGCATCACCTTGGTGAAATGATGATAGGGAAAGGCCGGGTAGAGGTGCTGCCCTTCTCTGTCGAGCCCCTCATACATCGCGCGGCGGAAGGCTTCCTGTGACCAGGTGCCGATGCCGGTCTCCGGGTCCGGCGTGATATTGGTGGAATAGATGGTGCCGAGGGGGGTGGGGATCGGCCGGCCGCCTGCATAGGCTCCGCCTCGCTCGGCCGTATGGCATTCCGCGCAGTTACCAATCAGCGCCAGGCGCTCGCCATGAGCAACCGCGGCCTTGTCGAAGCTCTGCGGATCGGGACGCTCGACGGCTTCGAGCGCACGCGGGCTTACGGCATAGGCAACGGCCGCCGCCGCAAGCACGATCAGCGCAATGGCGAGGCCGTAGAGAACCTTCACCGGTGCTCCTCCCGCAAGAAAATTTCGTCAATGAGTCGTAACCTGTGGCACCCCAAAAAGGTTCCACGTCTCGGGGATAGCAGTCTTCAGAGGTAAAATGACGGTGCCTGGATTTCGGGCACCGCCAATGAGCAAAAGGGGGACTAGATATGTCGCTCCCGATGCCGGGAGCGATGCAATATCCAATTCGCGATTGGGCAATTTGTTCCATGCCTTTGTCGAAAGGCGACGCTGGTCGGGGCGGGAATTGTCTTCGTGACGCAACCGCGTACCGCTTCCTGTCTAACGCCGGAAAATGGGGCAAACTCGGCGCAGAGTGCGAGCGGGCACTGCCGCCGCCGCGCTCTGCGGATTGGCCACCGCGCAGATCGCCGAGGGCAAGTCTGGAACGCATCGTCACTGGAATTTGCTCCGGGGCCTTCTCCACGGCAAATGCCGACGGACTCCTCGCCCGCGGCCTTCGCGTTGGCCGTTAGAGTGGTCTCGTCGAGACGCCTCTAGATCCGCCCCATCAGCACAAGGATCAGGAGCACGACCACCAGCAGTCCGAGGAACCCCGAAGGGCCATAGCCCCAACCCGAAGAGTAGGGCCATGTTGGGACCGCTGCTATCAGCAACACGATCAGGATGATCAAAAGTACGGTGCCTAGCATGCTGCGCTCTCCTTAGACAAAAGATCGTTCACGCTTGGGTTTGAGCGTCGAAAGGCGGCTCTTCGAGAATTTCGATCGAGCCGGGGCCCAAGCCTCGATAAGATTTGCACTCCTAACCCGAAAGGCGCGCAGATGGTTCCGCCGCCGCTCGCAAACCTCTGAA
Source organism: Ensifer sp. LCM 4579 (assembly GCF_001854885.1). Classification (GTDB taxonomy): domain Bacteria; phylum Pseudomonadota; class Alphaproteobacteria; order Rhizobiales; family Rhizobiaceae; genus Sinorhizobium. The sequence goes on along the minus strand of NZ_MDDV01000007.1, from coordinate 143,518 downwards.
GATGTCCCTCCTGGCCATCGATGCGATGCCGTTTGCCGCTGGGCTACCCCCTGATCTGAGAGTGCCAATTCCCCCGGCTTCAGAGCACGATTCCTCCGGCCATGATCGCGAGGACGAGAAAGACAAGGAATATGGCCACGGCGATGAAGAACAGGATCTTGGCAATTCCGGCGGTTGCAGCCGAAATGCCGGAGAAGCCGAGGAAGCCCGCAACCAGCGAAATTACAAAGAAGATCAAAGCCCACTTCAACATTGCTGCACCTATGGTGGTGTGAGTGATCCGGGAGAAAATAGGGCATCAATCCGGCACGACCACTTTCGGATACGGCGGCTCCCGCGGCCACGCAGATTGCCGGATGAAAGACGCAATCGCTGCGGTTCTGACGGAACCAATTTCCTGGGACGGCGTTACACGGGCTCGTCACGAAGGAGGGTAAGCCATGCCAGAAAAAACACTTGAGACGCTGTTCCACGAGACGCTCAGGGACATCTACTACGCTGAGCGGCAGATCCTGAAGGCGCTACCGAAGATGGCCAGGGCAGCGAAATCCCAGAACTGCAAAGACGCGTTCGAAAAGCACAAGGAAGAGACCGAGACGCATGTCGAGCGGCTCCAGAAGGTGTTCGAGATGATCGGCAAGCGGGCCCAGGGAAAGACATGCGAAGCGATGGACGGTCTTATCGCCGAGGGTGAGGACGTCGCCGAGGAGTTCAAGGGATCGCCCGCCGTGGATGCGGGACTGATTGCCGCCGCGCAAGCGGTCGAGCATTACGAGATCGCCCGCTACGGCACGTTGAAAACCTGGGCACAGCAGCTTGGCCTCAACGAAGCGGTGTCGCTCCTCGATGCCACGCTGCAGGAAGAGGGCGATACGGACAAGAAGCTCACCAAGCTTGCCGTGGAAGCGGCGAACCAAAAGGCGAAAGCGGCTTAACGGAAAGCCCGGAAGGCCGGTGACCTACGCACGAGAACGGCGCACGGTGTTTGCCCCATCCCTCGGCACTGGTCACCGGCTTTTCTACGGACGAAAGCAATCGCCAGCGGATCATTCGCAGAGAGATGTGCTTCCATGGAACAGGTGGTGTTCTCCGGGGTTGTGATGATCGATCCGGCGAAGCAGCGAAGAGGAAGGTCTCATGAGTGAAGCCACCGCAACTGACAAGCATGAGGAAATCAGGCGCTGGGTAGAGGAACGCAATGGCCGCCCGGCGAGAGTAAAGGCCACTTCGAACGGCGGCCTGCTCCGCATAGATTTCGGCGAGCCGGAGGAAGCGCTCGAGCCGATCTCGTGGGAGGAGTTTTTTCGTGTCTTCGATGAAAACAGACTGCTGTTCCTGCACCAGGACAAGACTGCGGATGGCAGTCTCAGCCGCTTCAACAAATTCATCGACCGCCGGTGAGGGAAAAATCGCCGCTCTCCCTGCGCTGACTTTGGTTGGCAGGTGAGGCATGCAAGACCCGCACGAGGCCGTTTATAGGACCGCCCCACCTGCACAGCCCACGCAGCGGCTCGATCGCAACATTCGTGCGGTGCTGAAACAGCGCGAGGAGGATGAACGGAGCAAAACGGCGCAGGAAAAGATTTCGCAGCACATCACGAACTTCGCGGGGTCTCTGAATTTTGTCTTTCTGCACGTGCTCGCCTTCGGGGCTTGGATCGTCGTGAACCTTGGTTTCGTCCCCGGTGTGCCGATTTTTGATCCCACCTTCGCGATGCTCGCCATGATCGCCTCCGTAGAAGCGATCTTCGTCACCACGTTCGTGCTGATCTCCCAGAACCGCATGGCCCGGGATGATGCCAGGCGGGCGGATCTGAACCTGCAGATATCCCTGCTTGCGGAGCAGGAGGCGACACGGCTCCTGGCACTCGTTTCCACAATCGCCGAGCACCTGGATGTGAAGACGGGCGCCGATGCCACCATTGACGAACTTGCAACGGAGATCACGCCCGAGCAAGTGCTTCACAGGCTCGACGAGCGGGAAGCAGCACCGCGGAAATAGAGCCTTTCCGGGTTAAATGGAAACGATTCTGTTGGCTCAAGCGGAGCGGAATGTTTGCCCGGCTGGCGCGCGGCGTAGCCAAGCATACGGCCAAGCCAGCCGGGCAAACAGGCCGCCCGCTTCAGCCARCCCTACAGCGCCGCGCGTCCCATAGGACGCGCAAAGGTCGCTGTAGCACTTTGAATTGCTGCATGTCTTTGTCCTTGAATCGGTCGATTCAAGGAGACATGCAGTGGGCCGGGCATCTTTCGCCAGGATCAGAGGCGATCGCCTTGGCCGTACCTCCGGGTACGACCTGCGGCAATCGCCTCTGCCCTGACGAAAACCTGCTCCGGCAGAATGTTTCCATTTAACCCGGAAAGGCTCTAGAGGCGGGCGGCGAACTGCTCGCCTCACCTTGGCTCCTCACCTCAACAGGCCGCACACGTCGATCAGGAAGACCGATGTGCCGCTCCAGACGACCCCCATGAGCGACAGCAAACTCAACAGTCGTTCAACGCGGACCGAAAAGGTGCGGTTGTGCGGCTCCGGCATCTCGTAGCCCAGCATATGCGCAAGCCGGCCGGGAAAGAAGAGGCCGAAACATAGCAACAGGATGGCCCCGAGCGTCACCAGAACCACCGACGCCTGGATCAGAACCGACGGCGCCACTGCGCTGTTACCGACGGCGCAGGTTACCGACTGAACGCCATAGACGACAAGCAGGTGTGCCGCCCACAGAATTGGTCCGGCCACCAGGAAGAAGACTGCGCTGGCGGTTGGTGCTTCCTTTCCAGGCTCGATCATCGCCAACCTACCCGATCAGCCGCGGGAAGCCGTGCACGAGCCCAAGCCCGAACAACGACTGCGCCACGGCGTAGTGATACAGCAGCATGTAGTTGTCGAAGGTCACGCGGCGCACGCCGTCGAGCTTGCCTGTGAGGTATCGCGCGAGCGTATACAGTCCCAGAATTGTCAGCGCGAAGGCAAGCTGGCCGAAGAGCACCACGCCGAGATAGACCATTGCGCCGTAGGCGTTGTCGCCGGGGCTGAGGCCGGTCATCAGATGGCCTGAGAGTTCAAGTGCAAGCGCGCCGATCAGCGAGGCGAGCGACAGCAGCAGAGCCGCCGACATGGCGAAGGGTGAGACGGCGAGTTTCCCAAGCCTGCGGCTGATGAGCCAGATGAGGACCGAACCGGAGAGTAAGAGCACTGCGGTTGAAGTCGGCCAGAAGGCGGGCGGCGGCGCCGGAGATCCGGCCGGCGCCCAGACTTCGGGCGACACGAGCCAGAGAAACAGATAGGAGAAGACGTAGGCGAAGTAGAGGGAGCCCGCAACGATCATCAGCACCACCATCGCCCACCAGGAATGCGATTTCGGGCCAGTCATATAGGTCGGCAGGCGGACGCCTTTGGCAATCTCGATCATGCCCTTGGACGGGCCGGGATCGAGGCCCCAGGTCCAGATGAGCACGAAGGCGATGGCAAGCACGCCGCAGACGACGGCGACAGTCACGATCTTCACCGTCAGCAGCAGGAAGAAGGCGGCCGTAAAGACCGCCGCGAGGAAAGGCGGCCAGCCGGGACCCGGCATCTGGATGATGTATTGTGGCCGGGCGTGGATCGGCGAGGTGACAATGGTTTCTCGCCCGCCCGTTGGAGCGTTGGGGAGATAATGATGGCCGTCCCGCACCTCCCGTGCAAGGCTCGGCCTGTCCCACAGCGGTTCGCGGCTGGTGATGTGCGGAATGCTGCGGGTGGAATAGACGTCGTTCGGCAGCCATTCGAGCGTGCCCGCTCCCCATGGGTTCTCGACATCCGGTTCTCCGGCACGAAACCTCGCGATGAGGTCGACGAGGAATACCAGCACGCCGGCGCCGAGCACGAAGGCGCCGACGGTGGAAATGGTGTTCAGCAGGTCCCAGCCCATATCGCCCGGGTAGGTCCAGACGCGCCGGGGCATGCCTTTGAGTCCCGTCAGGTGCATCGGCAGGAAGGCCACGTTGAAACCGATGAACATCAGCCAGAAAACCCAGCGGCCGAGCCGCTCCGAAAGCGGGCGCCTGCTGAAGAGCGGGATCCAATAATAGAACGCCGCAAACAGCGGGAAGACGAAACCACCGACCAGCACGTAGTGGAAATGCGCAACGACGAAATAGGTGTCGTGCACCTGATAGTCGAAAGGAACCATGGCCACCATCACGCCGGTTAGACCGCCGAGCGTGAAGATGAACAGGAACCCCAGGATGAACAGTGACGGGGTCATCATGCGAAACCGTTCTCGCCCGGCGGCGATGGTGGCGATCCAGGCGAAGACCTGGATGCCCGACGGAACGGCGACGGCCATGCTGGCGGCCGAAAAGAACGCAAGGCTGAGCGCCGGGATGCCCGTCGTGAACATGTGGTGCACCCAAAGCCCGAAGCTGAAAAAGCCGGTAGCGATCAGCGCCACCACGATCAGGTGGTATCCGACGAGCGGCGTGCGCGCCATTGTCGGCACGATCATAGAGACGAGACCTGCGGCCGGCAGGAAGATGATGTAGACCTCCGGGTGCCCGAAGAACCAGAAGAGATGCTGCCAGAGCAGCGGATCGCCTCCGAGTGCGGCCGTGAAGAACGGCCAGCCGAACGCCCGCTCGATTTCGAGCATCATCGTCGCCAGGATGACCGCGGGAAACGCGAACATGATCATGCTGGCGAAGATCAGCATGGTCCAGGCGAAGATCGGCATCTGTGCGAGCGACATGCCCGGAGGGCGGGTCCGGAGCGTCCCGACGACGATCTCGATCGCGCCGGCGATGGCCGAGATCTCGATGAAACCGATGCCGAGCAGCCAGAAGTCGGCATTATCGCCCGGTGAAAACTCGGTGAGCGTCAGCGGCGGGTACATGAACCAGCCGCCCTTCGGCGAAAGGTCGTAAAAGATCGTCGAGAAGAAGACCAGCCCGCCAACCACATAGGCCCAGATGGCGAAGGCGCTGAGGCGGGGAAAGGGCAGGTCGCGGGCGGCGAGCATTTGCGGCAGCAGCATGACCCCAAGCGCTTCCACGGCCGGCACGGCGAAGAGGAACATCATCGTCGTGCCGTGAACGGTGAACATCTGATTATAGAGGTCCTGGTCGATCAGGCGACTGTCGCCCACGGCCAGTTGCGCCCGCATGATGAGCGCCAGCACGCCCGCCATCAGGAAGAAGAGAAAGGCGATGCCGATATAGAGCAGCCCGATCACCGTGTTGTTGACGGCGGTGACCAGTCGCCATCCCCGCGGCGTCGCCCAGATGCGTTCCAGTTCGCGGACCTCGCCTCGGGGGCGCGGATCGGGATTGGGCAGTTCCATCATCCACCTCCGCCGCTAACGTCGCGCAGGAAGTAGAGTATGACCAGACCGGAAAGATAAACCGTCAGGACAGCGAAGGCATCGTAGCCCATTTTGAAGATCGTCCGGTCTCGCCGCTCGACCAAGCCGATGAGGAAGATCGCCGTGACGGTGATCGCGATCAGCGCTGCAAAGGTCTCGAAGCGGCCGACGCTGTTCATGACCGCATCGGCGCCGCCGGTAAGATCGATGAGGAAAAGGAAGAAAATGTCGAACAGATTCGTGCCGAATATATCCGACATCGCCATGGTGTAGAGCCCGGCCCGCGCAGCGGCGAACACCGTGCTCGCTTCCGGAAGAGAGGTTGCGATCGCGACGAGCACAGCCCCGACGAAGCTCTGGCCGAGGCCGGTTTCCTCAGCGATCGCCTCCGCCGTGCGCGACAGCAGATAACCAGCGGCAATGATTACGGCTCCTGTGGCGGCCGCAGCCCAGCCGGCCGCGCTGAGGGACTTGTCACTCTCTTTCGCCTCCTCGCGCGCTTTTGATTGTTCGCGCTCCTGCGTCACATGTTCGTCATTGGCGACCCACGCCTTGCGGTGCTGTGCACGCGAGAGGGCCCACAGGCCGAGGCCGGTAACAGCGGCCAAGAGCCACATCCAAAGACCGGAGAAGAGCACCGGCACATCGCCGACCACAATCGAGGCAGCGACGATCGACAAGAGCAGGATCTTGAAACAGCCCTGGAGCATCACGATCGGATCGGGGACGACGGAGGTCAGCGCCCGTTTGCCGATCAGCATGTCGGCAAGGGCAAGTATCGCCACCTGCATGGCGATACCGCCGAGCATGCTGTTGACAGCGAGGCTCGCGTTCCCGGCCAGCGACGAACTCACCGCCACCGCCAGCTCCGGCAGGGAGGTGATCCCGCCGAGGAGCACGACGCCGACGAATGCCTGTCCGACGCCTGTCCTGACGCTGATGATATTGGCGTAATGCGTGATGCGGACGCCGGCCATCCAGACAGTCGTAGCCGCTCCGGCAAAGATGGCGAGGTTCAGCCACAGTCCGAGGGCTGTGAAATCAAGCATCGGTCGTCACCTCAACTGATCCAGATAGAGTGCGAGCTGATCGAGCTCGCCTTCGGTGAAAATTTCGAAGGAAGGCATGAGGTTTTCGGGCTTCACATGTTGGCTGTCACGGATCCAGCGCGCGAACGCCGCGGGGTCGTTTTCGAGCGTCCCTGCGGCGAGCGAATACCGGCTGCCGACGTGCGTCAGATCCGGGCCGATCGTCCCCTGCGCCACGGTCCCCCGTACCCTGTGGCATGCGACGCAGCCGGAAGACTGAAACAGCGCCTGGCCGGTCACTGCCTCGGCCCCGCTGGGCGGCTGAGCATCGGCAGCTTCGCGCTCGAGCCAGGCGGCGAACTCGACTTCCGGCATCGCGACGACGAAAAAGGCCATCAAGGCATGCGGGCCGCCGCAATATTCGGCGCACTGCCCACGACTGATCCCGGCCTCCGTCACATGAAGCGTCATGCTGTTGGCGCGGCCCGGAATCATGTCGAGCTTGCCGGCAAGTTTCGGCACCCAGAAGCTGTGGATCACGTCCGCCGACGTCAGTTGGATCTCCACCGGACGCCCAACGGGCAGGCGGATTTCGTTGGCGCTCTCGATCCGTCGTCCGTCTTCGTCGATATAGGTGACCCGCCACCACCAGCGCTCGCCCACGACTTCGACGCGCAGCCGGCCGTCCGTGTCGATAACAGGCGCGTTCGATCCCATCAGGTAGAAGCCGTAGCTCAACAGAACGCTGAGCGAGAGGAACGGGAATATGATGCCGCCGCCGATCACCAGCCGTTCTCCGGATAGTCGCGCGCGCATGGCATTGCCGCCAAACAACGCAGCGGCCGCGATCGCGCAGACGCCTGCGAGCACGGCGGCGCAGAAGAGCATCAGCACCCAACTGAGCACATTGATGCGCTCCGCTTCGGCACCCGTCGGTTCAAGGGCCGACTGAATGCCGGCGCACCCATGCATAGCGAGGAGGGCAAGCGGTGCCATCGATCTGACGAGGCTCATTGATGCGCCTCCGCCATGGGGCTCGCAGACGCCAAGCCACGAGCTTGCGAGGCGAGATAGGCGGCGACGTCTTCGATCTGTGCCGGCTCGAGAGCCTCGGCGACTGCCGCCATGATCCGCCCGTAGGCCGAACCTCTCCGTCCGCCTTGCCGCCAGAGGTGCAGCTGTGTCTCGATATAGGCCGCGTGTTGGCCTGCGATCAGCGGAAAATGCGGCGATTGCCGCCCTGCGTGACAGTTCATGCACGCGGGTACCTGCTGCTGAGGAATGCCGCGGAACGCGATGGATTGACCGCGCCGAATCTGCTCCGGGTCGGGCGCTACAGCTTTATCCTTCGCGGCTGGCCGCAGGGACGAGTAGTAGGACGCCAGCTTCTGTCGTTCGCCCTCACTCAGGAAATCGGCTACGGGTTCCATTGCGCCGCTGGGACGTATTCCGTCGGCATATTCCCGAAGGCTGCGCAGCAGATAGGCTTCGGTCTGCCCCGCAAGCCGCGGTATGCGGTCGCCGTTCGTACCGTTGCGCTCATTTTCATGGCAGCGCGTACATTGTGTCAGCGCTCTCCCGCTCGCCAGCTCTCCAGACGTACCGCCAAGGGCACCGCGGGTGAGGCCGGAAAGCGCTCTGTAGTCCCCCGCCGCATCTGGAAGGCGGGCGAGGAAAGCCGTCACGGCCCAGACTTCGTCTTCTCTTTGCGAGCTCGGCCAGGCCGGCATGCCGGTGTATTTCAGTCCATGTTTGACGATCCAGAAGATTTCCTCGGGAGGATGTCGCTCACCGATGCTCCTCAAGTCGGGAGGTGCAGGCAGCATTCCCCTGACGACCGCGTTCGTCTCTTCCCCCGGCCGGCTGTGGCAGGGAACGCAGCCGCCCTCATAGTGGCTGGCGCCGAGGCGAATCATATCTTCGTCGTCGAGCGGTGGCGCCTCGACCGGATAGCTGTGCACGGTGACCGAACGTTCGCGAATCACTTCGAATAGCCACGTTGTGATCCGCAGATGATCCTGCGAGGCTGCGACATTATAGACGCCGGACCAGACGACAACCGCGCCCAAGGCAATCACGCCGGCAGCCGCCAGGGCGAGCACCTTTGCAATCGTCGTCCAGTGCAGATCCTTCAGGTCCACGCTTCTTCACCCGCACCTGGCCGGTCGATTTCGTCGGTTTCCATGGCGAACAGCCATCGTACGCCAAGGACGATCCCGCCGAGGACGTAAGTTGCCGGGCAGGCAGCCAGCATGAGCAGTCCGGCAAGCTGCTGATCGGCCAGAACAGCCTCAGGGGTGGGGGCAACGGTGCCGGGATGACCGGCGATGCCGGTAAAGAGCACTCTCGGCGCGAACAGGAAGAGCACGCCCAGCACGCAGTAAAGCTTGCTGGTCACGAGCAGCGAGAGGATCGGTTTCCAGCTGTGATTTCCGCGGAAACGAAGGACCACCCACCAGAACAGAAAGGCGGTGAGAAGAAGGCTCCCGTACATGAGCAGGTGCAGCGGAGCGGAGGCGAGGGCGCGCGTGAGCAAAGGCGGTGCGTGCCACAGCCAAAGGCCGAGCAGTTGCGCTGCCGTCGCGAAGGCCAGCGCGCCGCCTGCGGGCTCTCGTCCTTTCTGCCAGAAAGCGCATGTGCTCATCGCCGCGAGCGGGGCGAAGACGTTCATAAGCAGGATATGCACGACCATATGGCTCGCCAGCGGTCCCATTGCTTCCACCTCTCCTTTGCAACGGCGCGCTTTACGTTTCGCGAATTGCCAGTCGACGGGCGGGCCTGATGCGTTCCCCGCGGCCGCGCCGTTACAGCATCTTTCCTAACGGGTCTGAACGCCTATGGTTCCCCTGGAGGTCGCTTGGGCCATCGGCGAAGCCGTTTGCCGCACTGCCGTCGTCGGCTTGGTTGCATTTCCGTCGGGGTCGACGGAACAATCGCCCAAGCCCGCCATTACTCCTCTCGTTCACGAGACCGTCGGCGATGGAGGGGAAACAATGGTGGAGTCACATGCCATTTCGGCGCCCAGGCATGCTTCCGATTATCCCGGTCGGCAGGTGGACTGCCTCGCCGCGCTACGGCCCGCCGTCGCGGATCTGGCGGCAAGCTCCAGGGACAGTATCGTTGCCGCCATGGGCGGGGAGATGACCGGTGAGTTGCTGACGCTCGTCCACGAAGCGGAAGGGGCAGGTTGGAGCTTCGACGAGGCTCGTGACGCCATCGAGAAACTTGCGCGCGAGTATGAGGGCGCCAAGGGGACGATCTTCGACTGAGCGGACGCGAGCGTCGATCTCGCACGAGCCGGTCGACCGTCAAGCGAGAAGGTCAAGGCCATTGCCGAAAGTGGGCATCCTCACCTTTCATCGTTGCATCAACTACGGATCATACTGGCAGGCGCGCTGTCTGGTCGACGGTCTTCGGTCGCTCGGAGCCGAACCGGAGATACTCGACCATCGCTCCCAGCCGATCCGCAGCGCCGAATGGCGCTGCGCCTTTCAGCCGCTGCTGCCGGCCAGGTCGGCACGGGCAGACTTTCCGCTCTACGCTTCGAAGATCAGGAAATTTGCGGAAGCCATCGCGTCCTATCCGTTAAGCGGAGCGTTCGAGATCGACAGTCCGGCTGACATCGAACCCTTCGACCTTGTGCTTGTCGGGAGCGATGAGGTCTGGAATCTCAGCCACCCCTGGTATGGAGGCCGTCCGATCTTTTATGGAGAGGGCGTGCCGGCGCGCCGTCTCGTCTCCTATGCGGCCACCTTCGGCAACCTGCCCGCAGCACAGGGGATTGAGGTCTACTGGGCGGACAAGCTCAGGAAATTCGATGGCATTTCCGTACGGGACACCAATTCCAGGGTGATCATCGAGAAGGATCTCAAACGCCGGGCCACGCTCGTACTCGATCCTTGCCTACAGTTTCCCGCGTCGCTTGCGCGCAGCCGGCAATCCAGATCAACGCCACCTTACCTGGCCGTGTACGGCCACTCCTTTCCGAAATGGTTCCAGGTCGGCGTCCGTCGATGGGCGGCATCCTGTTCCCTCGATATCATCAGTATCGGCTATCGAAACGATTGGGCCGACCAACAGTGGCTCGAAGCAGGGCCGTATGAATTCGCCGCGTTCATTGCCGGCTCCGCCGCAGTCGCGACGAACTTCTTTCATGGCTGTGTGTTCTCGCTGATCAATGCGAAGCCTTTCGTCTGTACCCTGTCGGATTACCGCTCCAACAAAATAGGCGACCTTACGCGAACGGTCGGCGCCGAAGATCACCTTGTCTCGGAAGAGACGCCGCAGGCGACCTATGAAGCCAGGCTCGGGGAACCGCTGGATCCCGGCATCGAGGGCCGCATCGCAAAACTCCGTCTGCAGTCCGGAACGTATCTGGCCGATGTCCTCCAATGAAAGAACCCGTGACCATGGCGAGCGTGCCGTGCTGACGCCGGCGCGGATGAACAAAGCCGGCCTCTGCATCGGCTGCGGCGCTTGCGTGGCGCAGGCTGGCGAAAGCACTGCAAGAATGCGATTCGACCGGTTCGGCCAGCTCAGGCCACGCGCCTCCGGAGAAGAGAACGGCAGCTCTGCCTTTGCGGAAATCTGCCCCTTCTCTCCAACCTCCACTAATGAAGACACGATCGCCGCCGAGCGTTTTGCCTCGAGCAAGTACACCGACCCGCGCATTGGACGGTATGAGGCCTGCTATGTCGGCCATGTCCGCGAGGGGATGTTTCGCGCCGAAGGGAGTTCCGGCGGAATGGCGAACTGGACGGCGGTCGAGCTCTTAGAAAAGGGGCTGGTCGACGGCGTCGCGCAGGTCGTCCCGTCTTCCGGTGATCAACCCTTCTTCCGCTATCAAATCTCCCGAAAAGCGGAAGACGTCCGCAAAGGCGCCAAATCGCGATATCATCCGGTCGAGCTGTCGGGCATCGTCGAAGAGATTCGGCGGCAGCCCGGCCGCTATGCCGTCGTCGGCATTCCCTGCTTCGTCAAGGCCGTGCATCTGCTCAGGCGGCAGGATCCGGTGCTACAGGAACGCCTCGCCTTCACGCTTGGTCTCTTCTGCGGCCATATGAAAAGCGCCCGTTTTGTCGAGAGCTTCGCCTGGCAGATGGGTGAGAGGATCGACGCGGTGGCCGGTGTCGACTACCGGCTGAAGGATGAGAGCAGACCGGCCAACTGGTACACCGCGCATCTTGAGATGCGGGACGGCAGCAGCCGGAGCCGGGACTGGTGGCACCTTGTCGATGGTGATTGGGGCGCCGGCTTTTTCCAGAATTCCGCTTGCAATTTCTGCGATGATGTGGTCGCCGAAACGGCCGATATTTCCTTCGGCGACGCCTGGGTGGAGCCCTATGCATCGGACGGTCGCGGCACCAATGTCGTCATCGTCCGATCGCCGGAGCTTCACCGGCTGATCGGTCGCGCCGCGGAGGAAGGGCGGCTTGAACTACGGGAGGTCGACGGCGCCTTTGTGGTGCGGACGCAGGCAGCAGGATTCAGGCAGCGGCGCGAGGGCCTTGCCTTTCGTCTGAGCTGGCCGAGGCGCGGCGTGAGGCCTTCAAAGCGCGTTTCAGCGAGGTTCACCGGATTGGCGCCGCGGCGTATGCTGATCTATTGGCTGCGAAGCGTGATCAGCGCCCAAAGCCATCATGTCTTCTGGTGTGCCCGCGCCCTGCATCTGCCCTCGCTCTATCTCCGCTGGGCCTCCATGATGCTCGCGTTCTATCAGGGCGTCACCTATTCGCGAGGCTGGGTCGGAAGGTTCGTCGACCGCATTGTCCCCCGGGAGAAAGGCGACTGATCGACGAAATCCAGCGTCGAGGAAGCGGGTGCATAGCGTTCCGTCATCTCGGCGCAGAATTCGGCGAACTCCTCCGGCACGATCGGCGTGCTGGTGTGATGGGCAGCGAGCCCCCTGTGGGCGGGCGTGAAGCAGAAGGTGACGGTCACGTCGAAGTCTTCCAGCGCCTCCATCTGGCGGTCGAACCAGTCCAGTGCGTTGGGCCGGAAGCGATCGGCCCAGGAAAGGCCTGTCCTCATATAGGTGACGCCAAGCCGCTTCATCCATGCGACTGCCTCGTCCAGCCGCGGGTCCTCGAAATGGAACCATTGCATCAGCCCGATCTCGGGCGTGTGCCTGGCGAATTCCTCGATGCCCGGCTTCGGCGTGCCGTCCTCGCGCAGCAGTCCCATGTAGAAATGCCGATAATAGGAGGAACCCTCCGCCTCCCTGTGGCGGGTGGTTGCCCCCCAGGCGCTCGGCAGGTCATAGAGGCTATACCACTGAATCCGATCTGTTCTGCCCTTGAGCAATTCGACCGTCCTCTTCACCCCCCAGACCTGCACCTCCTCGGCTCCGAAGGTCGACACGCCGACCTCGCTCACCCATAGGGGCAGATCGGTGACGCCACGCATTTCTTCGATCTTCTGCGGCCATTCGTCGATCTGCCACAGGTTCCAGTCGAGGGGAAAGCCATGAACGGCGACGGCATCGACATGGTCGAGCACGCCATAGGATTTCATCAGCGCCATGAAATTCGGATCGATCGGCGAAATGCCGCCAAGCACGCGCGTGAGGCCCGGATTCACATCGCGGATCGCATCTCCGGCCAGTTTCGCCATATGGGCAAATCGGCTCCAGTCCGGGTCGAGGTCCGGATCCCAATGCGACTTGTTGTTCGGTTCGTTCCAGATCATGGCGGCTTCGATCATGATTACCTCCGCGCTGTCAGAAGATGGGCTGTATCTCGTCCTGTTCGGGCGCTCCGCGGTTCAGCATCAGGAGCTTCATGTCGCCGCCGCTTGCCGCCACGGCGGAAACAGAGGCCGGCGCAATCTCGAAGCGGGGCCAGGCATCCAGCGAAAGGCCGAGCACGTGGCAGACGAGGGCCTTGATGACATCGGCGTGACTGACAAGAGCGATTTTCCTGCCGTCATGGGCCTTTGCCAGAGTTTCGACGAACTGCGTCACGCGCCGCTGCACGTCGGACATGGTCTCGCCCCCGGGCGCGCGCACGCGGCTTCTCACGGAGTTCCATTGCCGCCATAGCGGATCGCTTTGAAGCGTCTCGAAGGTCTTGCCGGACCAGGCGCCAAAATCGACTTCGTCGAGCGCTTCCGTCCTGGTCACCTCGGCAAGGCCGGCGGCTGCGGCAATGGCGCCGGCGGTCTCCCTGGTGCGCCTGCGCGGGCTCGTATAGATCGAGGCAATTCCCTCGCCGGCGAGTTGCGCCGCGAGCCGCTCTGCCTGTTTTTTCCCGGCCGTCCCGAGGGAAACATCGGTCGTCCGCCCGGCGAGGAACTGACCGAGCCGGTCGTGAGCGGCGTGGCGCACCAAAAGGAACGTGGCCGTCACTCAGCCGCTCCCAGGAGTCCTTCGTCGTCGTCGGCGATGAATTCCTCCAGGCGCCGGCGTGCTTCTGCGTCCGTGAATTGCCGCGGCGGCGACTTCATGAAATAGCTCGACGGGGCGATCAGCGGCCCACCCATCTTGCGGTCGAGCGCGAGCTTGGCGCAGCGCACTGCATCGATCACGACGCCGGCGGAATTGGGTGAATCCCAGACTTCCAGCTTCAACTCGACATTGAGGGGGACATTGCCGAAGGTGGTGCCCTCGACGCGGATATAGGCGAATTTCCGGTCGGCGAGCCAGGGAACATGGTCGCTTGGGCCGATATGGATGTCGTCGGCAGCGAGCGGGACATCCAATTGGCTAAGGACCGATTGGGTCTTCGAAATCTTCTTCGATTCCAGCCGCTCCCGCTCGAGCATGTTGAGAAAGTCGGTATTGCCGCCGAAATTGAGCTGGTAGGTCCGGTCTATGCGCACGCCGCGGTCGCGGAAGAGATTGGCGAGCAGGCGATGCACGATGGTGGCGCCCACTTGGCTCTTGATATCGTCGCCGATGAGCGGCAGACCGCGTTCGGCAAAGCGTCTCTGCCAGGCGCTGTCCGACGCGATGAAGACGGGTATGCAATTGATGAATCCGCAACCGGCGGCCAAAGCCTGTTCCGCATACCAGCGCGTAGCCGCCTCCGAGCCGACGGGCAGATAGGAAACCAGAACATCCGTTTCGCTTTCCCGCAGGACTTCGGCGACATCGACCGCGGGCTGGTCGGCTTCTTCGATGTTCTCGCGGAGATATCGGCCGATCCCGTCAAGAGTCCGGCCGCGTTGAACGGTCACACCCGTCGGAGCGACATCGGCGAAACGAAAGGTGTTGTTCGGTTCGGCGTAGATGGCATCGGCAACATCCCGGCCCACTTTCGACGCCGCGACGTCGAAGGCCGCGGCGATCTCGATGTCGCTCACATGGTAGCCGCCGAGAACGACATGCATCAACCCGGGAACCGGTTCACCCTCCCTGGCATTTCGATAGAAGGTGAGCCCCTGAACCAGGGACGAGGCACAATTGCCCACCCCGGCAAGGCCGATACGAATGGATTTCTGTCGCATCTCCGCACTCCCGCACAGCATCTACAATGCTTGTCAAACCCGCCCGCGCTGGATTGGTTCCGTCGAATGACACGCACCGCGCGGGATCGAATTCCTCGGCCACGCGTTCAAGGCGAACGGGAAAGGTGAGCCGATGCTGGTCTACGGCGACTCGAAGCGCTCGGAAAGCGCTGACGCTCTCTGCGAGGCGATTGCCGAAAGGCTGGCGAAGATTGAGCGTCAGGCACCGGGGATAGCACGGCACATGGGCCTGGTCGGCGTCCTGCTGAACGCCGGCGAACTGGCACAGGGATTGTCGGACATCGAGTTCAAAAGCATTGGCGCCGACGAAGTCTCGTCTGCGCGGAAAGCGGCCGGAGGCCTGCTTATCCAGATCGCCGACCTTGTGGTCCATTCCTGGCTTCACGATTTCGCCTGGGGTCCGGCCGACGCCCTCCGCATGTCTGCCCTTCTGCGGGAGCTTCGGAAACCTGAGGCCCTATCGATAAGGGAAGGGGAGGGATTTGCCTTTTACGGTCTCTACCCGGAAAGCTACATCGAGGCGGCGGTGCGTTCGAAGCTGTCTTCGAATAAGGTCGTGATCGGCATCCGGTCCATCGGCACGAGTCTTTCGGCCGTCGTTTCTGCGGCGATCGGCGCTGCGGCACCGGAGACGGTGCGCCCGGTCGGGCCGCCTTACCGAAAGCGAATAGCAATCGCGCCCGAGCTTTCCCGACAATTGCTGCGCGACCCCCATGCCGATTTCGCAATCGTCGATGAGGGCCCGGGCCTTTCCGGCAGTTCATTCGGCAGCGTTGCCGATTGGCTCGAGGAGCATGCCGGCCGCGAGAGGCGCATTCACTTCTTTCCAGGACACAAGGGAGACCTTGGGCCGGAGGCCACGCGCCGGCACCGTGTTCGCTGGAAAGCGAGCCCGCGGCACGTCGTCGACATGGATGAGCTCCTCCTCGGGAGCGTCCGTCCCACTCACCGGCTGGCGTGCTGGGTAAGTGATATTGTCGGCCCGCTCGAACGGCCCCTCCAAGATATCTCCTGCGGCGCCTGGCGGCGCGCCACTGCTGGTGATCAGCGGGCATGGCCTCCCGCGGATCGCAGATTCGAACGGCGAAAATTCCTCGCGCACACGGCAAACGGGCTCTGGCTCGTCAAGTTCGCGGGCCTTGGCGATATCGGCGAGCGCAAATATGCCAAGGCGCGCCTGCTCGCGGCGGCTGGCTTCACGCCACCTCTTGCCGGGCTCTGCCATGGCTTTCTGGTTCAGAAATGGGTGTCGGCGCACTTTGCTGCGCGAGACCTGCAGCGCGCGGATTTCGTCGCACATCTCGGCGAGTACCTGGCGTTCCGGGCTCGCCGCCTGCCGGCGCCGAAAACCGGCGGCGCCTCGCTTTCCAAGCTCTGCGAGATGACCGTGATGAACACGGAAGAAGCGCTGGGGGCGGCGGTCGCCCGGTCCGTGAGAGCGCGCGTCGACAATGCTTTACGCTACGCTGACCTCCTTGTGCCGATCGACACCGACAATCGGCTGCACTCCTGGGAATGGCTTTCGGCGGGAGAACGCGGCTTCCTCAAGACGGATGCGCTCGACCACAGCGAAGGCCACGATCTAGTCGGTGCACAGGACGTGGCATGGGACATAGCGGGCGCGGCAGTCGAGTTCGATCTGTCACCGGAAGAAACGGCAAAGCTGCGCGCGGCAGTTTCCGACGGGTGCTTGCGTGCCGTGAACGCGGAACTGCAGGCGGTCTTCGAGCTCTTCTATCTGGCCTTCCAGATCGGTCTTTGGGCCACTGCCAAAAAATCTGCGCCAGCAGACGAAGCATCGCGGCTGGAGGCGGTCGCTTCACGTTACGTGAATTGCCTGCGGCAGCGTACATTGGAGGTCGCGGCCTGATCTCAAAAGCCGTCTATCGTCCGTAAATTCTGTCGAGCACTTCAGCGACAATCGCAAACTGCTCGCAATCAGGATCGAACGCCTCTCCCGCGGCGAGGCGCTCGGCCCAGCCGGCGGCACCGCGCCCGCCCCAGGCATCCGGCGGCGACGCCAGGACCTGCCGTTGGGTTCCACGGTGAAGTTCGGCCGTGAAGTCGAGGAAGGAGCCGTTAACGTTGCGGAAGCTTGCCCCCGCCCGGGTACCGTAGAAGTCGGCGCCGATCACGGCATCGCGGCCCGCATGCAATTGCCAGGAGCAAGCGATCCGGGCGACGACACCGTTGGCCAGTTCGAGTGTTGCGATCGCGTAATCCTCGACCTCGTCGCCGTCTCTGATAATGGGTGATCCCTTCGAATACAGCCTGCTGTCGACGCGAACGACGTTCGGGAAACCGAGAACCCAAAGGACGAGGTCCACCAGGTGCACGCCGAGATCCATCACACAGCCTCCGCCCGACAACGCTTTGTCGTAGAACCATGGCTTGCCGGGGCCATAGGCATTGTGAAAGACGAGATCGACGGCATACACGGTGCCGAGTTCGCCGGCGACGATCAGGTCGCGGATCTGTCGAATGCCTTCCGTATGACGGTAGGACAGGTCGACGCCCAGCAGCCGGTCGGCGCGTCGCGCTGCCTCGACGACGGCGACGCACTCGTCGTGCGAACGGCCGAGCGGCTTCTGGCAGAAAACGGCGAGGCCTCGCTCAAGTGCCATAATCGATTGCGCTGCGTGGAGCGCGCTCGGCGTGGCGATCACCACGCCGTCCAGTTCCTGGTCGAGCAGCGCGTCGAGGGTCCCTGCGATTCTTGCATCCGGCGCCAGTTCGCGCGCCGCCGCCACCATTTCGGGGGAGGGATCGGCAATGGCGGACGGATCGACGGCGCCGCATTCGACGATCGCTCTCATACGGTCAAGCCCGATCCATCCAACGCCCAGGAAGCCGATGCGGGGACGGGTTCGTTCGAGGCGCGCGTCATGCATCGCAGATCACCAGCGCCTTGATGAAGCCTTCGGGACGATCCCGGGTGATGTCCAGTGCCGCGCCAAGCTCCCCCAGCGGAAAGCGGTGGGTGAAGAGCGGCGAGGGTGACAGGCGGCCGGCAGCGGTCGCCTCGATCGCCTCGGATATGCCGCGCATATAGATGGCCGGATCGCGCTCATGCGCATTGACCACATCGAGGCCGCGCCAGTTCCAGAGCTGCATGTTCACCTGGCGTGGGCCGTCCTGGTGATACCCGGCCACGATCAGCCGGCCGCGTTCCTTCGTCAGTTCTCCGGCAAGATCGAGCGGCCACTGCTTTCCCGTCGCCTCTATGACGCAGTCGCAGAACTGCCCCTCGGTCAGGTCTTTCACCTTCTCGATGATCTGCCAGTGATCGTCCATGGGGATCACCTCGCTGGCGCCGGCTCGCTTCGCCGAAACGAGCGAGAAGGGCCGCCGTGAGATGGCGATCACCCGCGCCCCTGCCGCACTTGCGAGATGTGTGAGGAGAATGCCGAGGAAGCCGATGCCGATGATTGCCACCGTCTCCCCCGGTTGGATCCCGCTGCGGCGGAAGATGTTGAAGGCGCAGCCGAGCGGCTCACCGGGGAAAGGGACATTTGAAAGTTCCGCGGGCAAGCGGGCGATCGCCGTCTGTTCGGCGATGTCGTGCGTTGCATAGGCATGGTAGGAGAGGGCGGCGACCCGATCCCCGATCCTGAAATCCTCGACCTCCTCGCCGATTGCATCGATCACGCCCCATCCCTCGTGTCCAAGCGCACCTGGTTCGGTCGGAAAGCGCATCCATTCGGGCCCGGACCAGGGTACGAGGTTGGAGGCGCAAACTCCGCAACCCTGCAGCCTGACGCGGACCTGCCCGGGGCCTGGCTGCGGCAGCGGCAGCGTCTCGATCCGGACCGTGCCGGGGCCGGTCACGACGGCGGCCGACATCGTATCGGTTCCTGCCTTCATGGAGATGTTCATGCCTGCCTCCTCCTGCGGTTGAACCGGGCAGACCCGGGACGACGGGTGGCGAAATGAAATCGGATCGCGTGCGTGCCGCATCATGCTGTAGAATGGCATTCGGTTGCCCTCGCGCCGTTAACTTCATCTTTCCTTCTTTTGTTCCTGCGGGGGGCTCGGCCGCGATGGAACATCGGCGTGAGAACGCCGTTCCGCCGTTGGAGTGTCAAGGACGCGAATTCCCCCAAAAGCTAAGTAGAAGTCTTAGAAGAAGTCATAGAAGAAGGAACATTTGCCGCGCACGGTGGTTGAAGCTTTGTACCACCCTCTCTGATGAGTCCTAATCAGGTGCGATATGGCAAAAGTGCTAGTTACTGGGGGTTGCGGATTTATCGGCCGCCATGTGGTCGAAGAGCTTCTTTCAAGACACTATGATGTACGCGTCCTGGACGCACTCAACGAGCAGGTCCATGCGGACGCGCATGTCGCCATGCCCGACGGCATCGATATGCAGCGTGCCGACATTCGCGATCCGGAGGCAGTCAGACGCGCGCTGAGGGGCATCGACTCCGTCATTCATCTTGCCGCCGAAGTCGGTGTCGGCCAATCGATGTACGAGATCGCCCGCTATGTCGGTGTCAACGATCTCGGCACGGCGGTCCTGCTCGAGGCCATGATCGAACTGCCCGTCCGACGAATTGTCGTTGCGTCGTCCATGAGCGTCTATGGAGAGGGGCTCTACCAGACGGAGGCAGGCGAACGACTGCAACATGTCCGCCGGTCGCAGTACCGTGTCAAGGGCGGCGCCTGGGACCCGGTCGGACCGGAGGGAGAGCCTTTGAGCCCCTTGCCGACGGACGAGCAGAAGCCGGTCGATCTCGCGTCGATCTACGCGCTGACGAAATATACCCAGGAACGACAGGTGCTGATCTTCGGCGAAGCTTATGAAAGGGAAGCCGTGGCCCTGCGGCTCTTCAACGTTTTCGGCGCCGGCCAGGCACTCTCCAATCCCTATACCGGCGTGCTTGCCAATTTCGCTTCGCGTCTAGCCAACGGACAGGCGCCGATGGTCTTCGAAGACGGCCGGCAAAGGCGGGATTTCGTTCACGTCCGAGACGTGGCGCGTGGCTTTCGTCTGGCGCTGGAGCAGCCGCAGGCGACGGGCCACGTCATCAACATCGGCAGCGGACAGGCCTACGCGATCGCCGATGTTGCGCGGATGCTCGCAGACGCAATGGGCGTCCCCGAACTCGAACCCGAGATCATGAAAAAAGGCCGTTCCGGCGACATCCGCCACTGCTTCGCCGACATAGCCAAGGCGCATGACCTCATCGGCTTCGAGCCACTCCGAAAGCTGGAGAATTCTCTTGCGGACTTCGTCGATTGGGTTCGCAGCGTCGGCGCAGTCGATCGTGGCGCCGAGATGAAGCGGCACCTGGAGACACGAGGGCTGGTGATATGAGCGATAGAACTCCGCACAACACAAGGCCGGACCTCGCGGCGCCTGCCTTGGCGCTGAAAGCGAAAGCGATCGTGGTCGTCGGCGGCAGCGGCTTTATCGGCTGCAATTTGGCGGACAGCTTTCTGCAGGAGGGCGAGGACGTCGTCATACTTGACAATCTCAGCCGCGCCGGCGTCGAGCGCAATCTCGACTGGCTGGTGGGGAATCATGGCCGCAGCGTGCATCCCGCGATTGCGGATATCCGCGACCTAACAGCGATAGAGCCCGTTCTCAAGGACGCCAAGGCGGTCTTCCATTTCGCGGCTCAGACCGCTGTCACCACCAGTCTGCAGCGACCGATCGAGGATTTCGAGACGAATGCCAGGGGCACGCTCAACATACTCGAGGCCGCGCGTCGCTACGGTCGGCCGCCCGTCATCTTCGCCAGCACGAACAAGGTCTACGGAACGCTCGAGGAGATGAGGCTGCGTGAGGCGCGAAACCGTTATGTGCCGGCCGACGAAGCCGTGCGAAGCCTCGGTGTGAGCGAGACGCAACCGCTCGACTTGCGAACGCCCTATGGTTGCTCGAAAGGAGTTGCGGATCAATATGTGCTTGACTATGCCAGATCCTATGGCCTCGCGACGGCGGTGCTGCGGATGAGCTGCGTCTACGGCCCCCGGCAATTCGGTACCGAAGACCAGGGGTGGGTGGCGCATTTCCTCATTCGCGCGCTGGCGGGCGAGCCGATATCGATCTACGGCGACGGCAAGCAGGTTCGCGACATCCTGCATGTCGGCGATGCCGTCGCCGCCTACCGGGCGGTACTGAAGTCCATTGATCGGCTCGGTGGCTGCGCTTTCAACCTCGGCGGCGGACCGGTCAATGCAGTCAGCCTCAATGAAGTCCTTCACGAGATCGAACTGTTGACGAACCGCCCGGTGGCGACGGTCGGCAGCGACTGGCGCGCAGGCGATCAATTGTTCTTCGTGGCCGACACACGGGCTCTTCAGAAGGCGGTCGGCTGGAAAGCACGCATGGACTGGCGCAGAGGCCTGCGCGACCTGCATGCCTGGCTCATCAAGGAGTGGACCGAGGCCAGTGCGTCGAAGCATAGCCCGAGGAGAGTCAGCGCATGAACAATCGTTCCGCATCTCCACGTCCGACCCCGGCTCAGGCGAGCGCCCGCACGAAAGTGCCGCTTCGGCTCCTGATGAGCGTCGATGCGGTGGGCGGCATCTGGCGCTATGCGATGGACCTTGCGGGCGCCCTGCGCGAGACCGGCGTGGAGACCGTCTTCGTCGGCTTCGGCCCCGCTCCCTCGGCAAGCCAACGGCGCGAGGCGGACCGCATCGGCGTGCTCGAATGGTTGCCCGTGCCGCCGGACTGGATGGCGGACGATGAGGCCGACCTCGATCCGATTGCGGACCGTATGACCGAATTATCGCTGAAGCA
Source organism: Ensifer sp. LCM 4579 (assembly GCF_001854885.1). Lineage (GTDB taxonomy): Bacteria > Pseudomonadota > Alphaproteobacteria > Rhizobiales > Rhizobiaceae > Sinorhizobium. The sequence continues at coordinate 121,934 of NZ_MDDV01000007.1, read as the reverse complement.
CGCGATCGAACTCCTGCATCTCAACCTGCCGTCGCAGGCCGTGGGCCTCCAACTACAAATACCGATTGTGGTGGTTTCGCATTCGTGTGTCACAACCTGGTTCGAAGGGGTGCGGGCCTGCGGACTGCCGGAGCACTGGCTCTGGCAAAAAAACCGAAACCGGCGAGGCTTCGACCGGGCCGACATGGTGCTGGCGCCAAGCCGAAGCCACGCGGCGGCGCTGACCCGCTGTTACGGTCCGATCGACAATCTGTTGGTTGTGCATAATGCGAGCAGCGCGCCTTGCCAGCGAGCGGTCAAGGAATGCTTCGTCTTCGCCGCCGGCAGATGGTGGGATGAAGGCAAGAACGGTATCGTGCTCGACCGCGCTGCCGCCCGGATCCGCTGGCCAGTCGCCATGGCCGGGGCGTGCGAAGGACCGAACGGCGAACGACTGGCGATCGAGCATGCCGAACGTCTTGGCGAACTCAGCCATGACCGGACGATGGCACTGATGTCGAGGGCCGCGATCGTCGTCTCGCCGTCTCTATACGAACCCTTCGGCCTGGCCGCCCTCGAGGCGGCGAGAAGCGGTGCAGCCCTCGTCCTTTCCGATATCGACACCTATCGCGAGCTCTGGGACGGCGCCGCGCTCTTCGCCGATCCCGGCGATCCGGCAGCCCTTGCGGATGCACTCGATCGGCTGGCGCGGGATGCCGATCTCAGGGCTGAACTGGGGCGGGGCGCGCGCCAGCGCTCGAGCCAATTCACGGTTGAGGCTCAACGCGACGCAATGCTCGACGTTTATCGGCGGGCGATGCTTGCGTCTGGCCGACTGACGGCAGCGGAGTGACCATGCGATTTCTTTTCTACACCCATTCCCTGATTTCCGACTGGAACCATGGCAACGCCCATTTTCTGCGGGGCGTCATGCGGGAACTTCTCCGCCGCGGTCACGAAGCAACGGCTCTCGAACCCGGCGATTCCTGGAGCAGGCGGAACCTGATCGACGATCAGGGGGTCGGCCCGATCATGGCGTTCCTCAAGAACTTTCCCGAGTTGAGGACCGCTATTTACGAAGATGATTTCGATCACGAGGCGGCAGTGAATACCGCCGACGTCGTCGTGGTCCACGAATGGACCGACCCGAAGATCGTTAAACGACTTGGCCGGATCCGTCGTGAGGGCGGACGGTTCACGCTGGTCTTCCACGATACGCATCATCGTGCCGTCACGGCCAAAGCAGACATTGCCCGGCTTGACCTGTCGAACTACGACCTCGTGCTGGCATTCGGCGAGGCACTGCGGGAGCGGTATCTCCGTGCCGGCTGGGGGACGCACGTTTACACCTGGCACGAGGCCGCCGACACATCCCTGTTCCAGCCCCTGCCCGGCGTCGACAAGCGCGGCGATCTCGTCTGGATCGGCAATTGGGGCGACGAGGAGCGCAGCGCCGAGATTGTCTCGCTCTTCGTCGAACCCGCGCGGGAATTGCAGCTCAAGGCTTCGGTCCGTGGGGTCAGATATCCCGACGCAGCCCTTGGGAGACTGCGCGACGCGGGCATCGCCTATGGCGGTTGGATTGCGAATGCGGCAGTCCCCCGTGCCTTCGCCGAGCACCGCGTGACGGTGCACATTCCACGCCGCCCCTATGTCGAGGCGCTGCCGGGCATTCCGACCATTCGCGTGTTCGAAGCGCTTGCCTGCGGCATTCCGCTGATATCGGCGCCTTGGGACGACGTGGAGGGCCTGTTCCGTTCCGGCAGGGATTTCGTCTCTGCCGGAGACGGCAAGGAGATGAAGCGACTGTTGCGCCAGGTGCTTCTCGAACCGGAATTCGCGCGCGAAATGGTGGCCTCAGGTCTCGCAACCATCCGCGCCCGCCATACCTGCGCCCATCGCGTCGACGAGCTCCTGCGGATCGTCGCGCCCTACAGGCCGGGCAAGGGCGCGGCTCACATTACGCGGGAGGAGGCGACGCTATGAGGATTGCATTTTACGGCTCCAGCCTCGTTTCGGCCTATTGGAACGGCGCGGCCACTTACTATCGAGGGCTGTTGCGGGCGCTTGCATCGCGGGGCTACGAGATCACATTCTACGAGCCGGACGTCTACGATCGGCAGAAACACCGGGACATCGATCCACCGACATGGTGCCGCGTCGTCGTCTATGAGGGTTCGGTTGCCGCCATGAAGCGCGCCGCGGCTGAAGCGGCCGGCGCCGACATCGTCGTCAAGGCAAGCGGAGTGGGCTTCGAAGACGATTTGCTGCTCGAAGAGGTGCTGGCAGCGGCCCGGCCGACCGCACTGAAGATCTTCTGGGACGTCGACGCACCCGCGACCCTGGCGGGGCTGAAGGCCGCTCCGGACCATCCGCTCCGGAGCACCCTTGCTTCGCTGGATCTCGTATTGACCTATGGGGGAGGCGATCCCGTTGTCCGGTCGTACCGGGCTATCGGGGCACGGGAATGTATCCCCGTCTACAATGCGCTCGACCCGCAGACCCATCACCCTGTTGCTCCGGATCCGCGCTTTGCCGCTGATCTCGCCTTCCTTGGCAATCGGCTGCCCGACCGGGAATCGCGCGTCGAAGCCTTCTTCCTCGATCCTGCGTCGAAGCTTCCGGAGCGCCGCTTCCTGCTTGGCGGAGCAGGCTGGCACGATAAACCGTTGCCGGCGAGTGTGGCCTATATCGGCCATGTACCGACCGCCGATCACAATGCCTTCAATGCAACCCCGAAAGCGGTCCTCAACATCTCGCGCTCCAGCATGGCGGAGAATGGGTTCTCGCCGGCGACCCGCGTGTTCGAGGCGGCTGGTGCCGGAGCGTGCCTGATCACGGATGCCTGGGAGGGCATCGACCTCTTCCTGAAACCTCAAGAAGAGGTGCTGGTCGCCAGAGATGGCCGGGACGTTGCCGAACTGATGTGCAGCCTGAGTGCGGGCGACGCGAGGCAAATCGGTCAACGGGCACTCAGCCGCGTTCTCGGCGAGCACACCTATGCGCATCGCGCTTCGGAGGTGGACCAAATATTCCGCCGGTGGTTCAAGCGTCCGGGGGCCGCGGAATGAGATGCGCCCTCGACATCGTCGTTCTCGGCCTCTCGCTTTCCTCCTCCTGGGGCAACGGCCACGCAACCACGTTCCGGGCACTGCTTCGCGGTGTCCACGCCGCGGGGCACCGAGTGACTTTCCTGGAGCGCGACGTTCCATGGTACGCCTCGCGCCGCGATTTGGCCGACCCGGATTTCTGCGATCTGATCTTCTACACCAGCGTCGATGAACTCCTTGCCCGCCACGCCCATAGGCTCGCAACGGCGGATGCCGTCGTCATCGGCTCCTACGTGCCGCAGGGCGTCCATGTGATCGACGCCGTTTCCCGTCTCGTGCCGAAGCGGCTTTGCTTCTACGACATTGACACGCCGGTGACGCTTTCGAAGCTGGCGCGCGGCGACGAGGAATATCTGGCACGTCGCCAGATACCAGCCTTCGACCTTTATTTTTCCTTCTCGGGAGGCAAGACGATCTCGAGGCTTCGCCAGGAGTTCGGGGCGAGCCAACCGCTGCCGCTCTATTGTGCCGTCGATCTCCAGGCATATCGCAATAGCGGTGCGCGAAGGACATGGGATCTCGGCTATCTTGGAACCTATAGCCCGGATCGGCAGCCCGCTCTCGAACGGCTGCTGATCGAACCGGCCCGGCAATTGCCGGAGAAGCGTTTCGTCGTCGCAGGGCCAAGCTATCCCGTGGACATCCGCTGGCCGGAGAATGTGGAGCGCATAGAGCATCTGCCTCCATCCGAGCACGCCGAATTCTACAGCCGCCAGCGCTTCACGCTAAACGTCACGCGCAGTGACATGATCGCGGCCGGCTGGTCGCCGAGCGTGCGCCTCTTCGAGGCGGCGGCTTGCCGCACGCCCCTGATCAGCGACTGGTGGGAGGGCATCGAAAATTTCTTCCCTCCCGGCGAAGCCCTTGTCGTTGCACGCACCGGCAGCGACATCGTCACGGCACTGATGGAACTGGACGATCGGCAATGCGAGGCGATTGCGGAAGCCGCCTATAGACGTGTGGCCAGCGCGCACAGCGCCGAGGTGCGCGCGAGAGCCTTCGTCGAGGCAATCGAAAATGTCTCGCCCAGGGGCGACCTTGCCGCGACCCATCTCATGCGGCGGCTTCCGGCCTAACACCGAAAGGAGAACGGCCCAATGGTAAAACGAAACAGATTGAACGACGGAAAGGTCGTCCTGGTTGCCGGCGGCGCGGGTTTCGTCGGCTCGCACCTTTGCTCGGTCCTCATCGAGCGCGGCAATCGGGTGATCTGCCTCGACAGCTATCTCACGGGCTCTCCCGTCAATGTCAGCGCCTTGAAGAGCAATCCCTATTTTACGTTGGTCGAGCAGGACGTCTGCGACGAAATCCAGATCGATGGCCCCATCGATCAGATCTATAATCTTGCATGCCCGGCCTCGCCAAAAGACTATCAGGCCGATCCGATTCACACGATGCTGACCAGCGTGACAGGAACGGGCAACCTGTTGCGGGCGGCGGAGCGCCATGGCGCGACCTTCCTGCAGGCTTCCACCAGCGAGGTCTACGGTGATCCGGAGGAACATCCGCAGCAGGAGGATTACTGGGGCCACGTCAACTGCACCGGGCCAAGGGCTTGTTATGACGAAGGCAAACGAGCGGCCGAGGCCCTGTGCTTCGACAGCCTCAGGGCCGGGAACGTGGATGCGAGGGTCGCGCGCATCTTCAACACCTATGGACCACATATGCGCCCGAATGATGGACGCATCGTCTCGAATTTTGTCGTTCAGGCCCTAAGCAATGAACCGCTCACGGTCTATGGAAGCGGCGAGCAAACGCGCTCCTTCTGCTATGTGACGGATCTCGTCGAGGGGCTCATCAGGCTCATGAACTGCGGCCCAAACCCGGGCGGAGCGGTCAATCTCGGCAATCCCGGCGAATTCACGGTCAACGAACTCGCCGAGCTGGTCCTGTCGAAGATCAAAACGGCCTCGAGCATCGTCTATGCGCCGCTGCCTCCGGATGACCCCTCGCGCCGCCGTCCCGATATTTCCCGCGCGAAGGCACTGCTCGGCTGGGAGCCGAGGGTACCGCTCACCGAGGGCCTTTCCCATACGATCCGCTGGTTCCAGGCGGCGCTTCCAAAGCGTCGGCCCGCCCAACGCCGCAATCGCCGCGGCCAGCAGCCGCAAACGTCTGTTTCATCGCAGCCAGTCTGACGATGCCTGAGGAGACGGAGGGCATGGCGCTCAAAGAAGATATCGCGGCGCTTGGACCGTGGTTCCACAATATGCGTATCCAAGGCATCGAGACGTCGCCGGATCACTTTCTCGGCGATTATCCTGCGGTGAAATGGAATAGCTTCAAACATGTGGTCCCGGAAGACCTCGCCGGCAGGAGCGTGCTCGACATCGGCTGCAACGCCGGCTTCTATGCACAGGAAATGAAGCGGCGCAATGCGGGGCGCGTGCTTGGTATCGATTCAGATCCGCATTATCTGCGGCAGGCAAAATTCGCCGCCGAGCGGGCGGGAGTGGAGATCGAGTTCAGGCTCATGTCGGTCTACGACATCGCCCTACTGCGCGAAAGATTCGACCTCGTCCTGTTCATGGGCGTTCTCTACCATCTTCGCCATCCGCTGCTCGCGCTCGACCTGCTTTACGAGCATGTTGTCGGGGAAAACATGCTGTTCCAGTGCATGCAGCGCGGCACGAAATCGGTGGCACAGCTCGATCCTGACTACGATTTCAAGGAGTGGGGGATTTTCGATCGTCCGGACTATCCGAAGCTGTTCTTCGTGGAACGTCGCTTCGCGGGCGATCCGACCAACTGGTTCATTCCGAACCGGGCATGCGTCGAGGCCATGCTGCGCAGTTCCGGCTTCGTTATCGAGGCCAATCCCGAACGGGAGGTCTATCTGGTGCGGCGCGGCGAGCGGCCGTACCTTGATGAACCGACATTGCGGGTGATCGGCGGCGCGGCGCACCCGTAGACGGGTGCGATAGGGAAGCAAGAAGATCTGTTAGACTGAGGTCGCTGACCAGGATTCCGATCAAAGCAGCCTCACCTTCGGAACCATTAAGCCCCGATGAAGGCCGTCCACACGAGGCCTCCTAGAGCGCAGACCAGAAGCGTCGCGATGATCGATGCGTGGTAACGGAAAATCGCAACCCCGGCGGCGATCGTCAAAACCAGAGAAGGCACGACGAGCGACGCCATCACAGGAATGTCAAGCGCGAACCATCCGAGCTTCAGAGTGGTCACGTTGGCAAACAGCGTGTGCAGGCCGAACCAGACCGCGAGGTTGAGGATGACCCCGACGACAGCGGCAGTGATTGCCGACATCGCACCCGTGAGCGCCGCGTTGCTGCGCAGCCGCTCGATGAAGGGTGCCCCGAGGAAGATCCAAAGGAAGCAGGGTACGAAAGTTACCCAGGTCGTCAGGATCGCCGCGAGAGTCGCCGCCGTCATCGGGTGAAGGGTACCCGGATCGCGGTAGGCTCCTATGAACCCGACGAACTGCACGACCATGATCAGGGGGCCCGGCGTCGTTTCCGCCATGCCGAGGCCGTCGAGCATCTCGCCTGGCTTCAGCCAGCCGTAGTGCTGGACCGCCTCTTGTGCGACATAGGCGAGCACCGCGTAGGCTCCTCCGAAGGTCACGACCGCCATCTGGCTGAAGAAAAGCCCGATCTGCGTAAAGACGTTGTCTACGCCAAGAAGGGCGGTCAGCAGAGCCAGTGGCACGAGCCACAGTGCAGAGAACATCGCCGAAACCCGCAGGGACCATTCAAGGTTCGGGCGCGCGTGGGCGGGGATATCCTCTCCCAGCACTGAATCCTCGTCCATGAGGACGGGACCCGTTCCCGCCTTGTGACCGCCGCCGATCCGGAAGAGCGGCGAACCGGAGCGGCCGCCGATATAGCCGATGATGCCCGCCGCCAGGATGATCAGCGGAAAGGGCACGCGGAAGAAGAAGATGGCGACGAAGGCGGCGGCGGCAATGCCGATCATCAAGCGATTTTTCAGCGCCCTGCCGCCGATCCGGAACACGGCATGCACGACGACAGCGAGTACTGCGGCCTTGAGCCCGAAGAACAGACCTTCGACAACGGTGACATTGCCGAATGCGGCATAAATGTAGCTCAAGCCAAGGATGGCGAGGAAACCCGGCAGCACGAACAGCGTCCCGGCGACGAGGCCACCGGCGGTGCGGTGCAGAAGCCAGCCTATATAGACGGCAAGCTGCTGCGCCTCGGGGCCGGGCAGCAGCATACAGTAGTTCAGGGCATGCAGAAAGCGGTGCTCGCCGACCCAGCGCTTCTCGTCGACGAGGATGCGGTGCATCACGGCGATCTGCCCGGCCGGGCCGCCGAAGCTCAGGGCCGCGATCCTCGCCCAGACGCGGACGGCCTCGCCGAAGGGAATGCCGTGACCATACTCTTGCCGCGCCACATCAGGCGCAGCCCTGTTTGCAACCTGGGTCATTCACGAATCCTTCTTTGGCGAAGGCCAGTTGTGCATTTCGTCGGTAGCATCCCGGCACCAGCGGTAAAAGGCGTCGTAGAGGAGCATGCCGGCCTCCAATTGCTCAAGATCGTCCGCATACATGCGCGACAGGCCGAGAGATGCGGCCAAAAGACCGGGCGCTTGCGGAGCGAGATCGAGGCGGGAAGTGTCCGCGCCGCGCACGATCGTCGCAAGCCGTAGCAGCGGATCGGTCGAAAGGCCGAATTCCTCGACCATGACGTCGAAGGTGCAAAGCTCTCCACGATGGCTCCAGCGGATCGGGGCGTCGATGTCGAAGGGCGTCGCGGCGAAACGATCGCCGACCACCTCGACCTCGGACGGCGACACGAACAGGAAGACAGCTCGTGGGTCGACGAAGCGGCGGATCAGCCACGGGCAGGCGATGCGGTCGATCTTCGGCCGTGCCCTTGTCACCCAGACGGTACATCCGCTCGCATCCCGCTCCGGTATTGCTGAAGCGCGTACGGTCGGTAACCCGCTCTCTGCCCAGGCTTCGAAGCCGCCTTCGAGCACGTCCGCGGCAACGCCATAGTGGCGAAGCCAGGCGGCGACACCGTAGCTGAGCTTCTTGCCTCGATGGCAGATCACGACCGCGGAATCTGACTTGAGCTGATCAATCCATTCCTGCACATTGCGATAGTCGCGCCGGATCGAGCCGGGTACCAGGCGCGGATCGGCGTCGAAGTCCTCGTCGAGGCGAACGTCGATGATCTCGGGGCATTTCGGGGTGCCGATGAGGCGGCCCAGCTTTTCGGGGGAAATTTCAAGAAGCGACGACACAAGATGCGTCCTCCGTGTGAGCGGTTGAATGGACGCGATGCTTCGGCTGTCGCCTCGTGGGGTGATCGCAGCCCCATGCGCTGTGTTTTCCGCTCTTTGATTGGAACTGTCAAGCTTCCCGCTTTTTTAGCGGATGACCGATGACCGCCGCCGTCGGCCTGGGAAGAGACCAGCGCCGCCGCTTGCCAATGATCTGTTTAAGCGCAGCGCAGGGATCGTTCCGCGAATCACTCTCATATAAGACTACGGCAGATCACTATGCCGCGACATAAGTTGTTCCGACCCCAATCAGCCGAAGCGGCGAAGCTGCTCCGCCTCCTGCTCAAGCAGGTCTGCCACTTCTTCGAGCGTCATATGAGTGGCGCAGAGATGGATCGCGCATTCGAGAAAGCGCAACGAGGATCGGCGCAGATAAAGCGCCTGCTCCGACGCGCTCAGTTCGGAAAGAGGGTCCCGGGGACCGGGGCGTTGGTCGGACATTGGGGTCTCCTTTCGATCGCCGTATGCGCTCAGGCTGTACGGTCGGTCACGGCAGTCCCGCGCTTCCGGCATAGACCAATGCGCCGATCAGAAGCGCAAGGCCTGCAATCGGCAATGCTATCATCAACCACTGCCGGGTCGATTTCGCCTTTTCCCCTTCGGAGAGCGGCCGCATCGCATCAGCATACTCGGTAGACGTATCGACCGGGGTTCCGGAAAGCTGGTCATTGCGCGCGTCTTGCGCAGCTTGCCGGGTGACGGGTACTCCCCCCGCTTCGTCATCGGTCTCAAGCGGCGCTGCTGACGGATCGAAGCCGCGCGTCTTGTCCCCGGTGCGTCCATGCTGGACGTCGCCGCGCACTTGCGCCGGATTCGTACGAGGCTGTTGGGTCATGGTCGCTCCTGTCTCCTCAAGCAACAACCGGCTTTTGCACCCTTTGTTCCGCTGTATGCAGGTTCCGCAAGAGTTAACCCACGGTCTTGCGATCAGAACCTGCTTAGGTCATCCGTGAAAGCGTCATTATCAGCAGAAAGCCTGCAGCGTTGGCGATCGCGGCAGACTGCTGGAAGTGGCGGGCCTCCGCTTCCGGCACCAGATCGGTAATCGTCAGATAGAACATTCCTCCCGTTCCCGCCGCAAAGAGGATGCCGATCACGGTCTCTGAGAGGCCCCTCAGCAAGTACCAGCCCACGAGCGCCGCGACGAACACAGCGACGCCGATAAGGGAGGTCCAGCCGATGATGCGCCACGTCGCATCCTTCTGGGTTTCGGACAGGCTCAACTCGCCGATACTCATTCCCTCGCTGAAGTTGTCGATGCAAATGGCGAGCGCCACGATCAAGGCGGTTTTCGGCTCGAAGGCGGCTCCGACGCCAATGGTGATGCCTTCGATCACCTCCTCTGCGCTGGTGCCTCCGGCAAGCACGGAAACATCGCTTCCCCGCGGTCTCCTGCGCCGGTGCAGGTGGTCTACGGCCGGTTTCTCGTCTGCCGCATTCCCCGCCATATGCCAACGGTTCACGTAAAGGTCGAGGACGTAGACGCCCGCCAGGCCAAGCAGAAAGCCGGTAACGATGAGCGGAACGGATGCCAGCTCCAGCGACTTCGGCATCATTTCGAAGGCGAAGGTGCCCATCAGGACCCCGGCGGCAAAGCCGACCGCGATCGAAAGAACGAGGCTCGACGGGCGGATGAGAATCGCGGCCAAACCGCCGAGCGGTGACGCAAGGGCGGCTGCAGCCGCCACGCCGAGGATCATCAGGAGATCGTGATCCATCGATCACCTGCTAAAATTAGCGCAACTTTCCCTCGGGCGAGCGGTCGTACAGTTCCTCGACTTTTTGCTTCTGCGCTTCCTTGTCGGCGGGCGGGAGCGGCTTCTGTCTCATGATCGCATAGACCACCGCGGCACCGAGCGCAAAAGCTCCGCCTGCGGTCGCCAGCAGCCACAGGTAATCCATCAGCATAGCCTTCCTCCAGTTTCATTCGCTCCGCGGCGTCTTCACGTCGCCGAAGCGCACCTCTTCACGCTCGGGATTATCGGCGATCGCCTCCTCCTCTTCGTCGCCCGGGAGAGCTTCATCCGTGTCGATATTGGCTTCATCGCGACTGCGAACCGGAGGAACCCGGCCCTGATCCAGGGGCTCCGCTTCCTCCGTATTCCGCGCGCTTTCCGGCAATTTCTCTTCCCATTCGGGTGCGTCGTCTTTGGCAGGACCGGCTTTTGCTCGCTCGTACTGTTTGGGGCTGTGTCTTGGCATCGGATTTCTCCCTTCGACAGGGGAAAGCCGAGGTCCGCCATTTGTTCCGGCTTCAATCCTGGTGGGCCGCAGCGCATACCGCACGGAACAATTCCAATCTCTGGCGATTGAGTTGCGCAGGAACCCACGGGATAAAAAACATGCAGGAAGAGCTGAGAATATACCGGCTGTCGCCGCTCGCCGCTCCCGATGACCCGAATTGGCAGAATGCCAAGTATCAAGGCGAGATCGTCGTGGTCGCAAGATCCAGCGGCGACGCCCGCGTCGTCGCCGCCGAGGCGGAACTCGACTTCCTCGAGATCGACGCGAAACCGGCGGAGGGGGTCACGACCGACATGGCGAGCGCCTTCCGCAGCGACAAGCTCTTAAGCGTGACAGAGGAGGGGCCGGCGCCGGCGGAATTGAAGCGCGGCGTAATCGGCGGCACCGTCAGTGTCGGCAACATCATATCGACGCAGCTATAGACCAAGATCGGCACATCGGCCGCGAAAATCGGAGCCGATTATCGGAGAGCTCGACGAAAGGAGACATGCCGTAGGCTCGGTCATTTCACAAGCCGAACGGGAATGTCTCCGGCACCCCCTCGCCGATGTGGTCCGCACCAAGCGGTGTAACCGGTGTCGTCTCGTCGAACCAGACGAAGGCATCGAACTGCCGGGGCAGCGACGCATAGGCATAGTGGCTCAGGCGCTCCGTTTCCGGTCGGTAGATCACGCCTATGAAGCGCTCGAGCCTCGGCTCGATAAGAAGCTGACGAAGCTCGGGCTCGCGCGAAAAATCGAGAAGGAAGCGTCGGACCTGCGAATCGTGACACAGCCGCTCGTAGCTGCCCTCGAGCGAGGCGCGGATCGGCTTCACTTCCATGTCGCTTCCCCAATCGCTCGCGGCTGCGACCTTGCCGCCATGGGTGCCGAAGCCGATCAGCGCCGTCTCGCCCGGAAACCGCTCGCGACACAGTTGGCCGATGTTCACCTCGTCCCGCGCCATTCCCATGTCGGTGTGGCGTGCATCGCCGATGTGGGAATTGTGAGCCCAGACCACCGCCTTCGCGCTGGGGCCACGCGCCGTCAGGAGATGCTCCAGTGTCTCGAACATGTGGGTGTCGCGCATGTTCCAGGATTCTGGCCCGCCATAGTACATAATACGATAATATCGCTCGGCCGAGGCTACGAGGCGGGCATTCTGCGCCGCCTCCAGAAGCTCGTCTCCAGCAGCACGCCCGGCGTGCAATTGCCGCTCCAACAGTTCCCGACACTGGCTGACGACGGCTTGCTCGCAATCACGGAAGCCTTTCGACAGCGCCGCTCGGCCGTAGGTCGAGGGCTCGTTCTGCCACGGCGTCAGGCACCCGTAGCGCTCACGAGCAACCGCCGCCGCCTCGGGGTCGGTCCTGTCGAGATAGTCGAGAACCGCCGCGATCGAACCGCGCATGTTGTAGATATCCAGCCCATAGAAACCGGCGCGGTCCGCCTCGCCCCTTTGTTGATTATAGCCCCGCAACCACTCGACGAATTCGACGACTTCGCGATTTCGCCACATCCAGGTCGGGAAGCGTTCGAACGCGGTCCGTGGCCCCGCGGCCTGCCGCTTCCGCACGTAGCGGTCGACGGCTGCCGCATCGGGCCAGTCCGCTTCGACGGCGACGATGGTGAAGCCATGCGCCTCGATCAGCCGACGGGTAATCGCCGCGCGAGCCCGGTAGAATTCGCAGGTGCCGTGGCTGGCTTCGCCCAGAAGCACGAGACGGGCGTCCGCGAAGCGGTCGAACAGGCGGCCGAGGGCCGGGTCGTCGAAATCGGGCAGGGGTTCGGCGGCGGCGGCAATCATTTCGGAGAGGGACATGGCCGGCGGCCGCCCTTTGGCGCGCGTTTGATCGGCGGCCCGGCCCTGCTCCGAGACGAGCGGCACGAAGCGCACGCCACCGAGATCCTGTTCCTCGAACGTGGTGGCATTGACGCGCGTGATCTTCATCAGGCGCTGTTCCTCGGCCGGGCCCACGGGAATGATCAGGTGACCACCGAGATCAAGCTGCTCTTTCAGCGCAGGCGGCACGTCCGGGCCACGGGCCGCCACAAGGATGGCGTCGAAAGGCCCGGCCTCGGGCCAGCCCGCGGTGCCGTCGCCGATGCGCACATCGATATTGTCGTAGCCGAGTTCGGCAAACCGGTTCCGTGCCGCCTTGGCCAGTCCGGGGTGCCGCTCGATGGTATAGACGTGCCCGGCGATGCGGCTGAGAACTGCCGCCGCATAGCCGGAGCCCGTACCTATTTCGAGAACGATGTCGCCCGGTTCAAGCCCGGCGCGTTCGATCATCAGTGCGACGATATAGGGCTGCGAAATAGTCTGGCCGTGGCCGATCGCGAGGGCTGAATCCTCGTAGGCGAATTCCTCGAAGCCTGGATCTACAAAAGCCTCCCGCGGGACGCTTCGCATTGCGTCGAGCACATCGGGATCACTGATCCCGCGGCGGGAGAGGTGCGACGCGATCATCCGCTCCCTGGCGCGTGAAAAATCGACCATGTCAAACGGCCTCCAGCCTCGGTTGGACGTTCCGGTGTTGCCGATCAGGAACCCACGCATGGACCGCATTGTTCCCCATCACGCGCAAGGCGCCGGTTCGTGCGGCGTCCGCTGTCTCACTTTCGAGGGTCTCTCGCCCGGCTAAAGGCGGGAAGGACATGGAACCTGCCTGTGTCCCTGACGTTGATTCACCAGCAAGCGCGAGGAGAGCGAAATGGTCACGCGAAAGAAAGCGCCGAGGCGCGAAAGCAAAGACAACACGATCCCGATGGGCAATCACATCGAGACGGACCGTGAGCTGCACAGCGAATCCGACACGCCGCCGCTCGAGCCCGATGAACTGATGAAGCAGCGGGCCGCGCGCGAAGCGATACGCACGAAGAGCGATCAATATCTCGTTGAAACCGACTTGGAAGATGCGGATGAGCGTTTTCCTCTGCCGAATATGAAAGAGCAGGAGTGACGCGAGGAGAAGAGCCATGAAGAAGAAGCCGAAGCCGGGAACGCCGGGTACCACCGAACAATGGCCGAGATGGGAGGGGCCGAAGGAAACGCGGCCGAGAGGATACATGCCCGCCAAAGACGACCCGGAACAGGACAGGGACGCCGTCGGCGAGAATCTGAAGGATCCCCATCGCGGCAAGCTGAGCGACGCTCTCAAGCAGAAAGGCGATTAGGGCTCCGCTTGGCGCGGGAAACTGCCAGCCTGGCCAGTTCCTCGGCCAGCATATCGTCGCCTATTGCGATCAGTACCCTGCCGCAAACCTACGCAGATCGTCGGGGGTAAATCCCACGAAAATATCTGGCTGGCGTCGGAACCGAGCGGCGCGTCGGCGGTTTGGCGGTGGGTCCAATCTTGAAAGGAGAATGGAATGGCTAGCAGGCAGGACTGGAGGCGCAACGATCCCGCACGGCGTCATCGCAGGGACTGGTATGGCGCACCCACCGACGAAGAGAGACGCCGAGCCCGCCGGTTCGAAGAGACCGGTGCGCGCGGGGCGGATTGGGAGAATTCGGAATATTATCCGGATGCCGAGCCCGGGCGTGCCGGCCGCTACCGCGGATGGGGTGAGGACTACGAGGGCAGAGATCGCGAACGCGCCTTCCGTGATTATTACGGACCTGGCTTCGGCGCGCGCGGCGGCTATTACCCGAGCGGCGACTATTACCCGGACTACGGTTACGCCCGCCGCTATCCCTATCGCGACTATGATCGGGATCGGGATTACGGGGAACGCGGGTTTATGGAGCGCGCCAGCGACGAGGTCGCTTCCTGGTTCGGCGACGAGGATGCCGAGCGCAGGCGCAGAATGGACGAATATCGTGGCAAGGGACCCAAGGGATACACACGGTCCGACAGCCGCATCCAGGAAGACGTCAGCGACCGCCTCAGCGATGATGGAGCGCTAGACGCTTCGGATATCGAGGTGTCCGTCTCCAATGGGGAGGTGCAACTCAGCGGTTTCGTCAATTCGAAATGGGCCAAACGGAGAGCGGAGGACTGCGCCGAAGACGTCTCCGGCGTGACCAATGTCCAGAACAATATCCGTGTTCGGGCAGAGGGTTCGTCCGGATGGAGCAGCGCGGCAAGCGAGACCTGAGCGGGCTCAGCAAGAGCGTCCCACCGCTTTGCGATCAGAACCTGCCGCAAGCCTAATAGCGACGGCGGCGCTGTCGGCAGATCTGTGCTGGCAGGCCGACGCTTCATCCGCTTGGCTCCTTGTACACTGGGGGCAGGTTCCTATCGGAAAACCCTGTGATACTTTTCCGGCGCCTGCTCAGACCGGGCCTTGCGACGGCTGCGGACGACGGGCGCCATTAATTGGCGCCCGTCGCGTCCGCTCCCGGGCACGGCTGGTGCGGGACAGGAAATTCAGCATCCGAGCCTCCTCCGATCGCAGCTCCGACTTCCCCCGGCTGCGCGCGTGCAGCCGCCCGGACGAGGAAGCGGAGGCGCCGCTGCCCAGGGCGATGATGTCCGGATGGATGTAGCTCTTGCGGCAGATTGCGGGCGTATTGCAGAGGACCGCAGCCGCAGCCTCGCTCATCTCTTTGACCGTCGGCCGCCGATCTTCTTCGATTGCCGCCCGTGCCGCCGCGAAGGCTGCCACACTGCCCGCCCAGGTACGGAATGTCTTCGCTGATACCGAAAAGCCGGCGACCTCCGCGAGGTACCAGTTGAGGCGACCGGAGTCGACCGCACGCAATGCGTTGCTCTCGTCCTTCCAGACGAACAGCTGGCGGCCCGGCAGGTCTGCAATTTCCTCGAGCAACCGCTGCAGCTTGGGCCGGCGTAGCCGCCGCCTGACACGCTTTCCGCCCTTTGCGGTGAAGCGCAATTCTATGCACTCACTTCCAAGCTTAAGGTGCCGCTTCAAGAGCGTCGTTGCACCATAGGTCCCGTTTTCTTCGACATACGTGCGGTTGCCCGTCCGCAAATGTGCTTCGTCAAGGAGCGCCACCATGGCTGCGAGCACGGTCCTGATGTTTTCCGGCTGGCCGTCCATGTGGCGCCGTATCGTCCGCCTTATTCGGGGCAATGCCTTACCGAAGGGAATGAGTTGCGCAAACTTGTCGGCACTTCTCAGGGCTTGCCACGCTCGGTGGTAACGATATTGCTTGCGGCCGCGCGCATCATAGCCGGTCGCTTGCAGGTAGCCGTTCTCGTCAAGACAGATCCAGACATTCTCGTAGGCTGGCGGCAGGCCGAGGGACGCTATACGGGCCTTGGTCACCGGGTCGGACACGATTGAACCGTCCGGCATTCTGTAGACGAAGCCCTTGCCGCAGCGTCGCCTGGTGATGCCCGGCTCGCGATCGCTGACAAAAACCAGGTCCGCTGCCGAGATCCCCTGCTGATCCGCGATGAGCGACTTCCCGGCGGGCCGCAGAATTGCGTTCTTCTGCTGCCTTGAATCGAATTGCAATTGCATGCGCTTTGTCTCTCTTTCCGGCGTGAAGTCTGCATCGTAAGTAACGCAGGCGCTGCTCGATCAGATCCTTCAGCAGGTGCTGGAGCAGGGGAACATATTCGGACGCGGAATGTTCCTCCGGCACTGGCCGAAGACGGGAGAGCTGCGATTCGGACGCGCGCTGAAGGAAGCGATAGGACTTAATGGAGCGTCTTGGATTTCGAGGGGCGGACCGCTGAAGGGTCCTGTGCGATCGTGCTTGTGCAGGCGGTGGCCAGAACGTATTGCTCGACCAATTCCATCAGCGCCAGGGCTATCTCCTCCCAGGACCAGCCGGCGCTTTCCGCCCAGCTCGTCAATGTTTCGAACTCGCAGTTCAGAGCCCGTTCGCATTCCCGCTGGCGCTCGGCTCTTTCTTCGAACACATCGGATGAAAACTTGGTCATGACAAAGCAACGCCCAAGAAACGTGAAGGTTCCGGACCAAATTTGTGAATATTCTTAAGATTAGATAAGAAGGGGATGTCGCGTCACGCGGGTCCCCGGCGAAGCCGCCGGGGCGTCGATTCTGCGGGGACCGGGCGGTCAGCCGCCAACCTGGATGTGGCGATAGCTTACGGCAAAGCCTACCAAGTCTGGCGACCGTACCAATCATTGATGTCTTGTCTTACGCGATCTCTCGCTATTCCGTAGCGTTCCTGGATCTTGCCTTCGAGCTGTTCGCGGCTTCCGTCGATCTCGTCAAGATCATCGTCGGTGAGGCGCCCCCACTGCTCCTTCACCCTTCCCTTGATTTGCTTCCAATTTCCTTCGATCCGATTCCAGTCCATGGGAATACTCCTTCGATACATCGTCCATCGCAATAATGCATGGGGCGGGCTTTTGGTTCGACTTGTGAACGGGAAATTTCCTAGCCTGGAAGACACGCTGCGCTGGGGGAATGGTGCCTGTGCCCCGGAACCATGACAGCCGATGGCCGTTTAGCTTGTGCAATGCCATCATGGAGGACGTCGAATGCATCTAGTTGGTGTACAGGTCATTCCCGAGCAGGGTGGTCGAGCCGGCTTCACCGTTGAATTTGTGGGGAAGGGGGGAGAGGTCGTATCGGTCTGCCTGCCCAACGACGCCGCCGGCAATCTCAACCGGTTGAACGCTGCAGAGCGAGCAAAGGAGCTCTTCTCAGAGCTTGCAACCGCGGATCTCGAGGCGCTCGAGGACGGTGGGGATGGCGAGCCGCATGCGCGGCGCAGTGCGCGCTCGACAAAGGATGCCGACGAACTGGAACAGCAGTTGGAAGAAGGGCTGGAGGACAGCTTTCCGGCGAGCGATCCGGTTTCCATCACCACTTCCACCGTGCCAACGGACCGTGTCCGGCGGCGGGAGTAGAGGGGAGGGCTGATTGCTCAGCCTTTCTTCCAGGTCCCGGAGAATATCCGGGCTCTCAGGAACCAAAATGCCGCACAGGCATTTTCCCTCGCGTTATCAAAAAAAATCTCGGGCAGAAGGGCAATAGTCGATATGCCTGCCATCATCAGCGAAACGCGTCAGCCGTCATCGCGAGTAGAAGAACAGGTCGTCGATCTGATACCGGCGTTGCGGGCATTCGCGCGGACGTTCACATCGTCGTCCTTTGAAGCGGATGATCTCGTACAGGAAACTTTACTGCGGGCGCTCAGAAGCGTCGACCAGTTCGCGCCCGGTACGAGTCTCAAGTCATGGCTCTTCACGATCATGCGCAATGTTTTCCGGACGCAATACAAACTCAGAAAACGGGAAAGTCCGGGGGCGATGGATGCCGCGGAATTGTCGATTCCCGCGGCCCCTGCCCAGGAATGGTCGGTCCTCAATGGTGAGCTCCGTCACGCCCTGGAGTTACTGACCCCGGAGCATCGCGAGGTTCTCGTCCTGGTGGCCGGATTCGGGATGAGCTACAAGGAAGCCGCCGATATCTGCGATTGTGCGATCGGGACGATCAAGAGCCGCCTTAGTCGGGCGCGCGAGGAATTGGTCACCCAGATGCACGGCAATCCTCTGAACTGACGTTTCCGTCACGAACCAATTACTTCCTTCGCGCGGCAAGTGCCTTCTGCAACCGTTGCGCCAGTTGCAAAAGCTGCTCCGGCACGGTCTCTCTTTGGATTTCCTCCATCAGCAAGGCGATTTGCTCGTCGACGACCCTGTCTTCTCCAACCGGTTCCGCCGGGACTTTCGTTTCGCTCATCCGCACTTCCTATCCGTGGCAGGACCAGAAGATAAAATATCATTCCTCGGCCTCTGTAAATTCCAAATGGCCGGTAAATGGCGCGGCGTCGGTGTAGGCTCACGACTTCGAAGCGTGCTGCGGCTTGCCCTTGCGCTTCGTCGACGCGAGTTCCTCAAGCTCCTTTTCTGTCATTGATTCAACCATTTCCTTCGAAGCGCCCTTGAGGTCGCTTTTCTTTTTTTCGCCACGCTTGGCAGAAAGGGCTGCGCCGGCAGCCATTTGCTGCGCCTTCGATTTCGCAGGCATTGCTCTCTCCTTTGCACGCTGCAGAAGCGGCAATGGAACCGGCCAGTAGGGATTATGTTCCGCCGATTTATCGGAGAAGACGCATTAATTGCGTATGGCACCGCGGCTTAATGAAGAGGGGCGGCAGGCGGATGATGCCATCTTTGCCAGGGCGTGTCAGGTGACGCCACCTTCAGCGAAGGAGACCTTGCCCACCGTCCACCCAGACCGGGCTTCCCGTGACGTGACGTGCAGCATCGGAGACGAGGAAACACACGACGTCGGCCACATCCTCCGGCTCTCCCGGCTTTCCTTCGGTCAGCGGAATGTCGCCTTCCGGCCACTTTACCGGAATTGACGCTTCGTCTCGGCCGCGCTGGCTGGTATTGTCGGAAATCTTGGTCTCGATGGCGCCGGGACAAACGGCATTGATGCGGATCTGGTGCTTCCCAAGTTCCAGCGCCAATTGCTTTACCATCGCCACCTGCGCCGCCTTCGTGGCGCTATAGGCGGTGGCGCCCGGGGTCGTGAAGGTCCGTGTGCCGTTGATCGACGACACGACCACGATCGCGCCGCCACCGGCCGCCTTCAGATGCGGAACGCAAAAGTGAAGGGTGAGGTAGGTACCGCGAAGATTTGTTGCGATCGTCTCGTCCCATTCTTGCGGCTTCAGGTCTTCTACTGGCGCCCAGACGCCGTTGATGCCGGCATTCGCCACGACGACGTCAAGGCGGCCGAAGTTACCGATCAGTTTTTCAACCGCCTTGCGCATATCAGCCTCGTGGCGGACGTCGGCCTTAAGAGCGAGAGCATCGCCGCCCCATGCGCGAATTTCATCGACGGTCGTCGCGGTCTCCTCCGGCGTGTGCCCGAGCGCGGCCACGGCGACACCGTCCCGAGCGAGCCGCAGAGCAATCGCCTTGCCGATTCCTGACCCCGCGCCCGTGACCAGTGCGACGCGCTTCGATGTCGGCGCATTCACCAAAAAGTCCTCCGCCGAACGGCCCTGCGGCCCCGCAGCCAATCATCGCATGCGCCGACGCTCGTGCGGTCTATCATGCGTCCTCGCGTGGCCAGCGGCTGACGCGGAAACCAGCTTCGCTCGCCGCGTCCAGAAAGGCCTCCAGAGCCGCGTCCGGGGAAGCCTCGCCCGCTAGCGCGGCCTCGCAACCCGCCATGGCAGCTTGCCGAGCCGGGCCCGCCGACCGCCAATGGTTTTTGAGGCAGAGAAGCGCGTCGCGCGTGCTCTGCACACGCAGTACGCGCTCGCCCGCCTCTAGGATCACCGGCTCGTCCCACTGCCGGTCAACAGTCAGCTCAACCATCCCTGTGTCCCCCCTGCATTGCGCGCCTGATCGGCAACCGACGCCAATACGAACGCGCCGAAATCCGGATAGACCCTAGCGATATCTGCGAGCGCGAGGACACCGATTGCCCGACGCTCGTCATTCACCACCACCAGCCGCCGGCTCCGGCTGCTCGCCATCTTCTGCGCCGCGGCGAGGACGCTGTCTCCAGGGGAGCACGTCTCCGGCGAGACCACCATGAATTCTCGAATCGCTGCGGTGGTGGAGAGGCCTTGCGCAAGAACGGAGACGACAATGTCCCTGTCCGAGATCACCCCGAGCACCGCCCCGACAGGCGGGAATTCCACCGGTAGAAAGCCGACCCCCGTCTCTTCCATCAGCCGCGCCGCTGACTGAGCCGAGTCGTCCGGCGAAATCGTGTAGACCGTTGGCGTCATCACCGATGCCACGGTTATCTGCCCCTCACTCTCGGCCATTGCTCAAACTCCTGCCGTCGATCGATGCTGGCACTCGAACCTCATCGAGGGGAGACGTCGGTAAAGGCAAATCCACCTTTTGCGGCACGAGCACCTGCGGCTCCTGCGCGTTCTTGCGAGGGCGCCTCCCTTCAGGCGACTCCGGTTGGGTCACCCTCGGTTTGCTGCGCCTGAGCTTACGTCGCATCATCGCTTCGGCCTCCTTTGCGGTTGCGATTTGGTCCAATTAGCCCAACGTGCCGACAAGCCTATAGGTTCCCCTCGCCATCGAATTTCGAGGAGTTGCGTACGTTTTCCGATGCGGATCCGATCGAGAACGGCGGCTGAACCGCCGCCAGCCGCCGCTTGCCCCAGCCTGACCGGATCATTGATTGTGAGCGCCTCCCGGCTCGGTCACGCCTTGGAGGCCAACGCCCGCGACCGAGGGATCCGACCGGGCAGCGTCGGCGAGCGACACGACCCCGACCAGGCGTTTCGCCCTGTTGACCACCGGCAGCCGGCGAATCTGCTGATCGCCCATATTATGGGCGACATCCGATAGCTCCTCATCGTCGAAGCAATACTTGACATCGGTGGTCATGACGTCGGAAATGCGCGTGTTGCCGTCGCGGCCATCGGCCACGCAGCGAACCACGATATCGCGATCCGTAATCATTCCGACCAGCCGATCATGGTCGCCAACCGGCAGGAAGCCGATATCATTATCGGCCATGTGCCGAGCAACTGCCGCAACCGTATCGTCGGGGTTTACCACATGGACATTCTTCGTCATGACGTCTGCAACGCGCATGATTGATACTCCCTACTGATTCAGGCCTTGTTGGAATCCGGGGTTCCTTCGGCTCCAAGGGAGGCGGGGGCTTCCGGCGCATCCAGCGCGCCGGTGGCGCCTTCCGTCTCTTCCATCGGATCGGGCCCGTTGCCGCGGGCCATTTCGCGGCTGGCCTGCTCCCAGTGTCGCTTGTCCTGACCGTCCGGACGGCCTTCCTTTTCCCAAATTGCATAGGCCCGCCGCCGGATGAGTTCCTCTCTTTCATCCATCACCGCTCTCCCGTTAAATAGATGCCGATTGCCAACGACTGAGCCTTTCATTTGTTCCGCTGCGCGTGGCTCGATGGAGCAGCCATGAAGACGACGACGCCCTGTTCCGGTATCAGTTCGCTATCGTCGGCGGCACGGACTGCGAAGCTAGCCTCCACGCTGTCCAGCGCGCGCCGCCATTGCCAGCCGTCCCGGGATCCAGGCAGAGAGAACCGGCAATCCGCTCCGGAGTTGAGCATGATGATGAGATCGCCGTCCGCACTATCGCCGGCGTGCAGGTGCACACCGATTGCCTGCTGCTCCATTCGATGCCAGTCCTCATGCGTCATTTTCTGGCCGTCGGGACGAAGCCACGTGACCAGCTCCGAATCCAGGAAACCATCCTCCCGAAGGAGGGGATGAGCGAGCCGAAAGGCGATGAGCCTCCTGCAAAAGCTAAGGAAATCCTCATCGCTTGCGCTCCAGTCGACCCAGCCGATTTCGTTGTCCTGGCAGTAGCTGTTATTGTTGCCGCCCTGGCTGTTGCCGAGTTCGTCGCCGCCGAGCATCATGGGCACCCCGCGACTGAGCATCAGGGTAGCCAAAATGGCCCTGCGCCGGCGCGCGCGGGCCGCAAGGACATCAGCATCGCCGGTTTGGCCCTCCACGCCGAGATTGTCCGAGCAGTTGTCCGCGTGCCCGTCACGATTTTCCTCGCCATTTGCCTCGTTGTGCCGCTCGTTGAAAGAGACCGTGTCGGCGAGCGTCAGCCCATCATGGGCGCTGACCAGATTGATCGATGACGTCGCCACACGGCCGGAATGATTGAATTCCGTGGGAGAGCCCACGAGGCGCTGTGCGAGGCACGGAACCTGCCCGGGATCGCGCCTCCAATAGCGTCTCACGTCGTCGCGAAAGCGGTCGTTCCATTCGCGAAACGGCGGGGGAAAGCCGCCGAGTTGATACCCGTCGTCGCCGATGTCCCAGGGCTCGGCGATCAGCTTCACGCCAGCGAGCACGGGGTCCTGGCGTATAGCGTCGAAGAAGCCGCCCTCGCGGTCGAATTCGATCTGCTCTCTTCCGAGCGCACTCGCGAGATCGAAACGGAAACCATCGACATGCATCGCGGTGACCCAGTAACGCAGGCTGTCCAGCACCATGCGAAGCACCATGGGATGCGCGACATTGAGCGTGTTGCCGGTGCCGGTCATGTCGTATGTGTGCCTGGCGTCGGGCGATTGGCGATAGTAGCTCAGGTTATCGAAGCCTCGGAAGCTGAGCGTCGGCCCCAGCTCCGAACCTTCCCCTGTATGGTTGTAGACCACGTCCATGACGACTTCGATGCCCGCGGCGTGGAAGGCCTTCACCATGGATTTGAATTCCTGAATGCTGCCATTCGACAAATAGCGGCGAGCCGGAGCAAAATAGCCCAGCGGCTGATATCCCCAGTAGTTGCGCAAGCCCCGTTCAATCAGGTGGCGATCGTCGAGGAAATACTGCACCGGCAAGAGTTCGACCACGGTCACGCCAAGCTTCGTGAGATGTTCCATGATCGCGGGGTGCGCCATTGCGCGGAATGTGCCGCGTTCCTGCTCCGGTATGCCCGGACACGTCATCGTCAGTCCCCGGATATGCGCCTCGTAGATCACGGTGTCCGTCCAGGGGCGCCGAATGGCCTGCTCGCCCTCCCAGTCGAATTCCGGATCCTGCACGACCGCCTTCACCATAAAGGGAGCACTGTCGCGTTCATCGAAGCTGAGATCCGCCTCCGCATGGCCGACACGATAGCCAAAGAGAGCATCGTCCCATGTCAGTTTTCCGAATATCTGCTTGGCATAGGGATCGAGCAGGAGCTTGTTGGGATTGAAGCGATGGCCGTTCACCGGATCGTAGGGGCCGTAGACACGATAGCCGTAGAGCGTGCCGGGTCCGATCCCCTCGATGAAGCCGGACCAGACATCCCCCTCGCGCGTGGGTAGCGGAAGGCGGGCGATTTCCGTTTGGCCGTCGCTGGAGAAGAGGCACAGTTCCACCTTTTCGGCATGCGCCGAGAAGACTGCGAAATGCGTGCCATCGCCTATGTACTCGGCTCCAAGCTCCGGTTTGAGGAAATCCAGCTTCGAGAAGGAGAGATTCATAAGCGTTTTCACTCTTTCGCTGTCGGTCGAGCACGATCGGTGGCCGAGAATGGGGCAGCGTGCCAACGCACTGCGAAGCAAGTTTGTTCCTGCGGCCGCGCATGCGCAACGGTTGTTGGGAACTTTGCGACAACGGCCGGGTTCTAAGCTCGCATGGGCCATCGAAAAATGCTGACACGCGAAGCGAGAACATGGGGGTCGAGGCTTCTCGAGCCCGGCAAGGCCGAATTCCGCATCTGGGCACCGGATGAGGGGCGTATGGCTGTCGTCATCGGCGACCGGACGACCGATATGGCGGCGGAGGAGGACGGCTGGTTCTCGGCGGTGACGGCAGCCGATGCCGGCAGCCTGTACCAGTTCGCCCTTTCGGACGGAACGCGCGTAAGCGATCCTGCTTCCCGGTCTCAAGCCCACGGGGTCGAGGGGCCGTCAGTTCTGGTCGATCAGGATCGATATCGCTGGAAACATCGCGAATGGGGCGGGCGCCCATGGAACGAAGCCGTCATTTACGAGCTGCATGTCGGCACCTTCACCGAGGAAGGAACGTTCCGGGCCGCCAGCGCGCGCATTGGAGATTTGGCGCGTGTGGGCATCACGGCACTGGAAATCATGCCGGTGGCCCAGTTTCCGGGCCGCCGCGGGTGGGGCTATGACGGCGTTCTTCATTTCGCACCACACAATGCCTATGGCACGCCCGACGATCTGAAGGCCCTGGTCGACGCGGCCCATGGACATGGAATGATGGTCATTCTGGACGTCGTCTACAACCACTTCGGCCCGGTAGGCAATGCGCTGGCGCGCTATGCATCGCCCTTCTTCAACAGCAGACGAGAGACCCCCTGGGGTGTAGCGATCGAATTCGACCAGCCCGCCGTAAGGCGGTATTTCATCGAAAATGCCCTCTATTGGCTTCAGGACTTCCGTTTCGACGGCCTGCGCCTCGACGCGGTAGACCAAATCAAGGACACGCAGGAGCCTTCGTTTCTTCAGGAGCTCGCCCGAACCGCGCGCCGGGCCATACCTGATCGTCACATCCATCTGACGGTGGAGGATGACGAGCGACGGCCGGAGCTTGTTGCCTATTCGGGCGATGGAGAGCCTTTGCGCTTTTCCGCGAGCTGGAACGACGACTTCCATCACGCAGCCCACGTCATTGCGACCGGAGAGACCAGCGGCCACTATCAGCCTTACGAGCACGCCCCTTCGACGATCCTGAAGGAAATTCTCGCTACAGGCTTTTGGTCGCGTTCGGTTGGCGGAAATCGAAACGTCCGGCAAACCACACCATTGTCCCGGATCGCATTTCTGCAGAACCACGACCAGATCGGGAACCGGGCGCTCGGCGAGCGGCTGCGAATGCTGGCCCCGCCCGACCTCATGGACGTGCTGATGTCCCTTCTCATCCTCTCGCCACAAATCCCGCTGTTGTTCATGGGAGACGACTACGGCGAAACCGGGCCTTTTCATTTCTTCGCCGATTATGAAGGCGAGATCGCCGATGCGATCCGGAGAAACCGACCGGAAGAAGCGGTGCGTTTTGGCGGGAAGGCGGAAGACGCGAAGCACATCCCCGACGCCCTGGACCCGCAAACCTTCGCTGTGTCCAAGTTGAACTGGAGCCGGGCCAGGAATGGGGAAGGGGAGCGAGAACGCAGCAAGCTCAGCAATCTCATAGCTCTCAGGATGCGCCATATCGTTCCGATCCTCGATCCGCCGAAACGGGTCGTCGTTCACCCGTCACCCGAGGGGCTGATCGCCATCGACTGGCATTTCAGCCGGGCGACGCTTCAATTGAGAGTAAATCTCTCAAAGGAGCAGCAGGCTTTTCCCAGTGTGGAGGGGAAGGCCATCTGGTCCATCGGCCATCCGGCCGAGGCGCCGGTGCTCATGGCTCCCGGAATTCTCGTTGCCGTGGCCGGAGCAGGCGAACGGTGAGGAAACCAGGTACGAGCGGAGCAGGAAAATGAAGCTTGGCCCAGCACTTGTCGGCGACCATGCACAGGGCGCTTCGCTCGACGCTATCAGCCGGCAGGCCGAGGGCTGTCAGCGCTGCGATCTCTACAGGGGCGCCACGCAGCTCGTCTTCGGTGAAGGACCCCGCGACGCCAGACTCATACTGGTCGGAGAACAGCCGGGGGACCGCGAGGACATCGAGGGCCGGCCTTTCGTCGGACCGGCGGGCAACCTGCTCGCCCGGTGCCTGGAAGAGGCTGGCATCGAACGGACGGAATGCTACGTGACCAACGCGGTCAAGCATTTCAAGTACGAGCAGCGAGGCAAGCGCCGGATTCATTCGAAGCCGAATGCCGGCGAAATCCAGAGCTGTGCCTGGTGGCTCGGGGCGGAAATCGAAAAAATCCAGCCGGAAGTCGTTGTCGCGCTTGGCGCAACGGCAGCAAGAACGCTGCTTGGCAGCTCGGTCAAAGTCACACGAGACCGCGGCAGGGCGTTCCACGCCGGACAGGATTTCGACGTCGTCGTGACAATTCACCCCTCCTATCTGTTGCGCATTCGCGAACGCGACACGGCACAACGCGAACGTGAGCGCTTCATCGAAGACCTTAAAACAGCAGCATCACTTCGGTCGCAACATTGAGCGCCCCCTGGCGACGCGAAAGGATGGCACTCCAAAGGTTCGACAAAAACGAGACTCGTGGGCGGCAGGGCCCAGGGCCGCTAGGAACTCATGCGGGTAGACGGAGAAATATTGAATGTCGTGGAATCTCGATGAAACTGTGCCAACATCTGCAGGCCGAGTGGCGGCAGGCCGAGCTGGAAACGGACCTCCGCTCGTGCTCGCTCACGGGTGGCCATGGTCCTCCTTCTCGTGGCACCGGATCATTCCGGAGCTTTCCGAGCGATTTCGCGTCCATTGGTATGACATGCCCGGATACGGACGATCGGACAAGGACGCGGACCAGCGCACCTCCCTTGACGTGCAAGGAAGGATATTCGCCGAGATGCTGGCTCACTGGGGCCTCGATCGCCCGATGGTCATTGCCCATGACATGGGCGGAGCGACGACCCTGCGTGCCCATCTGCTGCATGGCTGCAATTTCGAGCGGTATGTTCTGATGAATGCCGTCGCGATGCGCCCCTGGGGCTCGGAGTTCTTCGCTCACGTCGGACGCCACGTGGATGCCTTCATGGGGCTGCCGCCACATATCCACAAAGCCGTCGTCGAAGCCTACATCAAAGGGGCGAGCATCAACGACATTGATCGCGCCGACGTCGACATGCTCGTCAAACCCTGGATATCCGAGGAGGGGCGGGCCAGCTTCTACCGCCAGTTCGCACAGGCCGACGAGAGGTATACCGCCGAGGTCGAACCATCATTCGCGCAGATTCGCTGTCCGGTGAAAATCATCTGGGGCGAGGATGATCCCTGGATCCCGATCGAAAGGGGCAGAGCGCTTCACGCGCTGATCTCGCATGCCTCTTTCGAAGCACTTCCGGGTATCGGCCATTTGCCCCAGCTTGAACAGCCGGATCTTGTACTCGGACGTTTGAGCTCATTTCTGTTACGTGCAGACCGGTAACCGCTCATGCTCGGCCAGGGGATTTGTGAGGTGAAGACCTCTACGGCCGCAATCCTCGAAAGCGGTGTTGTAACCGCTTATCAGGAACAACTCGCAGACGGCTGTTTTTAAAGACCTTTTTCAATTGACATGAGAAGGCGTGGCGGGTTTTCGTGCGACTTAAAGGATTTTCGCCTTTCGGAGCATGAAGGCCTCCGCGAAATGCTCGGGTGCCCGGCACTCCATTCCCCGCAGCCGCGCAAGACCCGCGAACGTCTCCCGGTCGAACCAGTCTTTCGAACGCTGCGTTCCGAAGTGTTCGTGCAGCAGAGCAATCTTCCTTTCCATGACCGCGGCCGTGAGTGGCGAATAGGCATTCGGCTGGCCAAGGTCGCCGTCCCACTTCGGAATCTCGTACTCGAGCACCAGGTGGTCACGGAAAACGTTCCAGGTCAGTTTGTTTACCTCGCGATGGTCCTGGTGGGCGTCGAGCCGGGCGTGGGTGAACACAACGTCCGGCCGGACCCGAGCCCTTACATCGATCAGCCAGCGCTTGATGTCCCGGCTCTGCGAGGGGAAGTAGCTGTCCTCGAATTCCGCCACGTCGACGGTGGACGACTGTGCGCCTTCGAGGAACGCTACGGCCGAGGCACGGGCTTCCGCCCTCCGCTGGCCGCCGCCGCTCAGCACGCACCAGCTGACGGTCAGCCTCACCCCTGACGCGATCAGACTGAGGATCGTACCTCCCGCGCCGATTTCGATGTCGTCGGAGTGGGCACCAAGGCAGAGGACCGAGAGTTCCTCCCCGCGACGCGCGAGGGCCAGCCTCATCATGATGCCGCTGCGACTACGTTGCGCCTGTTCTTTTCGGCGGTGACCTTCGCGTTCCAGGGCATGTCGCCCTTTTCGACCATGTCTTCAAGCGACTGCCAGTCGCGCAGAGTGTCCATTGAGCGCCAGAAACCCTCGTGCTTGTATGCCATCAGCATGTTGTCTGCGATCAGGCGCGTGAAGGGTTCGAGCACGAGTTCCTCCCCCTCGCGCATGTAGTCGAAGATTTCGGGCCGGAATACGAAATAGCCGCCATTGATCCAGATCTCCGAGGTGTCCGTCGTGCGAAACTCGCGGACGCGGCCATCCTCGGCGATGTCGGCAAGGTGATAGGTCAGCGGCGCGCGCACCGCGAGGAAGCAGCCGATCTTGCCGCTGGCTTCGAATTTGGCGATCACGTCCTTAAGGTCGACGTCAGTCAGCCCGTCGCTGTAATTCGCCAGAAACATCTTTTCGTGTCTGACGTGTTCCTTCGCGGCCCACAGGCGCTCACCGATGTTTCGCCAGATGCCCGTGTCGAGCAGCGTCACGCGCCAGTCCTTGTCGGCCTCATTGAGCAGTTGGACGTCCCTGCCACCGCCGGACACGACGCAGTCGGCGAATGTCTGCGGCCGGGTGTTCAGGAAGAACTCCTTGATGACGTTCGCCTTATACCCCAGACACAACACGAACTCGTCGTGCCCATAATCGCTGTACCACTGCATGACGTGCCGCAAGATCGGCTGATGACCGAGCGGGATCATCGGCTTTGGAATGCTTTCGGAATAATCGCGGATTCGGGTCCCGCGCCCGCCACAGAAAAGAACGACCTTCATTTCCGCAACTCCGTTGGATCGATGACTGTTACGAAGGGAATCGGCACCACGAATTTCGCACCCCAGGCGGCGACATGGTGCATCTGCTGGATGACCTCGTCCTTCAAATTCCACGGAAGGATCAGGATGTAGTCGGGCTTGGCCTGGTCGATCGCTTCGACGGGCTTGATCGGAATGTGCATGCCCGGCGTGAAGCGGCCGTGCTTGTAGGGGTTCCGGTCGACGGTAAACTCGAGGAAGTCGGTGCCGATGGCGCAGTAATTGAGGAGCGTGTTGCCCTTGCCCGGCGCGCCGTAGCCGCAGATTTTCTTGCCTTCGTTCTTGGCTGCGATCAGGAACGCAAGGAGATCACGTTTCGCGCGCTGTGCCTTGTGGCTGAACGACTCGTAGGTCGACATCTCCGTCAGACCCTGCCGCCTTTCGCGGTCGAGGAGTTCGGTCACGCTGTCTTTGGTAGGCCGGCTGCCGTCCTCGTGGGCGAGATAGACGCGGAGAGACCCCCCATGGGTGGGCAGTTCCTCGACGTCGATCACCCGCAGCCCGTGGCGGGTCGCCAGGAAATCAATGGTCAGCAGCGAAAAGTACGAGAAGTGCTCGTGGTAGATCGTGTCGAACTGGTTCTCGGTCATCAGCCGCTCGACATGCGGGAATTCAAGGGTGACGACGCCTTCCGGCTTGAGCAGGATTTTCATACCCGCAACGAAGTCGTTGAGGTCGGGAACCTGCGCCAGGACGTTGTTGCCGATGATGAGGTCGGCATCCAGTCCTTCGGCTCTCATCTGGTTCGCCAGCCGGACGCCGAAAAAGTCGACGCGGGTCCTCACGCCCTTTTCTTCGGCGGCGCGGGCCACATTGGCGGCAGGTTCGACTCCGAGCACGGGAACGCCGAGCGGCAGGAAGTGCTGCAGCAGGTAGCCGTCATTACTGGCCAGTTCAACGGCCAGGCTCTCGGAACCAAGGCCAAGGCGCTTCGTGATCGCCTCGCAATAGGCCTTGGCGTGGGCGACCCAGCTCGTCGAGAAGGAGGAGAAATAGGCGTATTCGCTGAAGATGGACTCGGCGCTCACATACTCCTTGAGCTGCACCAGATAGCAGGTGTCGCAGACCAGGACGTTGAGCGGATAGTAGAGTTCCACCTGGTCGAGTTGGTCGGCCTGCAGGTAACTCTCGCACGGAGGCGACATGCCAAGGTCTACGAGGGTGTGGCGCAAGCGCGATCCGCAAAGCCTGCAGCCGACATCCCGGCGTGCAGTGTGGTGGTCACCAGCGATTTCGACAGTCTGAATGTTCATACCGGGTCCCCGCTGGACGCGGTGGCTGGCGCTGAACCTGCCTGCCGCGCCTCGAAAAGAGAGCGTCTTTTTCGACAGGGGCAGGTTAGGACGTCGGCGCTCTGGATTCGATTTCCCAATCCGGTACGCACCTTAATTCCTATAGTGAAACGGGCGCGGGCGGCGCCCACTCCGAAACCGCCGAACGGGTATTGCGTCCGCATGGCATACCGCTAACGGAGAGGCCAGCCTAAGGCCTAGGTAGCTCTTCCTGTTCCGGCTGATGTTGCCCGACAATCGGCCCCGGTCCTTGCCCGGCCATCAGCATTGAGGGAGAGATGCAGTTTACCGAAACGGAACTGAAGGGTGTCTGGCTGATCGAGCCGACACCGGTGATCGACGACCGCGGCTCCTTCACGCGCGTCTTCTGCGAAAGGGAAATGGCAGAGTGTGGGCTTGCGACGCGCTTTGTCCAGCATAGCCGGTCGCATTCCATCAGGAAGGGAACCCTGCGGGGACTGCATTTCCAAGAGGAGCCGTATACCGAAGTGAAGCTCGTTTCCTGTGCCCGGGGTGCGATCTTTGATGTCGTTGTAGACCTGCGCCCCAACTCGCCGACTCGCAATCGCTGGCTGGGCTTCGAGCTCACGCCCGAGAACATGAAGCAGGTCTACATCCCCGCAGGCTTCGCCCACGGATTTCAGACGCTGACCCAGGACGCCGAGGTCTCGTATCTCATTTCGCAGTTCTACACACCCCACGCGGCGACGGGCGTGCGCTTCAACGACCCGGTCTTTTCGATAAGCTGGCCACTGATGCCGACCGCGATGTCGGAAAGGGACAGGACGTGGCCCCTGGTCGGGAAGCTGGTCAACTAGAGCCTTTCCGGGTTAAATGGAAACGATTCTGTTGGCTCAAGCGGAGCGGAATGTTTGCCCGGCTGGCGCGCGGCGTAGCCAAGCATACGGCCAAGCCAGCCGGGCAAACAGGCCGCCCGCTTCAGCCAACCCTACAGCGCCGCGCGTCCTATAGGACGCGCAAAGGCCGCTGTAGCACTTTGAATTGCTGCATGTCTTTGCCCTTGAATCGGTCGATTCAAGGAGACATGCAGTGGGCCGGGCATCTTTCCGCCAGGATCAGAGGCGATCGCCTCGGCCGTACCTCCGGGTACGACCTGCGGCAATCGCCTCTGCCCTGACGAAAACCTGCTCCGGCAGAATGTTTCCATTTAACCCGGAAAGGCTCTAGGGTCAGGACCTGTTTAATTCGTCCGTCGCCCGAAGGGGAATTGGTTCCTTGGGATTGAGCTTCGGGCTGCTGAGCGGGGTCCGCGGGAAAACCGCCGCAAGCCAGTCGATCGCGGACGTCAGATTCCAGCCTGGTGCAGGTCAGGCACTTGCCGCGCTGAGACCGTCCTCGTCACAGGCTTGCATCGGGATTTCCGGTGATCGTACTGCATGTCTCCTTTAATCGACCTCGATTAAAGGACAAAGACATGCAGCAATTCAAAGTGCTACAGCGACCTTTGCGCGTCTAATAAGACGCGCGGCGCTGTAGTGATAATTCAGCTTGTTCGTCGCGTTTGTTGTAGCGGCGGAAAACGACCTGCGAGGGGCGGCCGACCAATAGGCGGTCAGTTCCCGATTCAAGCGCCTGCGCATACACAGCCAGGGCGCCGTCGACAGCCTCGATCGTCTGTGAGACCGCCTCGTCATCGTGGGTATAACTGACCACAAGCGACGGCATCAGCACTCCGCGCCTGATCGTCTCCTGCATGAACAGGGTCCTGTATGCCTGTGACGGATCGCCGTTGCGGTCGAGGGTGGCGAATGCCAGGCAGCTGGGTCGGCCGACTACCTTGAAGTGCGCGTCCACCCCGCGCCGCCTGGCGGCTTCTCCGATGCCTTCCCTGAGTTTCTCCCCCTGACGGTGAAGATGACTGATCACGGGCTCGTCGCGATATATCCGCATGGTGGCGATCGCTGCGGCGAGCGCATGGGTCTCCGCGCCATGGGTGGTCGACAGGAGGAACACCCTTGGGCGGTCACTGTATTCCAGTCCTCCGAGACGCATGTATTCGCGTTTTCCGGCGAGCGCGGATACGGAGAAGCCGTTGCCCAGCGCCTTCCCGAAGGTCGTCAGGTCCGGCTTGATGCCGTAGAGTTTCTGCGCGCCGCCAATGTGCCACCGGAACCCGGTGATCATCTCGTCCAGAATGAGCAGCGCACCGTTTTGCCGGCAGAGGTGCTGGACTTCGTGCAGGAAACCGTCACGGGGGTCGACGTCGCGCGACGGCTCCAGGATCAGGGCTGCCAGTTTGCCCGGGTGCCTGTCGAACAATTCCTTCACACTGGCGATATCGTTATAGCGGAATGTGACGGTCAGTTTCCGGACGGCCTCGGGGATACCCGAGTTCATCGGGGTGGTCCCGATGAACCAGTCATCGGTCGAGAAGAATGGATGATCGGCGCAACAGGCGACCAGATCGCGCCCGGTGTACGCTCGGGCGAGCCTGACGGCCCCCGAAGTCGCATCCGAGCCGTCCTTGCAGAACTTCACCATCTCCGCATCGATGACTTCCAGGAAGGCCTCGGCGCACTCCACTTCGATCTTGGCCGGGCGGGTGAAATTGGAGCCGCCGCCGAGGACAGACTCGACCGCCCGGACCACCGCCGGGTAGGCGTGGCCAAGTCCGACGGCACGATTGCCCATGCCGAATTCGACGTATCTGTTTCCGTCGACGTCCCAGACATGGCACCCCGAACCGCGCTCGATGAATCCCGGCGCGAGGACAGGATACTGGTCCTCGCCTTTCGCGTAGGTGTGGCAGCCGCCCGGAATCAATTCGCGGGCTCGTTGCTGCAGGAGGACGGATTTCTGGAATCGAATGTTTTGCTCGGACATCCTGGCCACTCCAATTGCTGAGCAAGTCTACAAGTACGGTTACGGATTTTCGCGTTCTCCAGAAGGTCATCGGTTAGCACTTATAGGGGATGCGCGGCGGCGGACTGCACCGGATTGATGGCTTTGCTTTCGGCTGCAGTCAGAGAGCATCAAAGGCCGGATGCCTCGCCCAGCAGGCCGTGATCCGACAGCATGGCAGCGGCAGCGGCCACTTCCCTGAACGGCAGGCCCGAGCGCTGCGCGATCGAGAGCAGCGAATGCTTCCCGTCGGCAAGGTTCAGAACCCATAGCAGCGACATTGAGGTCGCCTCCTGGGACTTCTGCCCCCCGAGGGCAGCGTAGAGCCTGCGCCTGCCGAGTTGCGGTTCGCATTTCGGGAAGAGGTTCAAAGGCGTCCAGTCCCGTTCGACGATATCGATCACGTTCGTCAGGATGCGGAAGGAGTCCGCCAGGTGCCTGGGACTGATGAAGTCGAGATTGTCCGCCGACGTATGGTATTCGGGAAAGGTGCCGTGGACGCTCCGCTGGAACATGCCGACCGGCAGATTGAAACCCGGCGAGCAATATTGCCGTTCGTCATAGCCGTACGGCGAGAAATCCAGCAGTTTCGCGCCGGCTTCATGCCCGAGCACGTGCGCCATGGCGCAGTCGATGAAGGCGTCGCCGCGGCGGCTTCGCTTGTACGACGGACTTCCTGCGTCCCCCACGCAGGAGAGCACGAGGCCATGGTCGACGAGATGCGTCCGGTCCTCGTTGCGGGCCAGCCACGTAATCGCGCCGATCGTACCCGGAGCGAACAGAAAGCGATAGCTGTATCGGGTTTTTCTGGCCGCGAGATGACGAGCAAGGATTGCCAGCAGGGCGAGGCCCGAACAGTTGTCGTTGGCCAGCGAGGGGTGGCAGATATGCGCCGACAGAAGGAACTCCCGCTCCGTTTGTCCACGGTGCAGGTATTCGCCGTAGCTCAGGCTGCCGTCCTTGAGATCGGAGTCGATCTCCACCCGGTAGAGACCTTCGGGCAATTCGGACGCTCTGTTCCAGGACATGCAGAAACCCCATGTCGGGGCGTAATAGGCGGTGCGGTAGGGGATCGCATCCGGCTGTCCGGGCAGCGTGTGGATATGCGGCCTCAATTCGTCGAGCGGCAGGATTCCCTTGAAGGGAACGCTGTAGTTGACGACGTGCAGGTTGCAGTCGGCAAAATCCACGACCGTCTGCCCGTCCGGTCCTGTGATGCTGGCCGACCGGATGTTCCATTCCTGCGGGACGGTCCAGTCGAACACCTGGGTTCCCGAGGGCACCTCGTGCCGGTCCAGCGGAACGTGATCGGACAGGATATCCAGCGTTTGGCGCACGCCGTCTCCCGTGATGCTCCGGCAGATCGGAAACAGCCGTGCGGCCAATTCATGAATTTCGTTGCCGACACCCATGGGAGGCGACTGCGCAAGGCCGTCCAGCTTGACGCGCTCCATAGCGGGTCACTCGGCCGCGGCTGCCGGAGGCCGCGTCGGTTCAACAACCCTCATCCGCTCGTCCAGAAGCCCGTTGGCGAGGAGATGCCTGATATGGCCGATGCGCTGGAACCGCGGTCCCTCGAAGTCCTCGAGCGTCACGTTCGACTTCCTGTAGGCCTCGTAGAGCTGCTCGGCACCCTTGCGGGCATCCCATTGCGGCTTGAAGGCAGGAAGAGCGCGCGCGATCTTGTCGAAGCTGACGCGGTAGGAGCGTTTGTCCGGCCCGGCGTCGGACGCGAATTCGAGCCGGCAGCCCGGCACGACGTCGGCGACGATCTCTGCGATGTCGCGGATCCTGTAGTTGTGGTCCGTCTGCCCGACGTTGAAGGCCTCGTTATGGACGGCGTCCCGCGGCGCTTCCAACCCTGCGATGAAGGCTCTGGAAATGTCCTCGATATGGACGATCGGCCGCCACGGCGTTCCGTCCGACTTCAGGAGGATCACCCCCTTGGTCACAGCCCAGGCGACGAGGTTGTTGAGCACAATGTCGAACCGCAGCCGCGGCGACAGGCCGTAGGCTGTAGCGGGTCGAAAGTAGACGGGGGTGAAGCTGCCGTCGGCCAGCTCGGAAATGTCCCTTTCCGAAAGCACCTTGGACCAGCCATAGGCCGTCACGGGGTTCAACTCGCCCGTTTCGTCGACCATGCCGTCGCCCGCCTGGCCGTAATTGCTGCACGATGAAGCGAGCAGGAAGCGCGATACGCCTGCCTCCTTTGCAGCCTTCGCGAGGCGGACGCTTCCCTTATGGTTTATCTCGTAGGTGATATCGGGATCGAGATCGGACAGCGGATCGTTGGAAAGCGCCGCCAGGTGGATGACGGCATCGAATCCTTCGAGGTCCTGTGGCTGCACGTCCCTGACGTCCTTCCGGATGGAAGGGACAGAGGCCTGGTCGCCCCCCGCGTCAAAACTGCAGCGTCGGTAGAGGTCGCTGTCGTAGCCGGTCACCGAATGCCCCGCCTGGAGCAGCATCGGTACCATGACCGAACCGATATAGCCTTGATGGCCCGTTACCAGAACTTTCATCGCGCACCTCTCGTCGAAGGGATTTAATCTCGCAGAGGCTACTTGGACCGGAAGGGTTGGGCGAGAACGCCAATTGGCGAGCAGGATGCCCCGTTGGACAAAGCCTTGCCACGCGCTACCGCTTTCGGGCGTGTGGCCACTCATGCTTTCGGATAACCGTCATCGTCGATGGAGCCATTGTCCGGGTCCACATGGGACCGGCGCCTAAGGAGGAATCAAAATTAGCCATCGATCGCTCCCGAAGCGGACTGACTACTAAAGCGCTAAGCTTGCCTTCATCCGGATTCACGCGAAGGCGTACACATGTACCTCTAACGTGTGGAGACAACCAGCCTTGCGAAAATGCTACGGTTCCAGTCGCAACCGGCAGCGGGCCGGATATTCGTGACGGATTGGCGTCCAAATCGTGCAAGATCGCGGTCCGAACGGAGACAAGTCTTTCCATGACGGCCAGCGTTGAGGCAGCCAATCCGATCGGAATTTTCGCGCCCGCCGAGGAGGGATCGACTGTGCAGAGCAATCGTGATTTCAGGCTGCTTCCGGCCGAGCTGGGCGACAGCAGCGTGGGGATCAACCCCGATCGGCTGCGGCAAGCGGCCGCCCCGACGCACCAGCGGTGCCTTTGCTCCATGAGGCGCCGCCATGGCCAGCGTTGATGTTGTCGTTCCCTGTTACAATTACGGACGTTTCCTTGGCGATTGCGTCGGCAGCATCCTGACACAGAAGGGTGTCGACCTGCGGGTGCTCATCATCGATAATGCGTCGAAGGATGACAGCGTAGCGATTGCGAAAAACCTCGCGGCCCAGGACAGCAGGGTCGAGATCCTGACGCACGCGACCAACCAGGGCGCCACGTTCAGCTACAATGAAGGAATCGACTGGGGTTCGTCGGAGTATTTTCTCATTCTCGACGCCGACGACGCGCTGGCGCCGGGCGCGCTGGCGCGTGCGGCGGCGGTCCTCGACGGCGCCCCCGGCCTCAGCTTCACGCACGGGATCGAAACGCGGCTCGAGGAGAACGGCGCCGGGCGCGCGCTGGCGGCAAGACCGAAGGGACCTCAAGTCGAGGTGACCAGGGGAGAGGAATTCATCCAGAGGCTTTGCCGGAAACCCGTCAACAATATCGGGGCAAACACGGTCATCCGGCGGACGTCGGCGCAAAAACAGGCCGGATACTATCGCGCGTCGCTGCCCTATACAGACGATCTGGAAATGTGGCTGCGCCTTGCGACCCTCGGTGACGTCGCCAGCATCAAAATCCCCCAGGCGATCCGCAGGTATCATGCCTCGCGCATGTCCGTTGATTACCAGCAGTTGCGCGACTTCACCGAACGCGAGGCAGCGTTCGAAAGCTTTTTTGCCCATGAGGGGAGGGCGATCCCCGATGCTGAGCTTTTGATGGCAAAGGCCAGGAGGGGACTGGGCGAACACGCCTATTGGTCGGCGATCTCTCACTTTTGCAGAGGCCACGGCCGCGCCGGCGCCGAGCTTTTGCGGCTGTCGCATCGGTGGCGGCCCAACGCCGCCCTGCTGCCTCCCTTCCAGTGGCTTTTGAAGATGGATCGCCCACTCGAACGCGCCGCCGAAGTCGTATCCGAAATGCCGCCCTTCCGCAGGAGGATCGCCGCCGGCAGGGACGGATCGGGCGGTCCCGATATTTCTGCGGCAAGGTAGCGGGCAGGGCAGAGCGAAAGTACCGCGATGGCAAGCGTCGATATCGTCATTCCCTGCTATCAGCACGGGCACTTCCTGCGCGACTGCGTCGACAGCGTCATTGGTCAGCAGCTAAATGACCTGCGGATTCTGATCATTGACAATGCCTCGACGGACTCCAGTCCCCTGGTGGCGCGTGAACTCGCCGCCAGAGACAACCGCATCGAGATCGTCCTGCGCACCCGCAATCTCGGTCCTCATGCCTCATTCAATGAAGGCGTGGACTGGGCAAAGGCCGACTATTTCATGGTCTTGTGCTCGGACGACCTCCTGGCGCCAGGAAGTCTGGCGCACATGGTTTCCGTCATGGAACAGCATCCGCGGGCCAGCTTCGCCTACGGCGCCGACATCCACTGGCGCGAAGGAGAGCCGTTTCCCAAGCAGAACGACGCGGGCCATCCCGCGCCATGGCGCGTCCGTGACGGAACGGATTTCATCGTCGAGCGCTGCCGCAACCCGGAAGCATACATCGCCGCAGGCATGGTGCTGGCGCGCACCTCCGCGCATAAGGCTGCGGGCCATTACCGCACCGAACTCCCGCACACCGACGATTTCGAGATGCTGCTGCGCCTGGCCCGTCTGGGCAGCGTGGCCCATACCCCCGCGGTCCTCGGCGTCAAACGCATGCACGACCACAACAGAACGCGTGATTTCCTCGCCGAGCGAACCCGTGACCTTGTCGAACGGTTGGCGGCGCTCGACAGCTTCTTCAGCCGCGAGGGACGCGCCATGGCCGACGCCGACCGGCTATTGCGCCTGGGCAGACGCAGCATCGCCGAGCGTGCCTATTGGTGCGCAGTCAAGGATCTCACGCGTGGGCGTGGAAGTGCGATCGCGCTGTTCAGGCTCGCCGTTCGGCTCGATCCGCGCGTTGCGCTGATCCCGCCTTTCCGATATTTCTCCCGGATGGATCGCAGCCTCCTCGAGACAGTTCTCGGAATGCATAAGACCACCCGCTCGTCAACGAAGAGTTGAACCGATTTGCTGGCATCGCAGAAGCGATCACTCCAGGACCCCTGGCGCCTTCAACCCGCCGCCTCGGAAAACTGCAACCCCTCCCAGAATTTCGGCAAGAAGGGCATGACCGGTCAGCCATAGGCCGAGCAGCCATCCGGCCCCAGCGAAAGCGGCGGCGATCAGAGCCTTGACGAGGGAAATCTCCAGGCCCGATCCGATGTAGATCACGAAGGCCAGGGGGCTCGCGACGGTGATCGCGGCCACGACGGCGCTGCGCCACACGGCGCTCCAGATTTCCAGCCAGCCAATCACCACATGCCGGCGCACAAATGTTAGCGAAACAAAAGCCTGGAACGGAATCACCAGGAGCAAGCTGAACGCCACCGCGCGAAGACCGAAGAAGGCTGCTGCGGTGATGATGACGACGGAAACGGGACAGATGATCAGCGCGCGTCGGAAGATGTCATGCACGGCGCCTAGCGAAACCAGCACTGGATAGTTCAGTTCGAAGCTGAAGGAGAACAGCGAGGCAATCGCGACGATCTGAACAATCGGTACGACGCCATGCCATTGATCTCCGAGCAGCAGGTCGACGATCGGATAGGCTAGTACCGCGAGCACCAGGAGCGCTGGCCATTGCAGAGCCGTTATCAGTCCAAGCGCTTTGAGATAAGGTTGCTTCAAGCTTCTGCCCTGCCGCGCTTCGGCCGAGAAGGCCGGCAGGATCACCGATATGGCGCCGCCCAGTATCACCTTGTCGGGGAGCTGGCAAATCATCAGGCCGCGGCTGTAAAGCGCTGCGGCGTCGAGGGAGAGGATTCTGCCAAGAAGGAGGTAGGGAACGGCTTCGTAGGTCTTGTAGAGAAGGTTTGTCGCACCATTGTAGCCGCCGAAAGCGACCATGGCGCGCCAGCCTACCAAAGAAGGCTTGAAGATCCAGAACTGACGGCTGAGCCCGACCGCCAGGAGACCTGTGACAACGGCGCTCGCGACCCATGCCCAGGCAAAGCTCATATAGCTGAAGCCGAGCAGCGCAAGCGAAATTGTCACGGCCGTCGCGGCAACTGCGCCGGAGATATTGATGGCTGCGACCTTGCCGAAGTCCATGTCGCGGCGCAGCAGCGTGATGATCGGAGCGGCCATCAGATCGAGAAAAAAGGCGGCGGCGATGACCCGCAGATACGGAGCCAGCCGCTCGTCGCCGTAAGCGCCCGCCAATAACGGGGCCGAAAAGGCCAGAGCGATGGTGACGGTCGAGGTGAAGAGCACCATGACGGTGAACGCGCCGCGCACGTCGGCGCGGGTCAGGTGCGGATGCTGGATGAGGAAATTCGCGCTCGCAAATTCACGAGCCGACATGGCGATGCCGACAATGGCCATCCCAATCACTGAAACGCCAATCTCGGCCGGCGTGAGAATCCTGGAAACAGCCGCCACCGTCACGAAATTGCTGACCAGCGCGAAATAGCGTTCCCCAGTGCTCAGAAGGAGTGCGCGTTTGACAGCCGCCATTCGTTCGGGGTCCCAGATTGTCTTCCGACCATCATTTTTCCGGCAATCCCGTCGCCGCGTCATGCCGGACATTATGGTGAGGAATGCCCCGAAAGGGGTACGGAAAGCCGCCGTATCCCCATTATGGCAGGATTGCCGCAAGGTGCTGCACGGCTAACCTGATGGCGAACGCAAGAACAGGCGCTTCGCATGCGCCAGCCGGAAGGTGGCTCCTCGAGGTTTCCTGGTCACACTGAAAGAGATCGAACGTGCCTTATCGATCAGCATTTGAAAACGACGTCGAAGGAGCTTCCACGCGGTCTGGCCGGCCGCCGAAGCGCCAGCGCGCCCCGCGGGCGTCGAAACGCCTTGCCTTGGCCGTTTGCCTGCTGGTTGCCGGCACCGTCGCCGGACAAGCGTGCGAAACCGCATCGGCGAATGGTGACGGCGCTTCCTTCCCACTCAGTGTCCAATCCGGAAAACGTTATCTTGAGGACGCCTCGGGCCGCCCGTTCTTCATGCAGGGAGACACCGCCTGGTCGCTTGTCGTCCAACTGACCCGTGAAGATGCGGAGCGGTACTTGCGGGACCGGAAGGCCCGCGGGTTCAACACGATATTGGTCAATCTGATCGAACATCGCTTTGCCACGGGCGCCCCCGCCAACGCCTATGGCGAGCGCCCGTTCCTGCGTGACGGCGACTACGCCACGCCCAACGAAGCCTATTTCGAGCACGCCGACTGGGTTCTGGAGAAAGCGTGCGAGCTTGGTTTTCTGGTGCTGCTTACGCCATCCTATGTCGGCAATGGAGGCGGCCCGGAAGGCTGGTATCAAGAGATGGAGGATGGCGGAGCCGAAAGCATGCGCGATTATGGCCGCTTCCTGGGAAGACGCTACGGAGGCTACAATAATCTCGTCTGGGTGCAGGGCGGCGACTACAACCCGCCGGACAAGGACCTGATCCGTGCGCTGGTCGAGGGCATAAAGGAAGACGATTCCGACGCGCTCCAGACAGCCCATGGCTCGCCGGGCAGCCCCGCTCTCGAGCACTGGAGTGGCGAGCCATGGCTGGCGATAAACAATGTCTATACCTACGGACCGGTATACAGCGCCGCACTCTCTGAGTATGGCCGCAAGGAAGCCATGCCGTTCTTCCTGATGGAGAGCGCCTACGAGAACGAGCACGATGCGAGCGAACATCGCCTCCGAATGCAGGCCTACCAGGCCGTTCTTTCGGGGGCGATGGGACATATTTTCGGAAACAATCCGATCTGGCATTTCGACGGGCCGGGCCTCTATCCGGCGCCGGTAAGCTGGCAACAGGCCCTCGACAGCCGGGGCGCCCGAAGCATGACCATTCTCCTGAAGGTGATGTCGTCGCTCAAATGGTGGCTGTTGCAACCGGACGTCGCGAACACACTTCTGGTCGAGGGGCGCGGAAGCGAAGAGGCGCGCGCAGTCGCCGCGCGAGCAGGCGACGGCTCGTTTGCCCTTGTCTACCTGCCGACAAGCCGACGCGTCACGCTGGATCTGTCCCGGCTTGCAGGTCCAGAAATCGAGGCAAGATGGATCGATCCATCCAGCGGCCGATCTCTCCCCGCAGAGGGTTCTCCATTCGCAGCAGGCCGGCAGAGCTTGCGGCCGGCACCGATAAACGAGGCCGGTTTCGCCGATTGGGTTCTCGAACTGCGTTCGCAAACCACGGACCGCAGCCAATGACCGCCGACGACAGCAGTACAAGCCGCTTCGCCAGACCGCAAATCGACGCAGCGCCGGCGCCGGGGCAGGCGGGACTTGCTTCCCCCACCATACGCGGAAGGCGCGCGAGAATCGCCCTGTTCGGGCTTTTTGGTTGCGGCAATCTCGGCAATGACGGGTCGCTGGAAGCGATGATCGAGTTCCTCAGGCATCGTCGACCGGATGCGGAACTAGTCTGCATATGCGACAATCCGGACGAGGTGACGCGCAAGTTTGGCATTGCCACCCGGCCGATCAGCTGGTCGCGGTATTTGACCGGCGTGGCGCGCAAGCTCGACCGGCTCCTTCTGAAGATCCCGGGCAAGATGGTCGACCTTGCGCAAACGCTCAGACATATCCGCAAGGTTGACCTCGTGATCGTCCCCGGCACAGGCATTCTCGACGACTTCGGTGAGCGGCCTTACGGCATGCCGTTCGATATCTTCAGGTGGTGTCTCGGCGCAAGGGTGGTGGGCGCCAGGGTCGCGCTCGTCAGCATAGGGGCGGGCCCTATCCGGCACGGCCTCAGTCGGCGGCTGATGACGGCCGCCGCACGCATGGCGCACTACCGATCCTACCGCGACAAACAGTCGAAGGAGTTCATGGAAAGCGTCGGTCTGGACACGGGCCGAGATCTCATCTTTCCCGATATTGCATTCAAGCTGCAGGCGTCTCCAAACCCGCCGCCAGTATCCGCAGGCGCAGAACGCTTGACGGTTGGCGTCGGCGTGATGAGCTATTACGGGTGGTATGGTTTCGCGCGCGGCGGCGAGGCAATATTCGCCGCCTATATCAAGAAACTGGCGAAATTCGTCGTCCATCTCCTCGACAACGGCCACGACGTCCGCCTCCTGACCGGAGAACTGACAGACAAAACAGCCGTGGACGCTCTTGTCGCAGAGCTGGGCCGCGCCCGGCCCGGCCTGCCGTCCTCCAGGGTGATCGCAGAGCCCTCCTTCTCGCTGCACGAGCTGATGCTTCAGATCTCGGCAGTCGACATCGTGGTTGCGACGCGCTTCCATAACGTCGTTTGCGCGTTGAAACTCGGTCGGCCAACCATTTCCCTGGGATATGCCCGCAAGAACGACGTGCTGATGGAAGAAATGGGCCTGGGCGCCCTGTGCCAGCATGTGGAACGGTTTGACGTCGAGAGCCTGATCGAGCAGTTCGCAACGGTTGTTCGGTCGCGCGAGGCTTACCGGCGGAGAATCACTGAGCGGGTCCGACAGTTCGAAGACGACCTCGACCGACAGGACGCCCACCTGCTGACGCTGGTCTGAATTGCAGATGGCTCCTGCGTTTCAGGTTTTTGGAGCAGCCATGGCAACCGAATCCCAAATGCCGGCAGAAAGCCTCGCGCCCGATGGGAACGGAACCCGTGACGACAAGGCTCTCATGCCATGACTGCAGCAATTGTTCATCAGCCCGTCGACAGCCCGCAAATTGCTGTGGGCGCTGAATTGAGAACAAGGATCGAGCTGTCAAGAATCATCCTTATCGCGGCCATTGTACTTCACCACACACGGATACCGTCGGAGCTCAGTCTCTATTCTTGGGACAACCTTGGCTATGTTCGCGGATTTATCCAGATTGGATTACTGAAGACAGCAGCGAGTACTTTGACGGTCATCTCCGGATATCTGTGCTTTTCATCGAGTTTCGAGCGGAAGCCAATCTCGTTCTTGTCCAGAAAATATATGACACTCTTCGTGCCGATGCTGCTATGGAATATTCCCATGGCCATTTCGATTTTGGCTTTTCAATGGAATGGACAATATCTCGGCAAATACGATAAGTTAATTGACGGGGACATTCTCAATTGGAGCAACGCGATTCTTGGCCTTACGGAGCAACCGGCGAATGAGCCCCTCCACTTCTTGAGAAACCTGATCGCCTGCAACCTGATCGCTCTGTGCATTGCGATACCATTTCGCAGATACCCACTTTTTTCATTTTCGCTAATATTAATCGTGGGAATCCATAACCTTGATTCATATATTGTGATACGAAACGATATTCTAATTGGATTTTTCCTTGGGGCTCTCGTCGCATCGATGCGTATCGATGCCCGTTCTATAGATTTTTTGCTTCCAATCACCGTGCCGATCTATCTGATATCGGCATTCGTTATTTTCTATTTCAAGGTTGATTTTGAGTCCATCTGGTGGATAGGGCACAGACTATTGGGCTTTCTCGCAGCGTGGCCATTGATCGGATATCTGAACAAGACAGCCTTTGGAAAACTATCTAAATATTCCCAATTCAGTTTCTTCATGTTTCTGTCTC
Source organism: Ensifer sp. LCM 4579 (assembly GCF_001854885.1). GTDB lineage: Bacteria > Pseudomonadota > Alphaproteobacteria > Rhizobiales > Rhizobiaceae > Sinorhizobium. Next base: position 78,453 of record NZ_MDDV01000007.1, on the reverse strand, counting down.
ACTATTATGTCGAAATAATGCTTTTTCATGTATTCTCGCAATTTTTTACCATGGAAGAATTCTACATTTTTTTTATACTCTCAGGACCCTTGACCATTGGCACGTGTATCGTCACGCAACGGATCGCCAGCCGCTTTGCGCCGTCACTGTTGCGCATTGCCACAGGGGGGAGGGCCTGACGGGATGCTCCGAGGCTCACTCGCCGCGGTGCGGCTTTGTGATTTGAGACATTCATCCATTGCACTTCAATTAGCATCTGCGTAAATTTGCACAGTCGGGGATTTCTGGATTCGCCGCCATCATGGAAGCGGTAACGCTTATACTGACAGTCTGCCTGCTCTCGGCGCCCGAAAGGTGTCGCGAAGAGGCTCTGCGGCTCGAAGACACAGCCTCGGTGACCCAATGCATGTTCCGATCCGTCATGCATATTGCCGCATGGTCCGAGCAGCACCCGGCGTTGCGGGTGAAGAAGTGGCATTGCAAGCTGCCAGATATCGACCGAGCCATCTGACCACCTTCGGATGTCGTCCCGTCCATGTGGACCGCAATTCCACAAAGGCGATCCCGGCGGATTGACCGAGCCGGTCGGCGTACGGTTCTCGTGCTTGACCCAACCCGCGCTCTGCGACAGGGAGAAAAGATCGCTGTAGCAGTTCGACTCTGCGCATCGAGCTTTCCGAAAATCGGGTACGATTTTCCGGCCGATGTAGCCACCAGTGGCATGAAACAAGCACCAACGGTCGAGGCGGCTACTCCGAACGACCCTCTGTTCCTGCCCTTACGGCTCGCGTAGCATCACAAATAACCGCGCGCGCAGCTATGGACGCCAGAATAGGCGGAAACGGCATCCCGGATCAGTTCGTTTAAGGAGGGAAATCCATGCCTGCCATCTTCATTGACTCTGATCTGGATGACGAAGAACGCCGCCGCAGACTTTACTCCGGCGATATCTTCATCTTTTCGGCTACCGACGGCACCCGGGCATTGATCGCGCTTGCCAAAGAAATGCTTCAAAAAGCTTTTGCGCCGCACGATCCGCGGACCATTCACGAGCATCTTTCGGCGGAAGAGGTTGCTGGAGTGCTTTCGAAGACGAAGCCTGCCTTTATCCACCATCCCGAGTGCAAGAGGCTCATTCCGCTGATAATGCAGGAATTGGGCATCGATCTCGACAAGCTCTATTTCGACGTGCCGAGAATGCGTTCGGCCTATCCGTCCCATTTCCTGTCGTCGGGGATCGCCTACGCCTTCCACCCGCATCGCGACACCTGGTACTCGGCGCCGATGTGCCAGATCAACTGGTGGTTTCCGATCTACCGGATCGACCCGGACAACGCTATGGGGTTCTATCCAGGCTATTTCGATAGCCCGGTCAAGAACAATTCGGAAATTTACAACTACTACGAATGGAATACCAAAAACCGCGCGAGTGCCGCTCAGCACGTCAAGAGCGATAGCCGTGAACAGCCAAAGCCCCAGCAGGAGCTGAACGAACGGTCGCTGCGCTATCTGCCGCCTCCGGGTGGCATCATCGCGTTCTCAGGAGCACAGCTGCACGAAACTGTTCCGAATACGACCGGGGTGGCGAGATACAGCATCGACTTCAGGACAGTCCACATCGATGACGTCGTGGCTCGCCGCGGTGCCGCAAACATCGATTCTCGGTGTACGGGCACGACGATGCGTGACTATGTCTGCGCGGCCGACGCAAGTCGTCTCCTGCCGGAAGAGGTCGTCGATCTCTACGACGATGGCACGGCAACGGCGGACAAGGTCCTGCGTTTCGGCGATATTCTGGCGTCCGCGAAGTAAGCGCCGCTCGCTCATCGCAATCAGTCCCCATCCGCAACCTCCCAGGTCATCAAAACGCGGGGAGAGTGACATTCTTACTTTGCAGGATCAGGACACTTTAACTTTGCGGTTACACAACAAAATCAGATAATCTATGTTATGGAACTTGGCCTGACTTGCCCAAACTGTTGTAACTGCGTGCGCAAGGCGTTCGCGCGAGGCGGCACCTGCGGCCAGCGCACGAACGTCCGCGTCCCGCCTGAGAAAAGCCCCGAGACAGGCAAGCCCGAGTTGACTTCCACCTCATCCTGTGGGCTAGCCTTTTCAAGGTTCACCGTCGGCGAGCGGAGAAAACGACCCGCGCTTCCAGCGAACCGGCGAGCATGGATTGGAGGAACGCACTTGCATCTTCGTCACCAGATCGTCGCCCTGGCCATCGTCCCTCTGATCGTCGCGATCCTGACCGTTACCGCCTTCATCACATGGCAGTCGACGACACTCGTTCAAAGCAGCATCGATACCTTCGAGAAAAACATGCTGAAGGCGAAGGAGAATGAGCTTCTGAACCTCACCAATCTCGCCCTCTCGGCAATCAACGAGGTATATGGCAAGGCGGGTCCCGACGACGAGGCAGCGAAGGAAAAGGTCAAGGCGATCCTCAAGAGCCTCGACTACGGCCGGGACGGCTATTTCTTTGTTTACGACTACGACGGCAACAATCTCGTTCATCCCCGACAGGACTTTCGTCCGGGACGCAACTGGCTCGGCCTCGTCGATCCCGATGGCGACCGCGTCATTGCCAATCTGATCGCCAAGGCCAAGGAAGGTGGCGGGCTCCATCAGTACAAATGGGAAAAGCCCTCCTCCGGCAAGCTTGCCGACAAGCTCTCCTTCGCCGCCGGCCTCGACAAATGGAACTGGATGATCGGAACGGGGGTCTATCTCGACGACGTCTTTGCGCAAACCGCGGCCGCCAAGGCGGATCTCCGCGAGAATATCCGCACGACCTTTCTGGTCGTGACGCTGATCGCCGTACCGGCCGTGCTGCTCGTCTTCGCCACCTGCATGCTGGTGACGCTGCGCGAACGGCGAATGGCGGACGGCAAGCTGAAGCAGCTGACGCAGCGCATCATCGACACGCAGGAGGAGGAACGCGCGCGGCTCGCCCGCGAATTGCATGACGGGATATCGCAGAACCTCGTCGGCGTGCGCTATGCGATCGACCTTGCGAGCCGCCAGGTCAAGAACCGTAGCGAGGACGCTTCCAGGGCGATCGACGTCGGCGTCGAGGCCTTGAACGGCGCGATCAAGGAGGTGCGACGGCTTTCGCACGAATTGCGGCCGCGGGTGCTCGACGATCTCGGCCTGACGCCGGCGCTGAAGGCGCTCAGCGAGAACTTCACCGAGCGCACCGGAATTGAGGTGGACATGGAAGCCTCGTGGCGGGACATGCTGAGGCCGGAGGCGAGCACGGCCCTTTACCGCATCGCCCAGGAAGCCCTCAACAATATCGAGCGGCATTCCGGGGCAAGCCGGGTGGAAATCAGGCTCTGGAGCGAAAAGGAGCGCGCCAGGATGACGATTGCGGACAATGGCAATGGTTTCGTGGAGGAGGACGTCAAGGATGGCCGAGGCGGGCTTGGCCTGCGCAACATGCAGGAACGCATGGCGCATTTCGGCGGTCTCCTGCTCGTCAAATCGGGCCCGGAGGGGACGCGCCTGACCGCGATGCTGCCGAAATCGGCAAACCACGAGGCCGAAAAACGGCTGGAGGCAGCATGAGCAGACAGCAACCCATCAAGGTCCTCCTGATAGACAACCATCCGCTGGTGCTCGACGGCCTCAAGGCGCTGCTCGAAACCTACGGCCAGGTGGAGGTGGTCGGCACCGCGGGGCTGGCGCGCGCGGGGCTCGAGATTGCCCTGCGCGCGCAGCCGGATGTCGTGCTGATGGACATCAACATGCCGCAAGTGAACGGCATCGACGCGATCGAGCTCTTCAAGCAGCAACTGCCCGGCATACGCGTCCTCATGCTTTCCATGCATGACAGCCGGGAATACATCTCGACGTCGGTTCTCAAAGGCGCTCGCGGCTATATCCTCAAGGATGTCTCGACCGAGGAGATCGTTGCGGCGATCGAGGCGGTCGCGCGCGGCGAGACCTACTTCTCCTCCGGGGTCTCGGACGTGCTGATGGAACGCAATGCCGACGACAACGCCGTGCCGCTTACCCTTCGTGAGCAGGAGGTGCTGCGTCTCTTGGCGTCCGGCCAGAGCAATCGCGATATCGCAAAGACCCTCGGCATTTCGGCCGCCACGGTGGAAACGCATCGCAAGAACCTGAAAAGGAAGCTCGGCATTGCGACGACCGCCGGGCTGACGCGGTATGTCATCGAGCACGGGTTGACGTGAGCGGCCTACCCACTTCTGGGTATGTTATTGAATCTCCTAAATATTCCTCCTTGCAGCCAGAAAAGCGCGAGCATACCAATTGCCGCGACGACCGGTGGTCCCAAGCCACCCGTCATCGGGGAGGAAATTCGATGCCTATCTTCTTGTCGCTGTCCCGCGTCATCGACGCGACGAATACCCATGCGGGCAAGGCGGTCTCGTGGCTGCTTCTGGCTGATGTGCTGATCAGCGCCCTCAATGCGATCTCGCGCAAGCTTTTCGACCTCAGCTCAAACGCCTGGCTCGAGGCGCAATGGTACCTGTTCTCGGCCGTTTTCCTGGTTGCGGCCGGCTTCACCCTGCTCAACAACGAGCATGTCAAGGTCGACCTCGTCTATGGTCACCTGCCCCGGCGTGCGCAGCTCTGGATCGAGGCGCTGGGAACGGTCCTTTTCCTCATGCCCTTCTGTCTGATCACGATCTATCTGGCGACACCGATCTTCTTTGCGAAGTTCTCGAGCGGCGAGATCTCCAACAATACCGGCGGTTTGGTCCTCTGGCCCGTCTGGATGCTGATCCCGATCGGATTCGGACTGCTGGCGCTCCAGGGGCTTTCGGAACTGATCAAGCGCATCGCCATCCTTCGCGGCGACCTGCCCGATGCGATTGCGCTCGCTGACGCCGAAGCCAACGCCCTCTAAAATCAGGATCTCGTCACATGTTCGCTTTCTTCGCGGAAAATCTCGCGCCGATCATGTTTCTGTCGCTGATCGTCGTGCTGCTGATCGGCTATCCGGTCGCCTTTGCCCTCGCCTTCGTCGGCTTCGTTTTCGGCTTCATCGGCATCGAAATGGGCCTCCTGCCCGCGAGCCTCTTCGGGGCCATTCCCGACCGGATCTTCGGGCAGATGTCGAACGAGACTCTGCTTGCGATCCCCTTCTTCACCTTCATGGGCCTCATCCTGGAGCGAAGCGGGATGGCGGAGGATCTGCTCGACACGATCGGGCAACTCTTCGGACCGGTTCGTGGCGGGCTCGCCTTCGCCGTCGTCTTCGTCGGCGCGATCCTGGCGGCGACTACGGGCGTCGTTGCAGCCTCGGTCATCTCCATGGGTTTGATCTCGCTGCCGATCATGCTGCGCTACGGCTACGACCGGAGGATAGCCGCCGGCACAATCGCCGCCGCAGGGACGCTGGCACAGATCGTCCCGCCGAGCCTGGTGCTGATCATCCTCGCCGACCAGCTCGGCCGCTCCGTGGGCGACATGTACAAGGGCGCACTAGTGCCGGGTCTGCTGCTCGTCGCCGTCTATGCCGGCTTCATCGCGGTCATGTCGCTGCTGCAGCCGAAGAGCGTGCCGGCGCTGCCGGCCGAAGCCCGATCGCTCCGCGGCCTCAAGCTTGCACGCAAGGTGATGACGTCCCTCATCCCGCCCCTCGCCCTCATCTTCCTCGTGCTCGGCACCATCTTCATCGGCCTTGCCACGCCGACGGAAGGCGGCGCCATGGGCGCGGTCGGGGCGCTGATTCTGGCACTGTGCAACCGCCGCCTCGACCTGACGATCCTGCGTTCGGCGCTCTATGCAACGGCGAAGCTCTCGTCCTTCGTGATCTTCATCCTGCTCGGCGCGCGCGTCTTCTCGCTCACCTTTTATGGCGTGAACGGTCATGTCTGGGTCGAGCACCTGATGACGTCGATACCCGGCGGCGAGCTTGGCTTCCTGATCGCCGCCAACCTGCTCGTCTTCTTCCTCGCCTTCTTCCTCGACTATTTCGAGCTTGCCTTCATCATCATCCCGCTGCTGGCGCCGGTTGCGGATAGTCTCGGCATCGACCTCATCTGGTTTGGCGTGATGCTGGCGATCAATATGCAGACGAGCTTCATGCACCCGCCCTTCGGCTTCTCGCTCTTCTATCTCCGCTCGGTGGCACCCGCCCGCGCCTATCGCGACAAGGTGACCGGCGAGACCATCCAACCGGTTACATCCGGCCAGATCTACAGGGGTGCGCTGCCTTTCCTCGGCATCCAGCTGGCAATGGTCATGCTCGTCATCTCCTTCCCCGGCCTCGTCACCCACTACAAGTCCGGTCAGGTGGAGGTGGACCCGTCAGAAATCCAGCTGGATGTCCCGATGCCGGGAGACGCGGAAAGCAATCCCTTCGGCACCCCGGCCGCGCCCTTCGGCACGGAAGACGGCGGGACGAGCCCCGACCTCTCGTCCGTGGACTTCGGCTCGCCCACGCCGGACTTCGGCGCCCCGCAACAGTAACCGCGCTGTGGCGCGGCAGCTACCCGTAAATCACCCATCCAAACTGAGGAGGACCACGAATGACGCATACTCTCAACAGACGAAACTTCCTGTCGAAAGGCGTGCTGGCCGGCGTTGCAACCGCCGCCGGTTCGACGCTCGCCGCTCCGGCGATCGCCGCGGAATTGCCCGCGCTTCGCTGGCGCCTTACCTCGGGCTTCCCGAACAATCTCGACACGATCTACGGCGGCGCCGTGGTGATGGCCGAGATGCTGTCGAAGATCACGGAAGGCAAATTCCAGATCCAGGTGTTCCAGGCGGGCGAGATCGTGCCGGGACCGCAGGCCCTCGACGCAGTGAACGCCAACACGGTCGAGATCGCGCACACCTGCGGCTACTACTTCACCGGCAAGGATCCGACATTCGCGATCGGTTCGACCATCCCGTTCGGCATGAACGCGCGCCAGCAAAATGCCTGGCTCTATCATGGCGGCGGCAACGAGGCCTATAACGCGTTCCTCGCCGACTATGGCGTCGTCGGCATTCCGGGCGGCGCGACCGGTGCCCAGATGGGCGGCTGGTTCCGCAACGAGATCAAGAGCCTTGCCGATCTGAAGGGCGTAAAGATGCGCATCGCCGGCATTGCCGGCCAGGTCATGGCGAAGCTCGGCGTCGTGCCGCAGCAATTGCCGGGCGGCGACATCTATCCGGCGCTCGAGCGCGGCACGATCGACGCCGCCGAATGGATCGGTCCCTACGACGACGAGCGCCTCGGTTTCTACCAGATCGCGCCGAACTATTATTATCCGGCCTATTGGGAAGGCGGGTTGACCGTGCACTTCTTCGTCAACAAGGCGCAGTACGAGGCGCTGCCGGAGGCCTACAAGGTCGCGCTCGATACCGCCTGCAAGGCTGCAAATCTCAACATGCAGGCCATGTACGATGTCAAGAACACGACCGCGATCCGCACGCTCGTCGGCAAGGGCGTGAAACTGAGGCCGATGCCGCGGGATATCCTGGACGCCGCCTACAAGGCCACCTTCGAGCTCTACGACGAATTCGAGGACAAACACCCCGCCTGGGCGAAGATCTATCCGCAGTGGAAGAAGTTCCGCGACGAATCCTTCCAATGGTTCCGCGTCGCCGAATACAGCTATGACAGCTACAACTACGCGGCCCAGGCGGCCGGCAAGTAAGCAGAACGACAATCTCGCTCCACGCCCCCGGCCTGGAGCGAGATTACACCATGGAGTCAGAGCAGTAGAGCCGCCAGCTCATCCGAATTGGAAGGAGCTCGGCTTCCTTTAAACCTGCGGCACGGCCGGGGTCCGCTGTGCCCGCAGGTCGTTGAGCAACCGCTCCTGACCGACGCGGATCACATGCTCCATGGCAGCGCGGGCGCCCCCCTCGTTCCGGCGCCGGATTTCCTCGACGATACGGATATGGGCCATGGCAACGCGATCGATTTCGGCCGCGTCCGCGCGGGGGCTCGTTCGCCTGAAGACCCCCACCAATGCCGCTTCGATCAGGCTTCCCACCGTATGCATGAACGGATTGAGGGAAGATTCGAGCAGGCTCAGGTGGAACTCGAGGTCCGCCTGGGCGAGCGTCTGACCGTCATGGCCGGCTTTTCCCATGGCAACCGCAAGCCGCATCATCCGGGCAATGTCCGCGTCGGTCGCCCGCATTGCCGCAAGGCCCGCGGCATAGGGCTCGAGCGCCAGCCGCACCTCGCAGACATGGCGCAGAAAATCCTCGTCGACGCCCGCGTTGAAACGCCAGGTGAGCACGTCGCTGTCGAAGAGATTCCAACTGGCCCGCGGCAGGACACGCGTGCCGATTCGGGCGCGGGCGAGCACAAGGCCCTTGGCGGCAAGTGTCTTCATGGCTTCGCGCAGGACGGTACGAGAGACATTGAAGCGTGCCGCAAGTTCGACGTCGCCGGGCAATATGTCGCCCACCGCAAATTCGCCACCGACCACCGCCTGCCCCAACTCGTCTACGACGAGGCGGTGGCTCGTTCTCTTGCCCGCTTGCCTGCCGAAACGTGACGGCATTTCACCCCGCCCTCCCCCTCGTCATGCGTGCTGCCTTTCAACCCGCGACAGGCGGATGATTCCCTTCTGCAAGAGAATGAAGGCGAAGAGGAGCAGGCCGATCAGGATCTTCGTCCACCAGCTCGAAAGCGTTCCATCGAAGGTGATATAGGTCTGGATCAGCCCCTGGATGAGAATGCCGACGAGGGTCCCGGCGACAAAGCCCGAACCGCCGGTCAAGAGCGTCCCGCCAATGACCACTGCCGTGATCGCGTCGAGTTCGACGCCGACGGCAGCCAGAGAATAGCCGGCCGAGGTATAAAGCGAGAAGACGATGCCGGAGAGCCCTGCCAGCAGTCCTGACAGGGCGTAGATGCCGATGGTCGTTCTCGCGACCGGCACGCCCATCAATTGCGCCGTCGCGGCACCGCCGCCAAGCGCATAGACATTGGTTCCGAAGCGGGTTCTATGCGCAATCATGATGCCGACGGCGAAGACGAGCAGCATTAGGCCGCCGATCAGCGTAATCCGGCCGCCGCCGGGCAGCTTGTAATAGAACCCTTTTAAGGTGGCATAGAACGGATGCTTGATCGGGACGGAATCGATCGAGAGCACGAAGGCCATGCCGCGGGCAAGGAACATGCCGGCAAGCGTGACGATGAATGCAGGCATTTCGAGATAGTGGATGATTGCGCCCATAAGCGCCCCGAAGGCCGTAGTGATGGCGAGCGCCAGCGCGAAGGCGACCAGCGGGTGCAAGCCGCCCTGCTCCAGGACGACGGCGAGAAACACGCCGGTAAAGGCGATGACCGCACCGACGGAGAGGTCGATACCGCCCGAAAGGATCACGAAAGTCATACCTACGGCAGCAATGCCGAGGAAGGCGTTATCCGTCAGCAGATTGCCGATCACCCGCGTCGAAAGCATGTTCGGGAACTGCATGACACAGAGTGCATAGCTCAGCACAAAGATGAGGATCGTTGCCGTAAGCGGAAGATATTTCTGTTTCATTTTGCTTCTCGCTCGGTCGGTTTTCCGGTGGCGCGCGGCAGCCTCACGAAGGTGAAGGCGGTCCTGAAGCGCGGCGATTGCAGCACGAGGATGAAGACGATGATCGCCGCCTTGATGATGAGGTTGAACTCAGGCGGGAAACCGGACAGGAGAATGCCCGTGTTGATCGCCTGAATGATGATGGCGCCGAGAACCGAGGCGGCGATGCTGAAGCGCCCGCCGAGAAGCGAAGTGCCGCCGACCACGACCGCGAGGATCGCGTCGAGTTCCAGCCAGAGCCCCGCATTGTTCGCGTCCGCGCCCCTGATGTCTGCGGCAGCGATGATGCCGGCGATCGCCGCGCAGAGGCCGGAAAGCACGTAAGCCGCGATCAGGAGCACGGGCGTGAGCACGCCGGACAGCGTGCTCGCCTGGCGATTGACGCCGATCGCCTCGATGAGCATGCCGAGTGCCGTCTGACGAACGAGCAGTGCGACAAGGACACCGAAGATGAGCCAGATGACGACCGGCATCGGCAGCCCGGCAAAGGAACCGCTGCCGATGAAGATGAGCCCCGGATGGTTGAAGGTCAGGATTGCGCCCTCGGTGACGAGCTGCGCAATGCCGCGGCCGGCCACCATCAGCACGAGGGTCGCGATGATCGGCTGAATGTCGAGGATGGCGACGAGAAGTCCGTTCCAGACGCCGCAAAGGATACCGACCACGAGCGTCGCCAGCAGGGTTTCGGCAAGCGAGTGGCCGGAGGTGATCAGCGAGGCGGCAACGGCGCCGCAGATCGCCATGACGGCACCGACCGACAAGTCGATGCCCTTGGTGGCGATTACGACCGTCATACCGATCGCAAGCAACACCACGGGGGCACCGCGGTTGAGGATATCGATCAGGCTTCCATAAAGGCGACCATTCTGAATCTGCAGGCTGAGAAAACCCGGAAAAACCATTGAAATGGCGATGACAATCACAGCCAGCGCAATCAACTGCGGCAACAGCCGGCGGAGATAGGTCCTAACGGTCGCCGTCACGACGCCCTCCTTCATTCGCCGCAGCAATCGCCTCGACGATGTTATGCGCGGTAATCCGCTCACCATCGAGTTCGGCCACATGGGCACGATCGCGCAGTACGACGACACGGGTGCTGTAGGCGACCAGCTCTTCTATTTCGGATGATATGACGATCAGCGACAGCCCCCTTTCACGAAGACTTTCGATCAGCTTGACGATCTCCGCATGGGCGCCGACATCGATGCCCCGCGTCGGCTCGTCGAGGATCAGGAATTCCGGCTCGGTTGCGAGCCAACGGGCGAGTATGGCTTTCTGTTGGTTGCCGCCGGAGAGCAGCTTGATCGGTTTCTCGCGGTCGGCCGTGCGGATATCGAGGGCGCGGATATAGTGGTCTGCGAGACGATTCTGCTCCGTACGCGAGATCGGCCGGGTCCAGCCGCGTCTCGCCTGCAGTGCCAGCACGATGTTCTCGCGCACCGAGAGATCGCCGACGATGCCGGCGGTCTTGCGGTCCTCGGGGCAAAAGCCGAATTTCCGGCGGATGGCGGCCCGCGGCGACGGCAGATCGACCGCGCGCCCGTCGATTTCGGCGGTACCGCTATCGGCGCGGTGGGCGCCGAAAAGCACCTCCGCCGTTTCCGTGCGCCCCGATCCGAGCAGTCCGGCAATTCCGACCACTTCACCGGCGCGCACGTCGAGGTCGAAGGGCTCTATGTGTCCGCGGCGGCCGTAATTGCGGAAGCGGTAGCGCAATCGCCCCTCGCCCGCCGAAGCGTGGTGGGTGTGAATCTCGTCCGCGAGCTCGCGGCCGATCATCATCGTGATCAGATCGCGCCGGTCGAGATCGGCGGTCTCGCGGGTGCCGACCAGTTGACCGTTGCGCAGCACGGTGATGCGATCGGATATCTCGTAAACCTGCTCGAGGAAATGGGTGATGAAGATGATGCCAAGTCCGCGCGCCTTCAAGCGCCTGACGATGCGGAAGAGCATCGCCACTTCATGCGCGTCGAGGCTCGCGGTCGGCTCGTCGAGGATAAGCACCTTGCCGGAAAGATCGACGGCGCGGGCGATCGCCACAACCTGCTGGATCGCCACCGAATAGCTGGCGAGATCGCCCGTCACGTCCAGATCGAGCTCGTATTCGGCAAGCAATTCGCGCGCCATCCGGTTCATTGCCCGGGTGTCGATCATGCCGAAGCGGCGGGGCTGCCGCCCAAGGAAGAGATTCTCGGCGACCGTGAGGTTCGGCAGCAGATTGACTTCCTGGTAAACGGTGCCGATCCCCAGCCTCTGGGCGTCGAAGGTGTCGCGCGGGTCGACTTCGACCCCGTCGAGCAGGATGCTGCCGCTGTCGCGGCGATAGGCGCCGGTCAGGCACTTGATGAGGGTCGACTTGCCGGCGCCATTTTCTCCGAGAAGCGCATGGACCTCGCCGCGCCGCAGCTGGAAATCGACCTTGTCGAGCGCCTTCGTACCTGGGAAGCCTTTCTCGATCCGGACCGCCGAAAGAATATTGTCGCTGGTGCTGTGCATGGATACCGTCTCGTCAGGACCGCCCGCCGGGCTGGACGGGATGGGAAAGCCCGCGCCGACATGCGGCGCGGGCGTTGGCGAGATCAGTAGCCGAGCCCTTTCTTCTCCTCATAGACCTTCATCGGATCGTCCGCCTGGGTGTAGAGCTTCGATTCCGTCTGAATCCACTTCGAAGGCTCCTTGCCGTCCTTGAGGTAAGCGTCGAGCGCGTCGAAGGCGGGGCCCGCCATGTTCGGGGTCAGCTCGACCGTTGCGTTGGCTTCGCCTGCGGCCATTGCCTGGAAGATATCCGGAACGGCGTCGATCGAGACGACGAGAATGTCCGTACCCGGCTTCAGGCCGGCTTCCTTGATCGCCTGGATCGCCCCGACGGCCATGTCGTCGTTGTGGGCATAAAGGGCACAAATATTCTTGCCACCGTTCTCCGCCTTCAGGAAGCTCTCCATCACTTCCTTGCCCTTCGTGCGGGTGAAGTCGCCGGTCTGGCTGCGGATGATCTTCAGATTGTCGTGGCCGGCAAGCGCCTCCTCGAAGCCCTTCTTGCGGTCGATTGCCGGAGAGGACCCGGTCGTGCCCTGGAGCTCGACGACATTGCAGTCCTTGCCGGCAACGGTGTCGACGAGCCACTTGCCCGCGACATTGCCCTCGTGCACGAGGTCCGAGGTGACCGCCGTCAGATAGAGATCATCGGAAGCGTCCACCGTGCGGTCGAGCAGGATGACCGGGATTTCGGCGTCCTTTGCCTCCTGCAGCACCTCGTCCCAGCCGGTGGCGACGACCGGCGCCAGCAGAATGGCGTTGACGCCCTGAGCGATGAAGGAACGGATCGCCTTGATCTGGTTTTCCTGCTTCTGCTGCGCATCGGCGAATTTGAGGTCGACGCCGCGCTGTTCGGCCTGCTGTTTCGTCAGCGTCGTCTCAGCCGCGCGCCAGCCGGATTCCGATCCAATCTGGGAAAAGCCGACGACGAGATCGGCGGCCGAAGCGCTGCCGACCATGCAGGCAGCAAGGATCGTGGCACTCGCGAGTGCTTTACGAAAATTCATGATTTCCTCCCAAAGAAAGCTGCCTCCGTGCAGCTCGGGGATAAAAAATCATATAATATTACTTTTGTAAACTCACATTTGAACTCAGAGGTGTGCTTCCACTCAAATTTCCCGGATGGGAGTCCGCCCCGACGGAACGGCGTACGAGATCAACTGCATACATCGATCGTGCCAAGGAGGCGCAAGCGGGTCGTCCCCTACCACCCGTCGATCGCCACAGGACCTTAAAACTGAGTGCCCGCGCGGAGACGGGCGCCGGGCAGGCAATAATTCGGAACGCGCGATAGGTGCCCTCTCCGCGCCATCGGATGTCCGCCTCGCCAAAGGCCGCATTGTAAATGTCGAAACAGCGGTTCATGCGCGCCTTGTTGTCGAGGTGTGCGTCAAAATCATCCGGCGAGAAGATCAGCCTACCGCTTTCCAGCATGGGCTATTGCCCCGCCGGCCCAACCTTTTTGTTCGTGCCTCTGCAAACAAGAAGCTCCGATTGACGGGGCGTTGTCAATGGGGCGCAACCCTGCCGGGCGCTTCATTCGGCCTGGCACGGCCGGTCGGGAATGTCGGCTTGCCCTATTCGGACACCCCGCACGGCCGCGAGGCCCGCGACTCGAGCGTCACGCTCGATTGATCGTCGGCGGCGCATGCTGCGCTGCAGCGACGAATCGCACTTGATATGTTCAGTAAAAGGTATATCACTAAACATATTGCTCAACATGAGGGAGTATCGCTTGGGCATGTGAGCAAGGGAGAATTTTCCGAGGCCGGCGAGCGGTCGATTCTGTATCTGGGAGGAATACATGCGGAAGATGACGAAGGCCCTGATGGGCATGTCGTCGGCACTCATACTGTCGACGGCGATACCGGGAATGGCGAAGGCCGATGAATTGACGCTGTGCTGGGCTGCCTGGGATCCGGCCAACGCACTGGTCGAACTCTCCAAGGATTTCACCGCACAGACCGGCACCACGATGAAGTTCGAGTTCGTGCCGTGGCCGAATTTCGCCGACCGTATTCTCAACGAGCTCAATTCGGGCGGTAAGCTCTGCGATCTTCTGATCGGCGACAGCCAATGGATCGGCGGTTCCGCAGAGAACGGCTACTACGTGAAGCTCAATGATTTCTTCGACAGGGAAGGAATCAAGATGAGCGATTTCGCCGAAGCAGCAGTCAACGCCTATTCCACCTGGCCGAAAGGCACGCCGAATTATTGGGCATTGCCGGCCATGGGCGACGCCAATGGCTGGTTCTATCGCAAGGACTGGTTCACAAAGCCGGAATTGCAGGCCGAGTTCAAGGCGAAATACGGTCGCGATCTCGGCCCGCCGCAGACCTGGGATGAGTTGAAGCAGGTTGCCGAATTCTTCACCGGCCGCGAGATCGATGGCCAGAAGGTCTATGGTGCCGCAATCTTCACCGAGCGCGCCTCCGAAGGCATTACCATGGGCGCAACCTCGGCGCTCTATCCCTACGGCTTCAAATATGAGCAGACGCCGGGAAAATACGACATGGACGGCGCGGTCAATTCGCCTGACTCCGTCGCAGGCCTCGAGGCCTACAAGGCGCTCTACAAATGCTGCCAGCCGCCCGGCTATACCGACAGCTACATGGGCGAGGGTCTCGATGCTTTCAAATCCGGTCAGGTGGCTATGGCGATGAACTGGTTCGCCTTCTTTCCCGGCCTCTACAAGGACGAGAACGTGGGCGGAGACAAGATCGGCTTCTTCGTCAATCCGAAGCAGAAAGTCGCCGCCTCGACGCTCGGCGGCCAGGGCATCTCGGTCGTCGCCAACACCGACAACATGGACGGCGCGCTCGCCTATATCAAATGGTTCGCCCAGCCTGACGTCCAGAAGAAGTGGTGGGCGCTCGGCGGCTATGCCGTGCACAAGGCCGTCCTGAACGATCCGTCGTTCAAGGACAGCCAGCCCTTCGCGGCCGATTTCCTCATGGCGATGAACCAGGTGCAGGACTTCTGGCAGGAGCCGTCCTACGCGATTCTGCTGCAGGCCATGCAGAAGCGTCTGCATGACTATGTCGTGGCCGACAAGGGGACGGCGCAGGAGGCGCTCGACGCTCTGGTCAACGACTGGAAGGAAATCTTCGAGGACGAAGGCAAGCTCTAGGCTCATCTTAAACGGCCCGGCTGCGAAGTCCGGGCCGTCTTGAACGCGCGCCCCGAACCCTTCCCAATTCAGGTGACGTCAGTGACCGATGCCCCTTCCACCATCGCCGAGCGATCCGCTGAAATGCTCGCCCGCTCCACGCCGACGACGATCGCGGCCCGGGTGCGCGGCCTTTCCGATCGCGCAATCGCCTGGCTGTTCATCACGCCGACCATCGCCTTGCTGCTGGCGATCAATATCTTCCCGCTGATCTGGGCGGTTTATCTGTCCTTCACGAATTTCCGTGCGAACCGTCCCAATGCCGAAGTCGTCGGTGTCGGTTTGCGCAACTACCAGCGGGTGCTGAACGATCCGGACATCTGGATCGCCATGCAGACGACGGCGCATTTCGTCTTCTGGACGATTCTCTTCCAGACGGTCATCGGCTTCGCGCTCGCCTATCTCATCGACCGCAAGTTCCGCGGCCACGCCTTCTGGACGACGGTCATCCTCATTCCGATGATGCTGTCGCCGGCCGTGGTCGGAAACTTCTGGCGCTTCCTGTACCAGCCTCAGATCGGCCTCTTCAATTATATCGTCTCGTTCTTCTCAGGGATCCCGCCGTCCTCCTTCGAGATGCTCGGCTCGGTGACGCTCGCACCCTGGGCGATTATCGTCGTCGATACCTGGATGTGGACCCCTTACGTGATGCTGATCTGCCTCGCCGGCCTCAGATCCATACCCGACTACATCTACGAGGCGGCGGAGGTCGATCGCGCCTCGGCCTGGCGGCAATTCTGGTCGATCACCGTGCCGATGGCCCTGCCCTTCATCATGCTGGCAGTGCTCTTCCGCGGCATCGAGAACTTCAAGATGTTCGACATGGTGATGCTGCTGACCGGCGGCGGACCCGGTTCGACCACCGAGGTGGCATCGATCACGCTGAAGCGCGAAGCCTTCGAAAGCTGGCTCACCGGTCGATCCTCCGCCTTCGCAATCATCCTTTTCGTCGCGGTGTTCGGTCTCGCCAACATCTACGTCAAAGCGCTAAACAAGGTGAAACAGAGATGAGTTCGGTCAACACCAGCGCCCATTCCGTGGTCGAGCCGACGCCGACCGTCAAGCGCATCGCCGGCGTGATCGTCATCCTCTATGCACTCGTGACGATGATCCCGCTGGCCTGGATCTTTCTCACGAGCATAAAGTCCCCACCGGACTCGATCAGCTACCCGCCGAAGATCGTGTTCACGCCGACGCTCGAGGGCTATTGCAACCTTTTCACCACGCGCACACGGCAGACGCCGGATTATATCCAGTCCTTGCCGCCGGCGACCGGCACCTGCGATGAGATCACGCGCAGCCGCAACATGGTGATCGCCGGGCCGTCGAATTACTGGCCGCGCTTCGGCAATTCGCTCATCATCGCTTTCGGCTCGACCTTCCTCGCCGTCTCGCTCGGAACGCTTGCCGCCTATGGCTTCTCGCGGTTCCGCGTGCCGCTTGCCGACGATCTCCTGTTCTTCATCCTCTCGACCCGGATGATGCCGCCGATCGCGGTCGCGATCCCGATCTACCTCATGTACCGCCAGTTCGGCCTATCCGACACGGCGCTCGGCATGATCCTGCTCTACACCGCCGTCAACGTCTCGCTCGCCGTCTGGCTTCTCAAGGGTTTCATCGACGAGATCCCGCGCGAATACGAGGAAGCCGCGATGATCGACGGCTATACCCGCCTGCACGCCTTCTGGAAGGTCGTGCTGCCACAGGCGACGACCGGCATCGCCGCCACCGCGATCTTCTGCCTAATCTTCGCCTGGAACGAATATGCCTTCGCGGTGCTCCTGACCTCGGGTTCTGCGCAGACCGCGCCGCCATTCATACCGACGATCATCGGCGAGGGCGGCCAGGACTGGCCGGCAGTTGCCGCGGGCACGACGATCTTCCTGGTGCCGATCCTCGTCTTCACCATCATCCTGCGCAAGCAGTTGCTGCGCGGCATCACCTTCGGAGCGGTACGCAAATGACGAGCCCGCAAGAAATGACCCGTGCATCCCGGCAGAAGCGGCCGTTCTTTCTGCGGCGCGGCCCGATGGAAAATATTGCGACTGTCCTGATCGCCAGCGGCTTCCTGATGCTGTTCCAGCCGTTCTTGCTGACGCTCTACACCTATTCGCTCGCCATGCTTCTGGCTGGAACCGTCCTGTTCATCATCGTTTCGAAGTTTCCGGAGTGAGCAATGTCCGAGATCAAGATCGTAAACCTACGCAAACAGTTCGGCGACTTCGTTGCCGTGGAGGATTCGAGCTTCACCGTCGAGGATGGCGAATTCCTGGCGCTGCTCGGTCCTTCGGGCTGTGGCAAGACGACGACACTCAGGATGATCGCCGGGCTTGAACTGCCGACCAGCGGAAAGATCCACCTCGATGGCGAGGACGTCACCTTCAACCGCGCGAGCGCCCGCGACATCGCCTTCGTCTTCCAGCTCTTCGCGCTCTATCCGCATATGAACGTGCGCAGGAACATCGGCTTCCCGCTCCTGTCACAGGGCGTGCCCAAGGCCGAAATCCGCGCCCGTGTCGAGGAAACCGCGAGGCTCTTGCGGATCGACCAGATCCTCGACCGATCGGTTTCGGGGCTCGCCGGCGGCGACCGGCAGCGCGTCGCGCTCGGCCGTGCGATCGTCCGGCGGCCGAAATGCTTCCTGATGGACGAACCGCTCGGCACGCTTGATGCGGAGTTCCGCGAAGTGATGGTCCACGAACTGCGCGAACTGCACAATCGCATCCATGCGACGACGGTCTATGTGACCCACGACCAGCATGAAGCCATGGCGATGGCCGACAAGATCGCGGTGATGAATCATGGCGTGATCGAGCAGTTCGGTACGCCGCAGGAAATCTACAATCGGCCGGCCTCGATGTATGTCGCCGACTTCATCGGCTCGCCGCCGATGAATTTCATGCGCTTCCATTCGGGCCTGCACAGGGGAGCGCAGTCTATCCTTCTCGACGGTATCGATATCCCCGTGCCGGAGGTGAGCGAGGATGTGCGGCCCCGTGAACTGGCGCTCGGCGTGCGTCCCGAACATATCCGCTTCAACGATGCATCCCGTCTTCGCGGCGCCGTCTATGGCAGCGAGTATCTCGGCACGAACCAGGTCGTTGCCGTCGAAACCGCCTCCGGCATCGTCAAGGCGAGAATCCCGGCCGACCGCAGCTTCAGGCTCGG
This sequence comes from Ensifer sp. LCM 4579, assembly GCF_001854885.1. Taxonomy (GTDB): domain Bacteria; phylum Pseudomonadota; class Alphaproteobacteria; order Rhizobiales; family Rhizobiaceae; genus Sinorhizobium. The sequence continues at coordinate 60,066 of NZ_MDDV01000007.1, read as the reverse complement.
AGAGACCGTCGGGCTCGAGTTCAATCCGGCAACGCTCGCCCTCTTCGACTGCGCTTCGGGCAGAGCGATCGCCTCGTCCCTCTATCAGGAGGCCCGCCATGGCTGAGGTCGTACTCCAAGGTGTCCGCAAAACATTCGGCGATGCGGTCGCGGTCGACGATCTGTCGCTGACCATCCGGGACGGGGAACTCGTCGTCCTCCTCGGGCCGACCGGTGCCGGCAAGACCACCACGCTGCGCCTGATCGCCGGCCTCGAAAGGCCGGATCGCGGGCGGATGACGATTGGCGGTCGCGATGTCGGCAGCCATTCGCCGGCAGAGCGGGACGTTGCCTTCGTCTTCCAGCAATATTCGCTCTATCCGCATTTGAGCGTCTACGACAACCTCGCCTTTCCGCTGCGCTCCCCGGCCCGCCGGCTCGCGGCCGAGGAGATCGACCGCCGCGTGCGCGAAGTGGCGCGCATGGTTCGCATCGAGCACAAGCTGGAAAACCGCTCGACGCGGCTTTCGGGCGGCGAGATGCAGCGTGTCGCGATCGGTCGCGCGCTCGTGCGCCGGCCGGCCATCTACCTGATGGACGAGCCGCTGTCGTCGCTCGATGCAAAGCTGCGCGCCGAACTTCGGCTCGAACTGAAGCGGATCCAGAACGAATTGAGCTCCACGCTTCTCTACGTGACTCACGACCAGGTCGAGGCGATGACGATGGCCGACCGCATCGGCATCCTGTCCGAAGGCCGCCTCGTGCAGATCGGAACGCCGCGGGAGATTTACGGTGATCCCGCCAACCTGCATGTCGCAGCGCGCCTCGGCCAGCCGCACATAAACATGCTGCCGGTCGATCTCCTGCCGGGTGCGGCGCCGCCATCAGGCGCGCGCACGATCGGCGCGCGCACAGAGCATCTGGAGATCGCAGCGAATGTGGCGGGCAATGCGGAGGTCGACTGGATAGAGCACCTCGGCGACCAGAACCACCTGCATATCCGGGTCAAGGGGCACAAGATCGTGACGCTTGCCGACCCCTATCTCTCCATCAGGCCGGGAGACCGGATCGATCTCACGCTGAGACAGCCGCTCTATTTCGGCGCGGGCGGCGAGCGCCTGCGCTGACGCCGCCGCGAGCATTCGACGAAGCAATTGGATGACAAACGATGAAGCACTTTTTCAACCGCAGGGAAGATATCGTCACCGAAGCGCTGGATGGCCTGCTGCAGACGGCGCCGGCCGGAAGCCTCGCGCGGCTTGACTCCTATCCCGACATTAAAGTCGTCCTGCGCGGCGACTGGGACAAGACGAAGGTTGCCGTCATCTCGGGCGGCGGCGCGGGCCATGAGCCCTCGCATGCCGGCTTCGTCGGGCGCGGCATGCTGACCGCGGCCGTATCGGGTGAGATCTTCGCCTCGCCGAGCGTCGATGCGGTGCTGACCGCGATCCGGACCGTCACGGGCCCGAAGGGCTGCCTGCTGATCGTCAAGAACTACACTGGCGACCGCCTTAACTTCGGGCTTGCGGCGGAGAAGGCGCGAGTCGAGGGTTTTCGCGTCGAGATGGTGATCGTCGCGGATGATATCGCGTTGCCCGACATTGCCCAGCCGCGCGGCGTTGCGGGGACGCTCTTCGTGCACAAGATCGCCGGGCATCTCGCCGAGCGCGGCGCCGACCTCGATACCGTCGCGGCGGCGGCCCGCTCGGCTGCGGGCAGCATCGTCTCGCTCGGCGTCTCGCTGTCGTCCTGCTCCATTCCCGGCCAGGCCCATGCGGAGCGGCTCGGGGCTGACGAAGGGGAACTGGGGCTCGGCATCCATGGTGAGCCGGGCGCTGAGCGGATCGCGCTGCAGGAGGCGCGCAGCATCGTCGCGACCATGTGCGAGCGGCTTTCCAGAGCCCTGCCCGGGGATGGCGACTATGCGCTGCTCCTCAACAATCTTGGCGCCGTGCCGCCGATCGAGATGGGCCTGATCGCCCACACGGTGCTTGCCTCTTCGCTGGCCGATCGCGTGAAACTGACGATCGGTCCGGCACCGATGATGACGGCGCTCAACATGAACGGCTTTTCGCTTTCGCTGATCCGGCTCGATCCCGAGCGCGAGGCGGCGCTGAAGTCACCGGTTGCGCCGTATGCATGGATGCCCGCGGTCGACCGGCACGACATCGTCGTTCTGCCGTTCGTCGCCGCGCCTGCCGGAGAAGCGCTGCCGGCCAGTCACGACCCCGCCGTCGATCGGCTGATCGCGGCGATCTGCGATCATCTCCTCTCGCTCGAAGCAGAGCTCAACCATCTCGACGCGAGGGCTGGCGACGGCGATACGGGTTCAACTGTGGCGACCGGCTCGCGCAGCGTGCTCTCCCAGATCGAACGGCTACCGCTGCAGGACATCGGCGCGACGCTTTCATCGATCGGAAGCATTCTCAGCACCAGCATGGGTGGCTCCAGCGGCGTGTTGCTTTCGATCTTCTTCACGGCCGCCGCCAAGGCCCATTCCGATACGAAGGACATGGCGAGCGCGCTGCTGGCCGGGCTCGAACGGATGACGTTCTACGGCGGGGCTGCGGTCGGCGACCGAACGATGGTGGATGCCTTGGACCCGGCGCTTCGCGCTCTCAAGACCGGCGGACTCGCCGCCGCTGCGTCGGCAGCGCGGGCCGGCGCCGATGCGACCTCGGCCATGAAGAAGGCAAAGGCCGGACGCGCCTCCTATGTCGGAGAGCGGGATCTCGACGGCGTGCCGGATCCGGGCGCGATGGCGGTCGCCGCCGTCTTCGCAGTTGCAGCGGGGCTTCGTTAACGCATGTGCCCCAACGTGCGTGTATGATCTCGCAAGGGGTGGCAGAAGGGTGTTGGTCGTGCCGGCAAATGCAGCGCTCATAGGCGGGTTGATCGAAGCCTGCCATCAGGCGATTGCCGCCAATGCCGATCATCTTTCGGAACTCGACAGGGCGATCGGCGACGGAGACCATGGCACCAACATGCGTCGCGGCTTCGAGGCGGTCTATGCCGAGCGGGACCGGCTCGCGCATCTGCCCTTGCCGAAGGCGCTGGAGGAGATCGGCCTCACCCTTGTCATGAGCATCGGCGGTGCGGCCGGTCCCCTCTATGGGACGCTCCTGATGGAGATCGGCCGACAGATGGCCGGGGACGCCGACTTTGCGCGCGTGCTCGAACGCGCGATCGACGCCGTAGCGCGGCGCGGCCGGGCAGGCGCCGGCGACAAGACGCTGCTCGACGTGCTTTACCCGGTGCATGCCGAAGTGGTAAGGCGCGCGGGTCTCACAGGCATTGCTGACGAGGCGGAACGTGCAGCAAGCCTCACTTTCGGCATGAAAGCGATGCGCGGGCGTGCCGGGTTCCTTGGCGAACGGTCGATCGGACATATCGATCCAGGTGCGAAGAGCTGTGCACTGTTGACGGCAGCGATCTGTCGTTTCTTGGAGGAGCAAGGTCCGGCATGAACTCGAAATCCGCAAATGTCGGCATCGTCATCGTGTCGCATTCCCCGCTTGTCGCCGAAGGTACCGCCGACATGGTGCGGCAGATGGTCGGCGACGGCGTGCCTCTCGCCTGGGCGGGGGGCAACGCCGATGGCGGGCTCGGAACGAACGCGGCCAGCATACTGGCGGCGATCGAACGGGCCTGGTCGGATGCGGGCGTCGCCGTCTTCGTCGATCTCGGTGGCGCGGAGACCAATAGCGAGATGGCGATCGAAATGCTCGGCCAAGCGCGCTCCGGCCGGGTTGTCATTTGCAATGCGCCATTGGTGGAGGGTGCGGTGATGGCCGCGGCCGAGGCTTCCGGCGGCGCGGCGCTCGCCCGCGTGGTGGCGACCGCGGAGGAGCTTTCGCCGTGATGGACAACAGGTCGCGACAGCAAGCGCCGGCGGCAGGTGATGCACAGGGCTACTGCCAGATAGAGATCGAGGTGACGCACGGCTTCGGGCTGCACGCCCGCCCGTCGGTCACGTTCACCCGGCTGGCGAAGTCGTTCCCCTGCACCGTCGAGATCGAAGTCAATGGCAGCCATGTGTGGCTGAACGGCAAGAGCATCGTCAAGATCATGGGAGCCCGGATTCGCAGGGGATCGATTCTGAAGATTCGAACCCGCGGGCTGCGTGCGGCAGAAGCGATCCATGCCCTCCAGGCGCTTGTCGAGCGCGACTTCGATGAAGAAAAGAAGCATGGCCGAAGCGCTTGAAATACGTGAAATACAAGGGGTCTGCGCGTCTCCGGGCGTTGCGGTCGGGATCGTCCATCTCGCCGTGGAAGCTGCCGCCGATGCGCTGCCGCCGGGCGATAGCCCGGCCGCGGACCGCGAAAAGCTGCGTCAGGCCGTCGCCGCCGCCATCGCGGAGTTGAAGGCGCTGGTAGGCCGGTCGGACGAGGAGAGCGCCGGCATTCTCGATTTCCAGATCGAGATGCTGCTGGACCCTGTGCTCGTCGAAATGGCCGAGGAGCGGATTCTCGCGGGAGATGGCGCCGCGCTCGGCTGGGTCGCGGCGCTGGACCACTATATCGCCGGTATCGAGGAGGCGCCCGACGAGCAGCTCCGCGCCCGCGCGGCCGACGTCGTCGATATCCGCAATCGCGTCCTCGGCGCATTGACCGGCCGCGCGCCGGAGGATTTCGCGCCGGGTTCGGTCTTCGTCGGCAAGGACCTGCAGCCTAGCCTCTTCCTTGCGCATGACTGGACCGCCGGCGGCGGCATCGTCCTCTTCGACGGTAGCGCCGCCAGCCACGTGGCGATGCTCGCCCGCAGCCGTTCGGTGCCCATGATCGTTGCGACGGGACGTTTTGAGATCGCCGATGGCGCGCGCCTGCTCGTCGATGCGAATGAGGGGCGAGTCGTCATCGCGCCGGAAGATGCGCGCATTCGCGAGGCGAAATCCAGAATGGCTGAAGCGGGGCCGGCTGCGCCGCCTCGAGCGGACGGAACGATCGAGACCGCCGATGGCGTTGCGATCCGCCTGTCGGCGATCGTCAACGATCCGCTCGAGCTCGAGTCCATCGATCCTTCGCTGTTCGCCGGTATCGGCCTGATGCGCACCGAGTTTCTGATGACGTCGCCCGCGGATGCCTTCAACGAGGAAAGGCATTACGAGATCTATCGGCAGGCATTGCGCTGGGCCGGCGACGCGCCCGTTATCGTCCGCATGCTGGATCTCGGCGGTGACAAGACATTGCCGGGCCTTGGAGCCAGGAAGAGCGAGTCCTTCATGGGCTTACGCGGCATACGGTTGCTCCTGGCGCGACCGGAGCTTGCCCGTCTCCAGGCACGCGCGCTGTTGCGCGCAACTGTGCACGGCAAGCTCGGCGTCCTGCTGCCGATGGTGACGGTCCCGGACGAGCTTGATGCGATGCGGACGATCTTCGAAGAGGAATTGGCCGCTCTCGTCAGGCGCGGGGCGCAAACGCGCATGCCGGAGATCGGCATGATGGTGGAAGTCCCGGCGGCGGCGCTGATGCTTGATCGCTTTTCGCGTTCGGCCTTCTTCTCCTTCGGAACGAACGACCTGGCACAATATCTGGCGGCGGCCGCAAGAGACGACCGGAGCGTGGCTGAGCTCTACGATGCCGCCGCGCCGGCTGTCTGCCGTCTCATCGCCGAGGGCGTGGCGCTTGCCGACGCGATGAAAAGACCGGTCGGCATCTGCGGCGAGATGGCCTCCGAGCCCCGCCACATCCCGGCCCTGCTGGCCGCCGGCCTTCGCCACTTTTCGGTGGCGCCCAATCGTTTGGCGGACATACGATCGGCTATCGGCGGCTTGTGCTCGGACGGATTGGCCGCGGCGGAGAAGAGCTGAATGACTCGTGAGACGGTTGAAGACGCCATCACGGCCTATAAGACGATCCTGGCGCAGATCATCGACAATCGGCCGTCGGGGACCCGTCAGCGGCTCGCCGTGGCTCTCGGCAAGCATCGCAGCTTCGTGACGCAGGTGACAAGCCCGGCCTATTCGACCCCTCTGCCGGCGCGCCACCTCGCCACGATCTTCCAGGTCTGTCACTTCAGCCCCGGCGAGCAGGAGCGGTTTCTCCAGGCCTATCAATCGGCGCATCCGGGCAAGCTGCCGGATCCCGGAGGTGCAGAGAGACTGCGCCAGCTCTCGCTGATCGTTCCCGATCTGGGTGATGAAAAGAAGAACCGCCTGTTCGACGAGGCGATCGAGGAACTCGTGCGAAACATGGCGAAACTGATTGGAATGGTGGATTAGCCCGGCGCGATGCGGTTCAGTGTATTGTCAGCTGCGGCATGCCCCTTGAAGATCTGCAGCCATCGAGGGGAGCTTGTGCCAAGTCGAGGATATTGCGGCGCTTGTTGCTGAGCGCGAGGAAGCGTGGCGTCGAGGAGGGGCATTATGAAGAAATTCATGAACAAGGCCGAAACGCTGGTTGCCGAAAGCCTCGCCGGCTTTGTCGCAGCGCACGAACGGCTGGTGACCTTCGGCGCCGAGCGCAAATTCGTTCGCCGGCGAACCCTTCGTCCAGGCAAGGTCGCGCTCATTTCGGGCGGCGGCGCCGGGCACGAGCCGATGCATGTCGGCTTTGTCGGGAAAGGCATGCTGGACGCCGCCTGCACCGGACATGTCTTCACCTCCCCGACACCGGACCAGATCATTGCCGCGATCCGGGAAACCGACGGTGGCGAGGGGTGTCTGCTCATCGTCAAGAATTATGACGGCGACGTCATGAATTTCGAGATGGCGGCGGAGCTCGCGGCCGCCGAGCACCGGATCGCCACCGTGATCGTGCGCGATGACGTAAATCCCAGCGGGTCGAAGCGCAGCCAAGGCAGAAGAGGCGTTGCGGGAACCCTCGTGGTCGAGAAGCTGCTCGGAGCGGCGGCGGAGGCAGGCTGGCGGCTTGAAGAACTGAGTGCGCTTGGCGACGACCTGAACGCCCGCATCCGCACCATGGGCGTGGCGCTTGGCGGCGTGACCGTACCTGACACCGAGCGGGAGACGTTCGTGCTCGATGAAGACGAAATGGAGATGGGCGTCGGGATTCACGGAGAGCCGGGCCGCGCACGGGTCAAATTCGCGACCGCCGACCAGATCGTGGAAACGACGATCGAGGCTATCTTGAACGATCTGGCGCCGGACGGGGGCGACAAGCTGCTCCTCTTCATCAACGGCTTCGGTGGCACGCCGGTGTCGGAGCTCTATCTCGCCTACAATTCCGCCCGAGTGCGGTTTGCGCGCCTGGGCGTCACAGTCGCCCGGTCGCTGGTCGGGACCTATGTCACCTCCTTGGACATGGCGGGCCTCTCGATCACTGTTGCGCGCCTCGATGAACGAGAGCTTTCCTTGTGGGACGCACCAGTCGACACCGCGGCGCTACGCTGGGAAGCTGATCGGATATACCGGTCTGCGCGTGGCCCGACGGAAATTTAGGTCTTCGTGATTTACGATCCGCGCCTGGTCTGGAGCATCAGTTGTTTCAGCAGCTCCGACCATCTCGTTGAGGGCGGCCGAAGCTCTGCCGACCATGCGGGCGGCAAGGATCGTGGCACTCGCGAGTGCTTTACGAAAGTTCATGATTTCCTACCAAAGAAAGCTGCCTCCATGCAGCCGGGTTTCAATCGGCGCCGGCGCCTGCCGAAAGTTCCCGAGAGAGAGCGGGAAGCCTCACACTCGCCTCGAACCCGGACCCCTGCCCTGGCCGCGGGGATCTCAAGACGACCGAGCTTCCGACACGCTCGGCGATGGTGGCGACAATCGCCAGGCCTATCCCGCTGCCGTCGGTGCTTGAGCCGGCGCGTTCGAAGCGCTCGGTCAAGCGCGCCAGTGTTTCCGGCGCCACGATTGGTCCCTCGTTGGCGACAGTGAGTTCCCCGTCCGCAGTGAGTGTCACCTCGACCGGTGACCTGGTGCTGCCGTGCCGCAGCGCGTTTTCGATGAGATTGCTGCACAGGATTCCGACCGCGTCCGGGTCAATATCCGAGACTACTGGTTGATCCGGAAGTCGCAGCGTGATGCAGTCTGCATTTCGTTCGATTTCCTTCACGACGATCTGGATCGCGGTGCGCAGATCCGACGTCCGGTCCAGGCGAAGCCGTGCGCCTTCGGCCCTGGCCAGTTGCATCAGCCGCTCGGCACGGCGCGTGAGCCGCTTGAGCGTCGCCTCGATCTCGGCCGCCCGTTCCCCTGCTGCGGGATCGCTTGTTTCCGACCGCAGCCGTTGCGCCTGCGCAATGGCTCCCGCAAGCGGCGTCCGCAGTTCATGCGCTGCGTTGGTAGCGAAGCTGCGCTCGGCATCGAACGCTGCCTTCAGGCGTTCGAGAAGCGCATTGAGTGTCGCGGCGACCGGCGCGATCTCGGAGGGAAGATCCTCTGCGGGAACAGGCGACAGGTCCCGTGCACCGCGCGCTTCGAGCCTGTCCCGGAAGCGGCGCAAGGGCGCAATATTGGCCCGCGCGGCAATCAGTATTGCGACCAGGGCGACCGGGATAACGACGAGAATGGGCAGGCCGAGACCCATCTGGATTTCGCGTGCGACTGCCGCCCGGTGGTCCAGCGGCTCGGCCACGGTGATCCGCAGCGTCCCCTGCAGAGCTTCCTCACTGTAGAACCTGTGGGTCGCGGTCTGCGCGAAACCGGGCCCGCCATAGGCCGGGAACACCCCTGGGTCCGCAGCGTGCGACTGCAGAAGGATGCGCCCGTCGGCGTCGCGCACCACATAGGTGAAGAACTCGTCGTGCCGGCGGATCGCAGCGAGCCGCTGGGTTACGCCGTCTTCTTCGCGCCCGACGATATCCACGACGGCGAGCGGCAGGAGTCGCTGCGCTGTTTCCTGAAGCGCGGCATCGAAGACCTCATCCATTTCATGGCGCAAGAGCACGGCGGTGGCCGAAGCAGCCCCAATCCAGAGAAGCGTCAGCAGAAGGCCGATAGACCACCCCAGCCGGGCCTGAAGACTGCGCGGGGTGCTCATGGAGCGCCCAGCCGATAGCCGAGGCCCCGTTCGGTTTCGATCACTCCGGCTCCGAGCTTCTTGCGCAGTCGGCTGACATGGACCTCGATCGTATTGCTCTCCACCTCGGCGTCAAAGGCGTAGAGCTTTTCCTCGAGCAGCGCCTTTGACAGAAGCTGTCCTGGCCGGGAGAGGAGGACTTCGAACAGTGCCCATTCGCGTGCGGTCAACTGAACCGGCTTGCCGTCCCGGCGGATGCTTCGTGACGCGAGATCGATGTCGAGTGCGCCGTGGCTTATGATCGGGTTCGGGTTGCCCGTATAGCGCCGCGCGACCGAACCGATCCGCGCCGACAGCTCGGCGAGATCGAAGGGTTTGACGAGATAGTCGTCGGCACCCGCGTTCAGACCCTCGATCCGGTCCGAGACCTGGTCGAGCGCGGTCAGTATGATCATTGGCGTCACGTCACCCCGACTGCGCAGGGCCTTCAGGAAACCAATCCCCCTTCCATCGGGAAGCATAAGATCGAGCAGTACGAGATCGTAGGCCGCCCCGGCCATCGAATCTGCCGCCGCATCCAGTCGCGTGACCCAGTCCACGGAATGGCCGTCCCCGGCGATCTGATCGCGCACTGCGGCGCCCAGAACCGTGTCGTCCTCGATCAACAGGATGCGCATGGCTGGCCCGTTCTTGTTTTGACGGCCCACCCTTATCCACTCAGACTGACACAAGGCTGAAGCTTGCGGGCCCTACGCTTCAGGATCCCGTCAGCTTCGCAGCGCAAGGTCCGCTAACGACGGCCGTGATGCGGAGTTTGGCCCATGAAAAAGACGCTGACAATTCTCGCTTTGGTCGCAGTCATCCCGGCGGGGGCCGCGCTTGCCGACGACGATTGTTTCGTGCCGATGGCCGATTGGCAGCCGCGGGAGGCGGTCGCGCGCCTTGCCGCAAAGAATGGATGGACCGTTCGCCGGATCAAGATTGACGACGGCTGCTACGAGATCGACGGCCGCGACGCGGAGGGTCGCCGGATCGGTGTGACGGTTCATCCCGCCACGCTTCGGGTGATCGCGATCGAATACGAGGACGGCGGCGATGAGTGACATCGCGGCACCTGACGCGAGACAAAGGCCGAGCGAACCCAGGGTTCGCATCCGGGACCCACTCATCCGCCCGCGCCATGTTCACCGCCGAAAAGCGGGCGCCCGGGCTCGGCGATATCGCCTGTTCGTCCCCCTGCCCCGACTAGCCCGCCACCTCGGCGGGCTTTCTTTTTTCCTGACGCCAAGCTGAAGCGGAAACCGTTCGGCGGTCAGGAAACCCTCAGGTGGCGTCTCCAGATTGATTGCCTCAGGCAAATGGAGACCCTGCCATGAAAAAGACCCTAACCCTGCTCGTCACATCCACAGCGCTGACAGCCGTAATCGGCGCATTCGCTTGGAGCGCTGTCCGCACCCCGGCTGGCGCCAATGAACGTTCGTTTGCGGCCATTTACGATGAAGGACTGAAGGCGCTGCCGCTCATCCTGGCCAGCACCGATGACGATGACAATCGCGAGTACCGCCGCATGCCAGGTCGCCAGGATGGCGACCACGAAGACGAAGATGATGATGACGGCGCCAGCGGCTGGCGAAATCCGGCTCCGGCCGGCTCGGTCGCCCCACCCCAGAATGGACTCTTCGGAAACGGCACGCCCCCACAGGTCAAGGTGAACTAAGCCCGACTGTCAACGTCCTCGGAAGAGAAGGTATTGTCAATGAAATCCGTTCTCGCCACGCTCGCGGTCACGACCGCGCTGACGCTTCCCAGTCTCGCCATGGCGCGCGCCGTCACGCTGACCACGACGCTCAACAACTATGGTGGTAACGGCGCCTATCTGGCGCTCTACGTCACTGACGCAAAAGGCTCTTATGTCGGCAGTCTCTGGATGGCCGGAGGCAAATCGAAATACTACGGACACCTCGCGGACTGGTACCGGGAGACGGGAGGCGATCCGGCACAGATCAACGGCATCACCGGTGCCAGTGTTGGCGCAGGCCGGACGCTCGAAATCACCCTCGATCTGGCCGACGCGCTGTTCGACGAGGGCTACACGCTGCACGTCGACGCAGCGGTCGAGAACATGCGCGACAGCCCAAACGAGGTTGCCGTGGCACTGACGGCCGACGGCGCCGGCGCCCCGGTACGCGGGCGCCGCTACGTCAGAAGCTTCAGCTACGGCATGTGAGGAGCCGGCCCATGATCCGAATTCTCCACCGTTGGCCGGGTCTGCTGGCTCTGGCTCTCGTCACGGTTCTGGCGCTCAGCGGAGCGATGCTGTCGGTCTTCCCGGCGGTTGAAAGTCTCGCTGTGCCGCGGGCCGAAGCCGGGCTGAGCGTCGCCGACCTCGCCTCGCGCGTTCAGATGACCCATCCCGGCGTGGAGCAGATCCGGCGCGCATCGTCCGGCCGTATCACCGCGTACTGGTTCGACCAAGGCGCACCGGGGTCGGCCGTCATCGATCCGGCCACGGGACAGGGGGTCGCCTCGGCCGATCCCAATCCGGTTGAACGCTGGCTGACCAACCTGCACCGGTCGCTGTTCCTTGGCGACGGCGGCCGCATCGCCATGGCGGCGGGCGCCGCCGCGATGCTCGTCCTGTCGCTCTCCGGCGCGGTTCTGGTGGCGCGGCGTGCCGGCGGCTGGCGGCGCTGGTTCGCCCCGCTGCGAGGTCGGCTTACGGGTCGCCTGCATGTGGAGCTTGCCCGTGTCGCGGTCGTCGGCCTTGCCCTCTCGTCGGCCACCGCGCTGTGGATGACGGCCTCCACCTTCGACCTTTTGCCCGACCAGGGTGCGGTGGCGACAGTCCCCACCGCGGTCAATGGCGATGTCGGCTCGGCGATCGCCAATATGGATCTGCTCGTCACCACACCGGTCGCGGAACTGCGCGAGCTGGCATTTCCCTATCCGGGCGATGCGACCGACGTCTTCACGCTGAAGACCGACCGGGGCACCGGATATATTGATCAGGGCACCGGCGCGCTGCTCGCCTGGGCCGATCTGACGAGATGGCAGCGTCTCTCGGAAACGATCTACATGCTGCACACCGGTCGGGGCGCCGCGGCGCTGGGGCTCTTGCTGGGGCTGATGGCCCTGGGCGTGCCGGTGATGAGCGGCACCGGGGCGGCGCTGTGGTGGGCGGGGCGGCGCGGACGGCCGAGGATCAGGGGCAATGTTGCGCCGAGCCGCGCCGCGACGATCCTTCTTGTCGGAAGCGAAGGCGGCAGCACCTGGGGCTTTGCCGCGACGTTGCACAAGGCGCTGACCGAGGCCGGGCAGAGCGTCCATGCGGCGCCCATGTCGGCCTGCGATCCGGCCCGCTATGCCCGCGCCGAGCGCATTGTCATTCTCGCTGCGACCTATGGCGACGGTGGTGCGCCTGCATCGGCCAAGGGGTTCCTCGACCGGGTGGCGCAACTCGAAACCGCCCCTGCCGCTCCTATCGCGGTGCTCGGCTTCGGCGACCGCAGCTTCCCCGGCTTCTGCGCTTTCGCGAAGGCGGTATCGGCCATGGCCGAGGCGAAGGACTGGAAAGAGCTTGTGCCCTTCGACACGGTGGACCGCCAGTCGCCGCAGGATTTCGCCCGCTGGGGCCGCTCGCTCGGCTCGGCAATGGAGATATCGCTGGAGCTTTGCCATCAGCCGGTATTGCCCGCATCGCATTCGCTGACCCTGATCTCGCGCCGCGACTATGGCGCCGAGGTGCAGGCGCCGACTGCGATCCTGCGATTCGCCCTGCCGAAAGTTCCGCTGTGGCAGCGCCTGACCGGGCGCGGTTTCGGGCGCTTCCAGGCGGGCGACCTTCTCGGCATCCTGCCCAAGGGCTCCGCGGTGCCGCGCTTCTATTCGCTCGCCTCCGGGCGCCGCGACGGCTTCGTCGAGATTGTCGTGAAGAAACATCCGGGCGGGCTTTGCTCAGGGCAACTCACGGCGCTCGAACCGGGAGACACCGTCACTGCCTTTCTGAGATCCAATCCAGCGTTTCGGGCCGGGCGCGGCCGCGCTCCGCTGATCCTGATCGGCGCCGGAACAGGAATCGGCCCGCTTGCGGGCTTCATCCGGGCCAACGCGGCGCAGCATCCCGTCCACCTGTTCTTCGGCATGCGTCACCCCGACAGCGACTTCCTCTATGGCGTGGAGCTCGCCGCCTGGCAGACAGAGGGCCGCCTCTCGCGGCTTGTCACGGCGATCTCGCGCGGGGCACGGCCGCACTACGTGCAGGACGCGCTTCGCGCAGAAGGAGCACAGGTCGCCGGGCTGATCCAGGACGGGGCGCGCGTGATGGTGTGCGGCGGACGCGGGATGGCGGCCGGGGTTGCCGACGCGCTTGCCGACATCCTCGCGCCCATCGGCCTGACGCCGATCGCGCTGAAGGCGGAGGGGCGCTATGTCGAGGACACCTACTGACCTCGTGCGTCACGCGCTGAACGGCGCCACGATGGGCACGCGCTGGTCGGCCCTGTTCTTCACCGGCCCCGGTTTCGATCCTGCGCCGGTCCGGGCGGTACTGCAGGCGGCGGTGGACGAGGTAGACACGCAAATGTCCACCTGGAAGCCCAACAGCGACCTGATGCGTCTCAACGCGGCGCCGGTCGGGGGCTGGGTGCCGATGCCGGCGCGGCTTCTCGATGTCCTGCGCCTCGGGATCGAGGTCGGGCGCGCCTCGAATGGGGCCTTCGACATCGGCATGGGCGACGCAGTATCGGCGTGGGGTTTTGGACTTGAGGCCGCGTCACCCGAGCGCATCCGCGCCGCGATGGCCGCGCCACGCCGGCCCGCCTATGACGTCCTCGAGATCGAACCCGGGAAGGTGCGCAAACATGCTTCGATCGCGCTCGATCTGAACGGGATCGCCAAGGGCTTCGGCGTCGACAGGCTGGCTGAAACGCTCGGTGCTTTCGGTATCGCGTCGGGGCTCGTCGGGATCGATGGAGAGATGCGGGCGATGGGTCTGCGTCCGGATGGCGCGCCGTGGACAATCGCGATCGAGGCGCCCGACCTGGGCCGCCGTGCCCCGCATTCGATCCTTGCGCTTCAGAATGCCGCCGTCGCAACTTCCGGCGACTATCGGCATTGGGTCGGGGTTCAGGGGCGCCGTCTGTCGCACACGATAGACCCACGGCGCGGCGCACCCCTCATGGACGGACCGGCTTCTGTTACCGTCGTCACGAGAACCTGCGCCGAGGCGGACGCCTGGGCAAGCGCGTTGATGGTTCTCGGACCCGATGCGGGTGCCGCCCGCGCTGACCAGCTTGCGCTCGATGCCCTTTTTCTGTTGCGCGGTGATCCCGGCGGCATCAGCGCACGCCGGGTGGGACATCTGTTTTCCAGATAGGCTGAGGCTTCGTGCTGCCGTGTTCGGATTCCAGCGGACAGCCCGCTCGTGGACTACATGGGGAGAGCCATGAAAGCTTAGACCTAGACCATGGGCTAGACGCCAGCTGGACCACACCGAGCACGAATGGCCGGGCGTGGTTCGACCAGAACCACCCCCAGCATCAGTTGATTTCGGACAGGAAGCGCCGCGCGCGCTCTGTCTTGGGATTGTCAAGAAAGTCGTTCGACAGTCCCTCCTCGATGACCTCACCGCTTTCCAGGAAGACGATATGATTGCCGACAGCGCGCGCGAAGCCCATCTCATGCGTCACGACGACCATGGTCATGCCTTCCTTTGCGAGATCCTGCATCACCGACAGGACGCTGCCGCGCAGCTCTGGATCGAGAGCCGATGTTGGTTCGTCGAAAAGCATGGCCACGGGCTTGGTTGCAATGGCGCGCGCGATTGCAACGCGCTGCTTCTGTCCGCCGGACAGTTGACTGGGGTAGTGATCGGCGCGATCGGTCAGGCCGACTTTCGCAATTTCCTGTCGTGCAATCTCCCGGGCTTCCGCCGGAGACATGCCCTTGGTGTGGATGAGGCCACACATGACGTTCTGCAGGACTGTCATGTGGGGAAACAGGTTGAAGTGCTGGAAGACCATACCTGTTTCGCGACGAAGTCGCTGGAAGTCACGTTTGTATTTGCGTTCCTTGGAACGCGGCCCATGATAATTCTTAGCGTCCCACTCGACGGACCCAACCGTCAAACGACCTTCGTCGGGAACGGTAAGTAGGTTTAGACATCTCAACAGCGTGCTCTTGCCCGACCCACTCGGCCCGAGGAGAACAACGACATCCCCCTCGAGAACGTCGAGCGAGACCGAGTTCAATCCCCTCACAACGGGGAGGTCACGACTGGGGAACCACTTGCTTGCGTGACGCAGAGAGATGACGGTGTTTCTGCTATCGGCTTCTTCCAACTTTTGCTCCTGATCGAAGCGGGGCGGCCAGGTTGGACCGCCCCATTGACGCAATTACGACTCGACGTGAAGTGGGCTTCCACCTGGGCCAACGGCCAGATACGGGAGGCCGGCTGCGATCGCGTCCTTGCCAACGTATTCGCGGTAGAGCGAATTCAGAATGCCGCCTGCGGCGTTGT
This sequence comes from Ensifer sp. LCM 4579, assembly GCF_001854885.1. GTDB lineage: Bacteria > Pseudomonadota > Alphaproteobacteria > Rhizobiales > Rhizobiaceae > Sinorhizobium. The sequence goes on along the minus strand of NZ_MDDV01000007.1, from coordinate 44,649 downwards.
ACAGCAGCCAATTGGTCACAAACATGTACATCTTTGTATCGCCGGTCGGCAGGAAGAATGTGTTGTGATCGACGTAGGCGGGGTCCTTGCCGATAATCGCAAGATCCGCGCCCTGCTTCTTCGTATTCACGATTGTGAACAACGATTGCAAAGTAGCATTGGCACGACCAGACATAACCTCACCAATTGCACCGGTCTGATCAGGGAATACCGATACTGATGCGTTGGGGTAAAGCTCTCGTATCTTGGCTTCCTGAGAGCTGCCCTGAAGAGCCGCGAACTTAAAGTCTGGGGCGTTCATCTGGTCGTAGGTCAGGTCCGCCGCCTGCCTGCCAACGATATAGACGGGCTGAAATGTTACAGCACATCCTGCGAACCATCCTCGCAGCGATCGGCTCGGCAGAATCGTTCCCGTGGTCATCATGTCGGCACGGCCGGATTCGACGGCTGCAAACATTTGACCGAAATCCATATCTGCGAACTCAACCTGGATATCAGGCGAGATATCCTTGATCATCCGTCGAATGAGGGCGATTTCATAGCCGTCTGGCTCGCCCTTGTCGTTGATGTACATATTTGGCGGATATTTCAGACTGGCAGCTACGGTGATTTTTTTGGTCCTGACGGCTTTGTCCAAAACCGACTCGCTGGCTGCTTCCTGCGCATGCGCGCCGCTTGCAGTGCTCACCGCAACAGCCGCTGCACCTCCCGCAAACAGGCCAGCGGTCAGAAGTGCACGGCGGTTCGCCTGTATTTCACTACCTTGCTTCGTATCCATCAGCTTTCCCCTTGTCGTCGAAACTATGAAAGCATTTCCTTGCAACCCGCCTGTTGCGGGGGCACCCTTCATCAGGCGGTGAGACCGCCATCGACCGTCAGCTGCGCACCATTGACGTAGCTGGCGTCCTCGCTCGCCAAGAACAAAATGGACTTGGCAATCTCTTCGTAGGTTCCCAAACGACCAAGCGGCACGGTCGGCGCGAAGCGTTGATCCCGCGCGACAACCTGATCGGGTGACATGCGCGTCAGGCGGTCAGCCATGATGCCTTCCAAGACACCCGGGCAGATGGCGTTTGCGCGGATACCACGCGCGCCATAGTCACGCGCGATGGTGCGGGTCAGCATGATCAGGCCTGCCTTGGATACGCCGTAAACCGCCTCTGCAGTCGAAGCGCGCTGCCCGGCAATAGACGCGGTATTGACGATCACGCCCCTGCCAGCATCCACCATGTGCGGAATAGCCTCGCGACAGAACAGGTATGCCGCCTTTAGATTGACATCCAATGCCTGCTGCCAAACCGCCGGATCCGTCTGCGAGATAGTGCCTGTCGGATTTATGCCGGCATTATTGATCAGGATATCCAACGTGCCATACCGGCTAAGAGCCTGTGCGATAGCGTCCTTCGATGTCTGTTCCTGCGAAACGTCGCCCACGATCGACACTACCTCGCATCCACCACTTTGAAGGTTTGCAACGAGTGTTTCGAGTTTCTCTTCCGCGCGATCAACGAGGACGAGCTTAGCGCCCTCGGTTGCAAGTGCCTGAACCACCGCCCTGCCAAGACCACTCGCAACGCCTGTTACTAAAACAGCTTTGCCTGAAAATCGCATCTCCACCCGTCCCTTTGGCAAATCCAGTAGACCCCTCGCGCGGTCATCACCGTTATTACTCATGAACCAATTCTATCTCATTTGCAATAGGAAATCATATATGATGTTGACGAGGCGAGCTTGCGGGCGTATTGATCGGACACGAGAAAAAAGTACGCCTTGAGAAGGGAACGGAATGAGCCTCGATTTCTCAATAGTCCTGGCGCAATGGCCGCGCCTCTTATGGGGGCTGGCCTACGACCTGTATTTCGCGCTCGCTGGCTTCGGAATTGGCTGCGTCATCGGGTTCCTTTCGTACCTCGCCTCCGCATCGAAGTCGAAGATTGCCAATGCGATCTCCTATGGTTACGTGCAGATCGTCAGAGGTCTGCCCATGTACCTTTTGCTCTTGTGGATTTACTTCGGCATCGCCACTAAGATTGGGCTGGCTCTGACTGGTGAGCAGTCGATTATTCTGGCCATCGGCATCATGAGCTCGGCCTTCACATCAGAAATCTTCCGCACAGGATACAATGCAATCGATGTGGGTCAGATCGAAGCTGGGAAGGCGCTCGGCCTCTCCGATTACCGGATCAACAGGACTATTCTGTTTCCGCAGGTAATTCGGATAGTCATTCCGCCGCTCCTCAACGTCTTTGTGATCTGTTTCAAAGCATCAACCTACGCCGCCGTCGTCGCGGTACCGGAGCTCATCTTTGTTGCGCAGGACATTAGTTTGAACCAATTTCGGCCGTTCGAAGCCTACATTTCTGTTGCCGCACTGCTGATCGGAACCATGTTGCTTCTGTCGCTCTTGGTTAATGCGATTGAGGCCCGCCTCAACGAGGGCAAGGGAGCGCCACGGACATGAATAGCTGGAATGCTGTACTGAATCACATGCCCGCCATGCTGTATGGGCTTCGCTTTACTTTCTTTATCGCTATCGCGTCGCTCGCCCTGTCGATGGTGTTTGGCGGGATCATCGTTTCGCTTCTCAGAAGCAAGATCGCCGTTGCCCGGTCGATCGGGTTTCTCTATGTCCAGATCTTCCGCTCCCTCTCGCCATACGTCTACGTCCTGCTCGTGTACTTCGCGCTGGCTGGCGTGACCGGGTGGAAAATGGATCCCACCACCGCCGCGATCATTTCGCTTACGTTGCTCAACGCGGCCTATGTTGCAGAAATCTATCGCTCTGCGCTTCTCACGATCGACAACGGCCAGTGGGAAGCGGCTGCGGCTATGGGCTTGACACGATGGAAGATCAACTCGATCGTCATCTGGCCGCAGGCCCTACGGACAGCCCTCCCCCTCCTTCTCAACCAGTTCATTGTGATTTTGAAGGATTCCGCTATCGTCGGCGTGATTGGCGTCAAGGACATACTTTACATCGCCAACGCGCAAGCCTCCATCACCTACAAGCAGTTCGAGTATCTAACTGCGGTGGGGGTAATCTTCATTGTCATTGTGTTTGTGTTGTCTCGCTTGAGCATAAGCTTGGAGCGGCGTCTCGCTTGGAAGCGGTAAGTCTTGCCGAAGCCCGTCGAAAAGGCGAAAGGAAATCAAATCTGATTTTCAATTTGATTGCAATCGTTGGAGAGTGAACGCATGGCAAAGGTGGTGGCACCCGCCACAGAAGGTAAGAGCAAGCAGCAAATCGCTTACAATTATCTGAAGGAGGGTATCGATCGCGGATTGTATGCACCCAAGCAACGGCTGGTGATCGACACCTTGGCCCGGGAGCTATCGATCAGCCCAGTTCCGGTCAGAGAGGCCATACGTCGTCTCGAGGCCGAAGGACTAGTGATTTTCAGCAAGAATTCCGGCGCGATCGTCGCCGGCGCGGATCCGGATCTGTGGGCGGAGCAGATGGAACTTCTGGCCGTCCTCGAAGGCTATGTCACCGGCGCAGCGGCGCCGAGAATCACTCCATCCGATATCAAGCAACTGAAGAGCATCAACGAGGAGATGGCGCAGGCCCTGGCGTCGTTCGACCTCGGCGGTTGGACCAAGGGCAACCTGGATTTTCACGCGGTCATCAACAAGCGATGCCCCAACGCGACGATCGTCGAGCACATCGGCCGGTTGAGGTCGAGGATAACAATGATCAATCGATTCATATTGCCACAGACCGAGGCAACAATCCTTCACACTCTCGGCAGAGACAGCGGCAAGTCGACGCTCGGCGGACACGAATGGATCATCGACGCCTACGTCACGAGAAAATCCGCCGCAGAAATCGAAGCTCACGTGCGGACGAACATTCTAACGCTGACAGAAGAAACCCGCCGCAACTTGTTGAACAATCATGACAGGCGAGTGAGCAGGGCAACATGACCGGCGAGCGAGCAGGGCACTTGGATAGGGAAAGGCACATGCAAAGCTATGACGTCGTTGTGCTGGGCAGTGGCGGCGCGGGATTGGTTGCGGCTCTCGCAGCCGCCTCGAAGGGAATGACCGTCGGGGTTTTCGAAAAGTCGGCGTTGATTGGCGGCACGACTGCAATCTCAGGCGGGGGAATCTGGATCCCGAATAACCACGTTATGGCGGCCTCCGGCTTCATGGACAACGAGGCGGATGCGCATATCTATCTCGACCGCCTCACTCACGGGGAAACTTCACCGGATCTTCTGCGGCAATTCGTGAAGACCGGTCCCGAAATGCTGCGGTTCCTGGAGACCCACTCGGATCTTCGCTTCTTCAGTGTCGACCGTCCCGACTACCACCCCGGCTGGGCAGGTGCGCGCAATGGCCGCTCGGTCGAACCTCTGCCATTCGAACCGGGGATGGAAGCCGGGCTCTTCGAGACCCTCCGTTATTCGACGCTCCGACAGCCGGCAACATCAACGGAAAGCCGCAAGGGCCTGAGCGCGGACATCATCGCCGATCGGCAGCGCCGCAATATACGTACACAAGGGTCCGGCCTAGTGGCAGGTCTGGCCCAAGCATGCGCAAAGGCGGGCGTCCGCTTCCATGTAAGCAACCCCGCAACCGGTCTTACATTCTACGGCCAGCGCTGCACGGGCGTTGAGACAGCGAACGGGTGCGTCTCGGCCAAGGTCGGCGTTATCCTTGCCACCGGTGGCTTCGAGTGGAACGAGGACATGGTTTCCGCCTTCCTTCCCGGCTTCACCAGCGCGCCCACAACGCCTCCCGGCAACAATGGCGACGGACTGAGATTTGGTCTGGAAGCGGGAGCGGCCATCGCGAATATGACAGAGGCCTGGTGGACCGCTGCTTACCGCATTCCCGGCGAAGAACTTGATGGCATGCCACTGACGCGGAACATGGTGCGAGAACTGGCGCTTCCTGGATCGATCATGGTGAACAGCAGGGGCGAGCGCTTTGTCAACGAGGCGAGCTCCTACAATGATCTCGGAATGTCGTTCAACATCTTCGATCCAGGAGCGTTTTCGTACATAAATCGGCCAGCTTGGCTGATCTTCGACAACGCTTTCAAGAACCGGTACGCCGTTGCATCCATTCCTCCGACACAACCGGCTCCGAATTGGATGCACACGGCGGCTTCGCTCACTGAACTTGCGAACAAACTGTCGATTTCAGCCGAAGGACTGCGGGCCACGATCGACCGCTTCAACGGTTATGCGCTTGATGGCCACGACCAGGATTTTTCCCGAGGTGAGGACGTCCACGGCCTCTATTATGGCGATCCAGAGATTACGCCGAACCCCTGCCTTGGCGTCATCAGCGAAGGCCCCTTCTATGCCGTCGAAGTTGCGCCGGGAAACAATGGTACGAAGGGCGGTCTAAAAACGACAACGCACGGCCAAGTAATCCGCCACGACGGATCAATAATCGGTGGGCTGTACGCCTGCGGAAATGTTGCCGCGAGCATCTTTGGAAAAGGCTATCCGGGCCACGGCGGATCTCTCGGGCCGATCATGACCGCAGCTTATGCCACCGGCATGAATTTGGGGGCCGGCGGGATCGGATGATCCGGCCGCTTTATTCGATCTTAAAGCACAGCCCTGGGGGGGGAAGGGTGGAGGAAAGCGGAAAGCCTCCCCACATCGAAGTCCTCTAAGCGGCCGTAATGGGAAAGCGGTCATTGGCGGAGCGCGTTTTCCAATGCTCCAATTAGGCTTGATCCGAAATTCCAGCGCATAGGAAGCGGCCGCAACGGGTCGAACTTGGCCGTCTGCAGGCGACCTACCCAATATCCACCCGCCGTTGGCGAAAACCTTCCACGACCCGTGCGGTGAACGTTGTCACGGTCGCTCACGGATCAAGGGTAACCCGCCAGATCGCGTAGCGTGGCATTTCAGCATGCGATTGGAGCCGCCGCGCCGGCGGCTCACGCTCGATTGATGGTCGGCAGAAACAGCTGCACTTCGCGTTGGCACTCGGGGCTCAACGTCTCGACATGGCGTTTCCAGAACGCCGCCGCCTCGTGCGGCTCGGACTCCCATTCGCGAACCGATGTCTGGTTATCATCGATGACGACCCGACGGTGTCCGCCGAGACGCAGATACTCGTCCGCCAGTCTGCGCGCGTTTGTCAGTTCCATGACTGTCCTCCAGGTCTCGTCCCGGACGCCTTGGCTGCACATCGGTACGAAGCCCGATCCGGACGTCCCGGGAACATGCGACTGGTATTGTTATACGCGTTTTGCCTCGCCGATGCGAGGTTCGTCCGGGCGCCGGTGCAGCGACAGCCGTCCGCTCCCGCCGAGACGGACTTCGATTTCGGCATAATGCGCGAAGCTCACATGCGGCGTTTCACCCGCGGCCGCATGCGCTCCGGTGATGACGACAATCTCGGCCCCGGCCGCCCTGCCCGCGAGGATTCCCGCCGGAGCATCCTCGAAGACGAGGCAGTCCTCGGCACGCACGCCAAGCCTCTCGGCCGCCAGACGGTAGCCCTGCGGGTCGGGCTTGCCGATCGTTACGTCCTCGCCGGTCACCATGTGGCGCGGAACCGGAATACCGGCCGCGGCGAGCCGGCGCGTTGCGAGTTCGAGCGGCGCCGACGTCACGATTGCCCAACGCTCCGGCGGCAGAGAGCCGAGAAAGGCGATCGCGCCCGGAATTTCGACGACACCCTCGACATCGGCGATCTCGACCGCCGCAAGGTCGCGGGCCCCGCGCTCCGGATCGACCGGCAGGCCGAGCTTGCGGATCACGTCGGCCGCCCTGACGCCGTGCACCGTCTTCATCAATCGGGCCGGATCGATCCCGTTGCGAAGGGCCCATGCACCCCACACCCGTTCGACGACGGCCATGGAATTGAGCAGCGTCCCGTCCATGTCGAACAGGAGGGCGGCGAAATCATTGGGGAATATCGCTGAAGACGAGAGATCCAATTTGGCTCCTTTCGCCCCCGCGTGCTCAAGGGCGGTTTCGACGACCTGAAGCGGCGGGCGCGCAAGCCCTTGCTCCTGCTCTTCAAAGTGCTGCAGCAATCTTTGCGCGTCTGATAAGACGCATGGCGCTGTAGGGTCAGGCTCTAATACGCGTCTTCCCCGGCCGCGACAAGGAATTCGATCGGCCCGCCCGGCGCATCGTCGTCGAAGACGGCACAAGAGAGCATGCCGCCGAAAACCGCACCGGAGTCGACATTGGTCCTGTTGCCGACCGTCCGCGGATTGCTGCGGCTCGGCGTGTGTCCGTGGCAGAGATGCCGACCCCAGTAGCGCCCGGAATAATCGGGATCCGTGCGGATCCAGAGCAGAACCTCGTCGCTCTGCTCCTCCAGCGGAACGGCTTCATCGACACCGGCATGGGCGTAAATTCGAAAGCGATCGACGAGGATCGACGGCAGTTCGGCCATCCAGACCAGATGGCTGAGCGGTATGGCGCCGCCGTAGGACTCCAGTGTTTCATAGCCGCCGTTCATCAGCCACATGCTCATCTCGGCCATGCCCTTGCGCGCGGCCACCAGCATTTCCTCGTGATTGCCCTTGAGGGTGATCCACTGCCAGCCGGGAAGGGTCGGGCCGGCCATGATCCGTTCGACGACACCGCGGCTGTCCGGCCCCCGGTCGACGAGGTCACCGAGAAAGATGACCCTGCCGCCAGGGGCGGCGGACTCGATGCTTGCCAGGAGCGTCTCGAGTTGCGCGAGGCAACCGTGAATGTCGCCGACTGCAAAGGTGAGACGCCGGCCATTCATGAACTGTACTCCTCTGCCCGAAAAACCCGGCATTCTCCACTTGCAATTGATCATTCAGCGCCGGCGGGCTGCAGGCGCATGGGTGCTTTCATTGCGAAGACCTTACGTAGAGGTCTAGCGCATTCTCTTCCACATCGGAATGAATTTCCGCACAAGACGTAGAAACTCAAGAGGTTAAGGTAAACGAGGGCACAGCGGTGACGCGTTGGGAGGGGACGGCCAGATGCCCCGGCCTTGCAAGACCAAAGCTCGCTCCGATTGTGGTGCGCTCACCGCCGCGGTGTGCCCCGCGGGATCGTGGAACTGGTGATGGAGACAGGATCGCTTGCCGGAAACGTATCCTCGAGCCCCTCCTCCAATTGCTCTTCCATCGCGCGCTGGTCATGCGCCTGGCGGGCGCTTGCCAGGGTCCCTGCCGGCACCGATGTCGATCGACTCGTGGCGGTGATGCCGGGCGGGGCCTCCTCCGCCTGCGCAGCAGCGGCCAGGATTTCCTTTGCACGGGCAACGGCATTCAATCTGTTGAGCGTGCCTTCGGCATTTTGCGGACAGAGGACCGTGACGATCTCGCCGTCCGCACCGACGAATTCGACGGTGTAGCCCGCCTTGCCGCCGCGTTCGGGGTGGATCTGTAACCCAACGAACTGCATCGGCTTCCTCCTTCCATGGACGATACCTCGATCGCGCTTCGCGAAGGGGACAGTCCCGCAGATTCCGAGCGCCAACTCTAGCAGATTTGGTGCTCCACCGACAGTTCGCGCAGGCAAGTCCCGCAAAGGTGTTCCCACGGTTTTGCTGTCAGGGTTCGCGGCAAACCCAAGGAGTGTGAGCAGATAACGCGGGTAAACCCATGAATACCCGCTTAGAGGGCCTCCCCCGGCATGGGACCGGCAAGATTGCCGGCCGCGTGATAGCCGGGCGCATCGTCCTTCTTTCGGGTGCAGGCGGCAAAGGCATCGAGGGACCGATCATAAACGCCCGTTTGCACATCCATCATGCCGAGCACCGTGTGAAAAAGGTTGTCGTGCGACTTCGGTGCGTCGGCGTCTTTCGCCAAGCAAGTGATATCGACCCCCATTTCCTCCTGATAGACTTTCGAGAACCAGGCGATGAAGGGCACCTGCGTCTGCTCCTTCGGGGCGATCGCATAAGGCGCGCCGTGCAGGTAGATGCCGTTTTCGCCAAGCGACTCTCCGTGGTCCGACATGTAGATCATCGCCCCGGCAATACGATCCTGGTGCTTTTCGATAAGCCGAGCCACGCTCGACAGGATGTGGTCGGTGTAAAGGATGGTGTTGTCATAGGCGTTGACGATTTCTTCGGCCGTGCAGCGCATCAGTTCCGGCGTGCGGCAGTCGGGCGTGAAACGGCGAAAGGCCTCGGGATAGCGCAGATAATAGGACGGGCCGTGGCTGCCGAGCTGATGCAGCACGATGACGCCATTGGTCGTCGTCGCAGCGAGCTTTTTGTCCAGTTCGTCGAGGAAGATTTCGTCTAGGCATTCGCCATTGGTGCACAACGGACTGTCCTTGCGGTTGGTCATCCTGGCAAAGCTGATGAGGTCGGCAATGCCCTTGCTGCCGGTGTTGTTGTCCCACCAGGTGACGGGGACGCCGGCATGGGTCAGCACGTTCACCAGGTTTTCGGTGGAGCGCGCCTTCCATCCACTGTACTGCTTGTGCGTATAGACGGAAAACATGCAGGGCAGTGAAACGGCGGTCGCCGTGCCGCAACTCGTCACATTTCGATAGTTGATGGTCCCTGCCAGCGCCTCGAGCTCCGGATTCGTATCACGCTTGTATCCATTCAGTGAAAAGTTCATCGCCCGGGCCGTTTCGCCGGCGATCACGACAACGACGACAGGCTTTCCGGCTCTCGCGAGTCGCGGGCCGACATGAGCATCGGTTCCGAGTGGCTGTACCACCAGGTTGCGCTCGCGATAGCTCGAAAGACCGTAACGCACCGCCGACGTGATCGGTCCCGCCGGATTGAAGCGGGGCATCAGGTCCCTGTGCTCCCGCAGCGCATAGGCGATGGTGGCGAAATTGGCGTAGATGAGCAGACCGCTCAGGATGAGCGATGGAGCGATGAAGAGGAAATTGACGCCCGCTTTGGCGATGAATCGCCTGTGTGTGATTTTGATCCAGGCGATCAGAAGCGCGGGAACGAGAGCATAGAGAGCGAGATGAAGCGCAAGGCTGCCGGTCAGCAGATGGCCCGCCTCGGCTCCGGTGGTGGCCGTGACGTTGCCGATCATGTCCTTGTCGATGATGACGCCGAACGTGTCGACGAAATAGGCGGCGGAAACCGAAACGAGAATGGAGAAAATCAGGACCGGCTTCGCGACGTACTTCATGGATAGCGCCGTCAGGGCTGAAAAGGTCGTGAGCCAGAGCGCCACGCCGAGCCCCAGCAACCCTGCCCATGCGCCATCGAAATAGACTACGGCATGGCTCCAGAAGGCCCTGTTGGTAACCAGCAGCAAATAGAGCGTGACGAGGGCACTCAGGGCCACGCTACCGATTTCCGGTCGGCGAATTCTGAAAACAGCCATACAGTATCTCCAAGTGGAAGCTGCTCGCTCAATCGCGCCACAGCATCACGGGGTCGCTATCGATTGCGTGAATGCAACCGATCGCCGGCACCCTCGACCCATTCGCCAGTAATCCGGGCAAACCGTCGAATTCCTGTCAGGGACCGGCCGCGGAGGCGGGGGTGCACCGCTGAATTTGGCCGCCGACAGGGTTTCGACAGCTTTGCGACGTCAGGTTCCGCGTGGCCGTTCCGAAGAGCGGCCTCTTGGTCAAAGGAGCATTTTATGAAATCGATGTTTCTCTGTGCGTTGGCGGCCGTCGCCCTTCCCGGCTTGGCCCTCCCCGGCTCGGCTTTTGCCGACGACGACGATGCTGTCTGCACGAAAGAGCCCAAGTCGGCCTGGATGAAACCGGAAGAGGCGGCCTCGAAGCTTCAGGAGGCCGGCTATTCCGACGTGCGAACCGTCAAGGTGGCCGGCACATGCTATGAGATCTACGCCTTCACGACGAAGCACGAGCGGGCCGAGGTCTATATGAACCCCGTCAGCGCCGAAATCGTCAGGGCGGAGATTGACGACTGATGCCGAAGTCCACAATTGGGAAGCGGGAGGCAATCGCCTCCCGCGGCGGCGGCCTCCGCGTCTGGGATCCCCTGGTTCGCCTCTTTCATTGGGGCGTGGTGACGTGCTGTACCCTCAATCTGTTTCTCCTGTCCCCGGGCAAAATGGCGCACCGTTACGCGGGCTACACGGCGCTGACGCTGCTCGGCTTGCGCTTTGTCTGGGGCTTCGTCGGCACGAGACATGCCCGTTTTTCCGACTTCGTACGCGGACCGGCCGCCGTGCTGCGGTATCTGCGTGTCTTTGCCGCGGGCGAAGCCGAGCGCCATATCGGGCATAACCCTGCCGCAGGCTGGATGATGGTGCTGCTGATGGTTCTGCTGGCGGCGGTCGGCGCATCCGGCTGGATGACGACGCTCGATGCCTTCTGGGGCAACAAGCTGCTTGAGGAAGTCCACGAGGTGCTGGCGAACCTGATCCTGGTCCTTGCCGGGGTGCATGCTTTCGCCGCAGTTGTTGAAAGTTGGCACTTCAAGGAAAACCTCATATGGTCGATGGTCACCGGCCGTAAGAAGGCTTGAATTCAAGGAAAAGCATGCGCCTGCTGCTCGTCGAAGACAGTCCACGCCTCATCGAACTGGTGGGCGAGACCATGCGTGAGGCCGGCTGGCGGCTCGATGCGGTTTCAAGCGTTCGCGCGGCAGAAGCCGCGATCGGAGATCGGGAGCACGATCTTGTGCTCCTTGATCTCGGATTGCCGGATGGCGACGGGCTCGATCTGTTGAGATGGATAAGGCAAGAGCATGCCGGCCTGCCCGTATTGATCATCACGGCGCGCGGCTCGGTCGACGAGCGCGTTCAGGGACTGGACGCCGGCGCCGACGATTATCTGGTGAAGCCGTTCCACCACCGCGAATTGCTGTCGCGCTGCAGGGCCATGCTTCGGCGTAACCCGCTCGCAATCCAGCCGGTGCTGGAAGCGGGTGCCCTGCGCTTCGATCCTGCCACGGCGGAACTGAGCTGCGACGGTTCGGTCGTGCCGCTGCCGCCGCGCGAACGGTCCCTGATCGAGATACTGATGCGCGAGGTCGGACGCGTCGTTCCAAAACGCCGGCTCGAAGTCGCCCTTTCCGAGTATGGACAGGAACTCAGCGCCAATGCACTGGAACTCGCCGTGTCCCGGGTGCGAAAGCGATTGCAGCCGCTCGACACCGGCGTATCGATTGAAACCGTGCGCGGCATCGGCTATCTCCTAAGAACCGCCACATGAAAGAAGAAAACCCGTCGCTGATCGGCATCGTCGCGCGACGCATCATCGCGTTTTCGCTGCTCGCCATGGTGCTGCAGATCGGGGTCGTCTTCGCCGATTATTGGTTCGACGATTACAAGCTCAGCATTCTGATGCTGCAGCAGGAGACAGCGACCCTTTCGCGGGCGATCACCAGGCACGAGGGGCGCCTCACCTACAGGCCGGATCACGACTTGCAGGACCGCTACCGGGTGCGCCCCGGCGACGAGGGCGCCATTTATGTCCGGGTGCGTACCGGTTCCGGCTCGGTGCTCTTTTCCAACTGTACCACCGAATGCGCCGAGCACTTTCTGCCTTTGACCGTCGACGTGCCGAGTTTCTGGAAGCGCGTGATCGAGCCGGGTAAGCCCTTCAGCATCGCCGGCGGGCAATCCTTCGATCGCAACGGCATGCCGGTTCTCGTCGAACTGGCCATCATCAGGGATCCGAACGGCTTCATGTACGGTGCCCTGCTGCACGAGATGTTCGATTCCATGATCGTGCCGATGACGCTGATGTTCTGCCTCGTGATCGGGGCGACGATCTGGTCGATCCGCAGTGCGCTAAAGCCCGTGGCGATGGCGGTCCGGGCGGCCGACGCCATCGACCCGCGCGACAGCAGCGCGCGCCTGCCGGCAGCCCGCATGCCGCAGGAGATCGAACGCCTCGTAAGCGCCGTCAACCGGCTGCTCGCGCGCCTCGGCGACCTCATCCAGTCGCAAAAACTCTTCTCCTCCTCGATCGCTCATGAAATCCGCACTCCGGTCGCGATCGCCAAGATGGAACTGAGCCGCATCGCCGATCCCCGTGCGCGCAACGCCGAACGCGACCTCGACGCGCTCACTCATATCCTGGAGCAGTTGACCTCGCTTGCCCGCGCCGATGCCGTCGACCCTTCCGCCTATCGGCGCGCCAGCCTTTCCGAAATCGGCGCCGAGGTCGCGGAAGCAACCGCACCCTTTGTCTTCGATCAGGGCAAGTCGATCGAGTTCATCGACCACGGCACGACGCCGGTGACCGTAATCCCCGGGCTAGTCGAGAACATGCTTAGAAACCTGATCGAAAATGCGGTCAAGCATAACCCTGCGGGCACCGCCATCATCGTCACCTGCGGTCCCGGTCCGCAGGTGACGGTCGAGGATAATGGCCGCGGTCTCGTCGACCTGCCGGAGCACAACGAGGATCTTGGCTACGTCAAGCGCTCGGGCCAACTCGGGCTCGGCCTGAAAATCGTTCACCGCATCGCCGAACTGCACAAGGCGAAAATCGCAATCGACACGGCGCGCGACCGCGGCACGAAAATCACGATCGCCTTCACGGCATCCCAGTAAATCCGCGTTCTTCAGCGTGTCGGCCCGGAACTCGTACGCGCATTTTGAGACGCGCGGCGCTGTGGGCGCGTGTGACATTTAATCACAACTTTAGCTAGATCGCATCTCGTTGTTCGACGCTGCCAAATCCTCGCGATCTCAGCGGGGTGGACCTTTGCAGGTTCTGAACGATGCCGTCGATCGGCGAGCGGATGCTGGTGCGAAGCAGGACGGCGGTGGCAATGACGATCTGCTCTTCCTGCCGCGCAACCTGATCCCGGACGTCTTTCAGTTCGACGACGGCACGTTCGCGGAACTGATCTCTAAGCTTCATGATCTCGAGTTCGGTCTAGGCTTTGGCTTGTTCGGCCCGGGCGACATCCGCGTGATCCGTCACCCGTGACCGCCCGGCCAGCATCACCCCCCGCCTTGGAGTAGCTACCGCCCAGAAATCTCATTCGGTGGCCGTTCAGCAGCAGATCCTTCCAGCCGTTCGTCATCGTCGATTGAACCGAAAGATCGCGCACGATGAAGTCTCCGATACTGCGGGCCTGGCCGCCCGTCAGAACCAGGACGAAACCGGGGCATCCCATCGCGCCGCAATCCTGGCTGGAGTTCAGCACCACGAGCGCCTCCTGCCGACCGTCGCCGTTGAGATCGACGTAGTCGGTGCTGACCTGGCGTCCGCTCGGCGCAGAAAGGCCGCTCATCTCGTCCTGTCGGGCAATGAAAGCCGCGATTTTGCGGTCGCGCTCTGCCGGGTTCTGTTGCGCCGCAGCCGCGCCGGACTCGGCCGCAATGCCGCTCGCGAAGGCTCCGATCAGAAGTGCAATCCGGAGAGCGCGCCGGCAAACACAGCGAAATGCGCAAATCATCGAAAGATCCTCCCGGTTGCGGGTTAGCCGCTCCTGTCACTCAAGACACGCGGACAGCCGCGATATGGCGGCGTTCGATCCCTTGAGCGTGTAGGCGGCCAAATCGGTCCTTCCCTCACGGATGGTGAGCCGCGAGCCGGACCTGATGGCGGAAATCACCGATGGCGAAGGAATGCCATAGGCGCTGCAGTGATTGCCGTCCGGGGCGCAGATGAATGACTGCTCGAAGGCTCTGCCGTCTATGTCGAGGTGAAACCCGACCTGCTGCTCCTCGCCAGATGGACCGCCGCCCCGGGGATCAGGGACGATCGACAGCGACGGGCCTCCGCTGTTCCCGCAGGAAACTTGTAAGCGAGATCCACGCTCGCCGGTGACGCCTGCCTGTCCTTCCATGCCCTCCGCGGGATCGAACGACCATTTCCCGGACGGTATCTGGTCCGGATTACCTTCGCGGTCCGGATCAGATCGCGCCTCCGGCGCCGCTCCGGGCGCGCCGCCTGCGATCACGAAGATGCCCGGATTGCCGCGCCGGCCAAAGGCGTCGCCGGTGGTCATGGCGGTGATCGTGTTGCGCCCGACGGTGGCTTCGAGCATGTTGGCCGTCGACTGCTGACGGATTTTCGCCGCCATGCCGGGCGGAAGGTCGAGGGCGATACGGTCGTTCGCCTCGACGACGCCGCTGACGAAGACGCGCCGCGTGTAGCCCTCGGGGATGCCCAGAAACACCTCGGGTCTCAGGACCAGCGTGTCGGGATTTGCGTCGTGCGGACCGAGGTCGAAACCGAGGCTCATTTCCTTCGTCGAGCAGACGACCGCGGTGTCGCCACCCCTCCCGAGATGGACCTGGAGATCGGCGATCGAGTCCGTCACGAAGACGGTGTCGTCTCCGTCCGACGTGTAGTAGTGCACCCAGCCCGGATGCGCGGCGATCAGGACGCGGTCTGACCCGGTTCCGTAGAGGGCCGTGTCGAGGCTTGTCCGGCCGGGGTCCGTCGGCTCGGCGAACCCCCCGGCGTCCGGTTCCGGACAGGCCAGGTTCCTGGCGGAGAGGTTCGGGGGAGGCATGCCCGCCGCCGCAGCTGGAGCCGCGGCGGTGGCGGCACGCACGACCTGAACCGCGTCCGGCGGCAGTTTGACCGACATGAAGTCGTCGACGCGATAGATGCTGACGAGCACGTCGCCGACGTCGATCTCCACGACCCCGTATCCGGTGTCCCGCGGCTTCTTCGCCGTCACCCCAGGCGGCAGGCGCAGAAGAAGCCGGTCATCCGCAACCACGGCTCCGAAGACGTCGATCCGACGGCGCGCGCCGTCCGGAACGCCGAGGAAGACAGCGGGTTCCAGGATGACCGCGTCGGGCGTGGCGTCCGCCGATTGCTGCGCGTCACCGAGCTCTATTACGAGCGAAAGCGACCGCATCGAGCAGACCGCGACGATGTCGGATCCCCGGTCTCCCCGCACAAGGACGCCGTCTAGCGGGTCGACGACGAAGATCGTATCGTCGCCCTCCGCCGCGTTGACGAGGTAAATGCCGGCGGCCCCTCCGACGAGGACGCGCTCCGCCTCGGGAGAGTAGACGACGGCCGTCGGATTGAAAGGGTCGGGCCGTCCCTCAGCGAACGCTCCGGGCGCGTCTGGATCGGGGCAGGCCACGGCCGAAAGATCCGGAAGCCCGGTCCTCGTCGCTTTCGCGACGTCGACCGGCGCGACCCTTTCCACGACGAAAACGTCGCGATGGCCGGAGCCGCCTTCCTGCCGCCAGTCCGCCAGGACGGCGATCGTCAGGTCCCCGACATAGGCGCGGACGGAACCGCTCGTCGTGAGCTCGATGCCCGGCTCGAGGCCCGGCGGAAGGCGCAGGACCACGCGGTCGTTCACCGATGAAACCCCATGGACCTCCAGTTTCCGCTTCACGCCGTCCTGGAACCTCGCCGCCTCTACGATCACGACGTCCGGGTCGAAATCCTCGGTCAAGCCGCCCGGTCCCACCGAGATCATCGTGACCGGATCGTCCAGCGCGCAGACGACCACCTGGTCCGCGCCCCTGCCCGTAAACAGCGTCTGGGAGCTCTCGATATAGA
Organism: Ensifer sp. LCM 4579; assembly: GCF_001854885.1. Lineage (GTDB taxonomy): Bacteria > Pseudomonadota > Alphaproteobacteria > Rhizobiales > Rhizobiaceae > Sinorhizobium. Next base: position 28,282 of record NZ_MDDV01000007.1, on the reverse strand, counting down.
CGAGGTCCGGGCCGTCCCAGGTGTGGTGGACGCGCCCTCCCGGTATCCGGGCCGTCGTCACCACGTCTTTCTGCTGGCTGTAGCTCAGATAGGCAAATCCATCTTCCCGACCCGTCGCGAAGGTTTCGGCCGCGGCGTCCGAGCATGTCCGCCCGGGGTGGTAGGCCGAGAGCGCGGACCCGACCTTCGGCAACGCGGATGCCGGGCCGCCCCCGCCGTCGCGCCGGACTTCGAACACGGAGCGGTCGATCCGGTCCGCCGGGTTGCCGGGAGCGACGTTGAAGATGACCCTGCCCGCCCGGATGCGGCCGGTTTCATAGTGGAAGTCCACGCCCGGCGGCAGCCGAAGCTCGATCCGGTCGTTCTGAGGGCTGACGCCGTAGACGAAGACCTGCCGGATGAACCCGTCCGGGATTCCCTGGAAGACCGGCGGGTTCAGGATAACGCGGTCAGGCTCCAGATCGGCGCCGCCGGTGGTTTCGTCGCCAAGTTTGATGTGAATCAGCGTATCGGTCATGCGGCAGATCACGACAGTGTCGGCGCCGGGGCCGGCGATGATGGACTGGCCACCCGGAGGATCGACCAGATAGAGAACGTCGTCGCCACCTCCGGCATCGAACTGCATCAATCCGGGATCGGGATCGAGTACCAACTGCTCCGGGGCGCTCGTCGAATTCTGGGATAGACCGGCCCCGGACCACACGGTCGCTGACTGAAAGGCAGCATCTTCGCACGACCGGTCGAAATCCTGGGCCATAGGGGAGCGTATAAAGAGCAACAGCACCGCAGCGATTGCCAAGGAGACAGTATAAGATTTAATGCTGCGTGCCATCAATGAACTGCCTCCCACATCACGATTGTGATCGGGAGTGGGGCGAACAGCCCGCGCATTGACCTACCCCAAATCATCACCATCCCGCTTCAAACAGCTGTTAAGACGGACTCTAGCGTAGCGTGCCCGCCCGTAAAGGTCCCATTTGGGATAGACCAGCTGCCGCGGATCATGCCCGCCAGAATTTGCCGAACGGAACGGGCTCTCCGTGGCAAAGCCGGTCTGGGCTGCCCAGGCGCGTCTCCGGGGTCCGTGTCTGCCATGCCCCGATCAGCCATCGGCACTGCCGACGAGTTGGTCCGGGTGTGGTGGCATGTGCTTGTTGCCATGAGACGCTGCAGGCTAAAACGTCGACCGTGAACAATGACTGTCGCTAGGCGGCGCGCAGGTTCGATCCGCAATGCAGGCAGGCGAGCAGCAGCCACAAAAGTTGCCTGAACCAGTTGAGGAGGAGCGAGAAGTTGTAGCCGGCGGCGGCCAGGACGGGGTTGATGGCGTCGCCCTGTTGGTGTGCGAGATAGTTGCGGCCCATGCGGTGCTCGGCCTTGAGATGGCCGATGACCGGCTCGATCGCCGAACGCCGCCGCATCTCGCGCTTGATCGCCGGTGTGACGCGGCGTTTCTGACCGCTGGTGAAGACCCGGAACCGGTGGCTTTCCGGGGCATCGTGGCCGCGGTAGCCGGCGTCGGCGAGGATGCGGGCGATCTCGCTGCCGATGGTTTTCTCCATATCCGGGATCACCGTCGCCAGCGTGTGGCCGTCATAGGGGTTGCCGGGCAACGCCTTCGCATGCAGGGCGAACTGGCCACCCTTCGAGCGTTTCAGCGTGGTGGCGACCGAGACCTTGACGCCGAACTCGTAGGGCCGGTGCGCCTTGCCCTTGCCGATGCATTCGACCTCCGGCGCATGCAGGCTGTAGATCTTGCGGCCGCGTTGGCGTTGCCTTTGCTCCAGGACCGTCGAGGCCTGGTGCAGCGGCCAGAGGAAGATCGACCGCAGCTTCTCGTCGTTGCCGATCTGGCGGCGAATGTCGCGAATGGTGCGGCCGAGATAGGTCTTCAGCGTCCGCAGCGCCTTGTTGGCCCGCTTGAATTGCTTGGCATGAGCGTAGCGCTGGTGCTTGATCAGCGCCAGCTTGCCGACCCGCATATAGGATTGCCGCAAGCTCAGCCCTGCCTGCTTGGCCAGGCGGACGAGCCGCTCGCGCGCCCGATGGATCAGCTTCGCGTCGGTCGGGAACATCACGTTCTTCGGCTGCACGGTGGTGTCGACGATCACTCGGCGGGTGTCGGAGGGCTGCATCGCCCCGGTCTTGACCGCCACCGCCAGGCTTTCCTGCAACAGCGCCGTCAGCCGTTCATCGCCCATGCGCCCCCGCCAGCGCGTCATCGACGAGCGGTCGAAGGGCAGGTCGTGGCGGAAGAACTCTTCGCCGCAGAGATATTGGAAATAGGGGTTCTCCACCCAGCGGGCGCACAGCTCCTCGTCCGACAGGCTGAAGGTATGCTTGAGGATCGAAAGCCCCGCCATCAGCCGGGTCGGCAGCGGCGGCATGCCGGGACCGTCGCAATAGACCTCTCCGAAACGGCGCTCCAAAAGCGGCCAGTCGATCGTCTGCGCCAGCCGCACCAGTTCGTGCTTCATGTTGATGATCTGATCCAGCCGGGAGCGGAACAGATCCTGCTCCCCCGTCTCGCGCCGCTCGCGTGGTCTCGACATCGCCGCTCCTCGATTCACCGCCGCTAAAGCCAGTGAATCACGCCCAACCGAAGGAGCAAACCGCAAAATCGAATTGCAAGAAAAGCGCCCTCAGAGAGCGCTTTTCTTGCAACACTGCACCGCAGGAAAGCTGAAATTACAGAGCACTATCAGTGACGTACGAATAGTTCACGGAGGTCTAAAACCTTGCACTCGCAGCCTTCAGGAACTCGCTGGCGCCGTATCCGAGCAACAGGAGGCCGGCAGTCATGACGATTCCGACGCGACACTGAATCCATTTCCAACGTATGATCTGGTGGCTGAACGCCTCTTCGCGCCAGCGCACCATCCAGACAACCCACAGATGGATGAGGATAATCCCGGCTGCTGCCATGCCGGCGGCAGTCGCGTTTTCACCCGGTTCCGCTACCGTGCGGTCGACGATCCACCAGAAGCCCACGCCGCCTTCGGATGCGTGCAGAAGGGGAATGGCCGGAATCGCCGATGCAAGAATTCCCGCGAAGAGGCCGAGCAGACGGCCCACCACGGCAACACCCATCAAGCCACAGACGGCGTAAACGCCAATCAGGCGCCAGTCGTGCTCGCCTCCACGGCTTGCGTGGCCGAGATAGTCCGACACGATACGGGACGACACCATGTAGCCGGAGACCACGTAGTAGCCGCTCGCGATGACCAATCCGAGGATCACCAGGATCACAAGCCCGATGCCGGAGTCTTCGGATGAAGCAACGGAGGTCGGGCGTGCGACGGAGTTGCGGCCCATTTCGTTCGGAATGGAACCGGTCACCGCACCGGCCTGGCCGGCCAGGAATTCAGAAAAGAACCAATCGCTCTTCGACATCTCGCTACCTAACCATCAGCGATATAGGCCAGACGGGCGGCGGAGCCTGTGCTCGCCATACCCAAAGCACCTTCGCGTCATGACCGATGCAGGAGCCCAAGGCACAACAGCAACCCGATTGTAGTCGACCTCGCCGCCTCCAAAGGCAGCCGGGGAGTTTCGGAGGCAGACTCCGAGTCAGGAATTCGGCGCGCGGATCGCCATCCTCGGCTCTTGTCTCGGCATCGGCGATTGCCTCGGCAAGTTCGCCCGAAGCGTCGCCGCCAGCGGTCGGTCCTGCCCAGGGGACTCGGCAACGTCCGCAATCCCGGCGTTCATCCTGTCACGCAGTTCCTCCAACGCGCCGCCTGGGGATCTATCGAATGCGATCGTGATGCTCTCGCCATCGACCGCGAAGATGATTTGAGAGCCTGCCGGTAGCATCTTGCCGCCAATCTCGACGGAGATTCCCGTATTGCTATGGTCGTCGGTCTGCGCCTCGTCGCAATTGATGGAGATCGTGTCGCCGGAGCGGTTGTTCACATTCTCATATGCCGCCAGGCCGGCGGTCTCGACCTTGACCCAGTGTCCCGCTTTGCCTTGGACCCTGGGCGATTGCGCCAGGGCGGGCGCGCAGGCCAGTGCGACACTGGCGGTCAATATGATAATAACGGGTGACATGATCCCCCCTCTGCGAGCACGAAAACTCCTGATGCTTCCGAAAGCATCTGAGGCCCAGCCTGCCGGCCAAGCTTCCTTGCCTGGTCTCTCGACTGCGATCTGGCCACGTTCCTGAGCATGGCCATGCAGGAATGCCTGCACATGTCTCATTTAGGATAGATCACATGTCTCATTTGGAGTAGATAATCAACCAACGGGTCATGCGGATCAGGAAGCGTTTCGACGGACCAGACCGCTGCGGCAATGTCGTCCCGGACCGCGCCGCGTCGCCTCAACCGATTTGAGTAGCCTGTGACCCGCGTGTGCCTTTGCCTTTGACGCCGCCTTTTCCTAGCATGGTCCCGATGCCAGTCGGGCGGGTGCCGGGGGGCAAGCTGATGAGCAAGGACAGACATTTCACCGGGATAATCGATCGTCTCTATGATGCGGCCGTTGCTCCAGAATCGTGGCCGGACGTTCTACAAGATCTTGCGGATTTCGTTGGCGCTGTCGGCTGCTGTATTGCCATCGACAGCGGAACTCGAACGTTGATCGCGCCGCCGGTCTCGCCGGGCGTGGCTGAGCCGCTGGAGGATTTCGTCGAAAGTGGCTGGTATCGCCATGATTTGCGCGGCAAACGTGGATGGCCGCTCCTCAAGAGCGGACGCCGCGTTCTCCTGGAGCACGATGTTTCCACCGAGAAGGAGAGGAGACACGGGGCCTATCACAACGAGTGGCTCCGGCCCTGGGACCTGCCGTGGTGGGCGGCCGTCGGCTTCTCGTGCGGAGATCGCACCTGCGGCCTCGCGCTCCTCAGAAACTCCAGCCAGGGGCCTTTCTCGCGCGAGGAGGGGCGACGTATCGGCGAGCTGCGGCCTCACCTCACGCGCGTTATGCAGATCGCCAGCCATCTTTCCTCGCGCCGGGCAGAGGCGGTTCTCGACGTCCTGGAACTTGTCGGTCGCCCGGCCTTTCTGCTCGGCCCGCAAGGGAGCGTTGCTCGGCTCAATCCGGCGGCCGAAGCGTTGATCGGAAGCGATTTCACGCTGTCTCGCGGCGTGCTCCGGGCCGTTGGGCGAGAGAACAACGCGGCGCTCCAGCGTCTCGTTTCCGCCGCGCTTGCGCCGCCTTTCCCCAGCACTGCGCCGGAGGAGCGGCCGGTTGCGATCCGCCGGACCGGTCGCAAGCCGTTGATCGTCCGGGCATTACCCACGATCGGGCTTCTGTCGGACGTATTTGCGCACACCCGTGCCTTGCTTCTCGTCGATGACCTGGACGAATTGCCGGCGCCGCCTGCTGATGCCTTGCCCTCAATGTTCGGCCTCACACGAGCCGAGACCCGCGTTGCGGCCTCTCTTGCCGCCGGCAACGAGCTCAGCCAGGCCGCCGGAGCCCTTGGGATTTCAAGCGGCACGGCGAGAAACCATCTCAAGGCGATCTTCGCCAAGACCGAGACCCATCGGCAGAGGGAGCTCATCTCGCTGATCCATCGGATCAGCGCTTCCTGGAAGTCATGAGTTCGCGCTGGCGGCTTCGCGTGTGATCTCCTCTGGCCAAGAGCCCTGCTAAGCGTTCCCTTCGACTGACGCCATTCTGGATCCGCTGGTCTAGTTAGCCTGTTTTTTGACGCATGTCATTGATTTTGCTCTCCTTATGGGGAGCGCCGCCTGATCGCGTTCGAAGCTGAAGTCGATGTCGGTGATCGTGATGTGGAAATGCTTGCCGACCTTGCGGCGGCCGATGACGGCGCCGAGCGCCTGACCGATGGCGGCGGCGCCTTTCAGCGGATTGCGGCTGCGGCGCATCCGATCCTTTTATAGGCACGATGCATATTTTTTAATCCGGCGGGTTTTCTTGGACGCAGATTTCGTGCCCAAACTACGGTCACATGCTATTGAACCATGCATATTTGCCCCGCCGCAGCCCAAAGCAACCCCACAGTTCGCAGCCCTATAGTTCGCAGCCCCATAGTTCCGAGCATCCATGTCCAAGGCTACATCCCTGCTTCGCCGCCTAATTCCCTCTCTTGCGCCGGTCAGCCAGGTCGAGCGGCTTCGCTCGTCATGCGGCGCGCTCCTGGGGATATTGTTGACCGGATTCATCAGCACGCTCGCTGTCGGCGACGATGCAAGCCTGCCGCTCCTCATCGCGCCGATGGGCGCCTCCGCCGTATTGCTCTTCGCCGCGCCGTCGAGCCCGCTGGCGCAGCCCTGGTCGATCCTCGGCGGCAACATCGTCTCTTCGGCGGTCGGGGTCACCTGTGCGCTTCTCATCCCGGATCCCGTCGTCGCCGCGGCCATCGCCGTCGCGGTTGCGATCGGGGTGATGCTTCTTCTCGGCTGCCTGCATCCGCCAAGCGGCGCGGTCGCGCTCACGGCCGTGCTCGGCGGGCCGGCCATTCGAGAGGCGGGCTATGCGTTCGTATTTTCGCCGGTCGCCATCAACTCGCTGCTCATCCTCGCCGTCGCGCTCATTTTCAACAATCTGACCGGCCGGCGCTATCCGCATCTCGCACCCGCCGCCAATCCGCATAACACCGACGATCCGCTTCCAAGCCAGCGCCTCGGCGTCGTGCCGGGAGATCTGCAGGCGGTGCTGGCGCAATATGGCGAGATCGTCGACGTCAGCCCCGAGGAACTGGACGGGTTCATTCATCAGGCCCAGATTCGCGCCTTTGCCCGCCGATCCGGCGAAATCACCTGCGGCGAGATCATGTCGCGCGACGTGGCGACCGTCTCACCGGATACCACCTTGCGGCACGCTTGGCGGATGCTCATCGAACACCGCATCAGCGCGTTGCCGGTCGTCACCGCAAAAGATGGCCTCGTCGGCATCATCACCCAGACCGACTTCATGAAGCACGCTGCCCTGACGCCGGAGGGGCGGCTGCGAATGCGGCTTCGCGAGCGCGTCCGCAACGTCATCGGTCTTCCGGCAAAGTCCCCTCGCCTCGTCTCAGAGATCATGACACGGCGCGTGCAATCCGCCTTGTCCGAAACGATGATTGCCAAGCTCGTGCCGCCGATGGCGGATATGGGCCTGCATCACATGCCGGTCGTCGATGCGGATAACCGCGTCGTCGGCATCGTCACGCAATCCGACCTGATCGCCGCGCTGTTCCAGCGGCGGCTCGAGGCCGATGCGAGCATGCGCGACGTCGCCTGAGCACGACGCTCGCGCAAGCCTTTTTCAGCGACTTGAGTTGCCATAGGCCGGAAACTCGCCGGTCGGCTACAAATTCATTCGATTGACTTAATCGCTTGATTGAAGCAGAATGCCTGTCATGACGAAAGCCGATCTCACAATACCGCCGCGCGGCGACGCAACCCGCGACAAGCTCCTCAATGCCTCCATCGACGTCTTCGGGCGCTACGGTTTCGAGGCTGCGACGACGCGCAAGCTTGCCGATGCGGCAGGCGTCAACCTCCAGGCGATTCCCTATTATTTCGGCGGCAAGGAAGGTCTCTACGTCGCCGCAGCCGAGCATCTGGCTTCGCTCATCGGCGACCATGTCGGCGAGCTCAGGGCCACGCTGCAGAACCGTTTCGCCGAACTCGACGTCGAGGGCAGGCAGATGACGTCTGCCGAAGCGCGGGGCTTTCTCACGCAGATGGCTCAAAGAATGATGACCCTTTTCGTCAGCAAGCAATCGGAAGGCTGGGCGCGCTTCATCATCCGCGAGCAGATGGAGCCGACGGAGGCCTTTGAGCGCATCTACGGTCAGGTCATGCGGCCGATGATCGAGATGGCGCGCCGTTTGATCGGCGCCATTCTGGGGGAGAATCCGGCATCGGCACACATAAGGCTCAGGACGCTGTCCTTCGTCGGGAGCGTACTGGTCTTCCGCACCGCCCATGCGGCTGTCTTCACCCAGCTCGAATGGAAGACGGCCGGGCCGCGGGAGCTTGAAATCCTGCAGCGCCACGCCGCCGAACTCGTGGCCGTGCTTGGCGCCGAGAAGAGCGACCGGCCATGAGAAGAGTCGTCCTGATCGTGCTTCTCCTCGCGGCAGTCCTCGCCGGCGGCTGGTGGTTCGACGCACCGGAGCGGCTTGGCTGGGTGGAGACGCGCCGGAACGGAATTCTCTATGGCAATGTCGACATCCGGCAGGTGTCGCTCGGTTTTCGCGTCAGCGGCCGCATCGCCGACCTGCTCGTCGACGAGGGCGACGCCGTCAAGGCCGGCGACGTGATCGCTCGTCTCGATGCCGCGCCGCTCCAGCAGGCTTTGGACGCGGCGAAGGCGGAAGCGGACGCCCTCAAGGCCGCGCTCGCGAAGCTGAAGGCCGGTGCCCGCGCGAGCGAGATTGCCCAGGCACGGGCCACCCATGAGGAGCGGCTTGCGGAACTGGAAAATGCCAGGCTTGCCCATGAGCGTGCCGAGCGATTGCGGCCGGCCGGCACGATCTCGCAGGCGGAACTCGACCAGGCGAGTGCCACCCGCGCCGCCGCCGCCGCGCGCGCCGCATCGGCACGCGAGGCCCTCGCCTTGCTCGAGGAAGGCAGCCGCCCGGAGGACATCGCGGCGGCGGAAGCGCAGCTTGCTGCGGCGGAGGCCAAGGTCGCAAGCGCCCGTACCGCGGTCGAGGACGCGGCATTGCTTGCGCCCAACGACGGGATCGTTCTGTCACGCGTGCGCGAAACCGGGGCGATCGTTTCCCCCGCCGACACGGTTTACGTCCTGTCGCTCACAAAGCCGGTCTGGGTCCGCGCCTATGTCCCCGAAACCGATCTCGGGCGCGTCCATCCCGGCATGAAGGTGACGGTTGCCTCGGACACCGATCCCGAGCAGCCCTATCGGGGCACGGTCGGCTTCATCTCACCCGTGGCGGAATTCACGCCGAAATCGGTCGAGACGCCGGAACTCAGAACCGACCTTGTCTACAGGCTCAGGATCGTCGTCACGGACCCCGGTCCCGACCTGCGCCAGGGCATGCCGGTGACGATCCACCTCCGGCCCGAGGAGGAGGCGTCGCGATGACGCGCCGTGACGAGCCGAGCTCCGCTCCCTTTGCGCGGCTGACGGCAGTCACCAAGCGCTTCGGTCGGACGCCGCCGGCGCTTGACGGCATCGACGCGACCATGCGCGGCGCCGAGATCACCGGCCTCGTCGGCCCCGACGGTGCCGGCAAGACGACCCTGATCCGGCTGATGACGGGACTGATGCTGCCCGACGAGGGGAACGTCGAGGTGCTTGGCCATGACACCCGCCAGCATCCCGCCGAGATACAGACAGCCATCGGCTATATGCCACAGCGCTTCGGCCTCTATGAGGACCTGTCGGTGCAGGAGAATCTCGACCTTTACGCCGATCTGCGCGGCCTGCCGACGCCGGAGCGCGCCCGCACCTTCGCCGAACTGCTCGAGTTCACCGATCTCGGCCGCTTCACGACGCGCCTCGCCGGCCGGCTTTCCGGCGGAATGAAGCAGAAGCTCGGCCTCGCCTGCGCGCTGTTGCGCAAGCCGCAACTGCTGCTCCTCGATGAACCGGGCGTCGGCGTCGATCCGATATCGCGGCGCGACCTCTGGCGAATGGTCCGAAAGCTGACGGAGGAAGGCATCGGCGTCGTCTGGTCGACCGCCTATCTCGAAGAGGCGGAAGCCTGTGATCACGTTCTCTTGCTGAACCGCGGCAGGCTCATGTTTTCCGGTCCGCCCCGGGAAATGACCGCACGCGTCGAAGACCGCGTCTACCGCCTCACCGGCATCGATGGCCGGCGCCGCGACCGGCTCGCGCGCCTGCTCGGCGAGGAAGGCGTCATCGACGGGGTGATCCAGGGTGAAGCCATTCGCCTCGTGATGAAGCCCGGCGTGCCCCCTCCCCGGCCCGTCAACGACGAAGAAGCCTCGGTCCGCACGACCGCCGCGCCGCCGCGCTTCGAGGACGCGTTCGTCGACATGCTCGGCGGCGGCCCGGGCGGCCGATCCCGCCTGGCGGAAACCCAGCGCTCCTTCATCGCCGAAGATGACAAGCCCGTCATCGAGGCGCATGGGCTTACGAAGCGCTTCGGCGATTTCACCGCCGCCGCCGATATCACCTTCGACATCGCCCGCGGCGAGATTTTCGGCCTGCTGGGACCGAATGGTGCCGGCAAATCGACCACTTTCAAGATGCTCTGCGGTCTCTTGAAGCCCACCGCCGGCGACGGGCGCGTTGCCGGCTTCGACCTCAGGCGCGATGCGCCGGCGGCGCGCAATCGGCTCGGCTACATGGCCCAGAAATTCTCCCTCTATGGCGATTTGAGCGTCGGTCAGAATCTGAATTTCTTCGCCGGTGTCTATGGCCTGTCGGGTGCCAGGAAACGCGAACGCATCGACCTGATGACGGAGATCTTCGAGTTCCGGCCGGTCGCCGACATGTCGGCGAAGGACCTGCCGCTTGGGCTCAAGCAACGGCTGGCGCTTGCCTGTGCCGTGCTGCACGAACCGGAAGTGCTCTTCCTCGACGAGCCGACCTCAGGCGTCGACCCGATCACGCGCCGAGAATTCTGGACCCATATCAACGGCCTCGTCGAAAAGGGCGTGACGGTGCTCGTCACCACCCATTTCATGGACGAGGCAGAATATTGCGACCGGATTTCCCTGATCTATCGCGGCCGCTCGATCGCGCTCGGCTCGCCCGACGAGATGAAGACGCGTGCTGCGAGCGAAAACCTGCCGGACCCGTCCATGGAAGACGCCTTCATTGCCCTGGTCCAGGCGTCGGAGGAGGCAGCATGATCGTTGCGCGCCCGAGCCGGAAGTCGCGCGGCGGCGGCAGCCGACGCTTCGCCGCCCTCGTGCGCAAGGAAATCTACCAGATCATCCGCGATCCGAGCAGCATCCTCATTGCCTTCGTGCTGCCGATGATCCTCCTCTTCCTGTTCGGCTATGGCGTTTCCCTGGACACGACCCGCACGCGGATCGGCCTCGTCGTCGAAGACGAGACGCCGCTCACGCGCGACCTAGCCGCGAGCTTCGAGGCTTCGCGCTATTTTGCCGTCATCGAGGGACGGCACCGCCGCGACTTCGAGGATGACCTCGTGCTCGGGCGCGTGCGCGGCCTTGTGGTGATCCCGGCAAGCTTCGCCGCCGATCTTGCGGCAGGGCGCGAGCCGACCGTCCAGGTGCTCGTCGATGGCACCGATCCGAATACGGCCAATTTCGTCCTGAACTATGCGCAGGGCGCCATTGCCAACTGGGAACGCCAGCGCTCCAACGAAGGCCTGGCGAACCCTCCGGCGATCGCCGCCGAGCAGCGCTTCTGGTTCAATGCCGAGTTGACGAGCCGCAACTTCCTCGTTCCGGGTTCGATCGCCATCGTCATGACGCTTGTCGGCACGTTGCTGACGTCGCTCGTCGTCGCCCGAGAATGGGAGCGCGGCACGATGGAGGCGATGATGGCGACGCCGGTTTCGGCCGCGGAACTGCTCGCCGGCAAGCTCCTGCCCTACTTCATTCTCGGGCTCACCTCCATGACGCTCTGCGTGCTGATCGCGGTCTTTCTCTTCGACGTGCCGTTCCGCGGCTCGGTCGTCGCCCTTTACGTGCTCTCCGCCGCCTTCCTCATGCCCGCCCTCGGGCAAGGCCTGCTGATCTCCGCCGTCACCAAGAACCAGTTTCTCGCTTCGCAACTCGCCCTGATCTCCGGTTTCCTGCCAGCCTTCCTGCTCTCCGGCTTTCTCTTCGAGATCAATTCGATGCCGACGGTCATTCAATGGATCACCTATGTGGTGCCGGCGCGCTATCTGATCCCGAGCCTGCAAACCGTGTTTCTGGCCGGCGACATCTGGCCGATGTTCGCGCAGGCGATCACGGTCATGCTGCTGATCGGCTCCATCTTCTTCGCGCTTGCCGCCCGCAATACCAGGAAGAGGATCAGCTGACATGTGGTGGGCAAGACTGAAAGCGCTGATCGTCAAGGAGCTGCTGGCCGTTCTGCGCGACCCGAAGGGCCGTACCATTCTCATCGGCCCGCCCATCATCCAGCTCCTCGTCTTCTCCTATGCGGCAACGCTCGAAGTGAAGAATGTCGATCTCATCGTGCTGAACCGCGATGCGGGCCATTGGAGCCAGGAACTGGTGCAGGAGATCGGCGGGTCGCCAACCTTCCGCAGGATCGGCTTTGCGATGAGCCCGGGGGAGGTCCGCCAGGCCATCGATGCGCAGCGCGTACTCGCGGCGCTCGAGATCGGTCCCGGCTTCTCGCGCGACATAGAAGCGGGGCGTCCGGCGAAAGTGCAGGTGATCCTCGACGGAAGGCGCTCCAACGCCTCGCAAATTGTTTCCGGCTATCTCGGCCGCATCGTCGCCACGCTTGCAGCCAGGACACCGGCGGGCGAGCGCGCCGTTTCCGATGCGGTCAGGGTCGAGGCGCGCAACTGGTTCAACCCCAATCTCACCTACCAATGGTTCATGGTGCCGAACCTGGTGGCGAGCATCGCGCTGCTGATCGGTCTGATCGTCACGGCGTTATCGGTCGCCCGCGAGCGCGAGCTCGGTACCTTCGATCAGTTGATCGTCTCGCCGCTGCGCACGCATGAGATCCTCCTCGGCAAGCTCATCCCGCCGATGATGATCGGCCTCTTCCACATCACGATCTATATTCTGGCGGCCGTATTCGTTTTCGGCGTGCCGTTGCGCGGCTCGCTGTTCCTGCTTTACGGCAGTGCCGTCTTCTATCTCGCCGCCGTCGTCGGCATCGGTCTTTTCATTTCCGCGCTCTCGATGACGCAGCAGCAGGCCATCCTCGGCGCCTTCCTGTTCATGGTGCCGGCGATGCTGCTTTCCGGCTTCGCCACCCCGATCGAGAACATGCCTGGCTGGCTGCAACCGGTGACATTCATCAATCCGCTGCGCTATTTCCTGGTGATCGTGAAGGGCGTATTCCTCAAGGACCTGCCGCTTGCCGAGGTCGCGCGCCAGACGGCCCCGCTCCTACTGATCGCCCTCGTCACCCTCTCCGCCGCCGCCTGGCTCTTCCGCCGGCGGCTGGAGTGAAGTTCAGACGAGCCGGATGGACCGGGATAGCGCCCGACGCTTCCGCCAGTCCCGCTAGAACGGCATGGTGACGTCTTCGCCAATCTGCATGGCCCCTGTCCTGAGACAGTCTCCAAGACGGCTCCTATCCTCGTCGGCGAGCATCCCCGCCCCTGCCCTGATGCCTTCCTGCCACGCTTGCCCGCGTTCCCATGCTTCATTGTAGACGAGCGCCAGGTCGGATGTCCTCCTCGTCTGCTGTAGGGCTTCGAACAGGAGCGCAGCTTGTCGGATGTCCTTGTCGCGCTTCACGGATCCTTGCCCGCCGTTTTGCCGACGGCTCGCCATGATAAGCTTGTGGACAGCGTATCGGGACGGATCAGGGACCGTTACAGGGACGCCGCTCCTGTGCAGCAGCATCGTCCTGACGGGATCCCGGATGAGGAAATCGAGAAAGCGCAGCGGATCGGCGCGCGCCCCGCCGAGAGCGGGCATCTTCGCCGGCTGGTCCAGATAGTCGTCGCTGCCCCGGTTGGTGGTCAAGAATTCGACCCGGTAGCCGGAGCCGTTCACGAACGCGGACGAAGCCGCGGCCCCCGATCGATGCGGGACGGGGCGGAATGTCGGATCGACCGACTGCAGCAGCTCGAGGATAGGAGGCAGGCTGTCGTCGACCTCGGACGAGATGGCGTAGTCCTGGGCGACGTCAGCATCCCCGGTCATGATCGCCGCCATTGGCAGGCGCACCCCGAGGATTCCGGAGTAGGTCTGGAAGGCGACCGTTCCTGTGAGGACGCCCCCGAGCCGGAAGAGACCGCCGGCAGCCAGGGCCTCGATGACATCGCCGGACATGCTGTCGGGAGCGATCATCCCTCCCTCGCGCGTCAGGCTGCTGACCATGCGCCTACGGGCGCGGAGGTCGTCCTTCTCCCGCTTATGCGTCTCTACCCGCCGCGCGATGTCCCGATCGTCGGCAGGACCCACATAACGACGTGTCTTGCCGCCTTGCCCATCCGGGATATCGAAGTACCAGTACTTCTTCCCCTTCACTGCGACTGGCGTGAAGCGGCCCTCCGGAGGGAAGTCGGCTGTCCATGCCGCGTCGAGCGAGCGCTGGCCCAGCTCGGCGAGCATCGTCTGGTACACGAGATCGATCTGCTTCACGCCGCTCACCTGCCGGTGTTATACCTTTTTGGGGAAAAGATATATCTGGCGAGGCAGTGGTTGCAAGAGGGCCGGTTTTTGGACCGTCCCGAGACATGCGGATCGGCGCCGGATAGCGCCCGACGCTTACCTGTAGTCGACTGCAAACATCCGCGTCTTGAACCGCAAACATCGGTGATTTCGGACAGCATCAGATGCGAGTATCCGACCTGTTGTGACCGGATTATCTGCGAACACGACCCCCTTATGTGAGGTTGGCCTTCGGACATAGACGGCAGTGCGCGCGAGCTTGAGGAGACCGTGAAATGGCGGCACAGCAGCAACCACTTTGTTGGATGGAATGCGGTCGCCCGGTCAACCAGGCTGCGACGGCTGCGACGGCTGCGACGGCTGCGACGCAGCCAGAAGCGGAAGTTGCTCCAGTCGCAAGCCCGCGCGGTCTTTAAGACTGCAGCTTCAATTGTGCATTCCGCGAAGCCAAAGTCTCAATCTGAAAGCTCGACTTTGGCCTCTATTAGATCACAAAGGTTCCAAAAGCAGACCTGCCGCCAAGGAACGAAAAGCCTCGACCGCCTTCGGCAGCACGCTCTGGGGGTTTTCGCTCGCTGCGATCCATAGAGCAGCATTGAGAGCCGCGCCGCTAAGCAGCCGGGCCGCCGCCTCTGCGTCAAGCGGCTTGAGGATGCCTTTGGCGATGAGGCGCTCCACAGTGCTCCGGGTCACTTGTAGACAATTGTTCTGGCTGGGCCACTGCGAGGGATCGCCCAACACCGCAGGCCCGTCGAGCAGAACGATGCGTTGGACTTCCGGATCAAGCGCCATTTCGATATAGGCCGTGCCCTCGGCGAGCAGGCCCTGCCAATCGTTACCCGCCTGAGCGCCAACCTCCTTAGCGCGCGCGGCCATTTCCGTGTCAATCTGATCGACGACCGCCGCCAGGAGCCCACGCTTGTCTCCGAAGTTGTGGTAAAGCGCGCCCCGTGTCAGACCGACGTCAGCGGTCAACTCGTCCATGGACGCTGCGGAGTACCCCTTTTCCGCAAAAGCCTTTCGGGCAGCCGCTATCAACTTGGCGCGGTTTTCCTGCATCGTTTCGCTACGTCTTTTCGCCATTCAATCCTCAATTCCACATACGACGCGTATATTAACTTGACATACGGGACGTATTCATAATACTCGACATACGTACCGTATATCAAACGGGGCGCGAGCCTGTGAAGCGTCCAGCAAATCGCATATCAGCCAGAAGGAGAGATCGGAATGACCCAACGCGAAGCAGTTTTTCCTGCAAACAGGCACGCCCTCTACGAGGAACACGGCTATTCCGCCGCTATCCGATCCGGTGATCTTCTGTTTGTGTCCGGGCAGGTCGGCAGCCGTTCCGACGGAACACCCGAACCCGATTTCGAACGCCAGGTACGGCTGGCCTTTGAAAACCTGAAGGCGACGCTGAGCGCAGCGGACTGCACGATGGATGATATCGTGGACGTGACCACCTTCCACACTGACCCTGAAAACCAGTTCGGAACTATCATGGCAGTAAAGCAACAGGTTTTCAGCAAGCCACCCTACCCGAATTGGACCGCACTCGGCGTAAACTGGCTCGCCGGCTTCGACTTTGAGATAAAGGTCATCGCCCGTATTCCGGCAAGTACTTGACATCGCCACACGTCTGGCTGCACGGAGTGATTGAACACGCCCCCCGGAGCTTCACGCCGCAAGGTGGCTGTCGTATGGACCGTCCAGAGACGGCAAGCTGTGAAAGCTCAGACGAGCCGGATGGGCCCCGGATAGCGCCCGACGATTTCATCTGATGTGAGCAACAGCAAACCATCGACCATCGACTGGGCGACCAGGATGCGGTCGGAGGGGTCCTCGTGGAAATCGAGCGGAAATGGCTACGACACCTGGATCGGTACGACGAACTGGATAGGGCTGAGTACGGTTCGCCTTCTGAAAATATCTGATGTTCACATTTTCGCAATACTCGCGATTTCTGCTCAACCTCCATCGCCCGACTTTTACAGAGTCCGAAAAATCAGAAATAATCGCAAGCGTCCGGTGGTGGGAGGGTTATGCGATTGTGAGGATAAGAACGACTAAAACCACCCACGGGATCAAGCCGATCCATCCTGCCATAGGAGATTGGCAGATCAGTGAGCCATCCGGGACACGCTTAAATCCCAGCCAGTTAAATCCTGTCTCGGTCGAGGATACGGATTGCACGCGCACCTTCCCGAGGGTGATGAGCGGCAACACGAGCCTTGCGGTGGTGTAGCCAATCACCTCGAGAATAAAGTCGATAATGATCAAGTCACGGCTCCATGCGATGCTCCATGGCAACAAGTCGTCAATTCCGTTGATCGGATGATCGGCGACGCGGGTTAATACCTGGCGAAGATAAGCTTCCGGATCGAGACCATTGAGCTTGGCGTAAGCGTCTCTTCGGCGACTGGATGCGCTCTCCGCGTCACTATGCAAAATGAACTGGAGGGCGAGCTTTTTCAAAGGACTTCCCAGCCGCGCTGGCAGTCCAAACAAGCGGAAGTATGCACGGCGCCTCCTCACACCGGAACGCATTCGGGACCGGGTATGAGATCAGTCCTGCGTCCGTCGAGTATTTCCTCTGCGGTGAGGCGCGCAATTAGCGGCGCAAGAATGACGCCGGGATGGCCCGCCGCGATATAGAGACCGTTCACTTGCGGCAAAAAGCCAAGGCGTGGCAAACCGTCGGCGAAGATCGGACGGTTGCCGACGTCGGCGCTTGCAAGCATAACGTTGGCAGGCAAATCCAACTCGTCCGTCATCACTGCCAAGGTCCGCTCTCCAATCGCCTGCGGGCCGTCCTCTGCACCGTTTTCGACATAGGATTTTGCGACGAAGAGCGTGTTGTCGTCGGCTTGGCGCACTTCCAGTCGCGGGCAACGCAGGATGCGGGTGACCACAGGCGTGCTGCAGGCATAGCGGAGGAGTAGCGCTGGTGAGGTCTC
Organism: Ensifer sp. LCM 4579; assembly: GCF_001854885.1. Taxonomy (GTDB): domain Bacteria; phylum Pseudomonadota; class Alphaproteobacteria; order Rhizobiales; family Rhizobiaceae; genus Sinorhizobium. The sequence continues at coordinate 11,139 of NZ_MDDV01000007.1, read as the reverse complement.
AACGCCAGTGGCGATGCCGAGCCCGCTCACAAGCATATTGATGGCGTTTCCAGCAGCCATCACGATGATGTCGGCGTGGAGGGTGCGATCCGAAACCCTCATGCCGGTTACCCGACCGTTCGCGGTTTCTATGGCTCCGACCTTTGCGTCAAACCGGGCCGAGGCACCCGCTGCCAGGGCAGCGGCAACATAGCGTCCGGCCAGCCGTGTCGGGTCGAGAGCGAGATCATTGGGCGAGAAAACCGCACATTCCGGCACCTGGCGCAGGCGTGGCTCCCATTCGGCAATGACACTCCGTTTCACCAACTCAACGTCCTCACCTGCTCGCTGGTGGAGGGCGGCAAGTTGCTCGGTCTCTCGAGATGTCGCTTTCCATACCAGCGAGCCGGGGCGGGCATCGGACAGTGCTTCCGGCAAGGCAGCTTTCAGACGCTGATACTCGGCAACGGCCTCGCGCCAGAGCGCGTAGCTGGCACGGCCGGGTGTACCATTGATGACGTTGATCCAACCAAAGGCCCGACCCGTGACGCCACAACCCGGTTTCGGACCTTCATCCAGCAGCAGAACATCGGCGCCACGAATGGCAAGGCTGTAAGTGATGGCCGAACCGAGTATGCCCGCACCGACGACCGCGATACGGGGTTGGATCAATCGCATGGAACGGCCTCAAAGCAAGCGGAAGGGGTCTGTGCCCGATAGGCATCATGTACGACTAGGACATGACAAGGAGCCCGAAAACGGCGCAGAGCCGTAAGCACGCACCACCTAGTGTTGCACGAAGTCAACGAAGAGTCTCACCTCCGCTTTGTGCCATCAGTGGAAGACCGCTTAGGTATCGCAAAACTCCCGGAGTTTTGAATCGGGTTTGCGCCTGACCTTTGTTCCGTCGCAGAACCGCAAAGGTCTGGATGCCTGATGAGTGAGGGCGCAGGCTCAGTTCCAAGTGTGGAGACAGGCCTTCCAAGATCCAACGCCCTGGCGTCGGAAGAGAGTGACGATAGTCCCCTCATAGCGCTGCGATTTACCGCCCTCCCCCAAAGGGTTGGCCGACCATTTCCCTGTCGCACAGGCAAGTCGCCGGCAGCCTGCGCATCGATCACCTTCATGCGATGAGCCTTAACTCCAGCCGAGACCAATCTTCGCTACTCCTAAAACGTGTGCGCATTCTTCCCGGCGAGGCGATGACCCTGTAGAGTGCGCCCGACCATCCCACCCGGAGGCTCCTTATGGCTGAGGTCTTGCTGTTCCACCACGCACAGGGGCTGACCCCCGGCGTGCGCGCGTTCGCCGACGACTTGCGGGCCAGCGGTCACATCGTGCACACGCCGGACCTGTTCGACGGACGCACGTTTCAGAGTATCGACGAGGGTCTCGCCTACATCGGTGAGATCGGATTCGACGAAATGCGGGAGCGCGGCGTCCGCGTCGCCGACGAACTGCCTCCCGAACTCGTCTATGCCGGGTTCTCGTTCGGTGTGCTGCCGGCACAGAAGCTTGCACAGACACGGCCCGGAGCCCGCGGAGCCCTACTCTTCCACTCTTGCCTGCCGATCAGTGGCGAGTGGGCCTTTGGACCCTGGCCGGACGGCGTCGCGGTCCAGATTCACGGCATGGACAATGACCCGGTCTTCGTCGGCGAGGGCGACATCGACGCCGCCCGCGAGATTGTGGAGAAGGCCGTGGATGCGGAGCTTTTCCTGTACCCCGGCGATCAGCACTACTTCGCCGACAACTCGCTCCCGTCGTACGACGCGGATGCGACCTCGCTGCTGACCACCCGAGTTCTTGAGTTCCTGGATCGCGTCTGATTCGTGCCGACGTCTTGGCTTGAAGGACCTGCCGCTTGCCGACCCCGCGCGCCAGACGGCACCGCTCTGCCTGATTGCCCTCGTCACCCTCTCCGCCGCCGCCTGGCTCTTCCGCCGGCGGCTGGAGTGCAAGCTCAGACGAGCCGGATGGGCCCGGGATAGCGCCCGACGATGTCATCTGATGTGAGCAACAGCAAACCCTCGACGACCGACTGGGCGACCAGGATGCGGTCGAAGGGGTCCTTGTGAATCGGGGGCAGTTGATCGATCGCAACCGCATGGGCGCCATTCACGACCAGTTCCTCATAGCCGTTGTCGAGCAGGCCGCGCCGCAGGATGCGGGGCTCCACTTCGAAATCCGCCCGCCCGAGCCCACGTTTGATGGCGATCTCCCAAAGACTCGCGGCACTGAAATACAGGAGGTTTTCGCCGTTCTCGATGAGGAGTCGCGCCTCCGCCGGCAACCGGCCTGGATCACCGGCTGCCCAGAGGAGGATATGCGTGTCGAGAAGAAGCTTCATTCGCCGAAGAGCTTCTCTATCTCGTCACCGGCCATCCGGTCAAAATCGTCCGGAACACGGATCTGGCCCGCGAGAAAGCCAAGGCGACGCTTTTCACCCTCCGGTGGCTGCTCGATCGGCACGACCTTCACCATTGGCTTTCCCGCCTTGGCAATAATGAAGGGCTCACCGCGCGCAGCCCTCTCCACCAGCCGTGACAGCTGCGTTTTCGCCTCGTGGATATTGATCGTTTCCACCGATGATCTCCAAGCATAATGGACTTAGTTTACTAAACTTAGTCTACTACGCCTTGATCTTCAAGCCGGATGCCGCGCTTCAGGTCGCTACGAATCGCCCGATCGCCGCGATCTCGTTCTGGCGGATGTCGTGGCCGCCCGAATGCCACTCGAGCTCAAGGTTCGCCCCTTGTTTCCTGAAGTATTCCGCGAGGGCTTGCGTCAGCGGCGCGGGGCAGATCGGGTCGCGTTCGCCCGCGGTGATCAACACCCTGCGGCCCTCGAGCGCCGGATTGTCCTTCGGCCGGAACGGGATCAACGGATGCATGAGAACCGCCCTGTCGAAGATGCCCTCCTCGATCATGACATTGGCAAGAATATTAGCGCCGTTCGAATAGCCGAGGCCGATGATTTCCGAGGCACCATGCTCGGCCGCCAGCGCCTTGACGAAGCGCGCCATCTTGCCTGTCGCACGGGCGAGATCCGCCATGTCGTAGACGCCTTCGCCGGTTCGCTTGAAGAAGCGGGCGGCGCCATGTTCCGAAACATCGCCGCGCGGCGACACGATGGTGGCAGCCGGCAACAGCTCGGTGCCGAAGCCGAAGAACTGGTTCTCGTCACCGCCGGTCCCATGGAGGACGAAAAGGATCGGGCTGCCGGACGCGCCGGACTTCAACTTATGCACATAGCCGTGATCTGGCATCGATATCTCCTTTGCCGCGACAGCGCGGCGCGTCCTTTAGAACGATGGACGCTGCAGGGTCTTGACGTTCTTTTCCTTCCCCGCCCCAGGCAAAAACTCGGGGCGGGACGGGATTTCCGCTTAACCCTCGAGCTTCTGTAGATGGCTTTCGAGGATCGGCCGCAGGTGCTTGTGCTGCTGCGGCAGCTTCAAGGCCTCTCCGAGATGGGCGACATCCTCGTCACGATCGAAGCCCGGCTCGTTGGTCGCGACCTCGAAGAGCACGCCGCCCGGAGTGCGGAAGTAGATCGCCCAGAAATAGTCGCGGTCGATGACCGGCGTCACCTGATACCCTGTGTCCATCAGCGCCTTGCGCACTTCGAGCTGCCTTTCGCGGTTGTCGACGGCGAAGGCGACGTGGTGCACCGAGCCCGCACCCTGCTGGGCCCGGTTGACGTTCGGCATCGTCTCGATATCGACGAGGTGCGCGGCGTTGCCGCCGGGCACGATCAGGCGCGTGACGCCATCCTTGCGGTCAAGCTCCTCGTAGCCCATGAACTTGAGCAGTTCGGCCGTCGCGCCTTCGTCGCGGAGCCGCATGGCGACGGAATGGAAGCCGCGGATCGCATGGTCTTCGGAAATCCCACCGTCGGTCCAGGGCATGCGCAGATCGTCCTTGACCTCGACAAGGGCAAAGCCATCGCCATCCGGGCCGGCGAAGTTCAACCGCTTCTCGCCGAAGTTTTCCTCTTCCTTGAGCCCGGTGACGCCGAGCGTTGCCAGCCGATCCTGCCAGAAGCGGAGCGAGCCTTGCGGCACCGAGAACACCGTCGTCCCGACCTCGCCGGTGCCGGCGCGGCCGCGCGGCATCTCAGGAAAGGGGAAATAGGTCATCACCGTACCGGGCGTGCCGATTTCGTCGCCGTAATAGAGATGGTAGACATCGGGCGCGTCGAAATTCACCGTCTTCTTGACGCGGCGCAGCCCAAGCACCTGCGTGAAGAAATGATTGTTGGTGCGGGCATCGTCCGCCATCGACGTGACGTGATGCAGGCCTTTGATCTGGTCGAGCATGTCTCGCTGCCTTTCTGCCCGTCTGGACCGGGCGCTTTGGTGACGAACAGATGCGCCCTTTGACCATGTCAGAAAAGGCCGCGGAAACAGACGCATTGTCAACGCAGCGTTGACGCGAAATCCCGGTCATTTGCCATAGGCGGCTGTATCTGTGCCGGAACCCACGCCAGTATGCACCAGCGGGCGATCATGGAAACAAACAGCGGCTCGAAAACGTTGATCTCACCACGCGGAGGGAGAAGACATGGCGCCGCGCCCGTACTGGAAAGGCTACCTGAAGCTGTCCCTCGTGACCTGCCCGGTGTCGCTGACGCCGGCGACGACCGAGGCGAACAAGGTACGTTTCCAGACCATCAACAAGGCCACCGGAAATCCCGTGCGGAGCCGGTATGTCGATGCGGAGACCAACAAGCCCGTAGAGGACGAGGACGAGGTCAGGGGATACGAGACCGAACCGGACAAGCATGTGATCATCAAGGACGAGGAGCTTGAGGCTGTTGCCCTCGAAAGCACCCGCACCATCGACATCGACCGCTTCGTTCCCGCCGACAGCATCGAATGGATCTGGTACGACAGCCCGTACTACCTGATGCCGGACGATGAAGTCGCCCAGGAAGCCTTCGCCGTCATTCGCGAGGCGATGGCGAAAACGGGAACCGTCGGCATTTCGCGGCTGGTGCTTTCGCGGCGCGAACGGGCGGTGATGCTTGAACCCCGCGGCAAGGGCATCGTCCTGTGGACGCTCCGGTATGGTGACGAGGTGCGCGATCCGGAGGACGCATTCAAGGACATCGACGGGGCAAAGTCCGACCCCAAGCTCCTTTCCATGATCACCACCGTCATCGAAGGCATGACGACGCCCTGGTCCGCATCGCTGGTGCGCGATCCGGTGCAGGAGCGGCTCCAGGAAATCATCGAATCCAAGCGCAAGAAGCAGGCCAAGAAGCCGCGAAAGACCGCGAAAGGCGACGAGCCGGAGCCGCCGAGCAACGTGGTGAACATCATGGATGCCTTGAAGCGGTCGATCTCGCAGGAAAAGAAGAAGGGCAAGAGCTAATGCACGTCGCCCAAAAGTGTGCAGCGGTTTTGGGGCAACGACGTGCATGAAAACAAAGACCTAAAGTGCGTTGCGCGAATGCGATCACAGTACACGACAGTAGCGTAAATAGGTTTGGGAGATGCTTCTTTCACCCTCATCCCTGTGCTTGTCACAGGGATCCAGCAGCGCCGCGTCTGCGGCGCGGAATCTTTTCAGCCCAAGGACTTGGGCTGGCTGGATTCCTGTGACAAGCACAGGAATGAGGGCTGAGGAGAGCCTTGACCTACCGCAATCGACGACGCGCAGCAGGCTACTGTCGTGTGCCATGGAATGCGATTAAACGCGACGCGCTTTAGGGTCGTTTTTGCTCGGCCGAAGGGGTCGCCGCCGACTTCCAGAAATCCGCCCAGGGATCAGCGTCGAGCGCGTTCAGTCGCGGCAGCGCATTTTCAACCGTGAAGTAGTCCGGTCCGACCGCCGGGCTGAGCTCATCCCAGCCCGACGGCATCGACACCGCCGCTCCCTCCCGGGCCCGGGTCGAATAGGGGGCAACGGCGGTCGAACCGCGGGCATTTCGCAGGTAGTCGACGAGAATCTTGCCCTTGCGCTTCGCCTTGGTGACTGTCGCGACGTACCGGTCGGGATCATCGGCGGCCATCGCGTCGGCGATGCTCTTGGTGAACGCCTTGACCTCCTGCCAGTCCGCCTTTGGTGTGAGCGGCGCGACGACATGCAGCCCCTTGCCTCCCGAGGTCTTGACGAAGCTGACAAGTCCCGCGTCGGCAAGACGCGCGCGCACTTCCTGGGCCGCCTCGATCACCGCCGCCCACTCCACACCCGGCCCGGGATCCAGGTCCATGATGATCATGTCGGGCCGATCGAGCTCGTTAAGCTGCGATCCCCAGGGATGGATCTCCAGCACCCCGCCCTGAACGAGCCCGATCAGCCCGGGAAGGCCGTCGATGGCAATGATCGGCTCGTCGTCCTCGGGATCGACTGCCTTGAGGATCTCCTTGGCCTGACCGCGCCAGGCGTGCTTCTGGAAAAAGCAGCTGCCTCCGACGCCGTCCGGACAGCGCACCAGAGCGAGGGGACGGTTGACGATATAGGGACCGATGAAGGGCCAGACATCGCAGTAGTAATCGGCAAGGCCTTGTTTGGTGACGCCGGCATCTTTCCAGTAGAGGCGGTCAGGATGCGTCAGCCGCACCGCGGGCGTCGCTTTGATAGCCGGACCGGCGCCGGCCGTTTCCCGAACGACATCCTTCGGCTTCTTGTCTTCGCGTAAGCCCCGGAACGACGCGTGCCGCACGACGCCGTCCGCGGTCCACGCCCTGAACTCGACTTCGGCGACGAGCTCGGGCGAGACGAAACGCACCTGCCGGGCGTCCGCGGCCGCGAGCTTTGTGGCGAACGGGGTCTTTTGGACCTCCAGCTTTTCGAGGCGTTTGCGGAGATCATGGGCGAGCTTGCTGGTAAAGCCGGTCCCGACCTTGCCGGCATAGACGAGATCGCCGCCGTCGTAGTAGCCGAGAACGAGAGAACCGATGGCCTTCGGGGACGTGGTCGATGGGACGTAGCCGGCGACGACGAACTCCTGGCGCTGCGAGCATTTTGCCTTGATGCAGTCATTGCCGCGCCCGGAGCGATAGGGGGCGGTCCTGTTCTTCGAAACGACACCCTCCAGGCTCAGCCGGCAGGCGTGGCGAAGGATCAGATCTCCATCCTCGTCGAAATGTTCGCTGTAGCGCAGCACTGCCGGCGCCTGGCTGAGGAGCCGCTCAAGGGTTGCCTTGCGCTCAGTGAGCGGGACGGGCCGCAGGTCGTGTCCATTGAAGTAGAGGAGATCGAAGAGGAAGAGCACCAGCCGATCGGTCCTGCCGGACGCAAGATCCGCCTGCAAGGCGGAAAAATCGGAGGCTCCCGCCGCACCTTCGACAATGGCTTCGCCGTCGAGGATGGCATCTTCCACCGGCAGCTTCGTCAGCGCCTTGGCGATCGCAGCGCCGAACTTGCCGGTCCAGTCCAGCCCGCTCCTCGTCAGCAGGCTGGCCTTTCCGTTCCGCACATGCGCCTGGAGGCGGTATCCGTCGAACTTGATCTCATGCAGCCAATTGCTGCCGCTCGGTGGCGACGCCTTGAGGGTTGCGAGCGCCGGATCGATGAAGCCGGGGAACGCGGCCTTCCTGGCGCGCTTCGGCATCGCCGGCGGCTGCGCTTCCTTCCGCTCGATCTTGCCGGCTTTGGATGACCAGCCGGGGTCCTCTCCCTCGACCTCCCCGATCACCCTTCCGGTTTTGACCGATTCCGGCCGCTCCTCGAGTATGTCCGGTTCAGCCTCGGTGCGGGCGAAGGCGTCGTCGCTTTTGATCAGCAGCCAGTTTTCCTTCTTGTCGCGCGGCTTCTTGGCCATGCGCACAAGGTGCCAGCGTCCGCCGAGCTTTTCTCCATGGAGTTCAAAGACGAGATTGCCCTTGGCATAGGCTTTCCTGGCGTCTCCGATCGGCGTCCAGCGGCCACGGTCCCAGACGATCACGGTGCCCCCGCCATACTCCTTCTTCGGGATCGTCCCCTCGAAGTCGCCATATTCGAGCGGATGGTCCTCGACATGCACGGCCAGGCGCTTTTCGCCCGGCACAAGGCTTGGTCCCTTGGTTACCGCCCAGCTCTTGAGAACACCATCCATCTCGAGCCGCAGGTCATAGTGAAGGCGGGTTGCCGCATGCTTCTGGATGACGAAGCTGTCGCCGGCCGGCTTCTTGCGCGCGCCGCCCTTCGGCTCCGGCGTCGCCTCGAAGTCGCGCTTCTTGCGATAGGCGGTAAGCGACATCAGCTCGCCTTGCGCCGCTTCTCGGAACTCGCCTTCCTGCGCTTGCTCGGCGCCGGCGGTTTCGCCTTGGTCGCGCCCGCACTCTGCCGCAGCGCCTCGAGGAGACTGGTGACCTTTTCCTCCTTGGGCCGTTTGGGCACCTTTATCTCGCGGCCCTCCATCTTGGCCTTGACCAGTTCGGCCAGCGCTTCATCGTAACGGTCATCGAACTCGCGCGGGTTGAACTCGCCCTTCTTGGTATCGATGATGTGCTTGGCAAGATCGAGCATTTCCCCCTCGATCTTGATCTCGGGGATGTCTTTGAAGACCTCTTCGGCCGCGCGCACCTCATAATCGAAGTTGAGCGTGTGGGCGACAAGGCCAGGGCCTTGGGCCCGCAGCATCACGGTTCGCACCCTCCTGAACAGCACGGCCCTCGCCAGGGCCGCCACTTTCTTGCGGCGCATACCCTCGCGCAGCAGGCTGAACGGATCGGTGGCGATGGAGCCGGAGGGGGCAATGAAATAGGGTTTGTCGAAATAGACGGTATCGACCTGCGGGCAATCGATGAACGCCTCGATGCGCAGCGTCTTGTCGCTCTCGGGGACTGCTTCGGCGATCTCCTCCGGCTCGAGAACGACGAACTGGTCGTCATCGATTTCGTAGCCCTTGACCTGCTCTTCCTTCTCGACCGGCTTTTCCGTTCGCTCGTCGATATACTGGCGATGGACGCGGTGGCCGGTCTTGCGGTTGAGCACATGGAACGAGACGCGCTTGGAGGTGGTCGCTCCCGCGTATAGGGCAACCGGAAACGTAAGCTCGGCCAGCTTGATGTGCCCCTTCCATGTTGCCCGTAGCGCCAAAACCTTCTCCTCACGCTGTCGAGTGAAAACGCAGGGGCAGCCAGGGCTGTTCCACACTGGTCCGGGCGCCAGGCCCGAAATCCTCTTCCTACGTTCCGTCTCGGCATTGCGCCGCTGGTGTTGCCTACCAATCTGTCCGGCGCGGCACCGCACGCTCTCGCCGGCACGGCGCTCGTGGGCGACCAGGTTTGCGCCCCCAAACACGTTATTCAGGGCGACTTGCACCATCTTGAATGCAGTCATCCGTTCAGCCGCCGACGCACGATGTTCAACGGCGCGCGACACCGATCAGTGCGGTAGATGGAATCGGCAGAACCGCTCGATCGGCAGCAATTCTGCGTATCTCGGCGACGACTGCCGCTTTCTCCTGATCGGAAAGGCTCGTCCAATCCGGAGACATGCCAAACAATGTGTCGGGCTCACTGAGTGTCGCGACTTCAAGTTCATATTCATATGTGACTTGATCGATCTGCGGATCCCGATAGCCTGCATCGATCAGTTCCTGCGCGAAATCATTCGGATCGTTTAGCGCCTGGACGGCTTCCGGCATCGCCATGCTCTGAAGGTCAGGAAACAGCGTCTGGCGGATCTGGCCCAGCAGCAGAAACGTCGCCGCGCCACGACTCTGCCAGGTTGCGACCACACCATATCCACCCGGACGAGTCACTCGCGCCATCTCCGCGAGACCCTTGCGCCAGTCGGGGAACATGATCACGCCGAATATCGAGAAGACTGCGTCGAAACCGGCGTCAGGAAGGTCGAGCTTCTGCCCATCCATGACGCGCGCCTCCACATTGGGCAGACGGGCAGCCGCGACGCGGGCGACCATGCCGGGCGAGAAGTCGGTCGCGAGCACCTGAGCGCCCGTGCGCGCCGCAGCCAGCGCCAATGCGCCAGTGCCGGCCGCGACATCCAGGACTCGAGCCTCCGAGGTCAGCGGCACGCGTGCCAACGCCGCTTCGGCATAGCGCGCAGTGAAGGGGTGTGCGGTCTTCTCGTATTGCCGAGCGGCAGTATCCCAATGATCGGGGTTCTCGAATTCACGCATGTCACGCCTCTCCAAATCATGTAACATTTAATGTAACGTGAGCTGCCGATGCTGCCAATCCACTCCACCGTGCAAAGGATGAAACCGTGCGCAACGACAGCCGCCTTTCCCGCATGCTCCATGTGTTGCTCCACATGGCACGCCACGATGGACCGATGACGTCCGAGGTGGTCGCGCGCATGCTTGGGACCAACCCGGCGGTCGTACGCCGTACGATGGCAGGCCTGCGTAATGCGGGTTATGTGCGATCGGAGAAAGGGCACGGCGGCGGCTGGTCGATCGCCATGGACCTGTCGAAAGTGTCGCTGCTCGATGTTCATCGGGCAGTGGGAGGTCCGCGCATCTTCGCCATCGGCAGCGAGCATCCCAACCCCGACTGCGCCGTCGAGAAGGTCGTCAACGAGGCGGTCGAAGGCGCCATGCGTGAGGCTGAGGCATTGTTGATCGGCCGTCTCCGGGAGGTCAGCCTAGCGGAACTCGCCAGACGCTTCGACATGCGTTGTACTGGGGGTTCGCCATCGCCTCCGTGATCGGTGATATTGCCGGTGACCGAATGGCCGACGCCAATATTCGCATTGCACTCGCTGTCACCGCCATGTTGAGGGCGTTTGCGGCGCTCGATTTGGTGCTTTGGGCCGCACACATCCGCGCTGCCTTCGGGTGCTAACAAGCCGCACACGGCACTCGTGCGGGGACGGAAGGTTTGCGCCCTCAAGTCGGTCGTCCAGACGGCCCAGCTCAAGATAGGATGGCGTCCGGCCTTGCATGTGCAAGGGCCTGCCGAGAGGTTGTAAGCCGAGCCTAGGTCGGTAGAACTATCCTATCGCAAACTGGTTTTTCAATCATGGGTGATTCCGTCGGCCTCCCGGTGGACGGGAGACATCGACTCCCAATATTCTGTGCGCAACTCCGTCTTCCCCCCAAAATGCCGTATGTTGCCAGGGAATTTGTATACAATCGGGCCGAGTGTTCGGTTTGGAGCTTACTAGGGTCTGTAGACATTCGTTTGATAGCTCTCCGAATTCTCGCGCCATGCGAGTCCTGTGGGGTTTGGCATAGGGAAACGAGTCTGGGCGAGAC
>NZ_MDDV01000006.1 GCF_001854885.1 Ensifer sp. LCM 4579 | reverse complement strand
GCCACGCGCTACGACAAGACCGACAAAAGCTTCGCAGCCTTCGTCCATCTCTCAGCCGCCATGCGAGCCATCGCCTGAATGTCGACAGACCCTAGCGCATCGGCGCGAAAGTCGTACCCGATTTTCGGACCGATGCGCAGATTCAAAGAGTGACAGCGACCCTTGGACCTTTGCGCATCTGAAAAGACGGGCGGCGCCGTAGATCCTGACCTAACCGAGGCGGCCGATGAAGTCCGGCTTGCCGATCGGCACGCCCTTGTGGCGCAGGATATCGTAGGCGGTGGTGACGTGGAAATAGAAGTTCGGCAGTACGAACTTCAGGAGGTAGTCGGCGCCGCTGAACGTCACCTTGAGGTTGGGGAAGTTGAGCGTCACTTCGCGGGTCTCACTGCCGTCGAGATGCTCGGGTTTCACGGTCTCGATAAAGGCCACCGTCCTGGCGATCCGCTCGTGCAGTGCCGCGAAATCCTGTTCGTCATCGGGAAGGCGCGGCGCCTCGAGCGTCGTCAACCGCCCGATCGCGTTCTTCGCCGTGTCGCTCGCCCGCTGGACCTGGCCGGAGAGCGGCAGCATGTCCGGCGCAAGCCGCGCCTCGAAAAGCTCCGCGAGCGGCATGCCCCTCTCGGCGGCGAACGCCTCGGCCTTGTCCAGAAGTCCGTCGAGGGCCGTAAAGCCGCGGTTGAAGGCGGGAACGATGAGTGCGTACATGGGGAGCGGCATGGATGTTCCTCGATTGGCTTGTGCTTGCAGGAAAATACCTGGCCGTCCTTAGATCGTAGCGGTTGGGAGAGGTTTCAATCGGTCGGGGCGGAGATTGTCGCCGGCGATAGAGTTTAGCGACAATACCGATAGGCGTTCGCCCGTTTGAGGACGTCGAAATGCAGATGCGTCTCGTGCGCCTCGTCGCTGCCGGGATCGAGCACGGTGGTAAAATAGAGGCAGGCGGTGGCGGTGATGGCGCGCTGGAAGGCGCCGGTCAGCGTGCCGTCGTCGTCGCGTGGCTGGATGTCGATCGTCTTGCCGTCCTTGAGCGTGATGGAGGCGATATCGATAGCGTTGCCACGCGCGTGCTCGGATATCTTGCCGGTGCTGCCATTGTTCCTGAGGCGGCAGACATAGGAAGAGGCCTGATCGAGGCTCGCGATCGCCGCGTCGGGGCCGAAGGCGACCGTCGCGGCCGGAGCCACGGTCTCCCTGGTCCAGCGGGCAAGCGCCAGCGCCGTTTCGCAGCGCATCGTGCCCTGCGGCTTCAGCGACGTGCCCGGCAGGATTTCCTTGACCTCAATGGGCTTGTCGATGCCGCAGCCCTTGCCATCGTCGATGCGCGCAGCTTCGGCGAATGAGGCGCCGAGGGTGCGGAGCGCGGCGAGGCAGGATCGGTAGGCACCTTCATCTTCCTCCTCGATTTCGACGGTCATCGGCGGCACGGCGTCAATCGCATCGTCCTTCCAGCCGGCAGGCAAGTTGGGACCGGACTTCGTCTTGCCCGTTGCGGGACCGCCCTTGTCGGCCGGCGCGACGGGCTTCGGCGCCGGAATCGGCTTGCTGCCGTTTTCAGGTTTCTCCGCCGGCACCGGCCCGTGCAGAGGCAGGGTCGCGCCGCAAGCGATCGAGGCGCAGAGCAATATGATTCCGGCATGGCGCATGCGGGGACCTTCCGTTCGCGGCCGAATCTGCCGAGTGCATGGGAACAATCCTCCGTCAAAATGTGCTTAAACTGAGGAGAGGGAATGTGCGTCAAATCCCCTGATTGGGCCGTGGCCGCTCCTTTCAACTGATGCTTTTCCCGCTTGCACGCCGTCCAAAGGCAGGCTAACACTTTCGCCCATGGCAAACGCACGCAACATTTCGGTCTGGTGGTGGGCCCGCTGAAGCGGCCTTGACCAGTCATGCGTGATTGAGACATGAAGCCGCCCGGAGTTTTCGAGGCGGCTTTTTCGTATTCGGGCCGCGTGGAAGGACCGGGCTTTGACGGAGCGAGACGAATGGCAACGGTAATTCTGGAAGACGGCGCGGAAAGCTACACCACCAAGGGCGGCATCGTCGTCACTCGCAGGCGGCGCGAAGCCTCCTATACGGACGCGATCGCCGGCTATGTCGCAAGGCTCGACGAGCGGCGCGGCGCGGTGTTCTCCTCCAACTACGAATATCCCGGCCGTTACACCCGCTGGGACACCGCCGTCGTCGATCCGCCGCTTGCCATCTCTTCGTTCGGCCGTTCGCTCTGGATCGAAGCCTATAATGAGCGCGGCGAAGTCCTGTTGGCGCTGATCGCCGAGCAGCTCAACTCCGTGGCCGACATCACGCCTGGGTCCCGGACCGCCCGCCGTCTCGACGTTACCATCAACGAGCCCGACCGCGTCTTCACCGAGGAAGAGCGCTCGAAGATGCCGACTGTCTTCTCGGTGCTGCGCGCGGTGACCAACCTCTTCCATTCGGAAGAGGATTCGAGCCTTGGCCTCTATGGCGCCTTCGGCTACGATCTCGCATTCCAGTTCGACGCGATCGAGCTCAAGCTGAAGCGGCCGCACGACCAGCGCGACATGGTCCTCTTCCTGCCCGATGAGATCCTCGTCGTCGATCACTATGCAGCAAAGGCCTGGATCGACCGCTACGACTTTGCGGGAGGCGGGTTTTCGACCGAAGGCAAGGCGGCGGAGATCCAGCCTGAACCGTTCCGCATGGTCGACAGCATCCCGCCGCACGGCGACCATCGCCCCGGCGAATATGCCGAGCTTGTCGTGAAGGCGAAGGAGAGCTTCCGCCGCGGCGATCTCTTCGAAGTGGTGCCGGGGCAGAAATTCTACGAGCGCTGCGAAAGTCGCCCGTCGGAAATCTCCAACCGGCTGAAGGCGATCAACCCGTCGCCCTATTCCTTTTTCATCAATCTCGGAAACCAGGAATATCTCGTCGGGGCCTCGCCGGAGATGTTCGTGCGCGTGTCGGGCCGCCGCATCGAGACCTGCCCGATTTCCGGGACGATCAAACGCGGCGACGATCCGATCGCCGATAGCGAGCAGATCCTCAAGCTCTTGAACTCGAAGAAGGACGAGTCCGAGCTCACCATGTGCTCGGATGTGGATCGCAACGACAAAAGCCGCGTCTGTGTGCCCGGATCGGTGAAGGTGATTGGCCGTCGCCAAATCGAGATGTATTCGCGGCTGATCCATACGGTCGATCACATCGAGGGGCGCCTGCGCGACGACATGGACGCCTTCGACGGCTTTTTAAGCCATGCCTGGGCGGTGACCGTCACCGGCGCACCGAAGCTCTGGGCGATGCGCTTCATCGAAAGCCACGAGAAGAGCCCGCGCGCCTGGTATGGCGGCGCGATCGGCATGGTCGGCTTCAATGGCGACATGAACACCGGCCTGACGCTACGCACCATCCGTATCAAGGACGGGATTGCCGAGGTGCGGGCGGGCGCGACGCTGCTTTATGATTCCAATCCCGAAGAGGAAGAAGCCGAAACCGAACTGAAGGCCTCCGCCATGGTTGCAGCCATTCGCGATGCGAAATCCGCCAACAGCGCCAAGGCGGCGCGCGACGTGGCCCCGGTCGGCGCCGGGGTCAAGATCCTGCTCGTCGATCACGAGGACAGCTTCGTTCATACGCTGGCGAATTACTTCCGACAAACAGGAGCGACAGTGACAACGGTGCGCACGCCGGTCGCCGAGGAGATCTTCGAACGGGTGAAACCGGACCTTGTCGTGCTTTCGCCCGGACCCGGCAGTCCCAAGGACTTCGACTGCAAGGCGACGATCAAGAAGGCGCGGGCGCGCGAGCTGCCGATCTTCGGCGTCTGCCTTGGCCTGCAGGCTCTTGCCGAGGCCTATGGTGGAGATCTCCGGCAATTGGCAATCCCGATGCATGGCAAGCCGTCGCGCATCCGGGTACTCGAACCGGGCATCGTCTTCTCCGGTCTCGGCCGCGAGGTGACGGTCGGGCGCTACCATTCGATCTTCGCCGATCCGTCGAGCCTGCCGCGTGAGTTCATGATCACGGCCGAGAGCGAGGACGGCACGATCATGGGAATCGAGCACATGAAGGAGCCGGTGGCTGCCGTGCAGTTCCATCCCGAATCGATCATGACGCTCGGCGGTGATGCCGGCATGCGTATGATCGAGAACGTGGTGGCGCATCTGGCGAAGAGGGCGAAGATCAAGGCGGCCTGACGACGGCCGCGCCTCCGCCGTCCTGCGGCAGAGGCGCGCGGGCGGTGAGCGGGCGGTGACAGGCCTTTGACAATTCGTCCGGTATCGCCCATATGGTGACGACAACCCGCCTGCGCGAAAACCCGCGTGGGCGGTTTTGCGTTTGAACAGGCATGCATTTGCAACTCGTTTGCATCTGCAGAGGGATAAGCATGACCGCGCCCGACAACCGAACAGTCCTGAGGCTCGCCTTCTGGGGCATGCCGCTTTCCCTTGGCGTCATGGGGCTGAAGATGCTCGCCTGGTGGGTGACGGACTCGGTGGCTCTTCTCTCGGACGGACTGGAATCCACCGTCAACGTGATCGCCGCGGTGATCGCCTATGTGATGATCGGCTATGCGGCGAAGCCGGCGGATGCGACACACCCATTCGGGCATCACAAGGCGGAGTATTTTTCCGCGGTCATCGAAGGCGTGCTGATCGTCGTCGCGGCGCTCTTGATCATCTGGGAGGCTGTGCCGGAAATGATGGCGCCCTCCATGCTGGATGCGCCCGCGCTTGGCCTTGCGATAAATTTCGGCGCCGGTGTCATCAACGCTGCCTGGGCCTATCTGTTGATCCGCGCGGGCAGGCGCCATCGCTCCCCGGCGCTCAGCGCCGATGGTCACCATATCGTGTCGGATGTCGTGACCTCGGCGGGCGTGCTCGTAGGCCTTCTCCTGGCACTTGCCACCGGCTACGCGATCCTCGATCCGCTGCTTGCGGTGGTCGTCGCCGGCAATATCCTCTGGCAGGGCTGGAAGGTCATCTCGCGCTCGATCGACGGGCTTATGGACAGGGCCGTGCCGGCGCAGGAAGAGGAGGCGATCAAGCGGGCCATCGCCGACAATGCCGAGGGCTCGCTCGGCGTTCACGACCTGAAGACGCGGCAGGCGGGCCCGGCGACCTTCGTGGATTTTCACATGGTGGTGCCGGAGGCGATGCCGGTTGGCGAAGCCCATGATATATGCGACCGCATCGAGGATGCCATCCGCGTCGTCCAGCCGGGGGCGCGGATCGCCATCCATGTCGAGCCGGAGGGCGAGAAGGCGCACGGCGTGCGCGTCAAGACCACGGCACCGCGCGGCTGACCGGACGTGCAGTGCTGTCGCACTTTGAATTGCCGCTTGATAGGTTAGGCATCATTCAGGGGCACAGGGAGAAGAGTGGGCGGTGCGCCCCATCCCGCGTCCCGATCACAGATTGGAGCATGACGGAAATGACGAAGACCGACGTATCAGGACTTTCGCAACTCGGGGCGAAAGTGGATCTGCCGCAAAGCCCGGAAGAGGCCGAGCTGGAAAGGGTGCCGAGCGGACATCCCGGCACCGATTTCGTCGTCCGCTTCACCGCGCCGGAATTCACGTCGCTCTGCCCGATGACGGGACAGCCGGACTTCGCGCACATCGTCATCGACTATGTGCCGGATGGCTGGCTGGTCGAGTCGAAGTCGCTGAAACTGTTCCTGCATTCCTTCCGCAATCACGGCGCCTTCCATGAGGATTGCACCATGGAGATCGCCAAGCGGCTGGTGTCGCTGCTCTCGCCGAAATGGCTCAGGATCGGCGCCTATTGGTACCCGCGCGGCGGCATCCCGATCGACGTCTTCTGGCAGACCGGCAACCCCCCTGAAGGCGTCTGGCTGCCGGACCAGGGCGTGCCGACCTATCGCGGCCGCGGGTGACCTTAAGCGACGGTCAAAACCCCTCCCCAACGCCTCCCCATAAGGGGGAGGGGCTTCGTCGCGGCGCCGTCTCGCTCAACCGACGTCTCCGAGAGCGGCGGCGGTTCAGGTCAGGAAGGAGGGCGAGGCAGTGTGGCCTCCCCTTGGGAGGGGTTGGGGCGGGGTATTGGCGCGCCGATGGAGCTCAAAGAGCCTTTGAGAGACTAATTTTCTCCAGATCGGTCTCAAGGACCGCATCGAACAGGACCTTCCGCCAGATTTCTCTGTAGCCGAGATGGCGATAGAGCTGGAGCGCCCGCTCGTTTCGGGCGGCAACCTGAATATGCGCCTCCGCATATCCTCGACCGGCGATCTGCGCCTCGAGCGCGCCTATCAGGGCCGATCCGGCGCCGCGCCCTTCGAAGGCCGGCGCGATCCAGATATCGCTGATCGTATCGTCGTTGCGCTCGCATGCACCGATCCCCGCGGCTGCGCCGTCGATTTCGGCCACCAGTACGCGTGACCCCAGTCCTTCCAGAAATGGCAGGAAGGGATTGCTTGCGGCGATCCTGGTCGCCACCGTCTCGGTCACGAGTGGCGCAATCCCCTTGCGCCAGGCTGAAAGGCCGATCGCGGCAAGGATGCCGATCTCCTCGGGGAGTGCAGAGCGAACGACCAGCATTCAGCCATTTTCCTCGAAGGGCCGGGCATGGACCCAGCCCTTTCGCTCTTCATCTGTTCATCCGAGCATCAGGGCTGCACCGGCAAGCGCGGTAATGCCGCCGAGCAGGCGGGCGAGGCTGCCGCCGCCGGAGAGCCTCGCGAGCGCCATGCCGAACACTATACCGGCGACATGGAGGAGGGCGGTCGCGATGATGAAGCCTGCGGCAAAGGGCAAGGCGCCGGCTGCACCAAGCTCGCCGCCATGCGCATGACCGTGGAACAGTGCGAAGATGGCGACGATGGCGGCGGCTTTCGTCGCATCGAGCCGGACGGCGATCGCCACTATCAGGCCAAGAGCAATCACGGAGGCGAGGACCGCCGGTTCGACGAAGGGCAGGCCGACGCCGATCACGGCGAGCGCAAAGCCAATGGCCATGGTGGCGACGAAGGCCGCGGGTACTGCCCAGCGCGCCCGGCCGCCGATCTCACCGGCCCAGAGCCCGACGGCGAGCATCGCAACGATATGGTCGCCGCCGAAAAGCGGATGCGACAGACCGGCCATCAGCGAGCCGTGCGCCATCGGGTCGAGATGGGCAAAAGCGGGTACGGCGGATGCAGCAAGCGCGGCGGCGGCGATAAGGATCTGTTTCTTCATTCGGGTCCCCACTGGTCGGCGGGCCTGGGAGGTTAGCCCGCCTATCTGAAATTCAGGTCAGCGGGGCGCGGCTCAAGGACCGCACCATTGCTGACGCGCTGATCTTATTGGGCTTTTGCACGCTGTCCATACTGCATTTGTCGCCCCTCACTCATTTCCCACCGCCGCAGCACCGGCTGCGCAATGCCTGCTTCGCCCATTTCATTGCATTGTTTTCGCTGTCGAGTCGCATTATCTGACTTTGAGACATTTCATGAGGAGTCCGGAGAATGCGGATGAACGACGACGACCAGGAAGAGAAGAAGACCGAATTGCCGCTCGGCAAGGAAACGGAGGCGAACCTTTTCAAGTCGCGTTCGATTTTCATCTACGGAACGGTCACGCAGGAGCTGGCGCTGAAGGTCTGCTCGCAGCTCGTGGCATTGGCCTCGGCCAGCGATGAGGATATTCGCATCTTCATCAATTCGCCGGGCGGCCACGTGGAATCGGGCGACAGCATTCACGACATGATCAAGTTCGTGAAACCCAAGGTCTGGACGATCGGCACCGGCTGGGTCGCTTCCGCCGGCGCACTGATCTATGTCGGAGCCCCGAAAGAGCGCCGCCTGTGCCTGCCGAACACCCGCTTCCTCCTGCACCAACCGTCGGGCGGCACGCGCGGCATGGCCTCCGACATCGAAATCCAGGCGCGGGAGATCATCAAGATGAACGAGCGCCTCAACCGGATATTCTCGGAAGCGACCGGCCAGCCGGTCGAGAAGATCGCCAAGGACACCGATCGCGACTACTGGCTCGGAGCGGACGAAGCGAAGGCCTACGGGCTCGTATCGCGGATCATCACCTCCGTCACCGAAATCTGAGGTCGAGCGCCTCCCGGCCGGGATGTGCACGCGGCGCCCCTCATCCGGCCTGTCGGCCACCTTCTCCCCGCGAGCGGGGCGAAGGAGACCCGCAGCGCCAGCTCAGTCCCCTCTCCCCGCCTGCGGGGAGAGGGCTAGTCCTCGGGTCAAACCCGGGGAGAGGGGCAGCCATTACGGGCACTGTACCCGGCAAGCAATGCGCTTGACCGCCCTTGCCTCGGCCGTTCGGCCCGTGTATAGGCACTCGCATGACCCAGGCGAAAGCACACAAGATCGCAGCGATCTTCTCCGGACGCGATAACAATCGCGCTTCCGTGCGCGCCTTCGCCTCGCTTCTTCTTCTCGGCCTTACGCGCGGTTGCCGGGTCCGGTGAGGAGCGCCCGGCGGCCGAAAAGCCTTGCCGGCAGATCGCTCCTCGAAATCCCAAGCTGCAAACAATAGGTTAAAACCAAAGCGCGCTCCGGCGAGCATCAGCCATCGCAATAATTCCGGCGATCGGCTATTGCATGCGGCAAGCGACGCTCCAGTGACGAAGAGAAGCTGCACATGATCTTGAAATCGCACCCCATCAAGCAAGGCATGCCCGAGGCCGCGTTGAAATATCAGCCCTATCCGCAGGTGGCGCTGCCGGACCGCACATGGCCTTCCAAAACGATCGTCAAGGCGCCGATCTGGTGCTCCGTCGACCTGCGCGACGGCAACCAGGCGCTCGTCGATCCGATGGGGCACGACCGCAAGGCGCGCATGTTCCACCTGCTCCTGGACATGGGCTTCAAGGAGATCGAGATCGGCTTCCCGTCCGCCTCGCAGACGGATTTCGACTTCGCCCGCTGGTGCGTCGAGGAAGGCAATGTGCCGGAGGACGTTTCGCTCCAGGTGCTGGTGCAGTGCCGGCCGGAGCTGATCACGCGCACGTTCGAGGCGCTCGAGGGCGCCCGCAATCCGATCGTCCACTTCTATAATTCGACGAGCGAGCTGCAGCGTCGCGTCGTTTTCGCCAGGGACGTCTCCGGCATCAAGCAGATCGCCACCGATGCCGCCAAGATGATCACCGACATGGCGGCAAAGGCGGGAGGCGGCTACCGCTTCCAATATTCGCCGGAAAGCTTCACCGGTACGGAACTCGAAGTGGCGCTGGAGATCTGCAACGCCGTCACCGAGATCATCAGGCCGACTCCGGACAACAAGCTCATCATCAATCTGCCGTCGACTGTCGAGATGGCGACGCCGAACATCTATGCCGACCAGATCGAATGGATGTGCCGCAATCTCGACAATCGAGAGAACCTGATCATCTCCTTGCATCCGCACAACGATCGCGGCACCGGTATCGCCGCCACCGAGCTCGGCCTGATGGCCGGCGCGGACCGCGTCGAGGGCACGCTTTTCGGCAATGGCGAGCGCACCGGCAATGTCGACGTGGTGACGCTCGCGCTCAACATGTTCACACAGGGCGTCGATCCGAAGCTCGACTGCTCGGACATCGAGCGCATCAAGGAAGTCTACGAATATTCCAACCAGATGGTCATTCCGGAACGCCACCCTTACGTCGGCGAGCTGGTCTACACCGCCTTCTCCGGTTCGCACCAGGACGCCATCAACAAGGGCATGAAGGCGCTGAAGCAGGCGAACAAGACGCTCTGGGAGGTGCCCTATCTGCCGATCGACCCGCGCGACGTCGGGCGCAGCTACGAGGCGATCATCCGCATCAACTCGCAGTCGGGCAAGGGCGGCATCGCCTATATCCTGCAGGAGGACTACGGTATCAACCTGCCGCGGAAACTCCAGATAGAGTTCCGCGAGGACATCCAGCGCATTACCGACGAGGAGGGCAAGGAACTGCCGTCAAAGCGGATCCATCAGCGCTTCATAGAGGGTTACGTGGAGCAGCCCGGCGCGCGGCTCAAATTCGTCGATCACCACACCTATCCCGTCAGCGAACACAAGGGACTGCGCGTCGTCGCCGCGGAGATCACCGACAGGGGCGAGGCCAGGCGGATCGAGGGCAAGGGCACGGGTCCGATCGACGGCTTCATCAATGCGCTGTCGATCTATCTCGGTATCGAGCTCTCGGTCGCGGACTATTCCGAACACTCGCTGCAGCACGGCTCCAACGCCGCGGCGATCGCTTATGTGGAAGTCGAATATCCGGGCGGCACGCTGTTCGGCGTCGGCATCAACACCAACATCGTCGCCGCCTCGCTCGAAGCTATCGTCTCGGCCGCCAACCGCGTGCTGGAGACGGTTGGGAAGTGACCCTTTTGCGGTAGTCCGCCTCTAATCAGAGGGGACTACCGTTCATATGGCGGCCGCCACCGTCTGGGCGAGATCCTGCAGCCCGGCGTCTGACGATGGACCTACCACGACGAAGGAAGCGGCGTCTCGCTGCCAGGAGACAAGGCTCAGATCGCCCCGGATCGTTTCGCTGAATCGATCCGGTTTCCCGCCGTCGCCGTTCTTCAGGAAACAGATAGCGAAGATTTCGCTTTCGCGATCGCGGTACACCAGCTGGCCGACGGGTCTGCCGTCGGCGACAAGCAAGCGGGCACCTTCGAAGGTCAGTCCTTTGCGCGTGAGATCGGGGATGCGGAAGGCAACGCCGACGCTTGAGGAGAGCCAGCTTTCGATCACTGCTGCCTGCGAAGCCGGTACCTCGACGAGGTGCTTTTTCTGGCGCGAATAGATGTCGTGATACTCCGCGACCTCGCCGATCCACGAGCGACCGGCCGCCTCGGGAGCGGGGTCGACTATGTTGCCAGCACTACCAAGAATGAAACCGCCGACGCCGCCGAGGAAGAACAGCGCAACGGCGGCGGCGGCAAGGCGCGGCCAGATGCGCAGGCTTCTTTTCGGAAGGTTCGCCGTTGCGACCCGCTCGAATCGCGGCGTGATCCCGGGGCCTTGCTTGATCTGGCGGACCAGAGCCAGAGGCACGGGATCGTGGAGGAAATCCTCGAAGGCCCTGTTTCCAAATGCGCTGCCTGCTTTCAGTCTCTCGAGCAGAGCCCTCGCGTCGTCGTCCCGCGCCAGCAAGCTGTCGAGCTCAGTCTTCTCCGTTTCGCCGATCTCGCCGTCGATATAGGCCGAGAGCCGCACTTCGAGCGCAAGTCCTTTCGTCTGCTGCAAGGCTCATGCCCTCCTTTCCGCATCCTCGGACAGCATTGCCGCAAGTCTGAGGCGCGCCGTCGACAATCTGCTCATGACCGTACCGATCGGGATCGCGAGTATCTCCGCCGCTTCCCGGTAGCTGTAACCCTCGACGTTCACCAGCAGGAACACGCTTGCCAATCCCTCCGGCATGGAGAGGATCATCCTGTGCAACTGATTGACGTAGACGGCTTTCTCGGCGGCCGCTTCGACGTTCAGCTCGGCAGGATCGAAAAAATCGGTCATGTCGCCCCCGCCGCGGACCTTGCGCTTGCGGATCTCGTCGACCCAGAGATTGCGGGTCATGGCGTAGACCCAGCTCGCCAGCCGACCCTCTCCGTTCCACAGGTGGCTGCGCGTGATCGCGCGCTCGCAGACTTCCTGGAGAAGGTCGTCGGCATCGTTGACGTCGCGTGTCAACGTCATCGCGAAGCGACGCAATTTGGGCAGCAGGCTGACCAAATCCTGTCTGAAGTCCTTCATCTCAGCCGCTTGGCGCATTACTCTTCCAATGAGACATGCCGGATCGGGCGCCTGCTCGCCGTGCGAAGCCACGGCCCATGATATGAAACAATAGACCCGAAGTCTGCAAGGGAAGAGCCGGAACGCAAAGAGGTTTTTGCGCGCCAGATCCGGTTTTCCAATAGCAGCTCTGCGCCTCCTACAGCCGCTTCACCTAGCCGGGGAAAGGCGTGCAGCTACGCGCTTCAGTAGTGGCGGAGACCTCCGAGCGATTGCAGCAGGGCCCTGTAGGCCCAGGTGTTTTCGCCGCCGCGATCGCGTATCTCGACGAGCTGCACTTTCGCTTCCTCGATCCGGCCCTGCTCGACGAGCGCCTGCCCCATATAGGAGCGGGCAAGGATGTAATTCTCGTCCGCCTGAAGCGCGCGCTTGTAGTATTGCATGCCGCGTTCCATGCGGCCGGCCTTGCGGTTGGCATAGCCGAGATAGTTGAAGACGCGGGCGCTGTGCTGCTCCTTCATGGCGCCGAGAACCTTGATGGCATTCTCGTATTGGCCGGCATAGGCGAGCTCGCGCGCCGCATCGAACAGTATATCGTCATCGAGGCTGCTCTTCTTCGCTTCGACGCACTTGTTCTGCTTGGCGTCCCAGACCTTGCCGTTCGTGCATTGGGTGGTCGTCTTTGTCTTCTTCGGTGGCTCGCTGGTGTCATCGCCGACGGCCATCGCCGCGTGGCTCGCCATCGAGGCCGCCAATACTGCGGAGGCGAAGAGAATGATCTTGCGGGTCGTCATGCCTGTCTCCTGTGAAGATCGGTAAACCGGCCGACGCGGACGTCCCCCGGCGGCTGGCTGATCTTATCGAACGCGAGTAAGACGCGCGAGGCCCGCCGTTTATTCGACAGGACGCGAAACTAACCATAAAAATGCGTCGTCTCGGCAAGGCTGGTGGCGGTCGCGTCGGCATTCAGCGCGAAGCGCTCGCGCGTCACCTGCCATTTGTCAGGCGCGCCTGCGATCGTGAAGAGATTGTAGGCGGCGACCGGCTTGCTGCCGCCCGGCGCCTGCGAGGCTGATGAGATTCCGACGACCGGCACGGGGGCTGCATGTCCCTTCAGCCAATGGACCGTGTTGAGATGCGTGTGGCCATGCAGGACCAGTTCCGCGCCACCGGACGAAATCGTCGCGGCGAAACGGCGGATGCCAATCATGCGCTTGTGCATCGAGGTTCCGCCGCGGATCGGCGGATGATGGATCATGACGACCCGGAAGAGCCCGGCCTCGCCGGCCGCGCGCAGCAGATTGACTGTGGCGCGCGCCTGATGCGGCCCGAAATAGCCGCTTGCCGCGAAGGGGGGCGTGGCGACGGCCGTCGAGCAGCCGATGAGCGCGACCTGGCCGCGCACGCGCATATAGGGGAAGCAGGAATGCTCCTTGGTCCATCCGGTTGGACCGGCGTCGCCGCGCATATAAGGATACCAGGCACGGGACATCCGCTCATAGGCGCCCGGCACATAGGCGTCGTGGTTGCCAGGCACGACGGAGACGTCTTTGGGATCGCCAGCCTCCGCGAGCCATTCCGTCACCGCCTTGATCTCCAGCGAGGAGGCGAGATTCACGAGATCGCCGGTGATCGCCAGGTGATCCGGCCGGCGGCCCTCCATGTCCTCCATCAGGCACGCGAGCGTGCCGGGGAAAAGATGGCGCGCACGGTTCCTGTGCCAGTTGACGAAGCCAGTGATTCTTTTCGAGGCGAGTTCGCGCAGGGTAAGCTCCGGCAGCGGCCCGAGGTGAACGTCGGAAATATGCGCGAGTTTGAACATTACCCCCCGTCTAGCGCATATTCGGGATCAGGGAAATCATTTGAAAGGATTATCCCGAACCTCTACAGCGCCTACGTAGCCTGAGTTCGATCGTAAAGGGAGTAGCGACATGCAGAGTTGGCAGCTCCGCCTTCTGACCCGGTTCGCCCATGTCTATTTCGCCTTTTCGCGCGGTATGACGCTTGGGGTGAGGGCGGCCTGCTTCGACGAAGAGGGGCGGGTGTTTCTGGTCATGCACTCCTACCTGCCAGGCTGGCACTTTCCCGGCGGCGGCCTCGATCGCGACGAAACCGCGGTCGAGGGGCTGGTTCGCGAACTGAAGGAAGAGGGCAATCTCGAACTCACGAAGCCGCCGGCACTCGTGCAGGTCTATTACAACCGCGGCACCAGCCGGCGCGATCATGTTATCTTCTTCCGCTGTGAGGGTGTCCGCCAGGAGCGGCCGAAGCGCGCGGACCTGGAAATCGCTGCCGCGGGATTTTTCGCCCTCGACGCCTTGCCGGAGGAGACGACATCCTCGACCCGCCGCCGGCTTGCCGAACTGGCCGGAACCGCAGCGCCGGATTCGTTCTGGTAACAAAAAGGGCGCACGGCTTTCCTCACGACTGTCTAAAGGCGATCCCGCCCGTGCGGAGCCGCAAGGTCGAACTCCGGCCCGACCGGCACGATGCCGGTTGGATTGATCATCCTATGGCTGCGATAGTAATGCTGCTTGATGTGGTTCAGGTCGACGGTCGCCGCGACCCCCTCTATTTGGTAGAGGTCGCGCAGGTAGCCCGAAAGATGGGGATAATCGGCGATGCGGCGGATGTTGCATTTGAAATGGCCGACATAGACCGGATCGAAGCGAACCAATGTCGTGAAGAGGCGCCAGTCGGCCTCGGTTGTGCGATCGCCGAAGAGATAGCGCCGTGAGCCGAGGCGATCTTCCAACTCGTCGAGCATTGCGAAAAGCGCGGTGACGCTCTCCTCATAGGCTTCCTGCGTGGTGGCGAAGCCTGACTTGTAGACACCGTTATTGACCGCGTCATAGACGCGCGCATTGAGGGCATCGATCTCGGTCCGGAGCGCCTCGGGATAAAAGTCCAGGGTAGAGCCGGTGAGGCCGTCGAAGGCCGAATTGAACATGCGGATGATTTCGGCCGACTCGTTGGAGACGATCGTTTCTCTTTCCTTGTCCCAAAGGACCGGCACGGTGACACGGCCGGAATAATTGCTGTCGGCGCGAACATAGACCTGCCAGAGGAAGCGTGAATCGAACAGGTGGTCGACCGTGCCGCCGTTCTCCCGCTTGAACTCCCAGCCATTGCTGAGCATCAGCGGGTCGACGACGGAGAGCGAGATCATCTCCTCCAGCTTTTTCAGCTTGCGGAAGACCAGTGTTCGGTGCGCCCAAGGACAGGCGAGCGATACGTAGAGGTGGTAGCGGCCGGCCTCGGCCTTGAAGCCACTTTCGCCAGAGGGTCCGGGCGAGCCGTCGGCGGTGATCCAGTTGCGGAACTGCGACACACTGCGCTTGAAGCGACCATTCGTCTCGACGGTATCGTACCAGACGTCCTGCCAGACGCCGTCCACCAGCCTGCCCATCACCGATCTCCATTCCTGATCCTGCTGTCGTTCAAAATAGCGCGCGACGGAGCGGGAGATAGGGGTCGAATCTCGAACAGTGCGTTTTCGGCTTTGACAGGCGGCAATTTTCTGCTATCGGCAACGGAACGCTTTTTCACTTTCGGAAATGACCGATATCCATGATCCAGTCGGGAAGCCTGCGACGACGCTGATGCCGCCAACGCCCCTTGGGGGTGAGCCACTGCATTCTGTCCGTTCGCATGCCGGTTTTCGACATCCATGAAAAAGCACGATCTCGTCTATCTGACTGAAGACGCGTCCCACGACGCAGCCATCGAAATCATCAATGAAGAAGCTTTCGGTCCCGGCCGGTTTACCCGTGCCGCCGCGCGGATCCGCGAGCAGGGTCCGCATGACCGGTCGCTTTCCTTCATCTGCACGGACAATGGCGAAACGATCGCGTCGGTCAGGATGACCGCGGTTAAGGCCGGATGCGTGCGGGGGCATCTGCTCGGGCCTCTTGCGGTTCGGCCGTCGCACAAGAACAAGGGCATCGGCCGGGAGCTCGTACGCATCGCCGTCGAGGCGGCGCGGCGGAAGAGCTCCGAGGCGGTAATCCTCGTCGGCGACCCGCCCTATTACCAGCCGCTCGGCTTCGAGAAGGTGCGTTACGGCGCCCTTGAGTTCCCGGGGCCGGTCGACCCGGCCCGGGTGCTGGTCGTGCCGATCGCTGCGAATGTTCACACACGATTGCAGGGCATGATTGCCTGGCGGGACGACGGCCTTGAGTCCGACGGCGCCATCTGCGCCTCGCGGGAATTCGCGGCGTGATCGCCTGACCGGGCTGCAAACTCTTCCTTCGTCAGTCATCCTCGGGCTGGGCTGCCTTGAGCCAACGATCCTCGCACAAGCATTGCGGGGAACACCAGGCGCATCGGCCGGGTGACTTTGCAGCAAGGTGCGGCGCCGCGCGCAAAGCGATGATCGCAATCCCCCGCTCACCGCCCTTCGCGATACCAGGTGGCCGAGATGATGAAGAGCAGTGCCGCCAGACCGAGCAGTCCGGAGAACAGCGACAACGAATTGACGCCCTTGAGCACCGTCTCGTCGGTCATCTTCAGCGACAGGCGCTGATCGTCGATCGCCCGCACGGCGCCTCGAACAGGCAGGATCGAAGGAAGATCGACCGGGCCGTCGGCATTTGCCAGGCGGCGGAGGGTTCCTTTGGTCTTCTCGGCCCAGGGTTCCAGCTTTTCCTCCGTCGAAATCGCCGCCTTGAACTCCGGTGCATTGACATTGCCGACATGCACGAGCGTCGTCAGCTCGTCATTGGCGACCTCGAAGAGCCCGATCTCGTCGGTCCTGACCTCCGCCTTGTACAGGCCTGGCTCGCGCTCCGTCAGCGTGACCTCCGCCGAGCGGCCGGAGGGATAGGTAAGCGTTGCCTGGCCCGGATCGCCCTCGATCGTCTGCCGGGTGATTTCCAGCGTCCGACCCGAAGCACGCGCGGTCAGCGCCTCCTCTTCGAGGGCCGGTTCCTGCATCAGCCAATGGGCGGTGCGGCGGTAGAGCGAAATATGTGGGCCGCCACCTTCGAAATTGCGGGCCCAGAGCCAGCCCTGATCGGAGAGCAACATGGCGACGCGCCCCTTGCCGACGCGGTTGAGCACAAGCAACGGCCGTCCGTCCGCGGCCTCCATCACCGTCTGGCCGAGCGGCCTGTCGACGTCGACCGTGCGGAACCAGCGCCCCCAGGCCGGAGGCTCGCTGTCCGCACCTTCGAGGCCCCTGGTCACCGGATGTTTCCTGCCCTCCTCGGAAAGGCGCGGGAAGAAGGCCTTTTCGTTGACGACCCCGGTCGGGTTTGCGGGAAGGACGGCCGACAGCGGCGTTGCCGCGATCGAATCGTCGCCGGCATGTTCCGGGCCGGCCGCGATCAGCAGCGCGCCGCCGTTCTGCACATATTGCGCGATGTTGTCATAGTAGAGGATCGGCAGCACGCCGCGATGTTGATAACGATCGAAGATGATGAGGTCGAATTCGCTGATCTTGTCGACGAAGAGCTCGCGTGTCGGGAAGGCGATCAGCGACAGCTCGTTGATTGGCGTGCCGTCCTGCTTTTCGGGCGGCCGGAGAATGGTGAAGTGGACGAGATCCACGGCCGCGTCGGATTTCAACAGGTTGCGCCAGGCGCGCTCGCCGGCATGCGGCTCGCCGGAAACGAGAAGCACGCGCAGGTTCTCGCGAATGCCGTCGATCACGTGAACGGCGCGGTTGTTCGCCTCCGTTACTTCCCCGGCGATCGGATCGACCGCGAATTCGAGAATATTGTTGCCGCCGCGCGGCACGGTAAAGCTGAACGGCACCTCTGTGCCGGGCTCGGCGTGCTCGATCGCGATCTCGTTGCCGTTGAGGCGGATCGTTACTTCGGCGCTGCCCCCGGGGGCGGTGCCGTCGTCGACGACACGGAAGGTGAGGTTCTGCTGCTCGCCGACGATGCCGAAGCGAGGTGCGTTGACGATCTCGATGCGCCGGTCGAACTCATCGGGTCTTCCGGTGATCAGCCCGTGCAGCGGTGCATTGAATCCGAGCGTCTGGCTCACATCCGGCACATCGTGCACCTGGCCGTCGGTGATGAAGATGGCGCCGCCGACGCGCGCGGGCGGCACGTCGGCCAATGCCGTTGCCAGCGCGTCGAAAAGCCTTGTCGAGGGCGCGTCGTTTTCCCGGGAATCCGCCGCCTCGACGATGCGCGTTTCGATCTGCGGGAAGCGGGAGAGGCGCTCCTGGAGTCCGGCCAGCGCCTTGTCGGTCTGTTCACGCCGGTCGGCATTCTCCTGGCTCTGGCTGCGATCGACGACGACGGCAACAATGGTCGAAAGCGGCTCGCGCTTCTCCTGGAACAGCACGGGATTCGCAAGCGCAAGGCAGAAGGCTGCGAGCGCGGCCGTACGCAGGAAAGCGCCGCGAACGCGCTGCCAGATACCGAAGGCGGCCAGGACAAGGGCCGCCAGGATCAGCGCCGTCAGGTAAGGCCAGGGGAGGAGCGGCGAAAAGTCGATGGTCATCGCGGCCTCACTGCCCGAGCCGCTCGAGCAGGGCGGGAACATGCACCTGGTCGGCCTTGTAGTTGCCGGTCAGCATATACATCATGATATTGACTCCGGAGCGGAAGGAATACTCGCGCTGCATCTCGTCCGGCGGTACCGTCGGCAAGAGCGCGGCGCCGTTCGCGTCGACGGCCCAGGCGCCGGCAAAATCATTGCCGGTAATCATGATCGGCGTCACGCCGTCGCCGGGCCGGGCCGGGCGGTTGCTTTCCTCCTCGCGGTTGTCCAGTTGCGCTTCGATCCAGAGCGGACTGCCGTTATAGCGGCCAGGGAAATTCGTCAGCAGATAGAAGGCCTTGGTCAGAACGTGATCCGTCGGCACAGGCTCCAGCGGCGGAATGTCGAGATTGCCGAGGATCGCCTGCAGCCGCTCCGTGTTCGGGCTCGTGCCGCTTGACGAGGCGCCGAGCGAGGAGAACTGGTCGCGCGTGTCGAAGAGCACGGTGCCGCCAGCGCGCATATAGGCATCGATGCGGCTCACGGCCTGCGGGCTCGGCATCGGGGCTGTTGCCGAGATCGGCCAATAGATGATCGGGTAGAGGCTGAGCTCGTCGCTCATTATGTCGAGGCCGACGGGAGCGCCGGGCTCGAGCGTCGTGCGGTAGGTCAGGAAACTGGTGAGCCCCCTCAGGCCGCTCTCCGACAGCCGGTCCACCTCGTCCTCGCCGGTGACGACATAGGCGAGATGGGTGGTATCCAGCCGCTCGAGAATGCGATCGTCGCCCGGACGCGTATCGTCCGCAAAGGCTTGCGGCGGAAGCAGAAGTGCGGCTCCGGCGATGAGGCAGATGAGTGCCGCCGCCGAGCGCGCCGAGCGGATGCGTGAGAAGGCGCCACCCATGAACAGGACGATCATGGCGTCGGCCAACAGCAGCAGGAGTGCGAGCGTCAGCAGCGCCGGCTTCAGCGACCAGCTTTCCGCCCGGACGAGCCGTTCCGAGGCGTAGGGGCCGGCGGCGGTCATGTCTATGCGCTGCAGTTCCGCGTCGCGCGGCAGGAGATTCAGTGCCGTGAAGCCGTCCTCTGAGCCGTAAAGGCCGGGCGGGTTGTCCGGTGTCGCGAGCGGTTCCCTGCCGGGCCGCACTTCGAGCGGGCGGGCAGTGCCGGTTTCGGCGACCAGCACGCCATCGGCGTTCAGAAGGCGATAAGGTGCGAGCGCCTGCGCCTTGACCGCCTTGGTCTCGCCGGTAACGCCGCCGCTGCGAGAAAGCTGGACGCTGCGGCGGAGCATTTCCACGAAATCTCCGGAAATCGGCAGGTTCGACCAGGTGGCCTCCGCGCTGACATGGAAGAGGATGATGCGGCCCGTACCGCGGACCGCGGTGGTGACCAGCGGCGTGCCGTCGGCGAGGCTCGCCCAGGTACGCTCCACCAGATCGGCCGTCGGTTCCGCCAGGACCTGGCGCTTGACGAGGATGTCGGTCGGTCGCGCCATGCCGGCAAAGGGGCCGTTGGCCGGGTAATCGGCGAGCGGCTGCGGTTCCGACCAGGATAGGGCGCCGCCGAGCGCCCGCTCGCCCTGCCGCAGCGTCACCGGAACCAGAGGATCATCAGCCGGGGCTGCGGCAAGCCTCGGGCCGGCAAAGCGGATGAGCGTCCCGCCATTCTCGATCCACTTCGTCATCAGCGGATAGGTCGCTTCCGGCAGGCGGCCGATGTCGGCCATGATCAAAACCGATGGGCGCTGCTCGAGGAGTTCGGGAATGGCGATGGCGAGATCGGTCTCACGCGGCTCGACGAGATCGGCATAGGGGGCCAGCGCGCGATCGATATAGTAGAGCGGCGAAAGGAGCGGCTGCGACTGGTCGCGCGCCTCTCCGCTCAACAAAGCCACCCGCCGCCGGCGGAACCCGTCGTCGAGCAGGTGTGTCGCGCCGGCCGTGGCCGCGCCTTCGACGCCGATGCGGGCGAAGTCGTTCCGCAGTTCGAACGGCGCTTCGATCGTTCCCTTCGCAACCCCTTCGCCGGGCGCAAAGTCGATCGAGCCGTCGGCGATCGAACGGCCTCGGCTGTCGTAGGCGACAAGCGGGAGGGAGCGGCTCGTGTCCGTCTTCAGGCGCGTTGCCGTCACCGACATGCCGCTCGACTCGTTGCTCGTATCGGTGATCGCCACCGCCTGGGCGCCGTCGGCCTCGATCACCCGGACGTCCGCCGCGCCGAGTTCGGCGAGTCCCTGCATGGTCTGCGAATCACCCGATTCGATACCGTCGGTGATGAAGGCCGCGGTGCCTGGCGCGATGTCTGCAAAGGCTGTCTCGATCGCGGCAAGGGCCGATCGCCGGTCTGCCGGGAGCGGCGCGGGCGCGGCGGCCGCCAACCGGGTGCGCGCAGCAGCCGCCGATCCCGGAGTGGCATCGTGCTGCCGGTCGCCGGTGAGCACGATCGACACAGCCACGTCCCTTGCCTCCGCGTCGTCGATCAGTGCCGAGGCGGCTTCGACCCGGCGCTCCCAATCCGGCGCGGTCGCCCAGCTGTTGTCGATCAACAATAGAAGCGGACCGGAGGAGGCGAGCGTGTTGCTGCGCGGATTGAACACCGGGTTGGCGATTGCCAGGATGACGGCGGCGGCCATCAGCATTCGGATGAGCGTCAGCCACCAGGGGCTCTTCGACGGCGTCTCCTCACGCTTGATCACCGAGGCAAGGACGCGCAGCGGCGGAAACACCTCGGCTGCGGGGCGTGGCGGCGTCATGCGCAACAGCCACCAGATGATGGGCAGGGCCAGAAGCGCCGACAATATCACCGGATTGGCGAAGGCGAAGGAGAGGCCGCCGATC
Organism: Ensifer sp. LCM 4579; assembly: GCF_001854885.1. GTDB lineage: Bacteria > Pseudomonadota > Alphaproteobacteria > Rhizobiales > Rhizobiaceae > Sinorhizobium. Next base: position 197,373 of record NZ_MDDV01000006.1, on the reverse strand, counting down.
ATAGGAGCCCTCCATGGGTTGCGCGGGAAGGCATTCCGGAAAGGTACATATGCACGGCAACCAGCGCCTCGGAGGCCGGTCTGTCGGTCCTGTGCGGAATGAAGGTCCAACCGAGATGCCGCAGGCCGTCGCCGAGGCTGTCGCGGCGTGCGCGATAGGCGCGCTGGTAGTCTTCCCGCAGGATTTCGGCGCGGCCGGCCGTCAGCTTCTCGCCGGTTTCGGGATCGGTGAACTCGGTGCGCCCAGCATAGGGAAAGACCTCTTCGGCCGGGTCGGCGATTTCGACCACATGGCCGCGCAGGCCGCGACGCGCGACGGGGCCGAGCCGTTCCATCACCCTGTCTGCCGGGTCCAGAAAATCGCCGATCAGCACCAGATCGCTCATGCTGCGGATCATGCCCGTCTCCGGAAGGCCCTCGGCGAGCGGGCTCAGCATGATCGCGGTTGCGAGCCGTTCGGCCGCATTGCGGGCGGAGACGGGCTCCATGACACCCGGACAGCCGATCCGCTCGCCGGATCGGGCGAGAATTTCGGCGAGCGCCAGCATCAGAACCAGCGCGCGGCTTTCCTTCGAGACCTGGCCGAGCGTCGACTTGTACATCATCGACGGCGAGAGATCGGCCCAGAGCCAGATCGTGTGCGCGGCTTCCCATTCGCGGTCGCGCACATAGGTGTGGTCGTCGCGGGCGGAGCGGCGCCAGTCGATGCGCGACATGCTCTCGCCCTGGCTATAGGGGCGGAACTGCCAGAAATTCTCGCCGATGCCGCGCTTGCGCCGGCCGTGCCAGCCGGAAATCACCGTATTCGCGATCCGGCGCGCCTCGACGAGGCAGTCGGGGACGAGCATCGCGCGTTGCTGCGCGCGCGACAGGACCTCGCCGGAAGGCGTACGCGCGACTATCTGCCCGATCGCGGCCATACGTTATCCCTTGGCTCGCTTCACCAGATCGCCGATGACGTCGCGTACCGTCATGCCCTCGGCGCGCGCGGCGAAGGTCAGCGCCATGCGATGCTGCAGCACGGGTTCGGCAAGGGCGAGTATATCGTCGATGGAAGGAGCCAGTCGGCCGTCGTAAAGAGCGCGTGCGCGGGCGCAAAGCATAAGCGCTTGGCCGGCGCGCGGCCCGGGCCCCCAGGCGACATTCTTGTCCGTCGTCGCGTTGCCGTTGCCCGGACGGGCAGAACGGACGAGCGAGAGGATCGCGTCGACCACTTTCTCGCCCACCGGCATCTGGCGGATCAGCGACTGAAGCTGCTGGAGACGTGCGGCATTGATGACGGGGCGAGCTTCCGCCTCCGACACGCCGGTGGTCTCCAAAAGGATCTGCCTTTCGGCGGCGAGCTCCGGATATCCCACATCGACCTGCATCAGAAAGCGATCGAGCTGCGCCTCGGGGAGGGGATAGGTGCCTTCCTGTTCGAGCGGATTCTGCGTCGCCAGCACATGGAAAGGCTGCGGCAGGTCCTTGCGCGCGCCGGCAATGGTGATGTGATATTCCTGCATCGCCTGCAGCAGTGCCGACTGGGTGCGCGGCGAGGCGCGGTTGATCTCGTCCGCCATCAGAAGCTGCGTGAAGATCGGTCCGGGAATGAAACGGAACGAGCGATGGCCGGCCTGGTCCTGATCCATCACCTCCGAGCCCAGGATGTCCGAGGGCATCAGGTCGGGCGTGAACTGAATCCGGCTGTTGTCGAGGCCGAGCACCGTGCCGAGGGTCGCGACGAGCTTGGTCTTGGCGAGGCCCGGCACGCCCACGAGCAGCGCATGGCCGCCCGACAGCACCGCGAGCAGCGTCTGCTCGACGACGCTTTCCTGGCCGAAGATGACCTTGCCGACCTCAGCGCGGATGTGCGCGATTTCGCCGAGGGCGGCCTCCGCGGCGGCGACGATCGCCTTCTCGTCGGCGAGCTCCGTCGCACCTTTCATCACACTCATCGCCTGTCTCTCCCCACGCATACGCTTCGAACCGAATCGCGGTCGTTCGAACCTTCGGTCCTGTTTTTCAATTTAGACTCTGGCGGCCGGCTGACAAGCCGCCGCAGACGCACTATCTCGTGAGCCACGAAGCGCTTAACGTCCGAACCTCGTCGGACGCGCCGTGCTTCAGGGAAAAGATCGAGACCAAACGGGACAGAACGATGGCAGAGCCGAAGATTCAGCAGACGGGTGACGCGGCGGGTCTTGCCGCACTGATCGCTCGCGCTGCCGGTCAGACCGGCGGAGAAGCGAAGGGACTGCCGCCGGTGGAACGCTGGACCCCGCCTTTCTGCGGTGACATCGACATGGAAATCCGCGGCGACGGAACCTGGTTCTACATGGGGACGCCGATCGGCCGCCAGCCGCTCGTCCGGCTGTTTTCGACCGTGCTGCGCAAGGACGAGGACGGCAAGACCTATCTCGTCACGCCGGTCGAAAGGGTCGGCATCCGTGTTGCAGATGCCCCATTCGTCGCGGTCGAGATGAGCGTGACCGCACGGAACGGTGCAAGCGTGCTGACCTTCCGCACCAATGTCGGCGATGTGGTCGAGGCAGGTCCGGACCATCCGCTGCGCTTCGTCATCCACGGCGAGAATAGCGAGCTGAGACCTTATCTGCATGTGCGCGGCCGTTTGGAGGCGCTCGTTTCCCGGCCGGTCATGTACGATCTCGTCGAGCTCGGAGAGAAGGTTCAAATCGACGGGATCGAGATGTTCTGCGTGCGGTCGGGCGGGGCCGTTTTCCCGATCATGCCGGCGGCGGAACTGGAAGCGCTGTCCCGATGAGTCGTCCGCTGTTTTCCGCCGAGGAGTTCCGTCGCCGTGCGCGAATGCAGACGGGCGGTCCGATCGAGACTTCCTGGCGCGACCACGGGGATTTCCTGCTCAATCCCGGTATCGTGCCTCACCTCGAGACCTTGCATCTGAAGGACGCGGCCGTCCTAGTGCCGGTCGTCGACGACGGCGACGATGCGAGCGTGATCTTCACCCAGCGGACCTCGACGCTGCGCAAGCATTCCGGGCAGGTCGCCTTCCCGGGCGGGGCCGTCGATCCTGAGGATCCGTCCGTCGAGATGGCGGCGGTGCGCGAGGCCGAGGAGGAGATCGGGCTCGATCCGCGCTTCGTCGATCCCGTCGGCCGTCTGCCGCATTACATGGCGCTTTCGGGCTTCCGCATCACGCCGGTCCTCGCCGTGGTGCAGCCGGGATTCGAGCTCGTGCCCAATCCGGTGGAAGTCGAAAGCGTGTTCCAGGTGCCGCTCTCGTTTTTGATGGACCCGAAGAACCATGGGCGCGGAAGTCGCCATTGGGAGGGTGCCGAGCGGCATTTCTACCGCATGCCCTATGGTGAGCGAAACATCTGGGGCATCACCGCGGGCATAGTCCGCATGCTCTATGAAAGGCTTTACGCATGACCTCCATTGCCGCTGAGCCCTGGTTCCAGGCACCGGCGCTGCGCCGCGTCTTCGAACTGCTGAACGTTGACGGCGGAGAAGCACGGGTCGTGGGGGGCGCGGTGCGGAACGCCCTTCTTGGCCTGCCAGGGGGCGATGTCGATTTCGCGACCACCTGGCACCCAGAGGACGTTGCGGAGCGGGCGAAGGCCGTCGGCATCAAGGTGGTCGCAACGGGGATCGACCACGGCACCGTCACGCTCGTCGTCGACGGCGTGCCCTATGAGTTGACGACATTGCGCGAGGACGTTGCGACCGACGGCCGGCGCGCCGAAGTCGCCTTCGGGTCCGGATGGAAAGAGGACGCGGCGCGCCGCGACTTCACCATCAACGCACTCTATGCAGACAGCGAAGGCGAGATCTTCGACTATGTCGGTGGCCTGGCCGATATCGAAAGCCGGACGCTGCGTTTCATCGGCGATGCCGCCGAACGTGTCGCCGAGGATTATCTGCGTATCCTGCGGTTCTTCCGGTTCTTCGCGCATTACGGCAGCGGCCGGCCTGACGCGGACGGCCTCAGGGCCTGTGCGCAGGCGCGCGCGAAGCTTGCGACGCTTTCCGCCGAGCGCGTCTGGACCGAGATGAAGAAGCTGCTGTCAGCCGCGGATCCCGGCCGCGCGCTTCTCTGGATGCGCCAGGCGGGTGTGCTCGGCGAGGTCCTGCCGGAGACCGAGAAATGGGGCATCGACGCCATCCCGGGTCTGATTGCCGCGGAGAAGACTTTCTCCTGGGCGCCTGATCCGCTTTTGAGGCTTGCTGCGATTATTCCGCACGATGCAGAACGGATCGAGGCAATGGCGTCGCGCTTGCGCCTCTCAAAGGCGGAAGCGGCCTTTCTCGCCCGGTTCGCCGAGGCGCCGGAGATTAGCGCCGCCCTGCCGGATGCTGCCCTCGATCGCGCGCTTTACCGTCACGGCGCCGAGGGGACGATCGCCCGGCTCAAGCTTTCACTTGCCTCCGCCCGCCGCAAGGCCGAGACCGATCCGGCCTTTCTGGCCGAGACGGCCGCGTTTCAGCGGCTGCTGGCGCGTGCGGAAAAATGGCAGAGACCGGCCTTTCCACTAAATGGAGCCGACGTGCTGAAGGTGGGCGTGGCGCCGGGGCCGCAGGTCGGAGCGCTGCTTTCGCAACTCGAGAATTTCTGGATCGAGCGCAATTTCAGCGTCGACCGGGCAACGCTCCTCGCCCGGCTCGAGTCTCTGGTGCAGGCGCGCTGAGCCACTCCTGCATGTCCTTCGATCGAACTCACTATGCGCATCTGATTAAGGCGCGCGGCGCTGCAAGCGGCGTCCGCCGTCACGCAGCCTGTGGCTCGTCGACGATGCGCGCCTTGATGTTGTCGACCATGTTTTCGCGGATGACCGTTTCTCCATGGGTTTCGCGCATATGCTCGACGACCCGGCGTACGATCTCCGCATCATTGTCGGCGCGGGTGTGCCAATCGCAACCCGGGACGAGCGTACCGCATTCGAATAAGCGCATGGTGTTCCTCCTTCTCCTGGGTCGCGGCTACGGAATGCGCCGAAGTGCCGGCCTTGCTCCAGGAAGTCGAAGCGGGATGCGAGCGGAGATTCCGCCGACACCTCATCCCGCTCTGTTTCGCTCTGCAAATGGGCAGCGCCGCAGTCGGCTGCAACCCGGCGACAAGCCTAACATCAACTCGGGGGTTCGGCCAAATCCTTGTCGGGTGGACCGGATCGATGCGGGTTGGGGCAGGGCTGCGCCTCTGACCCTTCTCGGGCCTCGTGTGTGAAGGATGCCCGACAGGCGGGTATCAAGACCTGCGACCGAGGCCCGCGAACGAAGCACCACTGGCCCGAGCCGAAGAAAATCCTGTAATTCTGCGCTTTGTTGATGCTATGGCTGCGACACTCTCAAACTCGCAAAGGCTTCCTCCAGCATGACCGTTGTTCAATCGGAACTGATTTCCGCCATTCGGAGCATTCCGGACTATCCGAAGCCCGGTATCATGTTCCGCGACATAACCACGTTGCTCGGCAATCCGAAGACGTTCCGACGCGCGATCGACGAACTCGTTCACCCCTATGCCGGCACCAAAGTCGACAAGATTGCCGGCATCGAGGCGCGCGGCTTCATTCTGGGCGGCGCGATCGCGCATCAGCTGTCCGCCGGCTTCGTGCCGATCCGCAAGAAGGGGAAGCTGCCGCACGAGACGGTCCGGATCGCCTATAGCCTCGAATACGGCGTCGACGAGATGGAGATGCACAAGGATGCGATCGTGCCGGGCGAAAAGGTGATCCTGGTCGACGACCTGATCGCCACCGGCGGAACCGCCGAAGGCGCCGCCAAGCTCCTGCTTCGGATGGGCGCGGAGATCGTTGCCGCCTGCTTCGTCATCGATCTGCCGGAACTCGGCGGGCGCAGGAAGCTCGAGGCGCTGGGCGTCGACGTCCGCACGCTGGTCTCCTTCGAAGGGCACTAGCGATCGTGCTTTCCGAAAATCGGCCCGGATATTCGGAAACCAGAATGCGTAGCTTCAAAGAGTTACAGCGTCCTCCGTGCGCCAGGATGCACAGCGCTTAAGCGGGAGGAGCTTACCCGCCTCACGTAAATTCGATGACCTTGCTTTCGAAGCGGATCACGGCTTCGCCATGTTGGTTCTCGCCTTCGCAGAGGAGCGTGTTGATCTTCCAGCCGGGGCGCGATGCAAGGGCACGGGCCTCGAGCAGGGTGACTGCGTAAGTCACCGTATCGCCGGCATAGACCGGCTTCAGCCACTTGAGATCGCGGAAGCCGGGGGAGGGGCCGAGCCTCGGCGCGTGCAGTCCCTCGGCTGCAAGCCGCCGGGCCTCGTCCTTCCAGAACCGCACGAAGCACTTCATCCATCCGGCGCTGGTGTGCCAGCCGGAGGCGCAGAGGCCGCCGAAAACCGAATGCCTGGCCTGCTCCTCGTCCAGATGGAACGGCTGCGGATCGAAGTCACGGGCGAATTGGATAATGTCTTCTGCCGCAAAGGTCAGGCTGCCGATTACAACCTTGCGGCCGGCGGCGTAAAGCTGCTCCAGCGTCATCATGGTCGCATCCCTCCGTCACGGCGGCGAAACATGATCGAGCCTTCCGAGACCGCAACCGCTTCGCCACTTTGATTGGTGAGCTCGTTGCGGAATTTCACGAAGCCGATGCCGGGCCGAGACGTCGACGGGCGCGATTCCATGACCAGGCTGAAGCCCGAGAGCACGTCGCCGGCCAGAACCGGCCTTTTCCAGTCCATGAAGTCGATGCCGGGTGAGCCCTCAGAGGCGGAACGCCCGAGAAAGGCGTCGATCATCATCCGCATGCCGATCGCGCTCGTGTGCCAGCCGGAAGCGGACAGGCCGCCGAGAACGCTGCGTCGGCCGGCCTCCTCGTCGAGATGCATCGGCTGAGGATCGAAGTTGCTGGCGAAGGCGACGATGTCGGCGGCCCGGACGGCCACCGGCCGGTAGCCGAAGCGCCGCCCCGGCGTGAAATCCTCGAAATAGAGCATCGGGGGCTCGGTGTTCATCGGACGTCAGGTGTTGAAGCGGAAGTGAATGACGTCGCCGTCCTGGACGACGTATTCCTTGCCTTCGTCGCGCGCCTTGCCGGCTTCCTTGGCGCCGGTTTCGCCGCCGAACGCGATGAAATCGTCATAGGCGATCGTGTTGGCGCGGATGAAGCCGCGCTCGAAATCCGAGTGGATGACGCCGGCCGCCTGCGGCGCCTTGGTTCCGCGCGGAATCGTCCAGGCGCGCGTTTCCTTCGGGCCGACGGTGAAATAGGTGATGAGATCGAGCAGCTTGTAGCCGGCACGGATCAGCCGGTCCAGGCCGGCCTCTTCGAGACCGAGGGCGGAGAGAAATTCCCTGGCTTCCTCCTCCGGCAATTGCGCCACCTCGGATTCGATCGCAGCCGAGATGACGACCGTTTCGGCTCCCTGAGCCTTGGCCATTTCTTCGACCGCGCGGGTGTGTTCGTTGCCCGTCGCAGCGTCGCTTTCGGCGACATTGCAGACATAGAGGACCGGATGGGATGTGAGAAGGTTCAGGCCCTGCAGAATGCGCACTTCGTCGGCGGCAAGCTTCGCCGACAGCGTCCGCACCGGCTTGCCTTCCTGTAGCAGCTTCAGCGAGGCCTCCATGATCGGAAGCTGCGCCATGGACTCCTTGTCCTTGCCGGTCGCCCGCTTGCGCGTCTGTTCGGTGCGCCGCTCGAGGCTTTCGAGATCGGCGAGCATCAGCTCGGTCTCGATCGTCTCGGCGTCCTCGACCGGATGGATGCGGCCCTCGACATGGGTGATGTCGTCATCCTCGAAGCAGCGCAGCACATGCACGATGGCATCGACTTCGCGGATATTGGCGAGGAACTGGTTGCCGAGGCCCTCACCCTTGGAGGCGCCGCGCACGAGGCCGGCGATGTCGACGAAGGAGATGCGGGTTGGGATGATCTCCTTCGACTTGGCGATGTCGGCAAGCTTGCGCATGCGCGGGTCCGGCACGGCGACCTCGCCGGTGTTCGGCTCGATCGTGCAGAACGGGTAGTTCGCCGCCTGTGCCGCCGCTGTCTTGGTGAGCGCATTGAAAAGGGTCGACTTGCCGACATTCGGCAGCCCGACGATACCGCATTTGAAGCCCATGGCTGAAACCTGTCGTTTTCGAATTTCTTGGGCGTGGCTATGGGATAAAGGAGCCGAGCGGTCAAGCCTTCGTGCATGCAGACGCCAGCTAATACCACGTCTCGCCGGATGGACCTCGATTGCCGCTGCAGGCTTGAATGCCCTTGCCGGGCGCGCAATAGTGGGACTGCGAAGTCGCTGTCTTCCCATGTCATCAACGGGTGTTCCGATGAGTGACAAGGATGTTGTCGTAAGACGCAAATCCAGGACGAAGCCGAAGCTCGAGCGGCCGAGGCTCTACAAGGTCATTCTTGTCAATGACGACTACACGCCGCGCGAATTCGTCGTGATGGTGCTGAAGGCGGTTTTCCGCATGAGCGAGGAGACCGGCTACCGGGTGATGATGACCGCGCACAAGCTCGGTACCTCCGTCGTCGTGGTCTGTGCCCGGGACATCGCCGAAACGAAGGCGAAGGAGGCGACCGACCTCGGCAAGGAGGCGGGTTTCCCGCTCCTGTTCACCAGCGAACCGGAGGAATGAATGGTGCGGCACCATTCATTCCTGTGTCTGTCAACGGCCGGGTCCGTCAATCCTCCTTAGCGCCGAACATCTTCTTGAGAATCTCGGCCATCGGGCCGGTTGCCGGGAGCTTCTTCGGCTGGGCCGCATTGCGCGCCTGGTGGATGTGGGAGCGAGCCGTTTGCTTCTTCGCGGTCTCGGGCTTTTCCGTCTCCGGCTTTCCGCCAAGCGCAAGCGCGATCTTGTTCAGAAGCTGCGAGTCCTCGCCCCTCACCAGCATGTCGGCGTTGTCGGCGATCGCGTCGAGGAGGGGCGAAAGCCAGGCCTGATCGGCTTTGGCGAAATCGCCGAGCACATGCGCGTGCACGAGATCCTTCACGCCCGGATGGCCTATGCCGAGGCGAAGGCGGCGATATTCCTTGCCGCAATGAGCGTCGATCGACTTGATGCCGTTATGTCCGCCATGCCCGCCGCCCGTCTTGATACGCGCCTTGCCGGCCGGCAGATCGAGCTCGTCGTAAATCACGACGATGTCCTTCGGCGCGAGCTTGTAGAATCGCATGGCCTCGCCCACGGCCTCGCCGGAAAGATTCATGAATGTCTGCGGTTTCATCAGCAGCACGCGTTCGCCGGCGACCTCGCCTTCGGCGATCTCCGCCTTGAACTTCTTCGACCAGGAGGAAAAGCCCTGCCGCCCCTGGATGGCGTCGACCGCCATGAAGCCGACATTGTGACGGTTTCCCGCATATTTCGGGCCCGGATTGCCAAGTCCCGCAATAATCAGCATGCGGCCAAACTCCCAGTGTTTCGAGGCGGGTGGGATGGCAGCTGACGGACAGCTCAGCATTCCCGCTCACCCACCCAAAACCACCGCTGTCCGGGCAAGTCAATGCTATTTCGTCGCCTGCCGGATGCCGTTCGGGCGCAGGCCGTAAGCTTCGAAGATCCGGTCCTGCGTGCCATCGGTGATCAGACGATTGAGCTCGACCTGCATGCGCGAAACGATCTCGTCCGGCATGTCCTTGTGGCAGGCAATGCCGTATTGCTTGCCGTCCAACGTAAGCGCCGCTTCGACCGGCGTCCCGCCGGCCCGCAACGTCTCGAAGGTCTTTTCCGAAGTCATCATCAGGTCGACGCGGCCGGCGAGGAGTTTCTTGAGCGTGGAATCGAGTGCGGCGGCATAATCGATCCGCTGAAATCCACGCTCCTTCAGATAGCTGGCGGAGAAGTCCCCGCGTTGTGTGCCGACGACGAAATCCTTTGCCTCCTCCAGTGATTTCGGCGCCGCGGTGGCGTCCTTGCGGCGGACCATGACCATGTGGTCGACCAGAAGCGGTTCGATCCATTTGAAAATCCCGTCCCGCTCGGCGTCATGGCCGGTCGTGAAGACACAGTGGAAAGGCTGTCTCTCGGCAATCGCAAATGCCCGCGCCCAAGGCAGGACCTCGATGTCGTAGGAAAGACCAACGGCCTTCATGATCAAGGCGACTTGGTCGACGGAGGCGCCGCTCGGACCCTTATCGCTCAGGTAGTTATAAGGCCGGTACTCTTCGGTGAGAAAATGGATCGTTTCGGCGTGGGCTGTGGCGGCCAGGTTGAGCAGGATTGCCAGGATCAGTTTCTTCACGCCGTGTTTTCCTTTCGTCCGTCCCCAGGCTGGGGCAGGACACAGGCCCGGGCCTAACTGGCCGAACTCGTCTTCGCCTCGGATTCGTTCTCCAGCATCGTCAGCATGCCGCTGATCGGCATGGGCCGGCTGAAGAGATAGCCCTGGCCATAATCCACACCGAGCTTGCGCAAGAGTTGCCACTGATCCTTTGTTTCGATGCCCTCGGCCACGACCGTACATCCCATCTGATGCGAGATGGTGCGAATGCCCTTGATGAGCATGCGGCTCTTGCGCCTGACGTCCGCGGCAGTGGAACTGAGCGATCGCGTGAAGGACTGGTCGACCTTGACGATATCGACGGGGAATCGGTTGAGGTAGCTGAGAGAGGAATAGCCGGTGCCGAAGTCGTCGAGCGCGATACGGCAACCGAATTCCTGGAGCTGCTTCAGGACCGCGTGGACTTCGGGATTGTCGAGCATCAGCACCGCTTCGGTGATCTCGACGACGATGCGGTGTGGCGAAATGTGGTGCCTGAGCAGGAGTGCCGCGAGCTTGTGAGGCAAAGTGAGCTCGAACTGCAACGGCGAGAAGTTGACGGCAAGATAGGTTTCCTGGGTTCCATCGAGCCTGGAAATCGTCGCCAGATGGCGGATCGCCTTTTCCAGCACGCGATCACCGATGCGGCTGATGGTGCCCGTTTCTTCGGCAATGTTGATGATCTTGGCCGGCGGCAGCAGGCCCCTTTGCGGGTGGTCGAGCCGCATCAGCGCCTCGAAGCCGACGATCTGGCCGTCGTGGAGGCTGACGATCGGCTGCAGCCAGGCCTCGAACCAGTCTTCCTTGAGACCCGCCTCGATGAATTGCTCGATCTCGTGGCGCTCGCGCGCGGCGTCGAGCATGCTGGCATCGAAGATCCTCAGCCCGTTTTTGCCGTCGCGCTTGCGTGCATACATTGCCATGTCGGCCTTCAGCAGCAGGTCGGCGGCGCTTTCGGCATGGATGGGATAGGCCGAAATGCCGATGCTGGCACTGACGGACAGTTCGTTGCCGGCAATCGGCATGGGCGCACGCAGCGCGGCGCAGATCCGCTCGCCGATCTCCCCGGCAAGCGTGATGACATCCGTCGACTGTACGAGAATGGCGAATTCGTCGCCGCCGAGCCTCGCCAGCACGTCGTCCGGGCCGAGCGCGGTGCCGATCCGCTCCACCGTGAGGCGCAGCACCGCATCGCCGGCGGCGTGGCCGAAATTGTCGTTGATCCATTTGAAGCGATCGAGGTCGATGAAGAGGCAGGCGAGTTGCATGCCGCATTGATCGGCGCTCAGAAACGCGGCATCCAGCGCGCTCTCGAAGCCCTGGCGGTTGAGGAGGCCGCTCAGGTGGTCGGTGATCGCCTGCAAGTGGTTGCGGCTTTCGGCCTGTTTGAGTGCCGTCACGTCGGTCATTACCGAGAGCGAAGTCTCGCCGCCGTTCGTTTCTGTCTCCAGGATCAGAACGGTCATGAACTCGCCGTCCGCCTTGCGGAAGGGCAGCGTGACCTCGCTGATGGTGGGACTGTCCGCTGTACCTGCCCGCAAACGAAGACGGTAGGCTTCCCGCCAATGCGCGTCGATGAAGTCAGTAAAAGTCCGACCGATCACGGCATCACGGCTGTAGCCGGTTGCCAGAAGCCAGTAGTCGCTGACCGCCGTCAAGCGTCCTTCTGCGTCGAGCGAGAAGAGCATCGCCGGCGTCTGATTATAGGTCTCCGTCGCCTGCGCATGCGCGGCCTTCAGCTCCGTTTCCTCGCGCGCGAGCCGGTCCTGCATCGCGTTGAAATTTGCGGCGAGCGCGCCCATTTCGTCGTGCGACGTCCAGTCGACCCGATGGCGCGATCCCAGGCGCCGCGTCGCCTCGATCGCCGCCGTCAGCCGCATCAGCGGCCGGACCACGGTCAGGCGGTTGCCGATCAAAGCTGCCGTGAAGACGATGGCTACGGCGACGAGCAGGATGCCGAGAACCGCCCATTCGTCCTTGCTGAACCGGGAGAGCATGCCGGATGCTGGAACGAGGGTTTCGAGCGTACCGACGGTTCGGGTGCCGTTCACAGCCTCGTAGCTGATGGAGGTTCTCAGAATGTCGGTGGCGGGCGCATCGGGCTGCGCCCCGGGCAGCCGTGCGAGGACCTTTCCCGCGGTATCGCGAATAACGACTGCGCGGATGTCGCGCGCGTTCATCAGCGATCGCGCAATCCGCTCGATGCCGTCCTGATCGAAGTCCCAGATCGGCTTGCCAAGCGCCCCGCCGCTGGCCTCCATCAACAATTCGATATTGTGCAGGCGCTCCCGAGCGACCCGGTCGCCGGACATGATCAGGAAGAGCATCAACAGCGGTGCAACGAAAAGGAGCATCGCGCCGCAGACGATTGCGACAAAACGGCTTTCCACCGAGTGCATCATGAGATGGTCCCGCTGGTGGATGGTCTTGATTTCTGCATTCGGATTCTCTTGGACTGCCACGCTGACGCTCTCCACGCGCAGCACACCATCAAATCCTTAAATGTTGCTGAAATCGTCCTACGGAGACGGCCGACGCTTATTTCGTCGCCTGGTTAGTTCCTGAACCTGGAACGGAAAGACCCGCCCCATGGGGCGGGTCTCTGGATCTAATGCATGTCGAAATTGTGCAGCAAACTCAGAAGCCTGAAATCAAGCCTCTGCTTCGCCTTCGGCTTCCGTCTCTTCGGCTTCCTGTGCGCGGCCGGTGATCGTCGCGATGGTGAAGTCGCGATCGCCGATGACCGGAGTCGCGCCAGCCGGGAGCTTGACGTTCGAGATGTGGACGGTGTCGCCGATGTTGAGGCCGGTGAGATCGACGGTCAGGAATTCCGGAATGGCGTCAGCGGAAACGTTCAGTTCGACTTCGTGGCGAACGATGTTGAGAGCGCCACCTCTTTTGAGGCCCGGGGACTTCTCTTCATTTTCGAAGCGAACCGGAACCTGGACGGAAACCTGGCTGTCCTTCGAGACGCGCAGGAAGTCGACATGCATGGTGAAGTCGCGGACCGGATCCAGCTGGTAGTCCTTCGGCAGGACGCGGATCTTCTCGCCGTTGACATCGATCGTCGCAACGGTGGTCATGAAACCGCCGGCGTGGATCTTCATCGTCACGTCCTTGGTGGACAGCGTGATCGAAAGCGGGGGTTGCTTGTCACCGTAGATGACAGCCGGGATAAGACCGTTGCGGCGAAGTTCGCGGGAGGACCCCTTACCAACCCGTTCGCGCGTCTCGGCCTTGAGCTCGTAACTCTGGCTCATGGTTAGACCTTTCTGGTTATTTGGAGAGTTCATCCGTCAAGGGCCAAAGCCCGGGGCCGGAAAAACCTGGAGCCGCAAGGCGACGCCATCCGCGTTGCCTCCAAGGGTGTCTGCGCGGACGCGCGGTCCATAGCGGAGAACAGCATGAAATGCAAGGCGGTACGGTTCCTATGCCTTCCGCCCGGCGAAGCGGGCGAGCGCCAGCATGAGGCCGTCGGCAATCAGGCCCCAGAAGGCGCCGGAGACGCCGGCGAAACTGACGCCGGATGCCGAAGCATGGTGGAAAGCCTGAACGTTCGGGGCGACTCGCGGTACCGACGGAGTAGCATATCCTCCGGTGCATCGATACCGGCAGCCCTCGTGCGCGACTATCGTCCGGCTGGACCTTGCCCGCGATCGCCGGCTATAGTGCCGGCAAGATGCAGTAGCGCCGAACCGGGGGGGTCGGGGCATGCCTTCGCGGACGCTTTCAGGGAGGGAGCGAATGCCTGCAGCCACGGATCATTCGGAACAGGTCTACAGGATCGCGCACCAGCCGTCGGCTGCCGCGAGTTCTCCGGTTGCCGCCTCGTGGCGGCGCTGCATGACCCTTCATGGGCTGGCACCCGAGGAGGTGCGGAAGCCGTGGCGCCTCTCGGAGAGCGAGTTTATCGAGGCGCGTGAACGCTCCGGCGTTTTGATTGTGGAAGCGGCCGGCGAGCTTGATCGGTTGTTCACGTTCATCGGCAAGGCGGGGTGCTGCCTCCTGCTTACGGACACAAAGGGGATAGCGCTCGAGCGGCGTGGTGCGGTCGGGGACGACGCCGATTTTCGCGGGGTCGGCCTCTGGTCCGGCACGGTTTGGAGCGAGGCGAGCGTGGGTACGAACGGAATCGGTACGGCGATCGCGGACGAACGCTCCGTCATCATTCATCGCGACCAGCATTTCCTGAGCAGCAATATCGGGCTCAGTTGCACGACGGCGCCGATCCGTGACGAGGCCGGGCGCCTGGCCGCAGCCCTCGACATTTCCACCTGCCGTGACGACGCCTCCGAGGCGACGCTTTCGATCCTCTCCCAGGCCGTGCGCGACGCCGCCGCGCGGATCGAGGCGAACCTCTTCCGGCGCGCCTTCGCCGGGGCACGGATCGTGCTCGTGCCGGTTGATCGCGCCGGACCGGCGCTGCTTGCAGTCGATCGCGACGACCTCGTGCTCGGCGCGACGCGGGCGGCCCGTCAATGCTTGGGGCTCGACGACAGGCGCATCGCCGCCGGCGTTCCCGCGTCCGATCTCCTCGATGAGGGGGCTCCGCGCGATGGCGGCGAGTTGCCGGATGCCGAGCGGGCGGCTCTTCGCCGCGTGCTGTCGCGCACCAACGGCAACGTCTCGATGGCCGCCGATCTCCTCGGCATCAGCCGCGCTACGCTGTATCGCAAGATGAAGCGGCTTTCGCTGAACTGAGCCTGCCCCGCTGATCCAAACCCGCGGCGCCTCTCGTCGGGTTCAATCTTGAGAATTCCGCCCCTCTGCCATATATGATGCGTGATGACTGATGCGCGATGAGGCGGATATGAGGACGACACTGGCGATCGACGACGATGTTCTGGTCGCCGCCAAGGCGATGGCGGCGCAACAGCACCGGAGCGTCGGCGAAGTCATTTCCGACCTGGCGAGGCGTTCGCTCCGCCGGCCGCAGAGCGGCGGCGAGCGCAATGGAATTCCTCTGCTATCGCCCCGACCCGATGCGCCACCGGTCACACTCGATATTGTCAACGCATTGCGTGACGAATTGCCGTGACTTTCCTGCTCGACGTCAATGTATTGATTGCCTTGATCGATCCGGGCCACGTCGCCCATGATGATGCACATCACTGGTTCGCATCGACCGGCCGAAACGCGTGGGCCACCTGTCCTATTACCGAAAATGGCGTCGTGCGGATCGTCGGCAATCCGAAATATCCCAATTCTCCTGGTTCGCCAGCACTTGTGATGGAAATCGTTGGGAAATTGCGATCGCTCCCCGGACATTGTTTCTGGCCGGACGACGTGAGTCTTGTCGGTTCAGGCAACGTCGCTTCGGCAAAGATCCTGACTTCAGCCCAGGTGACGGACACCTACCTGCTTGCGCTCGCGAAGGTGCATGGCGGTCAGTTGGCGACCTTCGATCGCAAGCTGTCAACTGCGGCCGTCAGCAAGGGAAATTCTGCCTTGCACCTCATCAGCGCCAAGTAGTCCCGGTAATTCCGCGGCAGCGACGATGTATTGCTGCGTTGCGGCATGACTGCCCCAGTCTACCTGTCGCAATTCTGAAACAGATGGCGTTTCCGGCTGCGGCGGGGCTCTATCGAAAATCGGCATTCGGCCTCACCCTTTCTTCCACAGCAATTCGGAATGCTGTTTTTCCAAGGGAGGAAGCCATGCTGCATCAGAAGATCGTCGAGAGCCCGTTCAAGGCCAAATACGGAAACTTCATCGGGGGTGAATGGCGCGAGCCGGTGTCCGGCCGCTATTTCGATAATACGACGCCGATTACTGGCGGTGTGATTTGCCAGGTCGCCCGTTCGGATGCGGCCGACGTCGAACTGGCGCTCGATGCGGCCCATGCGGCGAAGGAGAAATGGGGCCGGACCTCGACCACCGAACGCTCCAACATCCTGATGAAGGTCGCGGCGCGCATGGAGGACAATCTGGAACTCCTGGCGCGGGCCGAGTCCTTCGACAACGGCAAGCCGATCCGCGAGACGATGGCGGCGGACATTCCGCTGGCGATCGATCATTTCCGCTATTTTGCCGCCTGCATTCGCGCGCAGGAAGGCTCGATCGGCGAGATCGATCACGACACGATCGCCTATCATTTCCATGAGCCGCTCGGCGTCGTCGGCCAGATAATCCCGTGGAACTTCCCGATCCTGATGGCGGCCTGGAAGGTGGCACCGGCGCTTGCGGCCGGCAATTGCGTGGTGCTGAAACCGGCCGAGCAGACGCCCGCCTCGATCCTCGTGCTTGCCGAACTCATCGCCGACCTTCTGCCGCCGGGCGTGCTCAACATCGTCAACGGCTTTGGCCTCGAGGCGGGCAAGCCGCTGGCGACCAGCCCCCGCATCGCCAAGATTGCCTTCACCGGTGAGACGACCACGGGCCGGCTGATCATGCAATATGCCAGTCAGAACCTCATCCCGGTGACGCTCGAACTCGGAGGCAAGTCGCCGAACATCTTCTTCGCCGACGTGCTCAACGAAGACGACGACTATTTCGACAAGGCGCTCGAAGGCTTCGCCATGTTCGCGCTCAACCAGGGCGAGGTCTGCACCTGCCCGAGCCGTGCGCTGATTCAGGAAAGCATCTACGACCGCTTCATGGAGCGGGCGATCAGGCGGGTCGAGGCGATCCGGCAGGGCAATCCGCTCGATCCGGAGACGATGATCGGAGCGCAGGCGTCAAGCGAACAGCTCGAAAAGATCCTCTCCTATATCGACATCGGCAGGCAGGAGGGCGCCGAGGTGCTGACCGGGGGCGGGCGCAACGCGCTCGAAGGCGAGCTTGCCGGCGGCTATTACGTCAAGCCGACGGTGTTTCGAGGCCATAACAGGATGCGCATCTTCCAGGAGGAAATCTTCGGTCCGGTCGTTTCCGTGACGACCTTCAAGACCGAGGACGAGGCGCTGGCGATCGCCAACGATACGCTCTATGGCCTTGGCGCCGGCGTCTGGAGCCGTGACGCCAACCGCTGCTATCGGTTCGGCCGCGACATCCAGGCCGGCCGTGTCTGGACCAATTGCTACCACGCCTATCCGGCTCACGCGGCTTTCGGCGGCTACAAGCAGTCGGGCATCGGCCGCGAGACTCACAAGATGATGCTCGATCATTACCAGCAGACGAAGAACATGCTGGTGAGCTACAGCCCGAAGGCGCTCGGCTTCTTCTGATCGTTCCGCTCCGGTGGCGGCGATCGCCGGAGATCCTCCCGGCGTGCCCCCGATATCCTTCGGGGGCCGTCGGCCGTTGTGGAAGGAGGGAATTGATGACGGACACCCATGGCGAGCCGCGGGTGCTTGCGACCGATGCGGCGATCGATCTCATTCGCGAGATCCGGCGCGACCATCCGGAAATCCTGTTTCATCAGTCCGGCGGCTGCTGCGACGGCTCTTCGCCGATGTGCTACCCGGCAGACGACTACATCGTCGGAGGCAATGATGTGAAGCTCGGTGAGATCGACGGCGTCCCGGTCTATATCAGCGCCAGCCAATACGAAGCGTGGAAGCACACGCAACTGATCATCGACGTGGTGCCGGGCAGGGGCGGGATGTTCTCGCTCGACAACGGACGGGAGAAGCGCTTCCTCACCCGTTCGCGGCTCTTTGGCGGGGGTGGTGAGGCATGCGCAGTACCGCCTCGCGCACTGCCCCGCGATGAGAGATAGTCCGCAATGCGGAGATTGGAGAATGTCCCGCCGGCTGACAGCAGTTCGGGCATGAGCCGGCATTGACCTTCGATCGATAAGATCGGGAGATAAGTTTTCCCGATTCAGGCATGTATTTCAGGGTCGCATAGGCGCGGCCTCAGTCGAACAGGCTCGAAACCGACTCTTCCTGGCTGGTGCGGCTGATTGCTTCGCCGATCAGGGCGGCGGTGGAGATCACGCGGATATTGTGGGCTGATTGCACCGCCGTCGGCGGCTGGATGGAATCGGTGATCACCAGTTCCTTCAGCATCGACGACGTCACGCGGGCGACGGCGCCCCCGGAGAGGACGCCGTGGGTGATATAGGCTGTGACGCTGGTGGCGCCGTTCTTCAAAAGGGCTTCGGCGGCGTTGCAGAGCGTGCCGCCGGAATCGACAATGTCGTCGATGAGGATGCAATCCTTGCCGCTAACTTCGCCGATGACGTTCATGACTTCCGATTCACCGGGGCGATCGCGACGCTTGTCGACGATCGCGAGCAGACAGTCGAGCCGCTTGGCGAGGGCGCGGGCACGCACGACGCCGCCGACGTCCGGCGAAACTACCATGACATTGTTGAGATTGTAATTTTCCTTGACGTCGCGCGCGAGGATCGGAACCGCATAGAGGTTATCCGTCGGAATGTCGAAGAAGCCCTGAATCTGGCCGGCATGGAGATCGAGGGTGAGAACGCGGTCGGCGCCGGCTTCGGTGATCAGGTTGGCGACGAGCTTGGCGGAAATCGGAGTGCGCGGTCCGGGTTTGCGATCCTGCCGGGCGTAGCCGAAATAAGGAAGCACGGCGGTAATGCGTCGGGCGGAGGAGCGGCGAACCGCATCGATCATGATGAGCAGTTCCATCAGGTGATCGTTGGTCGGGAACGATGTGGACTGGATGATGAACACATCCTCGCCGCGTACGTTCTCACCGATTTCGACGAAGATCTCCTGGTCGGCGAAGCGCCGGACCGTGGCTTTGCCGAGTGGCAGGTTGAGATAATTGCAGATCGCTTCGGCCAGCAGCCGGTTCGAATTGCCTGCGAAAACCTTCATTGACGGTCCGCCTTGCGCTGGCGCGGTCGCCATCCGGGGCCAGTCCGGGACGGCTTGTTCCGCGCAGATTCCTGAGCCATTCCGATCGCGGGCAATCGTTGCGGACGGCCGCTGTCAGACTGATCGGCCGCTTTTTAGCGTCCCTGAAGTCGAATGCAAGGGGGATTGCTGCGCCGCAGGGGCCGTTATCCTAAAAACTTTGCAATCTGCTTGCCGGGATCACGGTGAATTTGGCCCGACCGGCCCAAATCCGTAGAACAAGATCGCGTTAAGCAAGTCTGGAGCTGGATGCAGACGGGAAGCCGTGCGCTTCTCAGCCCGCTCTGGAGCGACGCCATTCGAGATAGGCGCGGATCGTCTTTTCGGCGATTGCCTGCATCGCCTCGGGCGGCACTGCGCTCCAGGGCTCGGCCGCGCTCGCCGAGACCGTGTCCTGTCCCTGGATACGGTGCAGGCGATTGCCGCTGCCGTCGAGAACGTCCCAGACATAGACGACGGTGGTCTTGCCGCCATCCTGGAGCGCCGAGAAATAGCCCTTGAGGATATGGTCGCTGGTGGCGTCGCCGGAGCCCTTGATGGCAAGCCCCTCCGCACGGGCCGAGGCCCCGAGTTGCCTGGAGAGCGGCGTCACCGCCTGAACCGGCGCCCCGATGATCGGCAGGAACCGGATGCTGCCCGAGCCGGAACCAGCGGCCGAAGGCGACGCGGCGGCGTGCTGGCTTTCTGCCGGCGCGGCCGCAGCCGTTTCCGTGCGGGTCGGTTGACGAGTAGGTCGAGAAGACTCCTGCGGCATCGGCTCGCTCTGCGGATGCTGTACGGACGGCTGCGTGGCCTGAATTGGGGCTGCACCCTGCGCAAGCCGATTTGCCTGGCCCTCCAGCGTGCCGGCGGGATCCGTGTAATCGGCATAGCCGGCCGCGGATCGCGTTGGCGGGCTCGATACATGCGGTTGCGCAGAGAAGGCCGCGGTGCGGCTTGGCGGCACGCTTTCCACCGGCATCACCGCCGTCTGCGCCGACATGGTATCGAGGTCGGATTGCGTTACCGGCGGCGAGCGGAAGTTTCCTTCGCCGACGTCCACCTGTGGAATAAGAGCATCCGTCGTGTTGCAGCCCGCAAGGGCCGCGGCAAGACCAAGGCTTGCGATCGGCATGATCTGCTTTCGCATCATTCCCACCGTCCCGGCTTGAATTCCGGCGCGGGTCACAGCCCGAAGACCGCGTTTCCCGCACTTCGCTTCATTTCTCGCCGGGGATCATAGGGCGAATTCCTTACGCAGAAATGAAGTCCAGGCCGAAGCGCGAGAGGGCGCGTGGCTCACCTGCCGTCGTCAGGTAAGTTTGGCCGAGCGTCATGGCCGTTCCGCTGTCGGAATCCATGATGATCATGTGCACGAAGAGCGACATGTCGGGTTCGATCTCCTGGGGATTGCCGATATGGAACATCTGGTGCTCCATCCAGGACGGCGAGAAGCGGGCACCAAGCGAATAGCCGCAAGCATTCAGACGGTGCCTGGCGAGGCCGCGCTCGTCCATGATCCTCGAGTGAACGTCGAAGACGGTTCCGAAGGTATTGCCGGGCCGGAGTACCATTTCGATCGCCTGGATTGTTTCGCGGCAGGCGCTGTAGAGTTCACGATGGCGGTTGGTCGGCACGCCGATCACCACCGTGCGCATCATCGCCGCGTGGTAATGGGCACTGACGCCGGCCCATTCGAGCGTCAGCTGGTCGTTGGCGTCGAGTGTGCGCCGGCCCGCCTTGTAGCGGCAGAGCAGCGCATCGGCACCGGAGCCGATGATGAACTCGTTGGCCGGATAATCGCCGCCGCCGGCAAAGACCGCACCCTGCATCGCGGCGAGGATATCCGCCTCGCTGCCGCCGGGCCGAATCAGGGGTAGCGCCGCGTCCAGCGCGTCGTCGGCGAGGCTCGCCGCCTTCTCCACATAGGCGATCTCCGCCGGGCTCTTGATCAGGCGCAGCCGGCTGACGAGCAGCGAGGCATCGACAAGCTCGCCGAAGGTGGAGAGTTGATTGTCGACGAGCCGCGCCGTCTTTCCGGTCATGCCGTGCGTGTCATATTCGACGCCGATACGGGAGCCGAGCAGGTCGAGTTCGCTCAGCAGGTTCTTCAGGTCTCCGGCGGGATCGGCATTGACGCGGTCGACCCAGATCTCGATCCGCTCGATATTCGACGTGTGGCGCGCCTGCCGCAGATCGGCCGAACGCGTGAGCAGCACCATCTCTCCGTCGCGTTTCACGACCAGCGTCTGGAAAAAGCAATAACCGAAGGTGTCGTAGCCGGTCAGCCAATACATGCTCTCCTGCGCGAAGAGGAGCAAGGCATCGAGCTTTTCTTCCTGCATCCGGGCCGTAAGCCGGGCCAGACGGCTGGCATATTCCTCTTCGGCGAAGTGAAGCGCCATATCAAATCTCCCGTAGACAAATCGCGGATATCTGGCGTCCGTAGTCCGGCTCCTGCCGGTGCGTCGTGCGGCGATAGGAGAAGAAGCGGCCCTCGTCGGCATAGGTACAGAGATCGAGGTTTTCCGCCGTCACGCCGGCCTCCGTCAGTTTCTCGATCGTCAGCCCCGGCAGATCGAACATGGCGTGCCCATTGCGGCCCGAAGGGCTGAAGAACGATGCGTGACGCGCGTCGGCCGCAAGGAAATGCTCGACGAATTCGGGTCCGACCTCATAGTGCTGGCGGCTGATCGAGGGGCCGAGGCAGGCGACGATGCGCTCCCGGCGCGCGCCGAGCGAGACCATGGCCGCGATCGTGCTTTCAACCACACCGCCAAGCGTTCCTTTCCAGCCGGCATGGGCCGCGCCGATGATGCGTGCTTCCGGATCCGCAAAAAGCACGGGTCCGCAATCGGCAGAAAGAACGCCGAGCACGATGCCGGGCGTCGCCGTCACCAGCGCGTCGGCATCGGGTCGGGTGCCGTCGAAACTCGCGTCGACGACGATCGCGTCGGGCGAATGGATCTGGTGGACGGTGGCAAGCCGCTGCGGCTCGGCGTCGAACCAGCGGGCCACCCGGGCGCGGTTCTCGCCGACGCGCGCCCGGTCGTCGTTCGAGCCGAGGCCCACATTGAGACCGCGATAAATGCCTTCGGAGACGCCGCCCTGGCGGGTGAAAAAGCCGTGCGTGACCTCCCGGCCGGCCGTGGCGCCAAGGAGCGGGCTTTGCACGGGGGAAAGCGAGGCGTCGTCCTGCATTCGGTGTTTTCGCCCTTTGGAGTCAATAGGATGGGTTGGAGTTGAGGGCGCATTCCGGCCCGTGGCTCGCGGCTGATTTGCCTGGATGTTGGCCCGGCCCGCCAAGACTGTCAATCGTCGGGAGGCGGCGGCGGGGCGGAAGGGCCTGCAAGCGACCGCGGCAATTCCCTTGCGGGGGCAGCCCGGCCGCTTGCGGATCGGCTCTAAGCAGACGCGCCGGCAGACCGGCACCTCTCCGCTTACAGCGCCGCGGGCCGAATGCGTCAGGCCGCCTTCCTCTTGAAAGGCGCCAAGCTCACTTCCGGGCTGCTGACGGCCAGGACTTTGAACAGTTCGCCCATCTTGCCGACGCCGGCGCCGGCGAGACGTTCGACATCGTCGCGAATGCTTTCGCGCGTGGCCTCGTCCTTGTCGCGCCCGAGCGCGGCGGCGCGCTCCAGAAGGCCGAGGCCGACAAGGAAGTCGCCCTGGTGTGCCAGTCCGTTGACCTGGACGCCTTCCGCCCTGGCGCGATGCGCCAATTGTTCGAAATCGACGTGGCTGGTGAGATCTGCCTGGCCCGGATGGGCAAGCGGCAGGTCGTAGCGGTGCTTGCGCACGGCCTGCAGTGTGTCGCCATAACCCGTCGCCAGATGCCCGTAGTCGATGATGATCGCCGTGCCGCCTCCCGCGCGCAGACGCTCGCAAAGGGCGGCCATCACGGCATCGCGGGCCGGGGCGACCTCGAAGATCGTGCCTTCGGCCACCGACTGCGCCGGCGTCGGCAGGAGTGATGGATCGATCCCGGCGACGCCTGCGGCGAAGGTGAGCCGGTCATCGCCGTCGAGCCCGACCATGCGCTCGCGAAACCCTTGCGCCGTGCGAACGAACTGGCGGATCGGGATGGCGTCGAAAAGCTCGTTGGCGGCGAGGAGCAGGAAGCCCGCGGGCAGGCTGTCGAAACTTTGATGCCAATGGATCTTGCCGTCATGGGCGGAGAGTGTGGTCGCCTGCACCTCCCGCAGCCGTTCGCTCGTTTCGACGAGGTGAATGCCTGCCGTCTCGTAAAGGTCCGGTGCGAGGCGACGGACGACGCGCAGGATATCCGCCATCATCGTGCCGCGGCCCGGGCCGATTTCGGCGATCATCGCGGGCTTTGGGCAACCATGTTGCTGCCAGGCATGAACCAGGAAAATGCCGATCATCTCGCCGAAGAGCTGGCTCACCTCCGGCGCCGTGGTGAAGTCGCCGGCGGCGCCGAAGGGCTCGCGCACACGGTAGTAGCCGTGTTCGGGATCGGCGAGGCAGAGGGAGAAATAATCGGTGACGCTGATCGGTCCGCTGGCCTTGATCAAGGCCTTGATCTTGTGCGCGAGAGGGTTGGTCATGGATCGGCCCGATCAAGTGGCGGCGACAGCGGCCCGGCGCGCACGCAGGATTGCCCATATTCCGGCGAGCGCCAAGGGCGCGGAAAGAAGCATGCCCATGGTCAGCCAGCCGCCGAAAAGATAACCGAGCTGCGGGTCCGGCTCGCGGAAGAATTCGACGAAGATGCGGCTTGCCGCATAGCCGCAGGTGAAGATGCCGGTTACGAGCCCGGGGCCTTTCAGCGCCTTGCGGCGATAGACGAAGTAGGCAAGAACCGCCAAAAGCAGAATGCCCTCGAGAGCGGCTTCGTACAGCTGGCTCGGGTGGCGCGGGAAGGGTCCTCCCGTCGGGAAGACGACCGCCCAGGGCATGGAGGTCAGGCGGCCCCAGAGTTCGCCATTGATGAAATTGGCGAGGCGGCCGAAGAAGAGGCCGATCGGCACCACGGCGGCCACGAGATCGAACAGACTCCACACAGCAATCGCATGCTTGCGTGCAAAGACGATCATCGCCAACGTGGTGCCGAGAAGGCCGCCATGGAACGACATGCCGCCGTTCCAGATCTCGATCGCCCGGATCGGGTTCTCAAGAACGGCTTCTATGTCGTAGAAGAGGATGTAGCCGAGGCGTCCACCGAGGACGATACCGCCGGCCGCCCAGAGGAGGAAATCATCGAGCTGCGCCGGAGTGAGGGCGGGCGTGCCGTTGCGCCACAGCTCTGTTTTCTGGAGGATGCGCCGGGCATAGAGCCAGCCGAGCAGAATGCCAGCCACATAGGCGAGGCCGTACCAGCGCACGGCGAGCGGCCCGATCGTGAAGATGACGGGGTCGATCTCCGGAAAGGGGAGGATGGCGAGGCGAGTGGCGATGGTTTCCAAGGTGTACTCTCTGCCGACCGAATGTTTTGCGACCGAATGTTTTGGCGGAACATGGCGAGCGAACTTCACCGGGTCAAGCCGCGAGCGGGGTCTCGGACTGCTTCGCGCCGTTTATTTTCCTTGCATCCTCCACCCGGCGATCCTACCTGAATTCCAAGGGATCCGCGCACGGAAGCGAAAGGGAGATCAGGACGATGAGCACAGGCGCCAACCGCATTCTCGATGATTTTGCCAAACTGATGACAGATGCCGCCGGCGCCGCTCAGGGTGTGCGCCGCGAAATGGAAGCAGCGTTTCGCGCCCAGGCCGAAGGCTGGCTGAACTCGCTCGACGTGGTCAAGCGCGAGGAGTTCGAGGCGGTGAAGGAAATGGCCGCCAAGGCGCGTGACGAGAACGAGGCGCTGCTCGCCCGCATCGCGGCGCTGGAAGCGCGCCTTGCGGAGACGGGAAAGTAACCGGCAAGTGGACGATGCGGCGGGTCGCCGGTCCGCCTCATCCGGGCTCGCCGGTCACTATCGCAAGCGCACGGTGTCATCCATCGAGCGCTCGTCCGCGCACACGGCGCGGCCGCGATGACGGCCAGGCCAAGCATCTTTGTGCAATGTTAGGTGTCGGATCATCGCCGGACCGTAGAGTTAATGAATTCTGAAAAGTTTTCCACCTGTGGACACTCCCAAAAAAGCCTTATTGCAGAGTCGGTTAAGCTTCGGCGCTGAAACAAAATCGCAACGGGACGGGCGATCTTTCCTTCAATTTTTCGGCTAAGGGGCTGGCAGCCTGACTCTGCCGCTATACACTGATTTTAAATGATGATTCGAAACGGACCACGCAAGCTTCGGGCAGGGTAAGTAAGCCAGGATAGGCGCAGGTCCAGCAATCATAGTGTGTCCGTATCCGGTGTGGGTTTCCAGGCGTTGCGTCTTGTGAACGTGATCTTGCGCGCCCGTACCGTGCCTCTAGGGTGATGCATGAGCCTTTTGGAACTGGAAGCCGAGCGCCAATCAAATCCGGTCGATATGATCGAATTCGTTGCCGCCAATAATGACTGGTCTTTCGAGAGATCCGGCGAGGACGAGATCGCGATGACGGTCGAGGGCCGGTGGGCGGACTATCACGTTTCCTTTTCCTGGATGGAGGAGTTCGAGGCGCTGCACCTGGCCTGCGCTTTCGACGTCAAGGTTCCCGAAGGCCGGGTCAATGAGGTCATCCGGCTGCTCTCGCACATCAATGGTCAGGTGCTGATGGGCCACTTTGATCTCTGGCGCCAAGAAGAGGTCATCATCTTCCGGCAATCTCTGTTGCTTGCCGGTGGAGCGGAGCCGACGAACCGGCAGGTCGAGGTGCTGCTGTCGAGTGCGCTCGATGCCTGCGAGTCCTATTACCAGGCCTTCCAGTTCGTCGTCTGGTCCGGAATGGATGCCCAGCGCGCCATCGACATGGTCATGTTCGAAACCGTCGGAGAGGCATGAGATGCACGAAGCCCATACAGGTCCGATCGTCCTGATCGGCGCCGGCAATATGGGGGGTGCAATGCTCGGCGGCTGGCTGAAAAGCGGCGTCCGCGGCGGCGACGTGCTCGTCATCGACCCGGCCCCGCCTCCCGCCATGGCCAAGCTCATCGCAGACAACGGCGTGGGCCACGCGACCTCCGTGCCAGATGGGGTCAAGGCGGGGGTGATCTTCCTCGCCGTCAAACCTCAGGTCATGAATGCGGCCCTGCCGCCGCTCAGGAGCCTTGTCGGTCCGGAGACGGTGATCATTTCCGTTGCCGCCGGCAAGACGCTCGCCTTCATCGAGCGTCACCTCGGCGAGGCGGCGATCGTCCGGGCGATGCCGAACACGCCGGCACTGATCGGCCGCGGCGTGACCGGCGCGTTTCCCAATGCTCGGGTGACGGAAGCGCAACGGGTGCTCGTCCATGATCTGTTGAAGGTCAGCGGGCCGGTCGAATGGCTTGCCAGCGAGACCGACATCGACGCGGTGACCGCCGTTTCGGGCAGCGGCCCGGCCTATGTCTTCTATCTCGTCGAGTGCATGGCGGAGGCTGGACGCAAGCTCGGTCTCGAGGCGGACCTTGCCATGCGGCTCGCGCGGGAAACCGTCGCGGGGGCTGGCGAACTCCTGTACCAGTCCCCCGACGATGCCGGGCGTCTGCGCCAGAATGTGACCTCGCCCGGCGGTACGACCGCTGCCGCCCTGGGCATCCTGATGGCGGATGATGGCATGCAGCCGCTTTTCGACAAGGCCATCGCCGCCGCGCGCGCGCGTGCCGAGGAACTGGCCGGATAATCAGAGAGTAGTCATGGCTGAAACCATTGTTTACGCCGACTTCGAGCGTGTCGATATACGTGTCGGCACGATCATTGAGGCCGAGGCTTTTCCAGAAGCACGCAAACCCGCCTACAAGCTGAAGATCGATTTTGGCCCGGAGATCGGCATAAGGAAATCATCGGCTCAGATCACCTTTCACTATCAGCCTGAGGAACTGGTTGGACGCCAGGTGCTGGGCGTCGTCAATTTCCCGCCACGCCAGATCGGCCCCGTTCGTTCCGAAGTGCTGACCCTTGGCTTCGAGGATGAGGCCGGCGCGATCGTGCTTGCGGCGACCGAGAGGCCGGTTCCGAACGGCAGGAAGCTGATGTGAGCGTCCAATGTCAGGCGTTCAACGCAGGCAACGCAATGCGGCTCCCTGTCTATGTCCGTTGCTCGCCCGCCAGCCTGCGATCCGGGAGACCAATCTGCCGAAGGCTGCGTCCAGTTCCGCCAGGGGAACGGGTTTGCTGTAGAGATAACCCTGGCCGATCATGCAGCCGGCCTCGTGCAGCAATTGGTGCTGAGGATGCGACTCGATACCTTCGGCCACCACCGAAATCTCAAGTTCACAGGCAAGCGCCACGACAGTCTTGACGATGGCGAGACTATGCGGGTCATTGCCGATGCCCTGGACGAAGCTTCGGTCGATCTTCAACTCGTCCCAGGCGAAGGAGCGCAGGTAGGCCAAGGACGAATAGCCTGTGCCGAAGTCATCGAGCGATATTGAGACACCGAGCGCCTTGAGGCGAGAAAGTGCTTCGAGCGCCCGCTCGACATCCGCCATGACTGCGGATTCAGTGACTTCCAACCTCAGACGGTGCGATGGCAGGCCGGTGGCCGCGAGCAGATCGGAAACAACAGACACGATGTCATCACGCATCAGTTGGACCACAGAGATGTTCACCGATACCGGCACGTTGAGCGGAAACGATCGGGCATCGCGGCAGGCCGCCTCGAGCATGAGGCGGCCGATCTCGACGATCTGGCCCGTGCTTTCGGCGATCGGGATGAACTCCCCGGGCGAAATCCATTCCCCTGTGGCGCGGCGCCAGCGGGCCAACGCTTCGACGCCGATAATGCGGCCGGTACCGAGTTCGACCTGCAATTGATAAAAGGGGACAATGCCGCCGGTCTTGATGGCCTCGGACAAGTCGGCGTCGATCTGGTTGCGATGCGTGATGATGGCACGCATTTCCGGCCCGAAGGCGACGATGCTGCCGCGTCCGCTCAGTTTCGCCTGGTTAAGGGCAAGGTCGGCGTTGAGCTGAAGGCGAGTGTTCTCGTCATCATTCTTGCCTGAAAGCGACCAACCCATCGATGCGTCGATGATGACCGTGCCCGCTGGTACCGTATGGGGGACGCGTAGCGATTGGCGCAACTGGTTCGCCCGGGCGACAACCTGATCCTCGTTACCCGACAGGTGCAGCAACACCATAAATTCGTCGCCGCCGAACCGGGCGACAACATTGCGCGGGTTCCATGAGGATACTTCTGCCGAAAGACGGTTTGCCACGGAGATGAGCAGCGCATCACCCGATCCATGACCAAGAGTGTCGTTGATCGCCTTGAAGCCGTCGAGATCGATCGCTAGGACAGCTATGCGGACGTCGTCGGAATGGAGTCTTTCCAGGGAAGCGTTCAAGGCCAGGTCGAAGGCGGTGCGGTTGGGGAGATCGGTCAGGCCGTCGTGGCTTGCAAGAAATGCAAAGCGTTCACCATTGTCGCGCAGCCGCTGATTTGCCCTGGTAAGAGAGCGGTTCTGGATCGTGGTCAGGACGAGCAAGGCAATCCCCGTGACAAAAAGGCCGGCGATCAGAACGTGTTGGATGAACTGCCGTTCTCGCAGCGTGTCTCGGATGCTTTCGGCCTGCGTCAGGCTGGTCGAATAGGCGCTTGTTCCGATCCGGGACAGAGGCTCGCTTGCCGAGCCGAGGTCGGCCAGAACCACCTTGAGGGCTTCGGGTTCAAGATTCTCAAGAATGTTCAGATCGTTTTCAAGCGCCTCTATTTTCAGGAACAGCTCATCAAAGAGTGCCCGCAACCGCGGTGATGTATCGAGAAGCTTATGGAAAGCGCCGGCGTTCCAGGTCCGCATCCGCCCCAAGAGAATCTGGTAGGAAAGGCGAGCCTGCTTTGCATCGGCAGGATCGCCAGTCAAAGCAAAGCGGGCGACATCCTTTTGAAGCCTTGCCATTTCCAGCCGCCCGCCCGCCCCCGACCACGCCACATCGTAGCGCAACACCCTGTCAAGCGCAGTGTCGGAAGAGCTAATGGCATAGGTGAAGGCCGCAGCGGCGATACTCTGAAACAAGACGACAAGAATACAAAACCATCGAATCCAGCCGATGGCGGTCATGGATATGAGTGGCAGGAGCATCGGTGCTTCACTCGATGGTGATCGTGCGAACCTGCCAGGCGGAACGCGAGAAATAGATCTCGCTCTTGAGCTCTGGCTTGTCGTCATAGGGATAGATGACGAAAAGGGGACCCTTGTCGGCGACCTCCATGTAACGCCCATCCTTCTTAAGGGCCAGGATGGCGCCGTGCTCGGAGAAGTCGGAGAGCGGGATTTCGGTCACGTATTCGTTGAGCGCAACAACGAAGGCAATCTTGCCGTGAGCGCCGATTTTTTCCATCAGCCGGGTAAGGGGAACGCCCTCGAACGTGACGACGCCGTCATGCCACGGCGTCGTGGTGGTAATTGTGGCGTTGCCGATTGCCTCGAGATCGGCGCGACGAAGGTTGACGGGCGCACCACCAGCGATTTGGCCGTCGATCGTCAGAATGATGTCATCGTTGGCAAGCGTTTGTCCGCATGTGAGCGAAAACGCCAGTGTAATGACCGCGAGCATTACCTTCACCATTATGTCCTCCTCCCCAGATCACGACGACTCAGGTCGAATCGACCCGAAAACATAAATCGTGATCGATTCTAATGAGTTGAGACGCGGGATGCGGGCGGAAAAACGCGCACCCTGTTCCTCATCTTGTTTTGACGCAGGTCCTTATCCTGCCTGGCGCGCATCGTGATGACGCTTCCGGCGCTACTGTGGCTAGAAAAAATGAACATGCCATGAATTGATCGAGGCGCATTCTTCAATTTACGGTTTGTCTTGATTGGCATTTTCGCGCGGCTGTCGGCAAAGCCAATCTCCCATGCTACGCATCGCGCGACAGCGCCCGTACAGCGGTTTTGGCGACATCCTCAAATCAGGTCGGCACGCGTACCGTGGCCCGCAGGCCCCCGAGGGGGCTTTGCCCAAGCGTCACGTTACCGCCGTGGCTGCGGGCGATGTCGCGGGCGATGGCGAGCCCAAGTCCCGTACCGGAACTGTCGAGATTGCGCGCCTCGTCGAGCCGGAAGAACGGCTTGAATACGTGCTCCCGCACGGCTTCCGGAATACCGGGACCGTCGTCGTCGACGATGACGGTGAGCCACTTTGCGCTCTGCCGCGCGTCGATGTGGACCGTGTCGGCGTATCGATAGGCGTTGGAGACGAGGTTGGCGAGGAGCCGCGTGAAGGCGTTCGGCCGGACTCGGATCTCATCCTCGCCTTCGATCGAAGTGGTCAGGCTCTTGCCGTAGAGTTCCGCCTCCGCAGTGAAACGGGCCATGAGATCGCTGAGCTTCAACTGGCCGACATCCTCTTCCGCCTCGCCGCGGGCAAAGGCGAGATAGCCCTCGAGCATGTTCTGCATGTCCTCGACGTCCTGATTCAGGTTTTCGAGGTCGGGACTGTCGCCGGCGAGCGCAAGCTGCAGCTTGAAGCGGGTGAGAATCGTGCGCAGGTCGTGGCTGACGCCGGTCAGCATCGCCGTGCGCTGCTCGATTTGGCGTTCGATGCGTTCGCGCATCAGAATGAAGGCGAGGCCGGCGCGACGGATCTCGTCGGCGCCGCGCGGTGCGAAATCGTCGATCTTCTGTCCCTTGCCGAAACTCTCGGCGGCGTTCGCCAGGGCCAGGATCGGTCTGATTTGGCCACGAAGAAAGAGGATGGCGATCGTCAGCAGCACCAGCGACGCGCCCACCATCCATACGAGGAAGATATGCGTGTTCGATGCATAGGCCTGATTGCGTCGGGCATAGATCCGGAGAATACGGCCGTCTTCGAGCCTGAGCCGGATTTCGACGATCTTCGAATTCCCGACGGTGTCGATCCAGAAAGGCAGCCGCACCTGGTTCGAGATCTCTTCGCTCAGGATTCGGTCGAGAATTTCGAAGAACGGCTTCGGCCGCGGCGGCGGCAGTTCGCCGCCCGGATCGACGCTGATATTGAGATCGAGCTGCTCCCGGGCGATGCGGACGATCTCATTGATATCGCCGTCTTCTGGAAAGGTCGTGATCAGGTCCACGATCGCAGCGATGTCGTTGGTGACCGCGGCAGAGAGACGCTGCGTTACGAGCTGCCAGTGCCGCTCCATGAAGACGAAAGCGACGACCGACTGCAGGAGGACCATCGGAATGACGACGATCAGCAGCGAACGGGCATAAAGCCCCATCGGCAGGCGACGACGCAGCCAGCGGGCGAGGCGCTTCCAGGCGCCGTCGGCGGGGCTTTCCCGCTTGAGGCTGTCGATGCTAGCCCGCATTTCTCACACTCCTTGCGCCCTGAGCGCCGGCGCATCGCTAGTCCACGCTCAATCGATAGCCGATGCCCCGGACAGTCTGCAGCCAGACGGGATTGGAGGGATCGTCCTCGATCTTGCGCCTCAGCCGGTTGATCTGGACGTCGATCGTGCGTTCGCCGACTTCCGCATCGTCACCGATCAGTTCGTGGCGGGGTATGGTCTCGCCGGCGCGTTGCGAAAACAGCATCATGATCTCCTGTTCGCGGTCGGTCAGTCGGATCTGTTCGGCACCGCGCCGGAGCTCCTTGCGCACGACGGAGAAGGTATAGGGGCCGAAAATCACCTGATCGACCTTCGGCGTCTGCGCCGGCTGGTTTCGCCTCAGAATATTGCTGATCCGGAGCACGAGTTCGCGCGGCTCGAAAGGCTTCGGCAGGTAGTCGTCTGCGCCGGCTTCGAGGCCCTCAATGCGTGAGTTCGTCTCGGCCAGCGCAGTCAGCATGATGATCGGCACCGTCTTGATCTGCCGCAGGCTCTGCGTCAGCGCGATGCCGCTTTCGCCCGGCATCATCACGTCGACGATCAGAAGGTCGAAGTCGAGTCCGACAAGCTTGCGCCGCGCCTCGTTGGCATCCGCCGCCGTCGTCACGCGGAAGCCCTGTTCGAGCAGATAGCGGTTGAGCAGGTCGCGAATGCGCCGGTCGTCGTCGACGATCAGAAGATGCGCCGCATCGTCGGAAACTTTCGCCTTTGCCTTCAACATTCGCTGACCTCATTCCTCGCTGAGCCGATTCGGCACTTCCCCTCGATCCGCAGGTTTCATCAACCGATTTAATAGGTCCTGACCCTAAAACATGCGGCAAACAAAAGCGATACGGGGCGCTTGCCCCGATCGTGCCGTTCGGGTCGAGTGCCGCCGTCTCAGATTCGGTGCGCGCATGGAAACATCCGCTGATCGCCCAGTTCGCTGCTTCCAGCGGGCTGGTCCACAGTGGAGACTTGCCCGAGACTATTCCGCAGTGGTGTTCCTCATGCTGGCGAGAAACCGCTTCACGACGTCGCGCGCACCCGGACCTGCCTTTGCCAATGCATCGGCTATGCGGCGGGACTGTGGCTCGGCAAGTGCTCTTGCCAGGGCTTGCCCCTCCTTGGTCGTGTAGAGCATGCGTTGACGCCTGTCCTCGGGACCGGTCAGCTGGCGTATGTAGCCCGAATCGATCAATTGCTTCAGGACGCGGGCAAGACTCTGTTTGGTGATCTTCAGCGTGTCCAGGAGATCGGCGACGGTCATGCCGGGTTCGCGGTTGACGAAATGCACGACACGGTGGTGCGCCCGGCCGAAGCCGCTCTTTTCGAGAATGGCATCCGGATCGCTCGTGAAGTCACGATAGGCGAAGAACAGGAGTTCGATCATCTCGAAATCGATCGCCTCGTCGTCCTTGCCGTGGGCATCGGTCACGTGTTGGCTGTTGTTCCTCGGTTGGCCCGCCACGCAGTCATTTCCTTTCACGCTGTTTGCGGTTCGCGATGAAAAGATATGTCAGTTTTATTGACTTAATTCCAGCCGGGGCCAGTTTCGACGCCTCTAATCGCTGGATGCAAGGCGTGCGCTTCGCATCTTGCGCGTGATGGGTTAAAACGGCGACCGCCGCATGGGTGCGGCCTCATCGGGTGCTTCTTTCACGCGGAAATCAGCCGCCTGTCAGCATGGCTCCTTGAAGCGACCTTCGAGATCAAAGACATGCGGCGATTTCAAAGCGCCACGGCGCCGCGTGTCTGACATGACGCACGGCACCGTGGCGAGGGAATGAAATCCGTCGGTGGCGCGTCAACGGTAGATGTAGACGATCCGTCGCGTCGACGGTTCGACCAGCACGGGCTGGTTGTTGACCACGACATATTCATACTCGTAATCCGGAATTGGCCGCACGGCTACCGCACTCGGTACGGTGGCACCGAGGACCACCTCGCCTTCGAGATAGACCGGCTCCACCGGGTTTCGGTGATATAGGTCCTGACCATTGGAGGCGGCGCGACGGTCGGGATATCGTCGACACGGCCTATGAGTTCAAGCGGTTCGGGTCCAGTGGTGACCGTTGCTCCCGTGGTCTCGTAGGACACGACGGGAACGCCGATTTCCTGGCGTCGTTCGGAAATTACCACCGTCGAACCGCCGCTTTCCGTCTGCAGATACTTGGAATAGGCCCAACCGCTGACGCCGCCGGCATTCACGCGGCACCATAGGCTGCCTTCGATGCAGCCTTCCAGTGCGGCTGTGCTGCCGCCCGGCGCGACGCCAAGGACCGGGTATTGGGGGCCGGGGCCGGCGCGCACGTTGAGGTCGGTGGTAACGGTGGCGTTCGTGTCCG
Organism: Ensifer sp. LCM 4579; assembly: GCF_001854885.1. Classification (GTDB taxonomy): domain Bacteria; phylum Pseudomonadota; class Alphaproteobacteria; order Rhizobiales; family Rhizobiaceae; genus Sinorhizobium. The sequence continues at coordinate 163,756 of NZ_MDDV01000006.1, read as the reverse complement.
CAAAGGCGGCCGGAACGCCTGCGGCGAGGATCAGGCCCGCCGTTGCCGCTCGGATCAGGTGGGGGAAGAGGGTCTTCATCCTTTTGCTCCTCATTCGTAATGAACGAAAAAACGCCTCGCGCCAGAGTGATGTTCCCCCCGTGACATCACGAAATGTGTGGTTGCGCCATATTCTTGCGCCGCCGGCGTCGGTGCCGGAAATCGTGGCGCTTCGCTGAGGCGATTTACTGGTTTGAGCTGTCATTTTGCCCATATATCGCTATAGGTGGTTTCGGCGTGCGCTACTTGCATGTCTTCCTTACTCGAGCTCGAAATAAGGACAAGGACATGCAGCAGGGCGCAGATACCCCCTGATGAGACTCGCAAAGACGTTCACAAACGAGGCATTTTTGGCATGTTACAGGCGGGCATCATCCCGGTTACGCATTTTCAGCAGAATTGCACTGTCCTGTTCGACAGCGAGACAAAGGAAGGGGTGATCGTCGATCCGGGCGGCGACGTCGACGTCATACTGCAGACGGTCCGCGAAAACGGCATCGCGCTGAAAGCGATCTGGCTAACGCACGGCCATATCGACCATGCGGGCGGCGCCAAGGAGTTGAAGGAGGCGCTGGGGGTCCAGATCATCGGCCCGCACAAGGACGACCAGCCTTTGCTTGAACGGCTCGAGGAGCAGGCGGAACGCTTCGGTCTGGCAATGAAGGTGGAGAACGTGCTGCCTGACCAATGGCTGGACGAGGGGGATACGGTTTCCTTCGGCAATCACGTCTTCGAGGTGTTGCATTGTCCCGGCCATGCGCCCGGTCACGTCGTTTATGTCAACCGCGCGCAGAATTTCGCCCATGTCGGCGACGTGCTCTTTCACGGCTCCATCGGGCGCACGGACCTGCCGGGCGGCAATCATCAGCAGCTTCTTCAGTCCATTCGTGACAAGATCCTGCCGCTCGGGGACGATATCGGCTTCATCTGCGGTCACGGTCCCGGCGGTCGGATCGGCGAGGAGCGCCGCACCAATCCGTTTCTGCGCGGCCTCTGAAGAATCGCCACCGTGCCGCGCGTTTGCCGGAGATCTGCGCTGAACATTGCAAAAGCCGCGCACCTCGAGGGAGGGCGCGGCTTCGTCATTTCGTGCGGGCCGTATCAGCCGGCGGTGCAGAAACGGCTGCGGCCGTCATAGCCGATGAAGGTGCCGCTGTCCGGATCGAACGAACGGTAGCGCTGCGAGCAGTAGCGGTACCAGGCCGGTGTCCAGGGTTCGAGGCCGTAGTTTTCGACGACGACCGGGCGATAGACCGGACGGGCGCGGTAGACCGGCCGCGGCTCGTAATATTCGGGTTCCGGATCGATATAAACCCGTTCGCTGTAGCGCGGCTGCGAGGCGATCGCGCTGCCGATGAGCGTGCCGGCAACAAGGCCGACCGCGCCGGCCGCCAAGGCATCGTTGTGGTGGTGGTGCCGATCGCGCGCCTGAGCGCTGCCGAAGGTGGGAAGCACCACGGCGGCTGCGGCGATCGAGAGAACGGCTGCTTTCCAGAACTTGTTCATGCGCTTCATTCCTGTGCCTTGGGCCGGCCAGTTCCGGCTTTCATGATGACCGAACTTATCGGGGGCAAACTGAACGGAGCCTGAACGAAAAAACCCGGCATGGATGCCGGGTCAAGGAAGTACCAATCGACGGAGGGTATTGTCAGCCGACGATCTGAAGGTTGACGGCCTTCGGGCCCTTGCCGCGGCGATCCGGCTCGGTGTCGAAGGAGACCTTCTGGTTTTCCGAAAGCCCGCTCAGGCCGGAAGCCTGTACAGCGGAAATATGTACGAAGATATCAGCGCCACCGTTTTCAGGCTTGATGAAGCCAAAGCCCTTGTCGGTGTTGAAGAATTTTACAGTGCCAGTCTCGGCCATGCGTCAGGTCCTTTTCTCTCCACCCGATCATGGGTGGCATTGCAGTTTGCCCAAATGGGCGTGGGGGCAGGCAGTTCTCGACAATTGAGGAAAGGGTCCTGTTATCGCGACCATCCATGGGAAGGCAATTATCCTCCCCGCAGTTTGCCGCCCGGAGTGCTTTTGCGTCCTCCGGCCCGCTTATTTTCAAGATCTTCCCGTGTTCGCAAATTGCCCGAACGGAAGTAAGAGTGATCAGATTATTTTAAATTGGCAAGCAAAACTTTGGGAAGCGGTATTACTTTTTGCCATTGCTCAAAAATCGCGCAATTCGCGGTTTTACCGAGGTTTTTCGAGATATATCGCAAGCTGTTGAATCCGCCCGCCTTTTTTGAGGTGCGCCGACGTCGATGGCGGGTTTGCGCCAAGTTCTGTCGTTCTCGAACATGCTTCCGCTTTAGGCGGAGCCGCAGTCAGGCCCAAACGACTGATTTGGCTCGCTCTCTACACAGGATCCGTTCCATCCTGGCAATCGGGCAACCATTGCAGGTATTGATTCCATTCCCCACGTGGAACTGGTGTTCCATTTTTCTGGAAAGTAGAACGACAATACAGTATTAAGTAATACCGTAAGTTCACGTTCTTGGCAGGCGCAATATTGCTGCCGCGCCGCTCAAGCGACCGCGGCCTTCTGGCGTCGCTTCGTCAATTCCGGCGCGAGTTCGACGGCCAGCATTGCCGCGAAAATGACGGCGCAGCCGACATAGCCGACCGGCGTTATGACTTCGCCGAGCAGCATCATGCCGAAGAGGGCTGCGAAGAGGGCCTCGCTCGAAAGGAAGATCGCCGCCTGCGGTGCCGTCGTGTAGCGCTGGCCGACAACCTGGCAGATGAACGCGATGCCGCTCGAAAACACGCCGGCATAGAGGATTTCCGGCAGGGCGCCTTTCAGGGCTCCGACGCTCAAGGGCTCAAACACGGCGGCCAGCAGGATGCCGAGGTCTGCGCAGACGGCAAATTGCGTCATCGAAAGCAGCATCGGCCGGCCGCTGCGCGCGGCGAAGATGCCGATGAGCATCACCTGGACCGCCCAGAAGAGTGCGCAGACGATCGTCAGCAGGTCCCCGCCGTTCAGGCCCGAAAGGGTGCCGCCGCTCAAGAGGAAGATGCCCAGACTTGCCATCAGTGCCGCCGGCCAGATAATCCAATGCGGCCTGCGGCGCAGGAAGACGACGGTCAGGATCGGTACGAAGACGACATAAAGTCCCGTCAGAAAGCCGGAATTGGTGACGCTGGTGGTGAGCAGACCGAACTGCTGCGTAACTGCGCCGCCAAAGAGCGCCAGGCCGATGAACACGAAGTTGCGCATCGTCCCGCGGGACAGCGGCTTTTCGGTTTGCCGTGCTTCGATGAAGACCAGCGGCAGCGCGACGAGTGTGGCAATTGCGAAGCGCAGGCCGATGAACCAGAGCGGACCGATTATATCCATCGCCGTCGATTGCGCAACGAAGCCGGCGCCCCAGATCGCACCGGATAGCAGCAGAAACAGATTGGCCTGAATGCGCGTCATGGTCGCCCTCTCGCCTTGGTCCGGATGGAGGCAATCCAAAGCGGCGTCGTACCGCGATTGCATCCGCGCTGTAGCAATTGCGTTTTTCTTCGGCAAGCCCCCACGCTCGCGTGCTGCTTCCGGTTGCGAAACCGCGATGAGGGCGATGAGAGGAGCGGCTATTCTGGTACGACCGGTTGCAAGCTGTTCCCCGAAAAGTTCAGGGTCAGGGCTGGCGCATCGGCCCGAAAATCGTACCCGATTTTCGGAAAGTTCGATGCGCCGATTGAAAGACTTACAGCGATCTTCGCGCGTCTGAAAAGACTCGCGGCGCTGTAGAGCTTTGCTTGAAGGTTACTGTGTCGGGGCTTTGGAAACCCGGAGCACCGCACCGTCATTCTCGTCGGTAACCATCAGCAGCGCGCCGTCGGGCGCAACGACCACGTCACGGAGACGGCCAAACTCGCCGTCGAACAGCCGTTCCTCGGCGGTGATCGCTCCGCTTTCGTCACGCTCCAGCCGGACGAGCAGCTGATATTTCAAAGCGGCGACCAGGAGATCGCCGTCCCATTCCGGAAACATCCTGCCGCGATAGACCGCGATTGCGCCGGGGGCGATCGATGGGTCCCAATAGTAAAGCGGCTGCTCCAGCCCTTCCTTGGCGGTGCCTTCGCCGATTTCGGCGCCGGAATAATCGCGGCCATAGGTGATCACCGGCCAGCCATAGTTGCGGCCGGGCAGGGGGTGGTTGATCTCGTCGCCGCCGCGGGCGCCATGCTCGACGGTCAGAAGCGTGCCGTCGGCTGGATCGAATGCGATGCCCTGCGGATTGCGGTGTCCTGTGGACCAGATCTCCGCCCGTCCGCCGGCGTCGCCGCGATAGGGATTGGAGGCGGGAAGCGATCCGTCGGGATTGATGTGCAGGATCGGGCCGGCATGGTCGCGCGGATCCTGGGCGCGCGCGCCGTCACCGCGATCGCCGATGCCGAAGAACAGACTGCCGTCCCGGCCGAAGGCGATGCGCGAGCCGAAATGCTGGCCCGCCCGTGTGAACCGGTTCATCCGAAAGATTTCCTCGACATCCGTAAGACGCTGCGTGTCCTCGGAAAGCACGGCTCGCGAGACCGCGGTGCCGTAGCCCCCGTCGCCGCGCGCTGCGAAAGTGAGATAAAGCGTGCGGTTCGTTGCGAATTGCGGGTCGAGGGCAACGTCGAGCAGCCCGCCTTGCCCGTGTTCCGCCACTTCGGGTACACCGCCGATAGGCGCAGAGAGCTTGCCGTCTCGCAGGATGCGCAGCCGCCCCGGGCGCTCGGTGACGATCAGCGCCCCATCCGGCAGCGCCTCGACCGCCCAGGGATGCTCGAGACCGGTCGTGAGCGTCTCGACGACGACCGTCCCCTTCTGCGTTGCAAATTCCCGAGTCTCCGCGGCATTGGCCGGGTCGCTTGGCCTAAGGAGCAGACCGCCCGCGACGACGGCCGCAAGCGGAACGCATGCTACCTGGAATCTGTGGAGCCTGATTCTTCCCGACGACGGCCGCCGCATTCGCTTTCCTTTCCGTCGCGCTCCTGCGGAGGGGCGCTGTCTCGCCCGACCCTTTTGCCCCGGCGCACGGAGTAAGCTGGGGCGCGGCCCCCGACGCTTCAAGTCATATCTGATCAAAAGGGCTTTACCGAGAAGGGGCAGAGATCACTGCAGCATTTTTGAGTGCCGCATGTCCTGGTTCTTAAATCGAAGTCGATTGGAGGAGACTTGCAGTAGCCTTCATATAGAATCCTTTGCCGATGAGCATAATCCCGGCAATGGCAATAAGGGCGATGACGGCGACGACGATGGTCTCGATCGCCGACAGCCGGGCGAGGAAGGCCTGGTGCTGGTCGCTCGGGCGGCGCTGGTCGGTCGGGGCGTCCGCGTCATCGGCCATCGTGCCTGACCTTCGCGTGTATCACCTCCACCTTCTGACTGCGCCAGAAGGCGAATGCGGTCCCGGCGAGAAGCGCTGTCGCAAGCAGCATGAGCCCGGCGAGGATCTGCCTGTCGGCCGCCGTCGTCAGGCCCATCCCCGGGTCCACCTCGGCGATGCGCTGCGCCGTCGACGCCGCCGTTGTCGGACCGGTATCCGGCAGCCTGGCGCCGGTTGCGATTTTGCTCACCCCTTGCGGCGTGTCGTTCGGGCTCATGTGTGCCGCAGGCGGTGACGTTCCTTCCGCCGCCTGTGCCGTGGCCGGCACCAACAGGCCGAGGATCATCAGGACGCAGGCGGCGAGCGCGGCAATCGACAGATAGAAGCCCCACCGCGCCTCGTTCGGCCGCGGATGCCGGTCGGAAATTTCGTCGTCGAGAAACATGGCACGCCCCACGATGCGATGCGTTCGGAGCATTCATGATGCGGCTCGGATCTCGGCTCTTGCGGGACGGAATTGCGGCGCTCCGTGACAGTTGTTGTGGCGAAATCCGGGCAGATCGGAGCGCGCTAACGCCGGATCGATCGGCTGGCGCGATCGAGCGGATGAATCATTGTCATGGTGACGCATTTTAGACGGCATTGCGCCGTTTTTGCCTTGGTGGCGCTTGCAAGACAGGACGTCTTTCGACATAGACCTAACCGCTATGGGGCCCGATATCCTGCTCCCTAGCGTTTTCACGCCCGCCTCGAAACGATCAGGACTCACATCATGGCCTTCCTTGCCGATGCCCTTTCCCGTGTAAAGCCCTCCGCCACCATCGCCGTTTCGCAGAAAGCCCGCGAATTGAAAGCGAAAGGCCGCGACGTCATCGGCCTCGGGGCAGGGGAGCCGGATTTCGACACGCCCGACAACATCAAGAAGGCTGCGATCGACGCGATCAACCGCGGCGAGACGAAATACACGCCGGTCTCCGGCATTCCGGAGCTGCGCGAAGCCATCGCCAAGAAGTTCAAGCGCGAGAACGGCCTCGACTACACTGCGGCGCAGACGATCGTCGGCACTGGCGGAAAGCAGATTCTTTTCAATGCCTTCATGGCGACGCTCAATCCGGGCGATGAAGTCGTGATCCCGGCGCCCTATTGGGTCTCCTATCCGGAGATGGTGGCGCTGTGCGGCGGTACGCCGGTTTTCGTCTCGACCCGGCAGGAGGACAATTTCAAGCTCAAGGCCGAGGAGCTTGAAAAGGTCATCACGCCGAAGACGAAATGGTTCGTCTTCAACTCGCCGTCGAACCCCTCCGGCGCGGCCTATTCCCACGACGAACTGAAGGCGCTGACGGAAGTGCTGATGAAGCATCCGCATGTCTGGGTGCTGACCGACGACATGTACGAGCATCTCACCTATGGCGACTTCAAGTTCGCTACCCCGGTCGAAGTGGAGCCCGGTCTTTACGACCGCACGCTGACGATGAACGGCGTTTCGAAGGCCTATGCGATGACCGGCTGGCGTATCGGCTATGCCGCGGGTCCGCTTGAGCTCATCAAGGCGATGGACATGATCCAGGGCCAGCAGACTTCCGGCGCGACCTCGATCGCCCAATGGGCGGCCGTCGAGGCGCTGAACGGCCCGCAGGATTTCATCTCGCGCAACAAGGAAATCTTCCAGGGTCGTCGCGATCTCGTCGTCTCGATGCTGAACCAGGCCAAGGGCATTTCCTGCCCGACGCCGGAAGGCGCCTTCTACGTTTATCCGTCCTGCGCCGGCCTGATCGGCAAGACCGCGCCTTCGGGCAAGGTCATCGAAACCGACGAGGATTTCGTCTCCGAGCTTCTCGAAGCCGAAGGCGTCGCGGTGGTGCACGGATCGGCCTTCGGCCTGGGCCCGAACTTCCGCATTTCCTACGCGACCTCCGAGGCGCAACTCGAAGAGGCATGCCGCCGCATCCAGCGTTTCTGCGCGGCCTGTAAGTAAGGGCGGTTTTCTACCGCATCAGGAAGAAGCCCGCCTGATGGGGCGGGCTTTTTTGCGACATGCGAATTTGATTCAGGTCGAGATGCTAACGGGTTAAAATTGCGGTCTTTTGCTTCGCGTGTAGTTGGGTTTGGCGGTGCCACCCCCCTCTGCCCTGCCCGTCCTCCGCGGCAGCTGCGGAGGACGGGCAGGCCAGAGGGGGGTGCCTCCAGCCGGCAGTCCAAAAGTGAGTGCGCTACAGTCCCCTCAGCGCTCGGCCAGCGCCGGCTCGCCCTTCTTCTCGCGGATCAGGTTCATGAAGCGACGGAAGAGGTAGTGGCTGTCCTGCGGGCCGGGGGAGGCCTCCGGGTGGTGCTGGACGGAGAAGACCGGCCTGCCGGCGAGGCGCAGCCCGCAATTGGTGCCGTCGAAGAGCGAAATGTGAGTCTCTTCAACGCCCTGCGGCAACGACTTCGAATCGACCGCGAAGCCGTGGTTCATCGACACGATCTCGACCTTGCCGGTGGTGTGATCCTTGACCGGGTGGTTGGCGCCGTGATGGCCCTGATGCATCTTCTCGGTTTTGGCGCCGAGCGCCAGCGCCAGCATCTGGTGACCGAGGCAGATGCCGAAGACCGGTATGTCGGACTTCAGCAGATCCTGGATCACCGGCACGGCATATGCACCGGTCGCCGCCGGGTCGCCCGGGCCGTTAGAGAGAAAGATGCCGTCGGGCTTGAGCGCCAGAACCTCTTCGGCGCTCGTTTGCGCCGGGACGACGGTGACCCGGCAGTTCAGGCCGGCGAAGAGGCGCAGAATGTTGCGCTTGACGCCGTAATCGAGCGCGACGACGTGGTAGGCGGCTTCCGTCTCACCGAGCGTCGAATAGCCCTCGTTCCAGACCCAGGGCTTCTCGCTCCAGCGATAGGACTGGCCGGAGGTCGCGACCCTGGCGAGGTCGAGGCCCTCGAGGCCGCTCCAAGCCTTCGCCTCGGTCTTCAGCGTCTCGACGTCGAAGACGCCGTTCGGATCATGGGCGATGACAGCATTCGGCATGCCGTTCTCGCGGATCCAGGCCGTCAGTGCCCGCGTGTCGATGCCGGAAAGGCCGATGATGCCGCGCGCCTTCAGCCAGGCATCAAGGTGTTTGGCGGCGCGATAGTTGGAGGGATCGGTGATGTCGGCTTTGAAGATCACGCCGACGGCGCCGTGGCGGGCGGCGGGCGTCAGGTCCTCGATATCTTCGTCATTGGCGCCGATATTGCCGACATGCGGGAAGGTGAAGGTGACGATCTGGCCGAGATAGGAGGGGTCCGTCAGGATTTCCTGATAGCCGGTCAAGGCGGTATTGAAGCAGACTTCCGCCTGGACCTTGCCGGTCGCACCGATGCCCTTGCCTTCGATCACCGTGCCGTCGGCCAGAACGAGCAAGGCAGTGGGTTTCTGGATTGTCCATGCGGGTGTCGCGCTCATTGTTCCTATCCCGTTGCGGCCGGCGGCGCGGCTTGAAAGCCGGCCGATATATCGCCATCTCATATGCTCAGGCATGGACGCGCGGGGAACCCCCGCGAAGAAGGTGTCATGCCAATGTCGTGCAGGTGCCGGAAAATAGCCAAAGGCTTGAACGGGGTCAACCAGCCGCCCGTGAATTGTCTGGATATAAAGTTCCTTATGATTCAAAGGGTTGCGTATTCCGTTTGATTGCTCCTGCCGCAGTGGTTAAAGACGACGATAACAATGACGCAATCGAACCGGTTCCGAACTGAGATACAGGGGCCGGTTTCGGCATGGAGAAGAATATGCGCGAGCACTTCGCTAACGCACTGAAAGAAGCGCTGAAGGCCAAGGACGCAAGGCGGACGTCGACCGTCCGGCTGATCCAGGCGGCGATCAAGGATCGCGACATCGCCAATCGCGGCCAGGGCAAGGATCCCGTCGGCGACGAGGAGATCATGCAGATCCTCGCGAAGATGATCAAACAGCGCGAGGAATCGGCCCGCGTCTACGATGAAGGCGGCCGGCCGGAGCTGGCCGAGCAGGAGCGGCAGGAAATCGCGATCATCGGCGAGTTCTTGCCCGAGCAGTTGCCCGAGGAAAAGGTGAAGGAGCTTTGCGCCGAGGTCGTGAAGGAGACCGGTTCGCACGGGCTTCGCGACATGGGCAAGTGCATGAACGCGCTGAAGGAGCGCTATCCCGGCCAGATGGACTTCGCCAAGGCGTCCGGCGTCGTCAAGGATCTGTTGAAGTAGCAGGCGGGCCCGCTTGGTCGCGGCGGGCCGTCGATTTCCCAGTGAGAAAACGAGCCCAGGCAGGGCTGGACTTGAGGCCGTCTCCCTTCTTTTACGCCCCTGTGAATTGCGGGCAAGGTAGCTCCGCACTGTGGCATCCTGTCGGCTTCCCGCTTATAGGGGGAGAGGCCAGAGGAAACCCATGCGCTTTTCACCGTCCTTTCTCGACGAGATCCGCGACCGCGTCCCGATATCGGACGTGATCGGCAAGCGCGTGACCTGGGATCGCCGCAAGACCAATGTCTCGCGCGGCGACTATTGGGCCTGCTGCCCGTTTCATGGCGAAAAGACGCCGAGCTTCCATTGCGAGGACCGCAAGGGCCGCTACCACTGTTTCGGTTGCGGCGTCTCCGGTGATCATTTCCGCTTCCTGACCGATCTCGAAGGGTTGAGTTTTCCCGAAGCGGTGCAGCAGATCGCTGACATGGCGGGCGTGCCCATGCCGCAGCCGGATCCGGAGGCCGAACGGCGCGACAAGGAGCGCACGAGCCTGCTCGACGTAATGGAACTGGCAACCCAGTTCTTCGAAGACCAGCTTCAGACCGCGAATGGTGCCAGGGCCCGCGCCTATCTGCGCGAGAGGGGACTGACAGGCCGGACGATCGACCTGTTCCGGCTCGGCTATTCGCCCGACAGCCGCAATGCGCTCAAGGAATTTCTCGCAGGCAAGGGCGTCGGCAAGGAGCAGATCGAGGCCTGCGGGCTCGTCGTGCATGGTCCGGACATTCCGGTGTCCTACGATCGCTTCCGCGATCGCATCATGTTCCCGATCCTCTCGGCGCGCGAAAAGGTGATCGCATTCGGCGGCCGCGCAATGTCGCCGGATGCGCCGGCGAAGTACCTGAATTCGAACGAGACCGAGCTCTTCCACAAGGGCAATGTCCTCTTCAATTTCGCCCGCGCCCGCCGGGCGGCGCAGGGCGCGGACGGCGCCGGCACGATCATCGCCGTCGAGGGCTATATGGACGTGATCGCGCTGCATCAGGCCGGCATCGAAAACGCCGTTGCCCCGCTCGGCACGGCGCTCACCGAAAACCAGCTGGATCTGCTCTGGAAGATGACGTCGCAGCCGGTGCTCTGCTTCGACGGTGACGGCGCCGGTATCCGCGCCGCCAACCGCGCCGTCGACTTGGCGCTGCCGCACTTGAAACCCGGGCGTTCGGTGCGCTTTGCCGTGCTGCCGGATGGCAAGGATCCGGACGATCTCGTGCGCCATGAAGGACGCGACCCCTTCGACAAGGTGCTCGCCAATGCCCGCTCGCTCGCCGATATGGTGTGGCTGCGCGAGGTCCAGGGCGGCAGCTTCGACACGCCGGAAAAGCGCGCCGAGCTCGAAGCCCGGCTGAGGCAGGTGACCGCCGTCATTGCTGACGAAAGCGTGCGCCGCCATTACGGCCAGGACATGCGCGACCGGCTGAACGCCTTCCTGCAAGTCGGCACTCCCTTTCGGGGCGATCGGCGGCCCTTCGAGCGGGGCGGGCGCGAGCGCGGCGGGCCGAGAGGCTTCGGCGTCGCCCGCAATGCTGCCGGCCCGACCTCGATCTCCGACCGGCTGGCACGCACGTCGCTCGTCAGCGGCCAGCAGGCCGCGCCGCTTCTGCGCGAGTGCGTGCTGGCGCTCACCATCGTCAATCACCCGCAGCTGCTGTTCGACGAATATGACGAGATCTCGACCATCGAGTTCGACCATCGCGACCTGCAGCGCTGCTGGGCGGCGGTCCTGAACGCTGCGGCGGCGAGCGGACCGCGGCTGACGCGGGAGAACCTCATCGAGCTGTTGGAGGCGGAGGGCTTCGGTGCGCTGATCGGCCAACTCGACCAGCAGGTGCGCTACGCGCGGCTCTGGACAGCGACGGCCGTCGCGGCTCCCGAGGACGCGCGCGAGGGCTACCTCCAGGCGCTCACCCTTCACCGGCGGACGAAGGCGCTGCTCTGGCAGAAGCGGGAGCTGGAGCGCGAAATCGCCGAAGCCGCGGCCACCGAGGACGTGGAGCAGGGTCAGCGTCTGGTGCGTGCCATGGAGGAGGTGCAGCTCGAGCTTCACCGGATGGACAAGCTCGAGGCGATCATCGAGGGCTTCGGGGTGCTGTCCGGACGGGTGAAGGGGCCGGCGGCGCGGTGACGGGGGCTCGTGGGATCGCCCCTCATCCGCCTGCCCGTCCTCCGCAGCAGCTGCGCAGCAGCTGCGGAGGGTGGACCGGCACCTTCTCCCCGCAGGCGGGGAGAAGGGACTCGCGGGGCTCGTTCTACCCCATTTGCCGCCTCGGAGGGAGGAGCGAGCGTCGATGAACGAGCAGAGGGAGCGGCCGTGTACAGGGGTGTCCCCTCGCCCCGCCTGCGGGGAGAGGGTTAGTCCTCGGGTTAAACCCGAGGAGAGGGGCAAATCGACCCTCGACCGTTTGCATCCGGCTCGCCTGTTCCGCATATTCAGCGCCCCGAGGAAAGCGATTCCATGTCTGAAAGCCGCAACACCACCGCCCACCTGTTCGAAACGGCGGGCGCCGCCGAACCCCTTGATGTCCTGAAGCGCGTCTACGGCTATTCCGCCTTTCGCGGCCAGCAGCAGGCCGTCGTCGAGCATGTGGTGGCGGGCGGCGATGCCGTGGTGCTGTTTCCGACGGGTGCCGGCAAGTCGCTGTGTTTCCAGATTCCGGCGCTTTGCCGCCACGGCGTCGGCATTGTCGTCTCGCCGCTGATCGCGTTGATGCGTGATCAGGTGGAGGCACTGAAGCAACTCGGCGTGCGCGCCGCGGCGCTCAACTCTTCACTGACGCGCGACGAGGCGATTGCGGTCCGCCGCGCGCTGGCATCGGGTGCTCTCGATCTGCTCTACGTCACGCCGGAGCGCGCCGTCACCGATGGTTTCGCGGAGATGGTCGCCGACGCCGACATCGCGCTCTTTGCAATCGACGAGGCCCATTGCGTCTCGCAATGGGGGCATGATTTCCGCCCCGAATATCGCGGGCTCGATTGCCTCTCGGCACGCTTTCCAGGCGTGCCGCGCATCGCGCTCACCGCCACTGCCGACCGGCACACGCGCGACGACATCATCGAGCGTCTGGCACTCGACGGTGCGCGGGTCTTTACCTCCAGCTTCGACCGGCCGAACATCGCCTACGAAATCGTCGAACGCGATCAGCCGCGCCAACAGCTCCTGCGCTTCCTCTCCCGTTTCAAGGATGCAAGCGGCATCGTCTATTGCCTGTCGCGCGCCAAGGTCGAGGACACGGCCGAGTGGCTGAATGCGCAAGGCATCCGCGCGCTGCCCTACCACGCCGGCATGGACCGGGCTTTGCGCGATGCCCACCAGGATGCCTTCCTCAAGGAGGAGAACCTCTGCCTCGTCGCCACCGTCGCCTTCGGCATGGGGATCGACAAGCCGGATGTGCGCTATGTCGCGCATCTCGACCTGCCGGGCTCTGTCGAAGCCTATTATCAGGAAACGGGGAGGGCCGGGCGTGACGGGCTGCCTTCCGAGGTCTGGATGGCCTATGGCATGGCCGACGTCATCCAGCGCCGGCGGATGATCGATGAGGGCGGTTCGCCCGAGGAGATCAAGCGCATCGAACGGTCGAAGCTCAACGCGCTGCTGGCGATCTGCGAGACCGCCGGATGCCGCCGGCAGGCTATTCTTGCGCATTTCGGCGAAGCCCATCCGGGCGGCTGCGGCCATTGCGACACCTGCCTGAAGCCGGTTGAGACCTGGGATGGAACGGAGGCGGCGATCAAGGCGCTCGCCGCCGTCTACCGTACCGGTGAGCGTTTCGGCGCCGGCCATGTGGTCGATGTGCTGATCGGCACGGTGAACGAAAAGACCGAGCGCTTCGGGCATGTCAACATGCCGGTTTTCGGCGCCGGCAAGGATCTGCCGGCGCGCACCTGGCAATCGGTTTTCCGGCAATTGCTCGCCGCCGGACTGCTCACCGTGGATCACGCCGCCTTCGGGGCTTTGAAGCTCGAGCCGGAGGCGCGTGCCGTCTTCCGCCGGGAGCGGCAGCTCTTCTTCCGCAAGGACCGGCCGACGTCGGGCAAGGCGGCGCGCGGACAGAAATCATCCGCCGCGCGCGAACGTTCTGAGCTTGCAGGCTCCGACCTCGAACTCTTCGAAAGGCTTCGTTCGGAGCGCCTGTCGATCGCCCGGGAGCTCGACGTGCCGCCCTATGTGGTTTTCCCCGACACGACCTTGATCGCACTCGCCAAGCGGCGTCCGCGCGATTTCGACGACCTTCTCGATATCCCCGGCGTCGGCGAAAGCAAACGGGAGAGATACGGCGAGGCCTTTCTTGCGGTGATCGATGCGTTTGAGGACGGGGGCTGACCGGGTCCTGTGCTCGTGGAGTCGTTCACAGCGCGTCGGCGGCGTGGAAGGTGCTTGAATCCCGCGCAGTTCGCCTCGACAATGCAGCGAGATTTGGCTGCACGTCGTTAGCCGGCGTGCTATTTGTCTAGACAAACGCCTTTTTTGAAAGCGGCCCATCATGACCTCTGCCTTCCTCTCCCACCTCAGTTCGGAACTCGCTGGCCTGAAGCAGGCGGGGCTCTACAAGTCCGAGCGCGTCATCACCTCGAAACAGTCGGGCGAGATCGAAGTCGCCTCGGGTGCCCGGGTCTTGAACTTCTGTGCCAACAATTATCTCGGGCTTGCCGACAATGAGGAACTCGCCGAGGCGGCGAAGAAGGCGCTCGACCGATATGGCTACGGCATGGCCTCGGTGCGCTTCATCTGCGGCACGCAGGAGGAGCACAAGCAACTCGAGGCGCGCATCTCCGCCTTCCTCGGCATGGAAGACACGATCCTTTATTCCTCCTGCTTCGACGCCAATGGCGGCCTGTTCGAGACGCTGCTCGGGGAGGAGGACGCGGTCATTTCCGACGCGCTGAATCATGCCTCGATCATCGACGGCGTCCGGCTCTCCAAGGCAAAACGATTTCGTTATGCGAATAACGACATGGCGGCACTGGAGGAGGAGTTGAAAAAGGCCGCGGGCAGCCGCTTCAAGCTGATCGCCACCGACGGCGTCTTCTCGATGGACGGCATCATCGCCAATCTTGAGGGCGTTTGCGATCTCGCGGAGAAATACGACGCAATGGTCATGGTCGACGACAGCCACGCCGTCGGTTTCGTCGGCAGGCATGGCCGCGGCTCCGCCGAACATTGCGGCGTCGAGGACAGGGTCGACATCATCACCGGCACGCTCGGCAAGGCGCTCGGCGGCGCCTCAGGCGGCTACACCTCGGCCAGGGCCGAGGTCGTCGACTGGCTTCGCCAGCGCTCCAGGCCTTATCTTTTTTCCAACACGCTCGCTCCGGTGATCGCCGCCGCCTCGCTCAAGGTGTTCGACCTGATCGAGAACGGAGACGCGCTGCGCCAGCGGCTCTATGCCAATGCGGCGCTCTTCAGGGCCGAGATGGCGAAGCTCGGCTTCACGCTTGCCGGCGAGGGGCATCCGATCATCCCGGTGATGCTTGGCGACGCAGCGCTGGCGCAGGATATGGCCGCACGCATGCTGGAAAAGGGCGTCTATGTCATCGGCTTCTCCTTCCCGGTGGTGCCGAAGGGGCGGGCGCGCATCCGAACCCAGATGTCGGCTGCGCACAGCGAAGCGGATGTGCGGCGGGCGATTGCTGTGTTCGAGGAGGTGGGCCGCGAACTTGGCGTGATTTGAAGGGCAGATGATCGGAGGAGTGAGGATCCTGCAATGACCAACATGATGAAGGCGCTGGTCAAGACGAAGCCGGAGGTCGGGCTCTGGATGGAGCGCGTGCCGGTGCCGGAGATCGGTCCGAACGACGTGCTGATCCGCGTCAAGAAGTCGGCGATCTGCGGAACAGACGTGCATATCTGGAATTGGGACCAATGGGCGCAGAAGACCATTCCGGTGCCGATGGTCGTCGGCCATGAATTCATGGGGGAGATCGCGGAAGTCGGCTCGGCCGTCACCAAGTACCATGTCGGCGAGCGCGTCTCCGGCGAGGGCCATATCGTCTGCGGCAAGTGCCGCAACTGCCGCGCCGGCCGGGGGCACCTCTGTCGCAACACGCTCGGCGTCGGCGTCAACCGTCCGGGCTCCTTCGCCGAATTCGTCTCGCTGCCGGAATATAATGTCGTCTCGATCCCCGACGACGTGCCGGACGAGGTCGCGGCGATCTTCGATCCCTTCGGCAATGCCGTGCATACGGCGCTTTCCTTCGACCTCGTCGGCGAGGACGTGCTCGTCACCGGCGCCGGTCCGATCGGCATCATGGGGGCGATGGTTGCCAAGCGGTGCGGCGCCCGCAAAGTGGTGATTACCGACATCAATCCGGTTCGCCTCGACCTCGCGCGCAAGGTCGGGATCGACTATGTCGTGGACGCCTCCAAGGAAAACCTCGCCGATGTGATGCGCGCGATCGGCATGACGGAGGGGTTCGACGTCGGGCTCGAAATGTCGGGGGCCGCACCGGCCTTCCGCGACATGATCGACAAGATGAACAATGGCGGCAAGATCGCCATTCTGGGCATTGCGCCGGCGGGCTTCGAGATCGATTGGAACAAGGTGATCTTCAAGATGCTGAACCTCAAGGGCATCTATGGCCGCGAGATGTTCGAGACCTGGTACAAGATGATCGCCTTCGTCCAGGGCGGTCTCGACCTTTCGCCGATCATCACCCATCGTATCCGCATCGACGATTTCCGCGAGGGTTTCGAGGCGATGCGCTCCGGCAATTCCGGCAAGGTCGTGATGGACTGGGCGTAAGGAATTCCCGAGCCGAAACGGGACAGGAGGTGCTCTGCCCGAAAACGCATGGCGCCCTTGTCTTTTCGCGGGTTTCTCCTACATGTTGAGCGAACGCTGATATGCGGCAAGAAGTCCTGTCAACACCGTTTTTGGCCGAATTGCGCGGTTTTTCACGGGAAAAGCTTGACGGGATCGAAAATTCTGGGAATCACCATTTCAAGCAGAAATGGCGACATGGTACGGCGGATAGGGATTCATGCCAGGAACGACTGAGTGGCAGGACTGTCGAAGCTTGCCCGCCCGACCGCGATCGCTGTCGTGGTTAATCAGGAATTAAACAACATCCCGTTACGTCAGGGGAAATGAATCGGTGGCGGGTACGCGGCGTGCCCGAAACTTCCGAGCGGAATTGGCGCCGGGTGCAGGCCGGTTGCGACAAGGAAAGCGACGAATAAATGGCAACAAAAGTCAAAGAAAACGAAGAAGCGGACGTTGAACGCGAAGGTGCGCCGGACGGTCCGCTTCTCGATCTTTCCGATGACGCTGTCAAGAAGATGATCAAGGCCGCCAAGAAGCGCGGCTATGTGACCATGGACGAGCTCAACTCCGTCCTGCCGTCCGAGGAGGTGACCTCCGAGCAGATCGAGGACACGATGGCCATGCTTTCCGACATGGGCATCAACGTCGTCGAGGACGAGGAGGCCGAGGACGTCGCGGGCGGCGACGACGAGGACAGCGCCGACGAGGGCGAGAGCGAGGGCGGCGAACTTGCGCCCTCGGGCGGCACCGCGCTTGCGGCCAGCAAGAAGAAGGAACCGACCGACCGCACGGACGATCCGGTGCGCATGTATCTGCGCGAGATGGGCTCGGTGGAGCTTCTCTCCCGCGAGGGCGAAATCGCCATCGCCAAGCGCATCGAGGCCGGCCGCGAAACGATGATCGCCGGCCTTTGCGAAAGCCCGCTCACCTTCCAGGCGCTGATCATCTGGCGCGACGAGTTGAACGAGGGCCAGACGCTTCTGCGCGAGATCATCGATCTCGAGACCACCTATTCCGGTCCCGAAGCCAAGGCTGCGCCGCAGTTCCAGAGCCCGGAGAAGATCGAGGCCGACCGGAAGGCGGCCGAAGAGAAGGAAAAGGTTCGCAAGACGCGCACGGCCGCCAATG
Organism: Ensifer sp. LCM 4579; assembly: GCF_001854885.1. Classification (GTDB taxonomy): domain Bacteria; phylum Pseudomonadota; class Alphaproteobacteria; order Rhizobiales; family Rhizobiaceae; genus Sinorhizobium. The sequence goes on along the minus strand of NZ_MDDV01000006.1, from coordinate 146,294 downwards.
ACGACGACATCACCAATGTCGGCGGCGAGGGCCAGCCGGTCGAGGAAGAGGAAGAGGACGACGACGAGTCCAACCTCTCGCTCGCCGCGATGGAAGCGGAACTGCGCCCGCAGGTGATGGAGACGCTCGACCTCATCGCCGAGACCTACAAGAAGCTGCGCAAGCTGCAGGACCAGCAGGTGGAAGCCCGTCTGGCTGCGACCGGCACGCTGTCGCCGGCCCAGGAGCGCCGCTACAAGGAGCTGAAGGACGAACTGATCAAGGCGGTGAAGTCGCTGTCGCTGAACCAGAACCGCATCGATGCGCTGGTCGAGCAGCTCTATGACATCTCCAAGCGCCTGACGCAGAACGAGGGCCGGCTCTTGCGCCTCGCCGAATCCTACGGCGTCCGTCGCGAGGCCTTCCTGGAGCAATATTCCGGCGCCGAGCTCGATCCGAACTGGATGAAGTCGATCAGCAATCTCGCCGGCAAGGGCTGGAAGGAATTTGCCAAAGCTGAGAACCAGACGATCCGCGACATCCGCCAGGAGATCCAGAATCTCGCGACCGAAACCGGCATCTCCATCGCTGAGTTCCGCCGCATCGTGTCGATGGTGCAGAAGGGCGAGCGCGAAGCGCGTATCGCCAAGAAGGAGATGGTCGAGGCGAACCTGCGTCTCGTGATCTCGATCGCCAAGAAGTACACGAACCGCGGCCTGCAGTTCCTGGACCTGATCCAGGAAGGCAATATCGGCCTGATGAAGGCGGTCGACAAGTTCGAGTATCGCCGCGGTTACAAGTTCTCGACCTATGCGACCTGGTGGATCCGGCAGGCGATCACCCGCTCGATCGCCGACCAGGCCCGCACCATCCGCATTCCGGTGCACATGATCGAGACGATCAACAAGATCGTGCGCACCTCGCGCCAGATGCTGCACGAGATCGGCCGCGAGCCGACGCCGGAGGAACTGGCGGAAAAACTCGCCATGCCGCTCGAAAAGGTCCGCAAGGTGCTGAAGATCGCCAAGGAGCCGATCTCGCTCGAAACGCCGGTCGGCGACGAGGAGGATTCGCATCTCGGCGATTTCATCGAGGACAAGAACGCGCTGCTGCCGATCGATGCGGCCATTCAGGCGAACCTGCGCGAGACGACCACCCGCGTCCTCGCCTCGCTGACGCCGCGCGAGGAACGTGTGCTGCGCATGCGCTTCGGCATCGGCATGAACACCGACCACACGCTCGAAGAGGTCGGCCAGCAGTTCTCCGTCACCCGCGAGCGTATCCGCCAGATCGAGGCGAAGGCGCTTCGAAAGCTCAAGCACCCGAGTCGCTCGCGCAAGCTGCGTTCCTTCCTGGACAGCTGATCGCGAACAATTCAAGACGAGAAAGGCCGGGCCGAAAAGCCCGGCTTTTCTCGTTTGGGGCAGGCGCCTCTGCGCCATCTCGCCAACTTGTTAGCTTCCGGCTGCAGGACTATACTTCGCGGCTTGTAGAAGGGCACTGGGTTGCAGTGCACGAGCAGCCGTTGCACCGCAGGCGTCGCCCCCTGTCCTCATTGATGATCTGGGTTGAAGCGGCTTAGATCATGAATGTCATCGTTTTCTGGAGAAGTTGGAGCGGATAGCGGGCCGGTTTAATCCAGCCTGCTCTGCTCCTTCACGAATCGGGGCATCTTTTGCCGCTTTCAATCGAAGGCGGGATGCCCTTGGGAGGTGAAGAGATGACCACATATGTCGTGCTTCTCAATTGGACCGAGCAGGGTATCAAGAACGTACGCGAGTCCCCGAAGCGGCTGGACGCGGCCAGGAAGGTGCTGGAAGAGATGGGCGGCTCCTTCAAGGAATTCTATCTCACCATGGGCGAATACGACATGGTCGCCATCTGTGAGGCGCCGGACGATGCCATCGCCGCACGCTTCGCGTTGACGCTCGGCACCTATGGCAATGTCAGGACGCGGACCCTGAAAGCCTTTCCCGAGGCGGCCTACCGCGAACTGATCGGCACCCTCGGATAGGAAGAGCCGTCGCATCACCTCGGCCCATCGAGGTGCCGCGCGTTTGACGCACGGCCCATCGTGCCCGATTGTCGGGCCGATGCGGGAATTCAGCACCCCTCAGCATGGCTTGTGCGCCCTAAAGGAAGGACGCACAAGCGACACTGAAAGGGGTTTCGCGGCTTACCCGCCGGCTCYCGCCTCCCTTCTTTCGAGTTCGTCTCAATACCGATCCTTAACATTTACGCTTTATCAATCTCTCGCAAACGAGAGGTTCTGCGATGCGTTGCGTTTTTGTCGTCGTCCTCCTGTTGCTGGCCGGCTGCGGAACGGTGCCGAAAAACACCCGGAACGCCTGCGCGGTTTTCGAGCAGCGAGATGGCCTGTTCCATGATTGGCGCCGCGCCGCCAAAAATGCCGAGCGCGAATATGGCGTGCCGGTGCCGGTGCTGATGGCGACGATCTATACCGAATCCGGTTTCAGGCATAATGCCAGGCCGCCGCGCACCAAGCTCTTCGGCTTCATTCCCTGGAAGCGCATTTCCACCGCCTACGGCTATTCGCAGGCGCTCGACGGCACCTGGGGCCGCTACCAGGCGGAAACCGGGCGCTGGATGGCGCGCCGGACCGACTTCGCCGACGCGATCCGCTTCATCGCCTGGTACCACAACGAAAGCCACCGCCGGAACGGCATTGCGCTCAACGATCCCTACCGGCTCTATATCGCCTATTATCACGGCCATGGCGGCTATGCCCGCGGCAATTGGAGCGATACGGCGAAGGCGGGCGCCAAGCGGGCTTCAGGTATGGCGGCCCTCTACGCGCGGCAATTGCAAGGCTGCGGCGGCTAGCGCATCGGGCCGAAAATCGAAACCGATTTTCGGAAAGCTCGAGGCGCAGGTTCAAAGATTCACAGCGGCCTTTGCGCGTCTGAAAGGACGCGCGGCGGTGTAACGCGCGTGCGCCGCCGTTGGCGCGCTCAAAAAAAGCAAAATATCGTCGCCGCCTGTCGGAACTTTTCGGCCTCGGCCGTCCTTTGGCTGTCTTTCAACGGAGGAGACGGACATGACCTATGTGGATGGCTTCCTGCTCGCGGTGCCGAAGGCGAAAGTCGAGGCCTATAAGGACCTGGCTCGCAAGGCGGGCGACGTGTGGATGGAACTTGGCGCGCTCAGTTATGTGGAGTGCCTGGGAGACGACGTGCCCTATGGCGAGCTGACGTCGTTTCCGCGCGCGGTGCAAGCGTCGGACGACGAGACCGTCGTCTTCTCCTGGATCACCTACAAATCCCGCGAGGACCGCGATGCGATCATCGCCAAGGTCATGGCGGATCCGCGGTTGCAGGGCGACGAGTGGAAATCGATCTTCGACGGCAAGCGCATGATCTATGGAGGCTTCAAGAGCTTCCTCGAGCTGTGACCGTCCTTTCACCTATGGTCGGTTTCGGGTTAAAGTTGCGGCAATCCAGACGCTTATGCCGGTCGTGTAGGGCAGGCGAGAAGGGGTAGGCGCCGGTTCGCGTGGCGCCTCGAAACAGGATCGACAACGGATGCCGCAAACCGTCATCACCATCGCCACGAGGGGGCAGGGGCTCTATGAGTTCACCGGCGAGGCGGCCGAATTCGTGCGGGGGTCGGGCGTGTCGGAGGGGCTTCTCACCCTCTTCGTCCGCCATACCTCCGCATCACTCCTCGTTCAGGAAAACGCCGACCCGGACGTGCAGCGCGACCTGCGTGAATTCTTCCGCCGCCTGGTGCCGCCGACGTCCGATTCATCCATGCGCTGGGTCATTCACACGCAGGAGGGGCCGGACGACATGCCAGCCCATATCAAGGCCGCCTTGACCCAGGTCTCGCTCGGCGTGCCGGTGATGAACGGCCGGATGGCGCTCGGCACCTGGCAGGGGCTTTACCTTTTCGAGCACCGCGACAGCGCCCACCGGCGCGAGGTCGTGCTGCATCTCGGCAGTTGAAAACAGGGGGAGACGATGCCCGACGCCCAGACGATTGCCAGGCGCTTCATCGACGCCGTGAACGCGCGGAATTTCGAGACGATTGCCAGCCTGGTCGACGAAGACGTCGCCTTCGATCCGCTCACCGGCCAGCGGATGCTCGGCGTCGAGCCGCTCAGGGCCTGGATCATGAATTATCTCCGTCACTTCGACGAGAGCTTCGAGGACATTGTGCTGATGCACGAGGCGTCCGGGCAGCATGTGGCCGCCGACACGACCGCCCGCGGCATCTATCGCGAGACCCTGGCCGGCTTTCCGCAGGCGTCGGGCCAGAGCTATTCCATCCCGAGCGTCTTCGTCTTCGAGATCGAGGATGGCGCGATCGTGCGGCTCAGCCACTATCGCAACATCCGCCTCTTCGAACGGGAATTGGCGGCCGGCTGAGCGGCGCCGCGCGTCTTATTTAGACGCGCAACCGTCGCTGTCGCAAACGAGACATGCAGTAGGGCCCTCGGACTGCGCGGCCCTCCGCTACCTGACCGAGGAGCGGCGGCAGACAGGAACAAATCCCTATCGCTGCCGTTTCTTCTCCGATCGGAAGGCGCCGGCGTTTGGCTGCCGCCCCTTCCACCTGCGATTTGGCATGGCAATTATGTCCGGACTGCGCGGCGTATCTGAACAGCACATGAATGGGGGGTTCCGGGAGCGTTCAGCTTGTCCGGCCTATAGTCGGCTCAATCGTAGAGATTGACTGCTGATAAGAGACCTTCGCTGCACCGGAGAAATGCCATGAAGAAGTTCCTGATCAATGCTACCGTCGCCGCCGTCGTCGGCTTGACCGGTCTTACCGGTGGGGCCTCCGTTGCTTCGGCCGACTCGCTCGTCTTCGAAATCGGACCGGGCGTCGATATGCGGTACCGCGATCGTGATCGCTGGGGCGACGAGCGCGACTGGCGCCGCGACCGCTGGGACCGTGGCGAGCGCTGGGGCGGCCGCCGCGGCCGTTGCGTCCCGGGGCTTGCCATAGAAAAGGCCCGTGACCGCGGCTTGCGCCGCGCCCATATCGCCGACATCTCGCGCCGCCAGGTTGTTGTCGCGGGCCGCCGTCACGGCGACCGCCAGGCGATCATCTTCGCCAATGTCCGCGGTTGCCCGATCATCGGCCGCTGGTAATCCCTTCCGTCCTGTCTCTTCCCGGCCTGACGGAAAAAAAGAGCCCCCGACGCTTGGCGCCGGGGGCCTTTTTTGGTCGTTCCGCGTTTCGTGGAAGTGAAAGGCGCATGGCGTCCAGTCTCACCCCCGACTGTAGCGGCGGTCTACCAAGCCGCCCTCATTGATTGATCGCGAAGGTCACGTTGACGGTGACATTATAGGCGTTTTCACCGGTGGCGATCGGCACCTGGTCGGCGGCGGCTTCCTTTGCCATGCGCGCGAAGGGCACCGGCGGCTCGGGGCGGGACGGCTGTTCGGAGAGCTCGATCAGCCGGCCGAGCGAGACGCCGGCGGCCTCGGCCAGCACCCGCGCCTTGCCGATCGCGTCGGCGACGGCGGCCTTGCGGGCTTCGGTGATTACCGCATCCGGGTTGTCGTTGGTGAATTCTATGCCGCCCGCCTGGTTGATGCCGAGTGATACCGAGCTGTCGATGACCCCGCCGAGTTTCGCCAGATCCCGCACGCGCACGCTGACGCCGTTGACGACCTGATAGCCGACGAGCTCCGGCGGCCGGTTGCCGCCGTCATTGTTCGGCGGATAGTGATATTGCGGGTTGATGGAAAAGCCGCTCGTCTGCAGATCGCGATCGGCAATACCCGCCTGCCGGAGCGCTGAAAGCACCTCCGCCATCGCCCTGTTGTTGGCGTCGAGCGCCTCGCGCGCGGTCTTTCCATCCTTAACGACGCTCAATTGCACGATCGCCATGTCCGGCGCCGTCGTCGCACGACCCTCGCCGGCGACCTTGATCACCGCCTGGCGGCCGCGCGGCGTATCCGTGCGCGCCTTCTCCCCGTTACCGCTGTCTTGCGCCAGGGCGCCGGCCGCAAAAGCGCCGGCAAAGGTGGCGGCGATGGCGGTGGCTTGCACCGCACGGGCAATGCGTGTGGACATCATGGATGTTTCTCTCCGGTTGTTTCTGCCGTCAATCCATGCTTATCGATTGTGTGGGCATTGCGGCAATGGCTTGTCGGCAAAAAGGATTTCGGCTAGAGCCTTTCACGACCCCGCGAATTGCCATTGGTTCGCGGGCCGGCTGACGCCGAAAGGGCCTGTAGCTCAATGGTTAGAGCCGGCGGCTCATAACCGCTTGGTTGGGGGTTCGAGTCCCTCCGGGCCCACCAATAACCAACAGAATCAACGTCTTGCAAATGGTCGGTCAAAAGGTTAGCCATCGGACCCCGGCCCGGACGTGTTTCCGCTATCGCACGTCGATCACATTCCGAGACAGCGGCCATGCCCCGCACGAAACCTGTGCACCACCTAACCTCCGGGTTGCATCCCTCTCCATTTTCAAGCATCCTTCTACATGAGCAGCCAGCAGTTGACGCGGGGAGTCGTCGGATGGGGCGTAGCTTGCCCGATAGCATCGACGTTTTTGTCGGTCGCCGCATTCGGCTTCGTCGCGCAATGTTGAAGATGAGCGAGGGCGCGATGGCTGCGGCCTTGGGCGTGTCCGTCGGGGAAATCCGGAAGTATGAGAAGGGTGAGTTGCGGGTCTCCGCAAGGTGCCTGGAGAGGGTCGCGGAAGTTCTGGACGTGCACTTTTCCTTCTTTTTCGAGGGTGCGCCGTCCTCGGCCGGCGGATCGAGCGAGACAGTCAAATCAGGAGCGGAGATGAGCGGGGCAGCAGGGTTCCTATCGAACGGGCGGCGACGTCCGATCCGGCGGGTCGTGCCGGGCGGTGGTCTTCTGAAGCTGTCGCGCCGTTGAGCATATCGTGACGGGGCACGGCTATCATCTGCAGACATTCGGGGAGTTGCGGTTGATCGATGCCGGCGGCGCGGTCGTCGCCTGCCCCGAGCGCGGTCTGCTGATCCTTGTTTATCTTGCCGTGTCCGAACGGAAGGCCGCCTCCCGCGAGAAGCTGGCGGCGCTGATCTGGCCCGAACGGGAAAAGGCCGTCGCCTTCAACAACCTGCGCTCGACGCTCTGGCGCATGCGGCATCTGACGACGGCCGGAGGGCCGGTCCTGTCGGCGACGGAAACGGAGGTGGCACTCGGGCCGGTCACCTCAGATCTGGCCGATTTGGAGGCGCCGGAGGGTTCCGAGGAAAACTTCCGCAAGGCGCTTTCGCTCTGGCGCGAAACCTTCATCGCTTTCGCGGACCTGCCGCCGGGCCGCTATGCGGATTGGGTGGCGGAGAAACGACGGGATTTCACGGACCGGCTGCGGGCCGCGCTGATTGACGGCGAAAAGCGGTTTGCCGATCGGGCGATACTGCGCATGGCCTCAATGCACCTGCTCGAACTCGAGCCGGCGGATACGGCGATTATCGGACTTCTCGAACGCATCAGCCGCGGCCCCTTGCTGGAGGTCGCCCCACCCAGGGCATTGTCGCCGCCCGGCGCATTTTCCCGGGAGATGCCGGTGGAGGTCAGTGCGCCGGACATGGTCCCGGTGCCGCGGGTCGCGCTGCTTCCGCCCGCCGCCTTCGGCAGCGACCCGATGCTCCACGCCGTCAGCGCGGCGGTGATCGAGGACATCACCATCGGGCTCTGCGCGCTGCGCTCGATGTCGGTCGTGGCGCCCTATACGGCCGAGCGCATTCGCGACGCCACGGACAAGGCGGCCTTTCTGGAAAGGCACGGCGTCACCTATGCCCTCGATTGCCATATGTCCGACCGGGGCCTTTTCACCCAACTCATCTTCCTGCCTTCCGACCAGATCGTCTGGGCGGAGCGCTTTCCGATTTCGCCGGTCGGCCTCATCCAGCAGCGCGAGCAGATCGCCTTTCATATCGCCCGGGCCGTGACCCATCGGGTCGAGACGGGTCAGGCGGAGCATCTGGACTATCTGGCGCATCCGGAGGCCTATTACGCGTATCTCGGCGGGCTCCGGCATCTTTCGGGCCTCGGCCTGCCGGAGGTCCGCCGGGCGCGCCGCGATTTCCGCGAGGCGCTGAAGCACAAGCAGGATCTCGCGCCGGCGCTGAGCGGCATGGCCCGCACCTTCGTCAATGAATGGCTTCTGACGGCACGCGCCGATGAAGAGCTTCTGTCGAGCGCGGAGCAATATGCGCGGGAGGCGATCGAGAGCAGTGATGGGCTGTCTGCCGCCCATCGCGAGGTGGGCGTCGTCAAGCTTTACCAGGGCGATCTGGACGAAAGCCTGGCTTCGCTGGACCAGGCCGAGCAATTGAGTCCGCACTATGCCGACGTGCTCTACAGCCATGCCGACACGCTCGTTCACGCTTCTCGTCCCGCCGAAGCGCTGGAAAAGCTCAAGAAGGCACTTTCGCTCAATCCGCTGGCGCCGGACGCCTATCTCTGGAGTGCCGCGGGGGCCAGCTACTTCCTTGGACAATACGAGGAGTGCATCGGCTTCGTGCAAGGGATGAAGGACAAGACGCCGGCGGACAGGATCGTCGCGGCGAGCTGGGCGATGCTTGGCGACCGGAAGAAGGCGCGCCAGCACAGGATGCGCGCGTCGAAGGCCAATCCGACCTTCGACGTCGACAAATGGCTGACTGTCATTCCGTTCAAGGAACAGTGGCAGAAGGACCTCTACCGCGAGGGATTGAAGAAAGCGGGATTTTGACCGAGGCATGAAGGGAAGAAATATGGCTAAGGTTGTTGTGATCGGTATTGCCGGCGAACCGGGCCTGTGGCTAGCGGATCTTGGAAACGGCACGGTCAAGCCGCTCGAGTCGACGACGGGCGACCTCGCGAGCGTGAGCGCACTTCGCAAGCCGGGCAGCGTCTTCGTCAAGGATGTCGATCTCGCGGTAGCGGTATCCTCGGCCGACAGGGTTTTCTCCGGTCACGTCGACTCGTGATGGCTCGCTTTTGAGAACCAGCCGAACGCGCAATGCCTATTCCGACCGGGTGTGCACCCCGGAAGAAACGTTCGACCGCGTTCGGCCCTGTCTCAGCGTCTTCGGCGTGACGCGCGTTGCCCGGCATACGGGTCTCGACAAGGTCGGAATCCCGGTCTGGTGCGCCTATACACCGAACGCCCGTTCCATCGTCGTTGCGCAGGGCAAGGGCCTGACGGATGCGGATGCGCGGATATCCGCCGTCATGGAGGCGCTGGAGCGCGCGGTTGCCGGCGAGCCGGCGGTCGAAACAGTGATGGCGACGGCCGACGAGCTCAGCGCCTCGGGGCGGGCCGTCGATCTGCTCGACGCGCTGATCGCCGCCGGGCAGGGGGATCTTCCTCGGGATGAAGCGGTCGAATGGGTTCGCGGCACGGATCTCGTCTCCGGCGGCGACGTGCTCGTGCCGCTCGAGGCGGCGCTTCTCGACCGTACGCGGCCCTCGCGTTTCTGGATGTCCTCCGACGGGCTCGCATCGGGCAATACCCGGGAGGAGGCGATCCTGCACGGCCTTCTGGAGCGGATCGAGCGCGACGCGCATGTTCTCTGGCAGGTGTCCGGTCCCGAGACCCGGCATCGCCGATGCATCGCCCCCGAGGCGCTCGGCGATCCGGCGCTCGACGCGCTGGTCGGCCGAATTCGCGGTGCGGAGCTCGACCTGCGGCTCTTCGACATCACCAGCGATGTTGCCGTTCCATGCTTCCTGGCGTTTCTCGGGCCGCGTGGCACGGCGACCGCCGCGGGCCTGCGCTACGTGGAGGTGACGAGCGGCTGCGGGGCGCATCCCTCCGCGAGCCGCGCCGCGATCCGGGCAGTCACCGAGGCGGCGCAGTCGCGGCTCACCTATATCAGCGGCGCCCGCGACGACGTCTATTCCGAGGCTTTCGAGCGGCCGCTGCCGGAATCGACGCGGCGCGCCTTCCTGGCGGTGCCGCAGCCGAAGGCGGCTCAGGTTATAGATGTTGGCGGCGGGGTCGATGCGCTGCTGCGCCACGTCGTCGATCGGCTGAAGGGGGTGGGTGTCGAGCGGCTGATTGCCATCCCTCTGTCTTGCGGCGATCTGCCCTTTTCCGTCGTCAAGATCTTCGCCCCGGCGCTCGAACACCCGGAGGGCGAAAGAGCCCGCCGTTTCGGCCCGCGGGCCCTGTCGAAAGCGATCGTATCGTGAGGCGGCGGCGTTGAGATCCTCCCTAGCTCCTTCTCACAAGGGAGACAGGAGAGGCCCCAAGGGGGAAGATTCGCTCGTCCTTGAATTGCGAATGTCGGTGCGCTACACAACCCTTCGGGGTGCAACGCTTGTGCAACGCGCAATGACACGGAATTCGGCTATAGTCGGCGCGGTAACGCTGGAATGGGGGTTCAGATGACTTACTCTGTCTCGTCTACGGCCGATCATGAATCGGAACTCGCGAGCATTGCGAGAATGCTGACGCATATCCGCGACAGCGCTCGCGCCTTGGATGCGCAGGCCCTGGAATATTGCGTCGATCTGGCGCTGCAGGCGGTGTCCAGTGAAATACGGAACCGGCACGACACCGTCACCGGAGCCGACCTGGATTTCGCACCGCGGGTGCTGCAGTAGGGGCTAACGGTCCAGTTCCGGGTAGATCCTGTCGAGGAAGCCCGGTCGCAGCCTTTCGCCGATCATGCAGTCTGCCGCGGATTCCGCGGCAGCGGGGGTGAGCGTCGCCGCGGGCTGCAGCCCGCTCACTTCGAGAACGAGCTTCTGGCGGATCGCGATCGCGAAATCCTCGGGCTCGTGTACCGGCAGCACGAAGGAGCCCGGACCGCCGATGACGCAGGCCGTGTAATATTCGTCCAGCGGCCCGGTCGAAAAGGACGGGCGGATCATGATTGCCAGCCCGTTGATGACGATGCCGCGCGAGACGGCCTCGTCGCGGGCAGGAGGTACGGGCGGCCCGGTATTGTTTGGCCCATCGCCGGAAATGTCGAGAACGCGCCGGGTGCCAGAAAAATCGTTCGACTCGATCTGGCTCGTGCCGAAGAGGATCGCATTCGAGAGCGACGTGCCGCGCCTGGGGCCGATCGGCCGTGCCTCGATCTGCGCAGCGAAGGCATCGGCGTCTTCCGCGCTTTCGATGACCTGCCAACCGACGAACGAGGCCTCGTTGACCATCCCGGCCCATTCGAAATAGCCGATGGCGATGCGACCGAGATAGCCGCCCTCAATCGCATTGATGAAATCCAGATGCCGCAGCGCCTGGACATAGCCGGAGCGTTGCACCCGCGCCTCCTCCATGTCCATAGAGCCGGAGACATCGACGGCCAGCAGCAGTTCCACGTCGACATCGGGGGGCGCGGCGGCCGTTTGCACGGGACTGCCGCTAAGAGACAGGATCAATGCCAGAGTGCTCAACATCGCATCTGCCGATCATCAGCTCTGCCGTCGGAAGCTTCGGTTTCCGACCGGCTCCATCACGGAACTTTATCACAGGATCGCAAATCGGCGACTGTTGCGGTAAGCCGCGGCTACAATAATAGTTGATCGCCGCGTCAAAGGGCGCGGATATTGAACGAGGCCGCCCCGATGCTCCATGCCGCGCCCTTCAGCGATCTTGCCCGGATCGACCACCTGCAGCGCGCCGCCTTCGATTATTTTCTCTTGCATTCGGGTGCTCGGACCGGCCTCGTCGCCGATACGGCGCGGCCCGGTTCGCCGGCAAGCATCGCGGCAACCGGGTTCGGGCTCAGCTGCTATCCCGTTGCGGTGGAGCGCGGCTGGATCGGCCGGGGGGATGCGGCCCAACGCGTACTCACCGCATTGCGCTTCCTCGAGGACAGCAGGCAGGCGAGCGATGCCCGGGCGAGCGGCTATCGCGGCTTCTATTACCATTTCCTCGACATGCGGACGGGCGAGCGCGCCTGGAACAGCGAGCTTTCGACGATCGACAGTGCGCTGCTCCTTGCCGGGGTGCTGACGGCTGCCGCCTATTTCACCCGGCAGGACGCGGCCGAGACAGGCATTCGCGATCTCGCCGAGCGGCTATACGCGCGGGCGGACTGGGCTTGGGCACTCAATCGCGGCGAGACGATCACCATGGGATGGAGGCCGCCCGGGCGCTTCCTGAAGCACCGCTGGTGCGGCTATAGCGAGGCGCTGCTGATCTATGTGCTGGCGCTCGGCGCTCCCGACCATCCGATCGTGCCGGAAACCTACGCCGCCTATGCCGCGGCACATGAATGGTTGACAACCGACGGCGCGCGGCATCTTCACCAGGGCGCGTTGTTCATCCACCTCTTTCCGCATGCCTGGATCGACTTCCGCGCCATTCGCGACGCGGGCATGCAGGAGGCGTCCAGCGATTATTTCGAGAACACGCGCCGGGCGATCAGGCTCCAGCGCGCCCATGCGGAGGCGAATCCGCACGGCTTTGCAGGCTATTGCCGCAACCTCTGGGGGTTCAGCGCCTGTCATGCGCCGCGGGGAAGGGCGAAACTCCGCAATGGTCGCTGGCAGAGACTGCTCGGCTATGCGGCGCGCGGCGCCCCCTTCGGCGCCGATGACGGTACGCTGGTTCCCTGGGCGCCGCTGGCCGGTCTGCCATTCGAGCCGGACGCCTGCCTGAGCAGCCTCTCCCACCTGCTCGCCCGCTATCCGGCGCTGCTTCGCGACGGGCGGTTTCCCGGCGGCTTCAATCCGAGCCTGCCGGCTGAGGGGCCCGAAGGCTGGGTGGACGATCGCGTCGTCGGGCTTGACCAGGGGCTCACGGTCATGATGATCGAGAACTGGCGAAGCGGCTTGCTTTGGGAACTGACGCGCGACATTCCGGCTTTCACGCGGGGTCTGGAAAGGGCGGGATTTACGGGCGGATGGCTTTCACCGCGTGTGCGGAGTAAGAGGGGCGGCCTTTGCGCATCACATGAGACGGGCGGCGCTGGAGTGTGAATGGTGAGGCGGGTACAGGCGCGGCCGATGCGGGAGAGCGGGGGATTTGCGGCGTCGATCGATTGGCTCACGACTGCCTTTCCGGAAGTTGGCTGCTCCCTTGAGGGGCCGACGGCCTTCGCGGCCACGGCCGCCTTCTGGACGGAGGGCTCCACCGGGATGGAGGCCTGCCTTGCCTATCAGGACCGCTTCGCCTCCAGGATGGACGACAAGATCCGGGCGGCGCATCTGATCGCCTTCTACTGTCACCGGCTCGGCCTCGCGATGGGCGCCATCTATCTCGCCGCCGGTCTCGTGCCCCGGATCGCGGGGCTCCGCTTCGAGACCTATCCGCGGACCGAGGGCGGGCGAAGCTTCGAGGCCGGCCGCTTTCATTTCCTCCTCGATGCGCCGTCTGCGGGTGTCGGGAAAGGCGAGGAGGGGGAGAAACGGTTTCACGATGGCTTCGTCCTGCATATGAAACCGATCATCGCGCTCATCAAGCGCCGCTGCGGTCTTTCCGCACGGGCGCAATGGCGGCTTGCGGCCGACGGCCTGGCGGGCGCTTTCCTGGAAATCGGACGTCTGCGGGGGGAGCAGGCGGTCGCGATCGAGCGCGCTCTCGCCATCGTCAAACGCGCGGGCTCACCGCTTGCGTCGCGTGACCTGCGATATGAAGAGATAAGCGTCGAAGCCCAGGGCGGTGCGCTTTGCCGAACCTACCGGATGCGCAGCGGCTGCTGTCTCTACTATCGGACGGAAGGCGGCGATTTCTGCGACACCTGCGTGCTGCTGAAGGCCGAGACACGGCGCGAGAGACTGAGGGCGCATTTGCTTGAGACGGAGGGGAAGTCGGTTGGGATGTGAAGTAGTGGATTGACACGCTCCTCCGGTTTTGCCCAAGGACTGATACGCTCCCCCGCACGCGATGCTCAAGGCCGAGGATGACGGTGGAGGAGGAGGCAGTGGAGGCAGTGATCAGACGGCTCAGCAGAATCTGGCCTCTTACACGTCGTGTCGGACATTTTCCCTCGATCCGACGCAGTCTTGGCCCTCTCCCGCCAACGTCATCCCCTTCCCACCATCGTCATCCTCGGCCTTGAGCCGAGGATCCATGCACCGACGACCAGCCGCGAGGGTGAGCGCTACCGCCGTGCCGTTCGGCCATGCCGCCACGCGCGGCGTTCGGGCGATGGTGGCTTGTGAGTGGATCCTCGGCTCAAGGCCGAGGATGACGGTAGAGGGGGCGGAAGTGTGGTGGTGCCTTAGCCGGCCCTCACGACTCGGTCGTTGATGAAGCCCGAAACCACGCCGAGGACGATCCAGAAGGCGAGTGTCGTGGCCAGCGCCGCGACCGCGAATTCCGCGCCGAGGACGGCCGGAACATTGCTCGATATATCGAGCGGCTGCGGCGCGCCATAGGCGTGGGGTGCGGCGATCAGCACGAGGCCCGCGACCTTCGAGACCAGTTCTCCGCGCAAGGCCAGCAGGTAGAGACCCGCGGCCGAGAGCAGCACGGTCAGCGCCCACCAGGTCTGGCGCTCGCCAAGGTCGGCAGCCGGGAAGCCGGGCAGTTCCGGCGGCAGTCCGAGGGCCGGCAGCATGTGCACGGCCAGCCAGCCGCAGGCGCCCCAGAGCGCCCCGTTTGCAAGCGTGATCCGATGGCCGACCACCAGGCTGATGCCGGCAAGCAGCAGCGAGAAGCCGGCGCCCGTGACCAGATTGGCGAGCAGCGTGCCGGAAAAGCGGCTCATGCCGAACAGGATGCCGCCCTCCTCCTCGTGCTCGCCCCCATGGGCATAGGCGGGTGTGATCGGTGAAATCAAGGCGAGAAGCTTTTCGAGCGGCGAAACACCGTTCAGCGAAGAATGTTCCTCGTGGCCCGCAGCAGGCTGCTCTCCGCCCTCGAACTCTTCGGCATGCAGGATCAGCGGCGTGACGCGCAGTTCCTGAGCGGCGGTCATGAAGACGCCGGCGATCAGCCCGGCCACGATTGCGGCCAGAAGTGTCTTGACGATCATGTGTCGATATTCCTCAATGCGGCGCTTCCCCTACTGCATGTCTCCTTTAATAGACCTCGATTAAAGGGCAAAGACATGCAGCAATTCAAAGTGCTACAGCGACCTTTGCGCGTCTGATAAGACGCGCGGCGCTGTAGGGAGCACCGGACCAGCCAACGCAGTCGGGCACTCCTACAGCGCCCCGCGCCTTTCCGGGCGCACAAAGGGCGCCGATGCGCGAGCCGCGACATCATGCCGGATGGCATGCGCACATGCTCGGAGCGCCTGACGGCTCTGTTCAGCTTCGATCCGGAACGCGCAAGGCGTTCCATTGGCTTAGTGGCAGGGGAAGCCGTAGGAATGGCGGGTGTCGTGCGCCGTGTCGTGAAGCACGGCCGAATTCGCAAGGCCTGCACCGAAGACGAGGAAACCGCCGATCATGAGGGCAAGAATGCCCGCAACCAGACGATCGCTGAGGGAGAGCGAAACGCTCGAAACGTTAGACGTAGCCATGACAACCTCCGTGATGGCAAGGGATGTTCCCGATTGGGCATTGTGCCCGCATCGATTGGCAGGTTTCCTGGCTCGCGGCGTCAGGTGTTGCACCAGGGATTTGCCTCGCCTTCCCAGATCGAACCGCCCTCTTGCGGTCCTTTCCAGTGGCTTTTCCCGGATCGCTCCGGAACGGCAAATTCACGCCGCACTACAGTCGCGGGGTCGGCCGTGATTAAGATGCCCAGCTTGGGTCCATCCTTCACGTTCCCGTTTACTCCCGAAGCGCGTTCGCTTTCCGGGAACCAACCGATCAGCGATGATTAGGTGCGGCTGCGCGTGATGTCAATCGAGCCGGACCCGTAAAATGCACGGGTTTGAGGCCAGGCGCGGGCTTGCGAAACGGCGGTGGCCGATCTTTCGAAAAAGGTGCTGCGCCTGGTGACTGTATCGCGCCTCTCGTCTATCTCTCCAGTTGCAACCCCGTGCCGAGCGCTTGCAGTTCCCGCTTGCTCGATCTGGAGATAAGTCATGGCAGCTTTCATTCCCGGCCTTGCTTTTACAGCCGCCATCGGCTCCGGTCTAATGGCGGGGCTCTTCTTCGTCTTCTCGGTCTGCGTCATGCAGGCCCTGTCGCGGCTTCCGGCGGAACAGGGAATCGCCGCCATGAACGCCATAAACCTGGCGATCCAGAACCCGCTGTTTCTGGCCGCCTTCATGGGCACCGCGCTTCTCGGCCTGGCGCTGATCGTTGCCGCTTTCACAACGGGAGAGAGGGGGAGCTATCTGTTTGCCGCCGGCGGGCTCGCCTATCTCGTCGGCACATTCCTGGTGACGGTCATCTTCAACGTTCCCTTGAACGAAGCGCTCGCCGCGGCGCGCGGCGAGGCTGCCGCCGCGCTCTGGCAGCAGCGCTACCTGACCGATTGGGTCCGCTGGAATCATGTCCGCACCATCGCCTCGATCGGGGCGCTGGCGCTTTTCGTGCTCGGCCTCGCCCGCAGTTGAAAGATATCAGGCCGTCGTCAGGGCATTGGCGAGGTCGGCGACGAGGTCGCCCGGATGCTCGATGCCGATCGACAGGCGGATGGTCGATTCGAGCACGCCGATCCGGCGCCTGACCTCGATCGGCACGCCCGAATGGGTCATGGCGGCCGGGTGGCTTGCGAGCGATTCCGTGCCGCCGAGACTGACGGCGAGCTTGAAGATCTGCAGCGCATTCAAGAAGCGGAAGGCCGCCTCCTGGCCGCCGGCGATGTCGAAGGAGAAGGTCGAGCCGGCGCCGGTGCACTGGGCGGCGAAGACACGGCCGGCATTCGATTCCCCGTCGAAGGGCAGGTAGTGAATGCGCTCGACCTTCGGATGCTCGCGCAGGAATTCGGCGACGATATGGGCGTTGTCGTTCGCCTTCTCCATCCTGACCGCCAGGGTTTCGAGCGATCGGCCGATCATCCAGCAGGAATGCGGGTCGAGCTGAGTGCCGATCGCCCCGCGCAGCGCCTTCACCTGCTTGACGAGGGCCTTGGAGCCGAGGACCGCGCCGGCGATCAGGTCGGAGTGACCGCCGACATATTTGGTCAGGGAATAGAGCGAGAGGTCCGCGCCATGATCGATCGGGTGCTGGAACACCGGGCCGAGCAGGGTGTTGTCGCAGGCGAAAATCGGCCGGTGCCCCTGTTTCTCGCCGATCCCGTCGGCGATGCGGCGGATCATGGAGACGTCGACGAGGCTGTTGGTCGGATTGGCCGGCGTCTCGATCAGAATAAAGGCGACGCGGCCTTTCTTCATCGCCTCCTCCGCCGCGGCGTTGACCGCCTGCTCGTCTATGCCGTCGGCAAATCCGACGGCGGAGACGCCGAGATTCGGAAGGGTTTTTGCCAGCAGCGTTTCGGTGCCGCCATAGAGCGGCTGCGAATGCAGGATGACATCGCCCGGGCGAACGAAGGCGAGCAACGTGGTCGCGATCGCCGACATTCCGGAGGAAAAGAGTGCGCCCGCTTCCGCCCGCTCATAGACGGCGAGCCGGTCCTCGACGATCTCGCTGTTCGGGTGGTTGAAGCGGGAATAGACGAGCCCGGCGCCGACGCCTGCCGGCGGTTCGCGCCGGCCGGAGACGAAGTCGAAGAAGTCGCGGCCCTCTTCGGCCGAGTGGAAGACGAAGGTGGAGGTGAGAAAGATTGGCGGCTTGACCGCGCCTTCGGAGAGCTCGGGGTCGTAGCCATAATTGAGCATCAGCGTTTCGGGATGCAGTTTATGATTGCCGATATGGGTCTTTGATGGATGCGGCGCGGTCATTGCTTTCTCCTCCGGGTGAACGGGCCTGGCTCTTTCAAATTATATCAAATGCTTGGACCGGTCCTGGCGATTTGCAGCAGCTTAATCATGGCCGGCGCAGATTTCCGCCGGTATCGAGGAGATAAGGCGCAGAATATCGCCGGCGAGTTCCATCGGCCGATTCCCTGGGGGTGAACTCGACCTGGACTCGCCACGGCGGCCTGCGGGGCGGGTCTGTGCATCGCCTGGCAACGGGCACTCTGCCGCCGCGAGCATTGAATGTGGGAAAATTGGCCTAGATTCAAAGAACTAGGGTCCGTGGCGTTTTCACCGGTATTCACCGGGCGCCCGGCGCTCTGGGAGGACGGCAATGGATTTCCTGCAAGCGATCGAGGCCACGGAGTCCTGGCTGCGGACGATGGTCTTGAATGAGTGGACTCTCTACCAGCTGGCGTTGATCGCGGTCGGCCACCTGGTTTCCCGCATCCTGGCGAAACACATAGAGCCGGCGGTGGAAGCACGCGCACGCACGATCAAGGGAAATCCGGACCTGCTTCGCGTGATCATCGCCTTCATGCGGCGGCTCAAATGGGTCTTCCTGATCATCTGGCTGTGGATCGCGGATGTGCTGCTGTTGCGATATGGCTGGCCGTCCTATCGTTGGCTGGTTTCCACCGCGCTCACGCTCGCCGCCGCGTGGTTCGTCATTTCGGTGCTGACGCGGATCATCCGGAACCTGGTGCTGGCGCGTGTGGTCGCCGTCGCTGGCTGGTCCTATTTTGCGCTTTATGCGCTCGGGCTGGACGACGTCGTGCTGGCGGCTCTCGATGGCGTCGCGATCAATCTCGGCGCTGTTCGCCTGTCGATGTTGATCGTGTTGAAGGCGATCGTCCTTTCCGCCGCGCTGATCTGGGCGGCCGTCCTGATCGGCAATGTGATGGCGCACTGGATCGATCGCTCCGGGGATCTCACGCCCTCTTTCAAGGTGCTTATCAGCAAATTGATCAAGATCGGGCTGATCATGTTCGCCGGCGCGGTCGCACTGTCGGCGACGGGCGTAGACCTGACGGCACTCACCATCTTTTCCGGTGCGGTCGGCGTCGGCATCGGCTTCGGCCTGCAGAAGGTCGTCTCCAATTTCATCTCCGGGATCATCATCCTGCTCGATAAGTCCATCAAGCCGGGCGATACCATCACGCTTGGCGATACGTTCGGCTCGATCCGCGACCTGAGATCCCGCTTCGTTTCCGTCATCACCAGGGACGGCAAGGAATATCTCATTCCCAATGAGGACTTCATATCGCAGCAGGTGGTGAACTGGTCCTTTTCCAGCGAGTATGTCCGCATCGAGGTGGACTTCGGAACCTCCTATGACAGCGACCCGCACGAGGTCGTTCGCATTGCGATCGAGGCGGCAAAGGCCACGCCGCGAGTCGCCAGCACCTACGCCCAGCCGGTCTGCTGGATGACCGGCTTCGGGGCATCGTCGCTCGATTTCAAGCTGCGGTTCTGGATTTCCGATCCGAGCAATGGACTGACGAATATCCGTGGACAGGTGTTGCTTGCCTTATGGGACGCTTTCAAGGCGGCCGGCATTTCGATCCCGTTCCCGCATCGCGAGATCATCATGAAGACGCCGGTCGAGGTGACCCGCGGCCCGAACTATGCAGGCAAGGCCGGCGCAGCGGAGTAGGGGCCGGATTGCGGCAATTGACTGTGCCGGCGCATGGGGCGACATTGCCGCCGAGACTGCGCGCCTGCATGTTTCCCTGATCGGAACCGGCTTCTGGGCGTCAGCAGGGCGGACAGAGGTTTGCATTCCCCGGACGACAAACGGAAGTGACGATTGCGGCGACGTATGGAGTGGAGGTCCGCGATGGAACGGCTTCGGCAGACGGAACTATCGGGTAGGACGCGGCCGCTGCCGCATCCGGTGGGCGGCTTCTTGCGTTCGTTCTCCGCGTCCGGCATGCTCGTCGGCATCCTGTTCTTTGCGGTTTCGCTGACGCCGAGCCTCATTCCGCGGCCCTATCTAGTTCAAGGAGTGATCTCCGGCGCATCGCTTACGGCCGGCTACGCGATCGGCGTGTTTCTGCGCTGGCTTTGGTCCTTCTTCGAGCTGCGCGAGCCTTCGGCGCGGCGTCAGCGCACACTCAAGATCGCAGCAGCCAACGTCTGCATCGCGGCGGCCGCCGTGTTCCTGTGGCAGACGGCAGGATGGCAGAATACGGTGCGCACTATCATGGGGCTCGAACCCATCGAGAGCGTTGAACCCGTCAAGCTCGGCCTCGTTGCAGGTCTCGTCTTCCTGCTGCTCGTCCTCACGGCTCGTTTGTTCCGGCTCATATTCCGCGTCGTTTCGCGCTGGTTGGAGCGGTTTCTCACGCGTCCGGTCGCCAGGGCGATCGGCGGCCTCATGGCGATCATGCTCTTCTGGTCGATCGCCAACGGCGTCATTTTCAACGTTGCGCTGCATGCGGCCGACAGTTCCTTCCAGACGCTCGACGCGCTCATCGATCCCGACGTGGCGCCGCCGACGGATCCGGTGAAGACCGGAAGCGATGCCTCTCTTTTGAACTGGCGGGAACTCGGTCGGCAGGGGCGCGAGTTCGTGACTTCCGGGCCGTCGGGCGAGGAGATCGGCGCCTTTTACGGCCGGAAAGCGCCCGATCCGGTGCGGGTCTATGTCGGGCTGAACTCCGCCGAGACGCCGCACGAAAGGGCGCGGCTGGCGCTGGAAGAGCTCAGGCGCGCCGGCGGGTTCGAGCGTGGGTCGCTGGTGATCGTCGTGCCGACGGGAACCGGCTGGATCGATCCCGCCGCGCTCGACACGCTCGAATATCTGCTGAAGGGCGATGTCGCGAGTGTGGCGGTGCAATATTCCTACCTGACAAGCTGGCTTTCGCTGTTGGTCGAGCCGGGATATGGAGCCGAGACCGCCGATGCGCTGTTCGAGGAGGTCTATCGCTACTGGACGACATTGCCGCACGACCGGCGGCCAAAGCTCTATCTGCACGGCCTGAGCCTCGGCGCCATGAATTCGCAGGGCTCGCTCGATCTCTTCGACATCATCAGCGATCCCTTCCAGGGGGCGCTTTGGAGCGGTCCGCCCTTCCAAAGCGAGCTCTGGCGCTCGGTTACGGCGGACCGCGTCCCGGATTCGCCCGCCTGGCTGCCGCGCTACCGCGACAGTTCGATCATCCGCTTCACAAATCAGGAAAACGACCTCGATATTCCCGGGGTGAATTGGGGCGCGATGCGGATCGTCTACCTGCAATATGCGAGCGATCCGGTGACCTTCTTCGATCCGCATGCCTTTTACCGCGAGCCCGACTGGATGAAGGCGCCGCGCGGCCCCGACGTCTCGCCGGCGCTGAGCTGGTTTCCCATGGTAACCGGGCTGCAGCTTCTCGCCGACATGGCGCTGGCGACGACCTCGCCGGTCGGCTACGGCCATGTCTACGCGCCGGAGCATTATATCGATGCATGGATGGCGGTCGTCGATCCGCAAGGTGTGACCGCGGCGAATGTGGCGCGGCTGAAGGCGCAGTTCAGCGTTCGCTGAGGCGCAGTCGACAGGCCTTCATCAGCCCGACATAAGGGCCATCATCACACCGATGATCTTGCGGTGCTGGTGCGCGTGCCGGCTGCGCAGGCTGGTTGCGGCATAGATAGCCTGCGGGATCACCGGCGCCTCCGAGACGATATATGCGAGGCCGTCGCTCGCGAGGCGTGCGGCCGTGTCGCCGGTGACATAGGCGGCACCGCCGAGCGTCTGCAGGAGTGCAGTGATTGCCATGTTCTGCCCGGCCGCAACCGGCGCGACCGAGAGATGCGGCAGCGCCAGGCGATGAACCCGCTCGAAGGCGGGGGAATAGCTCGCCCGGATATAGGTTTCCGCCCGGATGCCGGCGAGGTCGCGGGGCTCGGCGCTGACCATTTTGTAATGCAGTTCTCCGATCCGTTCGTAGTGCAGGTCGGGCAGGTAATGCGGCGTATAGAGGATCGCAAGATCGAGATCGCCGGCGGCGAGATCGCGGTTCATCTGGTTCGAATAGTCCGCCTCCATGTAGATCTCGGTCTCCGGGAACGCGCGGCGGATTGCCGCCAGCCAAGGCCCGACAAAGCTCTCGGCGAGATCATGCTGGATGGCGAGCCGCATCGAACGTTCCAGCGCGCCGGCTCCCGCCACTGCCCGCGTTGCCTCGTGCCATTGATTTTGCAAGGCTTTTGCATAATCGAGAAAGCGCAAGCCCGCGGCTGTCGGAACGGTGCCGCCCTTGTTGCGGCTGAAGAGCTTGCGACTGAACTGGGCCTCGAGCGCCTTCACCCGATGGGAAATGGTGGACTGGGTGACGTTCAGCCGTTCGGCCGTGCGGTTGAAGCTGCGCGTCTCCATCAGGTCCAGAAATGTCTCAATCAGATCAACTTGCATCTTTGCGTCGCTCCCCCGATCATCATCAGGCAATCTAATCGAAATTGTCGATCAATAAAGCCTCGATCGCTTGCTTGATGGCGCGTCGCTCCTCGTCAAATATCGCGGCAAAAGAGGGAGCAGTGCATGTCGAATTTGCCGTCTCACGCACGCGTCGTGATCATTGGCGGGGGAGCCGTCGGGGCCTCCTCGCTCTACCACCTTGCCAGAGCCGGGTGGAGCGATTGCGTGCTCCTGGAGAAGAACGAGCTCACTGCCGGCTCGACGTGGCACGCGGCCGGCAATGTGCCGACCTTTTCCTCCTCCTGGTCGATCATGAATATGCAACGCTATTCCGCTTCGCTCTATCGCGAGCTCGGGGCACGCGTCGACTACCCGATGAACTACCATGTCACCGGGTCGATCCGCCTCGGCCATTCGAAGGAGCGGCTGCAGGAATTCAAGCGCGTCGTCGGCATGGGGCGCTACCAGGGCATGGATCTCGATATCCTGACGCCGGACGAGATGCGCGGCCGCTATCCGTTCCTCGAAACGCATGATCTGACCGGCGCGCTCTACGATCCCTATGACGGCGATATCGATCCGGCGCAACTGACCCAGGCGCTTGCCAAGGGCGCGCGCGACCTCGGTGCGAAGGTCGTCCGCTTCTGCCCGGTGACGGCTGCGCGGCGCGAAACGGACGAATGGGTGCTGACGACGCCGCAGGGCGAAATCCGCTGCGAATATGTCGTCAATGCCGCGGGGTATTACGCCCGCGAGGTCGGCAGGATGTTCGGCCGCGACGTGCCGATGATGGTGATGAGCCATCAATACATCCTCTTCGACGAGATCCCCGAGCTTGCCGCCTGGTCGAGAGAAGCCGGGCACAAGCTGCCGCTGCTCAGGGACGTCGACTCCTCCTATTATCTCCGGCAGGAGAAGTACGGCATGAATCTCGGCCCCTACGAGCGGAATTGCCGCGCGCATTGGGCGACCCAGGACGATCCGATGCCGGAGGATTTCTCCTTCCAGCTCTTCCCGGACGATCTCGACAGGCTGGAATGGTACTTGAACGACGCCGTCGAGCGGGTGCCGATCCTCGGCACGGGCGGCCTTTCGCGCATCATCAACGGGCCGATCCCCTATGCTCCGGACGGCAATCCTCTGATCGGGCCGATGCCGGGCGTTCCGAATGCCTTCGAGGCCTGCGTCTTCACTTTCGGCATCTGCCAGGCGGGCGGGGCCGGCAAGGTGCTTGCCGAATGGGTGACGGAAGGCCAGACGGAATGGGACATGTGGTCCTGCGATCCGCGGCGCTATACCGATTACACCGACCGGGACTATTGCATCGCCAAGGGGATGGAAATTTACGGCCACGAATATGCGATGCATTTTCCGAAACATTACTGGCCGGCCGGGCGCAACAGGAAGCTCTCGCCGATCCATGACCGCATCGCCGCGCTCGGGGCGCAGTTCAAGCCCTATAACGGCTGGGAACGCGCCATGTGGTATGCCGGGCCCGGGGACGACACATCCGAGGCGGCGACGCAGACCTGGGGACGTGAGGGACCATGGGCGAAGCGGATCGAGGAGGAGTGCCTGGCGGTGCGCGATGCCGCCGGCATTCTCGACCTGCCGGGCTTCTCGCGCTTCCGGCTGAAGGGCGAGGGCGCGCGCCGATGGCTCTCCGGCCTCATCACCGGCCGAGTGCCGAAGCCGGGGCGCATCGGCCTCGCCTATTTCGCGGATGACAAGGGCCGGATCGTCACCGAGATGTCGGTGATGGCGATCGAGGAAGATTTCTTCTTCCTGATCACCGCGGCGACGGCACAGTGGCACGACTTTGAGTGGCTGCAGAAGCACCGCCCCGCCGATGCCGCCCTCACGCTGGAGGACGTGACGGCAAAATTCGCCTGCCAGATCCTGACCGGGCCTAAGTCGCGCGCGATCCTCGCGGCGGTCACCGACGCCGATCTCTCGTTGCCGTGGCTGACGCATCAGACGGCCGAGATCGCCGGACGCTATTGCCAGCTCGTGCGGGTCTCTTTCGCCGGTGAGCTCGGCTGGGAAATCCACACAAAGGTCGAGGATACGGCGGCGATCTTCGATGCGGTCTGGGATGCCGGGCAGAGGCATGGGCTCAAGCCCTTCGGCATGGAGGCGCTCGACAGCCTGCGCATCGAAAAGGGCTACCGCGCCTGGAAGGGGGACCTCTCGACCGATTACACGATCCTTCAGGGCGGGCTCGAGCGCTTCGTCGACTGGTCGAAGCCGAGCTTCAAGGGTAGGGCGGCGCTGGAGAGGGAAAGGCAGCGCGGGGTGACCAAGCGCTTCGTCACGCTGACGGTCGAGGCCGGGGAGTGCGACGCGCCCTACATGTCGACGCTCTGGTCCGGCGGCGAGGTCGTCGGCGAGACGACTTCGGGCAACTGGGGCTACCGCGTCGGCAAGTCGATTGCGCTTGGAATGTTGCGCGCCGATCTCGCCGTTCCCGGCCAGGAGATCGAGGTCGAGATTTTCGGCGAGCGCTACAAGGCCACCGTTGAGCCGGACCAGCCGCTCTGGGATCCCGCGAATGAAAGGCTGAAGGCATGACGAAGGCGATCCCGACAAAGGCACGGGTGGTGATCATCGGTGGCGGCGTCTCCGGCTGCTCGGTGGCCTATCATTTGTCGAAACTCGGCTGGACGGATGTCGTGCTCCTGGAGCGCAAGCAGCTCACCTGCGGCACGACCTGGCATGCGGCCGGGCTGATCGGCCAGCTTCGTGCCTCGCAGAACATGACGCGGCTCGCGAAATATTCGGCCGACCTCTATGTGAAGCTCGAGGTGGAAACCGGCATTGCCACCGGCATGCGCCAGAACGGCTCGATCACCGTGGCGCTGACGGAGGAGCGCAGGCAAGAGATCTACCGGCAGGCTTCGCTTGCCCGCGCCTTCGACGTGGATGTGCGCGAGATCAGCCCGGGGGAAGTGAAGGAACTCTATCCGCACCTCAATGTCGCCGACGTGAAGGCGGCGGTGCATCTGCCGCTCGACGGCCAGTGCGACCCCGCCAATATCGCCATGGCGCTCGCCAAGGGCGCACGGCAGAATGGCGCCACGATCGTCGAAGGGGTGAAGGTCACTTCGGTCCTGAAGAAGGACGGCCGCGTCACCGGCGTCGCCTGCGAGCAGGATGGCGAGCGCATCACGATCGACACGGAAAACGTCGTCAACTGCGCCGGCATGTGGGGGAGCGAACTTGCTCGCCAGTCCGGCGTCACCCTGCCGCTGCATGCCTGCGAGCACTTCTATGTCGTTACCGAGGCAATCCCCGGCCTGAAGCGGCTGCCGGTGCTGCGCGTGCCGGACGAGTGCACCTATTACAAGGAAGACGCCGGCAAGATGCTGATCGGCGCTTTCGAGCCGAAGGCGAAGCCCTGGGGCATGGAAGGTATCAGCGAGGACTTCTGCTTCGATCAGTTGCCGGAGGATTTCGACCATTTCGCGCCCATTCTCGAAATGGCTGTCGCCCGCATGCCGATGCTGGAGACGGCCGGCATCCACACCTTCTTCAACGGGCCGGAGAGTTTTACGCCGGATGACCGCTACTATCTCGGCGAGGCGCCCGAGCTAAAGGGTTACTGGATTGCGGCCGGCTACAACTCGATTGGCATCGTTTCCTCCGGCGGCGCCGGCATGGCGCTGGCGCAATGGATGAACGATGGCGAACCGCCCTTCGATCTCTGGGAGGTGGACATCCGCCGCGCCCAACCGTTCCAGAAGAACCGGGCCTATCTCAGGGAGCGCGTCTCCGAGACCCTCGGCCTCCTCTATGCCGATCACTTCCCCTTTCGCCAGATGGCGACGGCCCGTGGCGTTCGCCGCTCGCCGCTGCACGAGCATCTGAAGGCGCGCGGCGCGGTCTTCGGCGAAGTGGCCGGTTGGGAACGCGCCAACTGGTTCGCGCGAGAGGGTCAAGAGCGCGCATACCGCTATTCCTGGAGACGGCAGAACTGGTTCGACAACCAGCGGGAAGAACATCTGGCCGTCCGCAACGGCGTCGGCCTCTTCGACATGACCTCCTTCGGCAAAATCCGCGTCGAGGGTCGCGATGCGCTCGCCTTCCTCGAGCGTCTCTGCGCCAATCGGATCGATGTCGAGCCGGGCCGCATCGTCTATACCCAGATGCTGAACGCCCGCGGCGGCATCGAGAGCGATCTTACGGTTACGCGGCTTTCGGAGACCGCCTTCCTGCTCGTCGTGCCGGCTGCCACGCTGCAACGCGATCTCGCCTGGCTGCGCAAGCAGCTTGGCGACGCGTTCGTGGTGATCACGGATGTGACGACCGCCGAAAGCGTGCTCTGCGTCATGGGGCCGAGATCGCGCGACCTGATGCGGAAGGTTAGTCCCAACGATTTTTCCAACGAGGCCCATCCCTTCGGCACGGCGCGCGAGATCGAGATCGGCATGGGGCTCGCCCGCGCCCATCGCGTCACCTATGTCGGCGAACTCGGCTGGGAGGTCTATGTTTCGACCGATCAGGCGGCGCATGTCTTCGAGACGCTGGAGGCCGCCGGGCGGGATATCGGCCTGAAGCTCTGCGGCCTCCACACGCTCGACAGCTGCCGCATCGAAAAGGCATTCCGCCACTTCGGCCATGACATCACCGATGAGGACCACGTGCTCGAGGCCGGGCTCGGCTTCGCCGTGAGGCCGGACAAGGGCGGCTTCATCGGCCGGAGTGCGGTGCTTGCCAAGCGTGCGGAAGGCCTGTCGCGCCGGCTGGTGCAGTTCCGGCTTGCCGATCCGGAGCCGCTGCTCTTCCACAATGAGGCGATCGTCCGCGATGGCGAGATCGTCGGCACGATCACGTCCGGCAATTACGGCCACCACCTCGGCGGCGCGATCGGGCTCGGCTACGTGCCCTGCAGGGGCGAGAGCGAGGCGCAGGTGCTGGCGTCAAACTATGAGATCGAAATCGCCGGAACGCGGGTCAAGGCCGAGGCATCGCTTAAACCTATGTACGATCCAAAGGCGGAGCGAGTGCGAGCGCAAGCTTGCCGCGAAAGCGGGAACCGGTCACGCGAAATAAGAGCGCCATTGGGAGATGAATGATGGCTGAGGAATGCGCAGTTGCGGTTTCGAGACGGTCGGGGGGGAGGGCGGCGCGCGTCGCCTTGCGCTCGGCGCCCTTGGCCGAGAACATCCGGCCCGTTCGCCCCGGTCTTTCCGGCGGCCAATACAGGCCGTTGACGGATGCGGGGGTGAAACGCATCCATGAGGCGGCGCTCGAGGCGCTGGAACGGATCGGTCTCGCCAACGCGCCGAAGTCCGGCATCGAGATCATGACCGGCGCCGGTGCGATCCTCGGCGAGGACGGGCGTATCCGCTTTCCGCGGGCTTTGGTCGAAGACATGCTCGCCATTGCCGCGCGCGACATCACCCTTCACGCTCGCGATCCGAGACAGGATCTCGAACTCAGCGGCACGCGCGTCTATTACGGCACCGCGGGTGCGGCGGTGCATGTGGTCGATGTCGAGAAGCGGGAATACCGCGAGTCGACCGCAAGAGACCTCCTGAACGCCGCCCAACTCGTCCAACACCTCGACAATGTTCATTTCTTCCAGCGGGCGATGGTCTGCCGCGACATTCCCGACAATTTCCTGATGGACATCAACACGCTCTATGCCTGCTGCGCCGGCACGACCAAGCATGTCGGCACCAGTTTTTCCGACCCGGCGCATGTCGAGGGCTGCTTCGATCTGATCCACATGATTGCCGGCGGCGAGGAGAGGTGGCGTGAACGGCCCTTCGTTTCGAATTCCAATTGCTTCGTGGTGCCGCCGATGAAGTTTGCGGAAGAGAGCTGCATCACCATGGAGAAGTGCATCCGCGGTGGCATGCCGATCCTTTTGCTTTCGGCCGGGCAGGCGGGTGCCACCGCCCCGGCGCCGCTCGCGACCGCGATCGTGCAGGCGGTTGCGGAATGCCTGGCGGGGGTCGTTTACGTCAACGCGCTTTCGCCCGGCCATCCGGCCGTCTTCGGTACCTGGCCCTTCGTTTCGGACCTGAGAACCGGCGCGATGTCCGGCGGCTCCGGCGAGCAGGCGCTTTTGACGGCGGGCTGCGCGCAGATGCACCAGTTCTACCGCCTGCCGGGCGGGGCTGCCGCGGGCATCGCCGATGCGAAGCTGCCGGACATGCAGGCCGGCTGGGAGCAGGCGATCTCCAATGTCATGGCCGGGCTTTCGGGACTGAACATGGTCTATGAGGCCGTCGGCATGCACGCCTCGCTGCTCGGCTTCTGCCTGGAATCGCTGGTGCTCGGCGACGACCTGCTCGGCCAGGTGCAACGCTGCATCCGCGGCATCGATGTGACGGAGGATTCCGTTTCGCTCGAGACCATGCGCTCCGTCTGTCTCGACGGCCCCGGCCACTATCTCGGCCATCCGCAGACGCTTGGGCTGATGCAGACGGAATATATCTATCCGGCGGTGGCGGACCGGACGAGCCCGAAGGAGTGGGCCGAGATCGGCCGGCCGGATCTCGTGCAGCGCGCGATTGCAAGAAGGAACCGCATCCTCGCAGATGCCGCCCCTTCGGTGATCGCACCAGAGATCGACCGGGCGATCCGGGAAAGGTTCAGCATTTATTGCTGAGGGCAGGCCGGATGCGCGGGTGCGAGCGAAGCCGCTTGCCTATTCTCTTGAAATTGCTCGATCAGCGCCGTGTCGCACCTCTGACCTGACTCACCTCGTAGCTCCACTTCGGCGCCACGGGCGGCTCATCCGCTCGGTACGGAAAGGTGAGAAAGGTTTCGAACGGACGGGTTTGGCCCGCGGGGACGCGAACGAGAATAAGGGCCGTGTCGTCGCCGATGCGCCGGCATGTGTCATCGGGGCAGTCTTCCAGCGTGACGGTCAACCGGAAATATTCCAGCGGGATATCGGAGGTGTTGTCGATGGAGCCGTGGACACGGTAGCTGCGTTCCGCCTGGTTGGACTCGAAGGTGAGGTCCCGGAGCACGATGTCGGAAGCGGAGAGACCGGCGGCGGTACTCGTTGGTTGCGGGCGCGGCGTCTGCTTGGGCGTGCCCTCACTCAGCCAGATCAGGAAGGCGGCGGCAAGTCCCAATGCAACCGCAATCGACAGGACCGGCTCCACCCAATTGCGAAAACGGCCATAGCGGACCGCCAGATACACGATCGCCACGCCCAACGGTAACGCAATCAGCCACAGCATGAAGACCCTCCTGATAGAGTCTTATATTGGGTGGCACGGAACTGGCAATCGCCGCGGCATCCGAGACCGTGGCAGTTGTTCCCTTTGCCGCCTATCTGCAGCCGTGGCCATTCCGTCGTGCTCAGGCTGATCCAGTAGCTCCCTGAGATGTCGGCGATCTCACCAATTGACTTTTAAGCAGATGGGACAAAAATCGCGCGACTGTTTAGCAGGATTGAAGAATAGCACGACCGTGACCCCATTCCGCTCAATCGCAATCTTCTATCATGTGGCGACGCTGAATTCGGTGTCCGCAGCCGCCCAGCAACTGAACGTGACGCCGTCCGCGATCAGCCAGCAGATCCGCGTTCTCGAGGAGCAACTCGGAAGCAAGCTCGTTCACAAAGTGGGAAGAAAGATCAAGCTGACGGAGGCGGGGGAGCGCTATTTCGATCTGATATCCCAGCAGGTCGAAGAGATCATCCGGTCGACCGAGATGATGCGCGGCAACAAGACCGCGACCCTTTTGACGATCAGGGCGACGCCGACGGTCTCCACCAAATGGATCCTGCCGCGCTTGCCGCGCTTCTTCGTGGCCAATCCCCAGATCGATATCCGTCTCGACGGCTCCAATGAGCCGACCGACTTCAATCGTGACCTGGTCGACATCGAGATACGTCACGGGGCTGGACGCTGGCCCGGGCTTCATGTGGATCAATTGGTCGAGGAACGTTTCCTGCCGGTCTGCTCGCCGGCGCTCGCCAGTGCTCATTCGCTCTCGGCTGCTGACATCCTTCAACATCGGCTCATTCATTCGGTGAAAGCGCAGATCCAGTGGAAGTCCTGGTTTGCCCATCAGGGCATCACCCTCGGCGTTCCTTCGAAGCGGCTCTTCTTCGACCGCTCGCACATGGTGGTCGATGCGGCGGTACTCGGCATGGGCATTGCCCTCGAGAGCAATCTGATGATGGAGCGCGAACTCAAGGACGGTCGGCTTGTCGTTGCCGTGGCCAATCCGCCCGAGATGCGGATTGCGACTCAGTGGATCGTCTGCCCTTACACCCATCTCAGGCGCAGCCGCGTGAAACTATTCATCGAATGGATCAAGCGCGAGGCGCAGATCTGGTACAATGAAGACCGATCATTGATTGATTAGCTCAGCTACAAAATCGGACAGAAGAATTAAATTGTTCTGAGAGTTCCTTTGCTGAAGGATACCAGCGTCCGACGAAGATCGTCGGCACGCTGGGAGGAAATACCGAAATCTTCGTCTGCGGCAGCACCGTGATCGGTGCCCGGAACGCGATCGTCGGCGACCAACCCGCGTGCGTTATGAATGCCGGCCCCCGTGGCCGCAAGACGGAGTCATCCACGATGAATCTTTATTCGATGCTTGCCGCGCGTCATGCCGAAGGACGCCCCGTGCGCGTCGGCCTGATCGGTGCCGGAAAGTTTGGCTCGATGGTGCTGGCCCAGGCCCGCAAGATCGCCGGCTATCATATCGTCGGCGTCGCCGATCTCGATGCCGGCAAGGCCCGTGCCTCGCTGAAGCGCACCGGCTGGCGGGAGGAAGAGTACGGCGCCCGGTCCCTGTCAGATGCGATTGACACCGGCCGGACCTTCGTAACGGAAGACGCCGCCGCGCTCTGCGCCTTCGAGGGTATCGAATGCATCATCGAGGCGACCGGGCATCCGATCGCCGGCACCCGTCACGCGCTGATGGCGATCGACGGCATGAAGCACATCGTCATGGTCAACGTCGAGGCCGATGTCATGTGCGGCCCGATTCTCGCGGCCAAGGCGCGGGCCAGAGGGCTCGTCTACTCCATGGCCTATGGCGACCAGCCGGCCTTCATCTGCGAACTCGTCGACTGGGTGCGCTCCTGCGGCTTCGAACTGATCGCTGCCGGCAAGGGCATGAATTTCGAGCCGCGTTACCGCTATTCAACCCCGGATACGGTGTGGGGCTATTTCGGCTGGACGGAAGAGGAAGTGGCCAAGGGCGACTTCAATGCGAAAATGTACAACTCCTTCACCGACGGAACGAAGGCTGCGATCGAAATGGCAGCCGTCGCCAATGGTACGGGTCTCGATTGCCCAGCCGACGGTCTGGCATTCTATCCGTCTGGCCTGCAGGACCTTGCTTCGGTCTTCAAGCCCATTTCGGAAGGCGGGCGCCTACCGAAAGCAGGCCTCGTCGACATCGCTGCCAGCCAGGAGCCGGACGGCCGCGAGGTGCTGAACAACATTCGCTATGGCATGTTCGTGACGTTCAAGGCGCCGGACGCCTACACCCGCGATTGCTTCAAGCAATACGGTCTTCTGACGGACAAGTCGGGCTGGTATGGTTCGATGTGGCGCCCCTTCCACCTGATCGGGCTTGAGACCTCGGTTTCGGTACTCTCGGCCGTACTTCGCGGTGAACCGACGGGCTCGTCGAAGGAATATCGTGGTGATGCGGTTGCCACGGCAAAGGGTGATTTCAAGGCCGGCGACATGCTCGATGGCGAGGGCGGTTATGCCGTTTGGGCCAAGGCCATCCCAGCGACGATCTCCAGCGAGATCGATGCTCTGCCGATCGGCCTCGCCCATAACGTCAAGCTCAAGAAGCCGATCAAGCGTGACCAGGTCGTGCGCATGTCCGATGTCGAACTCGTGGACGACCTCGACGTGGTCGAGTTGCGCCGCGAACAGGTCCGCACAATGGGCCCGAAATCTGAGGCCGCGGCATGAGCTACGTTGTCCTGCCGCAGTTCGACGTAACCGAGGATCGTCTGGAGGCCTTTCTGGAGGCTGCCAGGGACGACGCGTCGACCTCGCTCGCCAAGGAACCCGGATGCCGCCAGTTCGATGTCTTCATCGACCGCAGCGCGTCGCCGATCAAGGTGATGTTCTACGAGGTCTATGACGACCGGGCCGCCTTCGAAGCGCATCTGAAGACCGCGCATCTGGCGCGCTTCCGGCAGGCCCTGGGCCTTGTTACGGAAGGGCCGGTCGGCTTCTTCGAACGCGTTGCAGCTTTGAGGACCGGGCGATGAGCAGAGGAAATGTTGCCGTGCTTGGTACCGGTCTGATGGGCGGGCCGATGGCGGCCAACCTGGTCGCATCCGGCTTCGATGTCACGCTATGGAACCGCAGCGCCGACAAGACGCAGTCACTTGCCGAAATGGGAGCCGGCATCGTCAGCAAGGCGGCACGCGCTGTCATCGACGCCGATTGGGTCGTGGTGATGCTGTCATCCGGTTCCGTCTGCGACGACATTCTCTTCGGTCCCGAAGGTGCCGCGCGCGCCATGCGCAAGAACGCGCTGCTGATCGTCATGTCCTCAATCGGCATGGCCGAGGCGCAGGCCATGGCTCACAAGGCCAGAACCCTGGGGCTCCGCTGGCTGGATGCACCTGTTTCCGGCGGAGTTCCGGCGGCGAAGGCCGGCACCTTGTCGATCATGGCGGGCGGCGACATCGAAGACGTCCGCGCGGCCAATCCGGTTCTTTCATCGATGGGCCGGGTGGTGCATATCGGACCCACCGGAACCGGGGCGTTGGCAAAGCTGATCAACCAGCTTCTGGTTGCAAGCACGATCGCCGCCGTTTCCGAGGCCATGTTGATGGCAGAGGAGGGTGGGGCCGATCCGGCCAAGGTGCGCGAAGCGATGCTGGCTGGTTTCGCCTCGTCGCGAATTCTCGAGCTGCATGGCCAGCGCATGATCGAAGGCGACTTCGTGCCGGGCGGTCCTGCGAAATACCAGATCAAGGATACCAGCGCGGCACTCGACGTGGCCGCGGCGCTGAACCTCGAACTGCCGGTCCTTCGGCTCGCGGATGGACTGTTCACGTCACTGGTCGATCATGGAGGTGGAGACCTCGATCATTCGGCGCTGATACTTGAACTCAAACGTCGGAACGGGAGACTGCCCTCGGGCAGTCCCCTGCACGACTGAATTTGGAAAAAGGGAGGAGACCCGATCATGAAGAAACTCAACGCCACCCGTCGCGCCGTCATGCGGGGGATTGCCGTGGCCACGCTGATTGCAGCCGGTTGCGGGATTGCCGCGCCGTCCTTCGCACAGACGTCGCTTCGCCTGGCCGTGCCGGATCCTGCGGACAGCTCCGTCGGTCGCGCCGCAACCCGGTTCGCTGAGCTCGTTGACGAGAAGACCGCGGGCGAGGTGACCATCCAGGTGTTTCCGGACGGTGTGCTCTACGGCAAGGATCAGAATGCGGCCATCAATCAGCTTGGCTCGGGCGCTCTGGACGGACTGATCCTGGCGACGTCCGTCTACGCCTCATTCGAGCCGAAGATGAACGCCATCTCCTTGCCTTACCTGTTCTCGAACTACGATCAGTTGAAGGCCTACCTCGCCGGCGAGCCCGGTCAGGAACTGCTGACCTCGCTGGATCGTCTGAACATCAAGGGGCTCGGCTTCTTCCTGCGGACCTTCCGCGATGTGACGACGCGCGACCGGGCGATCACCAAGGCGGAGGATTTCAACGGGCTAACCCTGCGCACGCCCAACAATCCGCTGTTCGTGCGTCTGTTCCAGGCGCTGGGTGCCAACCCGACGCCCATGGCCTTCTCCGAGGTCTATTCCGCTTTGCAGCTCAAGGCGATCGACGGTCAGGAAAATCCGGTCGAGGTCCCGTACAACAACCGTCTGTACGAGGTTCAGGGCCAGCTCAACATGACCCAGCATCTCGCCGACAGCTTTCTTCTTGGGCTTTCGTCGACTGCCTGGGCCAGGATCCCCGAGGAACACCAGGACGCCGTCCAGAAGGCAGCCGAACAGATGATTTCCGAGCATGATGCCGAAGAGATCCGGCAGGAAGAGCAAATCATCGGCAAGCTGAAGGAAAAGGGAATGCAGGTGAACGAGTTCGCCGAAGGAGAGCTTGAGAAGGTTCAGGAGATCGCTCGGGGCATCTATGGCGAGTTCGAGGAGAAGATCGGTGCCGACTTCATGCAGAAGAGCATCGACTTCGTGAAGGCGCACTGATGCGATTGCGGGGCGCTTCGGCGCCCCGGTTCGCCAGAAAGAGGACGTCATGCAATTCCTGGACAAGATCATCTGGCGGGTGGTCGATGCCGCCCTGCTCGTCGCGGTGATCAGCATGGTCGTGCTGATTGCGCTGCAGGTCGGCTCTCGCCTTGTTGGACATTCCGTGGCCTGGACCGAAGAGCTCTCGCGATTCCTCTTCATCTGGACCATATGGCTCGGGCTTGCGGCCGGTTTCCGTAACGGTCAGCATCCGGCGCTCAACTTCCTGACCGGCCTGATACCGGCCTCGGTGCGCGTCGCCTATCGGCTCATCCCGGCCGCCAGCGCAACGATGCTGTTCGGGATCGTCACCTGGCAGGGCTGGCATCTCATGGTCCAGCAGATCAGGTTTGGGGAGGAATCGGCCATCCTCCAGATCGGAATGTGGCTGACGACCCTGCCGCTCGTTCTTGGCGCCGGTCTCGCCATTCTCGGAACTGTTGTCAACGCCATCGCGCAAGGCGATGAGCACGACATCTCTGTCGCGGTCATCGGCAATCGGGAAGGAGCCGTCAAATGAGCTATACGCTGATTGCAGTATTCGCGCTCCTGGCGCTGCTCGATGTTCCGCTTTCCGTCGCGCTGGGTCTGGCGTCGGCCGTAACGCTGTGGTGGTTCGATCTGCCGCTGTCGATGATTACCCAGTCGATGGCCACATCCATAAACTCGTTTCTGCTGATCGCGGTACCACTCTTCATCCTCGCCGGTCAGATCATGGAGCGCGGAGGGCTATCGGAACGGATTTTCGACGCCGCCGAGGCTTTGGTCGGCCGGCTGCCCGGGGGTGTCGGCCACGTCAACATCGCCTCGAGCTTCGTGTTCGGCGGGATTTCCGGGTCTTCCGTTGCAGACATCGCCAGTCTCGGGCCGATCACCATCCGCTCCATGACGTCGCGCGGCTATCCGAGGCCTTATTCCGCGGCCCTGACCCTGATCACCTCGACACTGGCGACGCTGGTGCCGCCGTCGATCCTGATCATCGTTGCGGCCGCATCTGCCGGACAGTCTGTCGGCGCGGCGCTGGCCGGAGGACTTGGACCCGGCCTTCTGCTGGCGGTCGCCCTGGCGATCTACAACACGATCGTCTCGCGCCGGAAGGGCTACGGTGCGATCACCACCTTCAGCATGCGCCATTCGGCGCGCGCCCTGTTTCGCGCATTGCCGTCCGTCGGCGCGCCGATCATCATCCTGACCGGCATGTTCTCGGGCATTGTGACCCCAACCGAGGCGGCCGGCCTGGCGGTGCTCTATACGATCATCGTGGCCGGCTTCGTGCACCGGGAGATCGGTTTCAAGGATATCGTGGAACTCGCCATCGTGTCGGGCAGGCTGGCCGGCTCGGTCCTTCTCATCCTGATGGTGGCGAGCGCAGCGACCTTCGTGTTCACCGTCGACCTCCTGCCGCAGAAGGCTTCCGGCTTCCTGTCGATCTTCGGTGGTTCGCCGTTCATGACGCTGATGCTGATGGGGCTCATCTTCATCATCGTTGGCATGCTGATGGACATCGTTGCAGCGGCACTGATGCTGATCCCCGTGCTGATGCCGGCCGCCGTCGCGGCGGGTGTGGACCCCATGCATTTCCTGATCTACATGGTTGCCTGTCTTGCCGTTGGCTTGGCCACACCGCCGGTCGGAACATGCCTGTTTGCAGCAGCCTACGTCTCCAAGGTCCCGACGCCACGCCTGGTCGCCGCGGCAATGCCGTTCTACGGGGTCAATCTCGTCGTTCTGGTCATGATCGCAGCCTTTCCCGAGATCGTCATGCTGCCCATCAGCTGGCTGATCCAATGAGTGCGCGTCGCATCGTCGTCATGGGCGTCAGCGGTTGTGGAAAATCGACTGTCGGCGCCCGCTTGGCCGACAGGCTGGGGCTTCCGTTCGTAGAGGGTGACGCGTTGCACCCGGCGGAGAATGTCGAGCAGATGCGAAACGGGTTTGCGCTCGACGATGACATGCGCTGGCCCTGGCTGGACCGGATCTCTCACACTATCCAGCAGCATGCCGAAGGCGCAGTCGTGTCTTGCTCCGCGCTCAAGCGCACCTACAGGCAGCGGCTTTCCATGGCCAATGCGGTCTTCTTTCTGCACATCGAGGTTGCCCGCGAGATCCTGTTGGAACGAATGTCATCCCGCCGACATTTCATGCCGGCATCCTTGCTGGACAGTCAGCTGGCAACGCTCGAGCCGTTGGCTCCCGACGAGTTTGGCGCGACACTGGACGGCACGGCGAACCTGCCGCTCCTGCTGTCGTCGGCCGAGAATGCTCTCACGCTTGGTACCCCTGAAATGGGACCGGTCGGGTGGTAGTCTGCCAAGGTGCGGGACAGCCGACGGTGCTGATGATAGATGTCCAATTTATTGAGGTCGATCGTCAGGAATCGCCGTTTCCAGATCGTTCTGCCCCCTGATTGCCCCGCTGACGACGTGCGCTTGACAGTCCAACTGATTGGGAGTTCCGTGGCTCGACGTGGATGGATCGCGGCACTCTTGGTTGACGTCGGACTTCCACGTCACAATGGGGAGGATGCAAATGCCGACAATTGTTGCCCACCACAATATCACAAAGGGCGTGGAACACTGGCTCAACTCACCGAAGCGCAAAGAGCTTTTCGGTCCACTCGGCGTGACCAACATTCGAACATTCGTTGATCCACGGGATCCGACCCGGGTGGCCGTTCTTATGGACGTTCCGGATATGGACGCCATGACGAAAGCTATGCAGAGCGAGGCGGCTGCCGATGCGATGGCCTATGATGGGGTGGTGCCGGAGTCCATAGTGATCTTGGTCGAATCGTGACGTTGATTGCTCCCGGGCTCGCAAGGGTTGGTCAGCGTTTTCCAAACCGTTTCGGACATTCTGGAACGGGCCAAAGCTTGCTGTAGCGCTTTTGAATAGGAAACATACAGGATGTGCTGAACGCCGGACAGTTTCCGGTAGGGCGACCCGTTTACGTTCTGCAGCTAAAGGTTGCATTCCTCTCTTCTGAAAACAAAAAGTTGACGTGACCCCCGCCCTCGTCTATGAGGGAGCATCGACACTTTGTTTGCCGATATTTGTTTTTGCAGCGCCTTGCGCGTCTCTTGACGAACTTCCCTCTCTCAAAAGTCGAAACCCCGCTGTGCGTCGCCCAGCGGTGATCAATGTTGCTAAGAAAGGGTTCGTTATGACCACTGGCACAGTTAAATGGTTCAATTCCACCAAGGGCTTCGGCTTCATTCAGCCTGACGACGGCAGCGCCGATGTGTTCGTGCACATCTCCGCTGTTGAACGCGCTGGCATGAATTCGATTGTCGAAGGTCAGAAACTCGGCTTCGAGCTTGAGCGTGACAACAAGTCGGGCAAGATGTCCGCAGGCCGGCTCCGCGCTGCTTGACGCCTTTCGCCGCTGATGACCACGGATGTACTGGCATGGCGGCAAGACGTTCGAAAGGGCCAGGCGCATGTCTGACCTTTTTCAAGGCGCCGACGGCTACTCCAACACCTGCGCCCACGGGCGGGCGCAGCTATTGCCCCGACAGATGATCGTGGGGCGAGCAAAAAACGGACCGGTTATGATGAACGCACATGCCTATCCACCCGCTTCACGGGTTGAAGACAATGCTGGAGCGTGGGTGAAGACGCTGGCGAAATACCGACAGCCCCGCTTAGGGCGCAGCGCCTTCGAACTGTTCGTCACTCTGATCCCTTTCGCCATCTTCTGGGCCGCTGCCTGCTTTTCGCTGGCCAACAGCATCTGGCCGGGGCTCATCGCAATCCTTCCTGCCAGCGCCTTCCTGCTCAGGCTGTTCATGATCCAGCACGATTGCGGCCACGGGTCGTTCTTTGCCCGGCGCGGGCTCGATGACTGGACCGGCCGCCTGCTTGGGGTCCTGACCCTGACCCCTTATGACTATTGGAGGCGTGCACACGCCGCCCACCATGCGACTGCAGGCAATCTCGAGGAACGTGGGGTTGGTGACATCACCACGCTGACGATCGCCGAATACCGTGGCCTTTCGCCGATAAGGCGCCTCGGCTACCGGCTGTACCGGCACCCGCTTGTCATGTTCGGCATCGGGCCAGCCTGGCTCTTTCTATTCAAGCAGCGGCTGCCGTTCGGGATGATGAACGCGGGTGCTCTGCCTTGGATTTCGACCATGGCGACGAATATAGCGATTGCCGCGCTGGCCGCCTTGATGGTGTGGACCGTCGGTTTGGCGACCTTTCTCCTGATCCACCTTCCGGTCGTGCTGATCGCAGGTGCAGCCGGCGTTTGGCTCTTCTATGTCCAGCACCAATTCGAGGAGACCCACTGGTCGGCGGGCGAGGATTGGCGGTTTCCCCAGGCGGCCCTGCATGGGGCTTCGCATTACGATCTTCCGCCGGTGCTGCGGTGGCTCACCGGCAATATCGGCATCCATCACGTGCATCATCTGTCCAGCCGGATTCCCTACTACCGCCTGCCGGAAGTGCTGCGCGACCATCCGCAACTCGCCGGCATCGGCCGCATTACCCTCCGGGACAGCCTCAAATGCGTCAGGCTCGTGCTTTGGGACGACCGGCGCCGCAGGCTGGTTTCCTTCCATGACGCCGCTGGTGCGGGCGCTTGCTCCTGAACGGCGGTCCGATGCGGTTTCTGATCTTGGGCTGCGCACGCTGGCGGCCGTCCCGATGATCTCAGCCGGCGGCTACATCAAGCCGAGTTGCTTGTAGAAGCCGAGCGCATCGTAATAATCGCTCTGCGCGGCGATCTTGCCGTCCTTGACGACAAAGATCGAAGCCCCATCGATCTTGAAGCTCTTGCCGGTGGCGGCGGTGCCGTCACTCCAGGCGCCGGTGTTGGTGCCCGAAAACTGCCATTCAAAGGATACCCGGTCGCCGGCGACGATCGGATCGCCTTTCATCGTCCAGACGGCGTCGGGAACGGCATTCAGGAAATTGTCGACGACACCGGACCTGGCCGCATCCTTGCCGTTCACGGGCGTGCCGACGGAGGCGTCATAATAGGTGACGTCATCGGCGAAATAGGACGCGGCCTTGGCCGAGTCATGGGCGTTCCACGCGGCAAGATAGCCCGCAACGACCTCCGGGGCGGCGTCGGCGGCAAGGGCCGAGGGTGAATGAAAACAGACGCTCAGGCCCACGGCGCCGATGGCGGCAAGCATTTGGCGGCGATTCATGACGATATCCTCCCGAGGGTGTCAGCCGTGATTGATCATGATGTGGCGAACGGCCGTGTAGTCCTCCAGCGCGTAGACGGACATATCCTTGCCGTAGCCCGATTGTTTGACGCCGCCATGCGGCATCTCGTTGGTCAGCATGAAATGCGTATTGATCCAGGTGCAGCCATATTGCAGCCGGGAGGCGGCCCGCATCGCCTTGCCGATGTCCTTCGTCCAGACGGAGGAGGCGAGGCCATAGTCGCTGTCGTTCGCCCAACCGATGACGTCATCCTTATCGGTAAAGCGCGTCACCGAGACGACCGGGCCGAAGACTTCGCGGCGGACGATTTCGTCCTCCTGCGT
This sequence comes from Ensifer sp. LCM 4579, assembly GCF_001854885.1. GTDB lineage: Bacteria > Pseudomonadota > Alphaproteobacteria > Rhizobiales > Rhizobiaceae > Sinorhizobium. The sequence continues at coordinate 106,533 of NZ_MDDV01000006.1, read as the reverse complement.
CGCGCCGGCAACCACCGTCGGCTGGAAGAAGAAGCCGTCCTCGCTGCCGGCACGGCCGCCGGTGGTGATTTCGACGTGCTTCTGGTCGGCCGCCCTTTCGACGAAGCTCGCGACGCGGTCGCGCTGGCGTTTCGAGATCAAGGGGCCGATCTCGTTCTCGGTGTCGTCTTCGAGATTGTACCTGATGGTCGAGACCGCTGACGAAAGGTCGGCGACGAATTTTTCGTAGATGCCGTCCTCGGCATAGATGCGGCAGGCGGCAGTGCAGTCCTGGCCGGCATTGTAGTAGCCGAAGGTGCGGATGCCGGTGACGACCGCTTCGAGATCGGCATCGTCATAGACGATGACCGGCGCCTTGCCGCCGAGTTCGAGATGGGTGCGCTTCACCGTCTTGGCGGCGGCGGCAAGCACCTTCTTGCCGGTGGCAATGTCGCCGGTGATCGACACCATCGTGATCTTCGGATGGTTGATCAGCGTGTTGCCGACCGTTTCGCCGCGGCCGGCAATGACGTTTACGACGCCCTCGGGAAGGATGTCGGCCAGAAGCCGCGCCAGCTTCAATGCCGTCAAGGGCGTCTGCTCTGACGGCTTGAAGACGACGGTGTTGCCGCCGGCGATCGCCGGCGCAAGCTTCCAGGCCATCATCATCAGCGGATAGTTCCACGGCGCGATCGATCCGACGATGCCGATCGGGTCGCGACGGATCATCGAAGTATGGCCAGGCAAATACTCGCCCGCCGCCGGAGCATGCAAATTGCGCACCGCGCCGGCGAAGAAGCGCCAGCAATCGATGATAGCCGGCATTTCGTCGTTCTTCACCGCACTGATCGGCTTGCCGCAGTTCAACGCTTCCAGCGTTGCGAAATCGTCGGCGTGCCTCTCGATCGCATCGGCGATTTTCAGGAGATAGGAGGAACGTTCGGCGGGCGTCGTCTGCGACCAGTTCGTAAAGGCGCGGTCGGCCGCGTCGACGGCCGCGTCGATTTGCGCGTGAGAGGCTTCGGCGAGGTCGAGGATCCTGGCGCCCGTTCTCGGGTTCAGGATATGCTCCTCGGCTTCCGTCCCGGCTTCGAAGCGCGATCCGATCAGGAGTTGGGTGTCCATGTCTGTTCTCCCTTCAGGTTATCATTTGCCGGCGCCGGCAACCTTGTCGCCGTCGCGGGTGAGGTAGTAGGCGCCGAGGATCGGCAGAAAGGTGACGATCACGACGATCATGGCGACGACATTGGTGACCGGGCGCTGGCGCGGTCGGATCAGCTCCTCGAGCATCCAGATCGGCAGGGTCGACTGCTGACCGGCCGTGAAGGTGGTGACGATCACCTCGTCGAAGGACAGCGCGAAAGCGAGCATGCCGCCGGCAAGCAGCGCCGTGCCGATATTCGGCAGGATGACATAGCGGAAGGTCTGGAAGCCGTCGGCGCCGAGATCCATCGACGCCTCGATCAGAGAGCCGGAGATGCGCCGGAAGCGGGCAACCGCATTGTTGTAGACGACAACGATGCAGAAAGTGGCGTGGCCGAGCACGATGGTCCAGAAGGAAAACGGGATCTCGGCGATCGAGAATGCCGATCTGAGCGCGATGCCGGTGATGATGCCGGGAAGCGCGATCGGCAGGATGACGAGGAGCGAGATCGCCTCGCGGCCAAAAAAGCGCGTCTGGCTGACGGCCGCCGCGCAGAGCGTGCCGAGCACGAGTGCGGTGGCGGTCGCGATCGATGCCACCTTGAGAGAGAGCGTCAGCGCCGCCCAGACATCCGGCCGGCTCCAGGCGACCGCGAACCATTGCGCCGTCAGCCCCGGCGGCGGGAATTGATAGCTCTTCTCCTCGGTGGTGAAGGCGTAAAGAAAGATCAGGAGGATCGGCAGATGCATGAAGGCGAGGCCGGCGGCGGTGGCGATTTTCAGGCCGAGGGGGGCGTGGTTCGGTTTCTCAGAGCGCATCGAAGGCTCCCATGCGTTTGGCCATCCAGAGATAGGCTCCCATGATGACGATCGGCACGACCGTGAAGGCGGCGGCGAGCGGGACGTTGCCGGCGGTGCCTTGCTGGGCATAGACGGCCTGGCCGATGAAGAGCCGCGACGAGCCGATGATCTGCGGGATGATGTAGTCGCCGAGCGTCAACGAGAAGGTGAAGATCGATCCGGCGACGATGCCGGGCAGCGCCAACGGAAAAATGACGTGGCGGAATGTCTGCGCCGGCGTGCCGCCGAGATCGGACGAGGCCTCGATCAGATTGGCCGGCACGCGTTCCAGCGCCGCCTGGATCGGCAGGATCATGAAGGGCATCCAGACATAGACGAAGACGATGAAGGTGCCGGTGTAGCTGATCGAAAGCGAACTGCCGCCGACGATGGGAAGCGCTAGCCAGGCGTCGAGCAGCCAGAGAAGGTTCAGCTTGGCGAGGAACCAGGTGAGAATGCCTTCCTTGGCGAGGATCAGCTTCCAGGCATAGACCTTGACGAGATAGCTGGACCAGAGCGGCAGCATGACGGCGAGATAGAACAGCGCCTTGCCTTTGCCGCGGGCGTAGCGGGCGGCGTAATAGGCGATCGGGAAGACGATGACGGCGGAGGCGAGCGTCACCAGGGCCGCCATCGCCACCGTCCTGATGATGATGTCGAGATTGGCCTCGCTCAGGAGCTGGCGATAGGTGGCAAGCGTGAATTCGTAATTGATGAGACCTGAAAAGTCGTCGATCGAGAAGAAGCTTTGCAGGAGAAGCGCGAAGAGCGAGCCGAGATAGACGATGCCGAGCCAGATCAGCGGCGGTCCGAGGAGAATCGCCAGGAGCACATGCGGGTGCCTCCAGAAGAAGTCGGAAAGGCGGCCGGCGGTGCCGCGGCGCTCGGGAAGGGGAAAGCTCTCGGCAACGGTCGTCATGCGTCCTCCATTGGATGCAGATCGGTGGCGGCGAAGCTGAGCGTGACGGGGCTGCCGATGGCGGGAACGGCGTTTGCGGCGGGGCTGGCGACGGCGATGCGCGCGCCGTCGACATTGACGACGATGCGGTTGGTCGCGCCGAGGAAGCTGCGCGACGCCACCGTGCCGGAAAGGCTGAGCGCGCCGTTCGAGGCAGGCGCAATCGCCACCGCCTCCGGCCTCAGGCTGGCGAAGGACGCCTTCAGCCCAAGCCTGCGGCAGAGATCGACCGGCAGCACGTTGGCCGAGCCGACGAAATCGGCGACGAAGCGGGTCTTCGGGCGGTTATATACCTCCTCCGGCGTGCCCAGTTGCTGAATGCGCCCCTCGTTGAAGACGGCGAGACGGTCGGCCATGGACAGCGCCTCGCCCTGATCGTGGGTGACGAAGACGAAGGTGATGCCGAGCGATTGCTGCAGGCTTTTCAATTCCTCCTGCATCTGCTCGCGCAGCTTCAGATCGAGCGCGCCGAGCGGCTCGTCGAGAAGCAGCACTTTCGGCTTGTTGACGAGCGCGCGGGCAAGCGCCACGCGTTGCCGCTGTCCGCCGGAAAGCTGCCCCGGCCGGCGTTCGCCGTAGCCCGGCAGCTTGACCATGGCGAGCGCATCCTCGGCGGCCTTGCGCCGTTCCTCGCGGCCGATCCCCCTGACCATGAGGCCATAGGCGACATTGTCGAGGATGGAGAGATGCGGGAAGAGCGCGTAGTCCTGGAAGACGGTGTTGACGCTGCGCCGGTAGGGGGGCACGCCCTCGGCGGTTTCGCCGAAAATCTCGATATGGCCGCTGGTCGGCTGCTCGAAGCCGGCCATCAGCCTAAGGCAAGTGGTTTTGCCGGAGCCCGACGGACCGAGCATGGCAAAGAACTCGCCCTCGGCGATCGAGAGCTTCACGCGATCGACGGCGCGCACCGCGCCGAAGTGGCGGGAAACATTGTCGAAAAGGACGGCGGTCATAGAAATTCTCCAGGATTCCGGCCCCTCATCCCGCTGCCCGTCCTCCGCAGCAGCTGCGCTGCAGCTGCGGAGGGTGGACCGCGACCTTCTCCCCGCTTGCGGGGAGAAGGCGACTCGCGGCCGGCGCGGCATTCGGGACTAACTCCCTCCCCCTCGTGGGGAGGGTTGGGGAGGGGACTTGCTTCGCGGGAAACCCCTCCCGGCCCTTCGGGCCACCCTCCCCACAAGGGGGAGGGAGAAGCGGCAGTTTACCGCCCGCCGATCACACCGATATAGTCCGATACCCAGCGGTGATAGGGCACGCATTCGCCCTGGCTTTCGCATTTGGCTACCGGCGTCTTCCAGAACTTGACCCTCTCGAAGTCGTTGTAGCCATTTGTCGCGCAGCCTTCGTCGGTCAGAAGCTCGTTGCCCTTGCAGGCGGCGCCAACGGAGGGATTGGCGCCGAACCAGGCGGAGACGTCGCCCTGCACCTTCGGCGACAGCGTGTGCTCCATCCACATATAGGCACAGTTCGGATGCTCGCTGTCGGCATGCAGCATGGTCGTGTCGGCCCAGCCCGTCACTCCTTCTTCCGGAATGACCGAGGCGATCGGCAGCTTCTCGGCCTGCATCAGGTTGACCTGGAACGGCCATGAGCCGGAAGCGACGACGCCTTCATTTTTGAAGTCGTCGATCTGGATCATGGCGTCGTGCCAGTAGCGACCGACCAGTTTGCGCTGATTGCGGAGCAGGTCGAGGGCGGCCTTGTACTGGTCCTCGTTGAGCTCGTAAGGGTCCTTGATGCCGAGCTCGGGCTTGTGCGCCATAAGGTAGTTGGCCGCGTCGGCGACATGGATGGGGCCGTCATAGGCCTGGATGCGGCCCTTGTTGGATTTGCCGTCGGGCAGCGTCATTTCTTCGAAGACGACGTTCCAGCTCTTCGGCGGCTCACCCTTGAACGCGTCCGTGTTGTACATCAGCACGTTCGGTCCCCAGACATAGGGGGTGCCGTAATGGACGCCGTTGGCCGTATGCCAGGGCGCGTTCTGCATGCGCTCGTCGATCGTTTTCCAGCTAGGGATCAGATCGGTGTTGATCGGCTGGACGCGCTTTCCGGCAACGAGGCGCAGCGAGGCGTCGCCCGAGGCGGTGACGAGATCGAAGCCGCCTTCATTCATCAGCGCCACCATCTCGTCGGAGGTAGCGGCGGTCTTCACGCTGACCTTGCAGCCGGTCTTGTTCTCGAATTCGGTGACCCAGTCGTAGTTCTTGTCCGTCTCGCCGCGCTCGATATAGCCGGGCCAGGCGACGATCGACAGTGCGCCTTCACCGGCTCCGAGCTCCTTCAGCGGCTCCTGCGCCAGGGCAGGGGCGGCGAGGCCGAGCGACAGGGTCAGCGCCGTGCAGGATTTCAACATCTGCTTCATCGGAAGTCTCCCCAGTTGAGCCGCTCGTTCAGCGGCTTTGTTCCCGAGGTGAAGCGTGCCTCTGTTTCGACGTATTCGCAAATTCATTAATCAGAATGCCGATATCGGAAATTCCGAAATCGTTATGGTCAGCGGGGCCGTGCGCTGCGCACCGCCTCGGCGATGCCGACGAAGTCGCGTGCCGATTGCGGCAGGCTCGACCCCTTGCGCCAGACCATGCCGACCTGCACCACCGGCAGCGCGCCGGAGACATCGCGGCTCTCGATGCGGTCGCCTTCGAGCGACCAGGGCCGGTAGACGAGATCCGGCAGGAGCGCAATGCCGGCGCCGGTTGCGACCAGGCTCCGGACGGCCTCGACGGAGCGGGTGCGGAATGCCACATGCGGCCGCGCACCGAGCGCCGTCAGAAGCTTGCCGGTGTTCTCCTCGATCTCGTCCACCGTGAGCATGATCAGCGGTTCCCTGGCGATATCCCCGACCGAGATGATGTCGGCGCTGACGAGCGGATGGCCGATCGGCAGCCACAGGCGGTAGGGCGACGTTTCGAGGATTTCCGCCTGCAGCGCCATGCGATCGCGCAGGTTGGAGATCACCATGACCGCGACATCGAGCTCGCCGCCGATCAGCAGGTGTTCGAGATAGGAGCCGTTGTCTTCGAGGGCGCTCACCTCGACGCCGGGGCAGGCGCGGCGATAGCGGGCGAGCAGGTCGGAGAGCACGTAACCGGCAACCAGCGAGGTGACGCCGAGATTGAGCTTGCCGCCGCGCTCCTCGCGGCTGTCGGAGAAGCTGCGCCGCGCATCGGAAACATCGGCAAGTATCTTGGTCGCGTGGCGCAGGAATTGGTGGCCGTTATGGGTGATGGAAAGCCCGCGCGGATGGCGGTCGAAGAGCTCGACGCCAAGGTCTCCCTCAAGTTCCTTGATCGCCTCGGTGATCGAGGACTGCGAGATCGACAGGTTCTGTGCCGCGCGGGTGACGGAGCCCTGTTCGGCGACGGCGACGAAATATTGCAATTGCCGGAGCGTGAATGCCATGAGGCGAATTAAGACGCGCCGGGGGAGGAACGCAAGCGGAGTCATGCAGCCGGCGCGCACTCATGCCGTTCCGACCAGTCTCGCCACGCCCTCCACGAGGCGGCGGAAGCCCTCCCGCGCTCCTGGGCTCACATGCCGCGCCCGGAGCCAGGCGTGGATCATCTGCGGCTCCTCCCGAAAGGTGACGTCGACGCCGGCGGCAGCAAGCTCAGCCGCATAGCTGCGTGCGTCGTCGCGTAGGGGGTCGAACCTGGCGGCGGTTATATAGGTTGGCGGCAGCCCGGCGAAATCCTTCGCCTTGAGCGGATGCGCAAAGACATCGGCCGCCGGCGCCCTCAGGATCTCGCGGTAATAGGCGACATCCGCTGTCGAAAGCCCGGGCGCTTCGCTCATCTCGACATAGGAGCCGCCGACAAGATCGCCGCCGAGCGCGGGATAGATCAGCACTTGTCCGGCGATGCCGGGAAGCCCTTCCGAATTGGCCCTGAGCACGACGCCGGCCGCGAGATTGCCGCCGGCACTATCGCCGATGATCACCAGCGGCTTCCGCTCGGCGATCAGCGTCTTAAGCACGCCGTAGCAGTCCTCGTGGGCCGCGGGCCAGACGTGCTCCGGCGCCAGGCGATAGTCTACCGAGACCAGTTCCGCCCGCGTGCCGTCCGCCAACTCTGCGCAAATGGCGTCATGGCTGTCGAGCGAACCGACGACAAAGCCACCGCCGTGGAGATAAATAATGCGCGCCTCGGTCGCGACCTCCGCCGGCCGGTAACAGCGGACCGGAATCCGGCCACCGATGCGGGCATCTCGCCGCGTCAGCCCCTCCGGTGTCGGCGCATCGAATTCGGCGCAGAGCGCGTCGTAGTATCGCCGCTGATCCGCCACGGAAGCATTCACGGCGTCAGCCGGATAGAAGGCTTCGCAACGCACGTGGAAGGCGAGAATTTCCGGCTCGGCCGGCATCGGTTTCGAACGGTGCAGATCCATCCTCCATCCTCTGCAAGGCTTATGACATCCACGGCCTCACATCAGGTCCCGCCGGATGCGCTTCTCAAAGGTCTTTTCAAAGATCTTTGTCTCCTCCTCGAAGGCTTCGACCTTGGCCGAGGTGATCCATTCGCTCCCGGTGCAGGAAAGTCGCGACTTCGAGATCGTCTTCAAGGATCTGCCATCGCGCCGGGCGATACAGGTCCAGGTGGAGACGCCCGTCACAGAATGCGGATCGTCGGGAGCGATCGACCAGATTTCGCAGCGTATGTCCTCAGTCGCATTGCCGGTGTCGGGGTGCTCGACGAGGCCTGTGTCCTCATAGATCGTGTAATGGGTAACTCCCCGCGTCATGTCGCGTTCGACCGTCCGTCGGGTCTGCGGCTGCGAGTGCGCGATATAATGCGGCAGCGGGTTGGGATTGGCGGGCTGCGGCACGACGATTTCGCGGTGGTCCCCGAGGAGCGGCAGCGAAAGCGACAGGCTCTCCGTGTCGACCGTCAGGCCGGGATCGCTTGGGCTCGGCAGGATCATCGGCCAATAGGATGTCGACAGCGACAGGCGGATACGATGACCGGCGCGGAAGCGGTAGCCGCAGGCGTCGAGCGTGAGAGTGATGCGCGTCTTGTGGTTCTTCTCCATCGGCACCGGCTTTGCGTTGCCGTTGCGATGCGCGAGGTTCAACACGCCGAAGGAGACGCGGGTCGCCGTGCCGTCCGGATGGACGTCGACGAGGCGCGCGATCAGGTTGGCGGTCGCGGCGGCGCAACTGACGTCGAGGCTGAGGACCGGTTGCCCGAGATAGTCCTCAGCCTCGAGCAAAGGATGCGTCTCGAATGTGAGGGAGCCGGCATCGTCGATGCGCTGGTCGCCTGCCATTTCCGCGTCCGGCTTGAGGGTGAAATACTCGCCGGCGGCCGTGCCGGTGTCGAGCGGCGAACGGATGTAGACGTCGCCGATTCCCTCTCTCGAACGGCCGCTGGCGAGGCCGCCGTCGCGGGCAATGCCGAATGAGCGCATCGCGGGTGTCGTCCAGACATCCTTGGCGACCCAGCGGCCGGGATCTTCATTGCGGCGGAGTGCAGGTCTCGGCCCGTCGAGGATATAGGCGCGCATCTGCGGCAGTTGCTCGGCATCGTTCCGTTCGTCTCGCAGCCAGCGGTTCCACCAGCGGATCGCCTCGCTGAGGAAGTCCGCCCGCGGCTTCGGCCAGGCGAAATGCGGATATTTGTGCACCCAGGGGCCGATCAGCGCCTTGGCCCTGTCGCCCAGCCCCTCGATCGCCTTGATCGGCGTGTTGCGGTAGCCGTCGGCCCAGCCGGCGATGACGAGGGCCGGAACAGGGAAGCCGTCGAAGTCTTCGCATATGGAGCCGTGGCGCCAGAAGTCGTCGCGGCGCTGGTGTTCGAGCCATTCTTCGATGAAGAAGGGTTCGTTCTCCAGCCGCTCCAGCCACATTTCCTTCCAGCGTTCGCCGACGAGTTCCGGATCGGGGGAGCGCGATTGATAAGCGAGCATGGTCGCAGCCCAGGAGAGCTGTGCGGAGAGGTGGCAGCCGTTCTTGTAGTGGATGTCGTCGTTGTAGCGGTCGACGGTCGAGGCGATGGAGATCACCGCCTTCAAGGCCGGCGGTTTGAGGGCCGCCACCTGCAGCGCGTTGAAGCCGCCCCAGGAAATGCCCATCATGCCGACCTTGCCGTTCGACCAGGGCTGCGCAGCGATCCATTCGATGATCTCTACCCCATCGGACAGCTCGCGCGGCGTGTATTCGCCGTCGATCACGCCTTCGGATTCGCCCGATCCGCGGATGTCGACGCGAACGCCGGCAATGCCGGCTGCGGCGAATCCGGGATAGGTCGATTCATCGCGCGCGCTTGTGCCGTCGCGCTTGCGATAGGGCAGGAATTCGAGCACCGCCGGCACCGGGTTCTGCTCGGTGCCCTCCGGCATCCAGATGCGCGCGGCAAGCCGAGTTCCGTCCTTGAGCGCGATCCATTCGTTTTCGATGACGGTGAAGTTGCGATCGGTCATGTTGTTCCTCGAGATGCACCTGCAGGCGCGCTATCTTAAGCAGCGGAAGGAGCGGGGCGGGCGTAAAGGGGCGCGCCTCCGATCCGCCTGCCGTCAATTCCCGGCGCTTTCCATGCGCCGAGTCGCGAGCACCCTTTCGAGCCAGCCGATCTCCATTTCCGGAACCGACTTCAGCAGGAGATCGGTATAGTCGTCGAAGGGGGGCGACAGCACCTTCGATTTCGGCCCGAAGCGAACCAGTCGGCCGCGATGCATCACGGCGACGCTGTCGGCAATGGCTCGGACGATGGCGATGTCGTGGGTGATAAATACATAGGAAACAGCGGTTTCCTCCTGAAGCTTCAAAAGCAGATTTAGGATGCCTTCGGCCACAAGCGGGTCGAGCGCCGAGGTCGGCTCGTCGCAGAGGATGAGTTCGGGCTTGGCGGCGAGCGCGCGGGCGATGGCGACGCGCTGCTTCTGTCCGCCGGAAAGCTCGGCCGGGTAACGGTCCTGGAAGCGTGCGCCCATCTCGATCTGGTCGAGCAATTCCTTGATACGTTCGGTCTTCCTCGCGCCTCGCATGCCGAAATAGAAGGAGAGCGGCCGCCCGATGATGTCGCGCACCGTCTGGCGCGGGTTCATCGCCGTGTCCGCCATCTGGTAGATCATCTGGATCCGGCGCAGTTCCTCCTGTGTCCGGCTCTTCAGAGCCTGCGGCAATTCCTTGCCCTCGAAGGTGATCCGCCCCTCGGTCGGCGGGAGGAGCCCGGTGATGACGCGCGCCAGCGTCGATTTGCCGGAGCCGGATTCGCCGACGATCGCCAGCGTCTGACCCTTCGGCAGATGCATCGAGACGTCATGCAGCACCTTGAAGCCGTTGCCATAGGCGGCATGGACATGCTCGATCTTGAGAAGTGCGCCGGATTGGTCTTCGGCTTCTGCCCGCTTCGTTTGGCGGACGCTGACCAGCGCCCGCGTATAGTCTTCCTTTGGGGCTTCGATCACCTGCTTCGTCGTGCCGTATTCGACGGTCTTGCCATGGCGCAGCACCATGATGTCGTCGGAGACTTGCGCCACGACCGCGAGGTCGTGGGTGATGTAGAGCGCCGCCGTACGCGTTTCCTCGATCGCGTGCTTGATGGCCGCGAGCACGTCGATCTGCGTCGTCACGTCGAGCGCCGTCGTCGGTTCGTCGAAGACGATCAACTCCGGATTGGGGCAGAGCGCCATGGCGGTCATGGCGCGCTGCAACTGCCCGCCGGAGACCTGGTGCGGATAGCGCTCGCCGAAGCTTTCCGGGTTGGGAAGGCCGAGCACCCGGAAAAGATAGAGCGCCCGCGTCTTCGCTTCCTCGCGCGTCATGATGCCGTGGCGGAGCGAGGCTTCGATCACCTGGTCGCCCAGCTTGTGGGCCGGGTTGAAGGCGGCAGCGGCGGATTGGGCGACGTAGCACACCCGGGCGCCACGGATCATGCGAATGCCGGTCTTGTCGAGCTTCAGGATGTCCTTGCCGTCGAGCAGCACTTCGCCGCCGGTGATACGGACGCCGCCGCGGCCATAGGCGAGCGCCGAAAGGCCGATCGTCGACTTGCCGGCGCCGGATTCGCCGATCAGGCCCAGCACCTTGCCCTTCTCGAGGTCGAAGGAGACGCCTTCGACCAATGTGACCACCTTCGGCGGTTCGCCCGGCGGATAGCTCGTCGCCTCGATCTTGAGGTTCTTTACGGAAAGCAGATCAGGCATCGCCGCGGCCTCCTTTCAGGCTCGAGGTGCGCTTCATCAGCCAGTCGACGACCAGGTTGACGCAGATGGCAAGCATGGCGATCGCGGCACCGGGCACGAGCGCGGCTGAGATGCCGAAGATGATGCCGTCCTTGTTGTCCTTGACCATGCCGCCCCAATCGGCGGCCGGCGGCTGGATCCCGAGACCGAGGAAGGAGAGGGTGGAGAGAAACAGGATCGAAAAGGCAAAGCGCAGGCCGAATTCGGCGAGCAGCGGCGACAGCGTGTTCGGCAGGATTTCCCGGAAAATGATCCAGATCGAGCCTTCGCCGCGTAGCCTTGCCGCCTCGACGAACTCCATCACCGCGACATCGAGTGCCACGGCACGGCCGATGCGGAAGACGCGGGTGGAATCGAGCACGGCCATGACGAGGATCAGGATCCAGAGGTGCTGTGGCAGCACGGCAAGCACGACAAGGGCGAAGATCAGTGTGGGGATCGCCATCATCAGGTCGTTGAAGCGCGAGAACAACTGGTCGACGAAGCCGCCCATCACGGCTGCGGCGAAGCTCAGGACCATGCCGAGCGCGAAGGAGAGCACGGTTGCCGCCAGCGCCACGAGGATAGTGGTGCGGGCGCCATAGATCAGGCGCGAGAGCAGGTCGCGCCCGAGATTGTCGGTTCCGAGCAGGAATTCCCCACCGGCCGGCATCCAGATCTCGCCGACGATTTCCCGCTCTCCAAAGGGGGCGAGAAATGGCGCGAAGGCCGCGCAGAGGATCGCAATGGCGATGCCGGCAATGCCGACCCAGGCGCTGATTGGTATGGATTTCACGTTCATCGCGGATGCCTCAGTCTCGGATTGGCGAGAATGGCGAGAATGTCGGCCGCCATGTTGAGGAAGATGTAGAAGGCCGCGAAAATGAGCCCGCAGGCCTGCACGACCGGCATATCGCGCACCGTCACCGCATCGACCATATATTGCCCCATGCCCGGATAGACGAAGACGACCTCCACGACGACCACGCCGACGACCAGATAGGCGAGGTTGAGCGCGACGACGTTGATCACCGGCGCCACCGCATTCGGCGCGGCATGACGGGCGATGATGCGGAAGGTGCTGAGCCCTTTCAGTTCCGCCGTCTCGACATAGGCCGAGGACATGACGTTGAGGATCGCCGCCCGCGTCATGCGCATCATGTGGGCAAGGACGACCAGCACGAGCGTCGCGACGGGAAGCGCGATCGCCGACAGCCGATCGGTAAACGCCATGCCGTCATAGACGGTGGCCGGGAAGGTGGCGACGCCCCATTCGACGGCGAAGACCATGATCAGAAGATAGCCAACGAAGAATTCCGGCAGCGAAATCGCCGCAAGCGAGATCACATTGATGATCTTGTCCGGCATGCGGTTGCGGAATTGTACCGCCACCATGCCGAGGCCGACCGCTAGCGGCACCGAGACGAGTGCCGCGAAGAAGGCGAGAAAAAGCGAATTGCCGAGCCGCTTGCCGATCTGTTCGCTCACGGATTGCTTGCTCGCCCAGGAGGTGCCGAAATCGCCCGTGACGGCGCCGCCGAGCCAACTCAAGTAGCGTTCGCTCCACGGTCGGTCGAGGCCGAGATCCCGTCGGATGTTCTCCACCGCCTGGGGCGTTGCCGATTGCCCGAGATAGGTGGTGGCGAAATCGCCGGGCAGCGCCTCGATGCCGCCGGAAATCATCAGCGACACGGCGAAGAGCAGTCCAACGCTTAGCCCGAGGCGCTTGAGGATCAGCGCCGCGAGCGGACGACGAAAGACGAAACGCCGCCAGAACGTGCCGCCGATGTCGCCCATGGCGACGGCGGCTGTGGGATTTGCTGGCACTCCGGAAAGGTCGGTGGACCGCGCGTCGATTTCGCGCGCGGTCTCATCCGTCGGAACCGGACCAGCCATTGGTCCGCTTGTCATCGTCAGGCGTCCAGCCAGACCCGGGTCGCGACATAGCCGTTCGACATGTCGTTGCCGATGTCGTGGACATAGCCCTTCACCTGCTTGCTCGCCGCGTTCACGAAATCGTTGAACATGGGCAGGATCAGGCCGCCTTCGTCGCGCACCATCAACGCCATGGTGCGGTACATCTCCTTGCGCTTGGCCTCATCCAGTTCGGAGCGTGCCTCGAGCAGGAGCTTGTCGAAATCCGGGCGCAGGAAACGGGTGTCGTTCCAGTCGGCCGTCGACAGATAGGCGGTCGAATACATCTGGTCCTGGGTCGGCCGGCCGCCCCAATAGGAGGTGCAGAAGGGCTGGGCGTTCCATACATTGGTCCAATAGCCGTCGCCGGGCTCGCGCTTGACCTCGATGTCGATGCCGGCCTTCTTTGCGCTCGCCTGATAGAGAACGGCCGCGTCGACCGCACCCGGAAAGGCGACGTCGGACGTGCGCAGCAGGACCGATCCGCTGTGGCCCGACTTCTTGTAGTGGAAGGCGGCCTTGTCCGGGTCGTAGGTGCGCTGCTCGATCCCCTCCGGGAACAGGGCATAGGTTTCGTTGATCGGGAAGTCGTTGCCGATCTTGCCGTAGCCGCCAAGGATGCGCTGGACCATGGTCTCGCGATCCATCGCCAACTTCAGCGCCATCCGAAGGTCGTTATTGTCGAACGGCGCGGTGTTGCAGTGCATGATGAAGACGTAGTGGCCGCGGCCGGAAGTGTTCAGGATCTCGACGGTTGGCGCCCGCTTCAACAAAGACACCGTCTTCGGGTCGACCCGGTTGATAAAGTGCACCTGGCCGGAGGAAAGCGCGGCGATACGCGCCGTCGCGTCGTTCATGGCGATGAGTTCGACCGAATCGACATAGCCGCGGTCCGTGCGCCAATCGTCGGCGTTCTTCTCGAAGGTGGCGCGCACGCCCGGTTCGAAGCTCATGACCTTATAAGGGCCGGTGCCGATCATCGCGTCGGGATTGTCAAGGCCGCCGTTCGGCTGGATGATGAGGTGATAGTCGGAAAGAAGCAGCGGCAGGTCCGCATTGCCTTCCGTCAGCACCAGCACCAGCTTGTCGCCGTCCGCCTTGATCTCCTTGATCGACTTCATGACGCCCAGCGCGCCCGACTCGGACTTCTCGTCCGTGTGGCGCTGCAGCGTCTTGACCACGTCGTCGACGGTCAGTTCCTTGCCGTCGTGGAACTTGACGCCCTTGCGGATCGCGAAGGTCCAAGTCGACGCGTCCGCGGAAGGCTCCCAGGATTCGGCAAGCGCCGGCACCGGTGCACCGGTCGTCGGATGGCTTTCGACGAGGGTGTCGCCCCAGTTGCGGCCGACGACGAACAGGAATTGCGACAGCGCCTTCGCCGGATCCCTGGAATCGGTGGCGGCTGCGCCCTCGAGGCCGAGCTTCAGGTGACCGCCGCGCTTCGGCTCCTGCGCCGCGGCACTGGTCGCGAAAAGCGTGTTCGCCGTCGACGCGGCTATACCGAGGGCGGCCGCGCGTCCGAGAAATTCGCGCCGGTTCATTTTGCCCAGCATGACCTGTCGTGTCAGAAAGTCCTTGTAATCGCTCATTCCCCTGTTCCCTTCTTTAGCCGGCATTCGCCGTTTCGTTGTGATTGGTAGAGACTGTTGCGCTTCGCCATTTAGTAGTGGCTCAAGGCGGCTTCGCAGCCTGTTCGAGTATCTTCTTGCCCGTCCTCCCGTTCCTTTCAGGGCCGCCGCTGCTGCTAAGGCTAGCCAGTTGGATGCAGCTTGTAACGTCCCAGTTTATCAATTCTTCCCATAAAGCCTGTCTATGGGGGCCGTTCGTCGTCAATGTGCGGCCGATCATTTCATTCTAAGCAGATATTCATGGGTTTACCCACGATTATCTGTTTAGATTCCTTGGGTTTGCCGCAGGTCCTGGTCGCAAAGCCGTGGGGCTTTTGCGGCACCTGCTAGCGCCCTTTCCAAACCGGGTCGCGCTTCTCGGCAAATGCGCGCGCCCCTTCCAACTGGTCTTCGCTCGAATAGAGCACGTCGACCGTCCGCAATTGACGGCGGGTGATCCTGTTCATCGTCGTCTGAAAGTCGCGGCCCTCGGCTTCGCGCACCACTTCCTTGATGGCGGCATAGACGAGCGGCGGACCGCTTTCGAGCAGGCGCGCGAGTTCCCAGGCACGCTCCATCAGCCGCGCGGCCGGCAGGATCTCGTTGACGAAGCCCCAGCGATGGGCCTCGCCGGCTTCGAGCCAGCGGCCAGTCAAAAGCATGTCCATCGCGATGTGGTAGGGGATGCGCTTCGGCAGCTTGATCGAGGCTGCATCGGCGACCGTGCCCGAGCGGATCTCCGGCAGCGCAAAGCTTGCATGCTCCGCGGCAAGGATCAGGTCCGTCGACAGCGCGATTTCCAGGCCGCCGCCGCAACAGATGCCGTTGACGGCGGCGATGATCGGCTTGTTCAGGTCGCGCAGTTCCTGCATGCCGCCGAAACCGCCGATGCCGTAGTCGCCATCGACGGCATCGCCCGCTGCCGCGGCCTTGAGGTCCCAGCCGGCGCAAAAGAATCTTTCGCCCGCACCGGTGACGATGGCGACCCGGAGGTCCGGATCGTCGCGGAAATCGCGGAAGACGTCGCCCATGATCCGGCTCGTCTTCAAGTCGATGGCGTTCGCCTTCGGCCGGTCGATGGTGACTTCGAGGATGCCGCCTTCGCGACGGGTGTGGATCGGTCCGGTCATAGGCGCTATTTCCTCCGGCGGATCAGGGCGTCGGCGGCAACGGCTCCGCAGCCGTCCGGCAACACCATTATAGGATTGATATCCAGTTCGTCGAGTTTCGCAGCGTTTGCAACGACATAGGATGCGACGGCAGCGACAGTTCTTACGAGAGATGCGACATCCGCCTTCGGAGCGCCGCGATAGCCCCCCATCAGCTTACTGATCTTCAGGCCATGAATGGCTTCGCGGATTGCCTCTTCCGTCGTCGGAAGCGTCAGGATCGCCGTGTCGTCCAGCATTTCCACCAGGATTCCGCCGGCGCCGATGGTGAGCACTGGGCCCGCGACCGCATCGCGCATGGCGCCGACGATCACCTCCGCGACGGGTTTGGCGACCATCTTCTCCACCAGATAGCCGGATGCGCCCGAGGCCATCTCCTCGGCCGCCGCAAGCACCTCGTCGCGGCTCGCCAGGTTGAGCCTGACCGCGCCGGCTTCGGTCTTGTGCGCGACGCCCAGGCCTTTGAGCACGACGGGGAAGCCCAGCGCCTCGCCGGCATTCGCCGCCTGCGCCGGTGATTGCGCGGTTCTGCCCGGCGGAACGGCGATGCCGGCTTGCGCCAGTTCCGCTTTGGCTTCAGCTTCCGTCAGGGTCACGGCTTCGCCATCCGGGATCCCCGCCACTAGAAGCGGCTGGGCCGCAGGTCTCGCCCAGACCGCACCGATCGCCGCAGCGACCTCCGCGGCGGCGAGCGCCTCGTCTATGCCGAGGAAGGGCACGACGCCTGCTGCGATCAGCGAGAGCGCCGTTTCCTCCGGCATGTTTTCACCAAGGCTGGCAACGATTCCGGCGGCGGCAGCGGTCGCCTTCGCCGCGTCGATCACCGCCTCGCAGGTCATCACCCAGTCGGCGGCGTCGCAACGATCGAGACGGGGGAAATCGAGCACGATCAGGTTGAGCGCATAGCCGCCGCGCATCATCGCGGCGAAGGCCGCACTCTGTCTTTCGCGATTGCCCCAGACAAAGGTGTGGTAGTCGAGCGGATTGGAAATTGTCACCATTTCGCCGAGAGCTTCCTTGAGCGGCTGGCGCTGGTCCTCCCGCAGCGGGCGGAAATTGAGCCGGCGCTTGACGCCCGCATCCGCCATCAGCGACGCCTCGCCGCCGGAACAGCTCATCGAGGAAATGTCGGCGCTATCGAGCGGACCATGGAGATGCAGGAGCTTCAGCGTTTCCAGAAGCTCCGGAAGCGTGTCGACGCGGCCAATGCCGAGGCGGGCGAGAAGCGCCGAAGAGACGCGGTCATTGCCGGCAAGAGAGGCGGTGTGGGACACCGTCGCAAGCTGTGCGGCCTTCGACTTGCCGACCTTCAGCGTCACGATCGGCTTACGCAATTGCCGCGCGCGCGCCGCTAGACGCTCCAGCGCTTCGACGCTGTCGAAACCCTCGATGTGGAGCCCGACGGCGGTGACGCGCGGATCCTCGACGACGGCGCAGGCGAGGTCGGAAAGTCCGGTCTGTGCCTGGTTGCCGGCGGTCATGACATAGGCGAGCGGCAGCCCGCGCTTCTGCATCGAGATGTTGCAGGCGATGTTCGAGGATTGCGTGAGGATCGCGACGCCGCGCTCGATGCGTTGCATGCCGTGCTGGTCGGGCCAGAGCAGGGCGCCATCCAGCATATTGATGAAGCCGTAGCAATTGGGGCCGACGACCGGCATGTCGCCGGCGGCCGCGACCAGCGCCTCCTGCAGACCGTTGCCGTCGGCCAGTTCGTTCGCCGCCTCGCGAAAACCGGAGGCATAGCAAATGGCGCCGCCAGCTCCGCGGGCCGCAAGGTCGCGGATGATCTCGATCGTCAGCGCCCGGTTAACCCCGACGAAGGCGGCGTCCGGCGCTTCCGGAAGCTCGGCGACAGAGCGGTAGCAGCGGCGGCCGAGGATTTCCTGTTCGCGCGGATGGACCGGCCAGATCTGGCCGGAATAACCCACCCGGTCGCATTGCTCAATGACCCGGCGGGCTTCCTTGCCGCCAAAGACGGCGATGGAACGTGGGCGGATGAGGCGGTCGAGGGAGCGGGGAGGGCTGGTCATGCTGCGCCTCCTTCGAGTGTGCCGAGGGGGTGCGATCCGTGGCTTACCCCCCTCTGCCCTGCCGGGCATCTCCCCCACAAGGGGGGAGATTGGTTGGGGCGATGTCTTTGCCAGTCAGCGATCGCCGAGTAATACTGAAATGTTCTCAACGTGCGGCGGGTGGTCGAGACGGTCCTCTGAAAAGGAAACTGTGTGGCTGCGTCTTGCCGATCTCCCCCCTTGTGGGGGAGATGCCCGGTAGGGCAGAGGGGGGTAACTTCCGGAAACTCGGCCATTGCTCAAGCCCCCAACGGCCTGAGTAGGTCGCGGCTGATGATGTGCCGCTGGATCTCGGAGGTGCCGTCCCAGATGCGCTCGACGCGGGCGTCGCGCCAGAAGCGGGCGAGCGGCAGGTCGTCCATCAGGCCCATGCCGCCATAGATCTGGATCGCCTCGTCGGTGACTCGGGCAAGCATCTCGGTGGCGAAGACCTTTGCCGAAGCGATTTCCCGGTTCGACGGCAGGCCCTGGTCGAGCCTCCAGGCGGCCGAAAGCGTCAGCAGGTCGGCGGCGTCGATTTCGGTGATCATGTCGGCGAGCTTGAAGGAGACGCCCTGGTTGGCGCCGATCGGCTTGCCGAACTGCTTGCGCTCGGCGGCATAGGAGAGTGCGTAATCGAAAGCACGGCGGGCGCGACCGACCGAGGTGGCGGCAACCGTCAGCCGCGTCGCGTAGAGCCAGTCATTGGCAAGATCGAAGCCCCTGTGGACTTCGCCCAGGATCTGGGAAGAGGGCAGGCGGCAATCGTCGAAGGTCAGGATGCAGTTCTTGTAGCCGCGATGCGACACGGAATTGTAGCCCTCGCGGATCTCGAAACCCGGGGTTCCGCGATCGACGAGGAAGCAGGTGATCTTCTTCTTCGGCCCGCGCGCTGTCTCTTCCTCGCCGGTGGCGATGAAGACGATGACGAAATCGGCTATGTCGGCATGGCTGATGAAGTGCTTCGTGCCGTTGACGATCCAGTCGCCGCCGTCCGGCCGGGCAAAGCATTTCATACCGCGCACGTCGGAGCCGGCATCCGGCTCGGTCATGGCAAGCGCGTCGAACTTGTCGCCGCGAACCGCCGGCAGCAGATAGCGCTCGCGCTGTTCGTCATTGCAAGCCATCAGGATGCCGGAGGGGCGGCCGAAGAACACGGTGAGCCCCATCGAGCCGCGGCCGAGCTCGCGCTCGACGAGCGTGAAGGTGAGGTGGTCGAGCCCGGCGCCGCCCACTTCTTCCGGGAAGTTGCAGGCGAAAAAGCCGAGCTCCTTGCACTTGCGGGCGATCTCGAGTCCAAGTTCGCGCGGCACGACGCCGGTGCGCTCGACCTCGTTCTCATGCGGATAGATCTCGGTCTCGACGAAGCCGCGGACCGTATCGACGATCATCTGCTGTTCTTCCGTCAGTGCGAAATTCATCGTTCACCCTCGTCGATTTATGTACGCCTGCTATTAGGCCGATCTCCCCAATCGGCCTTGGCTTTTGCCCCTCTCCTCGGGTTTAACCCGAGGACTAGCCCTCTCCCCGCAAGGCGGGGAGAGGGGACGCCTTGCGCCTCTCCCGTCCGTGAGAGCTGGGCGAGCGGTTGCAGCAAGTTCCTTCTCCCCGCCTGCGGGGAGAAGGTCGCGGCAGCGGGATGAGGGGCGGTCGTATCAATCACCGCCTCTGCCCCACATGCCGCCCGACTCCCTCCGGCACCGGCAGCTTCGCATGCGCTTCCGCGATCGGCCGCAGCTTCGCCATCACCTCCGCCGGTGCCGGCACCGACTTGCCGGCCTTGGCATCGACATGCAGCATCATCTGCTCGGCGGTGGCGATGACGTCGCCGGACGCCGCGTCGTGGATCCGCGTGAAGAAATGGATGCGCTTGTCGTCAGAGCTCACGAGTTGCAGCGTCGTGTACAGCGCCTGTCCGAGCTTCGCCTCGCCGAGATGGCGGATATGGGTCTCCACCGTATAGTAGCTATGGCCGGCCTCCACATAGGCAAAGTCGACGCCGATCAGCCGGAGCAGCGCATCGGACGTATCGCCGAAGAGCTGCAGATAGCGATGCTCGGTCATGTGGCCGTTATAGTCGACCCAGGCGGCGTTGACCCTGGTGTCGACGAGGCGCAGCGGCCCCGAGGCGTCGTGTGTTTTCGACTGGTCGCCGCCCTTCGCCCAGAGGCGCTTTTCGAAATCGGCAAGCAGTTTGCCCGCGCCCCAGCCCTTGCCGCCGTCGCCGGCCTTGAGCGCATGCATGATGCCGACGAGGTTTACGTCGCGGATGCGCTCGAGCTCGCGGATCGAACGGCCGGCGGCCTGCTTGTCCGATTGCGCGCCGATCTTCTCGACCAGTGCGTCGTCGAGGTCGACCACATCAGTGAATTTGGTCCAGGGCCATTTCAGGCAGGGGCCGAACTGGGCGAGGAAATGGCGCATGCCGGCTTCGCCGCCGGCGATGCGATAGGTCTCGAAGAGGCCCATTTGCGCCCAGCGCATGCCGAAGGAATAGCGCATGACATCGTCGAGCGTCTCGGTGTCGCAGATATCGTCCTTGATCAACCAGAGCGCTTCGCGCCAGAGCGCTTCGAGCAGGCGGTCGCCGACGAAGGCCTCGATCTCCTTGGCGATGACGACGCCCTTCATGCCGATCTCGGCAACGGCTGCTTCCGCGCGCCGGATCGTCTCGGGCGAGGTCTTCTTCCCGCCGACGAGCTCGACCAGCGGCAGCAGATAGACCGGGTTATAAGGGTGTGCCACGAACATGCGCTCGGGATGCTTCATCTCCGTCTGCAGATCGGAGGGCAACAGCCCGGAGGTCGACGAGCCGATCAGCGCGTCCGGCCGTGCGGCCGCATCGATCTCGGTGATGACGCCGCGCTTCAGGGGCAATCGCTCCGGCACGCTTTCCTGAATCCAGTCAACGTCCTCGACCGCCTCCTGAACGCTCTTGCAGAAGGTGAATCGGCCGCGTGGCGGCAGCGGCGCCATGGTCAGCATGCCATAGGCGCGTTCGGCATTGGCCATGACCTCGCCGATGATGCGCTCGGCTTCCGGATGCGGGTCGAAAATGTTGACGTCGATGCCGGCAAGCGCGAAGCGCGCCGCCCAGGCCCCGCCGATAACGCCGCCGCCGATGCAGGCGGCCCTGGTGATGGTGCTCATTCCCTCTCCATCCAAACTGTTGCGTCGGAACCCTCCCGCCCCTTCGGGCCACCCTCCCCACAAGGGGGAGGGATGGATGGCTCCGGATGCTCTTTCGTCCCTCTTGCCGCTTTGCTTGCCACAGTGTCGACGCTTCGTTTGGGACTGGGCAGTGCCGCGCATTAAGCCCTCCCCCTTGTGGGGAGGGTTGGGAGGGGTCTTGTTACCGCTTCGTCAGCTTCAGCTTTTCGCGGACCTCTTCCGGTCCGATAATCTTCGCCCCCATGCCCTCGATGACGGACACCGCCTTTTCGACAAGCTGGGCGTTGGTGGCGAGCTCGCCCTTGGCGACATAGAGATTGTCCTCGAGACCGACGCGGACATTGCCGCCGGCAAGGATCGCGGCAGCCGGATAGGCCATCGCATTGCGGCCGATCGAGAAGGCCGAGAAGGTCCAGTTTGCAGGCACGTTGTTGACCATCGCCATGAAGGTGTTGAGGTCGTCCGGCGCACCCCAGGGAATGCCCATGCAGAGCTGAATCAGCACCGGATCCTCGATCAGGCCTTCCTCGGCGAGTTGCTTCGCAAACCACAAGTGACCGGTGTCGAAGGCCTCGATTTCCGGGCGTACGCCAAGCGCGGTCATCTGGCGCGCCATTTCGCGCAGCATGGACGGGGTGTTGGTCATGACATAGTCGCCGAGCGAGAAGTTCATCGTGCCGCAGTCGAGCGTGCAGATCTCGGGCAGGCATTCGGCGACGTGGGCGACGCGCTCGCTGGCGCCGGCCATGTCCGTGCCTTGTGCGTTGACCGGGAGAGGGCTCTCGACATTGCCGAAGACGAGGTCGCCGCCCATGCCGGCGGTCAGGTTCAGGACCACGTCGACATCGGCGGAGCGGATGCGGTCTGTCACTTCCCTGTAGAGGTCGATGCGCCGGGCCGGTGCGCCAGTCTGCGGATCGCGGACATGGCAATGGACGATTGCCGCACCCGCCTTGGCGGCTTCGATCGCGGCTTCGGCGATCTGTTTCGGCGTGACCGGCACGTGGCTGGATTTCGAAACGGTATCTCCCGAACCGGTGACTGCGCAGGTGATGAAAACCTCGCGGTTCATGCTGAGCGGCATAGCTGTCTCCCTTATCGTTGCGCCCATTACGAGCCAGAAAGGTCGATGTTGCTTTCCACAAGCGGAACGATTCTATACATTATCGGCACATCGGAGGGAGTTTCTCGATGAACGGCGTCGCTTCGCAGGTGCAACACATCGATTTGCTGGTTCTGCCGGAGACCAATCTCATTCTCGTCGCCTCGGTGGTCGAGCCGTTGCGGGCAGCCAACCGCATTGCCGGACGCAGCCTTTACAGCTGGACGATGTTCAGCCCCGACGGCGAGGCGGTCGAGACGAAGAGCGGCATTCCGATCCCGGTTGCCGGTCCCTTCCGCCCTGCGCGCGAGACGGCGCCGCTCTTTGTGCTGTCAAGCTACAACTGGCGACGCAGCGCCACCTCGCATTTGAAGATGCTGCTGTCGCAGACGGCGCGCCACCGTTCGGTGATGGCGGGGATCGAGTCCGGCTCCTGGTTGCTGGCCGAGACGAGCCTGCTCGACAATTTCTCCGCGACGACCCATTGGGAGGATTTCGAGGACTTTGCCTTGGCCTATCCGCAAGTGACGATGGTACGGGAGCGTTTCGTCATCGACGGCAAGCGCATCACGACGGGGGGATCGCTGCCGACGCTCGACCTGATGCTGGAACTGATCAGAAGGGCGCATGGCTATTCGCTGGCGCTCGAAGTCTCACGCCTCTTCATCTACGAGCAGGAGCGCACGCGCGGGGACCTCCTGCAGGTGCCGGCGATCGGCAATATGCGCATTCTCGACGCGCGGGTCGGCGCGGCGGTGAGGCTGATGGAGGAAACCGTCGAGGCGCCGCTGACGCTGGCGCGGCTGGCACGTCGGGTCGGTGTCAGCGCCCGCCACCTGCAGGACCTTTTCCGGGAGACGATGGGGGTCGCGCCGCATGAGCATTATCTGGCGCTGAGACTCAATGCGGCGCGCCGCAAGGTGATCGAAACGCGGATGGAATTTGCCGACATTGCAGCGATTTCCGGTTTCAACTCCTCTTCATCCTTCTCGCGCAGCTATCGCACGCACTACCGCGAAAGCCCTAGCGAAACGCGTCGGCGGCTGAAGCTCAAGAGCTGATTTAAGGGCTTCATGCGGCGATTTGGCGGAGGCCGATTTCGCGGGTCGATTCAGCGGCCTATCGCCGGTTCGTCGGAAAGTGAATCATGTGCCAGCGGCCTCGGGTGTCGCTTGACGACCAGCGTGATGGCCCGGGCACGATCGGGGCAGCGACGCATTCGAATGATGGGCGAGGGGAGAGGAGGCGCAGCTCACAGGACGGCCAACAGGCAGGCATCGGTCCGGCTTGCAACCTGCCCACCCTACTCCAAAATGGTTAATTGTCTTGTCTTGCAGGTTTCGCGTATAAGCCGACATCCATAGTTGGTTACGGCTTGAAGGAAATTCGCAGCAGGCTGAACGGCGGACTTGGGATAGCCAGCAAAGATAACAGAATTTCTCTCAAAGGGAGAGGACATCCTTTCAATTTTCCTTGCAAACACAAGGCATAGGAATTGAAGGACATGCTCGCCAGCAACACGACAGCCAAGAAGAGCGACTATAACGTCCTTCTTGTAACCCGGATATTGGGATACCTTTTTGCGTCGATGCTGATCTGCATCGTCTCCCTGGCGATGATCCCCAATCAGTTCTTCATCGTTTCGACGCGCGCTGTCGTGAATGCGCCAGTGCATCTGATCGCGGCACCCATCTATGGCCGCGTGGACAAGATTTCGCTACAGGTCGGGCAGGTGGTCAACCCCGGAGACGTAACCGCGACGGTATCCAATCCCCATCAGGATCAGACGTCACTCACCGGCCTTAGGCTCGAAAAACTGGATCTTACCGAGAGACTGAACAGCGAACGGGAAACGGTCGAGGAACGCAAGCGGCAACTCGAAACCACTGTCGCACAACTAAACGACGTCCGTACGGGAATCATAAGGGAGCTTTCGGCGGTCATCGAAGGCTCGCGTTCCACGGTTCAGTCCTACGAGGCGCGTTTGAAGGAGCAGGACGCTCTGCTCGAGCGTCAGATGACCCTGGTGCGCAGGAAGGTGGCATCGGATGCCAGCGTCGAACCGCAGCTGCAAAAGCGCAACGCCGCACAGTACGATCTCGATGTCGCGCGCGGTGAAATGCGGCGAAACGAAATCGTATTGTCGCTCGTCCAGCAGAATATCTATACCGGAGGGCCTGTTTCAGCGAATCTTCTGTCGCTGGAGATGCAGAATCGC
Source organism: Ensifer sp. LCM 4579 (assembly GCF_001854885.1). Taxonomy (GTDB): domain Bacteria; phylum Pseudomonadota; class Alphaproteobacteria; order Rhizobiales; family Rhizobiaceae; genus Sinorhizobium. The sequence goes on along the minus strand of NZ_MDDV01000006.1, from coordinate 82,227 downwards.
AAGCTCGCCTCTGATATCAGCGACAGCGAAATAGCGATCCGGCAGATGAGTGACCGGAAGAAACAGGTCGAGAACCTGATCGCTCGCGAGGAAGGCCGGCTGGGAAACACGGGATCGGCCGAGGTCGTTGCCGACAACCACGGCCAGATAGTCAGTGTCGACGCGGCATTTGGCGAGTTTCTGGTGCAAGGCCAGACAGTCGCCCGCTCGCTTGATTGCTCGGAAGCCTTCGTTGCCGCGGCTTACAAGAGCCGTGATGTTGCCGAGCTTGCGATCGGCACCCCGGCCACCGTGAACTTCCGCAGTCTGGGTGTGAAGCGCACCGCCCAGATCCATAAAATCGTCCGTTATTTCAATGCCGGTGCTCAAGACCGCTATTTCGAAGAATTTCCTGCCGCGGATGGTGACGAGGTCTACGTTATCCTGAAGTTCGAGCAGGTGGCAGACGGCGGTGCAGAGGCGGAGGAGCGGAGCGATGACAAGTTCTTCGGATGTCATGTCGGTGAAGACGTGATCGTCGCCCTTGGCGAGCCGATTGTCTCCAGGCTTGCCCGCTATTCCGGCCAATTGCTGGCGGCACTCAATCCCTCTCCCACTGTCGTTTCGGCATCACCGATTTCAAGCAAGGCGGAACGAGGTTCCAGGTTCGCTGCTGCCGAGGGCTTGGCTCGATCGGCCCAATGAGGAAAGGGACCGGGATGTTCGAAGCCGCTATTCGCCGGCGTAAGCCGTCGGCCATTTGCAATCAATTCGGGGCATGGCGTTCGGTATTCGCGGGGGCGCTGTTTTTCTTGGGGCTCGTCCCAGCGGGTGACGATGCGGCAGCAAAAGACGCAAGGACAGAGCTTGCCTGTTCGATCTGCAAGAGCCTCGTTGCCCAGATGAGCGGTGAGGTTAACCAGCCTTTCCTGTTTCGAAGTTTCGAGCCTGCGAACGGCGGTTCGGCGCTGCATCCGACCCTGGAGAACACCTCGTTCACCTATGACAATAGCTTGGCGCTTATCGCCCTTTATGGCTGCGGCTACAGGGAGGAAGCGAGTCGCGTCGCCGATGCTTTCGTCGTGGCCGTCGAGACGGATCGTCACTATCACGACGGACGGCTTCGCAACGCCTATCGATCTGGACCCACCGCCGCGGGGCCCGAGGGAATGCTGCTGCCGGGCTATTGGAATGCCGTCAGCAACACATGGATCGAGGACGGTTATCAGGTGGGGTCGGCGACGGGGAGCACCGCCTGGGGCGCTCTCGGGCTGCTTGCCGCCCATGACGAAACGCAGCAGCCGGCCTATCTCGACGCCGCGCGCAGGATCATGGACTGGATCCATCGCGCAACCCTCGACAAGCAGAATGGCGGTTACTTCGGCGGTTTCTTTGGTCACGAGCCGACACCGGAACGTCTGACCTGGAAGTCGACGGAGCATAACGTCGATGTCTACGCCGTCGATCGCTGGCTGGCGCGCGCCGACGAAGGCGGCGACTGGAACCGCTACGCCGAGATCGCCGAAGCCTTTGTGAAAGACATGTGGGACGAGGAGGAGGGGCGCTTCTACATCGGTACTCTGCCCGATGGCGTAACACCGAACGTGACCATGACAGGCCTCGACGCTGCGCTCTGGCCGCTGATCGCTTTACCGGGCGTGACGGATAAAGTGGCGTCCGCGCTTGCCTGGGTGGAAAGAAATCATGGCGTGCCGGGTGGGTTCGATTTCAACGATGACAAGGATGGCATCTGGCTCGAGGGCACGGCGCAGGCGGCTCTCGTTTATGAACTCACCGGTTACGGGAAAAAGGCTGAACCGTTGTTCCAGACGATTGCAGCGCAAGTCTCGCCCGGCGGATTGGTCTACGCGACAGCTCAGGACGAGATCACGACCGGCCTGCAGGTGGGGCCGAACTCCGCGCCCGGTGACTTCAAGTATTTCCGGCTGCCGCACGTCGGAGCAGCGTCATGGGCGGTGATTGCCGCTCTGGGGCTAAATCCATTCATAGCCCCCTCCCAGCAACGGTCGGAAGAAGAGGATGCGCCATGTCTCCGGAAATAGTCACCTTTTCGGACTCGGTCCTTTTCTGCCTGATTGCTACCGCACTGATCCTTCTTTGCTCCTGCTTGTTCGACTCCCGAAAAGCCACGGACCGAGTCGTCTTCGGCACGATTTTGATCGTCATGCTGCTCAACTATCTGGTCTTCCGTGCCACCGAGACGCTGCCGCCCTTTGAGTGGAACGCCTATGCGCTTTGGCCGCGTATCTACCTTGCCTTCGAGATGATCGTCATCTCCTATACGATCCTTTCGGTCATCTTTTTCTTTCGCCGCTCGGACCACAGTAGAGCCGCGGATGAAAGCGAGCGGGCGATTGCTGCGATGGCGAACCCGCCGGCGGTCGATGTTTTCATCTGCACCTATAACGAGGAGCTTCCGATCCTCGAGCGGACCATTCTTGCGGCACAGGCAATCGACTACCCCAATTTCACGGTCTGGGTGCTGGACGATGGCCGGCGCGACTGGCTCAGGCAATATTGCCTGAGCGCGGGCGCGCGATACATCAGCCGTGACGACAACGCCGGTGCAAAGGGCGGTAATATCGATAATGCGAGGCTTCAATCGGCCAAGGAGACCAATGCACCCTACATCCTGATCCTTGACGCCGATTTTGCCCCTCAGCGTGCCATACTGAAGCGGACCGTTGGTCAATTTGCCGATCCGGGGATCGGCGTCATCCAGACGCCGCAGTTCTATTACAACGCGGATCCGGTGCAGCACAATCTTCTGGCGAGCCGCGCCTGGGTCGACGACCAACGGATATTCTTCGACGTCATGCAACCCTCGAAGGATGGTTGGGGAACGGCCTTTTGCGTTGGCACATCCTGCCTTGTTCGCCGCGATGCGCTTGACCTGATCGGCGGTATGCCGCGGGAGACCGTAACGGAAGACATCCATCTCACCTATCGCCTGCTACAGAAGGGTGTCCGGACCCGTTGGCTCAACGAACGGCTGAGCGTGGGGTTATCGGCGGAAAGCCTCTCCGGTTACATCACCCAGAGATGCCGCTGGTGCCTGGGGACGATCCAGGGCGCGCTTTTACGCGACGGCCCCTTCTTCGGGCGCGGTTACACCTTCACCCAAAGGCTGCACTATTTCCACGGCTTGTTGTTCTGGTTCTGCCGGCCGTTCATCTTGCTGCTGCTGGCTGCTCCCATCCTCTACTATTTCATGGGGTTGCCGGCGATCCTCATGGAGCCGGAAGCGTTCTTCCTCTACGCGATGCCGATGGTGGCCGGCATGTGGACCTTCCATGCCTGGGTATCGGAGCGTCGCAGCCTGCCGCTATTCACGGAGGTTTCCCAGATCGTTGCGGCCGTGCCGATAACTCTTGCAATTGTCCACGCGCTTTTCCATCCCTTCGGACGCCCGTTCAAGGTCACGGCAAAAGGAGAGGATCGTTCGCGCGTTGCCGTGCTGTATCCGCTGGCGGTGCTGTTCTTCCTCATCATCCTGTTCACATTCGTTGGCATGATGAACGGGCCGCTGCTGCGCACCTACCACGATCTTGACGTGATGAGTGTGGCCTGGGGCGTCGTGGTCATGATCTATGCCTTTGTATCGATGCTCGTTTGCATCGAGTTGCCGCGGCAACATCTCGACGAGATCGAATTTCCGCTCCAACGTCGAACGTTGGCGACCGACAAGCTGAGAACCACGCCTTGCACGATAGAACATATCTCCGTCAAGGCCGCCTGGCTGAAGGTTGACGATCCTTCCTGCGCGGCGGAATTGGGTGTCGGCACCCTTTTGCAATTCAGCCCTTTTGATTCCTTCGAGGTCGTCGGCAGAATTGCGGGGCGCAGCCGGGCAACGGGCGTATTTTCGCTGACTATCATCGCCACCAGGGACCGTAGCCTGGACCTTGCTCAGATCAGCGCATCGCCCGAGGATGTTCGTCGCGCAATGATCCGAAGGCTTTTCAGCGAGACACCGCACGTGGTGCCGGCGCGTGCATCGCTAAGGGATGCCATTTCCTGCTTGTTGGTCAGGGTTTTCGCGCGGCCCACGGAAATCATCGGACAGGCAAACGAAGCCAAGCTCGCCGGCCATTGAAATCCTATCGGGAGACCGCGTCGCCAAACGCCCGCTCTCCCGCGTCAGCGGTTATTTCAATGCTGAATCCCAGCGCATGGGTCTTAGAGTTACAGCGACCTTTGCGGAGGAGGGCGCCCGCACCTCTGCGCCCTCTTTCCAAATTGGACGAAAGCCCGTCAGGCGTTGATCAGCGCGACCTTCGCGCGTGCGTCGAGGATTTGCGCGCAGGCGTTCGCGGCTTCCTCGCCCTTGACGGCGAAATGATTGCGGAAGAAGGCGATCAGCGGCTGGCTTTCCTGGAAGTTGTGGGGCGTGAGCACGGCGGAGAGAACCGGCACGTTCGTGTCGAGCTGGACGCGCATCATGCCGTCGAGCACCGTGCCGGCGACGAAGTCGTGGCGGTAGATGCCGCCATCGACGACGAATGCCGTGCCGAGGATCGCCGAGTAGTGTCCGGACTTCGCGAGCGTCTGTGCGTGCAGCGGGATTTCGAGCGCGCCGGGGACGTCGAAGATCTCGACATCGGCCGCATTGCCGCCGAGCGACGTCCACTGCGCGATGAAGCCATTGACGCACTGATCGACGATTTCGGCGTGCCAGCGGGCGCGGACGATGGCAATCCTGGTCGAGGGGTGGGAAAGAAGGGTCATGATCTCAAGCCTTTCAGGGTTGGCATATTTCCAATGATCCCGTCGGGCGAACAGGCATGCGCAACGACCTCTTGCGTGTTTCGCGCGTCTGACAAGATGCGCGGCGCTGTAGGAGGGACGTCACCCCTGCTTGCTCTCTTCCATCCGGACTATAACCGTCGGCTCCGGAGTTCAACCGGATCTGCTGACCTTCAAGCAGGCTGCTCGAAGCGCTCGCGGGCTTCGACCGAAGAGCCTTTCGGCCCGCCGATCGCTACCGCCGGTGGGGAATTTCACCCCGCCCTGAGAACGCTCGCGACTATAGAGACGGCTCGGCGCCGGTCAAATGCGGTGAACGACGAAAAAGCGAGAAATCACGACAGATTTTTTCGGGTACCCGGCCGCAGGAGAGGTCGCGGCCGGGAGGCAGGGCCTATTCGCGGATCACCAGCAGGTCCTTGGCGGCGAAACGCAGCTTGACGCTCTCGCCGTAAGACGGCGGCACGACGCCGGGATTGTTGAACATGTCGAAAGAGATCAGGTCATTGCCGACGCGCAGCCTAGTGCGGATGACCGAACCGAGGAAGTTCGTCGATTCGACCTCGCCGACAAGCGATGTATCGCCGCTGGCGCTCTCGGCTATGGAGCCGGCTTCCGGCCGCAATGCCAGCGAGATCGTGTCGCCGCCCTTGAGGTTGGCGATCGGTTCCGCCAAAATAACCGATTGGTCGCCCACCATGACGGTACCGGCGGCCGGGTCGGTGACCTTGGCTTCGATGATGTTGAGCGTGCCCACGAAAGAGGCGACGAAACGGGTCGCCGGCGTGTTGTAGATCTCGAAAGGCGTGCCGATCTGGTCGGCGCGCCCGGCATTCATGACGACGATGCGGTCGGAGATCGACAGCGCCTCCTCCTGGTCATGCGTGACGAAGACGGTGGTGATGCCGAGCTGCTGCTGGATCTGCCGGATTTCTTCGCGTAGCGAGACGCGGATCTTCGCATCGAGCGCCGAGAGGGGCTCGTCGAGCAGCAGCACCTGCGGCTTCACCGCAAGGGCGCGGGCCAGCGCCACACGCTGCTGCTGACCGCCGGACATCTGATAGGGGAAACGGTCCGCCAGGTGGTCGAGCTTGATGAGCCCGAGCATCTGCTTCACCCGAGTATCGATTTCCGACCTCGAAGCGCCGGCCACCTTGAGGCCGAAGGCGACATTGTCGTGCACGTTCATGTTGGGGAACAGCGCATAGGCCTGGAACACCATGCCGATATTGCGCTGGTTGGGCTTGAGCGAACCCTGGTCCTTGCCGTCTATCGTGATCGTGCCGTCGGAGGGCGTCTCGAAGCCGGCGATCATCCGGAGGATGGTGGTCTTGCCGCAGCCGGAAGGCCCAAGAAAGGAAACGAACTCGCCTTTCTCGATGCCCATGTCGAAATCGTGCACGACCTGGACCGGGCCGAAGGATTTTTTGATGTTGGTCAGTGACAGGAAACTCATGCGAACGGTCCTCAGGCCTTGGGAGGCGCGCTTTTCTGGAAGCGCGAGACGAGCTGGATGAGGCCGAGGCAGCCCCAGGTGATTCCGAATGCGATGACGGCGAGCGCCGCCGGTTCATAGGCGCGGTTGGCGCCGAGAAGCTGCATATAGGGGCCGAAGGCCGGCCTGTTCAGCAGCGCTGCCATGGTGAACTCGCCGATGACGATGGCGAAGGTGAGGAAGGCGCCGGAGAGCACGGCGACAAGCACGTTGGGCAGTATGATCCGCGCCAGGATCGTGGTCCATCCGGCGCCCAGACTCTGGGCGGCTTCGGTAAGCGTGGCCACGTCGATTGTCCTGAGGCCGGTGTCCACCGCGCGATACATGTATGGCAGCGCCAGCGTGGCATAGCCGAACATCAGCAGTATGTTGGTGCCGAAAGCGGAGCCCGTCAGGGGCAGCCAGCTCGAAGTGTTGTAGAGCCGGATATAGCCGAAGACGATGACGATTGCCGGAATGACCAATGGCAGCAACGTCACGAATTCGACATAGGGACGCAGGCCCGGCAGCTTGAGGCGGATCCAGTAGGCCGTCGGCACGACGAGCAGCACGCCGAAGACGATGGTGAAGAGCGCCTGCGTCACGGAGTAGGTGAAGGTCTCCTGGAAGCGCGGATCGCCGAACACTCTCGCATAGGCCTCGAAGGAATATTCCCCGCGCCGCATCTTCAGCGAAAAGTTGGTCATCCCCACGAGCGGAAGCGTGAAGTAGAGGATGCCGAAAAGGAGGGCGCCCCAGGCCCAGATCTTCTTCATTTCAGCCACCTCTCGCTGCGGGCGCGAAGCCAGATGTAGATTGCGTTGGCGACACCCGTAACCACGATCATGCCGAAGGCGAGCGCGTAGCCGAGGTGCGGATTGCCGAGCACGTCGCCGCGGATCTGGGCGAAGAGCAGGATGGGCACGATCGAGAGCGACGAGCCGGTCAATGCAATGGCGGTTGCGACGGCGCCGAAGGCATTGGCGAAGAGAAGCGCCAGAGTCCCGAGGATAGAGGGCAGCAGGATCGGAAAGGCGACCATCCGCCAGTATTGAAACCCGGTGGCGCCGAGGATGGATGCCGCTTCGCGCCACTCGCGCTTCAGTCCGTCGAGCGCGGGCGTGATGATCAGGATCATCAGCGGGATCTGGAAGAAGAGGTATGTAATGGTCAGACCCCAGAAGGACAGTATGTTGAAGCCGAGCGCCCGCAAATCGATGCCAAGCTCCGAGCGCAGGAAAACGTTGACGATGCCGACCGGCCCGAGCGTTGCGAGAAAGGCGAAGGCCAGCGGTACGCCCGCAAAGTTGGACGCGACGCCGGAAAAAGTCAGCAGCGGCCCGCGGATACCTTTCGGCAATCCGCCGAACACGACGGCTGCGGAGATGGCAAAGCCGGCCAGGCAGCCGAGGAGCGCCGAAGCGACGCTGATTTTAATGGAGATCCAATAGGCTGCGAGGATCGAAGGCGTGAAAAGGCCTCGGATGTTATCGAGCGTGAAGCTGCCGTCCGGTGTCTGAAAGGCGCCGACCACGATTTTCATCGTCGGAAGAATGAGAAAAAGCGTCACAAAAGCGGCAAAGGGCAGGATGCCCAGCCAGTGAAGCGGAAGACGACGCGCCGGCGACCTGGCGCTGATGTGAGCAGTTGACATTCCGTGCGCCCTACGGGGCCGCATCGCAGACGCGGCCGTTCCTTTAAAGTTCCTATGACTGTCGCATCCGTCCCGGACGGGAAACCGGCCGGGACGGAATGATTGCGGAAACGCTTACTGGACGTTTGCACCGACGACGGAATCCCAGCCGCCGGTCACGGCTGCCTTGTTCGCGTCGACCTCTTCCAACGTCGGGAAGTAAGCCTTTTCATATGCATCCGCCGGCGGAAGGGCGTCGATCAGCTCCTTCGGAACCTTGCCGTCCTTGACCATCGCGTTGAAGCGGGCCGGATGGCAGAAGCCCTTCAGCCAGCCGAGCTGACCTTCGTCGGAATAAAGGTGCTCCATCCACAGCTTGGCTGCATTCGGGTGCGGTGCATAGGCCGAGATACCCTGAACGTAGACGCCGGCCAGAACGCCGCTTTCCGGAACGACGACTTCGGTCGGCGGGTTGCCCTCCAGCGTCTTGGCCCAACCGAGCGCGTTGTAGTCCCACGCAACGATGATCGGGGTCGAGCCCTGGGCAAGCGTGCCCGACTTGCCGATGACCGGAACGAAATTGCCGGCCCTGTTCAGTTCGGCGAAAAAGCCGAGACCGGCTTCACCGGCTTCCTTCCCGGCCTTCGCGCCCTTGGCGAGGCCGGCGGCGAGTACGCCGAGGATCGCCTGGTTCGAGGCGCGCGGATCGCCGGCGAGGGCGACCTGGCCGGTATATTCCGGCTTCAGCAGATCGACCCAGTCCTTCGGCGAATTGGCAACGAGGTCCTTGTTGATGAGGAAGGACATCACGCCGTAATAGTCGCCGTACCAGTAGCCCTCCGCATCCTTGACGGAGTCCGGAATCTCGTCCCAGGTGGAGACCTTGTAGGGCTGCAGCAGGCCTTCGGCCTTCATTTGCGGACCGAAGGCGAGGCCGACGTCGACAACGTCCGGTGCCTGAGGGCCCTTGTTGTCCTTGTTGGCCTTGACGGCTTCGACCTCGTCGGCCGAGCCGGCGTCCGGGTTCAGTTCGTTGACCTGGATTTCCGGATACTTGGCCTTGAAGGAGGCAATGACGTCGCCATAGCCGCACCAGTCGTGGGGCAGAGCGATGGTGGTGAGCATGCCTTCCTTCTTGGCGGCGGCGATGAGCTCCTCGCTGGGCTCGGCGGCGGCGATAGCCGTCGTCGCCAGAAGCACGGCGGTCGAAAGCGAGAGCAAGCGTTGAGTCTTTGAAATCACTGGCGTTCTCCTTATTGGGTTTCCATTAGTTTCGGCGATGCTGATAAAGCGCTGCGATGAAACTTATGTGACAGTCGTCGCCGCGCTTACAACCACGATTCGGTGGCCCGAAAGCCGGTTCTTCATGGGTCGAGTTATTGCGCTCGCCGCATGGTTTATCATTTGACTTCAGATAATGCCGGGCACCTCCTAAACCGGCTTGCGGAAAATGCGGGTCGAGTCGAACAGGCCCTCGAGGGTCTTCATCCGATCGCGGGTTTCCTCCCAGTTGGAACTCTGCACGGCCTCGATCAACGCCTCGACGAGGAACAGGAGAAGGACGGAGCTGTCCCAGGCCGAGGGCACCTCGATCTGGGCGCGGAAGACCGTGGACGCGGATTTGGTGACAGGCGAGCCCCACTGGTCGGTGAAGAGCACGATTTCGACGCCGCGTTCGCGGGCAAAGCGGGCGAGCGTCTCCATTTCCTGCTCATAGCGGCGGATATCGAACAGGATCAGGACATCGCCCTGCTTCATGTTCAGCACATAGTGGGGCCAGGAACTCGGGTTGTGGGCGATCTGCGTGACGCCGGTGCGTATGACCTGAAGATGGGTGAAGAGATAATCCGCCATCGAGCGGGTGATGCGTCCGCCGACGAGATAGACATGGCGCTTCCGATCGGCGACGAGGGTCGCGGCGGCGTCGAATTCGGCGGGCTCGATCTGTGCCAGGGTCTGGCGCATATTGCCCATGACCGCGTCGGCGAAACGGTTGAGGATATGCGTCCCCGGTGCGCTCGCCGCCCAGCGATCGTGTTTGGCGATCGGGTTGGAGATCGTCGCTTCCAGCTCCTGATGGAGCCTTGCCTGGAAATCCGGGAAACCGCGGAAGCCGAGCTTCTGCACCATGCGGACAACTGTCGGCGTAGAGACCCCTGCGTTCTCGGCGACCGTGGTGATCGAGCCGAGGCCGGATACCGGATAGTTGTCGAGAAGTGTCTCCGCCAAGCGCTTCTCGGCGCGCGTTAGCGCCGCGAAATGTGCGTTGATCACGTCCGACACCGTCATGGATGCCGCAGTATCGTCCAATGCAGTGCCCCTCCGCCGGTCTCTGCCAGCTTGAGATGAATTTAACATCGCCGCCGCGACGGGAGTCAATCGGATTTTTGAAGAGATTGTTTCAGATTCTGGTTGACAGTCGTTTTTCTGTGAAGAATTCTTTTCACGATTATCGTCGGCTGGGCTGTTTGATGGGGGCGCCGGTTGTGACAAGGCTTTTGACTGACGCCGAAGGCAATCCGGTCGCCGTCACGAATGCGGAGGCTAAGGGAGAATTCGTCTTCCTGTGCGAGCACGCGTCGCGCCGCCTGCCGGAGCGGCTGGGGACGCTCGGGCTCTCCGAGGACGTCCTCAAGAGCCATATCGCCTGGGATCCGGGCGCGCTTGCGGTCGCCGAGCTGCTCGCCGCAAGGCTTGACGGCGCGCTGATCCATCAGCGGTTCTCCCGTCTCGCCTATGACTGCAACCGGCCGCCGGAATCGAAGGCGGCAATGCCCGTCGCCAGCGAGATCTACGAGGTGCCGGGCAACAGGGCGATGTCCGAGGCCGAGCGCCGGGCGCGGGTCGACGAGCTTTACCGGCCCTTTCACGATGCCGTGTCGCGCTTCGTGGTCGAGCGCAAGGCGGGGGGGCGGAGACCGGTGCTCGTCACGATGCACAGCTTCACCCCGGTCTATTTCGGCAGGCAGCGTGCCGTACAGCTTGGCATTCTCCATGATGCCGACAGCCGGCTCGCCGACCATATGCTGGCGATTGCGGTCGCGGACGGCGCCTATGACGTCCGCCGTAACGAGCCATACGGTCCTCGGGACGGGGTGACGCACAGTCTGATAGAGTACGGCGTCCGTTACGGACTGCCCAATGTGATGATCGAGATCAGGAACGATCTCATCCGCGACGAGATCGGCCAAAGGGGCATGGCCGATTATCTGGAAGGGCTGCTCGCCAAGAGCGTGGCTGCCTTATCCGCACAATAAGAGCCCCTGGGGAGCGGCAACGCTCGCGGTGATGACTGGTGATCTATTGAACAGGAGAAAGACAGCCGATGCCTGGATCGACAGCACGGGGAGGCGCATTTCCTCGACGGGATAACGCATGCGCCCGGCGGGGTCGCCGCCATGCCTGAATATCTGAAGACCTATGTCCGGGTCGTCGATGGGTTCAATCGGCGCATCGGCAGGGCCACCATGTATCTGATCTTCGCGATGATGGGCATCCTGCTCTATTCATCGATTTCGAAGGCGTGGCTGTTGCCGTCGCTCTGGACCCTTGAGATGGCCCAGTTCGTCATGGCCGCCTATTATCTTCTGGGCGGGGCCTATTCGCTGCAGCTCGACAGTCACGTCCGCATGGACCTCCTCTATGGCCGCTGGACGCTGCGCACACGCGCCATGGTCGATGCCGTCACCATCATCATGCTGCTCGTCTATCTGGCGTTCCTGCTTTACGGCGGCGTTTCCAGCACCGCCTATGCGCTGAAATATGGCGAGACCAGCTATTCGGCCTGGGCGCCCTATATGGCGCCGATCAAGATCATCATGACGATCGGCATCGTCCTGACCTTCCTCCAGGCGACATCCATCTTCATCAAGGACCTGGCCCATGCCATCGGGAGGCCGCTCGCATGAGCTACGAAATGATCGCCTTCACGATGTTCTCGTCGATGATGATGACGATGCTGACCGGCCAGCGCGTCTTCGCCGCCATCGGCGTCGTCGGCGTGGTCGCCGCCGCATTCCTGTGGGGCGACGGCGGTTTCGAAATGGCCTTTGCCGCCTCGATGAAGCTGATGAAGTGGTATCCTCTTCTGACGCTGCCGCTCTTCATCTTCATGGGCTACATGCTGTCGGAGTCCGGCATCGCCGAGGACCTATACAAGATGTTCCATGTCTGGATGGGCGGCTTGCGCGGGGGATTGGCGCTCGGAACCATCGGGCTCATGGTCATCATCTCCGCCATGAACGGCCTCAGCGTCGCCGGCATGGCGATCGGGGCGACGATCGCCCTGCCGGAACTGCTCAGGCGCGGCTATGACAAGACCATGGTCTCGGGCGTGATCCAGGCGGGCAGTTCGCTCGGCATTCTGGTGCCGCCGAGCGTAGTGCTGGTGCTCTACGGCATGATCGCCCGCCAGCCGGTCGGACAGCTCTGGCTCGCCGGCGTCTTCCCCGGCCTGCTTCTGGCATTGCTGTTTTCGCTCTACGTCGTCATCCGCTGCAAGATCCAGCCGCATCTTGGGCCGGCGCTGCCGAAGGAGGAGCGAGATCTTCCGCTCGCCGAGAAGCTCAAATTGCTCAGAGCCGGCATCCTGCCCTTCATGATCTTCTTCCTGATGATGGGCCTCTTCGTCATGGGAATCACCAGCCTCGTCGAAAGCTCGGCAGTCGGTGCGATCTCCGCGCTCGTGGCGGCGTGGGTGAAAGGACGGCTGACCTGGCACGTGTTCGACCGGACGGTGGAGCAGACGCTCGGGATTTCCTGCATGTTCATGTGGATCATCCTGGCGGCGCTGTGCTTCGGCGCCGTCTTCGACGGTCTCGGCGCGGTCAAGGCAATCGAGTACCTGTTCCTGGAGAAATGGGGCCTTGGTCCCTGGGAGGTGCTGATCCTGATGCAGATCTCCTATATCATCATGGGCACCTTCCTCGACGACACGGCGATGCTCGTCATCGTCGCGCCGCTCTACATTCCTCTCGTCGGCAGCCTCGGCTTCGATCTCATCTGGTACGGCGTGCTCTACACGATCACCTGCCAGATCGCCTACATGACCCCGCCATTCGGTTACAACCTGTTCCTGATGCGGGCTATGGCGCCACCCGAGATCACCTTGGCGGATATCTACAAATCGGTATTGCCCTTCGTCCTTGTCATGATGGTGGGGCTGGCGATCGTGACGGCCTTTCCGGAGATCGCACTCTGGTTGCCGCAGCACGTCTATGTGAGGGGCTGACGGGAGGCGGCGCTTTGCGCCGCAAGACTTGAGCCCTCTCCGCTGGTGCAGGGCTCCAATAAATAGAAGAAGCGCAACTGAACCACGAAAGAAAGAGGGAAACAAAAAAGATGACCAACAGACGCGATTTTCTGAAGAAGGCGGGGCTCGCTGCCGCCGCCGGCACCACGGCGCTGGCGGCGCCGGCCGTGCGCGCGCAGGGCAAGATCACCTGGCGCCTGCAAACCTATGCCGGCCCGGCGCTCGCCGAGCACGTCATCAAGCCGGCGATCGACGCCTTCAACAAGGCGGCCAATGGCGAGATGCAGATCGATCTCTATACATCCGACCAACTGGTGCCGACGGGCGAACTCTTCCGCGCGATGCAGGCCGGCACGATCGATGCCGTCCAAAGCGACGACGATTCCATGGCCTCGCCAGTCGACATCAAGGTGTTCGGCGGCTATTTCCCCTTTGCCTCGCGCTACAGCCTCGACGTACCGACGCTCTTCCATCAATACGGCCTCAACGAAATCTGGGCCGAGGCCTATGGGGAGGTCGAGGGTGTCACCTGGCTTTCTGCCGGGTCCTGGGATCCGTGCAATTTCGCGACCGTCAAGCCTATCCGATCGTTGGCGGACCTCAAGGGCCTGCGCGTCTTCACTTTCCCGACAGCCGGCAAGTTCCTGACGCGCTTCGGCGTCGTGCCGGTGACGCTGCCGTGGGAGGACGTTCAGGTCGCGATGCAGACCGGCGAACTCGACGGTCTCGCCTGGTCGGGCATCACCGAGGACTACACGGTCGGTTGGGCGGACGTGACCAAGTACTTCCTCACCAACAATATCTCCGGCGCCTGGTGCGGCTCGTTCTTCGCAAACACCGCCCGCTGGAACGAGGTCCCCGAGCATCTCAAGACGCTGTTCCGGCTTTGCATCGATTCCTCGCACTACTATCGCCAGCACTGGTACTGGGGCGGCGAGGCGCGGTTGCGCGCCGAGGGCACCAAGCTCGAACTGACGACCATTCCGGAGGAGGAATGGAAGACCGTCGAAGAGGAAGCACTGCAGTTCTGGGATGAGATCGCAGCCACCAGCCCGCGTGCGGCCAAGGTCGTCGAGATTCTCAAGAAATATCGGGAAGTGATGGAGAAGGCAGGCCCGCCCTACCGTTACAGCTGATCACGATCGTCTTTACATTCGCATCCGGGGCCGCACCGCCGTCCCGGATGCCGACAGGCCAACGCAAAGCGGATCGATACCGGAACCAGGACTTCTCCATGAGCGCGAACTATACATTCGATGATTTGAAGAAAGACGTGGCCGAGGGCCGCATCGACACGGTGCTCGCCTGCCAGGTCGACATGCAGGGCCGCCTGATGGGCAAGCGCTTTCATGCCCAGTATTTCGTCGAGAGCGCCTGGAAGGAAACGCATAGCTGCAACTATCTGCTGGCGACCGACCTGGAGATGGAGACGGTCCAGGGCTACAAGGCGACGAGCTGGGAAAAGGGCTATGGCGACTATACGATGAAGCCGGACCTTGCGACGCTGCGGCGCATCCCCTGGCTCGAAGGAACGGCGCTCGTCATCTGCGACGTGCTCGACCACCACACCCATAAGGAGGTGGCGCATTCGCCGCGCGCCATCCTGAAGAAGCAGGTTGCGCGCCTCGAAGCTATGGGGCTCAAGGCCTTCATGGCGAGCGAGCTCGAATTCTTCCTCTTCGACCAATCCTATGACGATGCGCGGCTCTCCGGTTACCGCGACCTGCAGCTCGTCAGCGGCTACAACGAGGACTACCACATCTTCCAGACGACCAAGGAAGAGGACGTGATGCGGGCGATCCGCAACGGTCTGCAGGGCGCCGGCATTCCGGTGGAAAATTCCAAGGGCGAGGCGTCCGCGGGGCAGGAGGAGATCAACGTCCGCTATGCCGACGCGCTGTCGATGGCCGACCGCCATGCGATCATCAAGAACGGTTGCAAGGAGATCGCCTGGCAGCGTGGCAAGGCGATCACATTCCTGGCGAAATGGAACTATTCTGCCGCCGGCTCCTCGTCGCATATCCACCAGTCGCTGTGGAGCGCCGACGGCGAGACGCCGCTGTTCTACGACAAGGACGGCCGCTACGGCATGTCCGAGCTGATGCGGCACTATGTTGCCGGGCTGCTCGCCCATGCGAGCGAGATCACCTATTTCCTCGCGCCCTACATCAATTCCTACAAGCGCTTCATGGCCGGCACCTTCGCGCCGACCAAGGCGATCTGGAGCAAGGACAACCGCACGGCGGGCTACCGCCTCTGCGGCGACGGCACCAAGGGCATCCGCATCGAGTGCCGCGTCGGCGGCTCCGATCTTAATCCCTATCTCGCCTTCGCCGCCTTGCTCGCGGCCGGCATCTCCGGCATCGAGAGCAAGTTGGAGCTGGAGGCGCCCTTCGTCGGCGACGCCTATCACGGAAAGGAAGTGCGCGAAATTCCGCACACGTTGAGGGAAGCGGCCGATTTGCTGAGCGGATCGGAGATGCTCAGGGCCGCCTTCGGAGACGATGTCGTCGACCATTATACGCGTGCGGCCCGCTGGGAGCAGGAGGAATATGACCGGCGCGTCACCGATTGGGAGATCGCGCGCGGTTTCGAGCGGGCGTAGTGCCTGCGAAGATTACATGAATAGGAAAACAGGAAGACGATCATGACGATGATCCGATGCATTTCGCCGGTCAATGGCGAGGTCTATGCCGAGCGCCCGGCCATGCCGCTGGAGCGCGCCAAGGAGGCGGTGGCCAAGGCGCGTCTCGCGCAGAAGGCATGGGCGAAACGCCCGCTCGACGAACGGGTCAAGCTGGTGCTTGGCGGTGTTGCACGTCTGAACGAGATGGCCGACGAGGTGGTGCCGGAACTTGCCTGGCAAATGGGCAGGCCGGTGCGCTATGGCGGCGAATTCAAGGGCTTCAACGAACGGTCCAACTACGTCGCTTCCATTGCCGCCGACGCGCTGAAACCGCTTGTCGTCGAAGAGAGCGACCGTTTCGAGCGGCGCATCGAACGCGAGCCGCATGGCCTCGTCTTCGTCATCGCGCCCTGGAACTATCCCTATATGACGGCGATCAACACGGTCGCTCCGGCGCTGATGGCCGGCAATACGGTCATCATCAAGCATGCGAGCCAGACGATCCTCGTCGGTGAGCGTCTGGTGCGCGCATTTGTCGAGGCCGGCGTTCCCGAGGACGTCTTCCAGAACCTGTTCCTGGACCATGAGACGACGGCCGCGCTGATCGCCGCCAAGAGCTTCGACTTCGTCAATTTCACCGGTTCGGTCGAAGGCGGGCGCTCGATCGAGCGCGCGGCGGCCGGCACCTTCACCGGCCTCGGGCTCGAACTCGGCGGCAAGGATCCGGGCTATGTGATGGAGGATGCCGATCTCGATGCGGCGGTCGATACGCTGATGGACGGCGCCACCTATAATTCCGGACAATGCTGCTGCGGCATCGAACGCATCTATGTGCACGAGTCGCTCTACGATGCCTTTGTCGAAAAATCCGTCGCCTGGGTGTCCAATTACAAGCTCGGCAACCCGCTCGACCCGGAAACGACGCTCGGCCCGATGGCCAACAAGCGCTTCGCGGAGACGGTGCGCGGCCAGATCGCCGATGCGGTGTCGAAGGGGGCGAAGGCGCTTATCGACCCGAAGCTCTTCCCCGAGGACGACGGCGGTGCCTATCTCGCGCCGCAGCTTCTCGTCGATGTCGACCACTCGATGGCGTTCATGCGCGAGGAGACCTTCGGCCCGGCCGTCGGCATCATGAAAGTGAATACCGACACGCAAGCGATCGAACTGATGAATGATTGCCAGTACGGCCTGACGGCCTCTCTCTGGACGAAGGACGCCGAGCGCGCAGCCCGGATCGGAGGCGAGCTCGAGACCGGCACGGTGTTCATGAACCGGGCCGACTATCTCGACCCGGCGCTCTGCTGGACTGGCGTCAAGGAAACGGGCCGCGGCGGATCGCTCTCCGTCATCGGCTTCCAGAATCTTACCCGCCCCAAATCCTATCACCTGAAGAAAGTCACAGCATGACGATCATTGCCAACTGGAGCTATCCGACCGCCATCAAGTTCGGTGCCGGCAGGATCAAGGAGCTTGCCGACCATTGCAAGTCCGCCGGCATGAAGAAGCCGCTGCTCGTCACCGATCGCGGCCTCGCGCCGATGGCGATCACGCAAGGCGCGCTCGATATCCTCGACGCCGGCGGCCTCGGCCGCGCGATCTTCGCGGAGGTCGATCCGAATCCGAACGACGTCAATCTCGAGGCCGGCATCAGGGCCTTCAAGGACGGCGGCCATGACGGCGTCGTCGCCTTCGGCGGCGGCTCCGGTCTCGATCTCGGAAAATGCGTCGCCTTCATGGCCGGCCAGACGCGGCCGGTCTGGGATTTCGAGGACATCGGCGACTGGTGGACGCGCGCGAATGTCGAGGGCATTGCGCCGATCGTCGCGGTGCCGACGACGGCGGGCACGGGCTCGGAAGTCGGCCGTGCCAGCGTCATCACCAATTCGCAGACCCACGTGAAGAAGGTCATCTTCCACCCGAAATTCCTGCCGGCGGTGACGATCTGCGATCCGGAGCTGACGGTCGGCATGCCGAAGGTGATCACGGCCGGCACGGGTATGGATGCCTTCGCCCATTGCCTGGAAGCCTATTCCTCGCCCTTCTACCACCCGATGTCGGCCGGCATCGCGCTCGAAGGCATGCGGCTCGTCAAGGAGTACCTGCCGCGCGCTTACAAGGATGGCGCCGATGTCGAGGCCCGCGCCCACATGATGAGCGCGGCGGCAATGGGGGCGGTCGCCTTCCAGAAGGGATTGGGCGCCATCCATTCGCTCTCCCATCCGGTCGGCGCCATCTACAACACCCACCACGGCATGACCAATGCCGTCGTGATGCCGCCGGTTCTGCGCTTCAATCGGTCGGCGATCGAGGAGAAGATCGCGTGCGCTGCCGCCTATCTCGGCATTGCCGGCGGCTTTGACGGCTTCTACAATTATGTGCTGCACCTGCGCGAGGAACTCGGCGTCCCCGACAGTCTCGCGGCGCTGGGGGTCGGTACCGACCGCATCGACGAAATGGCGGAAATGGCGATCGTCGATCCGACGGCCGGCGGCAATCCGGTGGAACTGACGCTCGAATCGGCAAGGAAGCTCTTTGTCGAGTGCATCTGAAGTCGTCTTTCGTTAATTTCTAGAAAGCCCGGGAAAGCGCTGATTTCCCGGGCTTTCTCGTGTGTAAAGGCCATAAACGGCGGCGCCGGGATTAATCTTTGGCAGTCAGAAATTTCCATTTTGTTAACCATGTTCTGAAAGGTTCCGTTAATCGAATCTGCCCCGAGGCGCGGGGGGATACAGCATGGAAAGAACGAGGTGGAAGATGGCGGTCATTACACTCGCCAATGCGAAGGGTGGCGCCGGCAAGACGACGGCAGCTCTGATCCTGGCAACGGAACTTGCCCGGCAGGGAAGCCGCGTGGTCATTCTCGACGCGGACCCGCAGCGCTGGATCACCAGTTGGTCCGAGCTTTCCGGCAACATCGCCAATCTCGAAGTGATCTCGCATGTCACGCCGGCCTCGCTGCCCTGCCACATCCGCGAACTCAAGGATGAGGTCGACTTCATCGTGATCGACCTTGCAGGCGCGAAGGACGCGATCGTCGCACTGGCGCTCGGGCTCTCCGATCAGGTGCTGATCCCCGTTCAGGGCTGCGCCATGGATGCGCGCGGCGCGGTGCAGATCCTCGAACTCATCCGCCAGATCGAAGAGAAGGCGAGGACGCGCATCAATCACGCGGTGGTTCTGACGCGCGTCAGCTCGCTGGTCACCACCCGGGCGCTGCAGACGATCAAGGCCCTGCTCGCTGCCCGCGGCGTTTCCGTCCTCGACACCCCGATCGTCGAGCGTGCCGCCTATCGCGAGATCTTCGAATGCGGCGGAACGCTGCAGACCATGGATGCGGACCGTGTCAGCAATCTCGACAAGGCGCGCGAAAATGCATTTGCCCTTGCCCGTGAGGTGCAGGAGATCCTTCCGGTTCGCGTTCGCCGCTCCCTTGCCCTGCGCCTGCACTGGGCTTTGCCGCGCGCAGCCTGATACCTGTTCCCAAGGTGCTTCCTCCCGAATTCAACTGGGTTTGACGAATGTCAATTCTGGTTGAAATTTTCGCGCGGAAGCGCGCAAATACCACCTGCCGTAAGCCTTCCTTTACCCTGTTACTTTACCCCCATTCTACGGAAAGTGACCCTGCGCCGTCGTCTCGTCTTTGAGGCGGCCGCCATGACAGCGGCCGACAGGTGGTTCCCGGATGCGTCGACATCCTCGGTTCCGAACCTTCCATGATTGATAGAGAGACCTTTGTACGCAGGGAAGTTTGCGGATGAATACGGAACACGCCGCACGCGGCAATGACGATCTTGCCGGCCGCCTCGAATTCATGGCACTGGATGATGCCGCGAGAGCGAAGCTCAGGGCATTGAAGCCCGTCGTGCAGACGGCGCTCGGCCCCGCGCTCGATCGCTTGTACGCCAAGGTGCGGCAGACGCCGGAAACCAGCCGCCTCTTCTCGTCCGACGCCCATATGAAGGCTGCCAAGGGCGCGCAGCTCAGCCATTGGGCGAATATCATCAATGGCGACTTCAATGACGAATACGGCGCTAGGGTCCGCGCGATCGGCCAGGTTCATGCGAAGGTCGGCCTGGAGCCGCGTTGGTATATCGGCGGCTACGCGCTGATTGCCGAACATCTGATCGCCGAGGTCATGAAGGCGCATTGGCCGAAGAGCGGGGCGTTCTCGCGCCAAAGGACCTCCGCAGAAGAAATGGGGGCGATGATCGCAGGCCTCGTCAAGGGCATCTTCCTCGACATGGACCTCTCGATCTCCGTCTATATGGACGCCTCGGACCTGACGAAGCAGCGCGCGGTGCAGGAGGAGGCTCTTGCCGGAGAGCGGGAACTGGTGGGTCGGACGTTCGGCGCGGCGCTGGCCAGGATTTCCGACGGCGATCTGACGGCGCGGGTCGATTCCGATCTGCCCGAGGCCTACAGGGAACTCGGCGAGAATTTCAACCACGCGATCGCGGAGCTCGGCCAGGCCATCGGCGGCATCGGCGCCGGTGCCAGCCAGATTCATCTGAACGCCAAGGAAATCGCCGCGGCGGCCGACGACCTTGCCAGGCGTACCGAACGCCAGGCCGCCAATCTCGAGCAAACCGCCGCCGCGATCGAAGAGGTCACCCGCACCGTGCGTCAGACGGCCGAGGGCGCCGACCAGGCCAACTCGACGGTGATGGCAGCGCGTTCGAATGCCGAGCAGAGCGGCGAGGTCGTCAACCACGCCATCGGCGTGATGCAGGAAATCCAAACCTCGTCGACGAGCATCGCCCGGATCGTCGACGTCATCGACGATATCGCTTTCCAGACCAATCTCCTGGCGCTCAATGCCGGGATCGAGGCGGCGCGGGCGGGCGACGCGGGCAGGGGATTCGCCGTCGTTGCGTCCGAGGTGCGCGCGCTTGCACAACGCTGCGCCGATGCGGCCAAGGACATCCAGGCCTTGATCGCGAAATCGCGCGAGCAGGTGGAAGACGGCGTCGCCTCGGTCAACAAGGTGGCGCAATCGCTGCAGCAGATCGTGGCGCAGGTGGTGGAGGTAAGTTCGGTTTTCGGCTCGATCAGGGCCAGTACCGCCGAACAGGCGACGGGCCTTCAGGAAGTCAACAGCGCGCTTACTCAAATGGATACGATCACTCAGCAGAATGCGGCGATGGTGGAACAGGCGAACGCCTCGAGCCAGGCGCTGACGACGCAGGTCGAGCAGATCGCCCTACGCCTCAGCGCCTTCCGCACCGCAGGCAGCGCCAAGCCGGGGACGTCCGGGTACCGGGCCGCTGCGTAGAATTACAATTGCGCTGAGGCACTCTTTACTTATCCCCTCTGCCCTGCAGGCAGAGGGGCAATCGCGCATCGGCAATAGAAGCGAGTGAATCAGAACCGCCGGTCGATGAAGTGCTTGGCCTGGGCTCCGGCGTGGTAGAAGGCGGATTTCAGGTTGCGCCAGCGGTCCGGCCTGATCGGCGTCTCTGCCAGGGGGATAGCCGAGGCATCGCCGGTTACATGGCGGGCAAGCGCGCGGCCGAATACGGTTCCGGGCGCGATGCCACGGCCGTTATAGCCGCTGATGGAGACCACGCCCGGCGCGAGCTTGTGCATGACCGGCAGGTTGTTGGTGGTCATCCCGATGCGGCCATCCCACCAATATTCGAAGCGGAAATCGCCTATATAGGGGAAGAGCCTGCGCACGGCGCGGGCGGCAAAGGCGCGGTGGGTGCCTTCGGCCATCGCGTCGAGGCGGCCGATGGAGCCGAAGATCAGCCGGTTCTGCCGATCCATGCGGAACGAGGTCATCACCAGGCCGGTATCCCAGGCCCCCTGGCGCTCGGGCAGGATGCGTTCGGCAATGCCGTCGGCAAGCGGATTGGTCGCGAATTGGAAAAAGGGAAGGATCGTCAGTTCCTGCGTCTGCGCCTTCCATGGCGCGCCGTTCACCAGTGCGCCATAGGCATTGGTGGCGACGATGACATATCGGGCCGTAAGCGTGCCGCGACCGGCCTTGAGTGTCCAGAGGTCGCCCTTGCGTTCGGCGGCCAGGAGCGGCGTTTCGGTGAAGATCTCGGCACCCGCGGCGATCGCCGCGTCGGCGAGCCCCCGTGCATAGGCGAGCGGCTGGATCGTGCCGGCTCGCCGGTCGAGCAGGGCGCCGGTGAAACCTTCGGCACCGGAAAGCGCATGCGCCTTCTCGGCCGACAGCACCTCGACGGGCGCGCCGCGTTTCCGCCACTGCGCCTCGCGCTCGCGGATCTCTTTCAATCCCTCGGCGCCGACGGCCATGTGCAGCGTTCCGTGGCGCACTGCTTCGCACGCGATGCCGTGCCTGGCGACGAGCTCGTAGACGAGCGATGGGCCGTCGCCGAGCTCATGAAGCAGACGGTTGCCGGCTTCGGCGCCAAGCGTGGCGATGAGGTCGTCGGGTTTCACCCACATGCCGGCATTGACGAGACCGACATTGCGACCCGAGCCGCCATGGCCGATGCTCCGGGCCTCGATCACGATGGCCTTCACGCCCATCTCGGCAAGATGAAGGGCGGCTGAGAGTCCGGTGAAGCCGCCGCCGATGATCGCTACATCGCACGTCAATTCCCCTGATAGGGGCGCGGTCCCGGGGGCAGCCGGTGCCGTCGCATGCCAGAGATTGGGAAGAAGGCGCTCCGTCGCCATGGCGGATATTCCTTTGTCAGCCGGGATAATTTGTCTGTGATAGAGCGAATGCGACAAACATTTTCATGACAATGTTTCATGAAGTCATGAAGGCTGACGATGCCGGACGAAGCGGCGAAAGACGGTCGAGAACGCTCCGTGCGGCTCCGCCCAGTCAGGCGTGCGTAGGCGCGTTATTGATAAGGACTGAAGAGATCCCCTGAGATCTGCGCCCCAGGTTCATCCACGAATTCGACGGTGACGCCCGGGCTCACCATCTTGCCGAGCTCGGTCGCATCCCAGTTGGTCAGGCGCACGCAACCGTGGCTCTGGGTCTTGCCGATCTTCGACGGATCCGGGGTTCCGTGAATGCCGTAGGTCGGCCTGGAGAGCGCGATCCAGACGGTACCCACCGGGCCGTTCGGCCCCGGCTGCAGGTTCAGGATCTTATCGTTCGCGCCCTGTTTGAAATTGATCTTGGGGTTGTAGGTGTAGCCCGGATTGAAGGCGACCCGCTCGACGGTCACGGTGCCGGTGGGCGAGGGCGTGTCGGCGGATCCGATCGTCGCCGGATAGGCGGCAATCATCTTCCCGGCCTGGTCATAGGCGAAAACCTGCTTGCGCCCCTTGTCGGCAACGATCCGCGCCACCTTGCCGGTCTTGTCCGGACCCGGATTGATCACCTTGATCGTCGTGCCCGGAATGGAAAAATCGACACCCGGATTGAGTTCGCGCAGGTAGTTCTCGTCCATATGGAATTTTTCGCCGAGCATCTCGGCGGTGGACGTGAAGGAAAGATGCGGAAGCTGGGCCTTGTGGGCGTAATCTTCCGGAATCGAGGCGACATAGGGTCCGGCCGCATCGGCCGCGGTGATGGTGTAGGTGGTGATCGGAAGACCGCCGTCGAAGCGCAGCCGTTCGAGGATGTCTTCGGTGTTGTTCGGATCGAGCGTTTCGCCGGTTGCCTGCTGCCAGGCCTCGATCGCCTTGGTGACGTTCGACCCCATCCTGCCGTCGATCACGCCGGGCGAAAACCCTTCCCGGTCAAGGAAAACCTGCAGCGCCGCGATCTCCGCCTGGGACTTGCCCCTCACCGGGGCAGCCCGCGGCATAGGTTGCCTCAACGGTTCGTCATACTGCGGATCATAGGCGGCCTGGTCGCCCTCGGTCAGCGAAGGCAGGCTGTTCGGAAGCTCTTCGCGCTCCACCGGAGCCGGCGTCACGTCGCGGTAATCGGGGACGGTGCCGGTAAATTCGCCGGGCTCGGAGTAGCCGTCTCCGCGGTCGCGCCGGTTGGAGTAGACGTCGACGCCGTAGCCGCGGCGGCGTACGCCATAGCCGTCATTCGGCACGACGGTCGCAACGATATTGCCCCAGTCGTCGATCAGCACCGTGCGGCCGCGGCGATCGCGCACGGCGTGCACTTCGCCATCCCGGGGCATGTAGTCGAGAATGTCGCCCTCGGGCGTGACGAGCATCACATCGCCGCGGTGCCAATAGCCGCGATAGCCTTCCTGTGCATGCGCGGGCGCCAGTTCCACGGCCACAAGGCCGGCGGCGGCGAGAAGCGAAAGGCCGATGCGGGTCGCTGACGTCACGATAGAACCTGTTTTCATTCGGGGCTGCCTCGCGGCGGTACATGCCGATTTCGACGTTAATGTGAAGTAAATGAATTCATCATGAACATTCCCTTAAATCCTGGCTAGGCGAGGTCGCCGGCGAGCGCAACGGCCGATCGCCGCCACTCCCCGACTTTCCTGAATTCATAACGTTTTCCGGTGCCGGATGGTTCATGCGGAAGGGCCGAGCAAAGACCTGTCCCGTTGCGCTATCCTGGCCTTGTCACAGCTGATTCTGGCACCAAGGAGATGGAAATGCGGACCGGCCTCAAGACAGGCGACAATGGCTTTGGGGGCGAGGCCTGTCTCCTGCTCGACCGATCGTCTGCCCTTGATATCGCCGCCTTCGTCGTTGCCGGCGTCGATCTGTCGCCAGGCGACGCAATTCCCTCCGACGGAGATCCACGGATCGACCGCGCATTGGCCGGCTTCTTCTTCACCTGCGGCCCCGACCATATCCGACATCCGGAACCGGTCCCCGGCCGGGGTGACGGCGCTCGTTATCCGCTGCATGGGTCGCTCGCCGGGACACCGGTGATGAGAAGGGACATGAGTTCCGCCGGCAACCGGTGTACGGCCGTCATCGAGGTCGAGCTTGCCTGCGGCGGCAGGGCGGCGATCGAGCGCTGCTGGCGAGCCGAGCGGGATGGCGAAGGCGTGCTGCTCGAGGATCGAGTCGTCAATGTCGGAGCTACGGCCTTTGCGCCGATGATGATGTATCACATGAACGTCGCCGGCCGCCTCCTTGGCGAGGAAACGATGATCGAAAGCCCGTCGGTCGAGAGCGGTTCGCTTGCCTGGCGCTTCGGTGCGGGGGAGAGCGCGCATTTCTGCGTGCCCGCCGCCGCTGGCAACGACGGGTGGGCGGAGGTTTCGCTCGCCGCGCTGCCGGGGCTTGCAGGCCGCAGCCTTCATGTCCGGTTCTGGGCAGAGACGCTGCCGTTTCTGCAAATCTGGCGCTGCCAGCGCGGCAGTGCCGATGTGATCAGCATCGAGCCGGCGTCGCACCGGCTGGCGAAGCGGGCGGAGCTTTCCGCCGGCGGCGAACTCGCCCTCCTGGAGCCGGGCGAGCGCCGCGACTATGCGCTCGCCTTCACGGTCTCGTGAAAGCATTGTTCCGTTCGTTTCAGCGGGATGCGGGCGGAAAGCGCACAGACTTTTCCTCATCCCGCTCTGGCGATTGACGCCGCCCGGCGCCCGGCCTACACCAAGGCAAAGGACAGATGAGGAAACGCCATCATGGACATTCGCCAGATCAACGATGAATATTCGGTCGCGGGCCAAATCACGGTCGCGGATCTCGACGAGATCAAGGCGCTCGGCTTCAAGTCCATCGTCTGCCACCGTCCGGATTTCGAAGTGCCTGACCAGCCCACCTTCGATGCGATCGCCGCGCGTGCCGAGGAACTGGGGCTGGAAATCACCCATATCCCGATCGGCCCGATGGGTGTCACGGCAGACGCCGTCACCCGCATGGTCGATGCACTCGACGAATTTCCGCGCCCGATGCTCGGCTACTGCCGCTCCGGCGCACGCTCCACCGCCGTCTACCAGCAGACGCTGCATATCCGCGGCTGACGATCCGTTCGCTTGTTTGCCGGTGCGCATGGAGGTTTCGGCACGATAGGCCGGGTCTCTGCTGCAGACAGAGGGGGGTAAAGACGTTGCCTCAAATGCAAAGGCTGGCGCCGCGATACGGCTCTTCTCAACCCTTGCGGATTTCGCTGAGCGTGCGGGTCGGCGTGATCGCTTCCGGGTCGAGCTTGATCTCGACGATCGCCGGCTTGCCGCTGGCGCGGGCCCGGAGGAAGGCTTCGGCAAAGTCCTCCGTCCGCTCCACCGTCTCCCCATGGCCGCCATAGGCGCGGGCAAGCGCGGCGAAGTCCGGATTGGTGAGATCCGTGGCGCTGACGCGGCCGGGATATTCACGCTCCTGGTGCATGCGGATCGTGCCGTAGATGCCGTTGTTGATGACGAGCACGATGATCGGCAACGCATATTGAATGGCGGTCGCGAATTCCTGGCCGTGCATCAGGAAGCAGCCGTCGCCTGCAAAGCAGATGACTTCGCGGTCGGGGTGGAGGTGCCGGGCCGCCACTGCCGCCGGCACGCCGTAGCCCATGGAGCCGGAGGTTGGGGCCGCCTGGGTGGCGTAGCGGCGGAACCGATGAAAGCGGTGCAGCCAGGTGGCATAATTGCCGGCGCCATTGGTAAAGATGGTGTCGGGGGCCGTATTGGCCTCGATCCAGTTCATGATCGGCCCCATCTGAACGTTACCCGGCCCCGTCACCGGCGGAGTCGACCATCGGAGATAGGCTGCGTGCATGGCCGCCGTGCGGGGAGACCAGGAAGGGTCCGCGGCAGGCCGCACCATTCCGAGCGCGGCGACGAAATCGCGGGGGCTTGCGGCGATCGCGAGATCCGGGCGATAGACGCGTCCGAGTTCGGAGGGGTCGGGATGCACATGTACCAGTGTCTGTTTCGGATAGGGCACATCGATCAGCGTGTAGCCGGAGGAGGGCATTTCCGAGAACCGGCCGCCGACGAGCAGAACGAGATCGGCCTGCCGGATTTCCTCCGCGAGCGCCGGATTGATGCCGATGCCGACATCGCCCGCATAGACCGGATGCAGGTGGTCGAACAGCATCTGGCGACGGAAGGAGCAGCCGACCGGCAGATGCCAGCGCTCGGCGAAATGCTGGAATTCGGCGACGCTGTCGGCCGTCCAGCGGGTGCCGCCGAGAATGGCGATCGGCCGTTTCGCCTCCCTGAGGAGCGCTTCGAGGCGGGCGATCTGACTTGGCCCCGGATGGCTTTCGACCGGCTGGTAGGCGCGCGCGGCGGGGGCCCTAGCGGTCTCGGTAAGCATGTCCTCCGGCAGCGTGAGCACCACCGGGCCGGGGCGGCCGGACGTGGCGACGGCAAAGGCGCGGGTGACGAATTCCGGGATGCGCGCCGGATCGTCGATCTCGCCGACCCATTTCGCGACCTCGGTGAAGGCGCGACGGTATTCAATCTCCTGGAAGGCTTCGCGTTCGCGGGCGTCGCGCTGCACCTGGCCGATAAACAGGATCATCGGGATCGAATCCTGCCGGGCGATGTGGAGGCCGGCAGACGCGTTCGTTGCACCGGGGCCGCGGGTGACCATGCAGATGCCCGGTTCGCCGGTCAACCGGCCCCAGGCGTCCGCCATCATCGCGGCGCCCCCCTCCTGGCGACAGACGACGACATCGATATCCGTGTCGTAAAGCGCGTCCAGCACGGCCAGATAGCTTTCCCCCGGTACGCAGGATAGGCGCTTCACGCCGTTCGCCACCAGCGCCTCGACGACCAGTTGCCCTCCCGTTTTCATGCGAACGCCTCCCAATGCTTTGCTTTTTTCGCCTCAGATTGCCGGCGAGACCGGCGGCGTGCCGGCGGTCTTCTGCAGCCGTCGCTCGCGCCAGATGATATAAAGGCCGGAGCCGATGATGATTGCGATGCCGAGCCACTTCAGCGCGTCCGGCAGATCGCCGAAGACGAGCCAGCCGAAGATCGTCGCCGACACGATTTCCAGATATTGCAAGGGCGCAAGCACGGAGGCGGGGGCGGCGCGATAGGCATATACGCCGAGCACGCCGGACACGGTGGCAGCGACGCCGACACCCCACAGGTAGAACCAGACGCGCCCTTCCGGCCAAACGGGGTCGACGATGCTCGAGCCCGTTCCCTCGCCGAATGCCAGCAGCACGAGGCAGAAAAGGCAGCCCCAGATGCCCGCATGGAACTGCATCGACCAGGGATCCTCGTTCTGCGCGACCATGCGGGTGACCAGCAGGAAGACGGCGAGGGTGAAAGCCGCGACGATCGGAAGGAGCGCGATCGCTCCGACCTCCTGCATGCTCGGCTGGATCACGAGCATGGCGCCGAAGAAGCCGACGGCGCAGGCAGTGTAGCGCCGCCAGCCGATCGTCTCCTTCAGGAAGATGCTGCCGAGAATGGTGAGTATGATCGGCTCGACGAAGAAGATGGCGATGGCATCAGCCACCTCCATCACTTTGAGCGTCGTGATAAAGGAAAGCATGGTGAGCACCAGGAGACCGCCGCGCAGCGCATGCAGCGCGCTTTTTTTCCAGGTGAGATCGAGCAGCGTGCGCCGGTAGAGGACGACGGGGAGAATGAAGACGACCTGCAGCAGGAAACGCACGGCGGTGATCTCCGCCGACGGGACGGTGGCGATCGCCAGCTTGGCGAAGACGTCGATCACCGGCGAAATCAGCACCGAAAGAACCATCAGCGTCATGCCGAAGGTGACGCGACGATCCGGCGCCGACCGGGAAAGGGCCACATCGCTCATGATAGTGCGCCCATAGGGGCTTTCACGCCCACCGCCTCGCGGCACCAGTCGGCAAAGTCTCGCGTCGCCTTCTCCCGGCCGATCTCGTTGAGCGTTTCATGACGCATGTCCTGATGGATCGCGACCGTGACGTCCGTCATGCCGCGCGCCTTCATGCGATCGCCAAGCCAGCGAATTGCCGCTCCGCCGTCGGTCGACGGATCGGCGGTACCGCCGGCGAGGTGAACGGGAAGGCGCGCGGGAAGCCGGGCCAATCGGTCCGCTCGCGCTCCGGCATAGACGAGAATGAAGAGGTCGATCCACAGCGACACGGTGGCATCGAAGCC
Organism: Ensifer sp. LCM 4579; assembly: GCF_001854885.1. Lineage (GTDB taxonomy): Bacteria > Pseudomonadota > Alphaproteobacteria > Rhizobiales > Rhizobiaceae > Sinorhizobium. Next base: position 53,586 of record NZ_MDDV01000006.1, on the reverse strand, counting down.
GCAGAGCGGATCGGCGATATATTTGGCAACCTCTTCCTCGTCCCGCGACAGCCAGTCGAAGTCGGTTTTGCGGTTCGGGATCGCCTGGGCCCAGGCGCCGAAGGTGAGACGCGAAAGCATCGGGCTCGGCACATCCGAGCCTTTCAGCATTCTCTCGATCCGGAGGATCGCCTGAGCCGCGCGGCCGGCAGGACCCGGTCGGAAATTGGAGTTCCAGACGGCGAGCGCATCATAGGATCGAGGATGCGTTTCGCCTGCATTGAGGGCGATCAGGCCACCCATGGAGTGTCCGAAGAGGATGACCGGCAGACCGGGATGACGCGCGACGGCCATCTCGCGCAGGGCGCGCAAGTCGGCAATGACCATTTCGACGCCGCCCTTCCGGGCAAACATTGCCGGCGGTGCTTCGGGTGCGCGCGTATGTCCGTGTCCGCGGTGGTCATGGGCGTAGACATGCAAGCCGTGGGCGGCCATTGCCTCTGCAAACCGGGCGTAGCGGACGGAATGTTCGGCGAGGCCATGGCTGATGAGCAGAATGGCGAGCGGTTCGCCGGAGGCAGGCCAGTGGCGCCAGGCGAGCAATGCGCCGGTCGGGCTTTGAAGCGTGTTTACCTGCCCGAACATACCAATCCCCGAACAATTCCTCAAAACGCGCAATGCCCATCCGGACGAGCCGAGCCTGAAATCCGCGCTGAGATATCAAATCGATTTGGCTGCCAAAGGCAATCGCCGCTTGTTGCTTGTTGCGCATGAGGTCAGAAGAATTTCGGCCTGTGGTCAGGCGCCTTCAGCAGGGGGTTGCAATTTTCCCGTTTTTGTTGTTCTTTTGTTCTCGTTTTGTTTTTTCAATGGAGGCCATTATGGCACGGGGAATGGTGAGTGTAGTGCGGGTTGCAGCGCTTGTGCTGGGACTGGGTCTTGTATCCCCGGCGGCGGCGCAGGAACAAGCGGCGGCCGGGGGCGGGGAGGCGGCGGAAGCCGGCCGGACGCAATATGTTCTGGCGGTCAGCTGGCAGCCGGGTTTCTGCGAGACGCGGCCGACGCGCAAGGAGTGCGTCGACCAGGCGGCCGAGCGGTTTGACGCGACACATTTTTCGCTTCACGGTCTGTGGCCGCTCAGGAAGAGCTATTGCGGCGTCGAGGTGGAACTGAAGAGCCGCGACCGCAAGGGCGACTGGCTCGATCTGCCGAAGCTCGCCATGGCGGACGAGACGGCCGCGCGCCTGCTCGTCGCCATGCCGGGCGTGAAATCCGGCCTCGATCGGCATCAGTGGCTGCGCAGCGGCACCTGCCAGGCGGCAAATGCCGAGGAATACTTCGCCTTGCAGCTTCGTCTGCTCGACCAGTTGAATGATTCCGCCGTGCGGGCGCTCTTTGCCGGCAGGATCGGATCCGAGCTCGGCGAAGCCGAGATCAAGGCGGCATTCGACAAGAGCTTCGGAGCCGGTGCGGGAGAGCGGGTGCGGATGCGCTGCCAGACGGTGGCCGGGCGCAGCGTGATCACCGGCCTCACCCTCGGGCTTTCCGGCGAACTTTCGGGCAAGGCGGATATCCAGAGCCTGATCCAGGCGGCCGGACCCACCGAGTTCAAATGCGCGAAGGGGATCGTGGCCGCCGCCGGGCCGGTTTGATCCAAACGGCACTCCGCAAGCAAGGGATCGGCGTGGGCAAAGCCATTGGCGGATTGCCCCGCCACCACATTTCGCCTACATAGCGGGCAAATTTCCCCCTTCCGATGCGGAGCATGCTTCATGGCACGTCAATTCATCTATCACATGGCCGGGCTCAATAAGGCCTACGGCAACAAGAAGGTCCTGGAGAACATCCATCTGTCCTTCTATCCGGACGCCAAGATCGGCATCCTCGGCCCGAACGGGGCCGGCAAATCGACCGTCCTTAGAATCATGGCCGGTCTCGACCGTGAATATACCGGCGAGGCCTGGGTCGCGGAAGGCGCTACGATCGGCTATCTGTCGCAGGAGCCGCAACTCGACCCCGCAAAGACCGTGGTCGGGAATGTCATGGAGGGCGTCGCCGCCAAGAAGGCGATCCTCGACCGTTACAACGAGCTGATGATGAACTATTCCGACGAGACGGCGGAAGAGGGGGCGAAGCTCCAGGACATCATCGACAGCCAGAACCTCTGGGATCTCGACAGCCAGGTGGAAATGGCGATGGATGCGCTGCGCTGCCCGCCGGGCGACGCCGACGTCAACAATCTCTCGGGCGGTGAGAAGCGCCGCGTCGCGCTATGCAAGCTGCTGCTCTCGCAGCCGGACCTGCTGCTGCTCGACGAGCCGACCAACCATCTCGACGCCGAGACGATCGCCTGGCTCGAGAAGCATCTGCGCGAATATCCGGGGGCCGTGCTGATGATCACGCACGACCGTTACTTCCTCGACAACGTCACCGGATGGATCCTCGAGCTCGACCGTGGCCGAGGCATTCCCTATGAGGGCAACTATTCGGCCTATCTCGAAGCCAAGGCCAAGCGCATGGCGCAGGAGGGACGGGAGGAGGCCACCCGACAGAAGGCGATCAGCCGCGAGCAGGAATGGATCTCCTCGAGCCCGAAGGCCCGCCAGGCAAAGTCGAAGGCGCGTATCCGCGCCTACGACGAACTGGTCAAGGCGGCCGCCGATCGGCGCCCGGGCGACGCGCAGATCATCATCCCCGTCGGCGAGCGGCTCGGCCAGGTCGTCATCGAAGCGGACAATCTTTCCAAGGGCTATGGCGACCAGCTCCTGATCGACGGGCTGAGCTTCAAATTGCCGCCGGGCGGCATCGTCGGCGTCATTGGTCCGAACGGTGCCGGCAAGACGACGCTCTTCCGGATGATCACCGGCCAGGAGCAGCCGGATGACGGCTCCTTCCGCATCGGCGACAGCGTGCAGCTCGCCTATGTCGACCAGAGCCGCGACGCGCTCGACCCGAACAAGACCGTCTGGGAAGAGATCTCCGGCGGAAACGACGTCATCAAGCTCGGCAAGCACGAGGTCAATTCGCGCGCCTACTGCTCGTCCTTCAACTTCAAGGGCGGCGACCAGCAGCAGAAGCTCGGCACGCTCTCCGGCGGCCAGCGCAACCGGGTGCACCTCGCCAAGATGCTGAAATCCGGCGGCAATGTCATCCTGCTCGACGAACCGACCAACGATCTCGACACCGAGACGCTGGCCGCGCTCGAGGACGCACTCGAGAACTTCGCCGGCTGCGCCGTGATCATCAGCCACGACCGGATGTTCCTCGACCGTCTCGCAACCCACATCCTCGCCTTCGAGGGCGATAGCCACGTCGAGTGGTTCGAGGGCAACTTCGAAGACTATGAGAAGGACAAGATCCGCCGGCTTGGCCCCGATTCAGTCAACCCGACACGGGTGACCTACAAGCGCCTGACGCGATAGCGCGCTCGCCCGAGAGGGTCGGTTGCGGACGCAAATGCCGGGCCGCTTCGTTCGCGAAGCGGCTCGGGCGCCCGGGCCCGCCGGCATTTTTGCGGTGACCGCCGACAGGCCGTCGAAGCCGCCGGCCCGCGCCGTTCGGCTCGTCACCTCCGGGCTCGTTTATTGGAACGCGGCGCCCAGGTCCTCGGGCGCGGACGCAGAGGTGTCGCCCGGCGTTCCGGCTCGAGCCATGGGCAATGGCCGCGGTCACGTGCCGTGGCAAGATTCCTCTACCGGCACAGGAATGGGCGAAAGACCGTCTGCCAACGTCATCCCATTGCATAGCTGCGCAAATTCGCTTGCGCGCCGTCCGCAATTCACATAAAGATATCTTTATGTGTTGATGGGGAATGCGATGGTTGATCGTGACACGTTGGGCTTGGACGCGCTGGTCGACGTCCTGAAGGCGGCGGGGGAGCCGACGCGCATGCGCCTGTTGGCACTGCTTGCCGCCAGCGATCTCACCGTGACCGACTTGACCGAAATTCTCGGCCAGTCGCAACCCCGCATCTCGAGGCACCTGAAACTCCTCGGCGAAGTCGCCCTGATCGATCGCTATCAGGAAGGCGCCTGGGCCTATTTCCGGCTGCGCCAGGAAGGTGGCCGCGTGGCGCTGGTGCGCGGATTGCTGTCGGCGGCCGCTGCCGACGACGCCGTTCTCGCGCGCGACGCGATGCGGCTCGTGGCATTGAAGAAGGCGCGCGCGGAAAAGGCGCAGGCCTATTTCAGCCGCAATGCCGCCGAATGGGACGAACTGAGGCGCCTGCACGTGAGCGAAGGGGACGTCGAGGCGGCACTGAAGGCGATGGTCGGCGACGAGCCCGTTGACAGCCTGCTCGATCTCGGCACCGGCACCGGCCGTATCCTGCAGCTCTTCGAAGGGATCTACCGGCGTGGGATCGGTGTCGATGCCAGCCGCGACATGCTGGCGGTGGCGCGCTCCAACCTCGACAAGGCCGGCATTACCAAGGCGTCGATCCGCCATGGCGACATCTTCAACCTGCCGCTCGACGATCAATCCTTCGATCTCGTGACGATCCATCAGGTGCTGCATTATCTGGCGGAGCCCGAGGCGGCGATCGCGGAGGCCGCGCGCATGCTCATGCCCGGCGGCCGCCTCGTCATCATCGATTTTGCCCCGCATGGGCTCGAATATCTGCGCGACGAGCATGCGCATGCGCGGCTCGGTTTTTCGCACCAGACGATGACCGATTGGCTGCAGCGGGCCGGTCTTGCGCTCGAGAAGACGACCGATCTCGCGCCCGAGGGAGCCGATGAGAGGAAACTGACGGTCACTATCTGGCTCGCGCGTGACCAGCGCGTCGCCAACAACATAGCCGATATGCGCCAGCGTCTTCAGGCGGGGGGAGTTTGAGCATGGAAAGAACGACGCTTCATCCGAGCGAGCGCGGCGAGATCAGCCTTTCGTTCGAATATTTCCCGCCGAAGAACGAAGAGATGGAAGCGCAGCTCTTTCAGACGGTGGCGGATCTTTCGGCCTTCGTCCCGGCCTTCCAGACCGTGACCTATGGCGCCGGCGGTACGACGAAGGCCCGCTCCCTGACGGCGGTCCGGCGCATGATCGGCGAGATGGGTCTCAGGAACACGGCCGCGCATCTGACCTGCGTCGGCGCGCCCCGGCCCGAGGTCGATTCGGTCATCGAAGAGTTCGTCGCCTGCGGCGTCCGCCATTTTGTGGCATTGCGGGGCGATCCGCAGGGAGGCGTCGGCAGCGCCTACCAGCCGTTTCCGGGCGGATACGAGAACGCTGCGGCGCTCGTCAAGGCACTGCGTGCGCGCGGCGATTTCGAGATTTCGGTGTCCGCCTATCCGGAAAAACATCCGGAAAGTCGTGATGCTGCGGCCGACATCGACATGTTGAAGCGAAAGGTCGACAACGGCGCGACCCGGGCGATCACGCAGTTCTTCTTCGACAATGACGATTTCGAGCGCTACGTCGATCAGGTGCGGCGTGCCGGCATTGAAGTCCCGGTCGTCCCGGGGATACTGCCGATCAACAATCTATCGCAGGTGATGAAATTCGCCGGGCTTTGCGGTTCGACGGTGCCGGATGCGATCACCTCTCGGCTCGCGCATCTCGATGACCAGCCGGAGGAGAGGTTCCGGGAAGCGAGCCACATCGCCGCCGAGCAGATCGTCGATCTCGTTCGGCGCGGCGTGCGCGACTTTCACATCTACACCATGAACCGGTCGCCCCTCGTCATCGCCGTGTGCGAACTCCTCGGTTACGCCCGTTCGCAGGTGAACGCCCAGGAAATGGCCGTCGGTTCGATCAAGACGGCCGCAGGAGCGCGCTGAAAAACTACTGCATGTCTCCTTTGATCGACCTCGATTAAGGACAAAGACATGCAGCAATTCAAAGTGCTACAGCGACTGCGCGTCTGATAAGACGCGCGGCGCTGTATTGGCCGAGAGCCAGCGGTTTTCTTCCCGCACGACACTCGAGATATGGATGCCGGCCACGACAATCGGGATTTTCCAATCGTCGTGGCCTCCCGTTGCTGGCCCGGTCTCAAATCCTGACATCCCAAAGGAAAGAACCGATTTGCTCGGGCGCATCGTCGCTTTCCGGCAGGCCGATGTCCCGGCGCATACGGTTTGAAAGGTGGGAGACATGATTCGTGGTCTGGCGCCGCCGCCAGGCGGCGCGCGCCAACGCACGTGCAGTCTTCCAGACGCCAAATTGCTGGCACAGGTCATCGACCGTGGCAGTGAGGCTATTTGCAATCAATAATTGTGAATCGTGCATAGTAGTCCACCCCGACGCAGTACCGCTGTCGGGCCTCTCGATGGTGAAGGAACGCGCCGATGCGGCAGCAGAAGTCGCGAGACATCGCTCCGTCAGCCGGTCACGTCAGGTCAAATGGAAAAGATGCCGCTTTAGCGGAAATCCAAGGATTACAGCCCCTTGGAGATAGATCGCCTTCCGGTCGATTTATGATGCACCGGCGGGAGAACCGTTCCGCAAGAGAGGCGCACAAACATGACAACAGGATCCATCTCACGCCTCCTCTGATTGAATTGCGAGTGCGTGTATATTACATGAGATTTGCCGTTCGGCAAGTCTCTGCAATTGCGAATTGCAAGTGTCATCAGAATCTGTGGCAGGTGGGCAACATCGTTGTCTGCCGAGCGTCCTTTCGGACGCGCAAAGGACGCTATTGCTGACGATGGCGCCGCCGCCTGAATGCGAAAGCCCATGAACGCATCCACGTTCATGGGCCTTGGTCCTGTTACAGCTCTCTAGGCCGGGTGCTCCTGGAGCGGCCTGCCTCCCCGGATTTGCTGCGATTCTATTTCCGGAAACTTAAGTCCCTCTTCCTTTTTTGGACTTTCAGCGGCCCTGCATCAGACGAAGAGCATAACGGCCACAAACGCGAACGCTGCACTGATCATGAGGACATTCAACGAATGTGTAAGTCCCATAGGATGATCCTCCCTGCGTTGACGGGTAAAACATAGGGCGAAAGACCGGCACTTCAAAGCAAATCTTGTGCTGCAGCGCGAAAACCGGTGGCCCGGCCGCCCATATGCAAAGGCCTAACTTATTGGAGAAACACGAGAAATTTCAATGCCACATTTTTTTCATATTTGCTGCGCGGGAGTTAATATGAACGGCTGTAACGGCTCGTGAACACGCTGGCGCGTCGATCCTTGCGAATCTTCAGGCCGGGCGGCGGCGTCTCAGGACGCGCCCGTCGAGAACCGCGAGGCCGGCCGCGATCAGGGCCATGCCGGCGAAGTCGATCGCGTGCAGCCTTTCTCCGAGGAAGAGATAGCCGAGCAGGATTGCGCTAGGCGGCACCAGCAGGGTCACCAGCGATGTATTGGTGGCGCCCGCCTCCGCCATGATCCGGAAGAAGAGGATGTAAGCATAGGCGGTGGAGACCAGCGCGAGCGCGAGGATCGCTCCCATGGCCGTGATCGGCGGCATCGGCAAGGTCCATGGCATGTCGGCAAAGGCGGCGATCGGCAGCATGAGGACCGTGGAGGCCGTCAGTTGGCCCGCTGCGGTGACGGTCGGCGCCAGGTTGCGGAAGCGCTTGCCGTAGGAGGCGGAAAGGCCGTAGCTCACCGCCGCCAGAACCGGTAGCACGAGCGCCCAGAGGGGAACGCCGCTCGCGCGGCCGAAGAGGTCCGCCAGAGCGTTCGGTCCGATGAGCACGATCGTGCCGGCAAGGCCGAGCAGACAGCCGTTGATTTTCGCAGCACTCAGCTTTTCGTCTTCGGTCGCGATATTGGCGATCAGCACCGTCCAGACCGGCGTTGTCGCGTTGAGGATTGCCGCGAGGCCGGCGCCGATATGGATCTGGCCGAGAAAAATGAAGGCGTGCGGGATGGCGTTGTTGATGAGCCCCATCACGAGGAATTCGCGCCAACGCGCAGCCAGCGCCGGGTAGAGGCCGTGGCGGCCGCGCAGATAGATATGCAATGCAAGAGCGGCGAGGGCGACGCGCGCGAGCACGAGGGTGAAGGGCGGCACATGGAGGACCGCCACGCGAGCGAAGAAGAACGAGCCGCCCCAGATCACGCCGAGCAGCATCAACAGCATCCACAGGCGCAGGCTCATCTGCGTCTTTCCGGTCTGAGCATATTGCATGTGTTGTCTGCCATCGCGGCTTTGCGGAGTTGGGAAAAGCAGCGCCTGTCCACTTCCGGCATTTGGATTCGTGCAAGCAGTAATGGAAGAAAGCGGGCGTTGCCACCCGCTTCCTGCGAGAATCAAGAATTGCGCTTCGTTAGCTCGTCAGAGAGCGCTCAACACAGCGGACGTTGCCCAGCCGTCGGCCGGGAGCCCGCGCTTCAATTGCTCCTTTTGCAGGGCGGCGCGGGTGCCGGAGCCGAGAATCCCGTCGATCTTGCCGACATCGTGCCCGAGCGCCTGCAGTTTCTCCTGCAGCGCCTTCATTTCCGCGTCGCCGAGCCCCGGCTCCGGATTGCCTGTCTGATAGGGCGGTGCCCCAGCGAGGCGGGTGGCGAAATAGGCGGCCGACGTCGTGTAGATGAAGGACTGATTCCACTCGAGATAGATGTTGAAATTCGGATAGGTCAGAAAGGCGACGCCCTTGTGGCCCTGCGGCAGCACCAGCGATGCTTCGAGCGCGCTGTTGGCGGTGTTGCCGTCGCGCGGGGTGACGCCAAGCGCGAACCAGTCGCCCGCGGTCATGCCCGACTGCAGCCCGGTCTTTTCCCAGGGAAGCTGGGCGGGGACGGTTACTTCCTGGATCCAGGGCTGGCCCGCCTTGAAGCCGAGGCTCTGAATGAATTTCGCCGCCGTCAGGATCGCGTCCGGCGCGCTCCTTTTCACATCGATGTGGTGATCGCCGTCACCATCGACGCCATAGGCGATAATGTCCTCCGGCAGCATTTGAACCTGGCCGATCTCGCCGGCCCAGGCGCCGGTGGTCGTCGCGGGATCGAGGTCGCCATGCTGGGTCATCTCGATTGCGGCGAGAAGCTGCGGCCGGAACATCTCCGGGCGGCGGCAGTCATGGGCAAGGGTCACCAGGGCATTGCGCGTATTGAAATCGCCCTGAACGGCGCCGAAGTCCGTTTCCATCGCCCAGAAGGCGGTTATCACCGGCGCCGGCACGCCGAATTCCTGCTCGGCGCGGGCAAAAACCTCGGCATATTCGCGCATTTTTCTGGCGCCGATATCGAGGCGCGACTTGCTGACGGTGCGCTTGGAAAACTCCATGAAGGATTGTTTGAAGACGCTCTGGGCGCGGTCGCGGCTCAGCACCTTCTGGTCGATGGCAGCACCCGCAAGCGCCCGGTCGGCGGCCTCGGCGGGAATGCCCCGGGCGATCGCCTCGGCCTTGACGCCCTCCAGGAAGGTCTGGAGATCACCGCCGCAGGGGACGGGTGCGGTGGTCGGGGTTTGCGCCAGTGCCGTGGTGCTGGCAAGCGCGAGCAGTCCGAGAGAGAGAAGGGCTTTGCGCATCTTGATCCTTTCCATCGCCGGGCGCCTTCTGTCGGCAACCGGCTGCAATCCTGTCCGTTGAGAAAATCCGCCGATGCTCTTCCAGAGCATTATGACCGAATGAAGAAATGTGGCGGCAAGACGAGCGGATTTGAGCCAATCTTGCGACTATCGCGCCTGCGAGACGGCGGCGACCCATTTCTGCCAGTTCCTGGTCGACCCGGCGAAGGCATTGATGTCCGTCTGGCCGTCGATGCCCGGAATGACACCGGTGCTGGTGTATTGCCAGAATGCCCAGCGACGGTCGACATAGATGTCCTTCGGGTGCTTTGCGACGGAGCGGACCCAGAAATGATAGTCGTTGAAGGCGCCAACCAGATTGTCCCGGTGGAAATCGACCGAGGTGTAGATGATCGGCCGCTTGCCGTAATGGGCTTCCAGCCGGTCCATGAACCGCTTCATTTCGGCGCGGACCGTTTCCGGTGCCGGCCGATAGCGGCAGGTCTTCGATTCGCCGTTCCATTCGACGTCGAGCACCGGCGGCAGATAGACGGCGCTCTTCGGCACATTGGCGATGAACCAGTCGGCCTGCGCATCGGCGGACGAGCAGAAATAGTAGAAATGGTAGGGCGCATAAGCAAGACCGGCGGCGCGTGCCTGCTGCCAGTATTCGTGGAAGCGGGTGTCGAGCCTGTCCTTGCCCTCGGTGGCCTTGATGAAGGCGAAGGCAACGCCGGAATTCTTGACCTTCACCCAGTCGATATTGCCGTTCCACTTAGAGACGTCGATGCCGTGGATGCTGTGATGATGCGGCGTTAGGTCGCCGAAATCCTGCGGATCGGTATCGTGGAAGCGTGGCGGGATGGAGGCCGTCTGCACCAGGTCGTAATCGGTGGACGAGCAGGCGGAAAGGAGGGCCGCGATTGGCAGAAGAGCCAGGAGAAGCCGGCGCATGAGGGTTCCGTTTGGAGACGAACGACGATCCTGCCTCACGCGATGGTTTCCATGTCTGTGCGATGTCCCCCCGGGAGGCTTGCCTCCTTTTCACCATATCATCGTAAAAATTGCGTTAGCTCAAGCGGCAATTGCAGTGCGCGGCGACCTCTGCGCGTCTGTTTGGACGAGCGCGCTGTAGTCCCAAGTTCAGTCTGTGGCGGGCCGGCGATAGACGGCGAGCCAGGCATAACCCCTGCCGATCGATTTGAGTTCGAGCGTCGCCCCGCGAATATCTGCTTTCTCGCGAATGACGTCGAAGAGCGTGTCGCGCGGCGAAACATGGAAGCGCCTCAGCCATGCCTGCAGCAGGCGGCGGAAGCCACCCGGCCAGCCTTCCTGCTGGCCGAAATCGGCGATGTGCAGGGAGCCGCCCGGGCTGAGCGCCTCGATCGCCGCATCGATCGCCCTTTCCCATGCGGGGATCATCGACAGCGCATAGGAGATGACGATGCGGTCGAAGCCCTTCTCGCCAAAGGAGGCGGCGCGGAAATCAGTGGCGTCGGCGACGCGCAGCACCGCATCCGGGCGGCCATGCCGCTTGAGCTTTGCCCTGGCGGTCACCAGCATCTCGGCGGAGATGTCCAGCCCGAAGAGACGCGCCTCCGGATAGAGTTCGCCGATCATGGCGAGGTTTCGGCCGGTGCCGCAACCGATCTCCAGCACCGAGGCGCCGGGTGGGGCCTGAAGGTCACGGATCAGCGTGTCGCGCCCGAAGAGATAGTATTTGCGGGTGAAGTCGTAGATATAGCGCTGATAGCGGTACATCCGGTCCATCAGCCGCGCATGGTTGTTTGCCGTTTCCTGCACGCGCTCATGCTCTCTTTCGGTAGATATGGAACCCGCCATAGATGGCCGAGCGGTCCTGCGAGCCGAGCCGCATGGAGGTTTCCGCGTCGTAGTCCCACTGTTCGAGCAGTGCGGCCGAAAGCCGGCCCGGCAGGATGCTGGCTTCCGCCGCCGTGCGGAAGATCACCACCGCGCCGGCATCGGCCGTGCGGGTGATCTCGCTCCAGAGGTCGTTCAATTGCCGGTCGCTCATCCAGTCCTGGGCATCGAGCAGCACGTACCGGTCGACCGAGGAGGCAGGCTTGCGGGCGAGCAGTTCGGTGAAGCTTTCGTGGTGGACGGCGACGCGATCTGCATGATTGCGGATCGTTTCGTATTTCGAGCCTTGCAGATAGGGAGGCAGATCGCCCTCGTGCGGCAGCGGATAACGCCGGGCGAAGGCTTGCCAGGCAAAGTAGTTTTCACGCAGCGGGAAATGGCAGGTCAGCTTTTCGAGACGGTGACGGAGCACGGCTGCGAGTGACCTCTCGTCGCTGAGGCTGGCGAGCTCGTCGAACTGCTGCGGTGGAATGCCGAGGCCGAAGAGCGAGCTCTTGCGGCTGGTCAACCAGCGGATGACCGGGCGCTCGAAGAGCGGCGCGAGCTTGTCGTCGAAAAACTGCCGCTGTTCGCGCATCGAGCGCGCCTGGACGAAGTCCTCCGGATCGATGCCATGCAGCCGCGCGAGAAAATGGCTGGCGGCGATGAAGCGGCCGAGCAGGCCGGTGCGATAGATATTGCGGCCGAAAACGCTGATGCGTCGGCGCCCGGTGATGTCGCGGCCGCTCCAATAGGCGCGGCTGGCGGCGTCGAGCTTCGGCGCGATGAAGAGGTCGAATGCGTCGCTGTTCGTGCGCATGCCGGTGGATGCGAGGAACCGCACCACGTCCTTGTGGCTCGGCAGGTGGCGGAAGGCCGCGAGCTTCAGCCGGTTGAGCGCGATATGATGACGATTGAGGTCGACCACGTCGATGCGGGCCGGACAGGCGGAAAGATAGGTCAGCACGTTGCAGCCGCCGGAGCCGATTGTCACGATCCGGTGCCCGGAGCGGAGCTGCATCGCTTCCATGTCGACGATCGGATCCTCCCAGATCTGGGGATAGACCAGGCCCGAGAAGAGCAGCCCGAACAGTCGCTCGGAAACGCCTGCCAAGGAGAAGGTCTTGTGCTGGAGGAGCGCGCTCTTCAGCTTCGTGTTCTTCCTGCCGAAGCCGGCATCGGGTGCGAGGTCCGTCATGTTGCTGCCATCCAAGTTAAAACTGAGCCGCTTCTAAAATGACTCGACTACACTTTGATGACGGGCGCGCGCCCAGTCTGTGCATGACTTTCTCGAAAGCCGCGCGGCAAATTCGGGACGGCCTGCCGATGGGGCTTTCTCTTTTCCGGCAATTCTGGTTTCCTCATGGGGAACAGGAGCGATCATGCGAGGTTTGTCGAAGAAGTTCGGAGCCTTGGCCGTTGCGGCACCGGCAGCCGCCGCCGGTTGGCTGGCGCTCTATCCGCCGGAGCTTCTGAAGGTCGGTGACGGATACGCCGCCAAGATCGTCTGCTCCAATGTCTTTCTCGCCGGGCGCGACCCGCAGGAGGTGCTCGCGGTGGATGTCCAGGCTCCCGGCCATCCCTTGCTGAAATTCGTCGGCGTATCCGTGGATCATCACGAGCAGCGCGTGACCGCGCGCATATTCGGGTTCGCCGCGCCCGGCCGTGCGGTCCATCGGCCGGGGCTCGGCTGCATGAACACCGGCAATGGCGTCGCCGAGGCTTTCGCCAATCCATCGGCGGCAGGCGGAGACGCAGGGTCGAAGGCCGCGGTCGCCAATCCCGAAGCCGGCAATCCCGAAACGGCCAATCCCGAAACGGCCAATCCCGAAACGGAATGGCCGGAGGGGAGCCGGGCGGAGATCGACCCAACGATCCAGACCCTTCTCGAGGATCCCGAATTGGCGGGCCCCGGCATGCGCGCCATGGCGGTCGTTCGCGATGGCCGCCTTGTGGCGGAGCGCTACGGCCCCGGCTTTGATCGCGACACCCCCATGCTCGGCTGGTCGATGACGAAATCGGTCACGGCGGCGCTTGTCGGCATGCGCATCGCCGAGGGGCGGATGGATTTGGAGCAGGACCATCTGCTGCCCGAATGGAATGGCGACGAACGCGCCGTAATCAAGCTTGCGGATCTGCTGGGAATGCAAAGCGGTCTGGCCTTCAACGAGGACTACGGTGATGTCACCGATGTGACGCGCATGCTCTTCCTCGAAAGCGACATGGCCGGTTTTGCCGCATCGAAACCGCTCGCGGCGGCGGCCGGCACGAAGTTCAGCTACTCGAGCGGCACCAGCAACATCTTATCCCGGCTCTGGATGCGGAGCTTCGACGACCCGGCCGCCGCGCTCGCCTATCCTCGCGTGGCTTTGTTCGAGCCTCTCGGCATGACGGGCGCGGTGATGGAGGCGGATCAAAGCGGCACCTTCGTCGGCTCGTCCTACATGTATGCGACGGCGCAGGATTGGGCGCGCTTTGCGCAGTTCCTGCTCGACGGCGGGCGCTGGAAGGGGAGGGCGCTTCTGCCGGAGGGCTACGTCGACTTCATGCGCAAGCCTTCCCGAGCCTCCGGCGGCGATTACGGCTCGGGCCAGGTCTGGCTCATGGCGAATGGCATAAGAGCCGGGACGGGTGGGTTCCCGGCGGATAGCTTCTGGATCCTTGGGCATGACGGGCAAGCCATCATGCTCGTTCCTTCTCTTCGTCTCGCTGTCGTCCGGCTCGGCCTCACACCTTGGCGCGACGGTTACAATGTGCAGGCGCTGAACGCCAAAGTCATCGATGCGCTCGATTGAGCGCGGTCCGGGTCGCGGATTTACTGCAGCCCGAGTTCGTCGAGCATGCCCTTGCGCTTGGCGTGATAGTAGTAGCCACTGGCATAGAGGCGCACGGCACCGTCGTGCTGATTGTCGGCAACCATCCAGGCGCCGCGCAGATATCTGGTCGCGTATTTGAGATTGGTCTCCGCGTCGAACAGGCCCTCGGCGGGACCCTCATAGCCAAGTCCCTTGGCGGTGTTGTAGCGGATTTGCATCAACCCGTAATTGCCCCGGCTGTAGGCGCGTGGATTGTAATTGCTCTCCCGCTTGACCACGCGATGCACGAGTTCGACCGGAAGGCCGTTGAGTTCGGCATAGTACTCGATCAGCCGGTCGAGCTCGGGTCGGGAACTCGTCGGTGTCCGGGTGAGCTTCAGCGAGCCGGGAATGGCATTGGCGACGGCATCGACCGCAGAACCGATGACGCCGCTCTTTGGCCGCTCGGTCGGCACGATCATGCGCTTGGCAACGAGAGTTTCGAGGCCGACCGGTTCGCCGGTGTCGAAATCCGATTCCATTGCGGCGGCAATGCCGAGCAGCGGGACGGCCGGTTCGCTCGTCGAGTCGGCAGCGGCGGTCGCTTGCGGCGACAGGGGTGCCGCGCCAGTCTCTGCCATGGCCACCTCGATGGCCTGGGCGGGCCTTGCGTTCGGAACCGCGGTTGTCTGCGGCGCGGCGAAGGCAAGCGTCGCATCCGGCGATGACGCAGCGCCGGATTCAGCTACCGCCGGCTCCGCCGCAAGTGCGGCGGATGCGTCGGCCGTTGCACCGACCGGTGCAGGCAGGGCATAGGCCGTCATCTCCGTTCCCGGTTTCGGGATAGGTGTGACCGTCTGTACGGCGGTCAGTTCTTCGAGTGAGGTCCGCTCGACGGTCGAGCAGCCGGAGGCAATTCCGAGGGAAACCAGTGCAGTGGCCGTAAGCACCTGTTTCGAAAGGGAGATACGGATCTTCGCCATGCTGTCACTTTCGTGCTTCTGGGCCCCGTAGCCCCTTGCAAATCAGCGGCTGCCGTCCGCTGTGCTTGAATCTCCCTTAACCCATGCCGCCCGCTGCGGCAAGCAGGCCGGCGATTTCAAGCCGTCGTTCGAACTCCGATGAGTGGATGATCCGCTGGTGCCGCGTGAGGAACGCCCCTCTCCTCGGGTTTAACTCCCGTGGAGAGGGGCGCCGCTCGCCGTTGCGCGACCTCAGTCGACCGCCTGCCATTTCTGGCCGATGGTGTCCATCACCTCGCCGAACCACTTCGCCGACGTGTCGAAATGCTTGCCCCCCCTGATGCGGGGGAATTCGATCGTGCGCAGGCGGCCGTCCTGGTCCTCGTCGTGGCCCGTGACGCCGGAAACCTTATTGAGCGCACTTTCGACTGCAAGGTCGACCATGCTCTGGATGAGGCGCAGGTCGTCGCCATTGGCGGGTGCGGAGCGGGCATAGTAGCCGGATTTCTGCACCATCGCGCGTTCGGCGCCGAGGAGGGCGGCGAACTGCTTGGAGAACCAGTTGCCGACATTGATGGTGTCGATCTTCACATGGCCGAAAGCGTCGCGCTTGACCGTCTCGCCGGCCGCCTCGCGTTCGGCAACAATCGCATCGAGGCAGGCACCTTCGCTGACGAAAAGCGTCACGAAGCCGGCCCGGTCCATGATGTCGCGCAGGCGCGCGGCCTCCGATTCGAGGTCGAACTTCATCTCCGGCAGGTAAAGGCCGTCGATGTTCTTCAATTGCTCGTTCATCATGAAGCCGTCGACATAGTCCTTGCTGCCGGACAGTTGCATATAGGCGCGTGCCGTCGCCGCGGTCAGCCAACCGCAATGGCGGCCCATCACCTCATGGACGACGAGGGTGCGCGGGGCGGCGCTCTGCTCGTTGCTGACATGGTCGAAGAAGCGCGCGCCGTATTCGGCCGCCGTCCAGGCGCCGAGCGTCTGGCGGATCGGCACCACGTCGTTGTCGACGGTCTTCGGCAGGCCGACCACGGTGAGGTCGTAACCATTGGCGCCGAGATAGGCGGCAAGATCGGCGGCCGTGGTGTTGGTGTCGTCGCCACCGATCGTGTGCAGAATGCTGATGCCGTCGGCTGCGAGCCTGTCGGCGGCGATGCGAAGCGGGTTGTCGCCTTCCTTGACCAGACCGCGTTTGACGCAGTCGGCGGCATTGGTGAGCTTCACACGGCTGTTGCCGATGGGAGAACCCCCATGGCGATGGAGAAGATGGGCCTTTTCTCGCATCTCCTTCGTGATCTCGATGCGGTCGGCCAAAAGCAGCCCCTGGTAACCGGAACGATAGGCCACGAGCTCGTAGTCGGGTGCGATGTCCGTATAGCGCTCGATCAGGCCTCCGACGGCGGATGAAAGGCAGGGCGCGAGTCCGCCCGCCGTCAGCATTGCGACTTTCTTCTTGGCCATGTTTCCTCCTCGGGATTTGGGCAACGGGATCGCAACGACGGTTCGCGTTCCCGGAACGCTGCCGTGTTCAATGATCCCTGTGATCTAGCGCAAATCGGATGGAAATAAAATGACATGACTGTGGATCGCTCTCGCCAAGCGAGGAGACTCGATGGGGGCTTCGTCGGGCCGGCGCGCGAATTCAATTGCGATTCACGGCCATTTGATTTATTGAGGGGCCATCACAAATTCGTCAATCCATGACGTTTCGCGCGGACAGCCGCTTGCAATTTGCCACCACATCTGGCCATGCTCAGTGGTGGACAGGGAACAATCGCACTCATGACAGTTTGGGACAGCCTCCTCAAGATCGTCACGGCCACCGGCAATGCGCTTGCAGGTGTAGTCGAGGCGGTCCGAACCCTCTTCGAGGGCGATCCGGAAACGCGCCGCAGGGTTGCCTTCTCGGTCGCCATGATCGCCCTTTCGGCGAAGATGGCAAAGGCAGACGGCATTGTGAGCGAGGCCGAGGTCGCGGCCTTCCGGGATATCTTCAAATTCCCGGCGGACCAGGCGAAGAACGTTGCCAGGCTGTATAACCTCGCGCGCCAGGACGTGGCGGGCTTCGAGGCCTATGCGGAGAAGATGGCCTCGCTTTGCGCCTCCTGCGAGCGCAATTGCCCTATTCTCGAGGACATCGTCGATGGACTGTTCCATATCGCCGCGTCCGATGGCGTCGTGCATGAGAAGGAATTCGCGTTTCTGCTGCGCGTCGCCGAAATCTTCAGGATGGACGAGGCACGATTCCAGCGCATCATGGCGCGTCACGTCCATGCAGAAGGTCGCGACCCCTATCAGGTACTCGGCGTCTCGCCGAAGGACGATTTCGCCGAGATCCGCAAGCGCTATCGCGTGCTCGTTTCGGAGAACCACCCGGACATGCTGGTTGCGCGCGGCGTGCCGGAGGAGTTTCATGCCATTGCTACCGATCGCATGGCCGCGCTGAATGCCGCCTACGAGGCAATCGAGAGAGAACGCCGCGCCGCATGACATCGACGCTCTGCGACTTCGCCGGAGCCCGTTTCGTGCCGTCACCCAATCATGGGGAGCGCGCGGGCGGGCGCGGGCCGGATATGATCCTCCTCCATTATACCGGCATGGAGACGGCGGGCTCGGCGCTGGACTGGCTCTGTCGCGAGGAAAGCCAGGTCTCCTGTCATTATTTCGTGCATGAGAACGGGCGCATCGACCAGCTCGTGTCGGAAGATCGTCGTGCGTGGCATGCGGGCAAGAGCTTGTGGAAGGGCGAGGCCGACATAAATTCCTGCTCCATCGGTATCGAGATCGCCAATCCAGGCCATCTGGGCGGGCTGCCGGATTTCCCGGAAGCGCAGATCGCGGCCGTCGTCGATTTGTGTCGAAATTGTGGCGAGCGCTGGCAAATTGCCCCCGAAAGGGTGCTTGCCCATAGCGATGTGGCGCCGATTCGCAAGGTCGATCCCGGAGAAAAATTCCCCTGGAATGCGCTCTTTCGAGAGGGGGTCGGTCACTGGGTCGAACCGGCGCCGGTGGGCGGCGGACGCTTCTTCCAGCGCGGCGATCGCGGGAAGCCTGTGGAAGCGCTGCAGTCCATGCTCTCGCTTTACGGCTATGGCATTGAAGTCACAGGCAATTTCTGCGAGCACACCGAAGGCGTCGTGGCCGCTTTCCAAAGGCATTTCCGGCAATCGAGAGTGGACGGGATCGCGGACATTTCCACCATAGATACGCTTCACCGCCTGCTAGCCGCGCTGCCGAAATTCAACGCGTAGGTTGCAAACCTCGATCGCGCTAAATTAGCGCCTTCGATGGCTTTATGCACAAATTTTTTGCGTTGCCACATGTTTACCATGATGGGGCGGTCATTTTCGCCGCGTCAACCGCAGGGGACGCAGGCAGAGACCGGGACCTTGCCAAATAAAAACGATCGGGAAACCGGTCGCGACGGTGGGGTGCGCCGTCCGGCCGGTTCCGCAGACCGGAGACTCCAAACTACATGAGAATATCGTCTGTTGCTGCGGTGGCGGCATGCTTTGGCATGTTCGTCGCCGGGATGGGTACGTCGTATGCAGGGGGTGTCGACCGAACCATCAAGACCTCGTCCCTGAAGTCCGTTACCAGGACTGCAGGATTTCCCACACCTTCCCTTTCGCCGAAATCCTACTATGGCGACCTCATCCACTCCTACGCCAAGCAATATGGCGTCCCCGTCGATCTCGCCCGTGCGGTCGTGGAGGTCGAAAGCAATTTCGATGCCGAAGCACGGGGCAGCGCCGGCGAGATCGGGCTCATGCAGATCAAGCCCGCCACCGCGCGCATGATGGGCTATTCCGGCACCGCCAAAGGGCTCTACGATCCGGAAACCAATATCAAGTTCGGCATGATGTATCTGGCCAAGGCGCAGGAGCTTTCGGACGGCAGCACCTGCGGCACGATCCTGAAATACAATGCCGGCCACGGCGCCAAGCGGATGAATCCCGTTTCGAAGGCCTATTGCGGCAAGGTCAAGGAGATCCTGGACTGACCGCCGCGCGACTTTGAAAGAACTCATCGCGAAGCGGGGGCCTCGGTTCGGCCGCGATGCGGGAGGTAGCCGGATAGGTCTCGCGTTCCGGTGTACCGCAGAGAATCCACGTGCTATTCCCGCAGCGAAGCAGATCGGGGAAATGCATGTCTGAAAGCTTTGATTTCGTCGTGGTCGGCAAAGGCATGATGGGAGCGGCGGCGGCGCGTCACCTCGGCCTGGCCGGCGCGAGCGTTGCGCTCGTCGGACCGGACGAGCCCCAGGATTGGGCAAGTCACGGCGGCGTATTCGCCAGCCACTACGACAATGCACGCATCACCCGCACGATCGATACGGACCCGGTCTGGGCGCGTCTTGCCCGCCGCTCGATCGATCGCTATCCGGAAATCGCGGAATCGAGCGGGATCGATTTCTATTTCGAGAGCGGTTGTCTGATCGCGGCGCCGGCTCCCGGCGGCGATTTCGATTATCTCGAGAAGGTCGAGCGCGCCCGCGACAGGCTGGGCGTGGAAGCGCCTCTGATCGGCGGCGACGCACTTGCGGAGCGCTTCCCCTGGTTCCGATTCCCGGTCGGCCATGCGGGCGTCCACGAGGCAAGCGGCGCCGGCCATATCAATCCGCGTGCACTGGTTCGCGCTCAGGTGAGGGCGGCGGAAAGACACGGTGCCTCGATCATCCGCTCCGAAGTGGTTTCGGTCCTGGAAGAGGCGGAGCAGGTGGTCGTGACCACCGCCGACGGCCGGGCTATCCGGGCGGGGCGCGTGCTTGTCGCCGCCGGCGGGTTTTCGCTTTCGACGGCTTTGCTGGCGAGGCCGATCGATCTTGCCGTCAAGGCGCGCAGCGTCCTGTTCGCCGAGGTCGGCGAAGACGATCTTCCCGGTTTCGAAGGCATGCCGTCGCTGATCGTCGCGGCGCCGGAACAGGAGAAAAGCTGTTACCTGCTGCCGCCCGTTGCCTATGCTGACGGCAAACACTACATCAAGATCGGCGGCGACCCGAGCGACCGCGTGCTTGCGGGCGAGCCGGCGGTCCGGGACTGGTTCCGCAGCGGAGGCAGCGCCGAGGCGGCTTCCCATATGCACGGGCTGCTCAGCGAAGTGATGCCGAGGTTCAAGCCGGTTTCGACGCATTTTTCTCCTTGCGTCACGTCGTTCACCCGGCACGGCTATCCCTATATCGGCTTTGCCAGCGACCGCATCGCCGTTCTGGCGGGCGGCAACGGTCAGGCCGCCAAGAGCTCCGACGAGATCGGCAGGCTGGGCGCAATGCTCGTCATGGAAGGCCGTCTGAATGCAAGCGAGTACGAGACCGATTTCGCCGTCGCGTTTCAGTGAGTCGGCGACCGAGCGGCAGAGCGGCGCGATTTTTCTGGCGCTTGCCGGCTCGCTCGGTTAATGAGCCTCTGCCAGTTGGCCGGGCAGCCGCGCCCCGCAAGCGCCGAAAGGCCGCGGGGTGAGGAAAGTCCGGGCTCCACGGAAACACGGTGCCGGATAACGTCCGGCGGGGGCGACCCTAGGGAAAGTGCCACAGAAAGCAAACCGCTCCGTTTCACGGAGTAAGGGTGAAAGGGTGGGGTAAGAGCCCACCGCGGACATGGCAACATGGACGGCACGGCAAACCCCACCGGGAGCAAGACCGAATAGGGATGACACGGGCGCGCAAGCGCCCAGCCGGTTTCCAGGCCCGTCATCCGGGTGGGTTGCACGAGGCTGCGCGCAAGCGCAGTCCCAGATGAATGGCTGCCACGTTCCGTTTCCTTCGGGAGGCGGGGCCATACAGAACCCGGCTTACAGGCCAACTGGCGAATTTTCTCCCCCCATGTCGGTTTCGGGCGCAGAGCCCGCGGAACTCGTGGCGCTTCTTTTCAGCGCCCAGAGAGAAACTGCGCCCGGCTCGGGTTGCCCGCGGCGTAAGCCGATTCCGGCCACGGTCCTGTGCTTGTCGGCACCCGCATTCGCTCGGGATTCCAACGCATTAGGGGTGTCGTCGTAACCCTTTGTTAAACTTAACAACCTATCAATATTTGATCATTCAGGAGGCTGAATTCGGCCTTCTCCCATTGACGCCCATATGGTCCCATGTTATCCCATAATGGTACTGCGCAAGGGCCGCGTCGTGGCCCGTCATCGCGAAGCTTGAAATCTCCTTCTTCGGAGGGTTTAGGCGGACGCGCACGCGTCCGGCGGGGGTCTTTTGCGCGCGCAGTCGTGTGTTCGTGCGGGCCAATGACTGTGGCCCGTCAATCGGAGGCGGCCGTTTCGCGTCATGAACCGCTTCTTGTCACATGCTACGAACCGGATCGATGCCAAGGGGCGGGTCTCCGTGCCTTCGGCCTTCCGCGCCGTGCTTTCGGAGGCGGGCGTGCGGGAGTTATATTGCTTCCAGGATTTCGTCTTTCCGGCGATCAGCGTCGGCGGACCGGAACTTCTGGAGCGGTTCGAGAGGCAGATGGCGGCCGAGGATCCGTTTTCGGATGCGGCCAACCAGATGTCGCTGCTCGTTCACGGGGGCGGCATCTTCTTGAAGCTCGACCCGGAGGGCCGGCTGATGATCACGGATTTCATCCGCGACTTCACCGGGATCTTGACGGAGGTGACTTTCGTCGGACGGGGCGATCATTTTCAGCTCTGGGAGCCGCAGGCGTTTGCGAGGGCGCAGGCGGAGGCCCGGGAAGGGCGCAAGCAACGGGGGTTGCGGCCCGGTTAATGTGGAGAGGCGGAATGGTGGCGGATCAAGGCGACAGGACTTCTGAAGCCGATGGCGGACCGGTTCGTCACATTCCCGTCATGCTCCCCGAGGTGCTGGCGGCGCTCCATCCGGCGCCCGGCAAGGTGATTCTCGACGGCACCTTCGGCGCGGGCGGCTACACCTCTGCGATCCTCGATGCGGGTGCGGATGTGATTGGGCTCGACCGTGATCCGACCGCGATCGCCGCGGGGCAGGCGCTGGTCGCGGCCGCCGGCGGGCGGCTCAAGCTTGTGCATTCGCGGTTTTCCGAGCTCGCGGAGCATGCCCCGGAAGGGGGGCTCGACGGCGTCGTGCTCGACATCGGCGTCTCCTCCATGCAGATCGACGAGGCCGAGCGCGGCTTCTCGTTTCAGAAGAAGGGGCCGCTCGACATGCGTATGTCGGCGAGCGGGGTGACTGCCGCCGACGTCGTCAATCGCGGCAAGGTCTCCGATCTCATCCGCATCTTCGGCTTTCTCGGCGAAGAAAAGCAGGCGGGGCGCATCGCCCGGGCGATCGAGAAGCGCCGCGCCGAGCAGCCTTTCGAGACGACGCGCGACCTTGCCGGCCTGATCGAAACGGTGGTGCCGCGAAAGGCCAAGGACAAGATTCATCCCGCGACACGGGTCTTTCAGGCGCTACGCATCTTCGTCAACGACGAACTCGGTGAACTTGCCGGCGCGCTCTTTGCCGCCGAGCGTGTGCTGAAACCCGGCGGGCGTCTCGTCGTCGTCACTTTCCATTCGCTGGAAGACAGGATCGTCAAGGCCTTCTTTCAGGATCGCGGAGGCAAGGCGGGCGGCTCGCGGCATCTGCCGATGGTGGCGGCGCGAGCCGCAACCTTCGCGCCAGTCGGCAAGCCTATGATCGCGGCAAGCGATGAGGAAGCATCCCGCAATCCGCGTGCCCGATCTGCTAAGCTCAGGGCCGGAATCCGCACGGAGGCGCCGTCGCTGGGAAGCGATCTGTCCATTTTCAATCTTCCGGAACTGGCGAGCCTTGCAAGGCTAGGGGGCTAAGCAACGATGCTGAGAACGCTGGATATCGTCCTGATCGTCATCATGACGGCCGCCGCCGCGGTCACCTATACAATCAAGCACCAGGCCGAGAACAAACGCGAAGAGGTCCGCAAACTGGATGCGGCGATCAAGCTCGAGGAGGATACGATCGACCTGCTCAGGGCCGATTGGGCGCTCTTGACCCAGCCGAACCGTCTCGAACGACTGGTCGCGGCCTTCGACGCCGATCTGCAACTGGCGCCGACGCCGCCCACGCAACTGGCTCGTCCCGAGGAGTTGCCGATGTTGCGGGCCGATCTGCCGCGGCCGGAAGGCGAGGCGGCGCCGGAAGACGGGATCGCCGCGGTCATTCAGGCCGATAATATCAACACAGGCTCGGTGGCGCACTGATGTCCTTTCTTTCCCGCATCATGCTCTTGAAAAGCAAGGCGCACTTCTCCGCCGGGGGCAACAATCGCGCCCCCGAGACGGGTCTCAACGTCACGTTCCAGGGGACGCGCAAGAAGAGCGCCAGTCAGGCGAAGAGTCGCCTGGCGATCCTCATTGCCAGCTTCGGGATCGTCTATGTGGTGATCGGCGGGCGACTGGTGCAATATGGCATGGCCAACCCCGAGACGGTTTCTTCGATAGGCCGCGCCGACAGCCTGATGGCCTCGCGCCCCGATCTCCTCGACCGCAACGGAGAAATCCTGGCGACCGACATCCGCACGGTTTCTCTCTACGCCGAGCCGCACAAGATCGTCGATGCCGACGAGGCGGTGGAGCGCCTGGCCACCGTGCTGCCCGATCTCAATGCGCGCGAGATCTACAACAAGCTGAAGTCCAGCTCGCGTTTCCAGTGGCTGCGCCGCCAACTGACGCCGAAGCAGCAGAGCGAGATCCTGGCGCTCGGTATTCCGGGGATAGGCTTTCGCCCGGAAAAGCGCCGCTTCTATCCCGGCGGCCCGACCGCCGCCCACATCGTCGGTCACGTCAATATCGACAATCGCGGCATCGCCGGCATGGAGCGCTACATCGACAACCAGGGTCTTGCCGATCTGGCGGCCATCGGCATGACCAGCGACGCCAAGCTCGAGCCGGTCAGGCTCTCGATCGACCTGCGCGTCCAGAATATCGTGCGCGACGTCATCGCGGCCGGTATGAAGAACTACGAGGCGATCGCGGCCGGCGCCGTCGTGCTCAACGTCCACACCGGCGAAGTGCTGGCGATGGCATCCGTGCCGGATTACGACCCGAACAACCCGGCCGAGGGTGCCGAAGAGGGCTGGATGAACCGCATGTCGAACGGCACGTTCGAAATGGGCTCCACCTTCAAGACCTTCACCATCGCCATGGGCCTCGATTCCGGCAAGGTGACGCTCAACGACAGTTTCGACGCGTCGGCGCCGATCCGCATCGGCGGCTTCACCATCAAGGATTTCCACGGCAAGCGCCGCGTACTGACCGTGCCGGAAATCTTCCAGTATTCGTCGAACATCGGCACGGCCAAGATCGCCGACCTCGTCGGCATTCCCGGGCACCGGGAGTTCCTGACGCGGCTGGGTCTGCTGACGAAGCTTCCGACGGAGCTTCCGGAGGTTAAGGCGCCGACGCAGCCGCGCGAGTGGAAGAAGATCAATTCTATCACCATCTCCTTCGGCCACGGCGTCTCGACAACGCCGCTGCAGACGGCCGTCGCGGGCGCCGCCCTTGTCAATGGCGGCAAGCTCATCCCGCCGACCTTCCTGCCGCGCACGGAAGAGGAGGCGAACAATCTCGCAAGCGTCGTGGTCAAGAAGAGCACCAGCGACAGCATGAGGTATCTCTTGCGCTGGAACGGCATTGCCGGCTCGGGCAAACGGGCGCTCGTCCCCGGCTTCAATGTCGGCGGCAAGACGGGAACGGCCGACAAGGTGGTCAACGGCCGCTATGCCCACGATCAGAACTTCAACGCCTTCCTCGCGGCATTTCCGATCGATGACCCGCAATATATCGTGCTGACCTTCATCGATGCCCCGAAGACCGGCGAAGGTGGTGGTCGGACCGCCGGCTCGAACGCCGCACCGATGGTGCGCGACATCATCAGCCGCACCGCACCGCTTCTCGGCGTCGAGCCGAAATTCGGAGAAGACGGTTCTGCCTTGCTTGTGTCTTATTGACCGTGAAATGAGAATGCGGACGATTCGTCATCCGCTGCCTGGTTCCTGAAG
The DNA here is from genome assembly GCF_001854885.1 of Ensifer sp. LCM 4579. Classification (GTDB taxonomy): domain Bacteria; phylum Pseudomonadota; class Alphaproteobacteria; order Rhizobiales; family Rhizobiaceae; genus Sinorhizobium. Next base: position 28,641 of record NZ_MDDV01000006.1, on the reverse strand, counting down.
TCGGAGCCGATCCGGGATCAACCAAGCGGCGATTCTAGCGCATCGGCCCGAAAATCGTACCCGATTTTCGGAAAGATCGATGCGCAGATTCAAAGAGTTACAGCGACCTTTGCGCGTCTGAAAAGACGCGCGGCGCTGTAAGGTGTTAAAGCGACCCGTCGCGGCTGCAGGATCTGCACGCGGTGGGCCGATATCGATGTGAGACAGGTGGTTCATGAAGATCAGGGACCTGGTGGGGCCAAACTTCCCGGAACTTTCGGCGCAACTGAAGGATGATTCGGCAAATGTCGAGATATCCGGCCTCTCGGCCGACAGCCGGCAGGTGAAGCCGGGCGATCTGTTCGTCGCCGTCGCCGGGACGAAGGCGAACGGGGCCGCCTATATCGCCGACGCCATTTCCCGCGGCGCAGCGGCGATCGTCGCTGCCGATTCCCATGCGGATGCGGGTGTCCCGGTGTTCACGCTCGCGGAGCCGCGCCGCTTTCTGGCGCAGGGCGCCGCCGCCTTCTACCATCGCCAGCCCGAGACCATGGTGGCGGTGACGGGAACCGCCGGCAAGACCTCGGTTGCGTCCTTCACGCGCCAGATCTGGGCGCATGCCGGTCTTCTGGCGGCGATGATCGGGACGACCGGCGTCATCGCGCCAGGCCGCAACGAGTATGGATCGCTCACCACGCCGGATCCGGTTTCGCTGCACAGGCTGCTCGCCGAGCTTGCCGATGCCGGCGTCACCCATGCGGCGATGGAAGCCTCCAGCCACGGGCTCGACCAGAACCGGCTGGACGGCGTCAGGCTGGCGGCCGCCGCCTTCACCAATCTCGGCCGCGATCATATGGACTACCATCCGACCGTCGAGCACTACATGGCTTCGAAGATGCGCCTTTTCGAGGCGCTCCTGCCGAAGGGCTCGCCGGCGGTGATCTTCGCCGACGACCAGTGGTCGGCTGCGGCGATCGCCTCCGCCCGCAAGGCAGGTCATGATGTGCGCACCGTCGGCCGTAAGGGTGAATACATCGCCCTGAAGCGCGTCGAGCACTTCCGCCACAAGCAGTCGGCGGAGGTGCATGTCGGCGACGACATCTTCGAGATCCACGTGCCGCTGGCCGGTGATTTCCAGGTGGCCAACGCGCTTGTCGCCGCCGGCCTCGCCATGTCCACGGGGATTTCCGCCGCGGCGGCATTTGCCGCGCTCGAGAAGCTGCAGGGCGCTTCCGGCCGGCTGGAACTCGTCGGCCAGACACAGGGCGGGGCGCTTGCCTATGTGGACTATGCCCACAAGCCCGATGCCCTGCAGAACGTGCTCGATTCGGTGCGCCCCTTCACGACGGGGCGGGTCATTCTCGTCTTCGGCTGCGGCGGCGACCGCGACAAGGGCAAGCGGCCGATCATGGGCGAAATCGCCAGCCGGCTTGCCGATGTCGTCATAGTCACCGACGACAATCCCCGCTCGGAGGTGCCGGAGGCAATCCGCGCCGAGATCCTGGCCGGCGCCAAGGGTGCTACCGAAATCGGCGACCGCGCCGAGGCGATCCGCGCTGCCGTCGGCATGCTGAAGACCGGCGACACGCTGATCGTTGCCGGCAAGGGACATGAGGAGGGGCAGACGATCGGTTCCGTGACGCTGCCGTTCTCCGACCATGCGGAACTGCTGAAGGCGCTCGGAGGACTGTGACTTGAACTGGCTCTGGACAAGCAGCGATCTTCTGGCGGCGATGAACGGCCGGCCGGTCGGTACCCTGCCGGAAGGCATTATCGGGATCTCGATCGACAGCCGCACGATCGGCAAGGGCGAAGCCTTCTTCGCAATCAGGGGCGATCGCGTCGACGGCCATGATTACGCCGGCATCGCGCTTGCCAACGGCGCCGCGCTGCTCGTAGTCAGTGAAGCGAAGATCCCGGCGCTCGGACGGCTGATCGCGCCGATGATCGTCGTCGACGACGTGCTCGAGGCGATGATCCGGCTCGGCTGCGCGGCACGCGACCGCAGCGCCGCGAAGGTCATCGCCGTCACCGGCTCCGTCGGCAAGACGACGACGAAGGAAATGCTCCGGCACGTGCTTGCGCCTCTTGGGCGCGTGCATGCCTCGGTCGCCTCCTTCAACAATCACTGGGGCGTGCCGCTGACGCTCGCCCGCATGCCGGAGGCGACCGACTTCGGCATCTTCGAGATCGGCATGAACCATCCGGGCGAGATCCGTCCGCTGACGCGGATGGTGCGCCCGCATGTGGCGCTCGTCACCAGCATTGCCGCTGCCCATCTCGGCAATTTCTCGAGCCTCGACGAGATCGCTTCGGCGAAGGCGGAGATTTTCGAGGGCGTCGTCGCAGGAGGTCATGCCGTGATCAACCGCGACACCCCGCAATATGAGCTGCTCGAAAAGGCGGCCCAGGCGGCGGGTGTCGGTCACATCCACTCCTTCGGTGCCAATCCGAAGGCTGACTATCGTCTGGTCGAGTTTTCCGGCGGTGCCGAGGGCTCCGTGCTCTGGGCCGGCGTAGGGGGCAGGACGCTGGAGGTCGCAATCGGTGCGCCCGGCCGCCACATCGCCGAGAATGCACTGGCGGTGATCGCTGCGGCCGAATGCGCCGGAGCGGACCTCGACCGCGTCGTCGCTGCGCTTGCGACGATACAGCCGGAGAAGGGCAGGGGCCTGCGGCACCATCTGGAGATGGGCACCGGTCATATGACGTTGATCGACGAAAGCTACAACGCCAATCCGGCATCGATGCGGGCGGCGATCGCGCTCCTGCGCGATGCCGAACCGGCGCCGGGCGGACGCCGCATCGCGATCCTCGGCGACATGCTGGAAATGGGCGAGCATGCGGCCGAAGCGCATGCGGGTCTCGCGACGCCGATCGTCGAGGCGGGCATTGCCGACGTCTGGCTCGCCGGACCGGCCATGGCGCATCTGCGCGATGCTCTGCCACCGGAGATTTCCGTAGTCTACCGCGAATCGGTCGGAGATCTTTCATCCTATGCGGTTGGCGCGCTCGCTGCCGGCGACGTCGTGATGGTCAAGTCCTCGAAGGGCACCGGCTGCGGGCGGATCGTCGAAGCGCTTCGCGGCGCCTATCCGGAACGGAAGGCCGAGACGGGGGAAGCTTGACGAGGGCCTTGCCGCCGCCTTTGCGCTGGTGGATAGAGCCCTTGGCCAGGGGAAATGGCCTTAACATAGGCGAACGCAAGCGGGTATCGTCTGTCAGATGATTCTGTCGGACGATGTCCGATCACCAACCTTTCGGGGAAAGTCCCTTATGCTGATCTGGCTCGTGGAACTGGCGGACCACTTTCAATTCTTCAACCTCTTTCGCTACATCACCTTCCGCACGGGCGCAGCTCTCTTCACTTCGGCCCTGATCGTATTCCTGTTCGGCCCGGCGATGATCGATTCCTTGCGCATCCGCCAGGGCAAGGGCCAGCCGATCCGCGCCGACGGACCCCAGACGCACTTCAAGAAGGCCGGCACGCCGACCATGGGCGGGCTGATGATTCTCGCCGGCATCGTCGGCTCATCCCTGCTCTGGGCCGATCTTTCCAGCATCTACGTCGTCTCCACGCTCCTGGTGACGCTCGGCTTCGGCGCGATCGGCTTCTATGACGACTATCTCAAGGTCACGAAGCAATCGGACAAGGGATTTTCCGGCAAGGCCCGGCTTGGCATCGAATTCGTCATCGCCTCCATCGCCGTCTTCTTCATGATGCAGGCGGCGCTTTCCGCGGGCGCCGCGGGCTCGACCTTCGGATCGTCGCTCACCTTTCCCTTCTTCAAGGACCTGATGCTCAATCTCGGCTATTTCTTCGTGCTGTTCGGCGGCTTCGTCATCGTCGGCGCGGGCAATGCCGTGAACCTGACGGACGGTCTCGACGGGCTTGCCATCGTTCCGGTCATGATCGCCTCGGCCGCTTTCGGCCTGATTGCCTATCTCGCCGGCAACGCCGTCTTCGCCAACTATCTGCAGATCCATTTCGTGCCCGGCACGGGCGAACTGGCGGTCATTCTCGGCGCAGTCATCGGCGCGGGTCTCGGCTTTCTATGGTTCAATGCGCCGCCGGCGGCGATTTTCATGGGCGATACCGGCTCGCTCGCGCTCGGCGGGCTGATCGGCACCGTCGCGGTCGCCACCAAGCACGAGATCGTCATGGTGATCATCGGCGGCCTCTTCGTCATCGAGACGCTGTCGGTCATCATCCAGGTCTTCTGGTTCAAACGCACCGGCCGCCGCGTCTTCCTGATGGCGCCGATCCATCATCATTTTGAAAAGATGGGCTGGACGGAGAGCCAGGTGGTGATCCGCTTCTGGATCATTGCCGTCATCCTGGCCATGGTCGGCCTTTCCACCCTGAAGCTCCGGTGAGCCGCGATGATACCGGTCACTACGTTCGCGGGCAGGAAGGTCGCCCTCTTCGGTCTGGGTGGTTCGGGACTGGCGACGGCCGAGGCGCTTGTCGCCGGCGGCGCGGAGGTCACCGCCTGGGACGACAATCCGGACAGCGTCGCCAAAGCCGCCGCAGGCGGGATTGCGACGATGGACCTGCGCGGGGCCGACTGGCAGGCGATCACCGCCCTCGTGCTTTCGCCCGGCGTACCGCTGACGCATCCGAAGCCGCATTGGAGCGTTGATCTTGCCCGTCATGCGGGCGTGGAGATCATCGGCGATGTCGAACTTTTCGTGCGCGAGCGCCGGGCACATGCGCCCGATTGCCCTTTGATCGCGATCACCGGCACCAACGGCAAATCGACCACGACGGCGCTGATTGCGCATATCCTGAAGACAAGCGGGCGCGACACCCAGCTTGGCGGCAATATCGGCACGGCGGTGCTGACGCTCGATCCGCCACGGACCGGACGCTTCTATGTCGTCGAGTGCTCTTCCTATCAGATCGACCTCGCGCCGACGCTTGACGCGACGACCGGCATCCTGCTCAACGTGACACCCGATCACCTGGATCGACACGGCACCATTCAGCACTATGCCGATATCAAGGAACGGCTGGTGGCGGGAAGCGGTACCGCGATCGTCGGCGTCGACGACAGTTTCTCGAGCCTGATCGCCGATCGGGTCGAGCGCGCCGGCACGAAGGTCGTTCGGATCTCACGCCGTCACGTGCTTGCCGAAGGCATTTACGCCGAAGGCTCGCATTTGATGCGTGCTCATGGCGGCACGTCTGCGCTCTTCTTCGACCTTTCCGGCATCGAGACCCTGCGCGGCGGGCACAATGCCCAGAACGCTGCCGCGGCCGTTGCCGCGTGTCTCGCCGTCGGCCTCGACGAGAAGGATATCGCCAAAGGGCTGAAGAGCTTCCCGGGACTGAAGCACCGGATGCAGCCGGTCGCGAAAATCGGCGAAGTCGTCTTCGTCAACGACAGCAAGGCGACGAACGCCGATGCGGCCGCGCCCGCGCTTTCGAGCTATGAGCGGATCTATTGGATTGCCGGGGGGCTGCCGAAGGAGGGCGGCATCACCTCGCTTGCGCCGTTCTTCCCGAAGATTGCCAAGGCCTACCTGATCGGCGAGGCGGCGCCGGCCTTTGCCGCGACGCTCGGCGAGGCGGTACCCTACGAGATTTCCGGGACGCTCGAGAAAGCCGTGGCGCATGCGGCGGCGGATGCGGCGCGCGACCCGCAAGGTCCTGCGGCGGTGATGCTTTCCCCGGCTTGCGCAAGCTTCGACCAGTACAAGAACTTCGAGTTGCGCGGAGATGCCTTCGTCGGCCATGTGGCGGCGCTCGAAGGCGTAACCATGCTCATCTGACGGCCGCGAGAAGGGGCGCGGTAGTCGGGCCGGTTTCAAGGACGGGCGCAAAGGCGCCGGAAAAGGGGACAGACAGATGGTAAGCCGAGCCGAACGTGGCCCCGTGGCCGACTGGTTCTGGACGATAGACAGGCTCTTTCTGGCGACTTTCATCCTGTTGATGGGGGTCGGTTTCATGCTTTCTTTCGCGGCGAGCCCTCCGGTTGCCGAGAGGCTCGGCCTCGACAGCTTTCACTTCGTCAAGCGCCACGCGCTGTTCCTGTTGCCCTCGCTCTCGGTAATGATCGGCATTTCGTTCCTCTCGCCGCGGCAGGTGAGGCGAGCGGCGATCATTCTGCTCGGCGCTTCGCTCGGAATGATGGTCCTCGTCCTCTTCATCGGGCAGGAGGTGAAGGGTTCGATGCGCTGGATTTCCATCGCCGGCATTTCCATCCAGCCCTCCGAGTTCATGAAGCCCGCCTTCGTGGTCGTCTGCGCCTGGCTCTTTGCCGAGCACGCGAAGCAGCCGGAGATTCCCGGAAATCTTTTGTCCATTCTTCTTTTCGGCATCGTCGGCGCGCTCCTTATCGCCCAGCCGGACCTTGGCCAGACGGTGCTGACCGCAACGGTGTGGGGCGGCATGTTCTTCATGGCCGGCATGCCGTGGCTGTGGATCATCGTGCTTGCAGCCTTGGCAATAGGCGGCTTCTTCGCAGCCTATACCGTGCTGCCGCACGTCGCCGGCCGTATCGACCGGTTCCTTACCGGCGAGGGTGATACCTTCCAGGTGGATACGGCGCGCGAGGCGATCATCCGCGGCGACTGGCTCGGCCGCGGTCCGGGCGAGGGTGTGGTCAAGCGCATCATTCCCGACAGTCACACCGACTTCGTCTTCTCCGTGGCGGCTGAAGAGTTCGGCATTCTCTTCTGCATGGTCATCGTGATGATCTTTGCCTTCCTGGTGATGCGCGGTCTCAGCCATGCTTTCCGCGAACGCAACGATTTCAACAGGTTTGCCGTCGCCGGCCTGGTGCTGCAGATCGGCATCCAGTCGCTGATCAATATCGGCGTCAATCTCGAACTGCTGCCGGCAAAAGGCATGACCCTGCCGCTGATTTCCTATGGCGGCTCGTCGATGGTGGCGATCTGCGTAACGGCGGGCTTCATCCTCGCTTTGACACGGCATCGACCGGAAAAGCGCGCGGTCGAGCGCAGCCTCTTCCGGTCCGGCGTCGGGGTTCCGGCGGAGTAGGACATGGATATGGGTAACAACAAGGGCATCGTTCTTCTGGCCGCCGGCGGCACCGGCGGGCATCTCTTTCCCGCGGAAGCACTGGCGCATGAACTGAAGGCCGGCGGCTACTCCGTGCATCTGGTGACCGACAGCCGCGCCGAGCGCTTTGCCGGCAAGTTTCCGGCGGACGAGGTCCATGTCGTGCCGTCCGCAACGATCGGCTCGAAAAATCCGATCAAGCTGGCGCGGTCGACGTGGAAGCTCTGGACGGGCCTCAGGGCCGCGCGGCGGCTGATCGCGCGGCTTAAACCCCGTGCCGTGGTGGGCTTCGGCGGCTATCCGACGGTGCCGCCGCTGCTCGCGGCGACCCAGATGGGGGTTCCCTCGCTGATCCATGAGCAGAATGCCGTGATGGGCCGTGCCAACCGGATGCTGGCTTCGCGCGTGCAGGCGGTTGCGGGCGGCTTCCTTGCCGAAGGCGCCGGAGCCTTTTCCGCAAAGACCGTCACGACGGGAAACCCGGTTCGTCCGGCCGTGCTTGAGGCGGCTGCGCACCCCTACGCCTCCGCAGGCGGCGGGACGTTTCATCTTGTCGTTTTCGGCGGCAGCCAGGGAGCGCAGTTTTTCTCCAAGGTGGTGCCGCAGGCGATCTGCCGCCTCGAGGACGGGCAGCGCCAGCGGCTCAAGGTGACGCAGCAGGCGCGTCCGGAGGATCGCGAAGGGGTGATCGCCGCCTATGAGAAGCTCGGTATCCGGGCCGAGGTTTCCCCCTTCTTTTCGGACATGGCCGCGCGGCTCGCTTCGGCGCATCTCGTCATCTGCCGCTCCGGCGCCTCGACCGTCTCGGAGCTTTCCGCCATCGGCCGGCCTTCTATCCTGGTGCCCTATCCCTATGCGCTCGATCACGACCAGGCCGCGAATGCCGCGACCCTTGCCGCTAAGGGCGGGGCACAGGTGATCGCGCAGGCGGGGCTCAGTGCCGAGCGCCTGGGCATGCTTCTCTCGGATGCCATGAACGATCCAGAGGGATTGGCCGACATGGCGGCCAAGGCCCGCGAAACCGGCAAGCCGGGGGCGGCGCGCTTGCTTGCGTCCCTGGTAGAGGCTATTGCCAGCGGTTCGACAGTCGCGAAATTCAAGGAAACACGCTCATGAAAATGCCGACGACGATCGGGCTCGTACACTTCATCGGTATCGGCGGTATTGGCATGAGCGGCATTGCCGAGGTGTTGCACAATCTCGGTCATCGCGTTCAGGGTTCGGACCAGGCCGACAACGCCAATGTCCAGCGTCTGCGGCAGAAAGGCATCGAGATCTCGGTCGGCCACCGGGCCGAGAACCTCGGCGATGCCGAAGTCGTGGTCGTTTCAACTGCGATCCGCAAGGACAATCCGGAACTCATCGCCGCGCGCGAGAAGTTCTTGCCGGTCGTACGTCGTGCCGAGATGCTGGCGGAGCTGATGCGCTTCCGCAATGCGATCGCGATCGGCGGCACGCATGGCAAAACGACGACGACCTCCATGGTCGCGGCGCTGCTCGATGCCGGCGGTCTCGATCCGACGGTGATCAATGGCGGCATCATCAATGCCTACGGCACCAATGCGCGCATGGGCGCGGGCGACTGGATGGTGGTCGAGGCAGATGAATCGGACGGCACATTCTTGAAGCTTCCCGCCGACATCGCCGTCGTCACCAATATCGATCCCGAGCATCTCGACCACTACGGCAGTTTCGATGCGGTGCGCGCGGCGTTTCGGCAATTCGTCGAGAACGTGCCGTTTTACGGCTTCGGTGTGCTCTGTCTCGATCACCCCGAGGTTCAGGGGATGGTCGGCAAGATCGAGGACCGCAAGATCGTCACCTATGGCGAGAACCCGCAGGCCGACGTGCGCTACCACAATATCCGCATGGACGGTGCGACCTCCGTTTTCGATGTCGTGATTCGCCGTCGCCGCACCGGCCAGGTGATCGAACTCAAAGACCTGCGCCTGCCCATGCCCGGGCGGCACAATGTCTCGAACGCCACGGCGGCCGTCGCCGTCGCCCAGCGCCTCGGCATGAAGCCGGAGGATATCGCCCGCGGGCTTGCTTCCTTCGGTGGCGTCAAGCGTCGCTTCACGCTTGTCGGCGAATGGAACGGGGCGCGCATCTTCGACGATTACGGCCACCATCCCGTGGAGATCAAAGCCGTCCTCAAGGCGGCGCGCGAGTCTTGCGGCGGCCGCGTCATTGCCGTTCACCAGCCGCACCGCTATTCGCGGCTGTCGAGCCTGTTCGAGGATTTCTCCTCCTGCTTCAACGATGCCGACACGATCCTGATCGCGCCCGTCTATGCGGCGGGCGAGGACGCGATCGACGGCGTGAGTTCCGAAGCGCTCGTCAGCAGCATCAAGGCGGCCGGCCATCGCGATGCCCGCCATCTTTCCGGCCAGGAAGCGCTCGCGCCGATCGTCTCCAAGATTGCGCAGCCGGGCGACTTTGTGGTTCTCTTGGGAGCTGGCAGCATTACCTATTGGGCCGCGGCCCTGCCCAGGGACCTCGCGGAATTTCAGGAAATCGAGCATGAAGCAGGTTAACGGTCAGAAACTCCTTGAGGCGCTCGGAAGTGGCGTCGATGCAATTCGCGGCCGCATCACGCCCGACGCGCCGATGGACCGTGTGACCTGGTTTCGCGCGGGCGGCCTTGCCGAACTCATGTTCCAGCCGCACGACACGGACGATCTCATCGCCTTCCTGAAGCGCGTGCCGAGGGATGTGCCGGTGATGGTGATCGGGGTCGGCTCGAACCTGCTCGTGCGTGACGGCGGCATTCCTGGCGTTGTCATCCGGCTTTCGGCCAAGGGCTTCGGCGATCTCGAACTCGTCGGCGAAAACCGCATCAAGGCCGGCGCGATCTGCCCGGACAAGAACATAGCCGCCATGGCGCTCGACCACGGCATCGGCGGCTTCTATTTCTACTACGGCATTCCCGGATCGATCGGCGGCGCGCTGCGCATGAATGCCGGCGCCAATGGCGGCGCAACGAGCGAGCGGCTGGTCGAGGTCCATGCGGTCGACCGCCAGGGCAACAGGCATGTGCTTACCAATGCGGACATGGGATATTCCTATCGCCACGCCGAAGCGGCCAAGGATCTGATCTTCACGCATGCGATTTTCGAAGGCTATCGGGAGGACAAGGCGAAGATCCGCGCCGATATGGACGCGGTACGCCAGCACCGCGAGACGGTACAGCCGATCCGTGAGAAGACCGGCGGTTCGACCTTCAAGAATCCGGAGGGGCATTCCGCCTGGAAGCTGATCGACGAAGCCGGCTGCCGCGGGCTGATGGTCGGCAACGCCCAGATGTCGCCGCTCCATTGCAACTTCATGATCAACACCGGCCAGGCGAGCGGCTACGAGCTCGAATATCTCGGCGAGACCGTGCGGGCCCGCGTGATGGAGCATTCCGGCGTGAAGCTCGAATGGGAGATCAAGCGCCTCGGCAATTTCATGCCGGGCTACGAGATCAAGGAATTTCTCGGCCGCGCCGTCGCTTGAGGCGGCGACCTGTCGAGATGAAAACGGGCCGGGGCGGGAAACCGCTGCGGCCTGTCGTATATCCGCCGGCACGATGGTGGATCCGGTCCGCGCGACATTTCCCGCCTCCGCCTTACAAAGCCCCGATTCAGCCGTGACGGCTGTCGTTGGTTGATTCTTCCTGACGGCGGCCCAACAAGAGTTAACCAAAGTAAACGGTTCATTAACCATAATGTCGTTGTAGTGGCCCTACGCGGCGATCTCGCGACTCAGGGGCTGAATCAGCCAGGCGCAAGCAAGCTTCGCGATAGTGGCGTATTGTTTGGGGGTTTGAATGAGCGGCAAGCACGTTGCTGTCCTGATGGGTGGATTTTCCTCGGAACGGCCGGTGAGCCTGTCCTCCGGGGCGGCTTGCGCGGATGCTCTGGAAGCCGAGGGTTATCGCGTCACGCGCGTGGATGTCGGGCGCGATGTTGCGGCGGTACTGGCGGAACTGCGCCCGGATGTCGCCTTCAACGCGCTCCACGGCCCCTTCGGCGAGGACGGGACGATCCAGGGCATTCTGGAATATCTGGAAATTCCCTATACGCATTCCGGCGTGCTTGCCTCCGCGCTCGCCATGGACAAGGCGCAGGCCAAGCATGTCGCCAAGGCCGCCGGCATACCGGTCGCCGAGGCCTTGGTGATGGATCGCCATGCTTTCGGCAGCGCGCATCCGATGGAGCCGCCCTATGTGGTCAAGCCGGTGCGCGAAGGCTCGAGCTTCGGCGTCGTCATCGTCAAGGAGGATCAATCGCACCCGCCCCAGGTCATCACGTCGGGCGAGTGGCGCTACGGCGACCGGGTCATGGTCGAGCGCTATGTCGCCGGGCGCGAACTCACCTGCGGCGTAATGGGTGACATGGCTCTCGGCGTTACCGAAATCATTCCCCAGGGCCATGCCTTCTACGACTATGATTCCAAATACGTAAAAGGTGGTTCAAGGCACGTCATTCCCGCTGAGATTTCACCAAATATTTACCAAAAAATACAAACACTCGCATTGAAGGCGCATGAGGCAATCGGCTGCCGCGGCGTCAGTCGTTCCGACTTCCGTTTCGATGATCGCGACGGCGAGGGCGAGGTTATCTGGCTGGAGATCAACACCCAGCCCGGCATGACCCCGACTTCTCTGGTTCCTGAAATGGCACAGCATGCGGGCCTTCGGTTTGGTGAATTTCTCAGGTGGATGGTGGAGGACGCATCGTGCTTGCGTTGAGGGGCAAAAGGGGCAAACGGGTTCGTCACCCGCTCGGCGGTTCGGCCGAGGCGGACGGCGCGCTCGTATTGCCGCGTCCGCTGCGCAAGAGCGCACGCTTGCTCGTCGGCCTCGGGACGGGGCGCGTCCGTTTTCCTGCGCATACGGGGACCTTCTCGACCGCTGCCTTCCTGCTGGCGACCGGCCTCTACGGCATGTCACTGGGTGGCCACACGCAGAACTTTGCGCAGGCCTCGACGACCGCTGCAGGCTTTGCGATCGAGGACGTGCGCGTATCCGGCAATGAGCAGACTTCGGAGATCGACATTCTCCAGCAGCTCGGGCTCGACGGTGCGACCTCGCTGGTCGCGCTCGACATCGCCGAGGCGCGTAAGCTGATCGGCGAGCTGCCATGGGTGGAGAGCGTCACCGTGCGCAAGGTCTATCCCGGCACGATCGAGGTAGACCTCACCGAGCGCAAGGCCTTCGGTATCTGGCAGCACGGATCGGACCTGTCGCTCATCGAGCGCAGCGGCAGCGTCATCGCGCCGTTGCGCGACAACAAATTCGCCACGCTGCCGCTCTTTGTCGGCCGCGATGCCGAGACGGCGGCCGCCGACTTCTACGATGAATTCTCCCGCTGGCCGGAATTCCGCTCGCGCGTGAAGGCCTTCGTGCGGGTGGCGGGGCGGCGCTGGGATCTGGTCCTCAAGAACGGCATCGTCGTCAAGCTTCCCGAGCGGGACGTCGCCCGGGCGATGAAGGTGCTCGCCGAAATGGAAGAAGGGCATCAGCTTCTCGAACGCGATATCGCCGCCGTCGATCTGAGGCTCGACGATCGCACGACCGTTCAATTGACCCCGGATGCCGTGGCGCGCCGGGAAGTCGCGCTCAAGGCGAGGGAGAAGATGCTGAAGGAACTGGAGAAGCAGGAGAAGCGGATATGAGCCTGTTCGGTTCCTCCAGTTTCGGCCTTCCGCGCCTGAAGCCGCTTTCGTCGAAACGGTCTCATGTCGTCTCCGTGCTCGATATCGGCTCGACGAAGGTCGTCTGCATGATCGGCCGGCTGACGCCGCGCGCCGAAAGCCAGATTCTTCCCGGCCGCACCCACAACATCGAAATCATCGGCATCGGCCACCAGAAGTCGCGCGGCGTCAAGAACGGCGTGATCGCCGATCTCGACGCGGCCGAAAGCGTCGTGCGGCTTGCGGTCGATGCCGCCGAGCGCATGGCGGGCCTGACGATCGACAGCCTGATCGTCAACGTTTCGGCCGGGCGCCTGCAGAGCGATGTCTATACCGCGACGATTGACCTCGGCGGCCAGGAGGTCGATGCCAACGACTTGAGGAAGGTGCTCGCCGCCGCCGGCCAGCAATCCCAGCGCACAGACCGGGCGATCCTGCATTCGCTGCCGACCGGCTTCTCGCTCGATGGCGAGCGCGGCATCCGCGATCCGCTGGCGATGTTCGGGGACGTGCTCGGCGTCGACATGCATGTGTTGACGGCGGAGCGCTCAGCGCTGAAGAACCTCGAGCTCTGCGTCAATCGCGCGCATCTCTCGGTCGAGGGCATGGTCGCCACCCCCTATGCCAGCGGCCTTTCGGCACTTGTCGACGACGAGGTCGAGCTTGGTTGCGCCGCGATCGACATGGGCGGCGGCACGACCACGATATCCGTCTTTGCAGAAGGCAAGCTTGTCCATGCCGATGCCGTCAGCCTCGGCGGTCATCACGTGACCACCGATCTCGCGCGCGGTCTTTCGACCCGCATCGAGGATGCGGAACGGCTCAAGGTCGTACACGGCTCGGCGCTCGCCAACAGCGCCGACGAGCGTGACATCGTCTCGGTTCCACCGATCGGCGAGGACGAGCGCGACCAGCCGACCCATGTGCCCCGAGCGCTCGTTTCCCGCATCGTGCGCGCCCGCATCGAGGAGACGCTGGAGCTTATCCGCGACCGCATCCAGCGCTCCGGCTTCAGCCCGGTCGTCGGCAAGCGAATCGTGCTGACGGGCGGTGCCAGCCAGTTGACCGGCCTGCCGGAGGCGGCTCGGCGCGTCCTGGCGCGCAATGTCCGCATCGGCCGGCCGCTCGGGGTCTCCGGTCTGCCCGCCGCGGCGAAGGGGCCTGCATTTTCCACGGCGGTCGGACTGATGATCTACCCGCAGGTCGCCGATCTCGAGACCCATGCCGGCGACGGCGGCGTCTTCTCGGCCTTCGGCGGCAACAGCCGCATTGCCCGGATGGGGCAATGGCTGAAGGAAAGTTTCTAGGCTTCGCCGGGCACCAGTGCCGGCGAGACCAGGTGTTTGAGTTTTCAAGGGATTTGGCCGACTCGGCAAGGCGGCCAGAGTAAGAGAAGGAACGGTAAAATGGCCATCAACTTGCAGAAGCCGGACATTACCGAGCTGAAGCCCCGCATCACGGTCTTCGGCGTCGGCGGCGGCGGCGGCAACGCCGTCAACAACATGATCACCGCAGGCCTTCAGGGCGTCGATTTCGTCGTCGCCAATACGGATGCACAGGCGCTCACCATGACCAAGGCGGATCGGATCATCCAGATGGGTGTCGCCGTCACCGAGGGCCTCGGCGCCGGTTCGCAGCCGGAAGTGGGCCGGGCGGCCGCCGAGGAGTGCATCGATGAGATCATCGATCACCTGAACGGCACCCATATGTGCTTCGTCACCGCCGGCATGGGCGGCGGCACCGGCACCGGCGCGGCCCCGATCGTCGCCCAAGCCGCCCGCAACAAGGGCATCCTCACCGTCGGCGTCGTTACCAAGCCCTTCCAGTTCGAGGGTGGTCGCCGCATGCGCATCGCCGACCAGGGCATCGCCGACCTGCAGAAGTCGGTCGATACGCTGATCGTCATTCCGAACCAGAACCTCTTCCGAATCGCCAATGACAAGACGACCTTCGCGGACGCCTTTGCCATGGCCGATCAGGTGCTCTATTCGGGCGTCGCCTGCATCACCGACCTGATGGTCAAGGAAGGCCTCATCAATCTCGACTTCGCCGACGTCCGCTCGGTGATGCGCGAGATGGGCCGGGCCATGATGGGCACGGGCGAAGCCTCCGGCGAGGGCCGCGCCATGGCCGCTGCCGAAGCCGCGATCGCCAACCCGCTTCTTGACGAGACCTCGATGAAGGGCGCTCAAGGACTGCTCATTTCCATCACCGGCGGCCGCGACCTCACTCTCTTCGAGGTCGACGAAGCCGCGACGCGCATCCGCGAGGAAGTGGATCCGGACGCCAACATCATCCTCGGCGCGACCTTCGACGAAGAGCTCGAGGGCCTGATCCGCGTCTCGGTCGTTGCAACCGGCATCGATCGCGCGATCGCGGAAGGTTCCGGCCGCTCGGCCGACTTTCGCCCGGTAGCGCCAAAGCCGATCGTTCGCCCGTCCGCCGCTGTTCCGGCCCAGCCGCAACCGGCCATGCAACAACAGCCGGCGCCGCAGCCGCAGCAGCCGGTTCAGCAGGCCGCGCCGCAGCCGGTCGACCAGATCGCTCTGGCGATCCGCGAGGCGGAGATGGAGCGGGAACTGGATATCGCCACCCGCGCCCAGGTCTTGAGCCCGGCCCAGCCGGCCCAGGAAGAGGCCTTTCGTCCGCAGAGCAAGCTCTTTGCCGGCGTTGCACCGGTGGAAGCCGCTCCCGTAGCGCGCCAGGCCCAGCCGGTACAGCGGCCGGTCGAAGCACCGCTGCAGGCTCAGCCGCAACCGCAGCCGCTTCGCCAGGAGCCGGCCCCGGTCGTGCGCCAGCATGCCGAGCCGGTCCGCATGCCGAAGGTCGAGGACTTTCCGCCGGTCGTGAAGGCCGAGATGGAACACCGCGCACAGCCGGCCCCGTCGCTGCAGGAAGAGCGTGGTCCAATGGGCCTCCTCAACCGGATCACGAGCTCGCTCGGACTGCGCGAAAGAGATACCCAGAGCGTCTCTTCCGACATGACCGCACCTGCACCCAGCGCCGCGTCCCAGCAGCGTCGGCCGCTGTCGCCGGAGGCGAGCCTGTACGCGCCGCGTCGCGGCCAGCTCGACGACCAGGGCCGCGTCACGCCGCAGATGCGGACGCATGACGACGATCAGCTCGAAATTCCGGCCTTCCTGCGCCGCCAGTCGAGCTGATTCGAGGTCGTTCCTTCCCTTGCCGGTGCCCGGGCTCACGCCCGGGCATTTTCCATTATCGAAAAATCTTTCAATGGCTTGCCTGTTCTGTTGTGCGCGTTTGAATTGCGTAACAAAACGAAACGAACAGTGATTTGGAATGGTGCCTCCGAACTCTTATTTTCACGATCGGATTGGGGGCGCATGCGATTCGATTGGACGCTGTTGGTTCGAAAAGGGAATTCGTGCCGCAGTGTCGAGATCTCGGCCGTTGGTGTCGAATGTCGCTCGCCCGTTAGCAGATTGGCCTTCGGCCGTTGATTGAAAGTGACGACGAGAATGGGAATTGAATTGCTCGGGTTTCAGACGACGATTGCAAACCCGGTGACCCTCAAGGGAATTGGCGTTCACTCGGGCTCGGAGGTGGAGATCACCTTCCATCCGGCCGAGGCCGAGGCCGGCATAGTTTTCCAGCGGGTGCTCGCGGACGGGCGGATCAGTGAATTCAGGGCTGTGTCGTCGCAGGTGGGCAATACGGATCTTTGCACGGTTCTCGGCTTCTCGCCGGCGACCTCCATCGCGACCATCGAACACGTCATGGCGGCGATCTACGCGCTCGGCCTCGACAACCTCACGATCGAGGTGCATGGCGCGGAAATGCCGATCATGGACGGCAGTTCGGAGCCTTTCATCGAAGCCATCGAGCAGGCCGGCATCCGCGCGCTTGCCGTGAAGCGCCGCTATATCCGCGTCCTGAAGCCGGTGCGCGTTGAATCCGGCGCCTCCTGGTCGGAGTTCACGCCGTATGACGGCATGCGCTTCGAAGTCGAGATCGACTTCGATTGTCCGCTGATAGGCCGCCAGTCCTGGAAGGGCGATCTGACCCCCGCGGTCTTCAAGCGGGAAATGTCGCGGGCGCGCACCTTCGGTTTCATGCGCGACGTCGAGCGGCTGTGGGCGGGCGGTTTCGCGCTCGGCTCGTCGCTTGAGAACTCGGTGGTGATTTCGGACGACAACACGGTCATCAATGTCGAGGGGCTGCGCTATGCCGACGAATTCGTGCGCCACAAGACGCTCGACGCCGTTGGCGATCTTTCGCTCGCAGGCGCACCGTTCCTCGGCTGCTACCGGTCCTATCGCGGCGGTCACAAGATGAACGCCAATGCGCTGAAGGCCTTGCTCAGCGATCCGAGCGCCTACGAGGTCGTGGAAACTGCGACGCAGCGCCAGCGCACGCGCTTGCGCGACATGGTCGCGGTCGCGGGCACCGGCCATTCGCCCTGGTCGGCATAGCAACCGAGTTCATCGTTTCTCCAGTCGCCGGCCCTCAGAGGCCGGCGTTTTCTTTCGGCCAACTCGATGCAGGTCGGTATCAGTGCCACAAATTTGCATGAATTGCCGATCATGACGTTGCGGTCTTGAGGCAACTTGCTCTAAAACGCGCAAGTCTGGAGCCGACCGCGACCGTATGATTCCTGAGATCGAAAGAATCATGCAGTAACTTGAAGTGCTACAGCATCTTTGCGCGTCTGTTTAGTCGCGTGGCGTTGTAGGTGAAACGGGAATATCCGATGGTTCTTGCAGTTTCTGTTGAGATGAAAAAAGCGGCGCGCGTTGCCACGATCGTCCTTGCGACCGTTGCCGGCAGCAGCCTGATCACCGCATGCCAGAACGATCCCGACATCGATATCACCAAGCTTGCCGCCGAGACGGATCCTCCGGACGTGCTCTACAACCAGGGACTCGCCAATCTCAATGCCGGCAAGACCACCGAAGCGGCGCGCAAGTTCGAGGCGATCGACCGCCAGCATCCCTTCTCCGAATACGCCCGCAAGGCGCTGGTGATGAATGCCTTCGTCGCCTACCGCAACGGCCAGTATCAGGAGGCGATCAACGCCAGCAGTCGCTATCTGAACCTTTATCCGCAGTCGGAAGACGCGGCCTATGCGCAATATATCCAGGGCCTCGCCTATACGAAGCAGATTCCGGCGGTGACGCAGGACCAGAAGCCGGCGATGAAGGCGATCGAGGCGATGCAGGCGGTCGTGGATAAATATCCCGAGTCCGAATATGTCGACGATGCGCAGGCAAAGATCCGTTTCGCTCGCGATCAGCTGGCCGGCAAGGAGATGCAGGTCGGCCGCTACTATCTCGAGCGCAAGGAATATCTTGCCGCCATCTCGCGCTTCCGCGTCGTCGTCGAGCAATATTCCAATACCAACCAGGTCGAGGAAGCGCTGGCACGTCTCGTCGAGGCCTATTACGCAATGGGCGTGACGGCGGAGGCCCAGACGGCGGCGGCGGTTCTCGGCCACAACTACCCGGACAGCAAGTGGTACGCCGGTTCCTATAAGCTGCTGCAGTCGGGCGGTCTCGAACCGCGCGAAAGCGGCACGTCCTGGATCGCGCGCGCCGGTAAGAAGCTCATCGGCGCCTGACGCCTCGCCTTTTGTTTTCACGCAATTCCGAACGCAAAACCGCTACGCAGTTTTGCTGGAACTGCTCTAGGAAGATCTGAATCGGATGCTCGCGCAGCTCTCGATCCGCGATATCGTCCTGATCGAACGGCTTGACCTCAGCTTCGACGCCGGGCTCTCGGTGCTGACCGGCGAAACCGGCGCCGGCAAATCCATCCTTCTCGACAGCCTGTCGCTGGCACTCGGCGGCCGCGGCGACGGCTCACTCGTCCGTCACGGCGAGGACAGGGGGCAGGTGACGGCAGTCTTCGACGTGCCGGCGACACATGCGGCGCGGCTCTTCCTGCGCGAAAACGGCATAGACGACGACGGCGATCTCATCTTCCGGCGCGTACAATCGGCGGACGGCCGCACGAAGGCCTTCATCAACGACCAGCCGGTAAGTGTGCAGTTGATGCGCCAGGCGGGACAGACGCTCGTCGAGATTCACGGCCAGCATGATGACCGGGCGCTTGTCGACATCGACGCCCATCGCGCGCTGCTCGACGCCTTCGGCGGTACCGCCGAGGCGGCGGACGATGTGGCAGCGCTTTACCGGGCCTGGAAGGATGCGGAGCGCGGCCTGAAGAAGCATCGCGAAAAGGTGGAAGCGGCGGCGCGGGAGGCGGATTACCTGCGCTCGTCCGTCGAGGAACTGGAAGCGCTGTCGCCGCGCGATGGCGAAGAGGACGAGTTGGCGGAAGCGCGGGCGCGGATGATGAAGGTCGAGCGCATCGCAGGCGACATCAGCGAGGCGTCCGATTTCCTGAACGGCAACGCGTCGCCAGTGCCGCTGATCGCCTCGCTCGTCCGGCGGCTCGAGCGCAAGAGCCACGAGGCGCCGGGCCTGCTCGAGGAAACGGTCGAACTCCTGGACGGCGCGCTCAATCAGCTTTCGGATGCGCAGATGGCGGTGGAACGGGCGCTGCGCAATACCGAGTTCGACCCGAAGGAACTGGAGCGCGTCGAGGAGCGGCTGTTTGCGCTGCGAGCCGCAGGCCGCAAATATTCCGTGCCCGTCGTCGAGTTGCCGGCTCTCGCCGTGCGGATGATTTCCGACCTCGCCGACCTCGACGCGGGCGAAGAGAAGTTGAAGCAGATCGAGGCGCAGGTCGCGGAGGCGCGAGCCGCCTTCGATGGGGCAGCCCGCGCACTTTCGGAGAAGCGCCGCAACACGGCGGCGGCGCTCTCGGTTGCCGTGATGGAAGAGTTGCCGGCACTGAAGCTCGAGCGCGCGCGCTTCATGGTAGAGGTCGCGACGGATCCCGCCCTGCCGACTGCCGATGGTATCGATGTCGTCGAGTTCCATGTGCAGACCAACCCCGGCACCCGGCCGGGCCCGATCATGAAGGTCGCCTCGGGCGGCGAGCTTTCGCGCTTCCTGCTGGCGCTCAAGGTGGCCCTGGCCGATCGCGGCTCGGCGCCGACGCTCGTCTTCGACGAGATCGACACCGGCGTCGGCGGCGCGGTGGCGGATGCCATCGGCCAGCGGCTGAAGCGGCTCTCGAAGACCGTCCAGGTGCTTTCCGTGACGCATGCGCCGCAGGTCGCCGCCCGGGCGGCAACACATCTGCTGATCTCCAAGGGGCCGTCGGCGGAGAAGGCCGAGACGATCGCCACCCGCGTCGCCCGCATGGACGACGACGCGCGCACCGAGGAGATCGCCCGCATGCTGGCCGGCGCTTCGATCACCGAGGAGGCGAGGGCGGCCGCGGCACGATTGCTGGCGGGCAACGGATGATCTTTCCAGCGCAAAGGCGTTGAAAACGCGAGGGAACCGATCTTCCCGTCGCTGATCTTTGCTATAAGACGACTCCCATTTCGGAGTCGTGGCGCATGTCGAGCAATCAGAAACCCGTCGATGAATTGAGCGAAACGGAAGCGGCCGAGGAGCTTGCCTTTCTCGCCGCTGAGCTCGCACGCCACGATGCACTCTATCACGGGCAGGATGCGCCTGAGATCAGCGATGCGGATTATGACGCCCTGAAGCGCCGCAATGATCTGATCGAGGCGCGTTTTCCGGCGCTGATCCGCGAGGATAGCCCGTCGAAGAAGGTCGGTGCGGCGCCGTCGCTCACATTCCAGCCGGTCCTCCATGCGCGGCCGATGCTCTCGCTCGACAACACCTTCTCCGACGAGGATGCGCGCGACTTCGTGGCGAGCGTCTATCGCTATCTGGGCCTCATCCCGGACCATTCGGTCGCCTTTACCGCCGAGCCGAAGATCGACGGGCTTTCCATGTCGCTCCGCTATGAGAACCGCCGTCTGGTGACGGCGGCGACGCGTGGGGACGGCACGACGGGGGAGAACGTCACCGCCAACATCCGCACGATCGGCATGATTCCGCAGAGGCTTCCGGCCGATGCGCCGGATGTCGTCGAGGTGCGCGGCGAGGTCTATATGGCGAAATCGGACTTCGCCGCGCTCAATGCCGAGATGGCCGCGCAGGGCAAGCCGCTCTACGTCAATCCGCGCAACACGGCATCCGGCTCGCTCCGGCAGCTCGATGCCAAGGTGACGGCGAGCCGCAAGCTCCGGTTCTTCGCCTATGGCTGGGGCGAAGTCTCGGACATGCCGGCGGATACGCAGTTCGGCATGGTGGAGGCTTTCAGGGCCTGGGGCCTCCCGGTCAATGAGCTGATGCGCCGCTTCCATTCCGCCGACGAGTTGCTGGAGCACTATCACCATATCGAGCGCGAGCGCCCGGATCTCGACTATGATATCGACGGCGTCGTCTACAAGGTCGACCGGCTCGACCTGCAAACACGGCTTGGCTACCGCTCGCGTAGCCCACGCTGGGCAACCGCGCACAAGTTCCCGGCCGAGCAGGCCTTCACGCGATTGAAGGGCATCGACATCCAGGTCGGCCGCACCGGTGCGCTCACTCCGGTCGCGCGGCTGGAGCCGATCACCGTCGGCGGCGTGGTCGTCACCAATGCGACCCTGCACAATGAGGACTATATTCGCGGCGTCGGCAACAATGGCGAGCCGATTCGCGATGGCCGGGACATCCGCATCGGCGACATGGTGATCGTGCAGCGGGCAGGGGACGTGATCCCGCAGATCGTCGACGTGGTGATGGATGAACGGCCGGAGGGCACGGCGCCCTACGGTTTCCCGACCGCCTGCCCGGTCTGCGGCAGCCATGCGGTGCGCGACATCAACGAGAAGACCGGCAAGGTCGACGCGGTGCGCCGCTGCACGGGCGGCTTCGTCTGCCGGGCACAGGCGGTCGAGCACCTGAAGCATTTCGTCTCGCGCAATGCCTTCGACATCGAAGGGCTCGGCTCCAAGCAGATCGAGTTCTTCTTCGAGAGCGACGACGACAACCTGAAGATCCGCACGGCGCCCGATATCTTCACGCTGGAGCGACGGCAGGAGACCTCGCTGACGAAGCTCGAGAATATCGAGGGCTTCGGCAAAGTGAGCGTGCGCAAGCTCTATGATGCAATCAACGCCCGCCGCTCGATCGCGCTCCACCGCTTCATCTACGCGCTCGGCATCCGCCATGTCGGCGAAACGACGGCGAAGCTGCTGGCGCGATCCTATGGCAGCTACGAGGCGTTCGGCGCGGCGATGAAAGAGGCGGGCAGCTATTCGGGTGACGCCTGGAACGAACTCAACAGCATCGACGGCATCGGCGAGGTCGTCGCCCGCGCTATCGTCGAGTTCTACAAGGAGCCGCGCAACGTCAAGGTCATCTCCGACCTGCTCGAAGAGGTGACGCCGGAGAGCGCCGAAATGCCGGTCGCCACCGACAGCCCGGTCGCCGGCAAGACGGTCGTCTTCACCGGCTCTCTCGAAAGGATGACGCGTGACGAGGCAAAGGCAAAGGCCGAGAGTCTCGGCGCCAAGGTTGCGGGTTCGGTGTCGAAGAAGACCGACATCGTCGTCGCCGGCCCCGGCGCCGGCTCCAAGCTCGACAAGGCGCGCGAGCTCGGCATCCAGACCATGGACGAGGACGAGTGGCTGGCGCTGATCGGCGGTTGAGCTGCAACGGCGAAGGGATGCCTCGCTGGAGAGACGCACTGCAGTCAGAGCCGGGCCAGGAATTCCGTCGCGCGAATTGTTTTCAGGGCCTTCGCGGCTTCGCGGAAGTGGGGCATGCCTTGCCAGAGGTTGCGGTCGGCGACGATGTAGAAGCGGCGCCGGGCGCGCGTGGCGGCCACGTTCAGCAGGTTCGGCTTCGATGATGCCCAGACGGCGGCGCCGACGTGATCGGCGTCGGTGCCCAGCACCATGAAAACAGCGCTCTCCTCCTTGCCCTGGAAGGTGTGCACGGTGCCGATCCTGTCTTGCAGCCATCTGTGCAGTTTCGGCGGGGAGGAATATCTGTCGGTGTCACTCCAGCTTGCCTGCAGCAGAGCCTGTTTCAGCGCATTTTTCGTCTCCTTGAAGGGCGAGATGACGTAGCTCTCCGGCAGGATGCCGTCGCGGCGGTAGAGGGCGGCGAGGACATCGACGATGAAGTCGACCTGCCCGGCAACGGTCTGCTTGCCGGAAACCTTGCCTTTGATGTCGATCCAGGCGCTGTCGTTGCGGAACGGCGCCGCATCTTCGTCGGCGAGACCGGCGCCCGCTGCAAAAACCATCTTGTTGCGATAGGCGATCCGATTGGCAAGGCTAAACATCGGATCGATGCAACGGCGATGCACCCTGAGGGGGCTGCCGATCCATAAGCCCTCGCCACCGTCGGCGGGGATCGTCGTGCCAAAGCGGTTGGCGGCGTCGGCCAGGATCTGCGCCGAAACCCGGTTCGGCGCGTAATGCCCGTCCGACGTATGCGGCGAAAGGGCGGCAAGAGCGCCGATCAAGGCGCTTGGCAGGCTGAAGACCGGCTCGATCTGCAGCGGATCGCCGATCATCATCGCGCGCTTTGCCCGCATGAGAGCGCCGACAGCCGCTTGCGGCACGGCCTGGCCCGCTTCGTCGACGAAGAGCCAGCCGATCGAACCCGGGCCAAGACCGCCAAATTGACGCGCGAAGGAGGCGAAGGTCGTGGAAACGACCGGGACCATCATGAACAGGCTTTGCCAGATGCTTGGGAGATGGTCGCGCTTCAACGGGTCGTTGCCGGACAGCAGTTTGACAGTGGCGACGATATTGCCCCCGAACCCTCCACCCTTGCTGCCGACATCCGCCAGCCATGCCTCATGCAAAGCCAGCGCGGCTTCGAACAGGGCTGTGCGCAGGCGTGCCAACTCGTCCGAGTGCCACAGCCCGTCAATCTGGAACCGATCGCTTTCGAGCTCCTCCAGGCGAAGCGGCACGGCCGGATGGCCGAGCACCTTTGCCAGCTTCTCGAATTCGGCGCGCCTTGTCGACCAGGCTTCCTCCTGCATGCACAGGCGCTGCCGGCAGTCCTTGTACTGCTGACCGGCCTTTCTCGCGCGCGCTTGCTGTTCCGCAAGACGCTGCTCGGCCTCTCTCAGCTTCCGTCCGAGCGAGAGCTGTTGCTCCAGGTTCGCCGCCCGGCTGTTCCTGTGTTCGCGGCCGACCGCCGTCGGCAGCACGCTTTGCCACCAGCCCGGCGCGGAGCGGTCGAGCAAGTGCTCTTCCTCCTGCAGATGCGAAAGCCGCTCCTCGAGGGCCGTCACTTCGGCGAAGGCTGCATCACGGCTTTCCCACGCCCGCCGATGGACGTCGGCGGCAGCTTGGGTCCGCTCGCGAAGCTCCCGGCAAAATTCCTCCAGGGGAACGAGGCCGACCTCGCGGTGGAGATCGGCGTAACGGACATGGCGACGGACGCTCTCGCTCACGGCATCGTCGGCGGCGCGAAACCGCTGGGCGGCTTCGGCGAAACTGGGCCCCTCGTAGCTCTTCAGCCATTGCCAGATCGTCTGCGGCTTTTCGGGTCCGGACCAGGTGGGTCTTGCCTCTTCGTCGACGGGCATGAAGGCGAAACGCTCTTTGAACGCCCGGCGGTTTCCGGCCTTTCCGAGCGCACAGGCGATCAGGCCCCACGGACGGTCGTCATCCGTGAGGTCGAGAACGTGACCGTTATCCTTCTGGGCGGCGATCTTGTGGGCCACTGTCTGCAGATATCCGCGGCCGGAGATTTCGACGATCGAGCGCCGTTTCGGCAGGTCATGGGATATATTCTCGACCGCCGTGTTGTTCGAGGAGGCGACCACCATTTCGAAGCCGGCCAGCTCGGGCTTCAGCACCGATAGCGATGCCGTGCTGCCATCGGCAAAGGCGATGCTGCGCGGCCGCCCGTCGAATGCGTCGCGTGGCGTTTTCAGGGCGGCAAGGACCCTGGCGCGCTTGACGACGTTGTTAGCGATCATCTCCCGCAGGAGCGTGGTCTTGCCGGTGCCGGGCGGTCCGTTGACGGAATAGAGCCCGGATTCGGCGAGGGCGAGCGTTGCCGAATTGATCGCGAATTGCTGCATCAGGCTCATCGCCTGATGCAACTCGCTTGGCCATCGACCGCAATTGAGGTTTCGCGGGTTGAGGATGTCGAGCAGCGCATGGCGGCCCTCGTCCGAGTAAAGGTCGATTCGCTCCTCTGTTGTCCGAGGCGTCAGGTACTGCTTAAGCGGTTCCGGGACCGTGCCAGCCCGCACCTGCGCCATCGCCTGCTCTATGTCTTCGATGAAGAAGCTGTTCAGGATGCCGATGTCCTTTTCGGCGACGACGCCGTCGTCATCATCATCGGTCGTCGTCTCGCCTTCGGGCGGCGGCAATGCCTGCCGGACCGCCTTTGCCCGCCGGTCCCGGTACCGGATTTCGACAAGAGCCACGGGCGTTTCGTGCTTCGGGATGAATCCGGCCCAATCGCAAAGCAGTTCGTGAAGCCCAAGAATCTCGCGGGGCATGAACGGCCGGTCGCCTTTATCCTCGGGCGGCAGATCGAGGCGCCGCTGGGCATCGAGGTTCTGCAGCAGTTCCGAGAGCCGGCGTCTGCTATCGGTAAATGCGCCGAAGTCGAGCGCGGAGAGGCCGAGTTCGCGGCTGCGGCCAAGCGCCCAGGGAAGGGTCGAGATGGCGAAAGTCTCGAAGAGCGGATTTCCCGAGGCGTCGAGTTCCAGGCTGGCAAAACAGGTGTCGCCGTCGAGATCGCCGCGCTCGGCGTCTTCGTATTGCGCCGGGCCGTCGCCGAAGAACCGGCCTGCTCCCGCTACCTCCGACTTGTGGAAGACGCCGAGAAACAAGGTAATGCCGGCGACCTCCTTCTCCTCCGGGATCGAGGGGCGTCTCAGCGCGGCGGCGTCATCCTCCAATGTCTGCGCATGCAGCCAGAAGACACTCCTGCCTTCGCGCTGAACGGCGCGGGAGGAAAGGTCATAGGGAATGAAAAACTCGATCTTGTGCCAGAAATCGAGGATGGCCAATAGCCGCTCCCGATCAGCGTACCCGGTGTCCGTCTGCATCGTCTCCCTCGGCGGCGCCACCGTGTCCGTTTGCGGGCTCGCTGTCAATCGATCAGCCC
This sequence comes from Ensifer sp. LCM 4579, assembly GCF_001854885.1. Taxonomy (GTDB): domain Bacteria; phylum Pseudomonadota; class Alphaproteobacteria; order Rhizobiales; family Rhizobiaceae; genus Sinorhizobium. The sequence continues at coordinate 2,925 of NZ_MDDV01000006.1, read as the reverse complement.
GAAAGGTTCTTCTGGTGGCGCTTGCTCTGCCTGGTGGAAGCGGCTCCGCATGGAAGCGCGTCACGCGAATACGTTCCGGTGCGACGCGCGTCAATGGTCCGAAACGATGCCTGGCGCGTCGATTTTCCGAAAGGACGATGCATGGATACGAAGGCTCACAGCGTCTCTAGGGCATCCCCAAGGACACCCGGCGCTGTGGGAGGGCTTCCACGCCGCGTCAGCGGCGCGGAGAGACCCTGAAGGCGCCTACGGAAAACTCGCCCGTCGCTCACGCCTGCTGCGCGGACATATCCATCCACATGAACTCCCAGACGTGGCCGTCGGGGTCCTGGAAGCTGACGCCGTACATGAAGCCGTAATCGATGGCCGGCTTCCAGGGCTTGCCGCCTGCCGCGAGCGCCTTCTCCAGCATGTCGTCGCATTCCTGCCGGCTCGAAGCGGAGAGGGCGGTGATGACTTCCGTGCCCTTGGCGGTGTCGCTGATCTCGCCGGTGATGAAGTCGCGGAACTTCGGCTCGGTCAGAAGCATGACGAAGACGTTCTCGTCGATGACGGTACAGGCGGCGGTGTCGTCGGAAAACTGCTCATTGAAGGTGAAGCCGAGGGCGGAGAAGAAGGCGCGGGAGGCGTTGAGGTCCTTGACCGGCAGATTGACGAAGATCATGCGCATGGATTTTTCCTCGTGGTTTTGTGTGACTGGCAAAGGACGCCGGCTAAGGCCGCTTGCCGACAGGTGGCGAGAAAATTATCTGGCGCGGAGGCAACGGCTTTCAAGGCCTCCTTCGTCCGGGGCCACGCCGGAGAAATCGGCCATCCGGATGCGCGTGAAACGCCGGTCTCGCAGCGCTTCCAGGCACAGCGTTCGGTTGTCCCCGCCTTGATCTCGCCACGCTTCCGCCATTTCCATTTGTGTTTTTGCGCCGCACAAGATAGAGCTTTGCCGCCAAATTTTGTGCAATTGCCTTTTCGCGGGGCGGGCGGCTAGCCATATCAGCGAAGCGGGGCGCGTCTTTCCGCCCCGGCGGATTGGAGGGTCCGGAGATGAAGACCATCACCACCATCGCCGCGTTGCGTGCGGCCCTTGCCGGGCACCGCCGCGCCGGAAAGTCGATCGGGCTTGTCCCCACCATGGGTTATCTCCATGTCGGTCACATGGAGCTCGTTCGCCGCGCCCGCAGCGAAAACGACGTGGTCGTCGCCAGCATCTTCGTCAATCCGCTTCAGTTCGGGCCGAGCGAGGATCTCGCCAAATACCCGCGTGATCTCGCCCGCGACGAGAAGATGCTCGAGGAGGGCGGCGTCGACTTCCTCTTCGCGCCGAGCGTCGCCGACATGTATCCGCGGCCGATGGAAACCGTCGTCGACCTGCCGAAGCTGGGCTCCGAACTCGAGGGCGCTGTAAGGCCCGGGCATTTCGCCGGGGTCGCGACCGTCGTCAGCAAACTTTTCAACATCGTCCAGCCCGACCGCGCCTATTTCGGCGAGAAGGACTTCCAGCAGTTGCAGATCATCCGCCGCATGGTCGAAGATCTGGCGCAGCCTGTGACGGTCGTCGGCGTGCCGACGGTGCGGGAGGAGGACGGGCTCGCCTGTTCGTCGCGCAATGTCTACCTCACGTCCGAAGAGCGCCGTGCCGCTGCGATCGTGCCAAAGGCTCTGGACGAGGCCGAGCGGCTGATTGCAAGCGGAGAGAGCGATCCCGGCGCCGTCGAGAAAGGGGTCACAGAGTTTCTTTCATCTGAGCCGCTCGCCCGCCCCGAAGTGGTGGCGCTGCGCGATCCGGGTACACTCGAACCGATCGGAAAGATCGGTGACAAGCCGGTGCTGCTCCTCCTCTTCGTCCGCTTCGGGACGACGAAGCTGCTCGACAATCGCGTCATCGCACCGAAATCCGCCCGTTATGCAAAGGTAGCCTGAGAATGAGCGTTCAGAATACGAAGCGGCGGCTCAGCCCCGCCAACATCGAGGCTCTGAAGGGCGAGCGACCGATCGTCAGCCTCACGGCCTATACGACGCCGATCGCGCGGCTCCTCGACCCGCACGTCGATTTCCTGCTCGTCGGCGATTCGCTCGGCATGGTGCTCTACGGCCTCGACACCACCGTCGGCGTGACGCTCGACATGATGATCGCACACGGCCAGGCGGTGATGCGCGGCGCGGAGCGCGCCTGCGTGGTCGTCGACCTGCCCTTCGGCTCCTATCAGGAATCGAAGGAACAGGCCTTCCGGAGCGCCGCGCGTGTCCTGAAGGAAACCGGGTGCAGCGCGGTCAAGCTCGAGGGCGGGGCGGAGATGGCCGAAACGGTCGATTTCCTCGTCTGCCGCGGCATTCCGGTGCTCGGCCATGTCGGGCTGATGCCCCAGCTCGTGAACACCACCGGCGGCTATCGTTCAGTCGGGCGCAACGACAAGGAAGTGGCGAAGATCCGGCGCGACGCCAAGGCAATCGACGATGCCGGCGCATTCGCGATCGTCATCGAGGGCACGGTCGAGCCGGTTGCCCGCGAGATCACCGCGATGCTCCGGTCGCCGACGATCGGCATCGGCGCGTCGCCCGCCTGTGACGGCCAGATCCTCGTCTCGGACGACATGCTCGGTCTGTTCAACGATTTCAAACCGCGCTTCGTCAAGCACTTCGCCGAGCTCGCGCCGACGATTTCCAAGGCAGTCGAAGACTATGCCAACGAGGTGAAGGCCCGTACCTTTCCCGGGATCGAGCACACGTTTCAGGTGAAGCGCTGAGGGCTCGAGCGACCGCAATATTTGCCCCTCTCCTCGGGTTTACCCGAGGACTAACCCTCTCCCCGCTCGCGGGGAGAGGGCTAGGGTGATGTCCGAACCGGATAGATAGGTAACAGAACGGACCGTTTACATAGGTGACAGTTCTCTAAGAGCCGGGAGGTAACCGGCGATGGTTTGGAGAGAG